>NZ_JAMPLJ010000010.1:0-63746 GCF_039962505.1 Leptolyngbya sp. DQ-M1
TTTGTCAACATTCTCGGTGGGCTGATTGCGTATTGCCATCAACCGAAGAAGCCCTCAATTGCGATTAACCACAATTTGCTGCTTCCGGCTTAACCCGAACTCAGGTTACTTTAGGTTCTAGGCAACCATAGTCAAAAGCCCTTTTCCAATCGCTGGAAAAGGGCTTTGCATTCTTCTAATTGTAAAAGATTTACTTTCTACTTCACTAGATGCAGCAGGTCGCGGACGACGCTGTAGCCAGCCAAGTCCCAAAGTAGATATGCGGTGAAACCGATCATCGCAAAGCGTCCATTCCAGAGTTCAGCTTGAGGCTTCCAACCAAATAAGAAAGCGTTGCGATCAGCTCCATTGTATGCTTCAGCGATTGGGGGTAATTCAGTTGCTTTGTTGGCTTGCATGATTAACATTCCTTAATGTTTTGTTATATCTCTATACTATTCGCGCATTCAACACTTGCTGTCTACCTTTAGAACCATTCCTGATTTATCTTGCCAGATTAGCGATCGCGTTTGCCAATTGCACTGAATCAATCGGCTTCGTCAGATGGAGCTGAAATCCAGCCTGGATCGAGAGCGGACGCTCTCGATCGCTAGCATAAGCCGTCAACGCGATCGCGGGAATCTGTCCGCCGACCTCAAGCGCTCTGATTTGACGAATCAGGGAATAACCATCCTCTCTTGGCATTCCGATATCCGCTAACAGCAAGTTGTATCGGACAGGATTCTCGGTTAACACTGCGATCGCGTCTCTTGCTGAGGTAACAACGACTACTTCAGCCCCAAGGTCTTGTAATATCCATTTGATCAAGTCGCGACTTCCAGCATCATCATCGACTGCTAGAACACACAGCCCTGCTAGTGAGGGGACTTCAGAGATCGATGAATCTATCTGTTCTGCTGTATCGGTTGATTCTAAATCGGTCGGCAATCGCCCCTCTTCAGATGAAGGCTCTATCTGAGTCGCATTCTGCGTGAAGTGCAGCGGCAACTTGACGGTTAGGGTCGCACCTTGGTTTTCACCGGGACTTGCTGCCTCAATCGTGCCTCCATGAAGCTCGACGAGATACCGCACGATCGATAAGCCGAGTCCGAGTCCCTGACTGGTTTTGGTACTGCTAGAATCTCCTTGACGAAAGCGATCAAAGACATAGGGTAGTAAATCTGCTGGAATACCCTGCCCTGTATCACTGACTCGAATCTGCGCTTGATTCTCCACCCATTCTAACGTGACTTCCACTCGTCCACCGGATGGTGTGAACTTAATTGCATTCGACAAAAGATTCCAAAGCACTTGTTGTAAGCGATCGACATCGCCCACAACCATGACCGAAGTTAAATGCGAAACGAGTTGAATCGACTTCGCATCTGCCGCTAGCCGCACCGCCTCGATCGCACTTATCACCACCATCGCCAGATCGAGTCGTCGAGTGTTGAGGTTCAACTTTCCACTGATAATCCGCGACACATCCAGCAGATCATTGATCAACTGCGCTTGTGTTTTTGCACTGCGCTCGATCAGTTCGATCGCGCGAGCGGCAGCTTCTTCTTCTAGGTTGCGGGTGCGAAGAATTTGTGACCATCCCAGCATGATATTGAGCGGGTTTCGCAGTTCGTGGGAGAGATTTGAGAGAAATTCGTCTTTGGCACGATTTGCCAGATCTGATTCTTGACGAGCGGCTTGCTCTTGTTCAAGTAGACGCGATCGCTCGATTTCAAACTGTTTGCGCTCAGTAATGTCTTCGATCTCCAGCAAAATTCGTTGCACATCACCTTCTTGAAGAACTTTCCAACCATTGAGTAACATCGTTCTCTGCCCAATGTGTTCAAATTGATGCTCGACCTCGAAATTATGAATCGGGACATTATCGGCAAGCACGTCTTCTAAGCGCGATCGCAGTGCGGGAATATTCCACTGCCCGTTACCCAGGTCAAAAATCGATGACTGTGCGGTTTCAGACGGTGAAACCTGAAACGTTTCATAGAACGATCGATTCGCTGTGTTGACTCGAAAATCCGACTCCAGCACTATCAATGGCACTTGCACTGTTTCCACGATCGCTTCTGCGTAGTTGCGGGCTGCTTCGAGCTTAGTGCCACTCCGTTTCAGCGCGTCAATGTCAATCATGACGATCACCACGCCATCGATTTGATTTTCGATAGTGCGATACGGACGGATGCGGAGCGTGTACCAATGTCCGCCTTGCGTTTGGACTTCTAACTCTTTGGCGCTCAGTGTGTCTAGAACTTCTAAAATCAGCGGTTCTAAGTCGGGAATGTTCAGATTGGCTCGGATATCGCTGAGCGGTCGTCCAGCATCAGCCGGAATGAAATTGAACAAGCGTTGCGCCATCGGGGTAAACCGTCGAATGCGTAAATCGTTTGTCAGCATCAAAATCGGAATGTTAATGCTGGCAAGTAAATTCGTTAAATCGTTGTTAACTTGGTGTAAGTCCGAATTGCGGCTGCGAAGTTCTTCGTTCGTGGTATTCAGTTCTTCGTTGGTGGCTTGAATCTCTTCTTTCGCTGTTTCTAACTCTTCGTTGGTACTTTGTAACTCCTCGTTGCTCGACAGGATTTCCTCGTTTGCAACTTTGAGATCTTGATGAATATGCTCCTGTTCTGAGATTACCACTTGCAGATATTCGTGTATTGCCATCCGCTCTTGATTTGCGGAGGCGAGTTCCTGTCTCAGCCGAGCATTTTCACGCTCTAAATCTCCTGGTATGCTCTCCGACTCGATCGCATTGCTCACAATCGGAGGCGCTTCTTCAAACAGCACTAAAAAGTGACGTTCCTCGGTTGGGGTCTTAAACGGAATCACCTGAAGATTCACAATGCTCGATCGCTCTCCCTGTGTCAGGTGTACCCCAGTCTTGGTGACGGGAACGTTTTGCCGTTGTGCCTGATAAATTGCGGCGCGTAGCTCGATCAGCAAGCCTTCTCGCGCCATGTTGAAGAGATTGAAGCTGGCAGTTCCAGGAACGAGTTTGAGATAGCGATCGATATCTCCCCGAAGTTGCAGAACTTCGATCTTGTCATTGACCACCACTCCCACGGAAGCATAGTGAATCAAGAGCAGTTGATCCACCTTTTTCTGTAAGTCAAATCGCTCGATCGCAACCGAGTTCACACGAGAACGCTCATCGGGCTTCACGATCGAATAGTTGCTGGTCACAAAGGAAAACGCCGGACGATTGGCGATTAGCTTCTTGGTATAGAGTTTGCACTTTTTATCGACTACTGTAAATAAGTCAGAGTATTTCCCGGTGCTTTCTGAGGTTCCCAGGAGCAAAAATCCGGTTGGATTAAGGCTGTAATGAAAGATGGGCATGACCCGTTTTTGCAGTGCCTCTCCGAGATAAATCAGCACATTCCGACAGCTAATCAAATCTAAGTTAGAAAAGGGCGGATCACTACCTAAGTCCTGCCGTGCAAACACACACAGCTCGCGCACCATCTTGTTGATTTGATAATTGCCGCCTTCCAGCGTATAGAAGAATCGGCGGCGGCGTTCTGGCGAAACATCCACCATTTGATTCTCGGAATAAATGCCCGCTCGTGCTTTGTGGATCGCCATCTCGCTAATGTCGGTGGCAAAAATCTGAATCGGGGGTTGAGTCGCTTTATCTGCCAAAAACTCTAGCAAACAAATCGCGATCGAGTAGACTTCCTCACCGGTCGAACAGCCTGCCACCCAGATACGAATCGGAAATTCTGCCGACTTGTTTTGCGTAATAGTTGGAAAAACTTGCGCTTGCAGCAGTTCAAAAGCATCAGGATCGCGGAAAAAGCTAGTGACGTGAATCAGAATTTCTTCATATAATGCTTGCACTTCAGCCGGATGCCCTTGTAAATACTCAGCATAATTCTCCAATCGCTCCAGCTTGTAGAGCAGCATCCGACGCTGAATTCGTCGATCAATTGTGTTGGATTTGTAGCGGCTAAAGTCAACACCCGTCGTCGATCGCAGCAGCGCGAAAATTGTGAACAGGGCTTCCTCGCTACTTTCAAGAGATTCCTCAGCCACAATCGACGAAAATGGGCGAGCAACAAAGGGACTGCGACTGAGATTTGCCAGTTCCTCGGCAATTTGTTGGGGCGGCAGCACAAAATCGACTGCGCCCGTCGCTACAGCCGTACTTGGCATCCCATCAAACTGTGCGGTTCCTTCACACTGAGCGAAGGTGATACCACCCGACGCTTTCACCGCCTTCAAGCCCACTGAACCATCGCTATCTGTCCCCGATAACACAACCGCGATCGCTTTGTGTCCGCAATCGGCGGCTAAGGACGCAAAAAAGGCATCACCCGGCATATATTTGCCATATACCTTTTCGCGGGCTGTCAGTCGTAGTGTTCCATCCTCCATCGTCATCTTCGTATTCGGTGGAATCACGAAGACTTGATTTGGCTCGATCGTCATGCCATCTTGCACTTCGTTGACGGGCATCTCCGTCACTCGATTTAATATCTCGCTCAACAAGCTTTTAGCATCGGGTGCTAAGTGCTGAATCAACACAAATGCCATTCCGGTATCAGTTGGGAGATGGCTCAGTAATTGTTTGAACGCTTCTAGTCCACCCGCAGAAGCAGCGATCCCCACGATCGGGAAGGGAGCATCAATTTCGGGCTGCGGCGTTAGATCAGACGCTTCCATCGAAGGTTGGGGTGAATTCTGCTGCTCGGACGGATGGGAGGTCATAGAATAAACCCTTTAGCTGCAAAGCTGATGTTTTAGATCGGAATTCGACTGTAATTTCAAACTGTATAAGATCACAACTTGATCCTTCACCTTAAACAAGTTCCTAAAGAATGAGTTAATGAAAACAATGGTTCGGATAATTTTAGGATCAGCAGTAGACAGAAAAGCCATCCATCCTTTATGGGCGCGAATTGTAAATGTAACGCACCGGATGGATAGCTGTATGAGCATTGTACAGAGCCTACTTGCCAAAGTGGGCGTTTTCGCAAACCGCAATTGAGCGTGATGACGACCTTATTTGCCACGATTCTGAGGCAAGGTGAACTTTACCAATTTGAGTCGTTACAGTGACCTGAGCGAGAAAACCTACCGCCGACTGTTCAAGAAACGGTTCGACTTCACGGCGTTCAATGCTGCCCTGATCCAAGCGGCGATTCCTGAGAACCATCTAACAATCGCGGTGATGGACTGTTCCTTTATCGCCAAAAGCGGTAAGAAGACCTTCGGGTTAGATGAATTTTACAATGGTTGCCACAGCCAAGTCGAGAAAGGTTTAGAGGTGTCGTTGGTTGCCGTGGTTGATGGAGAAACCCAAACAGGTTATGCCCTCTACTATCTTTGAACTGGTTGCGGGTTTTCCCGCCTGGGTGAATTTGTCTGAAAGCTCCTGATTGTCTGAGCTTCTACCGTTTCTGACTAAAATGGCTCAAGTCTTTTTCGTTTGACAGTCGCTTGGAGCAAGAATGGCTCAATCTCAACAGTGGCAATCGATTCCCACACATTTGACCCGAGAACAGTTTGAAGAATTTGTCTTGCCCCACTTGCACCTCGGCAGTCGTGGTCCTCAACCAAAGCTCTCTTTGCACGCGATCTTCAACTACATCCTGAAACTCTTGTACCTCGGCTGCCAGTGGAAAGAACTGCCGATCCAGCAGAACAAAGCGGGGCAGCCGGAAATCCACTACACTTGAATCTATTCCGCTTTTCGGCGCTATGAAACCCAGGGGTGTTTCGATGCCATTTTCGCAGGTTCGGTTCTGCAACTTCATCAGCAGGAGTTGCTCGACATCAGCGTGATCCACGGCGACGGCACAACGACCTCAGCAAAGAAAGGCGGGGACAATCTTGGATACAGTGGGCACAAACATCTCAAAGGAGATAAAGTCGTTGCTTTCTGTGACCGCAACTGCAATGTGATTGCGCCTTTTATTGCAGCCCCTGGGAATCGAAACGAGTCACCGCTATTGCCGGAAGCACTGCCACAAGTGACCCGGATTGCCAAGCAGGTCGGACTTGATCTGAGCCAAACAATCGTCAGTTTGGATAGAGTTTACGATAGTCGAGCCAACCGCAAAGCGATTTTCAATCGCGGCATGGTTCCCAACATTCCTGCAAATCCGCGTGGGAGAAAGACTCCGAAACGAGGACGCAAACCGAGTTTCGACTCAGCCATCTTGCAAGAACGCTTTCGCACAATCGAGCGAGTGTTCGCGTGGGAGGATAAGTTTAAGCGCTTACTGCTGCGCTTCGAGCGGATCAGTGGGTTGCACTACGCCTTGAAAATCTTGGCTTACACGATGATCAATCTCCGGCATTTCTGCCAGAGCTAACCCTTTTGTTTGTCCTTCATTCTCTTGGAGGTCTCTGCGGCAGAGACCCAGATTTGTCGTCCTTTGAAAACGGGAATCGGGGCGAAAGCCGTAGAAAAACGATTAACTCGCTCGTTCTGGTGCTTTGAAAGCTCAATTTGACCTTGCTGTTCATTACTTCAACTCAACTCTGAAGCAAACCCGCAACCAGTTGACAGTTACATGAGGAAATTGAAGCACACACTCAGCACCTGACAAAGCTCACCCAAGAAGCAGCGCCCGAATTAGTGCAAGCGTTTGGCATTGGTACGGATACCGCTGCTGAAATGCTGCTCACCTTTGGCGAGAATGCTGATCGCGTCCATTCCGAAGCTGCCTTTGCAAAGATGTGTGGGGTCTGTCCGATTCCAGCCTCTTCGGGCAAAACGCAGCGCCACCGCTTAAACCGAGGCGGCAGTCGTCAAGCCAATGCTGCTTTGTTTCGCGTCGTGATTGTGCGCATGCGATGGCATCAGCCGACCCAGGACTACGTTACCCGTCGGACAGCACAAGGGTTGTCGAAACGAGAGATCATCCGCTGTCTCAAACGCTATGTAGCACGAGAGATCTATCATCTCATTCGTAAAACATGCCCGACTCTTAAAGTGTCTGGCGTGAGTCATGCTTAGAACACAAAAAAGACCTTGACATCTATAGGAGCATCAGTACCGCCTCAGATCGTATTTGCGACTTCCCGCAGATCTCACAGCCTCCTAACTCTTCGATTAATTTGGATCGGGTTCACACACAACTTCGATTCCAACCAAGCTGTAGAAATTATGAGCAGCACGACGTAACTGATAAGGGTGTTTGCCGAGCAAAAAAGTCATCCACAGATCGATTAGACATCTTTTCCGTCCTGATTGAGTTCGAGAAATCTCCAAGGTGCAAACCAGATCAAGCAATGAAATTGTCTTCCGTTTGCGTTGTTGCAGCTTTTCCATCATCGCGACAAGTTCCGTTGTCCAAGCCTCAATCTCTTCTCCGTGCGAAAGGTCTTTGATCGCATCAATATCGATCAATGGCTGACGATCCGGTAACGCATCAAGCAGGACAACCGCGTCATCAATCATCGCTTCGCGAATTGCCTGCGCCACGGCTGCCTCTGAAATGTAATTGGATCGCAAGTCATGGGGAACCGACCAGTCTCCCTCAAGATTACAGGGCAGCGGCAGTAGCGGGATCGGCTCGATGAATTCCTCGAAATCCACCACCATTGATCGCCGCACAAAGGCATCGAAGAAGTCGATCGACACCACCGGGTCTCTCGCCCCACGCGGTTGCACTTCCGCCTTCACTGCCTCGATTACACCCACGTACTTGGCTTCGACGATCGTCGCCAGTTGAAGCAGGGCATTGGCTGCCACTTCCAGCACAGCGCGATCCTCTAGACCTGAAATTACCGCATCGAATTCCCGCAAGAGATCCAGCAGTTGGGCCTCTTGCGGAGCGCTCATCGCTGCTTGGAGATGCTCAAACAGATCGAGACGAATCATCCCGTTGCCTCCAGACAGCAAGGACGAATCGGGCAGCACTGCGGGTCACGTCGAATCTGTGCCGCAAACTTGCGGATGCCGTATTCTTTGTGCAGAACACGCAGCAGCGTGGCAGTATAAGCCTTGACTACCGTTGGGGTCATGCCCTCGCAGTGAACCGGAGCAATCTCCACAATCTGCTCATTGCCCTTCCACACTGAGCCTGCGATCGCGTGCACCGGAGAATCATATCCGCCCTCGCGATATACAATCAGCACAGCATAAGCGAGATCAGTGTAGGGCGACTCAATTTGCAGTTGTTGGAAGACTTGTTCCCGCTGCTTAATCGCCTGTTTCTGACAATTAATCTCAGAATTTCGTAGCCGAGATCGCTTCGGTGGGCAAAGCTTCGGGTCATAACAGCCATCGCTTGAGATGTTCGGATCGCGCACGAAATTCTGCGGGTCCGTTTTCGGTGAACCGTGGAGTTGATGCACCTGCTTGATCGCCAGTGCCGCGCACTTATAGCATTTTTGCGGTGCTTTCCTGGGCATCCCCACTTCCCCTAATTGCCACTAAACCTTCGGCTTATTTCCCTGCATTTAGAATTTCCGCCGCAGTCAATTGTAGCGTCGGGAATTGCGACGACAGGACCGGGTCGTCCCCTGCGAATGGTCGGGATTGATAAGCTCCGTTCACCAGCTCCAGCACATTCACCACAGCTCGATTGGGGTCAACCTGCCACAGTTCAGGAATGCCTCGCGCGGCATACTCTCTCGGCTTTTCAACATAATCACGCTGATAGTTTTTGCTGCTCGGGCTGCCGAGCGACACAACTTCCACCACCAGCTGTGGAACAGGCATTCCCAGTCGGATGATTCTTTCACCAGATAGTAAGGCGTTGATCGATTCCTCGGTGTGAACCATCAGATCTGGCTGTCGGGCTGTGACTTCACGCGATTCCACTTCAATCTGATGTCCGATTGCAAGCTGACGCGGACGAATGCCCAAGGCTGAAAAAGCAACCAGCAGTATAGCTGCGATCGTCGGGTTAATTGGATCTTCACTCGGCAATTCAACTAGCTCCCCATTCACCAATTCGTATCGAGTATCCGTTCCGTCGTCGTAGTCGAGATATTCCTCGATCGTCTTAAACTGTGGCTTCGTTTGCGTCATACCCCCTGCGCCTCCTCTAGCTCACTATCGCTGTAACAATCTTGCAACCCCAATTTGCACGTTTGGAAAAGCAAGCGGACTTACCACACCCTCAGTCAACACCGTTTGCTCCTGGTACTCCCCGTTCACTGGATTCCGAAAGACGTTTAGCTCTCTGGTTTTCAAATTAACCACCCAATACTCGCAAATACCTGCTTCGGCATAAACTTTAGACTTCACTTCCAAGTCTTTCTGCAAGCTCGTGTTCGAGTATTCAATGATCCAGTAAATGTTTTCAACGTATGGGTGATGAGATCGGTAAATCTCAACGGGCAACTGAACAATTGAAATGTCGGGTTCTGGCTCTGAACGGTTAGGCAGCGTGATCGGTTTAGCTTCTCGCACCTTGGCAAGACCACGCAACTGTTCCCTGAGATATTCAGCCGCTTCATCACTGAGCGACGAGTGCGGAACTCCTTCGGGCGACATCTCTACTAATTCTCCATTCAACAATTCAACAGGCACACCCTCAAAAATCCCCGCTTCTACCGCCTGGTGATAGCGATTGATCGTCCATTTCCATGTCGAGAGTGTCATGATGCTACCTCACAGTCCCGTAGTCAATTTGCAGTTTAGCTTGAGTCATGGTGTAGTCGCGCCCCTGGTTGAATAAGTGAGCATCAAATCCCCACTATGCAAAAATTTTACCGGATTTTGCCCATTTTACACCACAGGATTCATTACAAGATTACCTACACGCTAAAACCACAAAGCCCAAACAGAATAGATGTTTCAGCGTTCACAATTTTATGTGAGATCGATTTCTCTTAAAAAATGCTTATCCATACTGCAATAATACCGTAACTACAGATAATGGTTATTATTTGTAGTTGATCTCGAAACTTGAACGACGATCGCTGAATTCCGCTTTGGTCTATGAAGCGTAGAATTGGCAAAAGGCTTATGAGTTAAGGGCTTTAAGAGTGTTGCCACCTCTTCTTCAACTTGCTCTATTCAGGCGTAAGATCCCCAAAATTCTTTTCCTGTGTGGGTTGCAGCGATTATTGAAATTACTGTGCTTCGATGGTAACGACCACTTTATCTAAATGCCATTTGGCTACAATGAATGTAAGGGCGTTTACGATACAGATGATTGGCGGATTTTTGTCCAAACTTCTGGAACCATTCTCGCATCGATTCATACGTCACCTTGATGCCCCGATGAAGCCTCATCTTCTCGATGTCCCGGTAGCCCGATAGGAAGCTGTAGTATAGCCAGACACAGTAGCTGGAGATTTCGCTAGGGAAGCAATGACGGGAGCATATGAGAAGGCGTGATCCGGTTAAAGCGGTTTAATTATTCTACGTTCCGGTTAACCTGACAAGGTCGTTAAATACATCCTCAGAAACTATCAACTTCCAGCTATCGAGTAATAGAAAATAATCCAAATGTCCTCGATCGCCTCCGGTTTTAATCTGCTGCGGTTTACACCGTTAATCTCTAATCTCTGCCACCAAGTAGAACTAGAATCGGTAGACGTTGGAAGGTCACCTTCTCGAATGTTCAAAGCAAGCGAAGTTGGAATGGAAGACGGAGCAATCTTCGGTTTCGCATAGGGTAGACCAGTTACGGGGCTTCCATCTAAAGTAAACTCATTTCCTGCATCATTATTTAGATAAATCTTGAGTTTGGGAGTACTGTATGAGAAGCCTTCCTTGACTTTTAAGAACAATACGGCGCTGTTTAGAAAAAGCTTCTGTCCTCGTAAATGGAATGGAAAACGCTCTTGGTCTAACCTGATATTCATGCTATGAGCGACGGGCTGATTAGCGGCAGGAGCAGTAGGGCGCAGGAATCGGTGCCAGTCTGCTGGAAATTCGTGTTTCAAGCTAAACAGGCGAACAAGGCGAGAATTCGTTACATTCTCAATTTCTTGCTTTAAGGCTTTTTTCGCTTCATCTTTTAATATTGCTCCACCTTCTCGTGCTGTGTAGTTGAGCCTGATGATGACATCTGAAATGGTATTAAAGTCAAATGCATTGCAGTCTTGAGGCATATCAATTCGCCATCGAGAGACGGCACCTGCACCCTCAAACGGCAAGTAACGCTCGTCGCGGAAGCTTAGCTCGAACATGCCGCTATCGTTTTGGGCAGTACTGGTAGCGATCGACTGCATGGCAGCAAAGTTAGTTACAAAGCGATCGTCGTCATTTTCTAAATCTTCCTGATAAGGTTTGGTTGGAACACTCTTAATGCGGGTTTTGTTAGCCAGTAAAGTGAGAGTACAGTTAACGCTGGTGTAAGGTCCAGTGACACAAGGAATCGTTAAGCTAACAGATTTGATACGACGCATATAGTGACCAGGGTAGTCAGCATCAAATAAGGTTTCCGGTAGTTCAACGATGCATTGTCCGGTTTCCTTCAAAGTGATCAAAGCTAGCGGATCGTGGAGAACTAGCGAGATGTTCTTGCTAATTTCATACTCGCGCTTATTTTGATCAAGGTATGCCCGCTCCATTTGTTTGAGAGCAAGATAGAGGCGATCGCCAGCCAGCAGTCCTTTCCTCAAGCTATCCCAATAGCCGAATTGAATAAAGTTTGAGGTCGTTAACCCACGCTCAAAGCGATAGGCTTTCTCTGCTTTTTTAGCTAAATCATAAGCCATTTGATAGCACTGGAAATAAATTGCTGAGACTTCTCTAGTCATCCAGCTATAAAGCTCCTCATTCGTGTATTTGGTTTGTAGAAAAGTTGCAATTTGCTGAGCATTTTCAATTTGTTTCTCGTGACTTTTTAATTCATGTTTTGAGATCTTAATACGAATATCGGCGGCTGCAATTTGCTTATTAATTTGCTCTAATTCTTTAGCTGCTAGATTGTTTTGCAGTACCCATTCCTGTTTTCTCCTATCCTGTGAAGCTAGGGTAACTGCTCTAGTCGCTTCGTAGGTGTGTTGACCTGCCCAATTGTTCGCACGTCTAGCAAATGCATTTGTTGCTGAGCCAATGTTAGAACCTCCAAATGTTTGCACTAGACCTAAACCGGTTGAAATGTTAGGAAGTGCATGAGCCATGCTTGCCCAAAACTCAATATTAGCAGCATTTTCTTGGCGGTCTTGAGCAAGTCGAGAGCGTCTGAGATTCTCATCCTCCTGTTCAGTTGCTTGCTTTGAACCATTTGCCTCTTCTACTACAGGAATTTCTTGCTGAGAACCAGGAGTAAGACTAGGTGGTTTAAGGTCAAGGAGTTCCTGGTAATAGTGATAGCGGACCTCAGTCACTCTATGAGTCTTGACTAATCCTTCTCTGACTATGGTTGCTTCTTCTTTCTGCTTCTTCTTAATCTCGGTAATCAAGTTGAGAAGAACTGTTTCTTGATTCGCACGGATTGCTGCTAACTCTTCGGTGTCTTTCTTCTCAAGAGCCGAGAGTAACGCTGCACCTAACGATTTGAGGTCGTTACATAGCTCTAGTGCTTTTTGCAGCATGTAGGTGAAGCGATAATGAGGTGTAGGGGTATTGATGTCGTTGAGTACACGACTTAAGTCCAGTCCCTTTGCGACTGCCTGTACTAGCAGTGCTGGATCAATCGGTGGTTCAAACAGGGGCAATTCTCGCACTACGCCTTCAATATTCATACAGTGCCGAATCTTGAACAGGCGATCGCCGACTGTATCCCAATAGCCCAATAACTTATCGTTCTTTGGAATACAAAAATAGAGCAGCGGAGGCAGTGTTAGCTTAGGTGTGCCACTTGGAGAAGGAGTAGTTACAGTATCGCTAGGAGGTAGTAGATTTTCTACCTGAACTACAGTTCTTGAGATAGCGTCTAGATCTCGTTCAAGTTGAGCATAGCTTCGCGGAGCAATGGTTTGTTTAGGTTTGATACTTTGAGGACGAGGCCCTAAGATTTCAGCAGCAAGGATATAAAGCTGGGTTGCTTCATTGATAGATTCAATGGTGTCTTGACGAAACAGCTGATCTGCCCATGCAATTAAGTTGTCAATGTATTTCATGACAACAGTTTTCTGATAGGCTGAAATCCGCAAACGAGCAATTAGATGAGGATTAAAAGGATTTTTTCTCCATTGGTTAATCTGCATCTCAAGCGCTTGTTTCTCGTCAAGTCGTTTTGGATCTGTACCTTTGTAGTCCAATAGCGAGAGTAAATCTTTAAGCTGCTGTTCAGCATTGGGATTGTCATAAAAGGGTTTTATTTTCCAGAATCGCTTCAGTTTACTTTCTTCCGAATCAGGGTTTGGATCAAAGCCAATGGTTGGGTCAAAGATGTAATGGAACCATTTCTGGGCTTCCTCAAATCGCTGATTCTTCATCAAGCGATCGGCAATCAGCAGCGGTGCGTGGAAAAACAGCTCCCAATTGTAGAGGGAATACGTCCCCTTGTAGGAGAAATCGATGTCATCTTTAGGATAGGGAGTGCTGACGACATCCGATGGTTTGTAAGTGGTGTTAAAGTACTCCTGTTGAAGACGTTGACGACGAAGTTGTTGAGCCGCAGGCTTCATCAAATCCTTATTCGGATTTAGCAGGCCTTCAATACCGTGTCGATTCAGTTCTTTAATGAATGTACAAACATAGGGATGATAAAAGGTTTCAAACAAATATCTGAGTAGGTAGTTTGGAATTTGGGCTGGTTGGCGGCTTCCTACCATGCTTATGCTACCGTGAGAAGATACTATTTCAGAGTTTGCAATCCCAATTGGAGCGATCGTGCTTCCATTAGCGAGTCCACTAGGGGTAAGAGCACGGATTTCATCTCCACGCAAGAAGCCTCGATTCGGTTGAAACCGTCCCAAATCTAAGTTCGGTTTCCAACGTTTTGGGGAACCTTCAACAATTTTTGAAGTAACAAAGAAAGTTCTGCCCTGGTCTTGATAGAAGAAGGGGGTAAATGCCTGACGTGGAGGCATTAGGTTAGGTTGGGCTTTATTGATGGATTCAAGCAAACGGTCTATGAAAAGCTCGAATGGGCTGTACTGGTGTGGAAAGAGTAAACGAAATGTGCCGGGAGTTGCTCCTAAAGTGTACATATAGTCTTTCACTATATAACCTCTGAGAAGAGGACTGGTGTAGTTCTGAAAAATTAGCTTATCGTTGGTATTTCGTTTCTTCTCAATCCGCCTACCATCATGGTTTATCTCAATCCATTCACTTTCCTCAATCCACATACCCATGCGATCGCTACCAATAGCAGGAGTTGAAAGTAGTAATTTAAGGCTGCTCTGAACTTCTTTGTAAGGTTTAGTGTAATCGATGCCATCAGTAAAGCTTCCTTCCTGACAACCCGTAAACAGAAACAAACCAACACCTTGCTCCTTACTTATGCCTTTACGTGGTTCAAACCTTTCGACTACAATGTTTTCAAAGCACCAAATTGCTAGAAAGGTGTCAGTTACTTGTGCTGAAAAAACATAGTCCTTCTTGTTAGGATAACGAGATTTCACATTATGTGAATCAATAGATTTGAGAGTTCTGGAAAGAACCTTTTTGGTTGACCACTTACCATTTTTGTACTCGCTCCACGCCAATTGGATCTCCCAATACTTAGCATTAGGCAGTTCAGTCTTGGCTTGTTCAGTAAAAATTGCCCAAAATAGCCGTAGCCGCCGCTCATAGACAACTGGAATCAAATGATCGCCCTGAATATCTACATCAATTCTTTCCCAAGGAGTCCAATAAGCGCTATCAACCCAGCGGCGGTAATAGTAGAAACGGGGATCAGCCCCGATCGTGCGGCCAAAGACGTGCAGTATATTAGTGCCTTCTTCAATTTGGGCATACATCCCACAGATTTCGAGACGAGCAACTCCATCGAGCTTTTCTAGATAACTACGAAATGCCGTTTCAACAGTATCTGAGGTAACTTCATTTTGTAGTAATTCGCCTTCCAAATCTTTGAAGAACGGGGATTTATCATCCCGTAATTCTGGTTCGGCCCAGTTTTCTGGGTTGAGGAAGACTTGCAGGTTGGGAGCCCAAATGGGATGGTTTTTCATCCACTTCCACTGTTGAGCTGCTTCCTGACGCAGTGAAACCTGTTTCTCCAGACCTAGGAGGCAGCGTTGCACAAATAGCTGTACAGAACTAATTGCCTGCTTAATGCGGGAGGTCATCTGACAGGCGCTCATCTCTGGATCAATCAAGAAATAGGCATAAAGATCATTCACATCATCCAGGTTGGTCTTACCAATAAGATTGGGACGTGCGAGGAGGTAGGAAACTAATACATCACGTCGCTTCTCGCGCAAAGTATTTTGCAGTGGTTTAGCGATCGCAATCCATGCGTCATTGTCATATTTGGCTTTTAATGCACCTTTGATAGCTTGTACTTGATCAAAATCAGGAGTCTGCTGGCTCCAATCAAATAACTGTTTAGTAGGTACATCTAAACGTTGGCTCCAATTCAAGCAGTGTTGGAGTTTTAGTAGGCTAATCTCGTTCTTAAAGTTGTTTGCCGTGAAGTTAAACTGGGTTGTTAAATATTCAATCGCTTGCCTGTCCCATCCTGTTGCCAAAGCGAGTGTTGTTTGAGCTTCTGCTAATGAGGTAGCAGCAAATACATCGAGTAAGCTAGTTTCAGCACCGGATAAGCCATCTCGAAGTCTGACAAAGTCATTTAATCGCTGCCATTGCTGGTAGAAACTGGGTTTAAATGCTGTTGTGCTTAGAGGTAGCTGATTTAGATTAAACTCTGCAAAATCAGTGCTGTGATTTGAGAGATAATCACTTTCCCTTGCAGTTAATTTGAATCGATTAATCAACAACGCTGATTTATGAAAACGGAGATAGGTTTGACGAAAGTGAGTGTAAGTATTATTGGTGTAGAAATTGTTTTGCGTAATGATTGCCTTTGGCGTTGAAGAACTACTCCAGCTCAGTTGAATTAGAGCATTGGGAGAACTGTTCGTGTACTCTAGCTTGAGGTCGTAAAGTTGCCCAGCATTGAAAGCGATCGTGTCGCTCAACTCTGTCAAAATTCGATTTGACCAGGGGTCAAAATCCGGTTTTTTCAGTAACTCTCGACTATCTATCCATAGCCGAATACCGCTATTGGTGCGAATATAGAAGGTGTAAGTTTCATTATGTTGTGCTAGAAGCTTACCTTCCCAACGCACACTAAAGGTTTTGGATGGAATGGTTGGCGCTGGAGAACCCTGTCCCCAGTTAAAATCGAGAATTGGATCAATTCTATTTGCAGGAGACCCTGTAAGATCTGGCGTTTTGAAGTAGTTAGCGGCTAGACCTGCACTTGTAATGGATAGGAAATCTGCGATCGCGCTAATTCTAGAATCCGCTTGTGATTTTAATAATTTCTCCAACAGTAACTCTGTAATCGTTTTATCTAACTGGAGCTGTTCGCTCAACGTTTGTTTCACTAAAGTGCGGCTGAGTGAATCTCGTAGGTAAACCAACAAGTTATTCAACACGTACTCAGTTGCTTGACTTCTGAATGCTGTCCTCTGCTCATCACTTAAAGAAGTATTAGTTACCAGTTTTGTGTAATCAGGGGTTGGTAGAAATAGACCAAAATGCAAGTTGATGAATGTGCGATTGTCTGGAGTATCAGCAGACACACTGTTTAGAAAAGCGATCGCCACTGTTGCCTTGTTGCTGTCTAGCAGGGTTGTTAGATGTCTTTGCAGAAGATCTAGGTCGGGGTTGGGTACTGGTGCAGTATCACTGATAATTTTGTTGAGACCATTCAGCAGAGTTTTGACCAGATTTGCGATCGTTTCTAGGGAAGGAGCAACTGGAGAGGGTTCAGGTAAATGACGGTACAGGTAATTGAGTTCTGAGACGAAAAAGCCCGATGCTCGGATGTTATGAACCTGCTCAATGAAGAGTAAGGTATCTTCTGGATGTGCTGTGTCAAACGGATTAATGTTGAGCAAGATTCTCAGGCTCAGAAAATCCTCAATGGGAAGTTTGAGGGCCTTTGCCAGAACCGTATAACGATAGAGCGCAGACAAGTTTTCTAGCGTGATTTCATCGGATACGGGAATTGCAGTTCTGAGGCGATCAAAATCTGCTTCGTTAATTCGCAGGGCTGCTAGAACAGGAGGTTTATGTTCAGATAGTTTTGGTCTAGGTGACGTTGAACGACTGAGGTCAAAGCTAGAGTCAACAGGATTGAAAACAGCTTTATTCAGAAATAACTTATTGTAGAGGGAGTTTTTTCCGTCTCGATCAATCGTTCCCCACAAGGTAAGCACCCTCTCTAAAGGAAGATTTAGAACTTCCTTAATTTTTTGTATGTGGGATAGGTGAGACAAGAATGAATTTGTTAACTCTCCGGATTTCAGAGCCGTAATGGTCTTGTCTAAGTCTACCATCGTCCAATCTAGTTTGCGGTGGAGGCGGACAAAGCGATGGATGCGATTCAACAGGGCTTCGGTTAAACCTGTAAATTCCATCTTGTCGATCTCACAGGTTGTTTCAGGCTGAATTTTTAGGGTTGGAACTGTGCGATCGGGATTAATAAAGCGAGTTTCCAGCAGTTCACTCAGTTCCTGATAGCTTAAGTTGGACTTTTGCAAGAAAACTCGTACTTTGGCGAGATTTGTCAATAAGCCAGTGCTAGGGTTTGATTCATACCCCCATAATTGCCAAAGAGGAGCAGAGGAGACATTCGTAATAATTTTTTGTTCAACAGGAGTTAGACCTAAATACTCCAGTGCGATCGCTTCATTCGTTGGGCTGGCAGGAGTTCCGGTAGAACTGGGTGGATTGGGTGGGATTGCTGGTTTCTGGAAAGCTTCCATCAACTCATGACGACGAATACCCAATTTTTCCAAGTAGATACGGGCTTCTTCGAGCCAACGATCGGACGGTAAATTCCAGGGGTAAACAGTGGTTTCCTTCGCCAGAATTTTGTATGCTTCTTCATTGACATATTCTGGATTAATGCTTAGCTCTTCAGTTGTGCCACGGGTTTGCAGAGGTGGTGCGCTGGTAGATCGAGGCGCGATCGCATTTTCCAGTATTTCATTTACCAGATCGATGTAGGGTAGAACCGTGTTAGTGTTTTCGCATGACAGTTCAAGATGACCAATGTCACTGCGGCGACTGTGGGCGAGTAACACGTCTTTAGCAGTTTTGTCATCTACAGGGTGAGATTGCTTCTTCAAAAACTCCAATAAATCAACCAGATAGGCAGCAGGGCTGTAGACTGAGCGGCAGTGTTCGCAGGCGCAGAAATCAAGAGAACCAAATAAAGATGCCCAGTTGGGTAGGTCATCTGCATTGGTTAATGGTCCAGGCGTAACAGCTGTTCTAAGCTCATTGAAACCAGTGGCATATTTAGCAAGAATTGCCGTTGCCATTGCAGCCGTGTGTTCTGCTTTGGCGTAAATGACTTCCGCCTTACTGGCTCCACCTAAACGATCGCCGTATTGTTGAACGAATACGTCTTTCCCAAAGCTAGCAATGCTTTGGGCGGAGTGTAACCCGTTTGAGAGCAATACCTGCATTTCGGTATGGCGAGGGGTTAAGTTGAAGACCCGCTGCATTCCTCTGAGTTGCTGAGCAACTCCGTCAGGGTTGTCTAGTCCTGCCAGTGCGGTTTCTGCATGTTCTTGTAAGTAGGTATCAACGTGGGTATTGCTAAACTCAAAGGTCGGATTTCGTCTAAAAAATAGGATAAGCTCAGTTGGAGGAAATCCACCTTGTTGTAATTCTAGTTTGTGAGCGATCGTGGCAGTTGGGAAGACCGCCTCAACGGTGTCTGTGAGCCGTTGGGCATAATTTCGGACTTTTTCCTCACTGGTTTCGCCTGTAATATCGGCAGGAACGCCAACAATACCAGTATTGGTTTGTCGAGTAATCAATTCCTGCCAATTTTCAACATTGAGCTTGACGAGATCTTTTGGAGATTGTAGGAAGCTTTGCTGCCGGAGTTGTTGCAATTCTTGGACTAAGGGTAAATGATTTTGAGTCAGTAGTCCTAGTTGCAGAGTAAATTGTAAGTCGGCAATCAAGCCTGGTTGTTGAAACTCTTGTCGCTGTTGTAATGCTTCCCAGAAGGTTTCATCAGAGCCTTCATGTTGCAGATAAGTAATTAAAAATATTGTTTGAAGCTCTCTGGAAAGCCGAATTGGAGAGGTATTGAGTAAGGCCCCTAATGTTACTTTTTGCGGGTCTTCAGGTTGTTCTAATGTTTGTTCAATGAGTAACTGTCGGAGGCGATCGAGGGCTTGATCGAGTTGAGGACGGAGCCAAGCCGGAATAATGTTGTCATCAAAGGAGGCTTCAAGGGCACGGCGTTGTGCTGCTGCATCTTGCACCAGCAAAGCAGGTAGATCGGTGGGTAAGTTTTGTCGAAACAATCCGTAGAAGAATGCTGGATCAACACTGGTGCTGTTGCCCAAGTGAAAAGCTGTATTCAGAAAGACCAAGTAATCAAAGTTAATTCCGGTTTCCCTTGAAAGGAATGTGATGTCCTGGAATTTCTCTGCTTCTGGGTTGTCTTCATCATCTTCTCGCAGTTCGCCGAGGGAAATTTGCCCTAGCAAAGGGTAGAGTTCTGCGAGGAAGCGTTCATACTCTGAAGGAATGCTAACAATATCAGCGGAAATAGTCAGGTCAATAACGGCAACGGGGGGAGCGTTAAATAGGGTGGGTGAAGTGGCAAGGGTGCGACGAGGTGTGCTTTCAGAGATAGGTCCAATGACTTTAATCACCAAATCAGCACTTTGTTTTTCCGCTCGGCTGAATTGGCTACGGGTATAGGTGATTTCATAATCACCAGTTTGGTTAGTTGTGGTCTGCCCCAATCGCTCCAAGCGACGCAAATCTTTATCAAATGCCTGTACTTCTACACCTGCGAAAGGGCTACCGTCTGCCAGTCGAATGGTGCCTTTGACGATTAGTGCTTCTTCGGTAGGAGTAGGTTGTTCCCGTACTGTGATGGTGAGGTCGATCGTTTCTTCCTGCTCGGCATTGATTTTGAGGGGAGAGGTTGCCAGAATTTGTCCCTGATAGTTGTAGGCGCGTACAATCAGGTTTGGGCCACCAACTTCACTGGGAGAGCGCCGAAATTGATCGGCAGTGTAAATGATTTCATAGTAGCCATCGACATTGCTAATTGTTTCGACGAGTGCAGTTTCATTCCCTGTATTTATATCCCGAGTGAAGGCACGCACAATTGCTCCTTCAAAAGAATCACCATCGGACTGCCGCACCATGCCGCGCACGACAAACCGCTCTGGTTCCAAGGCTCCTAGCTGGCTCAATATCTGGTTGAGTCGCTCTGCTGTTGCCTGATCGACTTCCCCTGTAGCAGGAAGTTGAAATTGCTGCTGAAAAATAGTGATCAGCCCTGCGGTGGCATCGCCATAAACTTGCTGCTGGGCTTCGTATGCCAAAGCAGCTTCTAACGATTGTCGCTCACTATCTGTGATTTGAATGATTTGCCCGTCGAGCAGCAGACGCAAACCTGCTTGCAAATTGGTAACGTCTGAACCTTGATTATCGAAGCGGAGGGGAAATGTGATGGAGGACATAGTGGGGTTTCCTAAAGGCTTAAATGGAATGAAACGAGTTAATTGGTGTAACGCTGAGAAGAGGTTTTTGCAATAGATTCAAGATTGAAGGTTTTAGGTGAATGATGAGTATATTGCCGCTTAGTGAGACAAACCATTTTATGCAATCTCATCATGCAGAAATGGGCACTGCCCACTCTACAATCTAAATGAACTGCAATTAAGGGTTCCTGTTTTGACCAACAGTCGTACTTGGGCAATTCTCAATCCATTTCTAGATATGTATGTGATTCGATAATGAGTTAGCCATGTGATTGTTCGTTCTCCTCTCTAAACGGCAAAATTCTTGACGATTAGCCTGCCGCTATATCTCGATCTCTAGACAACGTTGATAAATTCCTTCTTAGGAACAGAAGCCCTAAGCGGTAAATTTCCATAACATATCCAACGGTTTTATCGTGTATTTATTTCCAGGAAACATGTTCCTGCTCTACTTTTTCGTTAGTACCAATATTCATGGAATTGAACGCATCAGCATAAGTTTTTCTTTCTTCAATCCTTTTTCAAAGTTGACGGATGATACAACTCACTTGGATTAGATATTCCATAATCTTCCATAGTGGCTGTATGTGTATCATTCCAAAGCTTATGTGCAGCATCTTGATCGTTGGGAATTCCAGTCTTGTAACCCAATTCTCGATAGCGTACATACTCACGAAGTTCATGAGTATAGAAATTAAGATCTTCTTGAGTTGCTTGAATACGACCGCTCGATATATCCTCCAAGCGTTGAATTTGTGCTGCATTTTGGGGATCAGATCCAAACCTATCTAAATGAGCCTTAATCACTTCAATCCCTTTAGGCGTAATTCGTACACCTTCTGTGGAGAGATCTCGTATAGGAACACCTACATCATTTGGAGAGAATGGGCGACCACTTGCTTTTCCAGTATGAGTACCCCACGTATCAGGTTTTCTG
This sequence comes from Leptolyngbya sp. DQ-M1, assembly GCF_039962505.1. Classification (NCBI taxonomy): domain Bacteria; kingdom Bacillati; phylum Cyanobacteriota; class Cyanophyceae; order Leptolyngbyales; family Leptolyngbyaceae; genus Leptolyngbya; species Leptolyngbya sp. DQ-M1. The sequence continues at coordinate 21,440 of NZ_JAMPLJ010000010.1, forward strand.
GGAATTGGGGGACCTTTAGCCCCTAGAGGCTGACTAGGTGCTGGTGCTGGCGCTGTTGGTGCTGTTGGTGCTGGTTTACCACTCCATCCTTGCATTACTTTTCTGTCGTATTTAGCCTGCATTGAATTAGCACCAGTTCGTACTAACGCATTCACATCACCTGTTGTTGGCTTAACCCCAGCCAGCCAGTTGGCAAATATTGCGCCAGCTACAGCACCAGTACCGCCACTTTCAAAGTTTTCCCCCATGCCAATTAATTTAACTTGAAGATGGCGTTGTTCTGGAGTTATGGAATCATCAGCAGTAGTATTACCAGTTGGAGCATCAAGTTCACGATTAGAATCCCATGGTGTTGCAAAATCGATTAATTTCACATCAGGTGAAGGATCTACAGAAGCTTCGTTTCCTTGTTTTGGTGGTAAGAGGGTAATCTCTTTCTTATGAATCGTCTTAATCTCGACTTTCCCTGACGCAGACTTAGTTTCGTACCAACCATTAGTTTCTTCCAAAACCACTCTGCTTTGATAGCCAGTTGGATCTTTAAATTTGATTGGGTTATTTTTTGTATAGACAAATAAGTTTACTCCATCGCTAATTCCGATCGGATCTGCACTTGTCCATCTTCCTAACCAAGGTGCATAATATCTTGCTCCGTGATAGTAAAGTCCTGTTTCCTCATCTCGCTCTTTTCCGGTGTAGCGATATCGTTTCAAGCTCACTTCTGCTACACTGCGTCCTGCTTGATAGGATGTGCCACCGTAGGGATAGTACTCTTCATAGGAAATCACCTGTCCGTCTTGATTCAGTTCCAAACTGGCGGAACCAAGATGGTTCTCTAGTTGATAGCGAATTGCAGGTTTAGGGGAATCAATTCGTCCACCTGTGCCATCATCTTTGACTTCAAACGTCTTCGTCTCTACTAGTGCAATGCGTCGCTGGTCATCCATAATGTGCAGCGTTTCCCGCTCTAGCTTTAGTCCACTGCCATTACGCTTACGGTAAATCTCAAATCCGCCTAAATAAATGTGTTCCTCTACAGTTGAGCCATTGTGCTCATGCACCTTCCGCACTCGCTGACCACTGGCATCGTAAACGTAATACACTTTGCCACCGCCCCCCAAATCAACTTGTTGCAGTTGGTCTTTGAAATCCCATTCCATGTTGTTGAGATGGGGCATTTTCGTCATATTGCCGTGGTCATCATAGGTGTAGCGAGATGGCACAGACGTGAGATCATCTGAATCACCTGGTAAACTTGTGACTCGTAAGCGATTATTCGCCTTTTCATAGTCATAATGACGTGTCCAGTCGTTATCCTTTGCCCGATGAATCATTGCCAGAATATTGCCCACCGCATCGTACTGATATTCCTGGCGGTAATTCCGCATCGCCAACCCGTTATTAGGATGAGCCAAATTCATACGAGTAGTATCATTAAAGTCATAATGGGGCTTTAACTCAGGGCGATGCTCTGGGCGGTTATTGCTCGTTTGCCCGCTGTGTTCTCGTCCAGCCGCTCGAATCAGTCGATACAGAGCATCGTACTCATACTGAGTGCTAGGAGAAACAACTTCACCTCTAAAGAAAATCGTTTGTTGAGCATCATCTCGAATTTCAGTAATATTTCCCACCGGATCGTAGGTGTAGCTCAAGTATTGCAGTCGGTTATTATCTGCTTTTCGCGTTGTCTTTAAACCTTCAAGGCGGAAGGTTTGGCGATCGTATTGATAGCTTGTTTGGATGCTATTAGCAGGATTCGTGGAATCATCAATGCTGTATTCAATGAGAGTCCGCTGTCCCTTTTCGTTGTAATCAATATTCTTAATAAACAGCGTCTCTACCGATGCTCCACGCAGTTTTATCCTCACTTGATTCAATAAATTTGCTTCGTTGTAAATCGGATATACAGTGCTGTTATCAGGAGCCATCAGAGATATAGGACGATTCAAAGCATCAAATCGTGTCTGGCTGGTAAATTCCTCTTCCCGTGCCGGATTCTCTAACCAGTTCACAGAATTTCTGTAATCCTTCAGTAATTCGCGTTTACTGCTGAGTAAGTTTCCCTTAAAGTCATATTCAGTATTGGTTACCACTCCTGCCCCATCAACCATTTGGTAAACCGTGCCTCGATGGTTTTTTGCATCTCCCTGAGATTCGCCGTACGTGATTGCTTCTGCTAACCTCTCACCCCGCTCATCTTTAACAAACAGCGCTAATGGGCGCTGTAGTCGGTCATAGGTAAACCTGCGAGTAAACCCTCGACTATCCCAACTCCGAATCGGCTTACCCGCCACATTATTGAGCATCCAGCGATCGCCCGCATCCATACTGCGCGAGTAAACCACATGCCCCAGCAGATCAAACTTCTGCTCCAATACTCGATTGTTGCGAGCATCGGTCACGAGTCGCTGATTCCCCTCAATATCCAGCGTCACATGAGTTCGGTATTTTCCCGCTGTGCCGTTATCGGCGATCGTCAGAAAGGGTCGTCCTAACGTATCGAGATGAGCAATACTCGGCGTTTTTGCATGAGTTTCAGTAAGCTTTGCAGCACGGCGTTCTGCGACTTTCTCCGGTTCTGTACCTGCAAACGTAGGAGATTGGCGATCGCGATGCCACTGGCTCTCCAGCACCGTATCATTCTCATCCCAGGTTTCCTGATACCACGCATCAAACTCGACCTTCGAGAACGTGCCATTGGGTAAATCAGTGCGAACGACCCTTCCTAATGGATCGTAGTGAATGATCGGTGTGACACCACACTCAACCAAATCTTTCTCATTCTCGTAGAGGTGAGTTGGACTGAAGAACGGCTCGTATTGTTTAACTGGTTTGCCCTTGTTATTAAAAATCGTGCGTCCGGTGCCAACCCATCGAGGGTTAGTCTCTTGCAGGTTTTCGCTGCACCTCAACACTCCATCCGCATCTCGCCTTGGGGCTAATCCCGGCTCTGCTTGAATTTTGGTTTGAATCTCGCGCCCAAATCCATCGGAGTAGAGAAAACTGTGCTGAACTTTGGTCTGTTCCCCAATGGCTAGATCTGCTACATGGGTTTCTCGTGCTAACGTATAGACCACCGTCGGCTGCCCAGTTTCTGAACCATCCGGTAAAACCCGTCGAGTGCGACGATATCGCTCCAGGTCATACACCAACCGAGTTGACGCGTTTACCAAAATGTCGTGGGGATTCGTCAGCGGATTGTTAAGGTGATTGGAGATCGCCGCTTGCTCTAAGTCCGCGACAAAGCCTGTTAGGTTATCACCTTTCTTCTCCAAGACTTTTCCCATCACGGCTGTTCCCACAACCATGCCCAACGCATCGAAAATGACTTGAGCACGATTGCCATTTGGGTCGGTTAACTGTCGCGGTTGCAACACTCGGTAATCATTCTCTATCTGAATAACATTCTTCAAGGGATCTTCCGTTCGCTGCATCAGTAGAGTATACGGGTCATACTCCATCTGAAACTCCTGTCCAAACGGGTCTTTTAACCGCGTCACCGCATAGAATTTTTCTGGATTAAATGCCTGTCGTCCAGACCGAATCCACCATCCGTCATCCTGCTCCACGTACCCACCGCCATCGGGCTGCTGTGAGGCTAGAAGCGATCGCAAGTCAGCCGCCTCAATCTTGCTTCCATACACCTGGATTAGCAATCCGGGAGTAAACGCCAGCTTGAAGCTTTCACAGGGCAATGCCAGCGACTCAACCTCACCTAGAGGTAGGCAAGTTGGATCGAGGGTATTTGCCTGACTGTTTGGACGATAGCGCGATCGCACCTGCTCAATCACCCGTTTCTGAATGCCCGTCGTGGCTGAGGCTTCGTAGGGAATTTCTGTCGCTGCCTGAATTTGTTCGCGAATAAAGTTCAATTGAAAAGGCGCAAACACAGGCAAACCCGTTACTGCTAATCCCGTGATTTCATAAGTGCGCGTCTCGATTGGAACACCAATTCGATACCAATCTGTTTGATCTGGTTTATTCGTTACCCGATTTTCTGTGTAGGTGAGCAGGGTTTTGCCTTGCTCTGAAAAGGCGGGTTTGCGGCGGGGATAGACGATCGCTACGCTCTTCAGCACGTTGCCAAAATCATCCACTTTCAGCGTCATCTGATGTGCTACACGCGGATCATCAGGATTACGTTCGTAGTGGTACGCAATACTTTCTAGGGGATGGGTGAAGAAAACAGCGTGTTGCTTATCTTGTTTAGGCTGTAGTAACCGAATTGCGTAATTGCTTTCAGTCACGCTGTAGGGATGCTTGCTTTTTTCAGAGTTATCTAAGGCATAAACCTCCTGCCGCAAGACACTACCCTTGAGAGATCGACAAGCTTCTCTTTCTTCCTCTACGGTCAACGCTTCAGGCAGAACAGTGTCTGGCAGCAAGGATCTTTGAAATAACGCCTCAATCCGCTGCCTATTTTCCTCTGTTGCTCCGATAGGAACTTGATACTGTGGTTCTCGATAATACTCCTGCTGAGCAAAGAAGTTAGAGATGCGATCGCGATCCAGATAAGCTCCTGTATGAAACCAGGTCTTCGTCAGTATGGGGGGAACATGCAAAGGCTTCTCCAGCACGAACGCGCTGCCTTCTGGCTGGAACACTCCATAATCCTCAGTGTCCCACTGCTCCACCATGCCAAAGCCACGGAACTCCCGCTCTTCGCCATCGAAATAACCGTGGTGGTAAGCATAGCGAGTCACAAACCGATTGCCAGAAATATAATCCCGCGTCTCTACTCGCTCCACAACATGCACTGGAAAGGGCAGTTTTGTAATCCAGGGTTTACCCATTAACCGATCTTGCAGGTAAAACTTAGTGGAAGGCGCATACTGCACTACTGTTTCTGCACCCATGTTGTTAACGGTCTTGACCAATAGATGAGGCTTCTGCCCTCCCATCAAATCGATATACCGCATCACTCGCTGAGCATGACCGGGCAAAGGCGAAGACCATACCAGGCACGCAGTTCCATTACCTAATAAGTCAAGAGTTGTGACCGAAACAGCATTGTCGATCGCAGGAAAGCTCTTCAATACTCGTTTCGCAGACCAACTGTTACCCGACTGATTGAAGTGAACCTGTACGCCGTCTCCACTTAAGTACAGAATGTCTGTTGTTCCAGACCCGTCGACATCTGCTAGCAAAATTCGACGTTGATTAAAAATATCGGGTGCATCAAACCAGGGGGCATTATCCATCGTCACCTTGGCACCAAACCGCCCGTACCCCAGATTTGCCCAGTAACACACCTCTCCATTCCGAATCCGCACAATATCGGTCAACCCATCTCCTGACATATCTGCCAGGTAGATAGATTGGGTGCCATCCGCAAAAACGACTCGTGGCCCCTTCTCTTCATCCCAAGACTGGGGCGATCGCTCTGCGACTCCAAACCCGTCTTCTGCCAGCGAGGGATGCCAGACAAAACAATCGTCTTCTGTAATCAGAATGTCTGTATGTCCGTCACCATCTAAATCAATAAACTTCAAATTTGGATTATCCCAGTCTAGTACGGGTAGCGACTTGAAGGGAATAAATGATTCCCATCGTTCATCCTTTGTGCGTTCATAGAAGCCTGTGACTGTTCCCTGTAGAACTACGACATCAGGTTGACCATCCCCTGCCAAGTCGAGAAACTGAGCACCATTTTCCAGACCACTAGCTGGCTTACTGGCAACAAGTTCAACCGGAGCAAACTGTGCTTCAATGTGTTCCTTGCCATTGATTTGAACAGTATTAACGGGACTGAGATTGCGCTTGTAGAGCCATCCATTCCCCTGCTCAGTCAAAATACCCGATAAGCCTTCTCCATCGAGATCGATCCACTGATAGCGAGCACCATCCAATCCTTGCGGCAGATTCTCCAAACTAACAGGATCAACTTCACGTACCGTTTCGTCAATTTGAGCTTCGCTATAGGTGAACTCCAATGGAGGCAAGGATTTGACAACATATCCCCCAGATGAATCTCGTTTGTATCCTGTTTGCGTGACCGATTTCAAGAATGAATAGGCGGGATTGCGAACGTCTCTTGGGTTTTGTTCATAGGAATAGGTAAAGTCAGTCGATCTCACTAAGCAATCCCACCCTACCCCTGCTTCATCTGGAAAATGATGAAACATTAACACCCGCTGACAGAGTCGGTAAGTCCGCACCTCAAAGCCTGATCGGTAGGAAGAGAATGGATCATGACGAAGCGTTTCAACCTTCCATTGATTGGGTTCTTTAGGAATGGGATTGGTGCGATCGTGTTCCCCATAGTCAAACACCGCCTCAAACAGCCAATCCTGTCGCTGATCGAGGTCTTCATGGGGCTGTCGAGGGGTTAAATTGCCGTAGTGGATGCGCTTCAGGTAGCGATTTGCGGCTCGACTCCTTGGCGTTCGATTGCGCTCATGAGCTTGGGAAATATTAATCCCAACTGAATGGTCCGGGTCTTCTAATTTATACCGATAAAAAATGGCATTGCCTTTATCGTCATAGCTTTCGCAAATCAACCAGCTAAAAACGTGGGTTGGATTAGCAGGATCAGCGATGCGGCTCTTGTCCGTCTTGCCATACAGCGTTGTAATGTTGTCTTTTGAGATAGACTGCCAGTGAGTTTCTCCCGAATCTACCTTCGTCCAGCGTTCAATTCTGGCAAACAACCCTTCAAGGCGAGGACGGTACTTACGGATCTGATACCCATCTCGTACCGTTTTATCTACCGTGCCATCTTTCTTCAGCACGGGCACTAAATCTTCTGCACCCGAAAGAATAAAGACATCCGACGCTTCACTGTCCTGGTAGCGCGGTAACCCCTTATCGGTTTTGCGCGTAATGGATGGTAGAGAGAGACTCCAGCCCATCCCAAAAATTCCATTGCCCGCCCCGGAGTCGTAGGAAAGCGACAGCTGTGGACCGAATCCAGAACGACCGGGACTGGTGGCGATCGGTACAGACATCGAACCTGTCCCTGTAACCGGATTGGCAGCAAACTTCTCACCCATCCCTTTAATGGCTCCACCTCCCTTGGGCAGCGAGACTGTCGGTGGAGGAGAGAAATAACTTTTGTCTGGCTCATCAGTTTGCTGATTCGCGTTCCGAAGGGGGCTACTTGGCATAACCTAAGCTCCTGCAAGGAGATAAGGGCAGTCTTTAAACAACCGTTTGAATCATCTCATACGGTTTAATAGGAGTGCAGGTACCCAGACGGGTAATCTATCAATTAGCAATCGTGCAAACTCTTCGGACTCATTTGAGTAGAAATTCCGCTACAGTTCCATTGCCTCATGATTCATTAACGTTCCAGGAATCACCTTTCTCTTTGATGCCATATTGAGAATTAGTCCGCAATACGTCGTTTACCGTACTGAGGTGTGAAGAAGTTGTAACAAAAGAATGCGATTCAGAACCCAAGGGCTAGATTCTGGCTAGATCCCCTACTTGATGCATCAAAACAGGTTGCTCCTAACAAGCAAAGACATCTGTAGCATTCTTAATTTTGAGGATCAGCGATCGCAGGCTTATCCTAGAAATGTTACTTCGCGCCAGATTCGACTTCTAAGAGAATTTCATCTGAACTGAACGAAACATTCACAATTCGACCGCCCTTGACAAAAGCTTCGCGGAGTTGCCGATTGATTTGATACTCCAACTGCCGCTTTAGCTTAGGGTCGTTGAACAATTGCTGAACTGATTCACTAGCACTTTGGTTAACGTCTGGCAGCAATGAATTGAGCAGAAAACCAAAGCGCTTAAACGAGAGATTTGCGACGTTGACATTGATCTGGGGCGTACCATAGCTTAGATACTGCAACTTAGAATCATAAGTCAAAGGGAGTTTGATTTGAGCAGTAATTGAGCCAGCATTAATATCCGGCACCGGATCGGTAACAATAATCTCGTCGCCATTCGTTTCAAACGCTAAAGATAGCACAAGCGATCCTTGGTCGATGCTCATCTCAAGATTCTCTGAATTAATGTCATGCACGTAGTAGCTTACCTTAGGCTTCAAGAAGCCTATAGAAATAGATTGCTGTTTTTCGGGAAGCTGCCAGCGCCGTTCACCCAATCCGGGGATTTTTACATAGGAGTTGTCTCGATCAAGCCGAATTTGCACTTTACTGAGAAAACTGCTGGTGAGAAAGCTAAGAGTTTTACTGGAAATTGGATGCTTGCGAGCAATCAAAGTGTTTACTTCTTTGCGATTATTGTTCGGGTTCTGCTCAGGCAGCGGTGGATTTGCTACATCCGGGCGGTAGCCATCGGGAACAGCGCTGGCAGAGAAAATGGCACGCCCTTGAGTCGTTGCGGTCAAAGTAATCGTTTGACCATATTCGATCGCGGGAATTGGTTGTGATGCTAATGTCGTTGCTCCACCGGGCAAGGCAACAAAAGCATCATTGGGACTTGTTAAGACAGTACTGCCGCTAGTTCGCTCAATCACCAACCGTCCGCCGCCCGGATAGGTCTGTCCGGTTCCGGTTGTCCTCCCATTGCGGAGTGTTGCAGTGAGTTGAAAACGATCGCCGCCTAAATCCTGAACATCTAGCTTTTCTAGCACTAAGTCTGCTGCAAGACTAAATCGGTTGGGGTCTAGCTTGACACCCCCTGGAATTTGTTGCACTCCACCTGGAATCTGTTGCCACTGGCTTACTTGTACAGGCGAATTCGACGATTTAGAAGGGCTTGCTTGGGCAGTGTTCGTAAATCCCGTGGCGACAAGAACACTTGCTAGCGGAACCGAAAGAAGAAAGAGTAGACATCGCATCATTTCAAGTTCTCCAATTGATTAGGCTTTCCAGGACGAACGCAGCGATGAGCCGATAGCAAAACGCTGTGAAATCGTTGGCTTGATGACTTGTAGGAGTGAGCGATTGCGTTTATGCAATTCTTGCAGGGAGAAATCAACTGCCGTAACTTCGGTTATGCGCGATCATGGTTGTCGATTCAATACGGAGATCGGCGTATTGAATCATGAAGAAATGGCAACAAAACTCGTGAAGACTGAGAAGACTGCTGTAGTTTAGAAAACTAGAAAGCGCAATGAATGGAAGAAAGAGATGCACCACTTAACGCAGCGCGATCTCCGAGGGATGCTCAGGTTTTGCCAGTCACTTCTAGCACCCTGTCAGTTGGAGGAATTTCCCCAACAGGTGCTATTTCATTTAGCTGAAATTGTTCCGAGTGAAATTTCTGCTTACGCTGAGGTCAACCTGCACATTGGTTCTGTTTCAACCCTAGCGTCATCCTTTGACAACGGTCTTCAATTGGGGCATTCGCAAATTGAAGCAACGGCGCAGCGCCACTTTCATGAAAACCCTTTGGTCACACACTATCTGCAAACCCAGGACGGCGGAGCTTACAAAATTTCGGATTTTTTAAGCGAAAGCGAACTGCATCGGCTATCTGGAATGTACGAACAGTTTCTACAGCCTTTGGGAATGGAAGATCAGTTTGCGATCGCTCTAGCTGTCCCTAACATTACAGCCATTCCAAGACATCTGAAGCAACCTAAATTGATTGTACTTAACTTGCATCGCAGCGATCGCTCTTTTTCCGAGCGAGATCGAACGGTTCTCAATCTGCTGCATCCTCACTTGCTCCAAGCATATCAAAATGCGACTGCCCTCACACAAACTCAGCAAGAGCTGACAGCATTCAGGCAGACGATCGAGCAGCTGGGACTAATTGGGTTAAACGAAGGGGGTCAAGTTCGATGGCTGACTGATCGAGCTTGGTTGCTTCTCAAACAGTATGATCTAACTTCATCGCATCAAAAGGGTCGCCTATCAGATACCTTAGAGCGCTGGATTAAACATCAAATTGCGCTTCGTGCTACAACCAGCGACATACTACAGCCCTGCTTGCCGTTGTACATTGAGCAGTCCGATCGTCGTTTAATCGTTCGGCTTGTTGATCAGACGATCACACCTCCTGACGGATTAGCAAAAAGCGCTTTGCTTGACGAACCATACTTATTAACTGTCGATGAAGAAGCGCTTCTACCGTTTTCCGCTCAATCCTTAGAGGCGCTAGGACTCACGCAGCGAGAAGCTGAAGTGCTGTATTGGCTGATTCAGGATAAGCAGAACTCAGAGATTGCAAGGCTCTTAGGAATTCAGGCGGGAACGCTGAAAAAACACATCGAGCATGTTTATACCAAGCTCGGTGTTCAAACTCGTACGGCTGCAGTCCTCCAAGCTTTGCAGCGTCTTGGCTTACTCCATTAGTGATTGAGAATTCCCAGTTGACTTAGAGCAGCGACAATCGCACCCGCGCGAGTTTGAACACCAAGCTTCTGATAGATATGCTCTAGATGCTTTTGAACTGTTTTTTCGCTACATCCTAGCAATCGCGCAATTTCCCGATTGCTCTGGTCTTTAGCAACCCAAAACAAGACTTCGGCTTCGCGTTTGGTCAAGCCTAGAAGCTCTAGTAACCCTGCTGAAAAGGGTTGTAACCGTTCTTCTTGCAGCAGTAGCAGGTATCTCTCGTTCAGTGGATCAGGAATCAATCGCACAACGAGCCGTTTTTCTGCTCGGTCTAATCGCAGAGGCAAACAGGGCGAAGGAATTTTATCTAACTCAGTTTGCTGACATCGTTGGTGCTGTACCCACCGCAACAAATTTTCGGGTAGATGAGGAGTGGAGCAGGATGAAACTTGGAAATAGTGCCGTAATAATTCCCAGGCTCTACGAGTCATTCGCTCAACTTGTAAATCATTGGTCAAAATAATGGTCCCGCTCTGTTCTAATACTTGGTTTAGCTGCGCTAGTTCCTGCTGAGACTGGGCAAGTGCCCGAGCATTGCGGTAAGCCTGAATCAAATGAGGACGCATCAAGTTGAGAACTAAGTGATCGCGCTCCGTAAAATCTCTTTTTGAGCGGTGGAGTGCAATCACAATATCCTCTTCCCGATGGTTCAACGAAGCCGCATGGCTGCTCCCTGAAGCATTGGGTAGAACAGTCACCATTTGGTCTTCTAGCCCCAGAGGGCGTAAAGTCTTTTGATACAACCCCTCTAAACGCTGAAGTTGGTTCTGATTCAGAAAATCTGACAATGTATGTGCTCCAGCATCACCCGTTTGGAAATAGTACGAACCAAAAGGATGTTCTTCAAAATGACGATTCCCAACTTCAAGAATCCTTTCCGCAGCAGGATCGCCGGATGAGGTCACCCAGAGAAGTTTACGTTTTGAGAAATTTGTGGGAACCCAGCAGGTAAATTCTGATCGAACAAGCTGCGGTAGTGTGCTGATCACCTAAGTTGAAAAAGCCTCAACATCACAGGGAATCATTAGCGCCTGTAGAACATTAAGGATGCTTTTTAGGTCTGCATTTGTCAGCATGGCATCTTCTGGTCGGGGGCTATTTCTAGAAATCTACAACCGCTAGAACTTTCAATCCGAGCAATGTTGCGATTTCTTCACGATCGCATACGGAAAAAGGCGTATTGTAGCTCCAATTTTAATTTGCAATTAATGACTTAGTGCAGCATTGCTCAGTTGAATTACGCTACTTCTGAGAGGTTTTTATGTCTATCTCACTTCGTGTCCGAAAAACAATTTTGCCGCTCATTGTTCGCAGCCTTGTACTTGGTAGTATTTTGCCGTTCATTACAGGGAACGTTGCCTTTGCACTTGCTCAGGCTGAAACTACGTTCTCGTTAGCAAATCGTTTAGGAGTCAGCCTGTTTCAAGCTTCGATCGTTCCTCCCCCCGGTCGAACCTTGAATGGAAAAATTATTGAATACGCTCACCAAGGGCTTGCGGAAGCAAAGTTACACAGTCAGCGGCTCTCCAATTTGGGTCTATCTGTTGGCCCTGATTCTCGTCTTGATGCGCTGATTTCCGAAACCACCCCAACTCATGGCGGCCTATACAACTCAAACTTTGGTGGCTTCTATTCTCGTGTCAATTCAGTCACTCAAGACTATCGTTCTCGTGTTTACCGTTATCCACGCTACGGCGCAGTGTTTGACTTTTCTTTGAATCTTGCGATCGCGGAAGGACAATCTTCCATTCCCGATCCAAACTCCCGCAGATATGCACGTGAAGCCTTATTGAATGCCGCAGCTTGGGCAAGACATAAAGACATTAGCGCCATTATCAATCCATCTCCCCTACTCGAAATTGCTCAAAGAATTTCTTCAGGCGCGAACCACATGGATGTTTACAACGAGATCGTGCGTTGGCGTGAAACTTATCAGGCACAACTTCGAGATACATCACAACTATAAGGTCTAACAAAACCACAGGGGGAATATTGCGTTCAACCTGTGCTGCTTAGTACGGAGCCATCTGATACGTTACAAAGCGGCAATAAGCTTCAGTAGAGTTCAACGACCGGGGAGGCCAGAGAGTGTAAAAGAAATGTCTCTCGCATCAGTCTTACAAGCTCTGCTGGGGGAGGTTGAACTCCTGAAAGATCCGCATGTCCTTATACGGGCAATATCAGCCCGTCTTGGATACAATCACCTGCTTGAAATTAGATGCTTACGGTAACTCACGCTCTCTTGAAGCCTGTTGTTATCAGTAATAATTGGCAAAATCTACTGTTAGGCTTGGACAAGACTAGGTTCAGAAGTAAGAGCTTGATCCCGACTAAATTAGTTCACGCAGGTTAGTGGAGACGATAAACGATGAAAGACAAACTTTCAGGTTTGGTAAGTACAGTGATTTCTTTAGGAGATTGTTTTCCGGTTCAATTCAGGGATACGTGCTTAGGTTCCTTGAGGCTCATCCTCCCTTTGACGGGTGGTTCACTGCTGATGTTAGGGTTAGCTCCTTTATTTACACCTCCTGCTCAAGCAGAATCACCTTATCGCTTTTACAGAGTCGATGGTCGTCCAGAGGTGTATCTTGTAGACGATCATTACTGGGATATTGATATTGAGCCAAATCCCAAACCTTCACGCAAGCCTCAAACAGTTTGTCATGTTCAAAATCCCTCGCAAATGGAGACGTTTGGCGGATTTGGACAAGTTCAAGTTGTTCGGGATAGAGCATTTATGCGCGGGCGTGTGTATCAGGGAGAATGCAGTTGGCTGAATGGGTTCTACAGACTTGCAAGTCGGGCAGAGATATATCGTCTTAATAATACTCATCTCTGTTGGGTGAGTAGCCCTGAGATGATGGAAACTTATGGCGGATTTGGACAAGTTATAGTCGTTGAGGACTCTTCAGATCTACTAGCAGGACGAAAAAATAGTGGTACCTGCGAATGGCCAAAGTGATGAGACACAGAAGGGCATGCTGCGTCAATACAGATCGAGTTCGCGTCAAGGTAATCCTAGATAAGTAAGGATGGCTGGTGTGGAGACAGTCTCTTTACAAATGATTCAGCAGTCGATTAATTCATCGTGGATTGAAGTGTGGCTCGGCTTGCGATTCGGTGGCTACCGACTAGAACGACGCGGCAGTGATTTTATGCTCGAGACATTTGGGTGCATTTGAGCAAAGCGGATGATAGGGTTCGGGCACGCTTTGCGTGAGCCGTAGGCAACGAAATAGATCTGGATCTCAATCTATTTCGACATCATCCTATGAAATGCGAATATAGCAAAGATCAGGGCTTCTCTGAGCGTAACAGTCCTAAAATCTTTAACTTCTGAAACCCGCTCAGGGTGAGGATTCTGAAAACCACAGAGAAAGCTAATGTGTATCTCTAAGGCGTTCATACAGTGATTGTGACATCTAAATGTGACAATACTGCTCTAGAGCAGCTAGACCTGGAGCGCCACTTCTGGAACACTTTCGTCATACACCAGTTCTAACGTTGGGGTTCACTCAAATCATCGTTTCGATGTTGAACGCTGGCTCAAGTTATGCTTTCAAAATGGCTCAGGTTATGCTTACAGTGACACGATCGCTGAATTTCACTTGGTCTAAGAGATGTAAAACCAGCAAAAGGCTGATGAACCAAGGGCTTTAAGGATTTCGCGCCGCTTTTTTGACTTGCCTTAATCAGGCGTAAGCGCTCTAAAATTTGCTTCCTGTCTGGGTTGCAGCAATTATTGGAATTTAAAGCATCAGCTGACCAATGAGCAGGCAGTGCCAATGTCAGGCTTAAAGCCTTATGCAATCCGTTGTCGATCGCAGGTCGCTTGATACGTGTGATCCAGATCGATCGGCAAACATAATCCACCTTTGAGAAACAGCGGCAGAATCGGTAGATCCGCGCCAATTCTCAGGGTTTCTTGCCAGAACTCCAGGTGAAATGTGTTGTCTGCTTCTGCCACTCGATAGGCGATCGTATACAGACCAGTGTCTAACAGCTCAACTTCTAGCCGCAATCGCTCCATCAATTCGTTATGCAGGTTGGCATTCAGTGTTGTGACGACATCCACCACAATCAATCCAATTCCCTGTTGCAAATACGTTTGGCATTTGGATATAAATGCATCGCGTGCGGCAGGACGGTCTTTGTTTGCAGGACTGACGAGTTCAATTGCCCCGACCAAAGTGGGTCCTGCTTCGATACTAAATACTTGCACTTCCACAACATCAGTGGTGGGTTGAAACGGTAACGTAGCGGTAGGTGCTTCAGGAACCCATCGGCTGATTTCAGGCTGACGAGTCGAATGAACTGGAATTTTTTCACTGAAGGTTGCGACATCGATCTCGATGCCAAACTGGGCGCTTGGTTCCGCAAAATAGCCCTCTGGCAACATTTCGTTCAAGGCTTCAGCCAAGTAGGTAGACCAGGCATTGTGAAAGCTGTGCCAGTGCCGTCTGGTGCTGAGCGGAGGACGAAAGTGATCGAGCAAGCTCATTAGCTGGAGTTGAGAAAAGCGTCTTTCTAAGATAACCCAATTGAACCGTTTCAGACTTCTACCGAACAGTGCCGAATCAGACCGATAGCCACTATTATTTTTTCAGTATCTGAATGCGGTCGCTCTCTAAATTGCCCCTAAAGCTCAATTCGCTATGCCAGAATCTGTTCCTGATCCTATCTTGATTGTTCGTACTGCGCTGGCTCAAGCACCCACACAGGCTCCTCCGCCTGCAACCGATTTAAGGGAATCTCGCATTGAGGAGTTTTTGATGGCGAAGTCGATCGCCCCCAACAGCAAGCGAGCCTATCGTCAGGATTTGAAAGCCTTCACCGATTGGACAAACGCACCCTGGGCGATGGTCAGTCCGCGTCTAGTGGCTCAGTTCAAAGAGCATCTGCTGCGCGAGAAGAGCGGTCAGCGAGTGCTATCTGATGCAAGTGTGCGACGAATCTTAGGCACGCTGAAAAACTTCTTTGGTTGGATGACACGATCACGCTACCTTGAATTTGACCCCACGCTCGAAATCGAGTTACCCAAGCTGCCAGAGCCAGAAGCAAGAAGTCTGCCGGATCAAGCGGTTGAGGAAATTCTGGCAGCCGCCCTCTCAGAAACCACATTGCCAGAACGCAATCTTGCAATTCTGTTGCTCTTGTTGCATGGACTGCGAGCGAGCGAGGTGTGCAATCTCAACCAGGAAGACTACGACGGAACACGATTACGAATTCGCAAAGCAAAAGCCGACAGCAAAGGAACTGTTCCGCTCAATCGAGAAGCAAGAGAAGTAATCGATCGCTATCTCGAATGGTGCAAAGCGCAGGGACAAGCGATGAGTCCTGACAGTCCGATGTTCGTCTCCTATTCGTCGCAAAATGCAGGAGCACGGCTGACGTATGGCGGCATTCGTACCCTTGTAGACAAGTTGCGTGAACGAACAGGAATTAATTTCACGTCGCACCAAGGAAGACATACCTTTGCGACGAATCACGTCTTGATGGGCATGAACCCGCACCACATCATGACGATTATGCGCCAGAAGAATCCGATCAATTTCCGTAGATACACCAAGGCAGCGGAACAAGCAGCAGCAGAGAGCGAGTTTTATAAGTTTGAGAACTGACCAACTGCAAAGATAAAGTGTGATTGTGTTTGGGAGTTGACATCAGGCATCTTTTCAAGTTGTTCTCAGACCGCTGATCGCTTTAAAGTTTTCCAAGTAATAACGACGATCGAGGCTTTCATCCCTCTCATAATCCCTTTGCTTCGCGAGTGAATTCGACCTTGAATGAGAGCGCAAACCTCATGCACTGAGAATGTGCCGTGAGCGTGTCGCTCTGAGCCAACTGAAGTGCAAACCATTTCTTTACAGATGCTTCAGCAGATGATCGATAACTTTTGAGCCAGCCTGAGCATCAGGCGCTCTAAAATTAAGCAAAGCTACTTCGTGCGTTAATCAGAAGATCGACTTAATTTCTTCCTCACCGAATGAATATCTCTGCTGCCCTCTCCACTTGGCAAACGCCACCCGAACCTATTGCTCAGATTCTCGCTACGCCCCAAATCCGATCGTACTAATCTCCCCGACACGACAGTGGCTAGTGGAATTAGAGCAACTAGAATTGTGTTCGATCTCCGAATTAGCTGAGTTGGGAATTGTGATCGTAGGATTTCGGATTGATTCAAAAACGTATAGTCCAGCTCGTCAAAGTTCTTACCGCAGAATGTGGATCAAGTCGCTGACAACGGGAATTCAGCAAGAGGTAGAGTTACCAGAAGATGCTCGAATTAATTACATCACTTGGTCGCCAGATGGACAGAAGATTGCCTTCACGCTGAAGCGATCGGATGGGTTGGAACTTTGGGCAATGGATCTCGCCACTGGAAAACCCTGGCAAGTGACACAGCCAATTTTGAATGCAACGTATGGAACGCCATATTGATGGCAATCGAACGAAGCGTTTTTGTGCAAGGTAGTTCCGGCTGATCGTCTGGAGCCGCCACAGCCTTCAATCGTTCCAACTGCACCCAGAATCGAAGAAAATTTAGGACGAAAGACACCTGCCCGGACTTACACCAATCTGCTCACGAATGCTCATGATGAAGCGTTGTTTGAGTACTATCTCACATCAGCCTTGGAGCGCGTTCACTTGACCGGAGAACGAGAACTGCTGGTTCCTCCGAGTTTTAATTGATGAAGCAAGACCTTCTCCAGATGGGCGATATATTCTCCTGACGACGCTGCATCAGCCGTTTTCTTACCAGGTTCCAGCAACACGATTTCCAAAAAAGATTCAAATCTTCGATGCAGCCGGAAAGATACTGCGAGAGCTGGCAGATTTGCCTTTAGATGATCAGCGATCGATCAAATTCGATGCGGTTCGACCCGGACTTAGAGGTATCAGTTGGCGCAGCGATCGTCCTGCAACACTCTTTTGGCTTGAAGCATTAGACGGCGGAGATCCGACACGCGATGTCTTTCATCGTGATGCTTGGATGACGTTAGAAGCTCCGTTCACAGGAGCGCCGCGAGAGATTTGGCGATCGCAGTATCGGTACCACCGCATTCGATGGGGTCGAGAAGATGTGGCATTGGCTTGGGAGCAGGAGTATGATTCTCGACGCATTCGATTGTGGCGAATTGCTCCGGATCAATCTCAACCCCCAATGCTGCTCGTCGATCGTAGCTTTGAAGATAAATATCAGGATGAGGGCTTGCCGTTGATGACACTCGGCAAATTTGATCGGCAGATCCTACTGTTTACACCAGATCATCAAAGCATCTATCTCAGTGGTCAAGGTGCTTCACCGCAAGGTGTTTATCCATTTCTCGATCGCATGACGCTTTCAACTGGAACTACCAAACGACTTTGGCAATGTCAAGATCCTTATCTCGAAAGTGTTCTAGCGGTGTTAGATGCAGATGCTCAAAGCTTTATCACGCGGCGGCAATCAAAAACAGAGCCACCGAATTATTTTCTCTACCGCGATCGACGGGTTGCGGCGTTAACCGATTATCCTGATCCAGCTCCTCAGTTCGCGGGCGTTCAAAAAGAATTGGTGCAGTATCAGCGATCAGACGGAGTTGATCTTTCAGCCAAGCTCTATCTGCCCGCATGCTATGATCTTCAGCGCGATGGACCGTTACCGATCGTCTTTTGGGTGTATCCCGCAGAATTCAAAAGTCGGGAAACCGCAGGGCAGATTACCACTTCAGACAACAATTTTAGTTGTCCAAGTCGGGCATCGGTGCTATTCCTGCTAACGCAAGGATACGCCGTGCTAAACGATCCGAAGTTACCGATTATCGGAGAAGGGAATGCTGAGCCGAACGATACTTATGTCGAGCAGTTAATTGCAGGTGCAGAAGCGGCGATCGACTATGTCGTCAGTCGAGGAGTGGCGACCCGCGATTGCATCGGAATTGGGGGACATTCTTACGGTGCGTTTACCACCGCAAATTTACTCGCTCATACACGGCTATTCAAAATGGGAATTGCCCGTAGTGGAGCTTATAACCGTACACTCACACCTTTTGGCTTTCAGGGTGAGCAGCGCAACTTTTGGGAGGCAACTGAAACTTATCAACGTATGGCTCCCTTTACCTATGCCGCGCAAATTGAAGTACCTTTACTCCTGATTCATGGTGAGCACGATAGTAATCCCGGAACTTATCCAATACAAACTGAGCGGCTATTTGAAGCACTGAAGGGACTAGGCGCAACGGTGCGGTGGGTGCAATTGCCGTTTGAGGATCATGGATATCGATCAAAAGAAGGAATCGGACATACGCTTTGGGAGATGGTGCGGTGGTGTAATTTGTATTTGAAAGCGCGAGATTGAGCGAACAAGAAACTTGTTTTGACTTACTTATTAGGTGTAGAAACCTAATCCGAAATCGTCACGAAGAACTGAATGACAAGAATCTCGAGTGCGAATACCGGTATTCGCACTTTACAAGTTCGGAAAAATTTGCAAAGAACGGATCGAATTTCGCGCTTTGCCAGTATCATCTATTGAAAAGACTTGAGCGGTAACTGTTCTGCTGTAAACCAGAAACCTTCGACAGCAAGAGCAAAAAGACCGCGCTTCAACAGAATTTAAGCATTGCTGTTTTCCAACTAATCCTATGCCTGCCTCAACCACGTCTCGGAAGAAAACAAAAGCTTCAGCCAGTTCACCTGCTACTCAAGCGACAATCACACCACTCTTGGTATCGATCCTCAATCAAAAAGGCGGTGTTGGAAAAACGACAATCGCGGTTAATCTGTCGTATGCTCTCGCACAGCGAGGTATCGAGACTATCTTGATTGATGGTGATCCAAACCGGAGTACCCTCGTTGGAGCAAGATCAATTGCTTATAGCGAAACGGTTCCCTTACGAGTCATGAGCGAAACTGCATCCGTTGGGCAAACGGGCAACTGTCGTCACTTCTTCGTTGATACCAAAGCCAGACCTGAGCCCATTGATCTCGAAGAGATTGTGCAGCGGTCAACTTTAATCTTGATCCCCAGTTCGACCAAGCAAGACGAACTGCGCGTGACTGGATCTACAGTAAAACTCTTAGATTCGGTAGGCAGTAAAAAGCATCGTGTGGTATTAAACCGAGTGCATCCGAACAATCGGGAGGAAACGCTTTCTAGCTTTAAAAAGGGGCTGAGAGCGCAAGGCATTCCGGTGTTTGAATCAGTGATTCGCGATTACGCAATTTATGATGAAGCGTTTGGTCGTGGCGTATCCGTCGGGCAGCTCCGAGGAAAAACCGCAGAAAAAGCATGGACAGATATTCAACAATTGCTAGAGGAGATTCTGAATGGCTAATCGGCTTGCAGCAGCACTGCAAAATATTGGTTCAATGATGCCCACAGCAGACCTCGACAACCTGCCTGCTCCAAAATCTGAATCAAATCGCAGTGAATCCGTTGTCCGACTGCGGGTTTCTGACATCGAAGTGAGTGATCGCGTTCGTCAATCACACGATGAAATTCTGATTCAGTCTTTTGTCAGGACATTTCGCAAATCTGGCTTTCGAGGAGTCCTCTGGGTACGTCCTACTCAGCAGGGACGTTACAAGCTGATTGCGGGAGGAACTCGTTATCTCGCGGCACAGCAAGCCAAGATTGAATGGGTAGATGCCTTAATTTTTGAGGTAGACGAAGGCGAAGCGCTGGATCTTGAACTTGAAGAGAATTTGAAACGACGGGATTTCAATGACTTAGAAACGGTTCATGGCATCCTGCGATCGCTAGAGCTTGAGTTATCTCTTCCCCGTGAACAAATCATCGCCCTATTCAACTGGAATTCTCGTAACCGTCAACCAGATGGAACGCATCGTCCTCCCCGAACTGATAGCGTTCTCGCCTCGATTCCACTCGATCAGCTTGAGATGCACTGGTCGATCGTAGAGCGCAAATTTGAGCGCTTAGGACGCTATAGCCCCGAAGGATTCCGAGCGAATTTTTTGCCCTTATTAAAACTTTCCCCTTCAATTCAAACCGCGATTATACAAGGAAAAATTGAAGGCTCAAAAGCACGATTGTTCTCCCGTATCACCGATGAAAAGACGCGGGATAAGCTGCTCGAACAAGCAATCGCGGGAGAGTGGTCGCGTGAGCAAATCGCCGAAACCGTCAAAGATTGGCGAGAACAGCATGACCCAAAACGAGCAGATCAAGAAGAATTAGAATTTTCGAGCCGCATCAAGTCTGTGTTGCAGCGTCTGTCAAAAACAGCGTTAACAGGACGATCGCGCGCTAAAGCGGAAAGACTGCTGAAGGAGTTAGAGTCACTACTGGAATCTTAGTGGAAATTGATGTGCATCATAGGGGAATTACTGTCTTGAGATGAGCGCTACAATTAGCCCAAAGTTTACTGGAGCTAAGTCCCTGACTGAATCAAAATTTCCTTGGTATGGTGAAGCGTAGGCGGAAGCAAACAGGCACTCAAATTGGCGTGATTTCTGACACGCATGGCTTGCTGCGTCCGGAGGCAGTCGAAGCACTGATAAATTCCGCTCTCATTCTCCATGCGGGAGATATTGGTAAGCCAGAAATCCTGGAAGAACTCGGTACTATTGCTCCGGTGGTTGCGATACGCGGTAATAATGACACTGAAGCATGGGCACAGACTATTCCAGAATCAAAGACAATTGCTATTGATCAAGTTTCAATTCACTTAATCCACATCCTCAAGAATCTCAAGCTAGAACCAAAATTTGAGAACATTCGCGTTGTCATTAGCGGGCACTCGCACAAGCCCAGCGTCGAAGTTCGGGAAGGAGTGCTGTTCATAAATCCAGGAAGCGCAGGACCAAGACGATTTAAGTTGCCAGTCTCTGTCGCCCGTTTAGTCGTTCAGGAGACAACCGTTCACGCGGAAATTATCTATCTGTTGGAAAGTGAGAATACTGGTATTCGCGCTTCTAGTTAAGCAGCATGGTTGTGTCGCAAAAATGGTAGGGTGTGAAGACCCAATTTTCTCTAGCTTTGCTCTCAATGGCGACTGACTCCCTGTTCAAATGGCACCACTTCTTGCCTGAAATCATCTTGCTGAATGTGCGCTGGTACTGTCGTTACTCTTTGAGCTACCGAGATTTAGAGGAGATGATGGCGGAGCGAGGTGTCGCCGTGGATCATTCCACGATTAATCGCGCTCGTTTTGAAATTTGCTCCAGAACTGGATAAACGCATTCGTCCCTTCTTAAATCCAACCAACGATTCAGGGAGGGTGGACGAAACGTACATCGAGATCAAAGCGATTCTCTTCAATAATCTTTTTCCGAAGCTCCACATGCGCCCGACTCGACCCAAACAGCACCCCATCGGGCACAATCACCGCACACCGTCCCCCCATTTCCAGCACCCGCAAAATCAGATGCAGAAACAGCAACTCTGTTTTCTTCACCTTCGAGGGCAGCTTCTCATGAATATCCGACTCGTCCATCTTGCCCTTAAACGGCGGATTCATCAGCACCACATCCAGCGATCGCTCATCGTCAAACCCTTTAGAGAGCGTATCCTTATAAAAAAGTCGCGGTCGCTGAATTCCGTGCAGCATCAAATTCATCGAGCCAATTCGCAGCATCGTCATGCCCGAATCATTGTCATAAGCCGTAAATGCTTTTGTCTGCAAAAACTGCCGCTCCTCATCCGACAAGCGATCTCCCACTAAATGCTGATAGCCCTTCTCGTCATACAAAATCTCCGGACTCGTATACTTCTCCAGAATGTACTCATAGGCGTTCACCAAAAAGCCACAAGTCCCTGTCACTGTCGCGACCCGGAAATGGTCTTGACATTTAATACTCACTCTCGCCCGCGCCATAATCTTTAGTACAAAGGCGAATAAAAGCGGATGCGCCTCTTTAGCTTGGTAGAAATCCGAGGCGGCGATGAAACTGAAACGGGTTTCAGCGTGAGAGCGTGGAAGCAAGATTTTTACCAACATAGCGGCTTTTTAGCTTTCCATCTTCGCGCCAGTAGACATACCAATATGGTCCGTGCAGTTCTCCATTCGCGCCTGCACACTTGCACTTTGCCTTTCCACAGCGCACTTGTTCTAACTGATAGAGCCGATTATCAATCCACTGCACCTCAATCACTTCCCGCCCCTTTCAAGAGGCTGGCGCAATTGTCTCTGTTTGCTCCTCTAACTCCTGAATCACCTTCTCAAATTCACGCTGCAATTTCTTTGCCTGCTTTAATGTAAGCTTGCAGAAAGCTGCGCGAATTTGAGAGAGGGATAGATGCTGCGATATAAATCTTATGTACAAAAAATGCTTCTTATGTACACTCGTCAATTTGTATTACATAAGAAACTAACGAGTGTACATAAGAAGCATTTGATTATTGTAGAACGATCGCAGTCCCCAATCGCGCCCAGTTTGTTAGCTCTTTTCTTATGTACAGCACAATATCGGCTTGTACATAAGAAATCTAGGATTGCTATAAATCCTTTGTTTCAGCTTTCTTCTGCTTTACAGCCGCAAGATTCAAGGTGAATTTGCTTGACGCATTTAACATAGTTCTAGCTGATTGCTGTTTTAAAGCAGCTAGAACTATTTTGCAGCAGATTACACTGCACCGTTTGATCGCTCACTCCATCTCAAGCTTCATATTCTAAAGTTGCGAATTTCAGCCTAAACGTACAGCTAGAACCTACACGAAGTCTGCTAATGCTCCAGTTTTTCTTGTGTACGAATCGGAATATTGAGGTCATACATAAGACTATTTGAGGCAGCGACTCACTATCGGTCCGCTCTCAGAAGCCGCGATCGCACTCGATATAAATCTACATTTCCCCGTTCTGCTTCAGCCCTCGCAGTTCTGCTTGCAGCATTGCAATCTCATTTTTCAAATCTGCATAGGTCTGAAGATGTTCGTACCCATCCAGTGTCACTGCCTCAAAATCGAGAAACTGTGCCAGCGCTAACTCGATTACCTGGTTCGGGGTCAACCCATTGGCAACTCCGTAGTCGCGAATCGCCGACACGACCTGAGTATCGAGCAGATCCGTCAATTCAACATCCGCAGGAATTGTAAACGATCGCACTGCCACCATAGCTGCCATCTCCGCAAGCGAGTAGACTTTCCGATTAAACTCTGGTCTTAACGTAAAAATGACGAGAGCTTCCATTACTTCTAATAATGGCAGATAATTTCCAGAAATGGAAACGACCGCAATCCGCACATCAGGCGCAGCATAGCCTGCAAAAAATAGATCGACAAACACTTCGTGTCGTGCTTTAAAGCGTTTCCGAATGTTCGTACTCTTGCCAACATACAGCACTCGTCCGTCTCGATGCTTGAAGGCGTATAAACCAGGAGTCGCTGGGAGGTTATGCCCGTCTCGGCTCCCTTCGTAACATGACTCAAACGCGATGCAATTGAAAGAGTAGCAGACTTGTGAGACTTTTTTCTGCGCGATCGTCAGCGCACCAGAAAGTTTATCAGGCAATGAAGGATGAGTCACTCGAAGTTTTGCAATTGAGGATTGGGAAGCTACTGGTTGACTAGAAGAACTCACTTCTAAGCCATAGTTTCTGAATATTCAAGTGTACTATTTACTATTGTCGCATGGGGAAGCCGCTCAACTGCATTCGATTTTAACGTTTGGTGAACTACCAGACACCGACCGCTAGGCGGTACGGAGCTGGCTTCCCAATTCATCAGCAATTGCCTCTGCGGTCGTAGACTTGCGCCCATACCGCTTTGGTCTTACATTGCCTCCAAGGGCAGAAGCGCTGGTTCCCAACGCCAAAATCCGCAAGCCTTCATTTCTGATATTAATTGCCGCATTCACATCTCTGTCATGATGCACCTTGCAATGCGGACAGAGGAATGAGCGGACTGAGAGATCCATCTTTGGAATCGGTAGCAGCGTTGCATTGCAGAGATGTGAGGACGGGAAGAATCGACTGATTTCGAGGTAGATCTTACCGTCTTGCTCTGCTTTGTACTTCAGCATGGTCTGAAACATCCCCCAACCCGCATCGCTGATAGATTTGGCTAGGTTGTGATTCTTGACCATGTTTTTCACTGCTAGATCTTCCACCACAATCACTTGGTTTTCGTTCACTATCTTGCGGGATAGCTTGTGCAGGAAGTCTTCTCTCACTCTTGAGATTTTGCTATGCACTTTCGCGAGTGCAAGCTTAGCTTTACGCCGTTTATTGATCGTCTTGTCTCTTTTACGAGCAAGCTTTCTTTGCTTCCGTTTCAGGTTGCACTCATGCTTCTTGAGATGTTTCGGATTGTTGAATTTAGAGCCGTCAGAAGTCACGGCAAAATCAATCAATCCCAAGTCAATCCCAACGGCTTTACCCTCACTGCTTGATTCTTGCTTGGTTGTCCCATCGTCAAACAGCAATGACGCATAGTACCGACCATCCGGCATTTTCGACACGGTAACAGTCTTGAGTTTTCCAACACAATCCCGATGAATCTTTGCTTTCATCGTTCCAAGCTTGCCAGGGAATTTAATCTCAGACTCGCCCAGAATTTTGACATTTGCTGGATACTGAATCGACTGCCGACCATACCGATTTTTAAAGGTGGGATAACCTGTCCGACCATCAAAGAAGTTGCCGAACGCCGTCCCCAAGTTCAAAACAGATTGCTGCAAACATTGGGAATAGCACTCAGAAAGCCACTCATACTCTTTCTTCCAAACGGGAAGCAGCTTCTTCATATCCATTGCTGAAACACCACGTCCTGTCTGTTTGTACGTTTGAGACATGATGGCAAGTGACTGATTCCAAACCCATCTGCAACACCCGAACGCCTGAGCAAGATGAACTTGCTGGGCATCAGTTGGATAGATTCGGACTTTGACCGCTTTTAGCATGAATAATTAGAGTGGATTGATAATCACTCTAATGTAGTTTGAGTACCTGTGTTCGCTTCGTTTTTGGGAGATTGGCGGTTCCTCATCGATGCCAAGTCCTCGTACAGCTACGCTGCACATTGTTCAAAGCATCAACTCGTCAACGCCCTGGCTCTCATCCCGACGCTCCCCTTCGGGAGAGCGCGGGGCTTCCCGCCGAATTAGCTAAAGCGCTGTGATTCTTGTTTTTTCTTTCGATTGCAGCCTCTTAGAGATCATTTAACGACAGCGATCGTAAGGAGATGTATTCATTTGCTTTTAGGGTGCATTGCGCCGTAAATTACGTCAATAGTGAATTATATGCACCCTAAATCGATTGCAAGCTTTCATCTAGCCTTTACTTTTCCTAAATAGAAGGAATGATGGGTATCCCCTGACCGAAACCGCAAATAAGCATAAGGACCACAATTGTTGATCATTTTCAATTCAATACTTCCTCTAGAGCCGCGTGCCCCCGTTTTTAGGACTTTCTCTTCTCGCTTCACGTCCCACTCATCAGGCTCTGCTGTCAAGCGTTGCGCTTCTTCAGTGATCAATACGTCTAGTGCCTCGCGCAAGTACTTCATTTCTTCCAAGCCAAGTGAGTAGCAGTCTTGAAGGATGCTTTCTACGGTAGGGTTATCCTGTTTGCGCCTTTTTCGAGACATATTAAAGTTTTAATTTAGGGTGCGATTAAGAGTGAAATTGTTGCTCCAGCAAGGAGAATGTCCCCTAAAAAACAAATTTGCTCGAACGATTTAGGGTGCATAACTCTGGATATATTGAGAGTTCAAGAAGCTAATGCACCCTAAAAAGAAATCAGTAGATTTCTTTGAAAAGCTCATAATTCCAGCAGAACTCGAATTTGTGTTTGATGTTTTGGCTGGATAACGCGCTCACCTTTAATCCAGCGGGTAATCAGAGAGCGATCGACTCCCAACTCTTTTGCCAATTTTGCTTTAGACCATCCTTTTGCATCTAGTGCGATCGCAAGTTCCGCACCTGTAAGCTCTGGAATTCGTTCTAATAGATTGTCTGAAGCAGTTGGCAAGTCCGCAGTGCGTTGAGAATTGGACGCTCGAACTGAGCCTAACTTCTCCTGAATCAGAACGGTAGGCTTAATAATCACGATCGCTTTGAGCCAAAGCGTTAACCAATTCCGAGGGCGAGTTCGCGTCGGCTCAGACTCATCTGTCAAACTCCATTCTGGGCGAATACACTCAGGGTAAGTCTCATTGTCAAATTCAATCTGCCAGCCTAATTCGTGTAGCGTTAGAAGTGCGTTGTCCCATTGTGCAATCAATGCACTCCGGCGCTGTTTACTCTGCTGAACGACTGTCATCAGCTCTTTTGGTTCTAAGCGCTCCAGCAATGTTCCAACTTCGTACCGTCCATCTTGCCGAATCCGGCTCATGATTGTTAGAAAGATTGCCAGCTTAGACGCTAGCCGTTGACGATATGGATTGATTTGTAGTGTACTCTTCGCCAAATACCCATACTGGCAAAGGGCGTTCTTTCCACTCAAATCCCTAGAGTTCAGAAACTTCTCCGTCCAACTGCCAGGGCGAACTTTAATATACAACTCATCTGGATCACCCGCTTCGTAGCTCAGAGCGCTAGGATTCTTGGCATCGACGGTAAGTGCAAGTTGCCCTGAATATTCTAATTCTTCAAGCAGCCACATCGCGCCCCTAGCTACGTTATATCGATTCGCTCCAACATTGATGTTGTTAATCAACACCGATAAGCTACAAACCAACTCTACCAAGTTGCCAATTTTTTTTAGTTTTTGCCCTAGTGTGATGTCTGTTCGCTTGTCCCATCCAAACAAACGGATCAAGTCTGTTCCTTTTAATCGAATTTGCTGCTCCCAGGGTTTTTCTGAGTCAGTCGCATAGGAAGAGAAAATGAGAAGGACATAGGCTGCTTCTGGTCCAAACTGCTGAATAATTTCCCAGGCTGCTTTGCCTGGCACTAATTCTATCTGTTGGTTCGATGGGCTTTGACGCACGATGTTGTGCTGAATGAATCCTTCACCGACTAGTTTCTTCCAGTATGGATATTCTCCGTCTTCCCATTGATTATTAATTAGTGCTTGTGCGCCAGTCAAAATGGGATACCCTGTGGCAACTCGTTCAATTTCATGGTCCTTAAAGAGTGCGGGATCAGTTATTGAAGTGTCAGGAGATCGAATTCCCAATAGTTTCTCAAGGTCTTCGATCGAGAACGACGACCAATCTAAATGTCTAAGCCATTCGCTAGCAGTATAAAAGGCACAGGCACTAATCACGACTGATTCACGCCAAGCCTCTTCTTCCGGTAGTGCTGAATCAGCTTCTACAGATAAAACGCCCGGAATCGAGCAGTCCACTGGCATTCGTGACTCTACTGCCCATTGCTCAAGTCGAACCGTAATCCAATGCGCTGTTTGCTCCCAAAACGAGGCTTGCTTCAAAACAGATTTGAATAGCTTCTCCAACCGAGTAATGGATTGCTTTTGCAATGCGCCAATTTTTTCGGTTTCATTGTAGAGATTGATAAGTTCTGAGTCGCCTTTTACTTGCGACCGAAGTTGTCGCAATCGGTACTGATTAATCCCCGTTGCAACGTGAACCAAAATCAGGTTTAAGAAGGACTTACCAGAACGCAATTTTTCCGCATACTGATGCACTCGCTCAGATGAAATCATGCTATGAGCATCATTTGTTACATCCTCTATTTCTCCTGAGACGGAACCCTGCGGAATGTCTTTATGAAGCTCTTGTTCTGACACAGATTGCAAAGCAGAACCGTCCTTGTCCGGTCTTGCTGACTTAGATTGAGACGATTTAGTGTTTCTTTGCTTCACTGCGCTCACCAGCATGATTCGATTTGCCAATAGCATTTGAGAACTCGAATCAGTATACCTGTAGAGACCACAGCACAGGATTATGACATTCGCGCTGTCAACAAAACCATCTTGTCAACAACGGTCCTGTCAGTCTACAAATTCTGAGCTAAAGGCAGGACAATGCTTTACTCAACTGAGGCGTTAGAGTTGCCGTTGACAACATTTCTAGAATCACATGACTAATTTTCTAGAATGCGGTGACTTGAGGGCGAAGATTACTTTGCCTTAAACCTTGATTTACCTTAAGTGAAGCCAATTACGGTCAACACGCTCGCGCTATAACCAGTCGCTTGTTGAACAATTTCTTTATAAAACTTCACAACTTCAGTTTTGTTGACAATGTTGACTTAAGTTCTAGAATCGCTTGACCAAAATGCAGAACAATTAGAATATGCAGCCAAATGACGATTCGCTGGAAAAATTAATGACGTGCTTGACTATGAGCATTTTTCACAGTGTTGACAATGTTGACTGAGATTCTAGAATCATTTGACCAATGCACTAAAGCTATATCTATTGCAAGGTGTTGCCAATGTTGACAGAAGTTCTAGAATTTAATGACGAACTTGTAATAAGCCACATTTTGCTGCTCTAGGATCATAAGACGTGATTTTTAGCGATCGCAAATGTAGATTCTAGGATCGATTGACCTACCATTTCCCAAACTCAACGGTGGGTTAGGATTGCAGCCAATGTTGACAAACTAAGAAGGGTTGCGCGATCGAGACTGTTGACAAGCCGAAAGCCGAATTCTGCTCGTGTTATACAGATCGGATTCTAGTATCTTCGACCGAGTGTGTTTAGTACATCGCTTTTGGTGACTTCACACTCACTCACTACTGGGCTATGGCAACAAAACATTTCGCGCTTGAAAGCGTGCGTGAGTGGACTGATGAGTTTCTCGCGCTTTTTCCACATCGTTACGATTATATTTGGGCAGAACTTCCTTGTGTTGGCGCAGAAGTCAACTGGCAAACTGAGTCTCGCCATCCTTTAGGAGATCGTCTCATTCGTCAGGGCGGATATCTCTATGGTGTTCGCTTCGGTGCAGAAACACAGTACTGTCTGATTGATATCGATGCTGGCAGCCCATACCATCCGAAACGTGACCCGTTCGCAATTGGTCGAATCGCTGCTGCATTAGAACCGCTTGGGTTAGTCGAATCCATCGTCTGCACATCTAGCTACAGCGGAGGATTACATCTCTATTTTCCATTTCCGCAAGCTCACAGTAGTTGGCAATTAGCGATTGCCGTCGCGACTCTGCTCGAAAACTCTGGCTTCAAGATCGTTCCCGGACAGCTCGAAACCTTTCCGAACCCTAAGCCTTATGTTGCGAACGGAACACCAAGCCTGTTCAATGCTCACCGCCTGCCGCTGCAAGTCGGGTCGTATTTGTTGAACGCGGAATTTCAGCCCATTTGGAGCACACAGCAGACTTTTGTTGAATATTGGCACTTTGCTCAACGCCGGAATTCACTGGACACTCAACTGCTCAAGCGAATTCTCAAGCAAGCAAAACGACGATTGTTTCGAGTCTCTGGTAAAGCGGAGAAGTTTATCAATGATTTGAATGCAGAAATCGAACTCGGTTGGACTGACTATGGTCAAACCAATCGCTTGCTGGGGCGCATTACGATGAGAGCGTACATTTTTCATCACGTTCTCTCCGGTGGTCAACCGTTAGTCGGAAGTGCTCTAGTTGAAGAGATTGTTGAAACCGCGAAGTCACTGCCGGGATATGAGGAGTTTTGCCGTCACCAGCATGAGATTAACCATCGAGCCGAAGAATGGGCAAGGTGCATTCAATCAAGTCACTATTTTCATTACGGGGATCAGAAAGGAAAGTTTAAGGCAAAGTCTGAAGAATTAGAAAGCGCAATCGATCAAGCTCCGTCTTGGAACCAACAGCAATCAGAATCAGCACGAGATCGGATTAGAAGTGCGATCGCTGATCTCTTAGAAAAAGGAATTCTTCCCAGTCAATCAACACAAAGATTCAAAGCATTACTTCAATATCGAATCGGGGGAGGATCGTTGTATCGTCATCGAGATCTTTGGCATCCTCAATTTCTCATGAGCGATTCTCTAGGTAATCTACAGCAATTAGAGCCAGAGAAAAGCTCTCAGAATATTACAAGCTTATTACAGGGCGAAGGCGGTAATTCTGTTTCTAGCAATGATTCTAGCGATTCTGAACTTCAGGTTTGTGCGACTACAGGCGGTAATTCTTCTGTTAATCAAGGTTCTTGCCCTAACCCGGTAAGTAACAACATTGAGGATTCACTTGAAGCTCAAGCACAGCAAGAAGCGTGTGAAGAAGCAATTCAACTCGCGATCGAGCATCAGCTTCAATCCAGTTTGTCGAGTCAGACAGGAGCTGAGCAAATGCAGCGATATCTTAACTCTGGTGATCCCATTCTGATTGCCGAAGCGATGGCATGGAAACGAGTGGATGAACTGCGAGCGCCTCAAGTGCAATTCTCCCCATTTGTTAGTCAATCGGAGCGCTCATTGTTATTTGCCGAGATCGAATTGCAAACTGCCCGATTAGGCTGGTCGGTTGAGCAAATCGATTGGATGCTCTGGCAGCACTTCAGCGAAACCTGTCTCACGATGCTGAGTGATTTAGAACTGCGACAGTGGCTCAATTGGCTCAGTCACACCGCTTCCACTGAGATGAATCGCAATTAGGAGAACTAAATGCTCACGCTGTCCCAATTTTCCTACGGATTGGCTTCTGTGCTGATCGACTGCTCAATTACAACCGAAATGTCTTTTTGTTGCGTTGACAATTTACTCTCCTTGTTCAAAAGTGATGGCTAAGCGCCCTGACGTCGATAAACTTCGGACTGCATTCGGACATCTCACTCTGGCGCAGGCAAAACAGCTTTATGCCGAATTGGGCGACATAGTACGATCGCTTGAGCAACAATCAGTGCATTCAGAAGCGGTTACTGCAAAAGGACGCGAAGTGATTGAAACACAGCGGAGCGACGATCCTAACGGTATCGGCGGAGCCGCGCGACTGTATCAGTTGGAGCTAGTTCGGTGTGGGAAAGCAGGATGTAAGTGTGCAGGAATCGATGGAGAGTTACATGGACCGTATTGGTATGCTTACTGGCGCGAGAATGGCAAGCTGAAGAGCCGGTATGTCGGCAAGCGATTTAGACAGATTTAGTGGAGATTCTGATTACCTAATCTCAACGCGATCAAGGAAATTCTTATGTAAAGTGCTTATTTCTTATGTACAAATTTACCATTGAAACTCATCTTTCGTACATAAGAATCGATCTGACTTACATAAGAAAACTTTCAATTGAAGTAAGAGGTGCGACAATTGAGGCAACACTCATTCTCTAACTCGACATGGCTGATGCGAAAGGGTTCGGTGTCAAATCCACCGCCAATCGGACAACGAATCAAGCAAGAAATCGTCAAACTTGGGAAGGAATGCCGCAGCTTGATCTTGAAACTCGCAGCCAGCTTTGGCAGGCAGGATTACTCGATCTCAAATTGCCGATTGGATTCAAGCCGCGATCGCTCACTCAGGACGAGAAATACTGGCTTGACCGTGCTGCCGCTGTCGAATACATTCCGCCTGAACAACAGGGACAGCAGGCGATCTTTTACACCTCACCACCTCCAGCATTTGATCTAAGTGAAGCCGATTGGTATCTTCGTCCCAATGACTACTGGAATGCTGCTCCGATTCAACTATCAGAGATGGTAATAAAGTTTCCGGCACAGTTATTTCAGCGGTCTGCTTCAGGTCAACCGCCTGCTTTTTATCCTGATCGCACTCCTGAATACACTCTTGAACAAGAAGCAATCATGCGATCGATCTTCCGCGAAACCGTCCGCCTTGGCTGGTCATTGCCTCAGTACAAATGGTTCGTGATGCACCACTTGCAAAAAACGACAGCACAAGTAACGTATAGCGAAGCCGTTCAGTTACTCACGAACTTGCAACAGATAGAGAACGAGAGCGATTGATTGTTGAGTTTTGTGGATCAAGAGTGGCAGCCAAAGAAGCACTACAATTGTCACCCTCAGAGGCAAGACGCTTGATTGTTAGCAAGCGTCTTCCTAATTCTTGTGCATATCGCATCAACTTCTGCATCACTCTGTTTACGCTTCGGTTAAGACAGCCTTATTGATTCTTATTGCCGCGACTACGATTGACATAAGCACGATCGCTCGTCCCTTTGCTTTAAAACCAGTTCTATGTGGAAACGTTTGCCCTAGACGCTGTCAAATGTGGCAAGATCGGCTACAGGTTGCTTGCGCTTGAGCATGGATACTGAGGAACTCGTTGGTAGCATTGAGACAATCGTCTTTACATCCGCCGAAACTGGATTTACGGTAGCGCGATTTCAAACAACGGCTGAGGAAACGGTGACGATCGTGGGTAACTTTGCTGCACTCAACCAGGGACAATCGCTCATTCTCAAGGGCACTTGGCGGACTCATCCCCGGTATGGTTCTCAGTTTCAAGTGGAGCAATATCGCGAAGACATTCCCAACACGATCGCAGGCATCGAGGTCTACTTAGGTAGCGGCATGATTCGCGGCATTGGTCCTGCGATGGCGAAACGGATTGTGGAGCGCTTCGGACTCGACACACTTACGATTCTCGATACAGAAATTGGGCGACTGATCGAAGTGAAAGGGATTGCTCAAGCGAAACTGTCGCAGATTCGCTCTGCCTGGATGGGACAGCGGCAGATTCATACCGTCATGATGTTTCTGCAAACTTACGGCATTGGGAAAAGTCAAGCAATTCGAGTGCTGAAGCACTATGGCGAAGACGCGATCTCGATTGTTTCCAACAATCCGTTTCAGCTTGCTGCCGAGATTCGCGGCATCGGGTTTCACTCGGCGGATGGCATTGCCACTCAATTAGGCATTGCCCCTGACTCCGAGTATCGCTACCGCAGCGCGATTCTGCACGGATTGCGAGAAGCCGGACGCGAAGGACATTGTTTTTTGCCGCATGCCGCGATTGTCGAACGAGCGGTGCGGCTCCTTGCCCGTCCCGACTATCGCCCACAGCCAGATTTAATCGAACAGCAGCTTGGATGGCTCGTTGCGGCTGAGGAATTACGAGTTGAAGAAAGCCGCAAGTATCCAGGGCGGTTGGGCTATTATCTACCTGCTTTCTACCGGGCAGAAACGGTGATCGCGTCCCGGCTCAAACTGCGGCTGGATCACTCTACGAGCGTGGACGGCGACTTTGTACAAACGTGGATGGAGCAGTATTGTGAAGCTTCAGATCTGCCATTATCGATCGAACAACGCGAAGCGGTGATACTGGCAGCATCAGAGCGAGTGGTGATTCTCACTGGAGGTCCAGGCGTGGGCAAATCTCACACAGTTCGTGCGATCGTCGAACTGTGGGAAGCGATGGGAAAGCGAGTTGCTCTAGCGTCTCCGACCGGACGAGCTGCACGAAGACTGTCGGAGTTGAGTGGGCGAGAAGCTTCCACGCTGCACCGAGTGCTTGAATACGAACCAAGAAGCGGCTACTTTGGGCGGGATGAAACGCGACCCATTCCTGCAGACTGTGTTGTCGTCGATGAGTTTTCGATGGCAGATTTGTTTTTAGCTCACGCACTAATTAAAGCTGTTTCCATTCAGTCTCAGCTCCTCATCGTTGGCGATGTCGATCAACTCCCCAGTGTGGGACCCGGAGCAGTCCTTCGAGAGTTGATTGCGTCAGAACAAGTGCCGGTGGTGCGGT
Source organism: Leptolyngbya sp. DQ-M1 (assembly GCF_039962505.1). Lineage (NCBI taxonomy): Bacteria > Bacillati > Cyanobacteriota > Cyanophyceae > Leptolyngbyales > Leptolyngbyaceae > Leptolyngbya > Leptolyngbya sp. DQ-M1. The sequence continues at coordinate 55,193 of NZ_JAMPLJ010000010.1, forward strand.
TAACTCAAGTGTGGCGACAAGCTCAAAGTTCTGCAATTATTCGTCAGGCGCATGCCATCAACCGAGGTGAACTTTTGGAGATGGAGCGCCTTTCCGCATCGATACAATCGGACTGCATTTGGGTGCCGTCCTACTCTCCGCAGCATGGCATCGATTGTATTCGTCAGCTGATTTGTGCAACGCTTCCTCAACTCGGGTGGGATGCGTTTAACGATGTGCAGATTCTCTGTCCGATGATCAAAGGCGAAATTGGCACAAAAGCGATCAACACGATGATGCAAGACCTCTTGAATCCGTCAAAGTGTCAAATGCTAGAAGTGCAGTCTGAGGAACTGAAGTTTAGAGTGGGTGATCGTGTCATTCAGCTTGAGAATGACTATGAGCGCGAAGTGATGAACGGCGAATTAGGGGTGATTGAAGCTTATGATGCTGAAGCACAGGTGTTAGGTGTTCAGTTCGAGGACCATTGGGTGGACTATCACCGTAGCGAATGGGACCAGATGACATTGGCATACAGTATTACTGGACACAAGGCACAAGGCTCTGAATTCCCAGTGACGATCGTACCTTTGTTTATGCAAAACGCAGTGATGCTGAGTCGTCCGTGGCTTTATACGACGCTGACTCGCGCCAAGCACTTGGCGATTTTGGTGGGACAATCGCAAGCACTGCGTTATGCGGTCACTCAATGTCGTGATCAACGGCGGTATACACTCTTGAGTCAGCGGTTGCAGGAACACGCAGCGGTCACTGGGATGAGTGAGTCGTGAGAGTAGTGCCATTACTCTTCATCCTTGATGAAATAGCACTACCAGAAAGTGAGCCAGAAGATTGGTCCTGCACTTTCTGGTCGCTTCGTTCGGTGATCGACAAAAAGCCAAGATGAGCGCAAGCCCAAAACATTTTGTCCCGCTTGAGCATCAGCATAAATTACTTGCTTCTTGTCGGTGAACAGTTCGATCGACAAGAAATCTCGCTTGTATTCTTGTCTGTGTAAGCTCAGACCGACAAGAAACAGTGAGTGAACATCTACTTGCCGAACGGGAACGCCTGCTGGCTCTCATGACCCAAATCAGAAACTCCGGCGCTGTCGCTCCCGCAAATGTCTGGATCAGCCCCAACTTTCAGAACAAAGGCGGCAAAATCTATGAATATTACAAACTCACTAGCACCAACCCGGAAGTAAAGCATCAAGGCTTGGGGAAGATTGGCAGTGAAAAATATCGCGATTGGCTGGCGAGAATCCAGCGACGAAACTGGATCGTTGAACTCGAACAACAACTCTCGATGCTGCAAGCCTTAATTGATCGACAAGCCACGATCGTTTTAGATCTTCCTCAAGCCGAGTCTGATTAAGAATCAAGCTGAAAATAGTTATTCCTGTTGCCGTTCTGGATGAATGTAGCGGTAGTACGTTGACTGCGAGATTTTCAAGGTTCGGCACACATCTTCAACGGTTTGTGTGGGATCGGCTGCCAACGTCTGACCAATCCGAATTTGTTGCGGCGTTAGGGAGCGCTTGCGTCCTCCTTTTTTCCCTTTGGCTCTCGCACGCTTTAGACCAATTTGCGTCTTCTCAGTCACGACCTGCTGCTCGGAGTTGACTAATACCCGCAGTACCCGTAGCATTTCTGCCGCATCGTAGCGCTGCGTGTCTAAATCCTCTTCCAAGCTTCTGAACGTGATTCCGAGATCGTGCAATTCAATCATCCACTCGAATAGCTGCTTGAGCGATTTGCCAACTCGATCCAATCGCCACACGACGAGGACATCACCGGGACGGGCATAAGCGATTGCTTCATCGAGTCGGGGCTGTTTTGCTCCTGGCTCAGTGGTGATGTCCGTGAAAATGAGATCGCACCCTGCCTGATTCAGAGTGTCAGTTTGCGGGTCTAGCGTTTGGTCATCAGGCGAAATTCGTCTGTAGCCAATCAACATGCACCATGATTTGTAATCTTCTTTAACATTCTTCCGTAATTAAAATCGCTAACCGGAAAACTAGAATTATCATTTTGATAGTAGTTGTGAAACCCACCTTCAAAACTCTAGGAACTAGAAAGCGATTGAAATATTGATTCTCAAAAGCTCCCCTTTTTGAGAGACAGAAATACTAAAAAGAACGGCGAATTTCAATATAAAAATAATCTTAAGAAATTCACTGATTCAGAAATATAGCTCCTTAGTGATTGGTTTCATCAATCACAACTACGTAGAAGAGAATCACTTAGCTATATAGAAATAAAATTCAGTAGCATACGAGCTATCCATCGTTTTGCGTGATCGTAAGAATTTATAGTCAAGGAGTTAGAAAGCTTACGATATCGGGCTTTTATCTCTCGATTTTGGTTCTCGTGCACTGCAAATTCTCATTCACATAGACGAATTCAAGCCGAAGAAGAATATAAATTCCCTGATCCGTAATCTCCCCACCTAATGTTCGTCAACCCTTTCTCAATAAACACAGTAGCCCTGTACCATTTCAACTTTTAAACTTTGTCGAGAGCTTGAACGATCCGCTTAAGATACTTTTGTCTCGAATTTCAGAAGACTTGCAAATTCGATCAGGGCAGCACACCAAATTCATCTTCACTCTCATGCACGAAGTCTTGTTTGGTAACTTCGCGACAAAGCTTTAGTGTTTCTTTCATATCAGGAGTCAAAACGATGGCATTCCCCTCGTTCCAGTCTCACTTGGCTCGATTGTTGTACAGCGCAAATCCGCAGGAACCACTTCATTTGAGCCGAAAAAACCGATTAAGCCCCTTCATTCCGTTCGTCACCTGTTTGGGTTTAACCACTTTGCTCATCATCACTCACTTCCCAGTTTCTATTTGGTTCATGGTTGCTCTAGCGGCTTTAGTCGTTCGATTTGTCGAATGGGTTCCACTTCTCACCTCGCAGCCTTGGTTCCGTCGCTGTGGAGGCTGGAGAATGCTAGGCGCGATCGCTGCTGCCTTGTGCTTTGCAGGTATTACGCTTAGCTCTGATCCGGCATCGGCTCAACTGTTCAATTCTGCTGAACAGCAAGCTAACACCATCTTTGGACAGTATATCGATAGCGGTATTATCACGTTTCTATTCGGCTTACTCAGAATTGTGGTTTGGGTAACTGCGGTTGGCTTTGTCCTATTTGCTGTTTACCAAGCACAACGGGGTGAACAGTGGCAACCTTTAATGCAAAACGCCTTTATTGTCGTCGCTGCCGTTGTGGTTGTAGAAGGACTCAGCGCCATGTTCTTCGGCGGTGGTACAGCGGCAAGGGGGTAAAGCGTTATGACTGAAGGTAATCAGCACTTTCGCTCCGTTAATCAGAGCTTAGGAAAGCAACCGAGTCTAGGTCCCATTCCAGCAGCATTGTTAGCACCTTCGCTGGTGGTCTTAGTTGTTTCTTATTTTCTGGTTCGGGTTGTGCTTTCACTTGGATTTCTATGGTTTCTGCTGGTCAGCACCTGGGGGTTGAGTACCTGGTGGCTTGTGGTTGGCGAAAGAACCTGGAGATTTACGAATAAGTTTGTCTCACCCCCCGACTGGAATCGAGGCTATGTTCACTACACCAGTTGTTTAGAGCAAGAACATGACGAAGAAACGGGTCAGCACTAAGCACTATCATTTCAAGCCTTTTGAAAATGAATCCCATCTCGAATTCATCTGTAGTCTAGAACTGCGAGGTCGAAACGTCGGCGCATATTTGCTTAAAAAAGGGCGCAAATATTCATTCATATTCGGTTTCCAAGTTGAAGGAATTCATACTCTACTTGCCAATGGTCAAGCAGAGAGCGTTCTGGCTCGACTGGAAGAAGGATTGAAGGGGCTACGTCCAGGCGATCGACTCCGCATTCATCTGCGATCGTTTGCCAATGATATCGATCGCCAACAAGAGCTAGAGCAACTGATCAACTCGACTGAAAGTTTAGAAACCCAGTTCCTGCTACTTGCACAGCAAAGATCAACACGAGAGCTAACCTTGCGAGGTGAACGACAACCGAAGCAAATCTATCTATTTGCCACTTACACGATCGAGCCAGGACGAGGAACCAGTAAAGATCGTACCGAAAAGCTCTTGGCATGGCTTGTCAATCAATACGAAACGCTCAAGGGCATGAAGGAGTCGAAGGAGAAGGCACATTATTTGGAACTTTTAACTCAAGCTTTCACCGATGGCTATTTGTATTGGGAGCAGCAAATCAATACCCGTATGGGATTGCATGGAGTCCCGATGACCGCTTGGAGTCTTTGGAACTATATCTGGAGTGACTTCAATACTCGACAAGCATTGCCTTTGCCTCAATGCTTGATTCTTCAAGAAACTGCGGGAACCGTTCGTTTGCAAGAAGAGATTCGAGAACCCTATCACGCGCTGAGTGTGCTAATTCGTGGGGAGAATGGTAGACCCAGCCATCCCAAGGCAGATCGAGAGTGGGCATGGGTGAAAGGCAAATATGTGGGCGCGATCGCGCTAGAGTCAAAACCCCCTGGCTTTGCTTCACCCGAACACCAGCTTTACTACCTTTGGAAAGTGTTTTCACAGTTTCCAGACTGCGAATTTGTCTGTGAGTTGGCGGCTGCAGATCGCACGATGACTCGAATCACTTTGCAACGGCTCACAAAACAGAACTACACCGCCACTCATCGAGCCGCTGAACTTAAAAACGTTGATGTTCTTTCACAGATGCGAATGAAAAAGGGGGTGGAAGCTCAGGAGAAAATTTATGAAGGTGCAATGCCAATTTGGGTTTCCGTCATGGCACTGATCTACCGAAATGATCCACATACATTGTCTGAAGCTTGCCAGAAGCTAACGCATGCCTTTCCGCAGGGCGATTTCATCCGAGAAACTGAGGTTGCTTGGTCGTTATGGTTACGCTCCCTTCCAATTGTGGATGATTGGTTGTTAGGTGACGATCGTAAGCAACTGTATCTCACGAACGAAGCCCCTGGATTAATGCCCCTTGCCTGCACTAGACCTGTCGATTCACGCGGAATAGAGTTCATTACTCGTGAAGGGAATGCGCCACTTCTAATCGACTTCATCACTAAGCATCGAGGCATCTTCATCATGGGGGAAACCCGCAGTGGTAAGTCGGTTTTAATGTCTGACATTTTTACCTGCGGCATTGCTAACGGAATGCACGTCATTTCGCTTGACTATCCTAAAGCCGATGGAACAACCACTTACACCGATTTGGTGAGATTCTTCGGAGACCAGGGTGCTTACTTTGATATCGGGTCTGAGGCAAACAACTTATTTCAGATTCCAGATATTCGTCATCTTCCCGAAAAGCAACAGGCTGAACGGCTCGATGACTACAAGGAGTTCTTGGTTAAAGCACTCAACATCATGGTGATGGGAACAGAGACAGAGGGGCAACTGGGTAAGCGAGTCCATACCGTTCTATGGCAAGCGATCGCGGCTTTCTTCAATGATGGGCAAATTCAAGCTCGATACGGTGCCGCCTTTGAAGGAGGATTTGGCAGCGAAGCTTGGCTTGAAATGCCAACGCTCGTTGACTTTATCAGATTAGTAACGCATCTAGATCTAGAGATTGAGTCTGAAATGGTTTCTGAAGCGATCGCCACCATTCTACTAGAGTTAAAAGGCTGGCTTACCAGTCGCGTCGGGAAAGCGATCTCTCAGCCCAGTACGATTCGCACCGATGCCAAATTCATTGTGTTTGCACTGCGGAATGTCGGTGACAACATTGAAGCCGCAGTGTTAGCGCTATCGGCTCAATCAATGGCATTTAGAAAAGCGTTGGAGGTGACAGATAGTATCCTAGCAATTGATGAAAGTCCAATTCTGTTCAAATACAACGGCATTGCTCAAATTATTGGACAGGTTTGCGCCAACGGTGCGAAATCAGGGATTCGTCCAATTATCAGTGGACAAGATCCAGATACGATCGCGAATTCGGTTGCTGGATCTCAAATTCTTCAAAACCTTAACACTCGCATTGTTGGCGCAATTCAGCCAAACTCCCTTGCTTCGTATCAACGCTTTTTCGGCTATGACCCCAATGTATTAATGCGAAACACGGATGAATCTTTCCGAACCGACCCTGCACGGCTATGCTCTCACTGGCTTGTAGATGCTGATGCTCGATTAACCGAGTGTAGCCATCATCCCTCGTTTGAGTTATTAGCAGCAGTCGCCAACAACCAAAAGGAACAACGGGCAAGGCATCGAGTATTGGCTCAATATGACAATAAGTTTCATGGGTACTCCGCTTTCTCCAAACTCTATGCCGAAGCGGTTCGAGCAGGTCGGTCAATGGATACGATCATGCCAAATTCCGAAAAAATCGCTTCGGAGTGGCAGGTAGAAGACACATCAACTTCTACTACAACCGATGATTTGACCTACATCAGCAACGGACACAAAGCGATGACATTGATGTAATAGGAGGGAAATTGAAAATGAAAAAATCGCGAATTATTGGACGATTCATCATTGGAACAGGGACAGTCATTCCGTTACTGGTCGCTGGTGTAGCTACCGCTTCTTTCATGCCGGGAGGCATTGGCGACGAAGTGCAGCAGTGGGTACTGAATAACTATCTCAATCCTCTAGCTCGAATTCAGCAGCAATTCAACGAGCTTGATCCCATCTTTGAAACCATGATGAAAGTTGCAATGGGTGGTGCATGGAACGAGCTAGAATCAGCAACCGGCTCTAAGTCACCCGATCCCTACAAAGTTCGGACAACGCAAACAGAGATTAATCCTGGTGTTCTAACCACAAATCCAGTTGTGCGTCAACGAGATTTAGCGAACCTCTACGATCAAGAATTAGCGAGATCGATGTCGGCGTTGATGCTGGGAGAAACAGGAAAAACAACGATTCAAAAAGAAGCCGATCGAATTTCAAAGATTGTTGAAACCAGTCAGAAAGGATATCAGGAAACCCAAAAGCTTGCTCAACAAGCAAAATCTCTCACAGTGACTCAAGATATCATGAAGAACAATGCTGAGATCAATGCAGCATTGGCAGGAATTGTGATCAATCAAGCTCAACTGACTGCCGATAATCACACTGCATTGTTGCAAATTCAGCAGCTTGATAGCGCGATCGCACAACTCGCCGCTAACACTAGCGAGGGCATCGACGAATCGAATCGCCGTGAGCGGGTTGCACGACAGTTAGAAATTGGTGGTGCAACTCGCACTGAACTCTACATTCCTGGTCTGTACAGCACTCAAAGCAACTCGACGAAGAGGTAGTTATGTTCACCTTGGCTCAAGTGACAGGAGCAAAGACCATCATTGAAGATAGCATCAGCCAAGTTGAGAAAGTTCAAGGAGCCTGGGATGCTCGGTGGACAGACATCTTCAATGGAGCGAATGGACTGTACAACGGCATTAATGCTTTTGCTGCCACAATTCTTGTCGGTGCTTTCGTATTTTTTGCTGTTGGTTGGGTTAAAGATGCGATCGAACGCGGCATCTTTCCAGCACTACCGGATGTAATTTGGGTATTTGTTATTTTTGCATTGCTCTTTAACAACGGAGCTATGCTAGGATCAATGACATTAGGAATCCGAAACATCATCAATGACCAAACCCGAAAAGTACTAGAGGTACAAATCGGTGAGGTTTCAATGCTCGAAGCACTCAATGATGTCGTTGTTTCTCAACAAGCAAAAGCTTTGATTCAGCAACAGTACACTGAATGTGAAGCCAAAGAGGGACAAGCACAGATTGATTGCTTTCGCGAGGCGGGTAAGCGAGCCGAAACCCTATTGACCCAGGAATATCAGCAAAAAGGCTGGATGACGGTCGGAGTACAAAGGCTTTGGGAACGGTTACGCGCGATCGATGAACGATTGAGTCAAGAGTATCAAAATCGAGATGCGGCAGGCAAAGTTTTGACGGCTCCAAGCTTACTGACCAATTTCATTCGAGAAGGACTGATTGCTACCGCAGGTCAAGCGGTTGCTCAACAAGTCCTCAAAGGACTTCAATGGGCATTTGCGAACTTGATTGAACTCTCCATGCTATTAACCGGACTAATTGGACCGATTGCTGTAGCTGGCTCAGTCATTCCGCTTCAAGGTCGTCCGCTTTGGGCATGGTTAATCGGCTTCTTTAGCTTAGGACTTGCTAAGTTTTCCTACAGTGTCGTGGTTGGACTTGCTGCTACCGTAGTTGTTGCGGCTGACGCTCAATCTTCCTCGGATATTGGATTTCTCTTACTCATCGGTGTTTTATCGCCTGTCTTAGCATTAGCTCTTGCGGGTGGCGGTGGCATGGCAGTATTTCGCGCCGTTTCTGGTGGGGTTTCTCGAATCATTGCGATCGGTACTTCAACTCTGCCCATCAAATAATTCACGCATTCATTCAACACAGTTATGCAAATTTCTGATTTGAAGCGAAAAAGTCAGCGATTTAAACTGGATTCTACAGACATCCTGCCGCTGGCATTTGCAGGACTCTCGATCAGTGTTTTCATTGTCCCAGCACGCTAGTCGAAACTACCCACTTCAGTGGGAGACTTTAGTTGCTACACACCTCCCGATGGCTGAAATAGGCGAACGTGATAGGTTTGAGAGAAAAACTA
>NZ_JAMPLJ010000011.1:0-62729 GCF_039962505.1 Leptolyngbya sp. DQ-M1
GTTTTTTACCTATTTGTATCACCCACAGTTCCCGGTCGTGGAAGGATTGCTGATTCCTCTATGCATCAACGATCAAGCCCTGGGCACGCTTTGGATTGTGTCGCATCGCGAGGAACGGCGTTTTGATCCTGAGGATCAGCGGCTGATGATGAGCCTGGGAGGCTTTACGGCTTCTGCCCTGCACAGTATGCAACAGATACAGCAGACGGCAGCAACTGCATTGCGACAAAGTGAGCAGTTTAATCAGCAGATCCTCGACAGTAGCGATGACTGCATCAAGGTGTTGGACTTAGAGGGACGGCTGCTATTCATGAGCCAGCCCGGGCAAACGTTGCTGGGCATTGAGAATATCACACCCTTTCTTAACACGTCTTGGGCGGAGTTTTGGCAGGGAGCCGATCAGCAAGCGGCAATCGAGGCGATCGCCAAGGCCAGAACAGGCGAAGTTTGCACCTTTCAAGGCTATCGTCCGACGCTGAGCGGTGAACCTAGATGGTGGGATAGCAAAGTTAGCCCGATTCGAGGAGCAGCGGGGCAAGTTGAACGGCTGCTGTGCATTTCGCGGGACATCACCGCACGCAGGCAGAGCGAAGACAAACGCAAACAGGTAGAAGAAAACTTGCGGCAGTCAGAAGAGCGGTATCGAACTATTGTCAACCAGGCAGTGACGGGCGTGGCGTACAGCGAGATTGGTGGCAACCTGACGATCGTGAATCAGAAATATTGTGATATCACGGGTTATTCTGCCGCCGAACTGAGTCAATTGCGAATGGCTGACATTACCCATCCAGATGATTTGCCAGGTAATGTCGAACTCTACAATCGCATGGTGACTGAAGGAGCACCGTTTGAGATCGAGAAGCGCTACATTCGCAAGGATGGCTCGATCGTCTGGGTCAATAACTATGTCTCTCCGATCTACGATCGCACTGGGAAGCCGCAATCGGTTGTGGCAGTGGTGCTTGATGTCACTGATCGCAAGCGGGCTGAGGCGGCACTAAAGGCGAGCGAGGCGAAGTACCGGACGCTGTTTAGTTCGATGGACGAAGGGTATTTTCTCGCTGATGTCATTTTTGACGAGAACAACCAGCCGATCGACATCTTCTATATAGATGCAAATCCAGCGGCAACTCGAATGGTGGGGCAAGATTTCACCGGACGACGGCTGAGCGAGATTGACCCAGCTTATGAACCCTATTGGTATGAAATCTTCGGTCGCGTGGCTCGCACAGGCAAGGGCAATCGCTTAGAGCAATACGCTGAGCCAAATCAAAAATGGTATGACTTCTACGTCTTCAAAGTGGGTGATAAGAACAGCCGCCGTGTTGCCGTCGTCTTTCAAGACATCACCGATCGCAAACAAGCAGAAGAGCGGTTGCAACGCGCCGCCGACTTAGATGCGTTTCGTGTCTCCCTCGCCGACGTGCTCCGCTCCCTTGCTGACCCGGTAGACGTTCAAGCAACTGCCACCCGTGTGCTGGGCGAATATCTCAGTGCAAACCGTGTGGTCTACTTCGAGGTTCGCGGCACTGATTACGTCGTTGAACGCGATTACGTCAACGGTGCCGTAGCACTCGCGGGTGGCTACCCCATTGATTCATTCGGATCTAGACTGCTCGCGGATTTCCGTGCGGGTCGTACCGTGTGCGTACCAGATGTATCAGCAGATCCCTACTTGTCTCCGACTCAGCGATTAGCTTATACCGCCATTCAAATTGGTGCCCACATCAGCATCCCACTAGTTAAGGACGGCGAGTTCGTCGCAGGGCTGGCAGTTCACACGTCTGAACCGCGCGCTTGGACAGAGGATGAAGTGGCTCTAGCCGAAGAAGTTGCCGAGCGGACCTGGGCGGCAGTTGATCGCGCCCGCGCTGAAGCAATTGTCGCAGCAGATCTCCAAGATACGCAGCGATTGCGCGAACTGGGGGTGAGACTGGTGATCGAAGGCGACATTCAAACCCTGTACCAAGAGATTTTGTCTACGGCGATCGCGCTCATGCAGGCAGATGCTGGCACAGTGCAAATCTTCGACGAAGCGACGCAAGATCTGGTACTGCTTGCCACGCAGGGCTTTGAACAAACGATCCGCGAGTCCTTCTACCGGGTGAATGCAAGTTTTAATACGTCCTGCGGTATTGCCCTTAAGAACGGTGCTCGCACTTTTGTCAACTTTGATGTGCCCGAGAGTGAAGACCCCAGCGGTTCAATGCGACTGCATGTGGAGGCTGGGTACCTCTGTGGACAATCTACTCCGCTGATCACCCGTGCAGGCAAACTAATCGGCATGGTTTCAACCCATTGGCATGACCATCACCACCCCAGCGATCCTTCGGAGCTTGGCAAAGCCAATCGCGAGTTGCGGTTTCTGGATCTGCTCGCTCGCCAAGCCGCTGACCTGATTGAACAACGCCAGACTGCTGCCGAACGGGAACAACTCTTAGCCCGCGAGCAAGCCGCCCGCACCGAAGCCGATCGCGCCAATCGCATTAAGGATGAGTTTTTGGCGGTGTTATCGCATGAATTGCGATCGCCCCTCAATCCGATATTAGGTTGGGCAAAACTCCTGCAGAGCGGCAAGCTAGACGCAGCCAAAGCCCAGCAGGCATTGCAGACGATCGAACGCAATGCCAAATTGCAATCAGAATTGATTGAAGATCTGCTGGATGTTTCCCGGATTCTCCAAGGAAAGCTCAACCTGAACGTTAGTTCGATCAATCTGTCCTCCATCATCGAAGCGGCGATGGAAACAGTACGGCTAGCGGCAGAAGCCAAATCAATCCGCCTGGAAGCAAGCTTTACGGAGACGGGTTTGGTTGCAGGTGATGCCACTCGGTTACAGCAAGTGATGTGGAATCTGCTCTCTAATGCCGTGAAATTTACGCCAGCAAGGGGACAGGTCAACATTCAATTAGAGCAATCAGATTCCTATGCCCTAATCAGTATCAGCGATACTGGGCAAGGAATCGCGCCTGACTTTCTCCCCTATGTATTCGACTACTTCCGTCAAGCTGATGCAGCAACAACTCGGAAATTCGGAGGACTGGGATTAGGGCTGGCGATCGTGCGGCATTTAGTCGAACTACACGGTGGCACAATCGCAGTCGAAAGTCCTGGGATTGGGAAGGGCGCAACCTTTACCGTCAGGTTGCCACTCATGCCCATCCAGGCGATCACCGATCCCGATAGTCGATCGTCAGAGCCATCTTCTGACTTAAATGGGATTCAAGTCTTGGTTGTAGATGATGAACCGGATTCACGAGAGTTCGTGGCGTTTGTGTTGGAGCAAGCGGGCGCAACCGTACTTACTGCAACGACCGCTGGTGAAGCATTAACCCTGCTCATTCAAGCTAAACCAACGGTGCTGCTGAGTGACATCGGTATGCCAGATATGGATGGCTATATGCTGATGCGACAGGTGAGAGCGCTGCCACTCGAGCAAGGGGGACAAGTTCGGGCGATCGCGCTCACTGCTTATGCAGGCGACTTCAACCAGCAACAAGCCCTGCAAGCAGGATTTCAACAGCATCTCTCAAAACCAATCGAACCAGAGAGATTAATTCAAGTGATTTCTCGCCTAACTCAGTCTGCTGAGCGATCGCCTTGAAGCTTAGCAACACTCTACCTTCAGCTTTTCCTTTGGTTATAGCCCTCTCGCTATTCTAATATTTAGCTGAAAATGATTTATTTCGACATCGGCTTCACTCAGGGCAATTTGCGAAAGGGCAAGCGTCATGAGCGTTCCCAATAATGCTTGTATTGCGTCGATTCTAGATAAAATATAATTTTTAATTCAATATCTACAACTGTAGTGCTAGAGAAGATTAGGCTTCCCCACCTTACCATTTTTGCAACACAACCAATTTGAGACGATTCAATCCCTCTCTGCTCTCCAGAATATTTTTTAGGTTCAAAGTTCCCAAAATTAGCTCATTCTAGCGGGCGCGATAAACTGTGCATTTTACGACTGATTCAGGCTTGACCGAACTGAAGTAGATTCCGTAAAATCACTCTCGACTCACCGAGTATAATTTTACACAATGCTTGCTTAGTGAGAGTAAAAAACTACTCCGCTTAATGTCACCCTCAACACGCATTTCAGTGTGGGAGTTATGAGCCAAAACTATTTTGCTTTCCTCGGTAATGCTACTTTAGCAGCCGCTATTCTCGTGCTTGCTCAAGCTAAAGGTGTTTCAGCAACACCTTCGCAAATTGGTCAACTCGATGCAGCTTCGGTGGCTTCACAATCTCATGTACAGCCGCTTGCTGATGCCAGCAGCCAATTGAAAGATGACGACAAGAAAGAACGTGAGGATGATGAGGTCAAGAAGCTGCCCAAATCGGTTTCTTCTGCTGTTCTCAAAGATGCAGCAAACCGGACTGGTGCAGATATCGCGACCTTGCGGATTGTTAACGTCGAACAGTACGACTGGTCTAATAGTTGCTTAGAATTAACCAGCGGACAAATGCGTTGCCTTCAAGCAATGGCGCAAGGCTATAAAGTCGTTGTGATGCGCGAGCAGCAGTATTGGGTCTACTACAGCAGCGCATCTGGTTCGATGGTCTCCTACGACGAAGCAATGTCCCAAAGGCTGATTGCCCAATCCACTGCTGAGGTTACTCAATCGCAAACCGTAATGAGCACCAGCACTCAGAGTATGAGTATGACCAGCACTCAAAGCATGGGCACTCAGAGTATGAGCAATGCTGAAACTATGGCTAGTGCAGAACAAAGCTCCAGCAGCACAGCTTCAATGTCACAAAGTAGCACCACAACTGCTACCAGCGCGACAATGATGAGCTTTACAGATGTCTCGACAAGCTACTGGGCGAGTTCATTTATCTCTGAACTGGCTAAGCTGACGATCGTTGAAGGCTTTCCAGATGGCAGTTTTCGCCCTGAGGAAGTCATGACCAAAGCACAATTTGCAGCAGTGATTCGCAAAGCCTTTGAGCAGGCTAAAATGCGAAACGCGATCGCGTTTCAAGATGTTTCTGAGGGCTACTGGGCTTACAGTGCCATCAGCAAAGCGTATGAGATGGGTTTCTTGGGTGTAAACGCAGAGAATCAATTCAACCCGAACAGCCGTCTCACCCGCCTAGACATCTTGGTTGCGTTGGCAACTTCACTCAATTACACGACAGTAAGCGGCTCTGTTGAGAAGATTTTGTCAGTATACAGTGATGCAGCAACTATTCCTGTCCAGTATCGCTCTTTGATTGCTGCTTTGACAGAGCGAGGAATTATTGTCAGCTATCCCCAAACCAGTCGGCTTGACTTAACTCGTGTGGTGACTCGATCAGAAGTCAGTGCCTTCGTCTACCAATTCCTAGCAAGCACTGGGAAAGTTGAAAAAATTTCCTCCCCCTATATCATTCAATCAGAAGAAATCAGCAGCCGTTCTAAGCCGACGGGCAAGCAGCACTGCAATCAGGGAATCGGAAATGGATCAGAAGGGTGCGATCCTGGTAACTCTCGTCCTCACGGTGGTAGTAACGATGAAGCTGGAAGAACACCTGGAAATCGCTAGACGGTGTTGTGCACTTTGAAAGCGAATTGTAACAAACTGTTTGGCCATCAAGATGACAAACATAACTATACCTAACCCTGCTAGGGTTAGGTATAGTTAGCCTAAGTCAGGGAGGCGGCTCCCTGACTCGGCTTCAGAATCGGACATGATTCGTTAAAATCATCTGGCTCCTCTCCAACTTGATTCGGTGTAAAGCTAGACACAGTAGCTAATAATTTCGCCAGATAGCGATGACGGGAATACATGGGTAAGCGGATGCGAACGGAGTTGAAGCAGTACGATTATTCTACATTCCGGTTAACCTGACAATGCCAGGGAAACATAGCCTTTTAGATTCAGGCCAGAATCTTATAATCGCGTCAAACTCCCCCGCCAATTACACTCTCAGGAAACTGCTAGAAGTAATGCTAGATGCTTGAACTCCAATTAGGGAAGCAAGTTTCTCTGATCCCGCTCTAATCAGCGTATTGCTGCCGTCTTGTAATACTGTGAGGTCATTGTAAGTTAAGCCAGCCGTTAGATTAAAGCGAGTCGAGCCTGCTGAGTAATTGTAGAGGGTGTCAATTCCACTGCCACGAGTCAACGCGATCGTATCTTGACCACCGCTTAGGTAGATCGTGTCATTTCCTAAACCGCCATCGATCAGGTTGATACCAGAACCAACATAGATCGTGTCGTTGCCAGCTCTACCATAGATGGTGTTGTTACCACCATAGGCGTAGATTTTATCGTTGCCGTTGCCGCCATCGATGTAGTCACTGCCAGCGGCACCATATAGCTCATCATTGCCATCTCTACCTAGCAGAATGTCATTTCCGCCATTTCCATAGATTTTGTAGTTGCCAGAACCAGCGTAGATCGTGTCAGCTCCAGCAGTGCCCTGAAGAGTGCCGTTTTTAACAGTGCCCCGAATCAAATTGGCAGGGTTGATCGCGATCGTGATGGTATCGGTATCAGTCTTCGCTCCCTCTGTTCCAGTGTTACCCAAATCATTGGTTTGAATGGTGAGGGTAACAGAGCCATTAATCACGGATGGGGCATCTGGAGTAAACTTCAAGCCATTGAGAGCGTTATTGAGGTCAGTTAATGTCCCTTGAATCGTGATTGCAGCCGAGTTGTCGCTACCGTTGATCACCGTCAGTCCATTGGTGTTGCCTAAGCTTAAGAAGCCGTTATTAACTGACAGTTTGACCTGCTCCACACCACCATTTGCATCGACATCATTGATAGAAATCATATTTCCTTCTATCGAAGAGAAGGTTAGGAAAGAATCCTGAGTCGCGGTTTGAGCACCAGGAACCGTATTGATGGGAGCATCGTTGACAGGGTTGATCGTTAGGCTAGAAACTGCGCTCTCTTTGCTGAAAGCGGTTGATCCCCCATTCAAGCTGGTATCTACTTTGTTTCCAGCCGTGCCACTGGTTTGATCCCAAGCTCGGAAGTTGAGGTTGATCGTGCCGTTGTAATCAAGCGCGGGGTTGAACCGCATTAGAATATTAGCATCTAGCAGCAAGGCTGAGTTATCGTTGACACTGCCAAAGTCAGTCCAGCTTGTACCACTGTTGATGGAGTATTGCCAGGAACCAGAACCTGTTGTTCCGATAACGGCAATTCCCTGCAATGCTCCAGCATCCTGGTCAACAACTGAGTTCGCCAAGATCGTAGAGAGGCGGGTTCCAGGATTGGTAGCCGGATCTTCATCGATCGCGGCGAAGTTTTGCACCTGAATGGAATTGAGAACAGGCGCATCATTTCGATCGTTAATGGCGATCGTCAGAACCTTGTCTAAACTCAATCCACCCTGATCGGTCGTACGCACTCGAATGCTGTAGGTAGACTTTGTTTCAAAATCTGGGGAGAGATTGATTTGCAGTTGATCGCTGTTAATGGTGAATTGAGTGTTGTCAGTATCTCCAGTTCCAGAAACCAGACTGTAAGTGAAGGTGTTACCCGGATCAAAATCGGTTGATGAGAATGTGCCAACAACTGTGTTCGCCGAAACATTCTCATCAAGGCTTGTTGTGCTCAAGGCTAGAGCGGTAGGAGCACTGTTAAAGAGGAATCGAGCGACTGAGGGATCGTGATCGCTGACTTGATCAACAAACTCAGAGTTAATGTGAACAACATCAAACCCATTTAATTGATTGAGCAGATTTTTGCTCACTAAGATGTGATCCAGCGTTTGAGCATTCCCTTCAAAGTTGTAGGTATACCGTTCGTTTGCAGGCAACGTTTCAATCAGATTATTGAGTCCACCACTTTTGAGAATGTTGAGTGGATTGGAGAACTCAAAGTCATTCAAGTCGCCAGCAACAATAACGTTGGCGTTAGGGTTGATCGCCAAAATACTTTGAACAAAGTTCTTGACGATCGTCGCCTGTTGATTGCGCTGAACTTCGCTACTCAAGGTTGGCGGTTGATTGGGGCCAAATAGGGGTTGATCGCCTCCCTTTGAGTTGAAGTGGTTGCCAATGACATAAACGGTCTGTCCGTTGAAAACAAACTCACCAACTAAGGGTTTACGACTCACATTGAAAGCAGAATTGGTAGGATCGATCAGACCAGGGCTAGCAGACAGATCAGGAATGCCATCATTTCCGACATCTGTAACTATGGTGTTGGAGATTGAGGTGCCACCCGGACGATCGACAAATGTAACCCGTTGCGGATTGTACAGGAACCCAACTCGGATGTTTCCACCCGGTTCTCCACCATTGGTGTCATCGACCGGATTAATCTGACGATATTGGTAGGTGGGACCTCCTGCGGCTGCGATCGCGTTGATCAAGGTCTGATAAGTCACGCTCGCATCAACCACAGAATCATTCGTTGAACCATTATTGTCCTGAATTTCTTCAAGATTGATGATGTCGGGAGATTTTAGATTTGTGACGATCGCACTCGCCAGCCCATTGAACTTAGCAGCACTATCCCCCGGATCAAGGTTCTCGACGTTGAAGGTCGCAACCGTGAGCCGATTAGGATCGCCCACGAGGGAAGTAACCTCCTTAGTCAAAGAACTGGAAGTCACGACCGTTGGCGCAGTAGAGGGCAAGACTTCATAGTTGTTGAAGTTATAGTTCACCACACCTACGATCGTACCGAGTTGCGCTCCAACATTAACCTCTGGCATTCCACCAGTAAACAGATTGTCATCAATTTGAATCCGTTCCGGGTTGAAGTCGGTTGGGTTGATCAAGCTACCGCCGCGTGCAGTTTGGCTGGTCGCATTAGCGCCGTTGTCTGCCAATACCCAAACTTCGCCAAAGCTATTAGTAGGGCTGGTAGTAAAAGGGTTATTAATCTGCACCCGCATCCCTTCCAGACTTTCGTAAAAGTCGATGCCGTCCTGCGCTGGATCAAAAATGCCATTGTTTTCCACATTGCTGGCATTGTTTTCAATGATCGATGTTGGAATGGTGCGCCCTCCGTTGCCTAGAGCGATCGTGGCAGGTAGCGCGTTACCGGACGATATTTTGTTAATGGTGGGATTGGTAACCTGCGTTGTCGTCAAGTTATTGGCATTGTTACCAGGACGGAATTCAGTGACTCGACCACTGACCTGCACAGCGTCACCCACAACAGCCGTTGGAAGAGAACTGGTGAAAACAAAGATACCCTCCGAGGTGCGGATGTCATTGTCAGCAATGGGATCTTGTAAATAAAATCCGTTACTCGCAACGGCGGTGACAATCCCTTGTACGTTGTTCACATCTTTGCCATTGAAGGAGGAAATGTGACCAGCGCCTTGAATGTCACTAATCCGAACAGGTGGCGTAAACTCAAACACTGCTACGGTTTGGCTGACTTCATTTACAGTCACAAGCAAGGGTTTACCCGTGGGACTATCTGCCGCTGAGATGAATGTAAGACCCTCTGGACTCACATCTGCTGGGGAGTTAATATACTCAATGAATTGGGGCTTCGTCGGGTCGGTGACTTCGTAAACTACCACATCTCCCGTTCGCTCCAAACCAATGAAGGCATAGGTACGATCGTTCACAACGCCAATGACCACACCTTCTGGTTCTGGTCCTTTGTTATCGCTGCGAGTATCGAAGTTTGGTGACGTAAAACTGCCATCGGAGTTAAAAACGCTCGGAACCTGAGCAGCGGTGATACGCTCCAATTGATCCCCGCTATCAAAGACCTGATTTCCACTCGCATCCCAAATAGAGAAAGACCTCGCACCAAGCGCTTCGATGCGATCGATATCTCCATCCCCATCAATATCTCCGGTTGCATTCGTTAACTGCAACCGACCCAAATTAGCATTCTGCTTCAAGGTTGCAGCATTGGGAAACACAGTGGGATCGAGAACATAGCTGCTGCTGCCAACCCGCACTTCCTCGTTAAAGCCAGGATAGTTACGGGCATCTCCTTCATTCGCCGTGATGTAGTAGGTCTGACCATTGACAGCAAAGCTTGCGATCTCATCAGGTTGATACAATCCAAACACAGGCACATTGCGAATGTTAATGCCACCATCTTGATCGCTTGGATCGATGCCGTTACCAGGAAGATTATGATTTTTTGCTCCTAGAGGCTTAATGTCAGTCACGGTTGCAGTTGCGATGTCTACGATCGCGATCGCATTGTTTTCCTGTAAGGTGACATAAGCTTTAGTGCCATCCCCGGAGAACGCGATATATTCCGGTTCTAAATCTTGAGCAACTGTGGCTCCTGGAGCATAAATTCGCACACCTGCTGCCTTCAAAGTATTAATTTGGCTATTGAATGCTGTGAAGCCAGCCGTTTGCACCATTGCATTGGCAACACCATTTGCCAGATTGATAATACTGATCGAGCCTTCGGGGTCAAACGAGTTCGCTTGTCCGTAACTGTTGGGTTCTCCTTCGTTTGCCGTCAGCACTTTGGTTCCATCCGGCGTGAAGGTGAGCATATCTGGTAGGTAGCCAACTTCGATCGAATTTAGGAAACTGCCATCCGATGCCTTAAAGAAACTCACTCGTCCCGGCAATTGAGCATTGGTTGTCGTATTTTGAATCGCATAGGCAACCGCAACAATGCCATTTTTGGTCGCCACACTGTTGGGAATGGCTGCTGTTCCAGCAGGCGGCGTAAAGCCAGGTGCGAGGGTGCCGATCGAAGTCAGTGCGCCTGTGTTGCTGATATTGTAGATGTCAACCGTCGCTCCAGCAACTGCAAACAAGCGTTGGCTACCTGGATCAAACGCCGGAATCTCTGCGCCATTGGGACTGTTCAAGCCTCCGACTTTCTTGAGCGATCCGGTGGTGTTATCAGCGATCGTCACTGTAGCACTGCTCGTTGACCCCAGATCGTAAGCGGCTCCATCCACCAAATTCAGAATGACGGTTTCGTTACCTTCAGTGGTGTTGCCATCATTCACAGGAGTAATCGTCAGGGTTGCGGAGCTTTGCCCTGCTGGAATCGTTACTGTTCCAGGTAGGTTGTTGTAATCGCTGCCATTGGTTGAGGTTCCTCCCGCTGTGTAGGTAACAGTCAATGCTGCCGTTGTATCTCCTGTTCGAGTGATCGTGAAGCTACCAGTATTCACCGTCGTACCCGATTCGGCTGCATTGGCATCTGTTGCAGTAATACTAACGCTGGGAACTAACGGAGCATCATTATCTGCGATCGTAATGTTTTGAATCGTTGTATCCCCAAGTACAAGTCCTGCAGAGGGATTACTAATAGATAGAACCGCCGTTTCTGTTCCTTCTATCAAAGCATCATCGACTACTGTGAAGCTAACAGAACCGCTGGTTGCGCCATTTGGAATGGTGATGATCGGATTACTGAGGGTATAGTCTCCTACTGTAATGCCTGTGCCAGCTACGCCCAAGTTCACAGTTTGATCACCTGTAACCGCGCTAGAAGCCGTAGCAGTCACCGTGATTGCTGTAGTACCCGCTTCAGAACCCGTTGTGGTGCTAACCGACAAGTTGACGCTGGGAATTGCTGCACTACTGTTGACAGTAAGGCTGCCAGTGGGTAGGACTGTTCCAGTGTTACTAAATGTCCAGTTTTCTGGATCATTAATCGCAGCTCGCCACTGTTCTTTAGTTCTACTGGTGAGTGTGCTGAAGTTAAAGGCAGCATAGGTTGCCCCATTGCTAAATAAAACAGTAGTGTTGCCACCTTGGGACAACCCTGGAATCACATTGCCTGTATTGGAAGTCGTGGCGTTTTCAAATGTCCCTGTGTAATCAATCTGGTAAATTGGGGTGAATCCTGACAGCAAAGGATTGTTACCTGTGGATTGAACAGCAGCAAGTTGATCCCCGCTCGTTCCCGTTCCCTGAGCTAGAGAGAGATCTGCATAACTCCCTGATGCTCCTGACGCGATCGGTCCAGATTTTGCCCAAGTGAAGCTAGTGGATGTGTCAATACTCCGAATGACAGTACCAGCAGGAATATCTAGAGTAGCAGTAAATTTAATCAGATTTTCATTTCCATCAGCATCGCTAGCCGTCACGCCTCTGAAAGCAGAGCCAGTCCAACCGTTATCTGTGAAGTAAATAACTGTATCAGCGTCGATCGGAACGAGATTCACGAAAGAGAAAGAGTCAGGATTGCCGTTGTTAATATAGCCAACGATCGCAATATCACCGGGATTAAGAATTGTGGGTGCCATAGAAAATCACAACACGAAGAACAAGTAACACGGACATGACAAATTGCCCCAACACCTGCGAAGCAGTGGAAATCTTGAAGATGTAGGGGGCTTCTTTTTGCCGAATTGTAAAAATTGATTCTCCAGCCTGAATCTACAAATAGTGAGTAGAAATCGGCTAGGTACTAGGAGTTGCAGAATGGGATTTGAACCTAAATGTCATTAAGGACTGATACTCCTTTCAGTGTTGTTACTCACGCAAAAACTCTACATTGAGAAAAACACGTAGCTATGTAAGCACGAACACAAAGACAATAAAGATTGTATGAAGTGATACCGTAGAACTCTGATGAAAACACCATCTAGCAGCCGACTTAATCGCTGCATTCAGTTCTCGCAAGCCCATCCGTGTCGCCATCACCACGATCAGAGCCGAAGGCTATGCAGCGTTATCTAAAGAACTCAGACCATCTCAATTAATACCTGCTACAGATAAGATGAACCAGTATCCGGCGATGGATGCGATCGTTTTCTGGCAAAGCTGGTTGAGCAGATCGCGCGCATCCAGATTCCTCTGATTGTGTCGCAAATACTTTCTAGGACATTGTCAGGCTAACCGGAATGTAGAATAATCGTACTTCTTCAACACGGACAAGCTCAAGAGCTACGAAGCGGCGAAGAAATAGGTGATAACGGTGGTAACAGTAAGCCAAAGTGCCGCTGAATTGGCGCTTTCGAGTGTTATCACCGTGTGAATTAAGGTGGTAACAGTTGCACTTATGCCAGGTCAGCAGTGTTGATTGAAATTCAATATTTACATTTCGCCAAGGCTCATCTGAAATTTTGATCCTACTTATATTGGGAACCTATTATTTTTCTGGATTTAAGCATCTCCCAAAAGTGTAAATTTGCAATAGCCTTTACCAAAGGGGCAGGCTCTCCTTTTGGTTGTGTCGCAAAAAATCCTGACTACGCTACAGAAAGAGCAGTTACACGCTAAAACTTCGACGAATGAGAAAGAGGCAGGGTTGGTCTTTCCAGTGCAGGTGCGACTCAAGCAGCATTCGGTTCGAGTGAATGGTCAGGAGGTTCCCCTTACCCCCGGCATGGCAGCCACCGCTGAAGTTGTCACGCGTCAGAAAACTGTACTCAGCTTTTTGCTAGACCCGATCACGGGCAGTTGGGATCGGGCCTTTTCAGTGCGCTAAGGGGAACCAGAGAGCGAAACTTTTTAACGTCAGTTCGACAGATTAGAAGATGGCAGGAGGCGGAGCAGGCAAGCCTTTTGGTTGCAAGTCGAGCGAGGGTAACTTGGGCTGATAGGTGTAGGCAATCAATCCTGCCAATAGGTTGACGAGGAAGTTCCAGCCACTGGGATGATCCGGCGGACAGGCGACCACCTGTTTGCTATAGCCAGTTTTGAGCAAAAAGTTACACAACCTGGTAAATCAATGCCCCAAAAGCAAGCTCGATCGCATCGGGTCTAGACGAAGGCAACCGTTTCGTTTAGCCGGGGAGGATTGAGCGGATCATGTCCAATCTGCTGAGCAATGCGCTCTCTTGCCAAGCTACGGTATTCAGCAAAATGCTCCCCGGCTGCACACAATCCAATATAGAGATTCAGCGATCGCGGTCTGCGGCGGATCATTTCCCAGAGTTGCCGCCAAAACTGTGCACGAATGTCTTTTCGACAAATGCCCTGAAGCCAAATCACCTGCATGATTAATCGGAGTCCCTTTCCGAGTGGGAAATGTAAGCTTTGACGCAGCCGTGGATTCGGAGCAATGTCTAGGCAGTGCTGAAAACAACGCTTTAGATAGTTCGCGGGTTCATACAATGTCCAAAGCGTACTGATATAGTCGTGAGCAATCTCATCGAGCGATCGAGTGGGATGAAAATTCATTAAGGTATTTTGATCACCGACCTCTAGGGCATCTTGGTGAGTCCGCCGCAGTCGGTTCTCTCGCTTGAGTCGTTCCCATAAATCGGTATTGGGAAGCGCCTGAAGAATCCCTAACATGGGTTGTGGAATCTGGGTTTCTTCCACAAACGCTCGAATGCGATCGCCCGCCCCCGATCGCTCTCCATCAAATCCGAGAATAAATCCAGCATAGATTAACAATCCTGCCTGCGCGATCGTGTGACACGCTTCAACTAAAGGACTGCGGGTGTTTTGATATTTACGAGTTGTTTGCAGACTATCTTGATCGGGTGTTTCAATCCCCAGGAACACCCCATAGAAGCCTGCTTGCACCATCAAATCTAACAGTTCTGGATCATCAGCCAGATTGACGGATGCCTCGGTGACAAAGGTAAAGGGATAATGATGTGCCTCCATCCACGGAATCAGATCGCGCAAGAATCGTTTAACGTTGCGCTGATTGCCAATAAAGTTGTCATCCACAATAAACACTGAGCCGCGCCAGCCGAGATCATAAAGAGCTTGAAGTTCTGCGATCGCTTGCTGGGGCTCTTTAGTCCGGGGCTTACGTCCGTAAAGCGTGATGATGTCACAGAATTCGCAGTTAAACGGACAACCCCGCGAGAACTGAATCGCCATCATCAAATAAGCATCTAAATTGAGTAAATCAAAGCGCGGAATCGGGCTCGTGGTCACATCGGGCTTCTCCACGCTGCGAAAGACTCCTTGTTCTGCTCCGGTTGCAAGGGCAGCAATCCATTGTGGAACCGTCAGCTCTCCTTCATCTAACACAAGATAGTGGGCACCTGAAGCTAAAGCTTCTTCTGGCAGCGATGTCGGGTAAGGCCCACCCACCGCAACTTTCTTACCGCATTGGACTGCTTTTTGAATCAAGGCATGAAAATCGGTTTTTTGTGCCAGCATTGCAGACAGAATGACTAAATCACACCAGTTCCAATCGTCGTCGGTTTCGAGTTGCACATTGCGATCGCAAAACCGCACCTCCCACTCGGCTGGCAGCAATGCAGCAGCCGTCAAAATTCCGAGCGGTGGAATAAAGGCTTTTAGTCCTGCCATCTGCATAAAGCGATCGTACGACCAAAACGTTTTAGGAAACTTGGGATAAAGCAAGAGCACTTTCATAGACCATTCTCACTAAGGATGAGGGGCAATCGTGCAGCACATCGTCAAGCGTAGCGACCAAAGGGGATACATTGCCCTTTGCAGTAAAAGTTGTAAAGTCTAGTAATTCATTTTGAGGTCAGTTTATCAGTAATGTTAAAGAAGGTTATAAATTTTAAGATTCGCAAGACGTATTTTTGAAACGGCAATCGATCGGGAAGACGGGACGACGGAGCTTGCAGGTCGGCGCAAGCAGAAGCAACATTCCACAGTAGTGTTACCAGATCGCTGGTTTGAAGAAGTGTCGCACGACTTCGAGCATCGAACAACCAAAGGAATAAAATTCTCCTTTCTTCTTCAATGTGATGTAACACCTTAAACGGGGAACTCTACAGACATATAAATAAGTAAATGATAGCGAGGGAATCAGGGTGATGAGCTAGTCCTGGAAGCAACGTTAGAGCAGTGCTATAGCGTTTTTAGACCGTGCTAGCTGTAACAAACTTCAAATAGTGAATCCACATGAGCTTAGGGTCTCAAGATCACTAAGACTATGCAGTTGTGGGGTAGCTTTGAAGGTCATTCAGATCTCAGTTGCCTCAGCGTAGCTATCTATCTGTTTTGGCGTACTGTCTCCGCTCTCAGTAGAGCGGAGAAGCCGAATTCTCGGATTCGTGTGTTCAGAGTGTCGTTTTAGTTGATCTACATGGTGCTATGAATACTGCCTCAAATTAATCAGAACTAGAAGCTTAAGTCACTACTGCACCCTAAGAACAATTGGCTCCTATGGATACGAGTTTGAAAGAGACGTTTCCCTTCCTTGAGGTTGTGGATGTTCGTGTTACTGCTTTAGATTTTGAAGCCCAAATTTCCTTAATGATGCAATGGGCGAAGCAGCAAAAGAGTAAAAGCGTTTGTGTGGCAAACGTACATATGCTAGTGGAAGCTCGTCGAGATCCTGCATTTGCCGATATTTTAAAGAAGGCTGATCTCGTTACTCCAGATGGGATGCCCTTAGTGTGGATGTTGAGGTGGTTAGGGCAATCCAGACAAGACCGAGTTGCTGGTTTAGATATTATCTTGGCGCTCTGTAGCCGTGCGATCGGAGAGGACGTAGGAATTTTTCTCCTAGGCTCAACACCTGAGATACTGGGACGCATGAAGGCGAGATTTGAAAGCGAGTTTCCAAATCTGAAAATTGCAGGTGCTGCACCACTGCCGTTTCGTTCTTGTACAGAAGCGGAAGAGCAAGCAATCGCGCAAACGATTAACGAGAGTGGCGCAGGATTAGTTATGGTCTCTTTGGGATGCCCTAAGCAAGAGGCATGGATTGCCAGACAAAGGGGTAAGGTGCAAGCTGTCATGATTGGTTTAGGTGGGGCTTTCCCGGTTTATGCGGGACTGAGAAAACGCACTCCTCGCTTGATTCAAAATGCTGGACTGGAATGGTTATACCGTCTTATCCAGGAGCCAAAAAGACTATGGTGGCGGTATGCCAGCACAATTCCAATATTTATATTGCTGGCAGTGAAACAGCTAGTCGTATCTAAGGTATATCAGGGAAGTCTAATAAAGCAGACTGAGCAGAGTTAACGAATCGCAGAAGGCAGAAGCTATGAGGGAGATATTTTTTAATCCGATAGTCTTACTGCTCGTTGCGATGATTGGGACAATCTACCTGCTGCTTTTTTCGTCTTGGGTGACGCGTGAGGAGAATAACCACCGTTTGCGCTGGCTGATTACATTTATTTTTCTATTTAGCGGATTGCACCCAACCGTTGCGCCATTCCCTTATTTTCAGCCAGAAGCGCTCGCTGGGTTCGATAAGTCTCCTGAATCTGCATTTGTGCAATTGACTTTCTATGGTGCGATTGCTCTTCTACTAAGCTCTTGGTTTAGGAATTTCTTTAGCGGCTTGCTCTACCTGGGCAGGAATCCGTTTTTGTTCGGGTTATTGCTCTTGGCGCTGTTGTCTGCTTTTTGGTCAGAGACTCCGATTTTATGTTTTAGGTACGGCTTGGTCTTTCTATTTGCGACTCTGTTCGCGATTCATATTGCTAGGGAGTACAGCTTTAAAGCGCTATGCGTCATACTCCGACGATTGGCATTTGTAAGCGGCATTATTAATTTGTGTTCGCCTGCGATCGTGCCCTCACTAGCAATTAAAGACAAAGGACTATCTGGAATTATGCCTTTTCCAATTGATCTCGGTAATTTTCTGGCGTTCGGTGTTGCACTCTGGGTTTCTTATGGCTCAGATGCTCCTAAACAAGAGCGATGGAAGGCATTTGCGATCGCAGGCTTTTTGGGCATGGTGATGTTAATGGCGAATTCTGCCCAGAGTATCTTTATCTGTGTTGTCTTAACGGTCTTAGTCATTGTTCTACAATCGGTGAAATTCTTGGATAGTAAATACTTTCCAGTGTTGCTAATCGGGGGGCTAATTTTAGCAATTGTAACCTCTGTGATTATGCAGTATTTACTTCCACTCATTTTCGCGGCTTTGGGCAAAGATATGTCGCTGACAGGACGAACAGAGTTTTGGCCACAGCTGATCGATCGCTTAGAGCAGCATAATTTGTTTGTAGGCTACGGCATTAATAGCTTTTGGCAGGCTTGGCGTGGAGATGATGATCCGGCTCATGGCATTATCATTTATGGTGGTTTTATTCCAACTCATGCCCACAATGGTTTTATTGATTTAGCATTGAGCTTGGGAGTGTTTGGACTCATCCTGTTCTTTATGTCTTGGTTTGTCGGGCTCGCTCAAGCAGTGAAGTACAGCTTGCAAAACGGTTCAGCAGATTGCAGCTTGCCACTTCTGATCTTGGTTTACCTAGTTTTCTTTAACGTCTCACACACACTGCTGACAGGTGCAAACTATATTTGGGTGTTGTATACGATCGCGTTAACCCGCTTGCAAATTGAATACAGACAGCGAAGAAAGTCGGCTCCTGAACTTCAATCTGTCAGGAGCTTACCGGTATGAATCAATCCTGGGTTCAACTTCTGCCTCCGTTTCTTCGCACTAAGCTGGAGGGGCGCTATACCGTACAAAAGATTCTTGGCAATACGGGATGGTTGCTTGTCGATCGAATTCTCCGCATGGGATTGGCGCTGATTGTGGGCGTTTGGGTTGCTCGATACTTAGGGCCAGAGCAATTTGGACTGTTTAACTATGCGATCGCTTTTTCTGCGCTCTTCAGCCCCATTGCGACATTGGGGTTAGAGGGGCTTGTGGTTCGCGATATTGTGCAGTCTCCTGCTGATAAAGATGAAATTCTAGGTACGACTTTCCTGATTCGATTGGTAGGTGGCATTTCAGCTTGGTTGTTATCGTTGGGTGTAATTTACTGGATGCGCCCAAACGATGCCATGATTCAATGGCTTGTAGGAATTACTGCCGCAGGATTTATCTTTCAATCCTTTGACATTATTGACTCCTGGTTCCAATCACAGTTGCAATCAAAGTATTCAATTCTTGCAAAAAGCGCCGCCTTCATCTTTACGGTTGGGGTGAGAGTGACACTCATTCATGTTAGAGCGCCCCTGATTGCCTTTGCTTGGGTAGCCTGTTTTGAGGGCATCCTAATTGCAATTGGACTAATTGCAGCCTACTGCTCTAGAGGATTTTCTTTGACCTCGTGGCGAGGAAATATCACTCGCGCTCGGACATTGCTGAAAAACTGCTGGGCTTTAATTCTGTCAGGCTTGGCGATCATGACTTACATGAAAATTGATCAGGTGATGTTGAATGAAATGATGGGAAGTGAAGCGGTTGGAGTATATTCAGCAGCCGTGAAGCTGTCTGAGATTTGGTATTTTGTGCCCATGGCTCTGACTTCCTCAGCCTTTCCGGCGATTGTAGAACTACGATCGAAAGATATTGATCTGTACTATCAACGACTACAAAGTCTATTTAACTTTCTGGTACGGCTTGCTTATGCGATCGCACTCCCAGTCACTTTTCTAGCAGGATGGCTGATTATGCTTTTGTTTGGCAGCGATTATGCTGCATCTGCACCCATCTTAGCAATTCACATTTGGGCAGGTGTGTTTGTGTTTCTGGGGGTGGCTCAAGAGTCGTGGAGCTTTGCTGAGGGGTTTCTCAAGCTGTCATTACAGAGGACTCTGATCGGTGCGGTGATCAATGTGCTGCTCAATTTTATTCTGATTCCAATTTACGCTGGAGTCGGTGCGGCAATTGCAACGGTGATTGCTTATGGATGTGCGGTGGTCGTAACAAACTTCGTTGATCCCAGAGCAAAACGGATTTTGGCGTTACAACTCAAAGCACTTTTCTTGGTTGGATAACTTCTTTGGATAACTTCTGATGAAAACACTTCCTATGCTGCTAAAAAACAATCTGAAAGACTTGAAAATGACTCTTCGGGATGGGTACTCCAGAAAGTCCTATTCGCAAGAAGGTGAGGATCTGATTTTGCATCGTGTGTTTGAGACTGTCGATCGTGGATTTTATGTGGATGTGGGTGCTCATCATCCTAAACGGTTCTCCAATACTTTCATCTTCTATCAAAGAGGATGGTCAGGTATCAATATTGACGCAATGCCGGGAAGTATGGAGCCTTTCAAACGCTTGAGACCAAGAGATATCAATGTGGAAGCAGCGATCGCTTCGAGTCCCAGAGAAATGACATTTTTTGTGTTTGATGATCCGGCGTTGAATTGTTTCGGTCGCGAACTAGCAGAACGAAGATGGCAGGGGGCTTACTCTTTGAAGCAGGAAATTCAGATTGTTACGCAGACTTTGGGGGAAGTACTGCACCGCCATCTTCCGACGGGGCAGAAAATTAACTTTTTGTCGATCGATGTTGAAGGCTTAGATTTGGAAGTGCTGCAATCGAACGATTGGTCAGCGTTTAGACCGGAGTATATTTTGGCTGAATGCGCTGAGATGGACTTGGAGCAGATTCAGAAAGGTAGTGTCTATCAGTTCTTGGCAGAGAGAGGATATTCTCTGTTTGCCAAAACGTTGAGTACCGCCGTTTTTAAAGCAAATGAATGAGTTACAGTTTGCAGCAATTTGAGAGAGCCGCATGAAAACCCCTGTTGCCTTGATCATTTTTAAGCGCCCGGATACTACGAAACGAGTCTTTGAAGCAATTCGACAAGCTAAACCAGAACAATTGCTAGTCATTGCGGATGGTGCTCGCGTCGATCGACCCGGCGAAGCTGAAAAGTGTGCTGCGGCTCGTGCCGTGATTGATTCGATCGACTGGAAATGCGAACTTTTGACGGATTACTCCGACCTCAATTTAGGCTGTAAACATCGGGTTGCTAGTGGACTCGATTGGGTTTTTGAAACGGTTGAAGAAGCAATTATCCTAGAAGATGATTGTTTACCGCATCCGACGTTCTTTCGGTTTTGTGAAGAATTGCTCGATCGATATCGCGATGATCAGCGCATTATGTCGGTTTGTGGAGACAATGCGCGGTTAGCGACCCGCAGAACAGAGTATAGCTATTACTTTGCGCGATCGACCCCCATTTGGGGATGGGCAACTTGGCGACGAGCTTGGCAGTATTACGATGTGAATATGGCGCTTTGGCCCACGATCAAAGATGGAAACTGGTGCAAAGATATCTTGATTGATCCAAAGATTGCTAAAGCTTGGGAACACACATTTCAGTCTGTGTATGACAACTTAGTCGATACTTGGGACTATCAATGGACTTTTGCTTGCTGGGTGCAAAGCGGAGTCAGCGCGATCGCAAGTACCAACCTGATTTCTAACTGTGGTTTTGATGCGGATGCAACTCATACGAAGGAATTTAATCCACGTCTAGCAAATCGACCAATTGAAGCAATGGAGTTCCCTTTGAAGCATCCACCTTTTGTCATTCGCGATACACAAGCTGAGCATTCTCACTTTACACAAGAGGCACCAAGCTTAGCTTTTCGTGCCAGCAGAAAAGCTCAGAGAATGCTTAAACAGTTAATCCATCACTAGAAGGTAATCCCAATTTTCTACATCCGCCACCCGTGGGCAATTTAGAGGGCAAGAAGCTGTCCTACCGAAACGAAAATCTCATTGAACGAACATTAGCCTAGTTATCTCCTTCAATCAAGATATGGAAGTTCTTCATTTAAGTTCCTCAGACCTTACAGGAGGGGCGGCTCGTGCTACTTATCGATTGCATCGCGGGTTGCGACAAGCTGGATACCGATCGCAGATGTTAGTGCAAGCGAAAAGCTCTCATGATCCCTCTGTTCTTGTTGAAAAGAAGTTCTTGAGGAAATTCAACGAGAAACTTTTAATCAGTGAAAGACTGGATGACCTACCCGCACGATCGCGCAGTCATTCACGATTTTCGCCGCAGTGGGTTCCAAATCGGGTCGTCTCTCAAGTCGCTCAACTTAAACCGAGTGTGATTCATCTGCACTGGATTTTTAAGGGATTTCTGAACATTGAGAACTTAGCGCAATTCCGGCAGCCTTTAGTCTGGACGCTGCATGATATGGCTGGATTCACAGGTGGATGTCACTATGCGGAACAGTGCGATCGCTACACAAAATCTTGTGGGGCTTGTCCACAGTTGCAAAGTTCACAGGAGCAAGACTTGTCTCGCTGGGTTTGGAATCGCAAGGCAAAAGCTTGGCGCGACCTTGATCTTGTGGTCGTGACTCCGAGCCGTTGGTTAGCCGACTGCGCTAGCCAGAGTTCTGTATTTCGTCAAACTCCAGTTAGGGTAATTCCGAACGGACTGGATCTGCAAATTTACAAACCGTTTGATCGACCAGCCGCTCGCGATCGACTCAATCTTCCTCAAGACAAATTATTGGTGTTATTCGGAGCGCTCGATCCAACGAGCGATACTCGGAAAGGTTGGCATCTACTTCAGTCTGCTCTGCAAAAACTGAGGACAACCGAATGGAAAGATAGAATCGAGCTAGTGATTTTTGGAGCTTCACAGCCAGAAAAGACAGTTGACGTGGGCTTTAAGGTGCATTACTTGGGACATCTCAACGATGATGTCTCACTTGCGATCGCCTATGCTGCGGCAGAGGTGATGGTTGTCCCCTCCGTACAAGAGGCGTTTGGGCAAACTGCATCCGAATCTCTAGCCTGTGGAACACCTGTTGTTGCTTTCGATGCAACTGGCTTGAAAGACATTGTTGATCACCAAGTTAATGGCTTTCTTGCAGCAGCTTACCAGCCGGAGAGCTTAGTTCAGGGAATCATCTGGGTTTTAGAGGATTTAGAGCGCCATCAATTTCTGAGCGAAAATGCACGAAAAAAGGCGGAAATATCCTTTTGCTTAAACCTGCAAGCTCAGCAGCATATTGCACTTTACTCAGAGCTAGTCGAGAAAACTGTGAGTTAAGAGATTTATAAGTTCAGGGGGCTGAGGAACTGCATTGAGTGAGAAGCAAAATGACGATCGAGAAAAAACTTCTACTAGTGACATTTCCCGTGGATCTGGGAAATCGAACCAATGAGAAGCGGCTGATTTCAATCTTTGAGAACTATTTAGATCTGAGGGTGCATCAGTTCATTCCAAATCAGGCCCAAAGAGGAGTGCCAACAACTAAGTTCGCTTATGCTTCTGTTATTGCAAGACGGTTCTTAGGGTCTTACAACCTCTGTCGAGAAGTGCTAAGAGCTTATCAAGAAGGCAGAAAAGTTTTATTTCATGGGATTAGCCCTGCGCTTTTCGCCTATCCGGTCACACGCAAGCAGAGTAGCTATATCGTCACGGATTGGACTAAGAAACTATACGAACCTTTCTTAAACGCATCGTTGTCTCCAAGTTGGTTGACTGCCACCCATCGGGAAGTGATGAGTGCTCAACGCTATGTGTTTGGACTGACTGATGCAGTGATCGAAGGAATTCATCAAGATTACCAGATTCCCAAAAGTAAGCTCAGGAAAGCAAGGTTGCCATTCTGTCCTGATCTTGATTTGTTCATCCCATCGCCTGAACGCTACGATCGGGAAATTCGTCTCTTGTTTGTAGGGGGCGACTTTCAGCGTAAGGGTGGAGATGTTTTGCTACGTTGGTTTAAGCAGCTTGACAATCCGAATGTGAAACTGACGATCGTGACAAAACAAGCTGTAGAATCTCACCCCAATCTTACAGTCAAAACCTCTGTGGATTATGGGCAGACTGAGCATATTAACTTATTCGGAAGTCACGATATTTTCGTTCTGCCAACAACGCTTGAAGGTTATCCATCGGTGATCGGTGAGGCGGGGTGTGCTGGACTTGCAATCCTAACGACAAAAAATGCTCTGGGTGCGCCTGAGATTATTGTCAATGGAGAGAATGGCTACATCTGTAGCTCTCAGGAAGACCTAATTCAGCAGTTAGAAGCGCTGATTCAAAACAAACCCATGATCGAATCGATGAAGCGCAAAAGCCGCCTGATGATGGAAGAGAAGTTTGCGGAGGATTTGGTGCTAGGGGATTTTATCAATTGCATGTTTGGGAATCAAGCTTAAGGCAAAGCATTTGGGTATTAATAGTTGAAACGATGGGATGATTGCGGCAGGTTGAACTATGGCTGCTCAGAAACTGAGAATATTGCTCTCTGCATTTGTCTGCCACCCGGACAAGGGATCAGAAGAAGGCGTGGGTTGGAACTGGCTAAAGGAGTTAGCAAAAGAGCATGAAGTTTATGCGCTCATCTCTGATTTTTTAGGACAAGAAGAACCTGTAAGAGCAGCAGTCGATCGATTGCCTTACCGCGATAACATTCACCTCATTTTTATTCCAATGCCACAAGGGTCTAAGCTCATGATGGCTCTTTTTCCACGGTTTGAATTTTACAATCTATGCGTTGAATGGCAAAAACAAGCTTTCATCGAAGCACAAGAGCTGCTGGAAACCGTGACGATCGACCTTGTTCATCATGTTACTTATGGTTCGTGGACAATTCCGAGTTATTTATCGCGGCTTCCTAAACCTTTCATCTTAGGCCCGGTCACTGGGAGCCAAAGTGTTCCTCTCGTTGGCTATTCGTTCTTGCCAGCTAAGGGAATCGTCCAAGAAATGATCAGAATGGCTTACTTTATCTGGACAAGATTAACATCCGTTGCAGCCAGAGAGACAGTCAGGAAAGCTGAGCTTGTTCTATGTGGCAACTTGGAAACACTGAATGAAATTCGCAGGATGCGAGATTCTGAGACAACTTTCTTAATGTCAGATTCAGGCATTCCTAAGCTGCCTGAGGGTTTGTCCAAAACTGAAAAACCTGAGTCTGCTGAAATCTGCTTACTTTGGGCGGGTTTGATTGAGCCGCGCAAGAATTTTGGACTTCTTTTACAGGCATTACAACGCCTACCAAGCAATATTTCTTGGAGATTGCTGGTTGTAGGTAGCGGAGTGCTTCTGCCTTATTGGAAAAAGAAGGTTATTCAGGCGGGATTACAGTCGAAAATTGAGTTTTTAGGACAAGTTCCTTATCGGGAAATGAGCAGCTATTACCAGCGAGCAGATATCTTTGTGTTTCCAAGCTTGCGTGAGGGTTCACCCAATGTGATTCTCGAAGCAATGGCTTATAAGTTACCTGTAATTGGTTTGAAACTGAATGGCACTGCAACCGTTTTATCTGAAGACTGCGGGATCTTAGTAAATGTAGGAAGTAAGAAGCAGATTGTGCATGATTTCGCCAGTGCAATCACCAGTCTTGCTGAAGCTCCAGAACTCCGACGCAAGATTGGCGAGAAGGGTTACGAACGGGTCAAGTCTTTCTACACCTGGGAGCAACGCGGAAAAAAAATGTCCTTCCTCTATCAATCCGTCCTGAACACGGCTTCCTAGTTAATTTGTTGCTTTGTTAGAAATTCAGCAATGAGACGCGCTATCTATGAAAATCTTAAACTTAACCACCGCAATTCCTAGCAGATACGGGACTGGGGCAGATATCGCATCTCAGCATTTTATCGATGCGATGAAAGCACTAGGTCATTCGGTTTCGATCGTTGGTTATCGTCGCTGGGGCGATCGTCATCCTTACGGCAAAGATACGATCGAAGTTGGTGAACGCCATATTGAAACGTCATCTGCCGGAATACATTCACTACTTTGGGCTGCGATCGCCCTGTTTCGACAGTTGCCCTATAGCTCAGCGAAATATTACTCAAATCGCTATGTGCAAACGGTACGATCGTTGTTATCTCAACAGCATTATGATGTGATTGTACTGGAGCATTCGTCTCAACTTTGCTGGTTAAAACCTGCCCTTGTCGAGCCTAGTAAGATTGCTGTTTTAGCCCACAATGTAGAACATGAAATCTATCAACAACGCCTCAAATCCAGTGTCGATCACCTGAAAAAACGGGTTTATCAGCGAGAAGCGCAGTTAGTCAAACAAATGGAAGCGAATCTTGCTGCGACCAGTGAAGCAATCTGGACGCTGAGTTCGCATGATGCAAGCTACTTTAGGCAGTTCGATAAAACGGATTCAGTGAAAGTATTTGAACTTCCCGTCAATGTTTCTCCAGTGAATCCGACTCATCGCAAAACTTACGACATTGGCATGATTGGGAGCTGGATCTGGAAACCTAATGCAGATGGATTGTGCTATTTCTTTGACCAAGTTTATCCGCATCTCCCGGCTCACTGTTCGATTCGGGTTGCGGGTCGAGGGGCAGAATGGCTAAAGGACAAGTATCACAATGTTGAGTATCTAGGATTTGTAGAAGATGCTCAAGCATTTTTAGCAGAAGCAAGGGCGATCGCCATTCCTTCTATTTGTGGCGGCGGAGTGCAGCTTAAAACCTTAGAAGCGATCGGGCTCGCTCTACCCGTTGTGGCAACTCCGTTTGCCCTACGGGGATTAACAACTCTACCAACAACGGTCTACTCTGCCGAACAGCCAGGGCAATTTGCTCAAGCTATCCAAACTGCGATCGATCGCTCGATCACGCCTGACGACCTCGAATCGGTCAAGACCTGGGTTGAAAATCGGTACAACCAATTTCTGCACAGTGTAGAGACTGCCTTGACTCTGCTCACCCATGAGGCTTAAACAACAATGAGACAAACAACGATCGCGATCCTCCTGACCTGCTACAATCGCCGTGAAAAAACGCTGCGGTGCTTGCAGGCTTTATCTGAACAAAACCTTCCGCTGGGGATCGAGTTAAAGCCTTATTTGATTGATGATGGCAGCACGGATGGCACAGCAGAGGCAGTGCGCCAAAACTATCCCAATGTTCGGGTGCGCCAAGGAACCGGAAGCCTGTTTTGGAATGGAGGAACGCGACTTGCCTTTGAAACGGCACAGGCAGAAGATCCGGATTACTATTGCTTGCTAAACGATGATACGATGCTCTATCCTTATGCTCTCAGAGCTTTGCTAGAGGTATCAGATAAGCTTGCAGCACAAGGAGAGCAGAAAGCGATCGTTGTTGCCTCTACCCTTGATCCTGATACCAATCAACCCAGCTATGGTGGAGTTGCTCAAACCTATTTTTGGCATCCCCTCAAGTTTCACCAAGTTAATCCTGATTTAAAGCAACCCCGGCGTTGTGACACCTTTCACGGCAATTGCGTTTTGATTCCGCGTACGGTGGCAGCCCTAGTCGGAAACTTCAACCCAGTCTACACGCATAATCTAGCAGATCATGATTATGGTCTAAGAGCGCGCCGTCAAGGTTGTTCGATTTGGATTGCACCCGGCTACTTGGGAACCTGTTCTGCAAATCCCCATCGAAGCCGAATGGTTAAGAGTGATTTAGCTGGGGTAAAGTTAGAGCAAGTGAACCGACCCAAGGGATTTGCGCTAGAAGATGTAACGCTGCATTCCTTTGAGGAGTGGAAAGCATTTTGTCGTGAAAATGGTGGAGTGTTCTGGTTATTCTACTGGCTGCTGCCTTACCGTAGATTGTTTTGGTTAATGTTGGTGCAACGAATGTCTTTTAGTGTTCGTTAGTTGATGCAAAATTCCAAGCTCTCTAGTAACTTCAATACGATCGTGAGAACCTTAATTACCAATATTCCTAAACTTCTGCCTAAGCTCAAAAGAAAGCTTTCTGAGTGGTCACTGGGTTGGTTCTTTTCGTTGTTGTATGCACCCAATGAGGTTGCATCAATAGATCAGCTCGATCGAGTTGAGGTGAAGCATGTTCATTCAAAATTAATAGAGCAACCTTATGCAGTCTATACCATTACAAAAGGTAAGCTGTTTACCGATCGTCATGTATATATTGCGGTATCGTGCGATCGATTCCTAGTTCCCGGTGCATCCTGGCAATGGAAAGACGGCATCATCTTGCCGCCTGAGCAAAATCCTGTATTGAGCAAAGGAACACCGCGATCGATCAGTCGCTTTCGTAAAAGTGTACTCTCGCTGCTAACAGGTGGCTCTGGCAATTACAACTATTATCATTGGCTCTATGACGTTCTTCCGCGAATTAAGCTCTGTGAATCTGTGCTAGATATCGATGAGGTGGACTATCTTTTAGTTCCAGATCTTCGCTACCGTTTTCAAGCTGAAACGCTAAATTTGCTGAGTCTCAAAAACAACTTGATTTCTAGTGCTAAAGTTCAACATCTCCGTGCTGAGCAGCTTATTGTTACCGATCATCCCAATCCAAACTTTGCCAATCCGCCGTTGTGGATTATTAACTGGCTCAGAGAAACATTCTTACCAAAAGCAAACTTAGACCTGAAATTTAATCAGCGTGTTTACATTGAGCGCGGAGACTCTGTGAATGGACGACGTTTACTTAATGAAAACCAGGTGTTCGCATTTCTAGAGCAGCAAGGCTTCTCACGCTATCGTTTATCAGATTTGTCTGTCCTGGAACAAATTTGCTTATTTCATCAGGCTGAGATCATTGTTGGTGTACATGGTGCAGGTTTTACCAACCTCACTTTTTGTCGATCGAACACAAAAGTAATTGAGCTTTTCAGCCAAGAGTACACTCCAAAAGTGTACGAACAGATCGCAAAGCATAATCATCTCGTTTATACGTCATTAGTTACCGGCGACATAGAAGCAAGTGAATCTCCCCTTACGGCTAACTTCTCTATATCTTTGGCATCACTTCGGGAACACTTACAACGAGTGATGTGCGAGTCAAGGAGCTAAGCAACGATGCCTTATCAATTCTACGGGCTTCTGCATTTCGCAGAAAATGAGAACAGTGCAGTAAACTGTGCTGTGACTTCCTTTAATGAACAAATTCTGATTTATCTCAGAAATGCAATCAGTTTGTCTCGATCGCTTAGAAGTAGAGGCATCAGTTTTATTGTCCTGACGAATCAGAAGCAAGAGATTGAGCGGTTATTAGCGCAAATTGGACAGCCAGGAATTTTGGAAATTCAAGAGCTGTGCTTCAATATGCAGCTTCCACATGGTTTGAGTTTTTTCTCATCTCACTTCAAGTTAGAGGTTTATCAATATCTCGCTTCCCTTGATCCACAGTCATATTCCTTGCTGATTGATTTAGATGTTCTTGCAGTCAATCCGCTGCCACGCTGCTTTGAGTACATCGTTGAACACCAAGTTCCACTTTACTACGACATTTCGGATCAAATGATCCCCGCTTATAGTCACGATCGGCTCCTCAGCGATATTCAAAAGCTCATGCCAAGTCCAAGCGAAGGCAGATGGTGTGGTGGTGAGTTCATCGCAGGAAACCCTGGCTTCTTCAGCACTTTATCTATTGAGGTTCAGAAAATTCTAGATACATACATCAGTCAGATCGATGTGCTTTATCATCAGGGCGATGAATTAGTGACTTCTGTTGCTTTAGAGAAGATGCGGCAGCAGGGTTATGTGATGGCAGATGCAGGAACGCTGGGCATTGTTTGGAGATACTGGAGTACGCCTCCACTTCATCCCCAGAGAAATCTTGACTACATGAAAAGCTGTTTTTTGCTTCATCTGCCCACAGATAAGAAGTTTCTAGCAGAGTTAGATGAAGAAGCAGCAAGCAATCAAGACGCTTTTCTCAAAACGTACACAACCTACCATTGGCAAAAACGAAAACGGTTGAGCAGGCAGAAAAAGCTGTCTGGAGTTAAGGGACTTGTCAAACAGTATTTGCAACCTTTAAGAAGCAAGTCAGCATCAATTTAAATCCGCCAGTCTGAGTTGTAACCTTCATCAAGCGATCGTGTGAGTCGCTTTGATGGTTTATGGCAGCGATCGGGCTTACTGTTCAATAGGCTCTTCCT
The DNA here is from genome assembly GCF_039962505.1 of Leptolyngbya sp. DQ-M1. Classification (NCBI taxonomy): domain Bacteria; kingdom Bacillati; phylum Cyanobacteriota; class Cyanophyceae; order Leptolyngbyales; family Leptolyngbyaceae; genus Leptolyngbya; species Leptolyngbya sp. DQ-M1. The sequence goes on from NZ_JAMPLJ010000011.1 coordinate 29,324, forward strand.
CCGTGCCTCTTATTGACAGCGAGGCGAAACTTGAGATGAAACTTATGTCTTTTACTCGGTTCTATCAATTCTGCTCTGTGGCAGGCTTGGTTCTACTTGCAGGCAACCTTGATGCAGGATTCGTCTACAGCGCCGAACCTTCTGTTGCGACTCCTTCCATTGCTGCTTCGATCGATGAATCCTACACCTTAGGAGCCGGGGACTTGGTACAACTTGATATCTTCGATGCTCCCGAATACAGCGGTCAAAACGCCCGTTATCAAGTTCTAATTGATGGGAGCCTCAATCTTCCCCTCGTTGGTAGCGTTCCCGTTAAAGGACTCACCCTGAATCAAGCAGGCAAACAAATTACTCAGAAATACTTGCGCTTCTTTCGTCGTCCCTTGACGACTGTTACTCTGGTTACCCCCCGCCCGCTTAGCATTACCCTCACGGGAGAAGTCAATCGCCCCGGTTCTTACCCAATTCCTCTTACGCCTGCGACTCCCACTGCTACGCTTTCTTTTCCGACCTTAACCAGTGCGCTCAAACTCGCAGGCGGTATCACTCAGGCAGCCGATATCAAAAATATTCAAATCCAAAGAATCAGCGGCAACAATCGCCAAACTCTGACCGCGAACTTAGGAAAATTTTTGCAATCGGGCGATCGTACTCAGGACGTAACCCTCCGAGATGGAGATTCGATTGTGATCCCGACAGCCACCAAAATTGACTTAACCGAATCCGCCCAGCTTGCTAATTCAACCTTTGCAGCCGATCGCGAACCGATTACGATCGCAGTGGTTGGCGAAGTGTTTCGACCTGGCGCTTATGTCGTAGCTGGGAATATCCGCACGGGAGCCGCAGGAGTTCCCGGTGCGACGAATCAAGCAACGATCGAGCCATTTCCGACCGTGACTCGCGCCATTCAGAGTGCAGGCGGTATCAAACCCCAAGCGGACATCCGCCGCATCCAAATCCGCCGCTTAGCCCGTAACGGAACAGAGCAGACCTTTGAAATTAACTTGCTGAAGTTATTAAAAGAGGGAGATCTGCGCCAAGATGCTATCTTACAAACAGGAGACACGATCGCAATTCCAACTGCGACTCAACTCACTCCTGCTGAAGCAGCTGAGATTGCAAGTTCTAGCTTTTCACCGGATACGATTCGCGTCAATGTGGTGGGCGAAGTGAAGCAGCCTGGAACCGTGCAAATTCCGCCCAACACTTCGCTGAATCAAGCATTGCTGGCGGCTGGCGGTTTTGATCAACGCCGCGCCAAAACAAGAGCGGTCGATCTGATTCGATTGAATCCCGACGGAACGATCGCACGACGTGAGATCGCGATCGACTTGTCCCAGGGAATTAACGATCGCACCAATCCCGCGATGCAGAACAACGATATTATCGTCGTCGGGCGATCGGGGATGACCAGAATCGGAGATGGGATTAATTCAGTGTTAGCCCCAGTCGGCAATATTTTCTCAGTCTTCAACATTCTGAAGCTTTTTGGGCTGTGATTGAGGGGCGCATCTCGTCAACTATGTATGGGTAATTAAGTCAAAAACCGAGATGAATAAACCGCCAAATTCTCTTTCACCTTTGCCCGAAACGAATGGCAAATTCTCGCAACCCAGGATCGAGACTGCAACTGCTCATGAGGTCGAGCAGGAGAAATGGGACTTAGGCTGGCTGATTGGAGTTGTCCGCCGACGTGGATTTTTGATGGCACAAGTAACTATAGGAACCACTGTGCTGGCTGGGGGAGCATTTCTATTAATGACTCGATCGGCCCCAGTTCAGTATGCAGGGAAGTTCCAACTCCTCGTTGAACCGATTACAGCAGAAGAGCAACTGGCACGCTCTTCCACTCGTGCTCAAGGGTCAGAAGTTACCGATGCTCAACGGATTAATATCGATCAATCTAGCTTAGATTACGAATCTCAAATTCGGATTCTGCAAGGCCCGAAACTACTAGAGCCTGTGATTGATCAGCTTCAGCAACGCTATCCCGATACTACTTACGACACCTTAATTCAGAAGCTAAAAATTGCTCGAATTATTACACTTACATCAGATAAACGTGAACAAGGAACTAAGTTAATTGAAGTTAGCTATCAAGATACTGATCCAGAGAAAATCGAATTTATTCTGAATCAACTTTCTCAGGTTTATCTAAAGTACAGTCTAAAAGAACGCCAATCCACCATTCGACGAGGGGTTCAATTCATTGATAGTCAGCTTCCACCCCTGCGGCAACGGGTAGAGACATTACAGCAGCAAATTCAAGCGCTTAGGCAACAGCACAGCATTGTTGATCCTGAGCAGCAGAGCCGATTACTGGCTGAAACTGAAGGCAAATTGCGACAAGTTGCGGCAGATAATCAAACTCAAATTGCGGAGGCAGAAGCGAAACGCAATACTCTGCTGCGACAATTGCAGGCGGCGAGTCCTCAAACCGTCTTAGGCGAAACGCCCTACTATCAAACGCTGTTAACGCAGTATCAGCAAATTGAGGGGCAGATTGCGATCGAATCGGCTCGTCTCAAACCGGATAATCCTGCATTACAGGCACTACTCGAAAAGCGGCGCAACCTGCAAGATCTGCTGAATCAAGAAGCAATCCGGGTTGTTTCAAAGGCAGGGGACGCGGTGACGGTCGCAGAAGCTCGCCGTCAGGCAATCGATCAGGTAAAAGCTCAGGTCGATCGCGAAGTTCAACAGTTACCTGCGATCGCTCGTCAGTACAGTGATTTACAGCGCGAATTAGCTTTAGCAACAGATAGTTTGAATAAGTTTGCCACCCGACGGGAAGCTTTGCAGATTGATGCTGCCCAGCAAGAAGTTCCTTGGGAACTGACCATTCCGCCTCGCTTAGATCGAGATGGCTCAGGTAAACCGATGAGGACTAACAGCATTAATAAGGTGCGATTTCTCGCATTAATTGCGGTCTTGGGAGTGTTGCTCGGAATTGGAGCCGGGTTTCTGGTCGAAACCCTTCAGGATGTGCTGCATAGTCTAGATGAGGTGAAGCGTACTGCTCGATCGCCTGTGTTGGGGGTGATTCCGCATAACAATGCTCAGCCTCCAATCGTTTCTACTCCAATGATCGAAGCATTGCGATCGCTGTCGAAAAATCTCCGTCTCTTGAGCAAGAATCATACCTCAGTGCGTTCTCTGATGATTACGTCTGCCGAGGTGGGAGAAGGCAAAACGACGATCGCGCTAAATTTGGCAATGACTACTGCTCGGATGAAACAAAGAGTCTTGCTTGTGGATGCAAATCTGCGTCATCCTCAGGTTCATGAGCGCTTAGGATTGCCAAATCAGGTAGGACTGAGCGATCTGCTGCTCGGTGATCAGGAGCTTCAAACTGTTGTGCAATTTCTTCCTGGCTATGAAGACTTAACGATTCTGACGGCGGGACAAGCTTTCTTTGATCCAGTTGAAATGCTTACCACGAATCGCATTGAGCCTTTGTTCCAAAAATTTCAGATGATGTTTGATTTGATTATTGTGGATGCGCCACCTTTACTAGGCTTAGCAGATAGTGGGTTGATTGCGGCTCAATGCGATAGTTTAGCGCTGGTGATTCGGTTAGGGAAAACCAATCGATCGTCGATCGCCGCCGCTTTAGAAGAACTGAAGTTTGTGTCAACGCGGGTACTTGGAGTGATTGTGAATGATGCACCACAAGCGTCATCCTTGCCTTTTCGCGATTCCAGGCTTGTGCATAAGCCTTCATAGGTCAAATTCATTCTTCGCGCGGCGATCGCTGCTGCCCTGCACAAACACCATCTTCGCTGTTTTCACTCACAGTTTTCACTCACACTGTTCTCGCTTCAAACAGCAACACTTGTGTTCAGAAGCGAAACATTCCTACTTTAAGCAAGACTGCTCCCACTTCAAACAGCAACATTCGTGTTCAGAAGCGAAACATTCGCGTTCAGAAGTGAAACATTCGTGTTCAGAAGCGAAACGTTCGTGTTCAGAAACGAAACATTCCTACTTTGAGCAAGACTGTTTCCACTTCAAACAGCAATATTCCTGTTTCTAACTCAATTTGTCTCAGTTAACGCACCAATCTTGCTGTTCAAAGCCTCAAACGGCTCTAATCTTCAAACACAGGCGACCAAAGCTCTGAAATTCGTACTTCCCAACCTGGTAACAGATCCGGAACAGTCAACACATCACCATCTTTTAGCGTCACGGGTTCAATGTTCGATCGACGCACTTCCACCCATCTCTGCTTTGGGTGAATCAAGATGCCCACTCGCGTCCCCTGTTCAAGAAACTGATCAATCTTGGCGCGTAATTTCTTCACGCTATCACTTGGAGACTTTACTTCGACCATTAAATCCGGTGCAAGTTCCGCAAAAGTTTCAGGACTTTGGCGCAATCGCTCTGCTTGTACAAACGAGACATCCGGAGCGCGTGTATCTGAATTTGGTAAAACAAATCCTGCCCCTGCTCCAGTTACTCGTCCTAGCTTCCGAGGTTTTACCCAATTGCGTAACTGTGCATTGAATTCTGATGCCACTTCATCAGACTCGTAACCGGATGGACTCATTAGAATAATTTCTCCGTTGATTAGTTCAATTCGGTAGTCTCGCTCACCCTGAGCAAGTTGGGCTTGTACGATTTCTAAGTCTTTCGCTGTAAGAGACATAACAACCTCCTGAGAACTCACCTTCTATTTTCGCCTGCGATCGAATCCCTTCTCAATGCCAGTATCATAGGCAAATCGTTTTACGATCGTGCCTCTCATGACCTCGATTCGTTTGCCCCGCTTTCTCAATGCCACAGAACGCCCCTCGCTCTCGCGTCAAATGATGCGAATCGGCGCGGCGATCGTGCTCATCTTTGTCGCTATTGCCTTGTTTGCCCCAATTCTGCAAGCGATCGGGCTTATCCAAAGTCCGACTGAATTTCTCGATAATCCGCCTCATGCTGCACCCAACGCTCGGCATTGGTTTGGGACATCAAGCTTGGGATACGATGTGTTTTCGCGGACGCTGTTTGGCACACAAGCAGCCATTCAAGTCGTGATTCTGGCAACGGCATTGAGTTTGATCGTGGGTGTGCCGTTGGGAATGGTGAGCGGCTATCGGGGCGGAAAGCTCGATCGTGCGCTCCTCTTCTTGATGGATACGATCTACACGCTGCCGGGGTTACTGCTCTCGGTCACACTGGCATTTGTGGTCGGGCGGGGGATATTAAATGCTGCGATCGCGCTGAGTATCGCCTATGTTCCACAGTATTATCGCGTCGTTCGCAATCAGACCGTGAGCGTGAAAACAGAGCTATTTATCGAAGCGGCTCAAGCAATGGGGGCTTCAACCTGGCGAGTGTTAAAAAAATACCTGTTCGCTAATGTCATTCAAAGCGTTCCAGTTCTGTTTACACTGAATGCCGCAGATGCAATCCTAACGCTGGGGGGTTTAGGCTTTTTGGGATTGGGTCTGCCCGATGAAGTGCCAGAATGGGGGCATGATCTTAGAGAAGCACTCGATGCCCTCTCAACTGGGGGAATTTGGTGGACAGCCTTATTTCCGGGATTGGCAATGACTCTACTGGTGGTAGGACTATCGCTGTTTGGAGAAGGACTGAATGAGTATGTCGATCGTAAAACTCGCTAAATCTCCCCTGATTTGCCAGACTTCACCCGGATTCAATTACACTATCGAGAAAAATACTCTAGCTTGCCTAAAAAACTCGATCGTTTATATCCCGTAAAACAGAAATTTTTTTGTCAATAATAGAGGCTGATGTAAACAGTTCTTCAGACTTTTCTTCAGACTTTATTCCACCGCGTCCCGATTACTGATGACCCCGACGACCTCGAACCCCGACTTCCGCTACCCACAGAAAACCCTCGATCGAGCCACCCGCGCTGTTCGATGCGCTCCGTTTCGGCTCAAGTTCTATGCAACGATGCTAACTCACAGCGTTTCACTCAGTGCGGTTGCTGGCACTCCTGGCATTCGGAATCAGCACAGTAAACGAATGCTCTCAGAGCTTGCCGCAGACGGGGAACTCCTCTGGCTGATTCAAGTCGGCATTTTACGACGCGAAGTAGACGGACAGGGACTCACCGACAGTTTTCGCCTGACTCCGCTGGGTCGGCAACTGGTGCAGCAATGGCAATCCGTTGGGGGGTTTGGCAAAGCTAGCTTGAGCGATCGCATTCTGAATGTGATGCACCGCTGGTTCCGGCTTCCGTTTTAGACCGACTTATTCCGCTTACCGATCGGAGGTGAATTAATGAAAGCAGTCATGGTTGTAGGCACGACCTCGCACGCCGGAAAATCGATGGTCGCAACTGCGCTTTGTCGAATTCTGGCGCGAAAAGGGTTTCGGGTGTCGCCGTTTAAGGGACAAAATATGGCGCTAAATGCCTACGTCACTGCGAACGGAGGCGAAATTGGATATGCTCAGGCAGTGCAAGCTTGGGCGGCGGGAGTGCAGCCTTGGGTGGAGATGAATCCGATTCTGCTGAAGCCTCAAGGGGATATGACTTCTCAAGTGATCATCAAAGGACGCGTTGCAGGGCGAACCAGTGCGGTTGAGTATTATCAAAATTTCTTTGATATCGGCTGGAGCGCGATCGAAGACTCACTCCGACGCATCAGCGAAGAATTCGATCTCGTAGTCTGTGAAGGAGCAGGCAGTCCCGCCGAGATTAACCTTAAGCATCGCGACTTAACGAATATGCGGGTGGCGAAGTATCTGAACGCGCCGACGATTTTGGTGGTGGATATTGATCGCGGTGGCGCGTTTGCTCACGTCGTTGGGACGCTAGAACTGCTTGATCCTGATGAACGCGCGCTGATTAAAGGGGTCGTGATTAACAAATTCCGGGGACAGCGATCGCTGCTCGATTCAGGAATTGAATGGCTGGAGCAGAAGACCGGAATTCCGGTGATCGGGGTGATTCCCTGGCTCGATCAGGTGTTTCCGGCAGAAGATTCACTTTCCCTATTCGATCGTAGTTCTACAAAAGAGAGGGGCGATCTGACGATTGGGGTAATACGCTTACCTCGCATCGCCAACTTCACCGATTTCGATCCGCTTGAAGCAGAACCTTCGGTGAATGTGAAATATGTCCATCCGAAGCAATCGCTGGGGCATCCCGATGCGGTGATCATTCCCGGATCGAAAACGACGATCGCGGACTTGATCGCGCTGCACAAAAGCGGTATGGCCGAAGAAATTCAGAACTACATTGCAGCCGGAGGAACGGTACTCGGCATTTGCGGCGGATTTCAGATGCTGGGTAAAATTCTTGCCGATCCCGAAGGCATCGAAGGACAAGAAGGGCGCTATCGGGGTTTAGGGCTGCTGCCGCTCAAAACAGTGATCGCAGGTCAAAAAATCGCCCGCCAGCGCAATGTGACTTCTAACTATCCGCAAGAAGGTCTACCCGTTTCAGGCTATGAAATTCACCAGGGCAGAACCCGCTTGCTCGAAGAAGCAGAAGGCACACAGGCACTCTTTGACGATGCGAATCTCGGTATTGTGGATGAGAGCCAATCGGTGTGGGGAACTTATCTGCACGGCATTTTTGATAACGGGCCTTGGCGACGTGCCTGGTTGAATCGATTGCGGCAGCAGCGCGGATTGCGATCGCTGCCCACCGGAGTTGCCAACTACCGCGAACAACGGGAGCAAATGCTCGATCAGCTTGCCGACTCGATCGAACCGCATTTAGACCTCAAGCCAATTCTGCCCTAAAAAACAAGCGCACCAGATAGCCTGAATGCGCTTTTATCCCTAACCCTTTCGGTGCAACGTACCCGTTTGTCCTTGATTTATACAGTAGAGGCAAAAACCTCGAAAGCCATTGGCGTTTAGACATTCTTTAGAATTTTGTTATGAGTGTTTGCATTCGTTTTTTGCCGGATGATGTGACGGTGGATGCTGAAGTGGGCGAACCCCTGTTGCAAGTTGCCGATCGTGCGGGAGTGTCCATTCCCACAGGCTGTCTGATGGGATCGTGTCATGCCTGCGAAGTGGAACTCGATGACGGGGAAACGGTGCGAAGCTGTCTCGCTTCGGTTCCCCCCGGACGCGAGACGCTGACCATCAATCTCTTCTTTGATCCAACCTGGTGAGATTGCCGATGCTCGATGGTGGGGGATTGGGGATACTATGATTCAGCTTTCTCAATCTTCAAATTCATGCAGTACCCCTTAGAACTGACCTTCAAATTTTGGTCACTCACGCCGCAAATGACGATCGCCGATGCTGGAGGCAATCCGGTTTTCTACGTGCGGCAAAAGCTGTTCAGGCTTAAAGAAGTGATCAATGTGTTTGCGGATGTCCATCGATCGCAAGAGCTGTTTACGATCAAAGCCGATCGCATCATCGATTTTTCCGCTCGCTACAATTTCTCAGACCCAAGCGGAAAGATCGTTGGAGCGCTCAAGCGGCGCGGATTGAAATCTCTCTGGAAAGCTCACTTTGATATTTTTGATGGCGAGACGGTCGCGTTTACGATTCAGGAAGAGAATCCCTGGGTGAAAGTGATGGATTCGCTGTTAGGCGATTTGCCCTTTGGTAGCTTCTTCACCGGATATCTGTTTAATCCGACTTATTTAGTGAGCCGCCCTGATGGAACTGTGGTGATCAAGCTATCCAAGCTCCCCACGTTTTGGTCGCGCAAATTCACGATTCAGCAAGTCGATCGCACGAACGATCGCGAACAGGCTCAAATCTTGCTCAGCTTAATGATGATGATTTTGTTAGAGCGCGATCGCGGTTAACTTCGCGCATAATCGCGGAATCGATCCAGGTCTGCTTGAATGTTGGACTGCACAAAGCGATCGACCATTGCGTTGTTCATGATCTGAGCCAAAAGATCGGGCACAGCATAAGAGAGCGTCATTCTAACAATGCTGCCCTCGGCTCCGCGATCGTAAAACCGGATTGCTCCGCGATTCGACAAGCCACTGACTGATTCCCACTGAATAATTTGGTTGGGGATTTGCTTGGTGACGCGAGATTGCCAACTAAACTGAAGTCCGCCTGTACTCAGCGTCCAGCGCGAGAGATCGGGCTGATCTTCGGAAATTTTCACCGAGGTAATCCAGTTCATCCAGTTGGGCATCTGTTCGAGATCTGACCAAAGGCTCCACACTTTGTCGATCGATGCCTCGACTTCAACTTGGGCGGAGTGTTCTAACCATTGAGACATTTAAACAATTCCAGCATCTTCGCGTACTTAAGACAAAATAATAAAGCCGAATTTGCATGGAAGTAAGGATATGGCTCAAAGTTTACTCGCGATCGCAACATTTGTGGCACTGATTGGGGGAGTTATTTTCGGGGTGTCCCGCTATGAAAAATCCACCACAAGACGCGAGGACTCAAGCGGACAGGTAATTCAGTCTATTCCAGAACTGAAGATTGACCCTGAACCGATTCCCGTCGTCCCTGTTGCCGAAGAAATCTCGACTCCGGCTGAAGTATCAGCGCCGATCGCAGAAACAATTGACGAGGCTCCAGAACCCACCGAAGAAGCATCGATCGCAGAATTGAGTCTAGAAGCAGAAAGCACCGAAACGCTAAAAGTAGAGGAAAGGGTGGCGGAAGCGCCGATCGACGATGCCCCGGAACCCAGAGGTGAAGTCGTTGAAGTCGTTCTCCCACCAACCATTCAAGATTCAAAACGTCCAGAAGATGAAGTCGAACCGAGAGAGCAAGTCGTTTCCGTGCTTGTCCCACCGACGATCCATGATCCAAAGCGTCCGAATGATGGCAAGCTTGAAGACTTGACTCAGGATCTGCTTGCTTGGGGACAGTCTAAGGATCTCAAGCACATCTCGAAATTAGTTCAGTACACAACTTATGCAGAACCGCTTGTGCGGGGAACGGCTGTAGTTGCGCTCGGTCAAATTGTCCGTCATCATGCGGTTCGAGGTGAGGTAGAACAAGCGATTCCCGTACTTGGCAAACTGACGCTAGATTCTGATCTGAAGGTTCGGCTGTATGCAGTGCAGGCGCTAGGACGCATTCGATCGGAGAAGGTTTTACCGTATTTAGAAAAAGCGTTGCAGAGTCCATCGGGGAGCGTGGTGAAAGCGGCGAATGGTGCGATTCAGAATCTGAAGTTGCAATACGGGAAAACGCCAGCGATGCAGGTTGCTCAAAAGATGCTGGAAAGAACGAAAAAGACATCGGTTTAATTGGGGGGGCGATCGATAATTCCGATCAACAATCAACCCGGTAGAGACGCGATTAATCACGTCTCTACCGGGTTTGCAATTCGCGTTTCTACCGATTTTTCGATCGACGCATCACGCGCTAATCGTGGCGGTGTCTTGCTTGTACATCAATTCCCGCACCTTCACCATACCCGCAACCAGGCAATCCATCTCCTCGCGAGTATGCAGCGCGTTCACCGTAATCCGAATCCTCGGTTTCGCAATAAACCAGATCGGCGATACCCAAATCCCCAACTCCAGCAATTCCCGCGCAAACAGCTTCGGATTCATCTCCGGCGGCAGCAGCACCGGAACAACGTTCGTTTCCCCGATCGCTTCAAATCCCTGAGCCGCTAAACGCGATCGCAAATATCGCGTACTATCTTGCAGGCGCGACACCAATTCTGGCTGCTCCTGCACCGTGCGGAAACTCTGCAACGCTGCTGCGGTCAAAGGCGGTGCCAGCGAACAAGTCCCGATCGAGGTCGGCGAACAATTCAGCAACGGCTTTAGCTCTGCAACATGAGTGCTAATCGCTGCGCCAACCGATGCCCCAAACTTCGCAAACGTCGAAAGAATCAGCGGATTAACGCCGCGATCGATCGCATCTTGCGGCTTCAGTCCGAAATGCTCGTAAATCCCGCGCCCCGTCGCACCAATCGCGCCCGTCGCATGAGCTTCATCCATCAGCAGCGTACTATCGGGATAATTCGCCAAAATTTCGATCATCTCTGGCAAGGGTGCAATGTCACCATCCATCGAGAACACCGCGTCCGACACGACCATAATGCGATCGTCGGGACGAGCATGGCGCTTCAGCTTCCGCGCTAGATCTTCCATATTGCAATGGCGGTATGCCTTGACGCGGACTCTGGGACTATAGCCGAAAAGTTTTCCCGATCGCGTTCCGGCGTGAGCCAAAGCAGACACAATACAACCGTGATTCAACACATCAGTCATCACCAACGTTTCGCGGGTATGCTGAAACCCAGAAACGGGGATCGCCAAATGACAAAAGGCATCCATCAACGCCTGCATCGCCATCCACGCATTCAGAAATAGCTGGGTATGGGGTAAATGCTTAAAGCTAGCAATCTCGTCTTCAAGCTGACGATGCAAGTCAATCCGACCACTGAGCACCGAGGTTGAGCTATTCGAGGTGCCGTATTGGAAAATTGCATCGATCGCGGCTTGTTTCACCGATTCGTTTTGGGTCAGTCCCAGAACATCGTTTGTGCAAAAAGTCAGAACGGTGCGCCGCTCTCCGGTTTCAGCCTCCTCAATCTCCACCATATTCCCCTGGCGTTGATGACAGAGATACTCATCCGGGTCGAGTTCACTCTCATACCAACGCCGCACGTATTCCTTAACAACTTGCACAGTTTACTCCTCTCACCTGCATGACGTTCGCGATTTGCTTCTGACTCAACAGTATATTTGCAGACGAGAAATTTCGCCCACAAACGCATCGTGTTCGATCGACGGTCTCAAACATGAGGCGTGATATCAGCTTATCAGGGACTCTTAGCAAACGAAATAAACAGCGATCGTTCCAGGGGTAAGATCGCTGTTTATCGTCAGATTGCTGCCCCTAGATTTCTGCGACTGCTCGCTCTATCAGACGACGCGCTAAAGTTTGCGTTCCCGTGTGGGTGTAGTATTTGACGGACACATCGAGAAATGCGCCGACGTAATCGAGCTTGTCAGCGGTGATATCGATCGCGCCGCGAACGCGATCGAGCAAAGTTTGCTGAGTCAGATTGCGCGAGGAGACAAAATCGCCCATCCAACCTTTGACCGAATCAAAACTCTGTCCGATAAAGTTCAACTGTCCGGCAGAATCACCGCCAGGGATCAAGGGCTTGACGCTCTTGAAGGATTGGTTCTTTTCGAGTTCGTCTGGGGTAGTTTGGCTAATCGTAGACAAGCCTTTCTGGATAAAATCGCCGCCGAGCGGGATTAAACCGTCAAAGCTCACCAAGGCTGCCATCCGCATCAGAGATTCGCCGCTGTAGTCACCGAGTGCCGCCAGGAAGTCACCGATACTATCGCCAGGGATGCCGTTGATTTGGCAGAAAGCGACAAGTTCAACGACGAGCTTGACGCAGAGATCGAGGCTCTGTAGTTTTTCGGGCTTGGGAGTGAGATTTTTGAGAAATCCCAGGAACGAGATGTCCTGTCCGACTTTGTTTGCGAGTGCAGCGGCTCCGAGTGCGCCTGCGGCGTTATCCACGGTCTGATACAGCCACAGGGCGCGTTGATAGCCTTGAGACTCGTCGTTGTAGAGATAAACGGCGCGTTCTCCGATCGCTTGAATCAAGCTCTCGTCGGTTTCACCTGTAACCGTGCGGATCGTGTTGGTGAAGCCGGTGAGATTTTGCCACTGTCCGGGCACGACAAAATCAAGGGTTTGAAGCGCCTTGACGGTTGTGCCGCGGGTGGGAAGTTCGTCCACCAGTTCAAAAATGGGTTTACTCATGAAAATTCCTATGATTCGTAGTTCAGTATTCGCTGAATGCCCTAGCCCTTAAGCTGCGACAAGCCTCTGAGGTCAAATTTTGAAATCCACTTTTCGCGCTCTGCCTGGGTAAACGAGGGATCACGCGATAAGACTTTGACTTGATACTTACCCACTAAGACTCCGGTTTGGGTATTGCCCATCGTCATTGCAGGGAAGCCGTTAATTTTCTCGGTAGTGTTTTGATACTTCGCAGCCGCAGCAGGCAAGCTAGAGGTATCGGAAATGGACAGCATGGCGACATCTTTGCCGTCTTTTTTCAATTTGGCTTCTGCAAAGCCTTTTTTCTCCTGGGTGTAAACGCGCTCATACCCTGCACCGGGTTTGGGGAAGTATCTGTTAAATTGGCTGCCTTGAGTTGCTTCTTTGGCAACCGCCGTCACTTTCGGTTTAGTGCTTTCTTTTTGCGCTTCGGCAAAACGGGAGGGTTCTTGAGTTTGGCAGCCTGTGACGAACAGGGCGATCGCGAGCATCACCGCCACAATGCCGCGCCGCCAGTTTGATAAATTCAATCGATGTCTCATAAGTTTGCTGAAAATAGTCTTCTCGATCGATGTACGACGACCGCTAAATCGCTGCAACCCACTTAAGGATGAGTTTAGGGATAAGTTTGTGCCGCAGCATGGTTCAGAGGGTCGTTTGACACTGTAGGAGATTTTTTGTAGCCCGATCGCGCTTCGTAATCAAAAAAGAATATTCGCTACCGGGAAATCATTTCAGAAGACTGAAGGGTCTGCTGATAGCGATCGTACTGCTTCACAATCAAACGCTGCACAGCAATAATCGCGGGATTGACTTCGACATAGCGTCGTTGCGGATTTTTGAGATAGTTTTCCTGTTCGCTTTCGATCATTTCAATGTCCTGGTGCAGGAACGGCAAGAAAAGTAAATGCAGAACCACAGGCTGCAATACTCGGCGTACCGAATTCACCAACCAAACGGGAATCGGTAAACGCAAAAATAACATTGCAAATGATCGACTCTCTGTTGCAGAAATCGGTAATCGCATTAAGTACAGCGCAGATACACCTTCGAGCTTGTTGATATAGTTAGGATACTGATAATCCACGGAAATAGTTTTTGTGGTGATACCGCCCGATTCGCTCAGCCCTAAAAATTTCGTCAAAATGCCTTTGTAAGACACCTGATATTCTGCCGTAACAGCCTCATCGGTTTCGCGCAGTTTCAGCAGCACCGGATCAAACCAACCTTGAAGATTCTGGTGCAAATAACCGTGAAACACATCCATTGTGTTTTCGTTACAGATGGAAAAATGCGCTTTGAACTCTGCCCCGATCGGCACCATAAAGCACTTCGGATCATCGTATTCGGGAATTTCTGGAACCGAGGCTAAATGAGCAAAGGCACGATCGCCCGGAAACAGCCAAATCAAGCCGTATCTTTCCTGCACAGGGTAGCTCCGCATTTGAGCACAGGGAAGCTTTTGACCTTCGCCCCAGTAGGGAATGCCCACACAGTCGCCCTGCCCGTTAAATTCCCACCCGTGATAGCCACAAACGATCGCATCGCCCTGCACCTTGCCCTTGTCCATCGCCACACCTTTATGCGGACAGACATTTTCGACGGCTTGAACTTGATTTTGGGAATCGCGGTACAGGGCGATCGACTGATTCCAGATGCGAATCGGGAGAATCTTTCCGGGCTTGAGATCCTTTGCCCAAGTCACCGCATACCAGTGGTTTGGATTAATTCCGACTTCACGCACTCGATTTTGAATAGTTTGTCCCTGAAGTGTCGTCGCCAATTCGAGCATCACTTATCCTTCCTTGGAATTCGTGGAATCATGTTAACAACAAAATAAAGCCAACAAAAAAGGGGAACTCTGTCCCCTTTTGAGCAAAAACTAGATCACCAGAAATTAATTCGGCGTAGATTGCAGATCGGGACGTTCTTCAGGCACGATCGCGCCTTCAACTGGACAGACTTGCAAGCAGATGCCGCAGTCGATACAGGTCGAAAAATCAATCCAGTACCAGTCTGTTCCTTTGGTATTTTTTCCAGGACCTTCATGAATGCAGGCAACCGGACAGGCATCGACGCAATCCGCAACCCCTTCACAAGTGTTTGTAACGATCGTATGAGACACAGTGTTCTTCTCTCTGAGCAAATCGACATTCGGATAGATCTATTCTCGTATATGTTTCTGCCCAATTGCCCAAAGTCGGACTGAATTTGAAAAAATGCGTTTTTGCAAAAAAAAGAGCCGCGATCGCGGCTCAGTGCGTGAAGAGTAAGTGAAATTGAGTTAGATGAGATGGCGGCGTTCTGCTTCAAGCAGTGCCAGTAAAGCCTCATCGCCCTTCTGACGAGCACTCTCGATGCGGCGCTGCAAATTTCGCTGCAAATTCGCACGATGCGTTGAAAGCAGATCTTTTGCTGGCTGCGATCGTCTCACATTGCTAAGCGTCGGCTTACCGTCTGGATAGCCCATCCAGTAGCGATTGCCGCGATAAATCAGTTCACGTGGTTGCTGTTCAACTGCCGATCGTACAGGGCGATTCGGGTCGAGTTGGTAGCGGTTGCCGCGATAAGTTAGCGTGATCGGCTCATGGGACTGAGAAAAGCGATCGTCGCAGCCGCGCTGAGTGGGGTCGTATTCGTATTTAACACCACGATAAATGAGTTTCATAAGTCGCCTCGAACAATGGAAATGAAGTGAGATTGAGGCGCGTTCCTTCAGGAGAACCCCTTACTTCCGTCCTTGGCCCATAGCAATTAGCGCATAGCAAGGATGAACGTTCATATCTGTATTATAGACTACGATTTGTAGAATTTCTAAACTTCTACCAATAGTTAGAGAGCGATTTTCACAGGGATCATTACCGTACTATTGATGTGATCGATGTCGTCTTTTCATGCAGATTCAGACACCAGACTGGGTAAAGAACGCGGTTTTTTATCAAATTTTCCCCGATCGATTTGCCCGCGCCAAGCAACGGCATAGAAAACTGCTCAAGTCGATGCGTTGGGAAGATTGGGATGCGACTCCGACGCTGCAAGGCTACAAGGGGGGTGACCTTTGGGGCATCATCGAGAAGCTTGATTACATTCAGGATTTGGGCGTGAATGCGATTTACTTTACGCCAATTTTCCAGTCTGCTAGCAATCACCGCTATCACACGCACGACTATTACCAGGTCGATCCGATGTTGGGTGGCAATGAAGCGTTTCGCGAGTTGCTCGAAGCGGCACATGAGCGAGACATCAAAGTTGTACTGGATGGTGTGTTTAATCACTCCAGTCGCGGCTTCTTCTTTTTCCATGACGTTTTAGAAAACGGTGATCATTCGCCTTGGATTGATTGGTTTAGGATTCATCAGTTTCCGCTGCATCCGTATACGGGAGAGTTTCCGGCAGGGTATGAAGGCTGGGATAACAATCGCGCTTTGCCTGTGTTCAATCACGATAATCCGGAGGTGCGAGAGTACATCATGGAAATCGCGGAGTATTGGATTAAATTTGGCATCGATGGCTGGCGGTTAGATGTGCCGTTTGAGGTGAAAACACCGGGATTCTGGCAGGAATTTCGCGATCGCGTCAAAGCCCTGAATCCCGAAGCCTATATCGTCGGCGAAGTCTGGGGTGATTCGCGTCAGTGGCTCGATGGCACTCAGTTCGATGGCGTGATGAATTACTTGTTTGCAGGCCCGACGATCGCGTTTGCTGCGGGCGATCGTGTGGTATTGGATCAGGTTCAAAGCCGGGATTACCAGCCGTATCCGCCGATGTTTGCGGGTGAGTATGCTCAAAAGATGCAAGATTTATTGAAACTGTATCCTTGGGAGATTCAGCTTACCCAACTCAATTTATTAGCAAGCCATGACACAGCGCGATTGATGACCATTGCAGGCGGTGATCGTCCAAGCATTGAGCTTTGTACTTTGTTATTGATGACGTTTCCGGGTGCGCCGAGTATTTACTACGGGGATGAAGTGGGATTACCGGGAGCGATCGATCCAGATTCTCGTCGAGGTTTCCCGTTAGAGTCAAACTGGGATTACAAAATCTATGAGTGTCACCGTCAATTAGTCAAACTGCGCCATGCTTATCCCGCTCTGAGAACGGGGGATTACAAGGTGTTGTACGCCGAAGGAACAACCTACGTTTTTGCGCGAACCTTAGACGATCAAACGGTGATTATTGCAGTGAATGTGGGAACCGTTGCGGTGAAAGCTGCGATTCATTGGAATAAAACGGAACTTAAAACGCATCCGAATCGCATCGTTTACGGCAATGCAGAATTGATTTGGAATGAGCAAGAGTTAGAGATTGATCTGCCTGAGCGATCGGGCAGTATTGTCATCTAACAGTGCATAAGTCCATAGAACTGGCTTCGATGTTGAATCCGGGTAGCCCCTAAATCTCGCACGAGTGGGAGATTTAGGGGCAGTCAGCCGCTCAAACCGAAGCGGAAAAATTCGTCCTCAACTCGCCCAATCACGCGCCCAATTTAGCGTTTGGTGAACCTGGTCGATCGTTGCCGCTTCACAATACAGCCGCAAAACGGGTTCTGTCCCACTAAAGCGAATCAATAACCAGCTTTGATCCTCAAGCCGGAATTTATAGCCATCGTCGGTCTGACAGCTAATTACCGCTTTTCCAGCAATGGTTTGCGGGGGTTGCGTTTTCAACTGCTCTAGAAGTTTGGCGCGGACTTCCATGCTGGCAAGAGGCAGATCAATGCGATCGTACTCTGACAAAAATCCGGTTCTTTCCTGTAAACGGCGGTAGAGTTCGCCCAGATCGGTTCCCGTTTGTACCACAGTTTCGAGAACATACAGTGCCGACAGTAACGCATCGCGCTCTGGAATGTGATGACCATAGCCGATCCCACCGGACTCTTCTCCGCCGAGTAGAACTTTGGTTTCGAGCATTCGATCGGCGATGTATTTGTAGCCGATCGGCGTTTCGTGTACAGGCAGGTTGTAAAGCTTGGCAACCAACGGCATCAGATCTGAACCACTCACCGTTTTGACGAATTCGCCGCTAAAGCCTTTTTGCACCAGATGCTCGATCAGAATCGGGATCAGAATCTGAGAACTGAGAAAATTCCCTTTGGCATCAACTGCGCCAACACGATCAGCATCGCCATCAAACACTAAGCCCACCGCTAAACTATTTCCGTCAAAATTCTGAATCGTCTCTAAAATCTTTGGCAAATACTTCGGTAGCGGTTCTGGTGCGCCTCCTGCAAACAGGGGGTCGCGATCGCTGTTCAACTCATGAATTTCCACACCGAGCAATCGCGCTAATCCGGTCGCTGCGGCTCCGTGCATCACATCCGCAAACACCGTGACTTTCCCTTGCTCGATCGCCGTTTTAATCGCTGTAGTATCCACAAGCGATCGCAGTCCTTCGCAATAGCTCTCCCAGGGATCAAACGTGCTGAATGTTCCCGGTTGCACATCAGGCGCAGGCGCACCACTCGCTAACAAGGCTTCAATCTTCTTCGTCACTTCCGGCGGCACTGATCCCCCGTGGGCGCTTTTGACTTTTAAGCCTGAATAGTTGCCAGGATTGTGGCTTGCCGTAATCACGATCGCGCCCAGCGCATTCAGCTTCTTCGCTGCCCAACTAAAGGCAGGAGTCGGCGCGAAACTTTCAGAAAACAGCACATCAAAGCCAGCTTTGCGAATCGACTCTGCCGCAGTGCGGGCGAATTCTTCGGATAAAAATCGGCGATCGTAGCCCACAATCACGGTGTTGCTTCCGGTTTCTGCACCGTAAACCTCAGACAGAACTGCCGCGGCGATCGGGGCGACGGTCATGACGCGATCGAACGTGAAATCAGCAGCAATCACGCCGCGCCAGCCATCGGTGCCAAACTGAATCGGATTAATTGTGGTAATTGTCATCGGCGCGTGAGCCATGCTTGCACTTCTCCTGCTGCAAAAGGGTTTGGAACAAAAACAGTGTAACGGGGATATCTCGGACTTTATCGAGTTTTATGATCTTTCTCCAGTTTCTTTACAGAGCGCCTCAAGGCTTCCAGGACGCTTCAAAATCCCTTTACTCCTCGCTCCTCAATTACCCTTGCAATATAAACCTCACCGTTCTTTCATTTATGCGTTCTTCACTGGTTTGGATGATGGCGATCGCGTCGGGCGCGACGGTCGCTAATTTGTACTACAATCAGCCGCTTTTAGCCAAAATAGCTCAACAGTTCGGAGTTTCGGCAGCAGAAGTCGGAGTGATCCCGATGTTGACGCAGATTGGCTATGCGATTGGAATTTTATTCATCGTGCCGTTGGGCGATCGCATAGAGCGGCGACGGCTAATTGTCCTGGTGACGGGATGCACCGCGATCGCGCTCCTGATGGCGGCACTATCGACGAATTTATTGGGATTGAGTCTTGCGAGTTTTGCGATCGGGGCGAGTACCATTGCTGCACAGATCCTCGTACCGTTTGCCGCGCAACTGTGCCAACCAGAGGAGCGCGGCAAAATTGTCGGTCGGGTGATGAGTGGCTTATTTATCGGCATTCTGGTCGCAAGAACGCTAAGCGGGTTTGCCGGAGAAATCATCGGTTGGCAGGCGATCTATGGGTTTGCTAGTGGTGCGACGGTGCTGTTGGCGATCGTTTTAGCGAAACAGCTCCCCCGCTATCAATCGAGCTTGAAAATGACCTATCCAACTTTGCTGCGATCGATGTTGGAGCTAATTCAGCGAGACCCTATACTGCAAGCGACTTCTTGGATTGGGGCGATGTCGTTTGGGGCGTTTAGTGCCTTCTGGAGTACGCTTGTATTTTTGCTCGAACAACCGCCGTATCAGTATGGCAGTGATATTGCAGGGTTGTTTGGATTTGTGGGAATTGCGGGTGCAGTAGCGGCGGTGATTGTTGGCAAAATTGCCGATCGTCAGAGTCCGGGCTTCACGCTAAAAATCGGAGTTTTGATGACGATCGCAGCGTTTCTCGTGGTTTGGGCCTTTGGAAAACAGCTAGGCGGATTAGTCCTCGGTGCGATTTTGCTGGATTTGGGAGTCCAGACGAGTCAAATTTCAAATCAAGCAACGCTTTACAGCTTGCCTGCGGAATATCACAGTCGCTTAAATGCGTTGTACATCACGCTTTATTTTGTTGGCGGTGCAATTGGATCGTATTTAGGCACTTATGCTTGGAATCGGTTTCAGTGGTCTGGCGTATGCGCGATCGGATTTGGGATGATGCTGCTAGCAGGATTAGGATTATATTGGCGACAGCAGCGCTTAACAGCCCATTGACAAGTTTTGTATTTGATCTTTGTATGTATTTGATCTTTGTATTTGATCATAGGAGTTGATCGTAGTGGTAGCACAAGAGAATTGAGGGAATGATAAGGAAACTTTTCTCAAGATTGCTCGGTTGTGCCCTGTATGAGTTCTAATTCGGCTATAGAGATTGATGTGCAGACGATCGCCGCTAACGCTCCAGGTGCAATCTTTCGGTTAAGCGCGATCGGGAACGAGTACAGAATTGATTACATCAGCGATCGCGTCGCTGATCTCGTTGGTGTTTCTGCTGCGGTGATTACAAAAGATTTTGCCGTGTTAGAAAACCAAATTGATCCAAGCGATCGTGATCGCTTTCGAGAATCTTTAAGAAAGGCAATCAATCGTGCCATTCCCTGGAGCTTTGAGGGACGAGTCAAGCAGAGATGGATTCAAATTACCGCAGCGCTCACTGAGATCAATCAGAGTGAAACCATCTTTTGTGGAATGATTACCGAAATAACAAGATATAAACAGTCTGAAATTAGACTAAAGAAATCACATAACAAATTAATTACAGAATTATCAGGTCAAGTTGCGAAGTTGCAGCAAAGCCAGAACTTGCTTAAGTGTATTATCAACAACACAAGAGCTAGTATCTTTGCCAAAGAATATCGCAATACGAACGGAACGTATATATTGATGAATCGAGAATTTGCCCATCGATTCAATCTCGATCAAGACCGCGATCTAGGCAAGACCGACTACGACTTTTTTCCGCCTGAGATTGCAGCGGCATTTCAAGTCGCCGATCGTGCTGCGATCGCGTCTGGAACTTCGATTCAGCTTGAGGAAATTGAGCCCCATGAAGACGGATTACATATTGCGATCGTCGTCAAATTTCCCTTGTTTGATGAAACAGGACAAGCGTTTGCGATCGGTGGGATCGCAACAGATATCACTGATCTCAAACGTGCCAAAGAAGCCTTAGAGCAAGCAAACGAAGTTTTAGAAAGTCGGGTTGCAGAGCGAACCACCGAACTGTCTCAAAGAAATGCAGAGCTCGAAGCAACGCTATCCAGCTTAAATCAAACCCAAACGCAACTCATTCAAAGTGAAAGGATGTCGAGTCTGGGTCAATTAGTTGCGGGAATTGCTCATGAAGTGAATAATCCTGTTAATTTTATCCACGGAAATTTGCGTTATGCAGATGCTTACACTCGCGATTTAATTCGGGTTATTCAACTTTATCAAAAACACTATCCTGAACTGATCGCGGAAATTCAACACACCATTGATGAAATTGATCTCGGCTTTTTGCTCGATGATGTTGCTAGGGTGTTTGCTTCAATGCGAACAGGTACGACTCGCATTCAAGAAATTGTCAAATCGCTGCGATCGTTCTCCCGATTAGATGAAGCAGCACTCAAAACCATTGATATTAACGCTGCGATCGAGCAAACCTTAACGCTATTGCAGCACCGATTGAAAGCTCAACACATTACAATCGTTAAACACTATGGAACTGTTGCACCCATTGACTGTTATGCCGGACAACTCAATCAGGTGTGGATGAACTTGATTAACAACGCGATCGATGCGATCGAAACCGTAGAAAATCGCACGATTGAAATTTGGACAGATCAACAGTCTGACCAAACTGTAAAAGTCCGAATCCGAGATACAGGCATCGGTATTTCAGCAGAAATTCGACCCCGCATTTTTGATCCATTTTTCACAACAAAACCAGTCGGCAAAGGAACCGGAATGGGACTCGCGCTCTCGTATCAAACAATCGTCGAACAACATCGCGGTTCGATCGAGTGCTTCCCCGTCTTGCCTCAAGGCACAGAATTTATCGTCAAACTCCCCAGCTTCAGCTAAAGAAAAGACGGAATCGCTATGATCGAAAGCGAAGTCGGTAAAGACGGTAGGGAGCCTCGATCGATGCTGAGTGCAGGACAAACGCTGTACGATCGCTATCAACTTCAAGAAAAATTAGGTCACGGTGCAGGGCGGCAAACTTGGCTGGCGATGGATTTAACGGCTCAGTCGCAATCTGTGATTGTGAAACTGTTGGCGTTTGGGGAGCAATCGCAGTGGGATGATCTCAAGCTGTTTGAGCGTGAATCTCAGATTTTGCGGCAGTTGGATCACCCACGCATTCCGAAGTGTCGGGATTCTTTTTCGATCGACGATCGCATTCTCTGGTTTGGCTTGGTGCAGGACTACATTCCGGGAACTTCACTGAAACAATTAATTCAGGAAGGCAAGCGATTTTCTGAAGCGGAAGTGCGACAAATTGCGCTGGAAGTTCTAACGATTCTGCGGGATTTACATGGTCTCAATCCCGCCGTTCTGCATCGCGATATCAAGCCCAGTAATCTAGTTTTGGGCACGGATCAGCAAGTGTATCTGGTCGATTTTGGAGCGGTGCAGGATCGCGCTAATGTCGAGGGTGCAACCTTTACGATCGTTGGAACTTACGGATATACGCCGATCGAGCAGTTCGGCGGTCGTGCTGTTCCCGGTTCTGATCTCTATGCGTTGGGTGCAACGTTGATTCATTTACTCACCGGAGTCTCCCCAGCCGATTTACCCCAGCGACAGCTTCGGATTCAATGGCGCGATCGTGTCACATTGCCGCCCGCGTTAGCAGATTGGATCGATCAGCTCACCCATCCTGATCTAGAGCAGCGATTCCAGACAGCACATGAGGCGATCGATGCCTTGAATCGTTCTGAAACTGTGTTTTCCTTTCCGCCGGTTGAACGCCCAAAAAATACGCGAGTCCAGCTGATGCGATCGAAAAAACGGCTAGAAATCGTTATTCCCAAGCATCCCGAAGAGAAGGGCTTAAATCTTCCAGGCTTGATCAAGCTAGGCGTTGCATCGCTGGGATTAACGTTTATCGTGCCGATGATTTTCCTGATCCTGTTTTTCGGCGTGCTTAGCTCTGCAACCTGGATTCTCATTTTGGGAGCGCTGATCTTTTTGCTGTTTATGAGTCCGACGTTTCAGCGGACTTATGTCAAGTTCGATCGCCGAGAATTCGTCGTCGAAACTCAGCGCTTCAAAACCGCCAGCAATCGGATGACAGGCATTACCCGCGACATTCGAGAAGTGCGGCGCGACTCAAATGGCTTAATCACAATCACATCAGGGCCGTATCGTACCGGATATCGATTGCACCAGTTTGGCGAAGAACTCACCGATTTCGAGCAGGCTTGGGTACTGAAAGAGATTCGATCGTGGCTGAAGCTTAAATGAAAAATGAGAAGCCTTTGTTAAGTTACGCAAAGATGGGAGAATAGAGCCAATCCAAAATACTCATCGATTCGCATCATGGCAGAAATCCAATTTTCAAGAGGCATTACCGAAGAAGTGATCCCAGATGTTCGTATAACCCGCTCCAAAGATGGAACCAACGGAGCCGCCACCTTCATCTTCGAGAAGCCAAAAGCGCTAGAAGCTGAAAAGACCGATAGCATCACCGGAATGTACATGATCGACGAAGAAGGCGAACTGCTCACCCGCGAAGTCAAAGCCAAATTTATCAACGGTCAGCCTGCGGCACTCGAAGCTACCTACATCATGAAATCGGTGGAAGATTGGGATCGCTTTATGCGGTTTATGGATCGCTACGCTGAATCCAACGATCTAGGCTTTACAAAGTCGTAATGTCGCATCAGCCCCACCCGGATAAAGCTGCGATCGCCGTTTCCTGTGCCGTGATTACCGTCAGTGACACCCGCACGATCGAGACCGATCGCAGTGGTCAACTGATCCAATCGCTGCTCAAACAATCCGGTCACACAATCGCGCATTATGCGATCGTGCCCGATGAACCTGATCAGATTCGTGCTCAATTCGTCAATCTATTCGCTGTCGATGCGGTGATTCTCAGTGGTGGAACAGGCATCGCCCCAAGAGACACCACCTACGACGCGATCGAACAACTCCTCGAAAAAACGCTGCCCGGATTCGGGGAAATCTTTCGATCGCTGAGCTATGCCGAGATCGGATCAAGAGCGATCGCATCGAGAGCGATCGCCGGAGTTTATTCAAACAAGCTGATTTTTTCGCTCCCCGGCTCATCGAATGCGGTAAAACTGGCAGTAGAGCAACTGATTTTGCCGGAATTAGTGCATCTGGTCACTCAATTGAAAAAATAATTGAAGCCGCGAATTCCGCGTCGTATACTAGAAAAGTTGTTTAAATCTCCGAGTCAAACGAGGAACGTTCAATGTCGCGATATCGAGGCCCTCGCCTTAGAATCACCCGTCGTCTGGGAGATCTTCCCGGACTCACCCGTAAATCTGCACGCCGCGCCTATCCACCCGGACAACACGGACAAGCGCGTAAGAAACGCTCAGAATATGCAGTTCGTCTAGAAGAAAAGCAAAAGCTTCGCTTCAACTATGGAGTGAGCGAAAAACAACTGCTTCGCTACGTGCGGAAAGCCCGCCGTGCAGCAGGTTCGACTGGACAGGTACTCTTGCAACTGCTGGAAATGCGGTTAGATAACACTGTGTTCCGTTTAGGAATGGCTCCGACGATTCCCGGCGCACGTCAACTAGTGAATCACGGTCACGTTACGGTCAATGGTAAGGTTGTAGACATTGCGAGCTATAACTGCCGTCCGGGAGATGTGGTTGCGGTGCGCGATCGCGATCGCTCTCGCAAATTGGTCGAAGCAAACCTGCAATATCCGGGTTTGTCTAACTTGCCGAGTCATTTGGAGTTCGACAAGAACAAGATGACTGGGAAAGTGAACGGAGTCATCGATCGCGAATGGGTGGCGCTGCAAATTAATGAACTGCTGGTCGTTGAGTATTACTCACGTCAGGCGTAAGATTTTTCCGAAATTGATATTCTCCGCGGCAATTGAATATCTTTGACAGCCTCCCGCGCCCCGTCAGCGCTGGGAGGTTTCGTCGTATTGTGGGTTATTCTGGCGCTGTTCGCATCGCGACTGTCACTTCTTGCCGATTGTGAAATAGATTTCTAATTCCAATCACTTCGTAATGGTCTTCGAGCAGTGCGATCGCATTGTTAATCACGCTCTTTACCCCTTTACTGGGCAATTTCAGAGTCATGATCGCCATGCCATCTTCTTTAAGCGTTTTACTTGCTGCAATCATGTTTTTTGCAGAGTCAACTGCATCCATTCTCATATCATTGACGATGAGATCAAAGCGATCGCGGCAGCTTGGTAAATACTGTTGTACAAGCTGACGGTGATGAGTGATGTTTGAATCCAAGCGCAGCGATTCAGCTAAATCACCCGGATCAACGGCAACCACGGATAATCCAAGCTTTCTCAGAATTCTTGTCCAACCGCCCGGACTTGCACCCAGATCGAGCGCTAATCCTGCGGTGGGTAATTTGAGATTGAAAACATCGATCGCTTCGAGTAGCTTAAATTCGGCTCTAGAAATCTGTTCGTCTTCATGTGCAAATCGGTGCATTCCACCTGCCCAATTGCTCAAGTTCTCTGAAGCGTTAGAAAATCCCAGATAAGCAGTCGTGCTATCACAAAAAATCGAGATAATTTGAGTTGGATCTTTTGCCTCCACCTTCAAGCCTGCATTGATTAAATCATCA
The DNA here is from genome assembly GCF_039962505.1 of Leptolyngbya sp. DQ-M1. NCBI lineage: Bacteria > Bacillati > Cyanobacteriota > Cyanophyceae > Leptolyngbyales > Leptolyngbyaceae > Leptolyngbya > Leptolyngbya sp. DQ-M1. The sequence goes on from NZ_JAMPLJ010000011.1 coordinate 54,846, forward strand.
ACAAGAGCGTTTCTAAGTTTAGATCGATCGATGTTTTTAGTAGAAGAACGAATTTGAATTGAGAGCGTTTTAGATCGATCGAACAAAGGAATCTGAGCTACGATCGCCGCTCTTAACTGTGTAATTTCAAGCGGAATTTTGTCATTCACCGGGCAAAGATGTCTAATGAATGCAGCCTTTGTCTTTAGAATTCGGGGTGCTAAATCGCGGAAATCTAGAGTGTCTAATTGAATTAAGCCCACTCCTTGATCAAGCCATTGCAGCAATTTTGAGCCTCGATCGCTTTGCTGAATTTCGTTCAATGCAACTTGAGCAAATTCGGGTGATGCCGTGAAGATAACTTGAGAAGTTGGGGGCTTTTGCATGAATTTACGAGGCTACAGAAACGAGTAATAGTCCTATCACATTTAGCTTTGAGCTAACGTCTCACTGTTCCTGTAAATCCTGCTGCTTTGAACTGCAACAACTTCAACGGTAACGGTTGATTCTCAGGCACATTCACCTGAAACTCAAACTCACTCACACCCGGCGGAACTTCCTCGATCGCGCCCAACCGGGTACGGTTCTCGATAATCGGATCGTCGTTCGCATCATAAATTCGTCCGAAAATATCGGCATTGACGATCGTTTTATTCGTGGGATTGGTCGCCTTGCCAAACACAATAAAGCATCGCGCCGACTGCGGCACACCGCCCGCTGTAACTGCGCCTTTCGACATCTCCGCCGAACATTCTCGATACGACAAATCCGATAGCTTGATTTGAATCAACGCCCACGCGTCCGAGATGCCCGTTAACCAAATGACTGCCGACACTGCAACCGCAATCCACGCTCTCATAATTCAGAACATTCCAGATGTGACACAGGAATTAGTTTACCGCGAACCCTCCTCGTCACTGTGAGTTTCTTCGGGTGAATCAATCCCGACTTTCGCTTCTGAAAGTTGCTGCAAGTCTGTCTCCGCATCAATTAACTCTGCCTCAAGTTCATCTTTGCGCCAGCGATCGAGAACGTCGTGCACCAATGTTTCTCGTATCCAAATCTGTCCCACAATCACCAATGGAATCGCTAAAAACAGACCGAGAAACCCAAAGGCAATGGCAAACACAACCTGCGAAATTAACGTTACTGCGGGCAAAAGTGCTACCTGCCGCGACATGACAAACGGAACCAGCAAATACTGTTCAAGCTGCTGAATCAAAATGTAGACAATCAAAACGGCAACCGCTTTCCACGGGGCATCGAGAAGTGCGACTGCGATCGGTGGAATCACACTCAACACTGGGCCGACATTCGGAATTGCCTCTAAAAGTCCCGCTAGAAGCGCATTCGCTAACACCAGCGGCACACCCAAGATCAGCAGCGAAATTCCGCTCACCAACCCAATCACGACCATATTGATCAAAATCCCGATAATCCAGTTCACGAGCGACACTTCGCACAGTGAGAGAATACGATCGGCTCGTCTCCGGTAAAACGAAGGAAATAGCGCAATGAATCCTTGACGATACGGTTGAGGATTAATCAACAGCATAATCGTCAAAATTAATACTAATAGAATATTCAATAGTACCGTTAACGCATTCGAGAACAGCGCGAAGAAATTTCCCACAACCCTAGTCGCCAACGGTTGAATCTGTCGCACTAAGTCATCCACACCAGGCATATACTGCGAATACCCTGGAACCATCTGCTGCATCTGATCAAACCAGCTTTGCACCCGATCGAGTCCTCGCGGTACCAGTTCGACTAGCTGCTGAAACTGAGTGATAAACGGTGGCACAATCAGCCCGATAAACAAAGCCATTAACACCAACAGCGTCACGATCGAAATCAGCACCGCTCCGCCGCGCTTGAGTCCAAATCGCTGCAAAGACTTCACCAAGCTACTCAGCGCCGTCGCAAACACCACCGCCGCAAACACCAACAGCAACACCTGGCGAAGCTCCCACAGAATGTAAAGCGCGATCGCAAACGCCAAAAACCCAATCCATCTACCGAGTCCCACCGTTTTCACTCCTTACCGAAACCTAATCGAGTGTACTGCTCAGATTGAATTTAATTCCGGATTTTTTCCACTTCCCTGCGACCGGGATGTGAAGCTCGCTACAAGAATTGTTCAGGAAGGGCGTATTCTAGGCAAAGGCAAAATTGATTTGCCCGAAAATGCTGCCTTTTTCACTACAGGTTTGACTATTATGATTGATGCCCTAGACACAGCGATCGAATCCATTCGTGCCCGTGAAATTCTCGACTCACGCGGTCGTCCGACGATCGAAGCCGAAGTCACTCTGGCGAATGGTGCTTACGGAATTGCTCAAGTTCCGAGCGGAGCTTCGACTGGAAGCTTTGAAGCCCACGAACTCCGCGACGACGACAAAAGCCGCTACGGTGGAAAAGGTGTTCTCAAAGCGGTCGAAAACGTTGAAACGTCGCTGGCTCCAAAGTTGATCGGGCTGGATGCCATTAATCAGGAGCTAGTCGATCGCACGATGATCGCGATCGATGGTTCTCCGAATAAAGCAGCTTTGGGCGCAAATGCAATTTTGGGTGTGTCGCTGGCAACCGCAAAAGCAGGTGCAGACGCGCTGGGACTGCCGCTTTACCGCTATCTGGGTGGGCCGTTATCGAATGTATTACCTGTGCCCTTGATGAATGTGATTAATGGTGGTGCTCATGCAGACAACAACGTCGATTTCCAAGAATTCATGATCGTTCCGGTTGGGGCACCGACGTTTCGAGAAGCGCTGAGATGGGGCGCGGAAGTGTTCGCATCGCTCAGTAAAGTGCTGCACGATAAAGGCTTGCTGACGGGTGTGGGTGACGAAGGCGGTTTTGCTCCCAACCTCGAATCGAATCAGGCAGCCCTCGACCTGTTGATTTCTGCGATCGAGAAAGCGGGCTACAAACCCGGCGAACAGGTTGCCCTCGCGCTGGATGTGGCGGCGAGTGAGTTTTACAAAGATGGGCAATACACCTATGATGGAACCGCTCATAAACCCACTGAGATGGTAGATTATCTGGCACAGTTAGTCAGCAGTTATCCGATTGTATCGATCGAAGATGGGTTACATGAAGATGATTGGCAGCACTGGCAGTTATTGACCGAAAAGATTGGTAGCAAATGCCAATTGGTTGGGGATGATTTGTTTGTGACAAATATCACGCGACTGCAAAAGGGAATTGAACAGAAAGCAGGAAATTCAATTTTGATTAAACTGAATCAAATTGGATCACTGACGGAAACGCTACAAGCGATCGATCTCGGTGCGCGGAATGGTTTCCGATCGATCATCAGCCACCGTTCCGGTGAAACCGAAGATACGACGATCGCGGATCTTGCAGTTGCGACCCGCGCGGGACAAATCAAAACCGGATCGCTGTGTCGCAGTGAACGAGTTGCGAAATACAATCGTCTGCTGCGGATCGAAGACGAATTAGGCGATCGTGCGGTTTACGCGGGAACCGTTGGCATGGCTCCGAGCTACAAATAAGGGAAATGAGGAGCGATCGCATCTCAGCAATCGCTCCTCATTTCCGCTAAATTTCCTGTTTTACTGACTTCTGTTTCTGAAAAATTTACATTGCGGTAAACATCATTCAGCGAGATCGAAACCGGGATACTTTTTAATCGAATCTCACGATCTTCCGCATCTAAATCGTGAAGTAGCCAACGTTTAGCTGCTTACTTTGTGAAATGTTTCACTCGAATTCGATTTTGGTCAACCAGAACATATTCGACAAAGCTACGAACGGTGCGGTAACTCGCGCACTTTCCTAATCGATCGTAGTCTTCTGTCGATTGAGACAATACTTCAATAATGACTTGAGGATTCAGAATGATATCGCGACGATTGTTGTAATAGGCCACTTCACCGACTACAACCATGATATCCGGCTAGGTCTAAAGCTGCTCTTGCGGAATCCACAACTTCACATCCCCGATAAAGTTCTCAAACCCCGTCTTGCACCTTAGCCGCAAAATGTAGCGCTGCACTCACATTTCGTGCAATTCGGTTGTGATTTGTTGTGCCGATGGCAGGAGGCGCAATTTCTCCCTGTCGGTATTCGCTTCGGAATTCTGCTTGATCTTCCAAAGCAAGGTATTCTTCTGGCGTATAGAGGCGCGGCTGGATTGAGGCTGACGGAGAGAGGGCAGTCATCGACGCTGATCCTACAAGTTGGTTTTCTCAGTTTAACGTGGTTCAAAAAAGCGATCGTCTAACCATCCAGACGATCGCCAATGTGTTATGGAACCACGATCGCAATCACTCCATCTTCTGGCAACACTTGCCGATACCGTCCCCCTTCCGAAAACACCGCAATCAATTGCAGCGAGTAATCCGGCTGGACTTGCAGGTCTGCCCACGGAATCGCAATTTCAACACAGCGATCGACTCCCAATTGAGCGCGGCTTGCTCTCGACTGCCACCGGAAATGTTCACCTGCTTCCTGCAACCAAATCGTTTGAGTCAGCAAATTCACACCCAAATGGTGATGAAAGTGATAGTTCAAAGGCGCTTGATTTGGAACATCAACTAATGGGATGGGACTATTGTGCATCGGTTGATTCGCGTAGTACCAGAAGAGATTTAGCTCTGGTGGAATATCCTTGCCGATTTGCACTCCGGTCTGTAAATCCAAGCGCAAATAAAAATTCAAGTGATCCACACCATACCAGAGTCGCTGAATTGAACTACTTTGGTGCATGGTTCCCCGCGCACCGCCGACTTCAAGTCGTCCCGCTTTGTCCCAATCCTGCTCATCTCCGCGACCGTCGATCGCAGGGTGAATAAATCCTTGTGGTGCACTATCGCCCCGCGCTTCATGCACTTCGACCGGACGACGCACATTCTCAGGAACGGGTTCATTCAGCGATCGATACAACGCCGCTAAATGCTCTCGAAACAATTGATCAAACATGGCATCCTGATTCGAGGAATGTCCTTCTCCAAACCACCAAAACCAATCTGATCCTTCTGCTGCGTAGAGTGCTTCCCAAGCTTCAGGATTATTCTCCTCAGTTGCTTCAGGGTGATTTGCCAGGGTTTGTCTTGCGGCAGTCAGCAAGTCCCAAGCTCGATTCTTCGCTGGATCTCCGATCCAAGTAGTGAAACTTCCATCCACCCACGAGCCACTATGAAGCTGATCGGCTGCAATCGTCTCAGTCGGCGGGAATTGCTCAATAAACTCTGAAACGGTCACTAATTTGATCTCAGAGTGATCGCTCAGCGTTTGATAAAGCATTTCCAAGAACGGCTTACCGTCTTGTGGATAGAATTCCCAACAGTTTTCACCGTCTAATGCGATCGTTACTAACCAGGGCTGATCATTGTTCGGCTTCAACGATCGCGCGATCGCCTCCAAATGCCCCACTAAATCACTAACCGCTCGTTTTGGCTCCATTGCACTATACGTAAAGCCAATCAAATCCGACAACCGATGATCGCGGAAGACGATCGCTAAATCTCCCGCAGGTGTTTCCAATCGATACGGACGATACAACTTTTCAGGATCATAAACATTCCCGGTTTCGTCCCGGTGGAAAAAGTGTTTCAGCGACCAGCCTAAAACCGCTTCATCCGAACACAGCCAATTAAAGCCCTGCTTCGCCACATACGGCAGCATCTCAGGACTGACCGACTGTTCTGAGGGCCACAACCCACGCGGCGATCGACCAAATCGATCCTCATACATCAGCCATGCTTTTCTCAAATGCCGCTCAATATCCGCCGGATACTGAAACCGCGATTCGGGCAGCGTCATATTCGGAACCGCAATCCGCCCCGAATTGGTATCTGCCAACAACGGCAAGATCGGATGCGTGTAAGGAGTCGTCGTCACCTCAAGTTGTCCCGCTTCCTGCATTTTGCGATGCTGCGGAATAATGCGGCTCATGATTTCGCGATGTTTTGCGATAATGCGCTGTCGATCGCTCAACGTAAAGCCTTTCCCCTGCTCTAACCAAGCCGCAATCTCTGGGTCATCCCAAAACAGTGGATCAATCCACGCTAAGTTATGCCACGCGAGTAAATCACTAAAATCTTGAGTATTCCAATTTTCCAAACACCAGCCCCGTCCGTGATCTTGCCGCTGTTCATAGAGCTGCACATAACGCGGATGCGGCGCAATCAACGTATGGCGATTCGCATCAAAGAAATGCTCAATCACGAATTCCTTGAGAGCGCGATCAAACTGCTCCACAGGCGTAACCGTTGCCGTCAGATACGGATCGAGTGCCGTTCCTGCCACATAGTCCTCAATCTGCATCATCAGAGATGGCACTAGGTTCACCGTCTGATGCAATTTCGGATAGCGCTCCAGAAGCAACACTAAATCGAGATAATCTTTTGTGCCATGAAGACGTACCCAGGGCAAGCGATATTGCCCTTCAGACGGAGCGTAATAGTTGGCATCCCCTCGGCTTTTGTAGAGAGGTTGATGTTGATGCCAGATAAATGCAACGTGGAGCGGATGCGGCATAAAAAACGGAGGCAAAGGATTAGACCTTTAATAGTCTATCCCTTGCCTCCATTTTCGATATAAGGATTTGCCTACAAAACTTGTTCGACTTCAGCAATTTCTGGAATCATCTCGCGCAAGCGGCGTTCGATCCCCATTCTCAGCGTCATGGTCGAACTCGGACAGCTTCCACACGCACCTTGTAAGCGCAGCTTCACGATTGGACCGTCCAATTCCACCAATTCCACATTGCCGCCGTCTGAGATCAAATACGGACGCAGCTCATCGAGAACGGTTTCGACATTTTCGGGCGTTAGTGTCAAAGACATAATTCACCTTCTAACAGCTTGACAACTTTAATCCTAACTCTGAACGATCGTTCAGAGAGTGCGGGTCTTGCACTTGATTCAGTGCGGCTTATACCCGCTCTAATAGCTGCACATTCGTAAACAGAAATTCGCTCTTATGCTGCTCAGTTGTAATGGTGCGGCTCGTCAGAATGTAATATCCGCCAATTTGTTCGTAAAGATCTTCAAACTCACTCCTCGCACCTTTGACAGCTCCCGTTTTCGGATCGCTGTAAATCGAATCATAGCGGTGCGACAAATAGCCATTTCCAGTGTCGTGACTACTAAAGGTGTTAATTGTCACAACCACTCCATGAATATGGCGGTGAACGAGACTCACTTCATTGTTGCGAACCTTGTAGCGATCGCCTTCCGACTTACCACCTACTAAAATCTCAACGCCTCCATCGGGATCAGTTGCACCTAATGTAAACGTGTTCTTCCCATGCGTTTCTTCAAACGCCCGACGAACCCGGTGAACTGCAATTTCCCAAACTTGACCGTGAATTGCCTTTTTACCTTCTCCCTCTTCGATGTCAGTCACATCAAAAGTGAAATCGGCATTGATGCGACATTTTGCATGGTAAGTTTTGTCGCCTTGGCGGTAAGTCACGTCTGCCGTATAACCGGGGAAGTTTTCGTCCCAGGTGTACCGATTTTCGTAAGCAGCCTGAAACAAGGCACGCGCATCGGTTTGCACAGTGGTGGTCATAGCATCTCCAACAAAGTCACTCCCTTTAGTTTAAAGAATTTGACACGAATTCGCCTAATTTTGGGAAGCTGATATCAGCCCATAAAAGAGAAAAATTGCGATCGTGCCTAAAAACTGTTGAATACTTCTTCAATAATTGGGATCAAACGAGATCCGCAAAGAAAAGACACCAGGAAACGTCCAAACTAGAATTCGAGACTTCCTGTAAGGTCTTGCCTCGTGCTGCCAAGTTCTCAAACACTTTGTGCTGACGTGAGTTCGACGGGGAGGTAGCGCGAAAAGAAAGCTGAGACTACGTTTGAAAGAGCTGTAACGTTCTTTCGAGTCTCAGCTGTGGAAGTTTGGGCTTCAAGCTGCACCTGA
>NZ_JAMPLJ010000012.1:0-50458 GCF_039962505.1 Leptolyngbya sp. DQ-M1
ACAGGCTCCGTTGAATCGTTGTTTAATTCCAGACTTGAGTTTGTGCTTTTGGGATTTCCGTCCGAGTTCTCGAAAGGGGGGCTTTGAATTCATGCGCTTAATATCATCTCTGTAACGAACTGTACCAATCGTATTATCTTAACGTCAGCTCGACGGATTTCCTCGCTGCGTTTAGGCTCGATCCTGCCCCCTAAATCCCCCACCCGTGGGGGATTTAGGGGGCAACGCGCAGATCTAAACGTAGTCAAGAATTTGCGTCGAACTCACGTTATCTTAAGCGCTCACTTCTTAAGCGCTCACTCCAAAGATTTCTTCGATGAATCTCGCTTGAGACACACTGTCCTCTTTGTGAACTCCTTTCACTTGTCCTTCAACTGGTTGCGGATTTTGCATAAAAGTTAACAGGAGAGATTGAATCGCAAGGTCAGATTGAGCTTTCACAGGAACAGAACGATCGATTGGGATCGGCTTCCTGCTACTTTTGCCCATATTTCTGATTTCAAGGCATGACCATTCTGGGTCTCTGTTCAAAACGTAGCAGTAAGCGCTTGAACTTATCCTCCCAAGCAAAGATGCGCTCAATGGTGCGAAAGCGCTCCTGAAAGATGGCTGGGTCGAAAATCGGTTTGCGTGCCCGCTTCGGAATTTTTCTGCTGCGCGGATTTGCAGGAATATTCGGAACCCTGCCGCGATTGAAAATGGCTTTGCGGTTGGCTCGGCTATCGTAAACGCTATCCAAGCTGACGATCATCTGGTTCAGGTCGAGTCCGACCTGCTGAGCGATGCGGGTGACTTGTGGCAGGGCGGTCTTCAACAGGGGCGCCTCGTTGCGATTGCTGGGTGCTGCAATGAACGGAAATCATGCTGTCGCCCTTTGCCAAACGCAGTACAGACAATCAGTTCACTGAGATAGTCTACGACGACTTGAGCTTTGAGTGTGTGCCATTTTTGCTTGCCACTGTAGTAGGGTCGTTGGTTTTTTATAGAGCAGGTTAATCAATTGCCGATTTGGTCGATCGATCAACCCCTAACCCCTACCTGTCCTGCTCGAAAAGAACAACCCGAATAGGAAAAACCATTATGAGAACAGGACAAGCGATCGCTTTAGTTATTTTTATTGTCTGTCTTTGTTTTTCCTAGTGTATGAGTGCAGGAGACATAGGGAAGTTTCACGGAAAGAATAGAACTAGCGCTGAAGCCAAACTCGAAGTACGGAGAGGAGTTGATCAGTTTCGACAGGCTTAGTGATGTAGTCTGATGCTCCGGCTTCCATACATTTTTCTCGATCGCCCCGCATCGCTTTTGCAGTCAGCGCAATGATCGGCAAGTCTCGAAACTGGTTGACCTGTCGAATCGCTCGTGTTGTTTCATAGCCATCCATTTCCGGCATCATCACATCCATCAACACTAAATCAACATCTGGATGCTCTTGCAGCATCGTAATGCCTTCTCGACCATTTCCTGCGTAGAGAATTGCCATCTGATAACGCTCTAGTACACTCGTCAAGGCAAAGATATTCCGAATATCATCATCCACGATGAGAATTTTCTTGCCTGCAAGTGTAGTATCCTGTTGCTGAGATCGCTCTAGCATCTGTCGCTGCATTTCCGGTAAGTTCGCTTGCACGCGATGCAGGAACAAGGCAGTTTCATCAAGCAAGCGTTCTGGCGATCGCACATCCTTGAGAATAATTGTGTCTGAAATGCGCCGCAGTTCTCGTTCTTCTTGAGCAGTAAGCTCTTTTCCGGTGTAAATGATAATGGGTAAATGGGCGAGGCTCTGTTCTTGCTTGCCTTGCTCAAGGAAGGCAAATCCATCCATATCGGGCAACCCTAGATCTAGAACAAGACAGTCAAAGCGTTGCGATCGCAGCATTTCTAGCGCTTCTGCCCCAGTTGCTACAGCCGTACTGACTACATCCGTACTGCCAATCAACTCGACAATGCTTCGACGTTGCACGTCATCATCTTCCACAACGAGCAAACTCTTCATTGGTCGCTCGACGAATTCTTTGATGCTTGCCAAAGCATTGAGTAGAGATTCACTGTTCACTGGCTTTTGCAGGTAAGCGATCGCACCCTGCCGTAAGCTCCGTTGTAAGCCCTCCTCAACGGACATGATGTGAACGGGAATATGGCGAGTGTCATTGTGGTGCTTCAGCCGATCTAACACCATCCATCCATCCAGAACGGGCAGGCGAATGTCGAGCATGATTGCCGTAGGTTTGAACTGTTGTGCTAGTTCTAGACCAACATTGCCGCGTGTTGCAACGATGCCTTTGAAGCCTTGCTGCCGTGCTAAATCCAGTAGAATTCGAGCAAAATTCACATCGTCTTCGATAATCAGCAGGGTCAGGTCTTCCGGCTGAATGCTGTCTCGGTCATCTTCGATCGCACGCTCAAACACCGTAATCGCTGTTTCTGACTGATTGCTGATAGGGGTTGGAGCTTCGGAGGCTGATCGCATTGCCGTAGACCGAGCTACCGAAGGTTGGGAAGCGGAGAGCGCTGACTCAGACCTGGATGAATCCCAACGTCCGCTATCACTTTGGGGTAGATATAGCGTAAAAGTACTCCCCCGCCCTAGTTCGCTTTGCAATCGAATTTCGCCACCTAACAATCGAGCAATTTCCCGACTGATCGATAAGCCTAAGCCTGTACCGCCGTACTTGCGGCTGGTCGTCCCATCTGCCTGCTGAAATGCTTCAAAAATCACCTGTTGTTTGTTCGGAGCGATGCCAATTCCAGTGTCAGAAACGGCAAAGGCAATCACACGATCGGCACGATTCAGGGTGTCTTGATCAAAACTCCAGCCCCCAGATGCAAGACTTACTCTGAAGCTCACTTGACCTTGTTCAGTAAACTTGAAGGCATTCGAGAGCAAGTTTTTCAGCACTTGCTGCAGCCGTTTCGCATCGGTGTACAAACTGCGTGGCAACTGCGGATCAAAGTGCATCTGGAAATCAAGACTGCGATCTTGGGCAACTTGCCGGAAGGTGCGATCGAGATGGTTACGCAGGTCAGTAAATGTCATTGGTTCTGGATCGAGCGACATTGTTCCCGATTCGATTTTCGCTAGATCCAGAATGTCATTAATTAGCCCCAGCAAATCGTTTCCAGAAGAATGAATGGTTCGGGCATACTCGATTTGCTTATCCGTTAGATTGCCCTCAGTGTTATCGGCAAAGAGACGGGCAAGAATTAATAGACTGTTGAGCGGCGTTCGCAACTCGTGTGACATATTCGCCAGAAACTCAGACTTGTATTTAGAACTCAGGGCGAGCTGTTCGGCTTTTTCTTCCAACGATCGACGCGCCTGCTCAATCTCTTGATTTTTGCGCTCAACTTCTCGGTTTTGTACCGCTAACAGTTCTGCTTTTTCCTGGAGTTCTTCATTGGTTTGTTGGAGTTGCTCCTGTTGATTCTTGAGGAGTTCTTCAGAAGCTTTCAGCGATTGTGCTTGTTGTTCTAATCGTTGATTGGTTTCTGTGAGTTCTTTCTGTTGGCTTTGGAGTTCTTCTGCCAAAGATTGCGACTGTTTGAGGAGTTCCTCGGTTCGCATACTAGCCGCGATCGTATTGAGTACGATCGCAATACTCTCAGTTAACTGGTCGAAGAAGGTCAAGTGAATATCGCTAAACCGAGAGAACGAGGCAAGCTCGATCACAGCCGTCACCTGCCCTTCAAATAACACAGGTAGCGCAACTGCGTTGAATGGAGACGCTTCGCCCAACCCCGAACTAATTTTGATGTATTCGGGCGGGACTTCGGTGAGCAAAATGCGCTCTTTTTCTAACGCACATTGTCCGATGAGTCCTTCTCCCAGTTGGAAGCGGTTGCCTAAGTGCTTGCGTTCTCGATAAGCATAGGTGCTGAGTAGCTTGAGATAAGGCGCATGATTTTCGCTCGCTTCCATCAGATAAAAGACCCCGTGTTGCGCCGAAACCAAGGGAGCCAACTCCGACAGAATCAGTTTGGAGACCGTCTCCAGATCGCGCTGACCTTGCAGCATTCGAGTGAACTTCGCCAAGTTGGTTTTGAGCCAGTCTTGTTCAGTGTTCTTTTGCGTCGTTTCGCGCAGGTTAGCGATCATCTGGTTGATGTTGTCTTTGAGAACCGCGACTTCTCCTTTTGCTTCAACGGAAATCGATCGCGTTAAATCTCCCTTCGTAACCGCCGTTGCGACTTCAGCGATCGCTCTTACTTGCGTTGTCAAATTGGCTGCGAGTTCATTCACGTTGTCGGTCAAATCGCGCCACGTCCCCGATGCCCCCGGAACTTTCGCTTGTCCTCCCAGTTTGCCTTCGCTTCCTACTTCTCGCGCTACGGTGGTCACTTGTTCTGCAAACGTTGCCAACGTATCAATCATTTCGTTGATCGTGTCGGCTAACGTTTCGATTTCACCTTTGGCATCGAGCATTAACTTGAGTTTCAAGTTTCCGTTAGCAACCGCAGTGACCACTCTTGCAATGCCTCGCACTTGAGCTGTGAGATTGCTTGCCATCGAGTTCACGTTATCGGTCAAATCCTTCCAGGTTCCAGCGACTCCAACGACTTGCGCTTGACCGCCTAACTTCCCTTCAGTCCCTACTTCACGGGCGACCCGTGTCACTTCCGAGGCAAAGGAACTCAACTGATCGACCATTGTGTTGATGGTGTTTTTCAGATCGAGGATTTCACCTTTGACATCGACAGTGATCTTTTTGGATAGATCGCCATTCGCGATCGCAGTTGCCACTTCTGCAATGTTCCGTACCTGTGCTGTGAGATTGCCCGCCATCAAATTGACGTTATCGGTCAAATCCTTCCAGGTGCCACCCACCCCTCGGACATAGGCTTGCACGCCCAACTTTCCTTCGGTTCCCACTTCTCGCGCCACTCGTGTCACTTCCGAAGCAAACGAGTTAAGTTGATCCACCATCGTATTGATCGTGTTTTTCAACTCTAGGATTTCACCTTTGACATCGACCGTAATTTTCTTCGATAGGTCGCCATTTGCAACCGCAGTGGTCACTTCAGCGATGTTTCTCACTTGCGCGGTTAAACTCCCCGCCATAAAGTTCACGCTATCGGTGAGATCCTTCCACGTCCCTGCAACGCCCTTGACTTCTGCTTGTACGCCTAGTTTTCCTTCTGATCCCACTTCCCGCGCCACGCGGGTGACTTCTGAAGCAAAAGAATTAAGCTGATCCACCATTGTATTAACGGTGTTCTTCAACTCTAGGATTTCACCTTTGACATCGACCGTGATTTTCTTCGATAGGTCACCATTTGCAACCGCAGTCGTCACGGCTGCAATATTTCTCACTTGCGCGGTTAAACTCCCCGCCATGAAGTTCACACTGTCGGTGAGATCTTTCCACGTCCCGGCAACGCCACGTACATCTGCCTGGACACCAAGTTTTCCTTCGGAACCCACTTCCCGCGCCACCCGCGTTACTTCTGAGGCAAATGAACTAAGCTGATCCACCATTGTGTTGATCGTGTTCTTAAGTTCGAGAATTTCGCCTTTGACATCGACCGTGATTTTCTTGGACAGATCTCCATTTGCAACGGCTGTGGTTACTTCAGCAATGTTCCTTACCTGTGCGGTCAAATTACCTGCCATGAAGTTCACACTATCAGTGAGATCCTTCCAGGTTCCGGCAACGCCACGCACTTGAGCTTGCACCCCTAACTTCCCTTCAGTTCCCACTTCCCGCGCTACCCGCGTCACTTCCGAAGCAAAAGAATTGAGCTGATCCACCATGATGTTGATGGTATTCTTCAGTTCAAGAATTTCGCCTTTGACATCGACCGTGATTTTCTTCGATAGGTCGCCATTTGCCACCGCAGTCGTCACTTCTGCGATGTTTCTCACTTGCGCGGTTAAACTCCCCGCCATAAAGTTCACGCTATCAGTGAGATCCTTCCAAGTTCCGGCAACTCCCTTGACCTGCGCTTGACCGCCAAGCTTTCCTTCTGCTCCTACTTCGCGCGCCACCCGCGTTACTTCCGAAGCGAAAGAATTAAGCTGATCCACCATTGTATTAACGGTGTTTTTCAACTCTAGAATTTCACCTTTGACATCGACCGTAATTTTCTTCGATAGGTCGCCATTTGCCACCGCAGTCGTCACTTCAGCAATATTCCGCACTTGAGCCGTGAGATTGCCCGCCATCGAGTTCACGCTATCGGTCAAATCCTTCCACGTCCCAGCAACCCCTCGGACATCTGCTTGCACGCCCAACTTTCCTTCGGTTCCCACTTCTCGCGCCACCCGCGTCACTTCCGAAGCAAAGGAATTAAGCTGATCCACCATCGTATTGATCGTGTTTTTCAACTCTAGGATTTCACCTTTGACATCGACCGTAATCTTTTTGGATAGGTCGCCATTTGCCACCGCAGTCGTCACTTCTGCAATATTCCGTACTTGAGCCGTGAGATTGCCCGCCATCGAGTTCACGCTATCGGTCAAATCCTTCCATGTACCCGCGACTCCGGGCACATCTGCTTGCACCCCCAACATTCCTTCGGTTCCCACTTCCCGCGCCACCCGCGTTACTTCCGAAGCAAAGGAATTAAGCTGATCGACCATGGTGTTGACGATTTGAGCCGTTTGCAGAAATTCCCCTTGTAAGGGTCTGCCCTCAATCTCAGTCGCGATCGTTTGAGTCAAATTTCCGGTTGCTACCGCCCGAATCACCCGCGTCGTCTCGGTCATAGGCTGCACTAAGTCTGTGATCAGCGTATTCACAGAGCCGATCGATGCCTTCCATGCTCCCCGCGCATTCTCGATCGCAGCACGTTCGCTAATTTTGCCTTCTTTGCCAACCACGGTGCTGATGTGTTCTAGCTCGGTTGCCATTTGCTCATTCATCTCGATGATGTCATTGAGCGTATCGGCAATTTTCCCTGCAATTCCGGTTTGGTCGATCGGCATTCGGACGGAGAAGTTGCCCTTTTTCACTTCAACCAGCGTTCTGAGAAGCTGCTGAAGGTCAAGATTATCCGGTTCGCTGGTGAGAGGTGCGGTTGTCATGGCAAGGTAGGCAGGTAGTTTAAGCCAAAATCAGAATTTTCTCTGCCTCAATTCGATACCAGAGACGTATTCCGAACTCATTATCCATCTTCCATGTCTATATATGACCTCTACCAATAGAGGTAGTTTTTGCTGCTTTCTATCTTGTTCTCTATCCTTAGATAGAGGATAACTTCCTGCTATCAGTTAAAGTTTTCTCAGGGAGGAGTGTAGCGTCTCGCTTAGCATTTCGCTAAATTGATAGCCTAGATCCTGCTAATTTAACGAAGAAAGGAATCAGCTTTTGAAAGGTCAGTCGCTCAACCAAGAACCCAACGCCGAAGATTTCAATCGCTTAGTCGATTCTGTCGTCAAAGCTGTGCTGAAAGTGGGTCAGAGCCAAAACCTGGAAGAAGCGATCGTAATTCGCAATGAACTGCGTCGTCTGCCGGATGCACTACTCACCGAAGTTCTCAATCAGGTGATGCTACATCTTGTGTCGGTCGATCCGCTCTTATGTCGCTGGTTTATTATTGATGTTTTTCTGCGCGATGCTCCAGCAGAAGGTAAAGCAGATGTAGCAGAGCGAATAAACCTCCTATTGGCGGATCTGCAATCGAGCTAGTTCTCTGGCTCTTTCTGCTTTAATTGTGATGTTTCTGACAAGTGCTTTGAAAAGATAGACCAGTTACTCGATCGTAGTCAAAGCAGTTTGATACGCGCTGTAGACTTCGGAGCTGAAGCAAGCGAAAACTACTTTCTCGATCGCGTCATTCTCATGCAGAAAGCTGATTGTTTCTCGGAGTGCAATCTCACAAGCTTGCTCAATCGGATAGCCATAAACGCCACAACTAATCGCCGGAAATGCGATCGTTCTCACTTCATGTTGAATTGCCAATTTCAGGCTTTCACGATAGCAAGAGGCTAGGAGTTCTGGTTCACCCTTTCTGCCATCTTGCCAAACAGGGCCGACTGCATGAATCACAAACTTTGCAGGCAGTTGATAGCCTTTGGTGATCTTAGCTTGCCCAGTTTGACAGCCTTTCAGCATCCGACATTCTTTAACCAATTGTGAACCTGCGGCGCGGTGAATCGCTCCATCAACGCCACCGCCGCCTAAAAGAGAGCTATTTGCAGCATTCACGATCGCATCAACTTCGAGTTTAGTAATATCCGCAATCCTGATTTCAAGTTTGTCGATCACAGCCATCTTTATTTCCTCTCAACGCAGCGATATAGAGGCTTCGCCTGCATTAGAACTTACCGATTTACTATACATAGCAATCCTAAGTCATTTGTGAGATGCGTAGTTGATCGCGCCCCCTAAATCCCCCACGAGTGAGGGACTTTGAGCAAGAGGCGTTGAGTTTCAAAGTCCCCCAGAATGGGGGATTTAGGGGGCAGAAGCATACTGAAACGGAGCGACAAAGCCGCATTTATAATTCATTTAGGATTGCTATATCTACATATTGGGCTGGATCAAATTCTTCAGCGAACTGCCTTAGCACGATCGTAGGTTGACAATCTCTCACCTTCCCTTATCTCAAGAATTCTAGTCAAGAATTCTAGCGACTGCTCTAAATTCCGCTGGGCAAGGAGGCGGAATTAACAGAAAGAGGAAGACCGAACTGGGTGAGACAGGCGATAATACTGCTCATGAGTCCGACCATCGTTACGTTAATGGGAGCGAGGAGATGCAGAACCGTCGATGATGCTGGATCAGTAGGCAATTTTTTCAGAAGCAATTAAAGTTCCACTTGCCGATCTACCGATTAAAAAAGTCTCCCTGGTTGCCTAAGTGCCAAGATTAGGCGAGTGAAGAGGTTTCTCTGACGACTTAACGCACTGTTATTTGCTCACTATGGACTTATACGATCGCTTGAGCCAAACCAAACGCCAACGCATCAGTGATGGAGCTACTGTTCCGATCCTAGAGGGATGTGATTCCACTCCTCGAACACTTGTGTTGCTCTGGTCACAACTGGGGGATTTCGACAGCCTCGAATACGCTTGGTGGATCCAGCGAGGGGCGCAATTACTCCAAACAGCCGGAATCGTGGTTCGCGCTGTTGGAATCGGTGATCTCAAATCCGGCGAGAAGTTCTGTGCGTATACAGGTTTTTCTCCCGATTGCCTCTTTGTCGATCCGACGGCGGAACTACATCAGCAACTTGAGCTATCCCCTGGATTATCGCTCAAGCTTTCCTGGCTCTCTCCATCACAAAACGCTTGGCTCAATCTATGGCTGATGTGTGCTGGCATAGGTAGCCCTGGAACCCTAGCGGAAGTCTTTCGAGGCTATCGAGGCGATCGACAAGCCCCACAATTGATCGCAGATGAAGAGACTGTCAAAGCGCCACCGCTTCCACCGCTTAAAGGCTCTACCTTTCGATGGGCGGGGGGTAGCGGTTTCCAGCGTCCGTTTGAACTCGCTACTTTGCGACTGCGAAATATGACAGAAGTGCTGAGCCATTGGAAAACTTATGTCCCTAACTCGGCATATCTCACGCAGCGCGGTGCAACGTTTTTGTTTGATACTCAGGGTCAGTTGCTTTATGAACATCGAGATCAGGCAATTCTGGGGTTTGCGAAGCAGATGAGTCGACCGCTCTCGTTTCTTGAGTCGCTGCCTGATCTAGCGCCACCTTTATAATTTGAAGTCCTGCTGCTGAGGGTTTTTGCGATGTCTGAACGTTCCTATGATGTTGTTCTGTATGGTGCAAGTGGATTTGTTGGCAAACAGACCGTGCAATATTTTGCCAGGTATGCCACTTCTGAATCGGTACGCTGGGCGATCGCAGGGCGAAATCGTCAAAAGTTAGAAGCAGTTCGAGATGAAATCGGCGTAACTGTGGATGTGCTAATTGCTGACAGTCAAGATCAGCAGGCAATTGATGCGATCGCATCTCAAACACGGGTCGTTCTTACCACGGCTGGCCCCTTTGCACTCTACGGGAATGCCCTGGTGGATGCGTGTGTGCGACTCAAAACGCACTATGTTGACATTACCGGAGAAACGCCTTGGGTGAGAACGCTCATAGATCGCTACCATGCTCAAGCCGCACTCGATGGCACCCGCATTATTCCCTGCTGTGGCTTTGATTCTGTCCCATCCGATTTGGGCACTTACTTGATTGTTCGCTACATCCAACAGGTATTGCATCTGCCCTGTCAGCAGGTGAACGCTTACTTTCAGGCGTTTGGAGGCTTCAATGGAGGCACACTAGCGTCTGCGTTCAACCTCTATGATTCACGAAGGCTAACACAGATGAATGAACCCTTCTTGCTGAATCCATCTCAAAATCAGACTCAACCTCAGATCGAGCGCAATCGTGACCCACAACTTCCCTCTTTTGATCCAGATCTCAACACTTGGATTGCTCCCTTCTTTATGGCACCTGTCAACACCCGCATTGTTCGTCGGAGTTGCGCTTTGCTTGAGGAGTGGCAAGAACCTTATGGTGCCGATTTCGCTTATCAAGAGTATCTCAAACTGGACGAACCCCTCGCAGGGCTGAAAGCAGTTGGTTTGACGACAGGGTTTGCGTTATTGATGGGAGCAGTGCAGCAATCTGCTCTACGATCGTTGATCCAACCGATTTTGCCTCAGCCGGGAAGTGGGCCCTCTGAGCAAACGATGAACGAGGGATGGTTTTCTTGTGAATTAGTCGGCACTGCATCTGATGGGCGCAAAGTGCGGGGCACCATTCGCGATCAGGGCGACCCTGGCAATCGAGCGACTGTCAAATTCGTATGTGAAGCTGCTTTGAGTCTGGCGCTTCAGATCGATGAGTTACCTGGCGGTTTGTCGAGAGGAGGCATTCTCACGCCAGCGACAGGTCTAGGAAATGTTTTAGCAGAACGATTGCGCCGCGCTGGGATGACGATCGCCATTCCTATCTAATTTTGCGGCGTTACTGAATGAAAAGATGAATTAGCTTGGCATGGGTACATCCCACAATTTGATACCAGATTGATTTGTGGATGAGACAGATTCTCGCCCCCTAAATCCCCCATTCTGAAGGACTTTGAGTATGATCTATCGCGTTTGCGAAGCAAGTTCCCCTTCGGGTAATCGCAGTTCCAACAAAAAGGAGCCAGGGATCAGTTTCTGGCTCCTCCAAATAATGTAAGTGTGCGATCGCGGTGCTCTGGATGTTCGCGCTCACTCTTTGACTTTTGGTTTTTCAGCTTCTTTGTCTTTCTTCTTGCCTTGTTGGGCAAACCGTTGCTTCATCTCGGTCATCATGGCTTCTAGGCTTGCCCCTTGACCACTGGCTTTGGCATAGCGATAGGCAGACAGGGCATCATCGTAGACTTCTGAACCGATTGCGGTCGCAGTCGCGTTGACCAGATCGAGCAATCGGGTGAGGGCAAGCGCGATCGTTGAGAGATCATCGAAGGTTGCCAAATCGCGTTGATACTGATTCACATCAAAGGAGCGGGGCAAGAAGTCCGGGTCTTGCAGAATCACTTCTAGGACTTTGCCCGCAAAGCTGCGGTTTTTGTCGCCCATGCCGGAGAGCGATCGACGTTCTTCTGCGGTGAGATCGCGCAAGGGGGGTAACTTGTCTCGCAGGAGTGTGAGCAGTTGCAGAATTTCATCGCGGTTGATTTGACTCAAGGAACTTACGTCAGCAGACAGAGAGGTTTCAGATAGAAAGGTGACTGGGGTGGATGTGGTTAGCGCAGAGCGCAACTTCGCAGGAACCCCAGACCCATTGCCATTACTTGTACCATTGGTGCTTTTTCTCGTGGACATACTGTAGAAGTTGATTGCGAGACTGCTTTCAGCTTGCCCAGGTGCGATCGTGAAGAGAACATTGCTTAGCAGATTGCAGGGTTTACAAAGGGCGAGGGTTTGGTGCGACCTTGATCAGAAAGACTTCGGCAGCGAACCGGACTCCCATTGGAAATGAACCCTACTCATTTTAGAGATCACTCTCACTCACCTCGGCAGTGAACTGGACTCATGTTGGAAGTGAACTAGGTTGACTTCAGCAATAAACCGACTTCAGGACAAGGGTGAACTGAGTTAGTTCCAGTATTGAACGTCACTGATGCGGGAGGCGAACCGACCTTCTTTCCAGAAGCGATCTTAATTCACTTCAGCGGTGAACTGTGTTCACCGCTGAAGTGAACCTCACTGACTCTAGGAGCAAAGTGACCTCATTCTCGAAGTGACCCTCACTCAGTGGAAAGTGGATTTTTAGAAAGGTGGGGTGCGATCGTATTAACGGCTAAGTTGAGCGGCTAATATCTTTTGTATCCCCACCCAGATCTCTCGCCCGTCCGCTCCAACGTGTTGTTAGACCGCGCTTTCGCGACAAACTGACAACCTCTCTACCGCTTTCGGCTTGCTGCTTTTGTAAATCTGCAAAGATTGCTTTCAAGTCATGATTGAATGACCGGGAATACTCTTCACGAATTTTGTGGATCTCTTCTACAATCTCATCCTGATACATGATCAACCTCCGAGGAGTTCATAGGGTGTGCAAAGAATTGGCAACTCGTACCCAAAGTCAAGGCTAATCGCCGCTAACTTCCACTGAATTTGAGCATTGGCAATATGTTTGCAATTCCATGTCAGCAAGTAATCTATGCCGTGAACGGTTGCGGCTGCAATATGAACAGCATCAACATCAGCTTTTGTGGGAAGGTTACCGCGCCCTAAAAATTGTTCTGCTAAATCGAGTACAGATTGATTCAGGTCTAACAACGAAAAATCGCGCAGGATTTCTAGCCGTCGAGATGCAATTTCAGTATCTCCTTGCGAGGCTTCTTTTACAACCGCCTGAGAGGAATAGAGTTGAAAATCACTGCGGCGCGTGTCCCACCACTCTCTCGTTACCTCAATATTGGCAGCCACGACAAGATCCCTGCTTGGTCGGGCGGTGAGGTAGCCTAAGATACTGGTTTCGATGTAAACAGTTTCACTCATACGAGAAGGGATGGGAGTCTCTACATTGTACCCCAGCCCTCCTTACCATTGCTTGCGCCGTCAAGCCATCGAAAATTGTTGTTGCGGAAATTGTTGTTCAAGGATCTGATGCGGTGCCCACCCTGAATTTGTTCTAGTTGCCAAAATGCACCATGTGCCGTGTCTGATACAAGCTGAACACCTAATCCATTACTCATCCCATCCAGCCAACGATAACTGCTGCTTGAGCTTTGAATGTGTTCTTTTCAAGGTCGTCGGAGTTTGCAGGATTGTTGTTACAGGAAAGTCCAGGTGCGATCGCCAATCAAAGTAATCCCTCGAAGGCATCCTTTCTAATCGGGCATCTCCTCAATACTACGTGGCTCTCCCTTTGGCTGTTGGTTCATCTCATGTCGGTAACGACTTGAAGCCTCATAAACCTCCCTGCGAAGGCGCTGAATTGCTCCTAGCGGTTGATGCTCGGCAATGGTATGCCAGGGGCTGAAAGACAGCACTTCATCTACATACACCTGACGGGCTGGACTATAAGCTTCCTGCATCCCAATCGTGATTTTAGCGATCGCTTGATAAGGACTGTCCTGCTCTGACCACTGCACCGAAGTATCTTCGATCGGCATGGTCTTCAAATTAGTGCAAAGCTGGACACGCAACTCATACTCAGCCGACTGTTCTCGAAAGAACTCCACAATCAAATCGCGCAGAGTAGAAGCACTCTGCATCTCAATTCTTTTGTCGATCAGCATCTGGAGACTTGCAGAGAGGGGAACTGCGCTTAACTTAGCAACGTAGTCTCCATAGCGCAGGGCAGCAGAGGTATAGTACGTCTCTCCTAAAATATGAGTTTCAGGTTGCGTAATCCCCAATGCAGTCGGATAAAGGTTGATGCCTACTTTCTGAGTGACTGCATTCACGGTTCGGGCAGTCAGTCCTAGCAGTTGTTGCGCCTCCTCTGGAGCACTGACCACTACCTTTTCCTGAAGCAACTGTTCAGGGAGAAAGCGAGCAAGATTTCCTGACGGAAAAACCGGACTGCTGAGCATCAGAAAATCTTGAGTCACAGCATCGGGTTCAGTAGCAAGAAGCTTCGGTTCTTCTACACCAATCACCTTAATTGCCATGCCCCGAAAGGTCGAAAGACTATCCGGTAGAATATCACCCGGAACACTTGAGAAGCGAATCATCACCGGATAAGTGCGGGGTTCACGGAACAACCCTTGAGCAAGATGAGGGGGTAAGTTGTCGTAAATTTGCAGTTCCCCCTTCAGTCCGCCATGACTTTTCGCATGAGCACCGCGCATGGCATGACGATGTTTGTCGAACACCTTTTGTCCTTGCCGAGCAACGGAGTTCATAATTTGGCGGATGAGTTTATCTTCATCCGATTGCTTGACTTCTACATCGTGGGAGTAGCGAACGTATTGATTTGAGTTGGTCATTCAGCAAAGAGCCTGGGAGGTGGATTCAAACGGTAGCCGTTTAATCATTCGCAACTAGGCTCACTTTCTTCATCCCCCTTATGTCAGAAATCTGGTGTCAGAAGTCTGCTATTTGCGATCGCCAGCCTTTTAGCGCGCAACAATCCACCCGTAAGTCAAAACGCCCAATCCCAAAACGCCCACGATCGTCTCTCGCTGCTCATCCCACAGCCGACGAACTCCGCTGAAAAAATGGCTGAACGCTGCTCGTCGCGATTGCCCCAACTCCGCCATCAATCCTTTAACTTTGGCATCG
Organism: Leptolyngbya sp. DQ-M1; assembly: GCF_039962505.1. Taxonomy (NCBI): domain Bacteria; kingdom Bacillati; phylum Cyanobacteriota; class Cyanophyceae; order Leptolyngbyales; family Leptolyngbyaceae; genus Leptolyngbya; species Leptolyngbya sp. DQ-M1. The sequence goes on from NZ_JAMPLJ010000012.1 coordinate 14,673, forward strand.
ACTTCTTCAATCGGGACTTCCCCTCGTTGGTAAGCGGCTTCGAGTTCATTCAGTTTGTGCCAGTACTCATGCGTTGCTTCTAACAAATTCGGATTCATAAAATGAAAGGCGTTGTATAAACTTTTGTAAAGCCTAACGCACTTGATTTAGCAGCTTGGTCTGTAATTGGGCAGAGCTATTGTTGTCGATCGGTAGAATTGAGTCTAAAAACCGTTAGCGGTAGCAACATGCACTCAGTGCAAAACGATACCGAGAACAGCTACACCAGCGATTTGTAAATAGGCAAGAAATCGCTTGCGAATGCTGCACCATTTCCTTGATATTCCGGCAGTGTAAAAGCATCGACCTAAATACCATTGAATCGCGCAGATTCTGCCGATCGCATTAAGTCTGCTTCTGCTTGCGTGATCACTCCGGGCAACGATAGTGTCATACCAACTTCAATGAAGGGCATAAATTAATCTTGCGGTTCCTAAAAGTCCTTTACCTAAAAGTCCTTTACAATGATGGATAGCTTTGCATCTCCTCTGCTTTAGCTGTACTAACTCAGAACATCACTGTTCTTCACACTGATTATCAGAAGCCTTTTGTAAATATCTCTAGTTGGGGCTTTATTATGTGCATTTTTGGGAGAATTTCGCGAGGTTAGGAGGTTAATCCATGTCCATAGCTTTGAAAGTTGCCATCATTGCGGCGCATTTTCTTATCTATTTGGTGGCTGCCATCAATATTTGGATCTTTTCTCGACGCAGCGAATTTTATAGAACCGTCGTTAAGTTGAGATCACTACCGCTCATCTACTGCGGGTTTGCCTGCTTTGCGATCTCTACGTCCTACGAAATTGCTGAACACATTGACGATGACTGGCTCTACAAAAGCCACATTTCTCCGCTTAACCACCTGTTCTACACATTTACTACAGCAGGAATATGTCTGATTGCACTGGGACTGAGAAAATCTCGGCTCCTGGATGTCCTACTCATTGCTAGCCTGATTGCTGTACCTTTGAGCTATGGGGTGAACGACAGCAAAAGTCTCATGCTACTCATTTCGCTCATTCCTACAATCATCTTTGTTTATAACTGGTACGTAGTGATGCGAGATTGGCGGGTCTTTTTGTTTCTACTCTTCTCCAATGTGTTTGCCCTAGGATTTGGCGTTGCTTTGATTGCGACCAGTCAGCAAGTACTTCATTTGTTTGTGGGACCTGCTTCTGCAATTGGACTTTTGATTTTGGGCTATGTAGCCTGGGTAAAACCTAAACGCCTTAGGAGCTAGACGGCAGCTTTACGTGAGTGAAAGTTTAGCGGAATCTGTGATCTTCACGTGCGAAGAGAAACCGCTTGCGAATGCTGCGCCATTTCCCTGATATTCCGGCAGGGTAAAAGCATCGACCTGAATGGCATCGAATCGTGCAGATTCTGCCGATCGCATTAAGTCTGCTTCTACTTGCGTTATCACTCCGATTTTCAGCGCTGTCTCGAATAATGTTTCTCCTTTTTCTTGGGGTAACTGTCCTGAGCGGCTGGCTTGCTTGACCTTGTTGATCACGGCTTCAGCCTGCTCACAACGCTGAAATGCTTGCTCTAATCGTCCTAATGCTTCATCAGGATGCGTGGGAATGTAAATGCCAGTCGTGAGGCGGTCACGATTTTCTCCAGTCGTTTGTAGTGCTTGTGCAACTTGACTTCCTAGTGTATCAGTCGGAATTGTGCTGAGCGGATTGATTCTAACAAAGCTCAGGAGGATTGATCGGGCGATCGTCGGAATTGGCAAGTTCGCTAGAATCCCTTCTAAAGCTTGTTGCATTTGAGCAAAGCTATAGTTCATTGCCCATTGTACAAAGATCAAATCTGCTGGCTGCTCTCCTTCGGCTGCAAATCGTCTTAATGCTGCCATGCTAAGATACATCCACGATAGCCAATCCGCCAGCCTTCCGGTCAGTTTCTCATGGCGTTTGAGCGAACCCCCCAAACCGATTAACAAAAGATCAGTGAGAAACGCAAACATAGCAGAAGACCAAGCCAGCTTTTGATAGTAGCGCTTTGTGAATTTGGTTCCGGGTACTAGAGCAAGATAGCCACGAGATAAACTGAGTAGAATTGATCGAGCTTTATTCCGAACGATCGAACCGATGTGTTTCCACAAGACTTGATCAAATGCGATCGTATCTCCCGCTTCAATTGCTATCACTTCCGCATAGAGATAAGGATGACAGCGGATCACACCTTGTCCAAAGATCATCAAGGTGCGCGTGAGAATGTTCGAGCCTTCGACCGTGATCGGAATCGGCATCGCAATGTAGAAGTTTGCTAGGAGATTTCTTGACCCGCGACAAATACCTGAGCCGCCAAGAATGTCCATGCCGTCGTTGACTAATTTGCGCGTGATTTCGGTGAATTGATACTTCGCGATCGCAGAAACAACTGCTGGCTTTTCACCCGCATCAACCGCACCCGCTGTATAGATTCGAGTCGCGTCTAGTAGATAAGTCAGTCCGCCAATTCTCGCGAGCGGTTCTTCGATGCCTTCAAATTGACCAATCGATCGACCAAATTGCTGTCTGACTTTGGCATAATCACCTGTGACACGAGCAACTAACTTCGCAACTCCCGTACAGCTTGCCGGAAAGCTAATGCCTCGCCCTGCCGCTAGGGTTTGCATGAGCATCTTCCAACCTTGTCCAGCTTGCTCTACACCTCCAATGATTTGATCAATTGAAACAATCACATCTCGACCCTCAACCGGGGAATTGTAGAACGGAACTCCCATCGGATCGTGTCGTTTTCCTAGAATCATGCCCTCTGTATTCGCTGGAATCAGAATGCAGGTAATTCCTACCTCTTCACCTTTGCCGAGTAGATTGTCTGGATCATATAGCTTAAAGGCGAGTCCGATTAAAGTTGCGATCGTGCCCAAGGTAATATAGCGCTTGCGGAAGTTCAATCGCACCCACAATTGACCCTCATCTCCTCGAAATACAATGCCTTTAGCGGTGATACTGGCGGCATCTGATCCAGCAGTGGGTTCGGTTAAAGCAAAACAAGGAATTTCGTCACCCTCTGCGAGTCGAGGGAGGTAGTAATCTTTTTGGTCTGAAGTTCCATAATTTAGCAATAGCTTAGCGGGGCCGAGAGAGTTCGTAACACCAACCGTCGCAGTATAGATAAACGATCGAGAAGCAAGTTTTGCCATCACACTGCTATAGGCAAAGTTCGAGAATCCCAAGCCGCCATATTCGATCGGGATCATCATGCCAAAGAATCGCTCCTGCTTGAGATAGTCCCACACTGCTACAGGTAAATCCTTGCGCTGATGAATGTCCCAATCTGTCGCCATTCGGCAAACTTGCTCAACCTGCGTATCCAAAAATGTCTGCAATTCGGGTGTGACTTCGGGGTAGATAGCCTGATTCATGCGTTCAAAATCCGGCGCACCTGAAAAGAATTCTCTTTCAATCCAGACGGTTCCAGCCTCGATCGCGGCACGTTCCGTGTCCGAAATTTTAGGGACACGCATTACTTTCATGATTGGTGTTGTTAGCACTCGTCGCCGAATTTGAGGCACTGCTAGAATTAGCCCGATCGCAGCATAAATGCCCGAGAGCCAGAGTGATGCATTGAAGATGAAAAGCGCGATCGCGCCATATCCTAACCACACCCAAAGCGGCACACCGATAAATCCGAGCGTCAGTAGCAAGACAATCAGGAGTGCAAATTGTAAGAGAAGCATAGTTTATTCTCCGAATCAGAGGCGCTACAAACTTTCAAATACTGCCGCCGCGCCCATTCCACCACCGACACACATCGAAGCCAATCCGTAACGAACACCTCGGCGTTTCATCTCATGTAGTAAGGTTGCTGTCACCCTCGCTCCCGTACATCCCAAAGGATGTCCTAATGCGATCGCACCTCCATTCACATTCACAATCTCCTCGTTCAGCCCTAACTTGCGAATCACGGCTAAGGATTGTGCAGCAAACGCTTCGTTTAACTCAATCAATCCGATGTCTTCTAATCCCAGTCCGACTTGCTGTAAAACCTTGGGAATTGCTACGACCGGACCCATGCCCATGACTTCAGGCGGAACACCTGCAACAGCAAATCCTAACATTCGTCCTAAAGGCTGAAGCTTGAATTCTTTTAGCTTCGCTTCACTGACTAAAATCGTCGCTGCTGCACCATCTGAAGTTTGAGAAGAGTTTCCGGCTGTGACTGTTCCTCCAGCTCGAAACACCGCAGGTAACTTTGAGAGTGCTTCTGGACTCGTATCTGGTCTCGGTCCTTCATCGGTTTGCAGAATACTTTCTACAACTTCAGGCTTACCATCCTGGTAAATCGTTTCGCGAATGGGAACCGGAATTAACTCATCGTGAAATCGCCCTGCTTGGGTCGCTTGAATGGCGCGTTGATGCGATCGCAGTGCAAACGCATCTTGATCGGCGCGAGAAACATCATACTGCTGTCTGACGTTTTCTGCTGTCGCTCCCATAGTGCAATACACTTCAGGTAGCTCTGACATTAAAGCTGGATTCGGCAACAAATCATGCCCGCCCATCGGAATTAAGCTCATCGACTCTGCACCACCCGCAACCATTACCGCTGCTTGTTCGGTCACAATTGCTTGATGTGCCAGTGCGATCGCTTGCAGTCCCGATGCACAAAATCGATTTACGGTTGCTCCTGCTACAGAGTCAGGTAATCCAGCCCGTTGAGCAATCACTCGCCCTAAATTGAATCCTTGTTCTGCTTCGGGAAAGGCACACCCAAAAACCACATCTTCAATCTGATTGAGATCGAGATCAGGAACTTTTTCGAGTGCGGCTTTGAGTACGATCGCGCCCAAGTCATCGGATCGCATGTTCCGCAGCTTTCCGCGGGGTGCTTTAGCGATCGCAGTTCTTACACTACTAACAATATAAGCAGGTTGCATAATGTTCTCCTCAATTGCGGAGCGGCTTTTTCGTTTTGAGCAAATGTGCAATTCGTGCCTGAGTTTTTGCTTGATGCAGCAGCGGCACAAATGATTCACGTTCGAGTTGTAATAGATAATCCTCAGACACAAAGGCAGGTGCAGTTAGTTCTCCGCCCGTCATCACAAACGCTAATCGAGAGGCTAAATAGCGATCGTATTCACTCGCATATCCAGCTTGTTCAAACACATAAGCCGTATGTTCTAATGCGGCTCGTCCGGCTTGTCCAAGTACAAAAATTGAACAGTTCTGAGCAGGTGGAACATAGCCAATACGATCGAGATGTAAGACTTCTGCTTTTGCAACTTCTAATCGATGTTCTCCATTGATTAAAATTCGTGCATCACACGGCAAGAAACCTAGCATTTGTGCTTCTGCGGCACTGGTGGAAACTTTAGCTGTAGCGATCGTTTCAAACGCGGTTCTCAAAAAAGGTAGAACTTGGCTTGGCGTTTCTGTTGCAGACCGTTCTGCGGCTCGACTCACCATTCGCATCAGTCCCCCTGCCCCCGGAATCAATCCCACTCCAACTTCTACCAGTCCAATGTAGGTTTCAGCCGCAGCAACGACTTTCGGGCAAGCCATCACTAACTCACATCCACCTCCTAACACGCGCCCCTGAATTGCTGCCACGATCGGCTTCGGCGAGTAGTGAATTCGCTGAAGCAATGCTTGAAACCCTGAGATTAAAGTCTCGATCGCGCTCCAGTTTCCGGTTTGTGCGATCGTTGCCATCTCTACGAGATTTGCCCCGCCTGAGAAATGATCGCTATTGTTCCCGATCACCAATCCTTTGTAGTCAGTAGTCTCTAGCATTGATAGCGCCACTGCAAAGCCTTCGAGCACTTTGTTGCTTAGTGTATTTCCTTTCGATCGAAATTCGTACAATAGCACTCGATCGCCCATGTCTAACAAAGCAGCTTCCGCATTCTGCCAAACGGGTTGTTTCTCCTCAATCACAACGTTTGGATAAAAAGAGTGTTTAACCCAATCAGGCATCGTCATCTGTGCAGCTTGCATATCTGCTAACACCGGTTCAAATCCAAGCAAATCCCAAAGTTCAAACAGCCCGATCTCCCAACCAAAACCCCAGCGCATAGCTCGATCGACTTCATGCGGATCATCAGCAATCTCAGGAATCCGATGTGCGCCATAGTTCAGCATCTCTAATGTGCTTTGTCGGAAGAAGTCCCCAGCGCGTCCTGGACTGGTATAAAGCCTGCGGATGCGATCGTGCAAAGGTAACATTGCAATCTGATCCAATTCACCCAAATTCAAAGGCTGAGCAGGTTCATAAGCAAACGTCTTTGGATTGATCGATAAAATCTGTCCCCGCTGCTTTTTATAAAATCCCTGTCCACTTTTCGCGCCTAGTGTCCCAGTTGCAACCATTTTTCTCAACACATCCGGCACACGGAACATCTCGCGATGCTCATCATTGGGTGCAGCTTGGTAGAGATGATCGGCAACAGCAACTAAGGTATCTAGCCCAACTAAATCTGCTGTCCGAAATGTGGCTGATTTGGGCCTACCAATCAGGGTTCCGGTTAACGTGTCGATTTCTTCGATCGAATAACTCTGCTCAGTCCAAGCCTTCAATCCCAACAGCGTGACAAAGATGCCAATCCGATTCGCAATAAAGTTCGGTGTATCTTTGGCAATCACCACGCCTTTTCCTAAGTACAACTCAGCAAACCATTTCATGCGATCGAGGACTGCCGCATCCGTGTCGTGAGTTGGAATTAGTTCTAGCAGTTTTAGATAGCGCGGTGGATTAAAGAAGTGAGTTCCTAAAAATCGCTTGCGAAATGCTTCTGAGCGTCCTTTGGCAATCCAGCGAATCGGTATTCCACTGGTATTCGTCGAAACGATCGTTTCGGGCTGAATAATTGATTCTAAGCGTTCCATTAACTGTTGCTTGATCTGCAAATCCTCGATCACGGCTTCGATGACCCAATCAACCGAACGCAGTCGAGCGAAATGCTCATCAAAGTTACCCAGCATAATTTTTCTTGCAGTCTTTTCCGTAAATAAAATCGGTGGCGATAGTTTCAATGCCTTCTTAAATGCACCTTCAACGACATCATTTTTCGCTCCAGTTGGAGCAGCAATATCTAAAAGATGCACAGATAATCCAATATTTGCCAGATGTGCTGCGATCTGACTTCCCATCACACCTGCGCCTAATACTGCGACTGTTCGGAATGGTTGAAACATAAGATTAAAATTCTCCCGATTAAGAGGTTGTAAATCGAGGATTCAGCGATCGAGCAAAGGTTGGACAAGCTTCAACCGCAAGGATCGGACAGTCTAACTCTTGAAGATTGAAGTCTGAAGCGTCTTGAGTCTTATCTTCACTGTACAACAATCGAATTTCTTTGGTCAGTTCAGTTAAATTCGTCGCATCACTGATTAATCGAAACCGCTTCACGGCTGCCCAATAAGGCTGATGACAGTTCGCTTCATCGACGATCGCGCTCATCAATCGCTGCACACAAGGATGCTTAAGTAATGTTGCTGGATCGCCTACTAATTTCTGATGCTGCAATGCTTCAATGTTTGGAACAATCAGCACTCCACACACCTTTTGTCCTGCTCCAACCACGATCGCATCTTTCACCAACGGCGATCGTTTTAATCGTGCCTGAATCGGATGCGGTGCAACATACTTTCCATTCGCTAACTTAAACAGCGCTTTTTTCTGTCCAGTCACTTGCAAAAATCCATCGGTTGACAACGTTCCTAAATCTCCCGTATGTAGCCAACCTTCAGGATCGATCGCTGCTTCAGTTGCTTTGGGATTTTGATAATACCCGCGCATCAGATAAGCTCCCCGCACTAGAATCTCGTGATCAGGCGCGATTGCGACTTCCACGCCTTGAATCACTTTCCCGACTGTTCCAGCACGGTTCGCACGATCGCGATTACAACTCACCACCGCACTTGCCTGTGTCAATCCATACCCCTGATAGATATCAATGCCCGCTGCCGCAAACACGGTCGCTAGCTCTGGCTTCAACGCTGCCCCACCACAAAGTACATACTTTAATCGATTTCCAAACAGCGATCGCCACCGTGAAAACCCAAACCGAGCTACAAATTTCTGCAAGAGCGGATCAATTCTTGACTGTCCAAGCTGATGTCGTTTTGCTAGCTGCAATGCCAGCTTAAATGCAATTCGTTCCCGCTTAGAAGTCAATTTCTCCGACTGTTCCAACGTTTTGCTATAAAGCCGCTCTAGCAATAAAGGAACAGTTGCCAGAATCGTCGGCTTGACTTCTTGCAGATGTTTAAACACGCGATTGGCAGTCGAGAAATAAATTGTATGTCCATAGTAAAAATGACCATAAATCAGGCATCGAGCGAACACATGAGTTAGAGGCAGAAATGAAAGAGAAATTTCTGCTGTTCCCCATTGCAGCCGCGATAAAGCTGCGAACGCAGCCAAGGCATTTCCAGCAAGGCTTTCATGCGTGAGCATGACTCCGAGCCATTCTCCATCGGCTCCAGGGACATACACGATCGTTGCTAAGTCTTGGGGAGAAAGCAATCGATACAGTGCATTGACTCGATCGATCGAATGCGTCACGCAACTGATTTGATCAAACGAGTAGAGGCGCTGTGGATCATTGGATTGCCAGTTTTCGGGAACTTCAGCTAAAAGAATATATTTCAGCGGATCAAGGTAAGGTAGCACCTGCTGAAGCAAATCTAGATTTGAAACGATCAACGCCTTTGAGCCGCTTTGTTTCAAAATTAAAACAATCGTTTCCGGGGTTTGAGTCAGATCAATCGGGACATCAATCAATCCGGCGATCGCACATGCCATATCTGCGATCGCAAAGTTCACATCACTCGACATTAACAACGCCACTCGATCGTCCCGCTCCAATCCGAGATCGAGCAAGCCCAGCGCTAAAGATTCCGCCTGCATCTGAAAAGCTCGATTCGAGAGCGATCGCCATCCTGCATCTGTCCATTGATTTAAGGCAGTTGCATTCGGGCGCAGATTGCAGGCATCTGATAACAATGATGGTAAAGTATGTCCTAACAGAGCGGTTTCTGGATTAAGTTTCTCAGCATCAATCATCGTCTCCAAGAAGAAAACAATTCTTCTCCTCCATCAGTGAATCACGCTTAAGCTTCAGTTAAAAACGGCTGACAGGTCTTTGCCCCAATCAAATGCCGCTTCAACCAGTTTTCGAGATCTAAAAACACCAGTTCATAGTCCGTATCCACGAATAGATCGTGATAACTCCCCGGATATTCCCGATGTTCTTTATCTGGAAAAATCACCTCTTGGAAAAAGAGACGACTGCCTTCAGGCAAAGTGACCCGATCGCTACTTCCATGCAGAATCAACAGCGGAATTTTCAATTCAGACGCATGACGATAAATCCAGCGAACCGTTGAGAAATACTCGGTTGCAAGTCGAGCGCTGCCATACTCATGCCGCAACGGGTCTTGTCGATAAGCTTCGACGACTTTTGGATTGCGTGATCCAACATAGTGGTGAATCCCAAGCCGTAAGCTAAATCTCGGCACAAATCGCGACATCAATCGCCCGATCGCGAGCTTCGTGCGAGAAACGCTGACTTTGCTCAATGCAGGAGCCGTCACAATCAAGCCTTGAATTTCGTCGGGAGAGCGCAGGACATAATCCAGCACGATCGTTCCCCCTAAGCTATGTCCCCATAGAATGAGCGGACAACTTGTACGCTGCGATCGCACAAAGCGCAGAAAGATGCGTAAGTCTTCTCGAAACTCCGCCCAGGCATTGATATGTCCTCGTTGTTCCGCCGATCGTCCATGCCCACGTAAATCGAAAGCATAGACTTCATAGCCTTGAGGGAGTAAATACTCCACCGCAGTCTGAAACACATTACTGTGTCCACCCAATCCATGAACTAACGTTACAACTGCCTGACTCGGTTCGTCAGGATGCCAACTTTGATAATAGAGATTCACCCCCTGCCACCCGGCAAGAGTTCCTTCTCGATGTTTCATAGCATTTAATCCTTATCTCACAGGTCACTTTTGTAGGTGAAGCGCGAAGCAATGATCCTGAGGCGATCGGGTTAAACTAATATTGAGAACAATATTACTTGTTATCGTATCCAGTACAACTTTACATATCTCCAAAATCGCTCATAGAATCGTTAACTTCACTTTAGTTAATTAGACAGTCACCATCAAGTTTCTGAGTTAATTTTTAACAATTGTCATCGGATTTACCCTTTGATATAGCCTAAGTCAACCGTCAACGGTGGCAGGTAGTGGTGTTCTAAGACTGTTTGAATTCTGCAACACGTCTCAGACCATTGCTCAAACGGAATGCTTAGAAATGCGTGGTGAATTGAATCATAATTTAACTTGCTAAAAACTAATTAACGATCGAATGCACTATTAAACTCCGACTGCTGTAAAGCTGTGTGATACCAAATTAAACATAGAACACAACAGATGATAGTCAAAGTCCCCCAGAATGGGGGATTTAGGGAGCAAGAATCTGTCGTATCCACAAATCAATTTGGTATGAGTTGATGTTCCTCGGCTCTACTCCACATTCCATAATGTTCAAGATGATCCCTTACTTGAGCTATTTCGATCGCTTTACTCACCTGAAGGATCATTTTTGATCGGCAGCACGATCAGGAGACTCATCCTGTCGTACAGTAACGATCAATGTCCTCACTTTGTTACTAAAACCATGCTCCAGCTTGATCAACCTGCACTGCAAGCTCGCAATCGATTACTCGTAATGTTCGTACTGCTCTGCATTTTGGATGGTGCCTTAGTGATCCTGGCAAAGGATCGATGGGCGATTGGTCGCATCTTATTTACGCTTGTCGTGATGTACTTTGTTCTACAAGGACGAAAATGGGCAAAGTGGTTGCTGATTGAAATTTGTAGTGTGCTGGTTGTGCTTCTAATTGCAATGGTGGTGGCACTGAGTTCAAAGCTTTCTACTGCTCTGCTAATTGGGAGTTTGATCCTGTCTGCTCTTAGCGCAATGATTGTGATTTATATAATCAGGAGCAAAGATTTAAGTCGCTATTTCGCCTACAAAAGGCAGTCTCACAAAAGGCAGTCTCATCTCTTAGATTAGCCTGACAACTTGCAATTTAAGAGTGTCTCCAGCCATGGTCGATCGCGCTCGGAAAGCGTAGCAAACCTCAGCACCGATCTAATTCTGCTCAAACCGTATGCGGCGATTGTCCACTGACCTCCCCCTTTACTAGATAATGAAGAGAAAGCAAACCTTCTTCAGTGTTTCATCATGACCGATCTGTCGCCTTGGGGTACATCCCTGACTCCCACTGCTCAACGGCTTCTCTTGCTTGGCTCCGGCGAACTGGGCAAAGAAGTTGCAATTGAAGCCCAGCGTCTGGGGTTAGAAGTCATTGCGGTCGATGCCTATGCAAATGCGCCCGCGATGCAGGTCGCCCACCGATCGCATGTAATCAATATGCTGGACGGAACCCAAGTGCGGCGAATTGTTGAGCAGGAAAAACCGGGGCTGATTGTGCCGGAAGTTGAGGCGATCGCTACAGCGACCCTAGTTGAGCTAGAACAGGAAGGCTGGCGAGTCGTTCCCACCGCGAAGGCAACTCAGCTCACCATGAATCGAGAGGGGATTCGGTGTCTAGCCGCCGAGGAGCTAGGGCTGAAAACCTCGCCCTATCGCTTTGCTGAAACAGAAGTCGAATACCAGCAGGCAATCGTAGAGTTGGGCTTACCCTGTGTCGTTAAACCTGTTATGAGTTCCTCCGGCAAAGGTCAGAGTACCATCCGCACTGAGGCAGAAATTCAACCTGCTTGGGAGTATGCCCAAGCCGGGGGACGCACCAAAGGCGGGCGAGTCATTGTCGAAGGATTTGTCCCCTTTGACACCGAGATTACCTTGCTGACGGTTCGTTCGGCTTCTGGCACTCACTTCTGTCCACCCATTGGTCATATTCAGGTGGGTGGTGACTACCGAGAATCTTGGCAACCCTGTGCTCTGCACCCCCAGACTCTAGAACGGTGTCAGGAGATTGCCGAGAAGATTACGACCGCCCTTGGAGGATGGGGCCTCTTTGGCGTTGAACTCTTCATTCAAGGAACTAGCGAAACAGCACAAACCGTTTACTTCAGTGAAGTCAGTCCCCGCCCCCACGATACCGGGATGGTGACTCTGATAAGCCAGAATATGTCTGAGTTTGAGTTGCACGTGCGAGCCATCACTGGGCTTCCGATCGGCGAGATTACCCTGATCCAACCGGCGGCATCGGCTGTGATTCTAGCCAATACGGCGGGCGATAATCCCCGGTTTAGCGGAATTAGCGAAGCACTGCAGATCCCAACCAGTAAAGTCCGTCTGTTCGGCAAGCCTCGTGCCTATCGGAATCGTCGGATGGGGGTTGCTTTGGCGCTGGGCGATACTGTGGAGCAGGCTAGAGAGCGAGCGAAAGCAAGCGCGGCGGCCGTCACAGTTTTAGTATCGCAAGCTTGAATTATATTGAAGTAGCCCTGTTCCGGGAAGTGGAGGTTAAATTTTGGTGTTTGATGCTTTAGTGATTGGCTCTGGGCCCGCAGGACTGGCGATCGCTGCCGCGCTTTGTGATGAAGGGTTGAACGTTGCAGGTTTAGCGCCCGTCCCGCCTCCGGTTGCGTGGTCAAACACCTATGGGATTTGGTGCGATGAATTAGAGCCGATGAACTTAACGCATCTTTTGAGTCACCGTTGGCAAAATAGTGTGGCTTATGTAGCTCAACAAAAAATCGCGCTTGGGCGAGAATATGGCTTATTCGATAACGTCAAACTTCAAAACTACTGGTTGGAGCGCTGCGATCGCGGCAAGATGATTTGGCATCAGGGTACTGCTGCCGCTCTGGAGCATTTCGCCGATCGCTCTTGTGTCACAACCCCAGAAGGAATTGCTTTATCCGCCAGAATTGTGGTTGATGCCAGTGGGCACAAACCTGCCCTATTAAAAAGACCCAAAAGTGACCGCATCGCTTACCAGGCAGCCTACGGCATCGTCGGCAGATTCTCCTCGCCGCCGATCGAATCTCAGCAGTTTGTCTTGATGGACTATCGGGCAGATCACCTGTCATCTGATGAACGAAAAGCGCCTCCTACCTTCCTTTATGCGATGGATCTAGGAAATGATGTCTTTTTTGTAGAAGAGACTTCATTGGCAAACAGTCCTGCTGTGACGTTTGAGGTGTTGCAGCAGCGGTTAGAGAAGCGGCTTGCCTTTCGGGATGTGCAGGTGAAAGAGATACAGCACGTTGAATACTGTCTGTTTCCCATGAATTTGCCGTTACCGTCTCTCGAACAATCAGTAATCGGGTTCGGTGGGGCAGCGAGTATGGTGCATCCTGCATCCGGGTACATGGTGGGTGCGCTGCTACGACGTGCGCCGGGAGTCGCGAAGACGATCGCCCACGCTGTAGAAAATCTGAACGATCCTCCCGCGAGAATTGCTACATCTGCATGGCAAACGCTGTGGTCAAGCGATGAGATGCGTAAACGCACCCTCTATTTATTTGGTTTAGAAAATCTGATGCGGTTTGATGAGCAAACGCTACAGGCTTTCTTTGCTTCCTTCTTTCAGTTGCCACGATCTCAGTGGAGCGCTTTTCTGGCAAATACCCTTTCTACGCCTGAAATGTTGCAAACGATGATGAACTTATTCGGTCACACCACCCATGAAGTTCGCTGGAATTTAATGCGCTCTGCCTGGAGCGATCGAGCGTTGCTTTGGAAAGTATTGGTTGGGTAAGAATGAGGTGTAGGTTCTGAGTCTATACCAGATTCAGAACCACCCATTTCGACGCATCACATATTCTAAGATTGTCTCCTCACGGGCTAGAATGCTCGCTTTTACCTTCATGCCTGATCGAATTGAACAAGCTCGACTAGCAGCTTGCACAACTTCGACGGAGTTGCGCCGCGTCAAAGAAGTTGCTGACGGTAGAATCGTAACTTCAAAGTAGCTAGGTTGAGCAGTTTCTTCAGCATTGCGGGGTGCAATCGAAACTTCATCAGAGGATAGCGACTGAACTGTTCCTTTTAGCAGTCCATAGTCGGAGTAAGGACAGGCATTCACCCGCAGTTGTACCGCCTGACCCACCGCCACGCCATAGCGATCTTGGGCTGCAATATAAGCTTTGATTCTTAAAGAAGAGGGCCTCTGACCTGCGCTCCGCGTTTTCTGCTGCACAACTGTTCCCTCAGCTTTGATCGCAACGCTGTACTTAACGGTTGCTGCTAGAGCGATTGCAACACTCAACAGTCCCAGCAATATGAATGCACCAAACTTCAGCGATCGTGCAATGGGAGGAAGAAATTCGTCACTGTAAGCAGGTCGTAACCCATTGTATTTTTCATTTAATTGTTCCTGGGTCATCGGAGGACTCCATTCATCAATTCAATACTTTTTTCAGCAGAGGATAAAAACTCTAGATGACTGCCTGGTGTGGATCGCAAGCGATTGAGTGAGCCTTGCAGTTTGAGCTTGCCTTGCTCTAAAAAAACAATCCAGGTTGAGCGATCAATGACCTTGGAACGATGGCTAATTAAGATAGTCGTCTTGCCAGTTCGATGCAGCAGGAGGCGATCTAATACTTGCGACTCACTGACTGGATCGAGTCCAGAGGTTGATTCATCTAGAATCAAAATCGGCGGATCACTTAACAAGGCGCGTGCAATCGCGAGTCGTTGCCGTTGCCCTCCAGAAAGATTGGCACCAAACTCACCCAACACCGTTTGGTATTTATCCGGGAGTTGACTGATAAATTGATCGGCTTCGGTAATGCGGCAAGCTTGCACAATCTGCTCAAAGGTCGCCTGAGGAGCCGCAAGGCGGAAATTTTCTAAGATGGAGCGACTCCAGAAATGGGCATCTTGAGGCACTAAAACAACCTGTTGCCGCACACAGGCGAGCGATAGATCTTGCAGATTGTATAAGCCGATGCGTAAGTTGCCCGATTGCACTGGATAGAGTCCGGCAATCAGTTTTGCAAGCGTACTCTTGCCGCAGCCTGATTTGCCGATGAGCGCGATCGTTTGCCCGCCTGGGATAGTCAGTGAGAAATCTTCTAATAGCTCTAGCCGACCTGGATAGTTAAATGTGAGATGGCTACAAACAATATCTGCTGTGGACGAGAGCGTTGCAGCAGGTTTTTTAGACGCATCAAAATCTTCAGGAGTGGCTGCAATGACTTCGGTTAAGCGCTGCACACCTGTTTGTGCCTGAACCAAAGCATGAATCACTCCCAGCAATGCAGCAATAAATGCGAGGAAATTAGTGTTCATGCTATTAAAAGCAATGAGTTGCCCAATAGTTAGTTCATTCGCAATTACAAATGAACTGCCAAACCAGAGTAAGATGATGCTACTTACAGCAGAGACAAAACCAGAGAGTGCGCGATTAATTATTCCAATTTGAAGTGTCCGAAATGTTAGATTTGCGAGTCGCCCGAATCGGCTTTGCAATTCATCCCAAAATTGAGGAGCAGCATTGAGCGTTCTCAGGGTCAGTGCCCCTTTGAACGTTTCGACAAGAATCCCTTGATTTTCTGCTTCCAGCACCAATAGACTGCGCGTTTTCTCCTGTAACAGTGGAACTAACATCACCGTTGAAAGAATCATGACTACCGCAAGACCCAAGGCAACTGCCGTCAGTTTTGCACTATAGAGCAACATTAATCCCAGAGAGACGATCGCAATAAATAACTGGCTTGGCAACCCCACAACAATTTGACCCACGAGTTGATTAATCTCTTGAATATCGCGCAAGCGGCTCACAATTTCTCCACTCCGCCGAGTTTCAAAATACTGCAAAGGTAACCGCAACAGTTGCCGACTAAAATCTAGCACTAACCCCAGTTCTAGCCGCTGAGTAAAGTGAGCAATCAGCAAGGACTGAATGTATCCTAAACTGCTGCTAATACAGTTGAGAACAATGACTGCGATCGCGACGATCGCGAGTAGTTTCAGGTCTCCTCGCATCAACACATCATCGGTAAGAATCTGTATCAGGAACGGGGCTGAGAGCGAGAGAATACCTAAAAAGAGATTCATCACTAGCACTGTTGCAATCAACTGGCGATGTTCCCAAGTATTTTTGAGAAAACGATTCCAGCTCCCTGTTGCATCATCGGACTGCGCCAAGAAATGTTCTAAATCTGGCTCTAGCAGTAACATCACTCCATCAGTCCAGCCCGATCTGAGTTCGGATTGGGAAAGATAGCGAATGCCTACCGCAGGATCGGCAATGACAAATCGCTTGCCGCGCTGCTGGTACAGCACCACCCAATGATACCCCTTCCAATGCACGATCGCAGGCAAGGGGAATGTTCCGATCGAGCGGAGCGATTCGGGTTGGACTTGAACAGCTCGTGCTTTGAATCCTAGCGTTTCAGCACCCCGTTTTAAGCCCAAGAGCGTTGTTCCCAACTGTCCTGTCCCAACCGCTTCCCGCACGTGTGCAAGAGTGAAAGTTTTACCGTAGGCTTTGGCGATCGAGGCAAGACAAGCGGCTCCACAGTCTTCCTGGCTATGCTGACGAACGTTGTAGTATTTCATAGATTGAAGCTCAGGCAGAGAGGGGGACGCTAGCATCGAACCAATTGTGACCAAAAGCAAGATATGCCTTGGCATCTAGTGGCTGTTCAGGGTGATAGCTCAATTTAATATGGCTAACGCTGCGCCAGAAAATGCTGTGTGCTTTACCCCGCAAGAATAAATCTCCCCACATGAGGTTGCTGGGTGCAGCATCGTTTTGAGGAATGTTTTGAGAGAGGCCAGTCCATTGTGCGATCGCAGCTTGTTTCTCCGGGGTGCATAGTTCTTGTCCAACCAGATAGTCTAGAAATTGTTGTTGTCTAGGGTGCGGCGAGGGTTGACGATTAAAACACTCAATGCCGATTTTTGGCAAGATTTGCTCACCTACATCGAGATCAAGGATTGCAACAGAATCGACTTGTTCCAGTAGATTTGAAATTAATGCTGTCAAACGGTTTGTGGAATCATGCCAGCCAATCTTGGTAAGATACTCTGGGATTTGCTGGAGCCGAATTCCGCTTACAACAACGCGAATTGCCTGGTTGGGACGAGATAACATTGCTCCTAAATGTTCAATTCGGGCATTAGTGGGCAAGGCATGAGCGCATCGGGTGAGATTTGCAGCAATGCTAGCGGAAATAGTGTGTTCTGGAAGGCGGTGAGCTAACTTAACGAGCGATCGCGCATCTTGAACAGTATCGCTGAGAGATAGAAATAGGCAGGGAATAGGAACTGATGCAGCAGGCCGATCAAGGTCAAATTCTAACCAAATGTGTTGCAGTTGATCGTAGAGTTCAGAGGTGGGTTGCACCCAGTCTTGACAGAGATTGTGCAGCGATCGCCAAGCAGAATGAGCTAGAAACGCTTGCGGTAGCGGCAACTTCAATCGAGGAAATCTGACTAATAGATCTACAACAGGTTGGGCAGTTCCTAAGCGTGACTCAAATCCCGCAAGGGAAAAGGGTGGAAGCACTTTGGATAATGCTCGAATATTAGAGAGTGCTGAGGCAGAAACCAACTCCGACGGGAGATAGGGAACGACAACATTTAAATAGTCTTCCATAGAGCAGGGCATAGGTCAGATCCTCTTCGATTAAGTCTCCAATAGATAGGCAGGTTTCTTGGGAAGAGATCGAGGAGTAGATACCCCTCGATCTTCGATCGATTAGTTTTCGCGGCACCAACCAAACAAACTTGTCCAGCCCCGACCATCACAGCCTCCGGTATAGGCAGCTTGCAATCCTCCGGCAACTGCTTCTAACTCTTCGTTGCAGAGATCTCGCACTTCTACCGTTTGACCCGCAGAAATCTGTTTTTCTACATCAGCAGTGGTGAAGCTATAGCCTTTTTCCGCTCCTAGCTCAACCATGAGTTTTGCAAATCCTGCTTGATCAGCCGTAAATTTTAGTTGCTCTTGAATCGTCGAGTCGTTCAGAAGAACTTGATTGAATTGTTCTAGGCTCTTTGCCATGATGAAACTCCTTGTACAGAATGGGTATGTCAGTCAATTAGATAAACAAGCTTCTTGGGGAGAAAGGAAAGATCGAGGGATATCTACTGCTCGATCTTCGATCAATTAGTTTTCGCGGCACCAACCAAACAAACTTGTCCAGCCCCGACCATCACAGCCTCCGGTATAGGCAGCTTGCAGTCCTCCGGCAACTGCTTCTAACTCCTCGTTGCAGAGATCTCGTACTCCTAGCGCTTGACCCGCAGAAATCTGTTTTTCTACATCAGCAGCGGTGAAGCTATAGCCTTTTTCTGCTCCTAGCTTAACCATCAGCTTTGCAAACCCTGCTTGGTCAATTGAAACCTTCAGTTGCTCTTGAATCGTCGAGTCGTTCAGAAGAACTTGATTGAACTGTTCTAGGCTCTTTGCCATGATGAAACTCCTTGTACAGAATGTGTGTGTAAGTGAATATCGAAACGTTTGAGTTGCAGATGGTTTTTGTCTGTTGCGTAACCTCTTGGCTTCGATGCTTTTAACAATAGAGAAGGAAAGGGAAGAACTAGAGGAGATAATTCAGTTAAAAAGAGTAGTTCTGGGGGAGGCAATAAGCCCCGAAAGCACTACTGCAATAGAAAACCCGAATAGCTTTGCTATTCGGGTCATTTGAAGAAATGCTACTTGGTTGAGTTCAGTGCCACAGTAGCGCTGATGGCAATGCTTCTGGATTCGCTAAGCGCAACAACTGGTAGCCAATCCCAGCCGTTCCCTGGAAGAAACCAGGATTAAACATCGTTGGCAAATCTAAAAATAGCTGATATCCGCCAGCTTGCTCTGATTTTGAGATTGTCCAAGCTGCCTGTTGCTTAGCTTTCTCTTTCCAGCCTGATCGGGCATCAAGTTGTTCAGCTAGCAATAGTGCCTCAACTCGACCAAAATTGCCACAGCAAAGATGATCGATCGCCTGTGGATAGTTCATTGTCGTTTCTAGTGCAATTCTAATCTCTTGCTGTGCCTCATTCCGTTCTGAATCGGTTTCTAGCATCAATAAGCTTCCCATCCGAGCCAATCCAATTCCTGGAGCGCCATGACACCAACTCGTCATGAAGTTGGGCTGCTTGTGCCGCAGATCTGCCCAATTTCTCACCTGTGCGGAGAAGTGATGCCGCTCGTAGGCTATCCCTTCTTGGGCAGCCTCAAAATAGCAGCGATTTCGGGTGACGCGATAAAGCCTTAGCAGAGCATAGGCGATGCCTGCTGCTCCATGAGAAAAGCCAGTCAGCGGTGTTTCACTAATTGTTTTCCAGCTTTTAGGCAAGTCATTGATGCTAACTTGATGCGTGAGGAGGTGATGACCACAGTATTCTGCTGCTGCTAAGACTTTCGGATCGCTACTGACCTCGTATAGTGTGAGCAATCCCAAAATTGCACCCGCCGCACCTCCAAGAATGTCTAGTTGATGATCTGTTGCGATCAGTTCTGGAGTGATATAGCGCGCAATCCGCTCTGCATCTTCTAACAGCGTCGGTTCTTGCAAGAATTGATTGATCCGAACTAAGGCGTAGATCAAAGACCCTAAACCTGTTGCGCCACCGATTCCCAAGCTGTTTGCGACTTTTTGAGAAAGCTCAATATCGGAATGATGCATCCACGATCGCAGAGATCCTAGTGCGCTGAGTGCCAAGGAACGATACCGCGATCGTCCTGTTATCATACTCATTGCCGCCAAAAATAAGGCAATTCCGCTCCTGCCATCGTACAGTGTGTCTCCCAGAGGACGGAACTGGAATCGCTCGACTTCAGGCAAATAGGTTAGGGCAATCCAACTGGCACTGCCATCTGGTTCGAGCAGCGCAGCATTCTCGATTTCCGCTGCGATCGCTTCTGCCTCGCGTAAAAACAATTCAGCCGTAGGAGATGCAATATTGTTGATCGTCTGGATCGGAGACGTGCGATCGCGGTTTGGAACACGGGCAATTCGCGCACAAAAGGCACCCCGAATCAATGTTACTTGCCGCGCTAGATCACCCTCACTCAGTTGCTGAAGCTGCGCTTCTACCTCGCTAAAGCTAGAATGCTGAAAGTATTGTTCTACAACAGTTTGCGAACCCGACATTAACGCAACGTCTTCTGCTCTTACTTCAAAATGGGGAATATCAAGCTGTTCTAATGATTTCCGTTCTGCCTGTAGAATCGCCCATGCTTTTGGCTTAGTCGGTGATACTAAAAAAGCACGGCTAAGAACATCTAGTTCAATACTACGATCGATGCCGTTGCGGAGAAACTGAGGAGATAGCGACTTTTGCTTAATCGCATCGTAAATTTGAGTCGCACGGAAGACAAATCTTACCCGTTGGTGCTTTAAGTTGCTTAAAGGCGAATCACTATCCAGCAATGATGCGCGTTGCTGTAGCAAGAAACGATACATTTCCTCAAACCCTTCGAGCAATTGGGGAAGATAATTGTTAGGGGAGAGCGGTGTCCCATTTAAAACTGGCACATTTGCTTCTAGCGGCAAGGTCACGAATTCATATACTAGCCGCATATCATCGCTATTAATTGCTTTCCAGCAAGGCATCTTTCGTGGTGCTTGTTGAGGATCAACACTGCCCAAACCGCTAATATCAAAGGCAACTCGATTTTGCTTATTGAGTTCCCACTGAGGCAAAAGTCCTGTTCGCAGCACCGAATCCCAAAACCGTTGATCACTGCCATTCTGAGCATTGGTTGAGTTCCAGCTTTC
Organism: Leptolyngbya sp. DQ-M1; assembly: GCF_039962505.1. NCBI lineage: Bacteria > Bacillati > Cyanobacteriota > Cyanophyceae > Leptolyngbyales > Leptolyngbyaceae > Leptolyngbya > Leptolyngbya sp. DQ-M1. Next base: position 35,392 of record NZ_JAMPLJ010000012.1, read on the forward strand.
AACCAAGGGATCAGCAGTAGGATGCATCAATGCTTCCATGTCAACTAAAACGAGATGCTCTCCGCTCGCGATCAAATTACCATAGTGACAATCGGTCGTTCGTAAGACATAGAGCAGACAGAGCAACATTCCCGATCGCTGATAAAAACGCTGGGCAGCAAGTTCGTCCTGACACGGTAACTGCTCTACATATTCGACCCAACCATGAGTGGTGCGATCGAGAACGCGCAACACTCTGAACGGAAGTAATTCACTCTGTTCATTGCACCAAGCGAGGAGGTGTTGATAGGCAACTTCCAATCCTAGATCTCTCGGTTTATAGATTAGTTTTAATCCTGAATCAAAGGTCAGCGCGATCACTGTTCGCATTTGATGGTGGGCATCAGAAAGCGACGATTCCACTTGCGTCACTTGTCTGAGGGGTGCTGAATCTGCGAAGGTATGTTGCAAATCAGCCCAATCGGTATTGAGGTGCTGAAGAAAATCCGCGATCGCACTCACCCAAAAATCAACCGTTGTCGCAATCAATCTCCCTAAAACAGGGTAGGTTTGGAACAGAGTGAGCAGTCCATCTGATAACTGCTTTTCAACAAAGGCACGGTAATAAGTTGTACTGAGCTGTTCTTGAGGCGTGATGAATCGATTCAGTAAGGTCTGTCCGAGTGGACGAAAGCGCGAAAACTCAGCATCCAAGGTAGGAGTGCAAAGTGCGATTAGTTGTTGCAAAAATTGGCGTTCTATCTGAAGATAAGCACCTTCGGATAGAACCTGCATGGCGGTTGGGTTTATCTGTGCCCATAGCTTTTGACGAGCAGCTAAAAGAACAGGGAGCAAAATATCTTCAAACGGGAGCGGTTTTTCTGGCTCTATAGGAAGTGCGATGGTTTTACGATCGTTCAAGCTTTGTTCTAAAGCCATTCGGACGATCGCCTGGAGTGTTTCTATCCAGCCGGAGTTAGGTAAGAGGCTTACTGGTTCGTCCTTTGGATTGACTGTGGATGCTGCCAAAACAGCCTTTACAGTTGCGCTGTCTAACCCATCCCACGCTAACCGTTTCTCAAACTTTTCCCAATTCCCTTGAGCGGCAGTTTCACACCACCGTTGTAAAATTGCATCGGTCTGCTGAGTTTGATGGTCTAGGGGAGGTTGCCCCCAATGATGATTGAATTGCTCCCATAAAGAGCTTGCTTGAAATGCAATTTGCATGAAGTCAGCATGGTTCATTACAGTACTCCTTGAGAAAGTAAATGCTGACAGATTAGCGCTAGATCAGGGAGAAATCGGGGTGATTGGTTAGGGTCGTGATGACTGAAATTTGGGGCTAAACAGACAAAGCCCGTCGTTTCGGACTGATTCCGAAACCGGGCTGTTAGTATGCGAAGGCACTCAAACGACTTAGCGCCAAGTCAAAGCATCAATAATCTGTTGGGCAAGGGTAAGCGGACGAAAGGGTTTCGTAAAAATAGCTGCAACGTCTAAATCATAGAGATTGTGCTGCTCCGAGGCTTGCACTTTAGCGGTCATTAGAATTACAGGAATGGATTGAGTTTCAGGTTGTTGCTTGAGGTGCTGTAAAGTGGCGCGACCGTCCATATTCGGCATCATCAGATCGAGCAGAATTGCATCGGGGTGATGTTGAGCTGCGATCGCAATTCCTTGTGCTCCGGAGCTAGCAGTGAGAACTTCCCAGCCCGCTCCCATTTGGAGACCGAGTGTTGCGATCGCTCGCACATCTTCTTCGTCATCCACAATCAAAATTTGCTTATGCATCGCAATCCTCTAACAACCTAATGCTTATAAGGTATCGCTGAATCGGGGAGAAGTCGGGGAAACACGGTTGAATTAATTAAATGTTGAGTGGCAATTCAATATAGAATGTGCTGCCTTGGTTCTCGGTGCTTTCTACCCAAATTCTGCCCCCATGCTGCTCGATGATATTACGACAAATGGCAAGTCCAAGTCCGGTTCCGCCTTTTTGACGAGCATCCGAGGCATCTACCTGCTGAAATCGCTCAAAGATAGTCTGGATCTGGTGGGAGGGAATGCCTCGCCCTTGGTCGCAAACACTAATACAGACACTTGAAGCGTGATCTGAACTGCAAGCCCGCATCTGAACTGTTGTTTGGGCGGATGAGAACTTAATTGCATTACTCAGAAGATTGGTCAAGGTTTGCACAATGCGATCGGGATCAGCATTGAGCAAAATCGACATTGGTTCTGTACTCAATTGAATCTCAGAGCGATCCGCCATTGCTTGCATTTCTTCAGTTGCCTGAGTCATCAAGTCAGCGAGATTGCACGATCGCCGATTCATCGTGATTTTGCCAGAGCGAATCCGTTCGAGGTCGAGAATGTCATTAATTAACCGGATCAAGCGTTCTGCATTTTTTATGCCAATACTGAGAACTTGCTGCCCTTGCTCAGTCAAGCTGCCTAACTGCCCACTACTGAGTAAATCAAGCGCTCCCATCATTGAGGTTAAAGGAGTGCGTAGCTCATGGCTGACTAAGGAAATAAATTCATTTTCGAGACGTTTACGCTCGGTGATGTCGTTTGCAATCAGTAAAGCGCAAGTTGTTCCGTTTAGTTCAATGCGATCGAAGGATAGCAAAATACTTTTAACATTGCCGGAGTGGGTAAGCAGTTCAAATTCTAAGTTATGAAAGGTTTCTGTGGTTTGAAGACGACGCAGAAAAGTGGCTGAATCGTGACCTAAATGTAGCTTTGTAATCGAACTGCCGATGACTTGATCTCGTGTGTAACCACTAATGCTGAGAAAGCTAGGATTTACTTCAATTAATTGCCCTTCAGGAACGGTCACGATCGCGATCGGATTAGGGCTTTGTTGAAAAATGGTGGCAAATTTTTCCTCTGCGTGTTTGCGTTCGTCTTCGACGCGCAAGCGTTCGCGAATTTCTTGCTGAAGTTGTTCGTTTTGAGATTGCAGTTGATTCTGAAGTCGTCTCAATGTGAGATGGGTTTCAATTCGAGCCAAGACTTCTTCGATCTGAAACGGTTTTGTAATGTAATCGACACCGCCTGCTTGAAACGCCTTTACTTTGTCGCTCACGGCTTCTAAAGCACTGATAAAAATGATGGGAATATCACGGGTACGATCGTCGGCTTTCAGGTGTTGGCAAACTTCGTATCCGCTCATCTGCGGCATATTCACATCGAGCAGGATCAAATCCGGCGGCATTACTTGAGCGCCTCGAATGCCCGTCGAACCCTTCGTAACGCTGCGAACCTTGTAGCCGTGTTCAATCAGCAGGGTTGATAACAGATTGAGATTTTCCGGCGTATCGTCAATGACTAGAATGTCGGCTTTTGGTGTAGGCTCAGGCATTGCAGAATTTCATTGGAACTCTCACTAGATCTTAAGGTGAGATCACCAGTCTCTAAAGTAATCTCAGCAAAAAAACGGATTTCCCCGATTCATGAACGAAACGAGTTGAAAATTCCCCGACTTCTCCTCGATCGTTGCCTACTGTAAGGGACATCAACCAACCAGGAATTAGAGGTCACTATGTTTCATCACATTTCAATCGCCGTTAACCATCCGTTGCACGTTGCTAATGTTCTAGCAGAAGTATTGCAGGGTCGTTGTTTTCCCTTTCCTCCCCATGAAGGAAGCTATATCGTAATCGTCGATGATGGCTTTGGAACCGGAATCGAGCTTTATCCGGCTGATACTCAGTTGACTCCCGAGTCAGAACAAGTTGGCTTTTCTTCAGGAATTGCTCAAACCTTTACGTCTGTTCATGCTGCACTTTCGGTCTCGGTCTCGCAAGTACAGATTACACAAATCGCCGATCGCGAAGGATGGCTAGTGCGATTGTGCGATCGCGGTCCCTTTAAAGTGATGGAATTTTGGGTAGAGAACAAATTCATGCTCGAATTGCTCACCCCCGAAATGGCAAAGGAATACCTGCAATTTGCTCAAGCTGCTAGCTATGAGGCATTTCTGAATCAGGCTGCGTCCCAACTTGTTGAAGCTTAGGAATTAACTGGAGCGAAAAGAATCATGATGACGATGGAAAGAGTAGAAGTTGCTCCGCAAGAGACAATGCTGAGTTTGATCGGTGGCTTTTGGGTTGCTCGATCGATTCATCTTGCTGCAAAGTTAGGCGTTGCGGATTTGTTTGATGATCAGCCGAAAACGATTGCTCAACTTGCAGCAGGAACACAGACTGATCCGCGATCGCTCTACCGACTCCTACGCGCCTTGGGCAGTGTCGGCATCTTTACCGAAGTTTCGGATCAATGTTTTGCACTGACTCCGTTGGGTGCAACACTCAAGAGCGATAGTCCTGGCTCAATGCGATATGCTGCAATGGCACAGATGGGAGATGACCATTCTTTAGGCTGGAGCAACGGGTTGCACAGCCTGAAAACGGGCGAGGTTGCGTTTGATGCCGCAGCAGGAATGCCGGTCTGGGATTACTATGCTCAACATCCTGAGGCGGGGAAGGTATTCTCGCAATCGATGACCAGTATGGGGACTGCGATCGCCGAAGCGGTCGCTGCAAGCTATGACTTTTCTGAATTTAGAACGATCGTCGATGTGGGTGGAGCGCAAGGAAGTTTGATTTCGGCAATTTTGCGCTCACATCCTCACCTCAAAGGCATCTTATTTGATCTGTCCGAAATCATTGCGACTGTCAGTGTAGATGAGAATATTCAACCCGTTGCCGGAAACTTCTTTGAGTCTGTGCCAACGGGGGGCGATGCTTACCTGATGCGATGGATTATTCATGATTGGGACGATGAAAAGTCCTCGATCATTCTGAGAAATTGTCATCGCGCGATGAGCGATCAGAGCAAGCTGCTGCTGGTTGAAGGCATTATTCCACCCGGAAATGAACCTGCTCCAGTAAAACTCATTGACGTGATTATGCTGTTGATGACGGGCGGACGGGAACGCACTGAAGCAGAGTATCGATCGTTGTTACGATCAAACGGCTTTGAACTTACGCGCGTAATCCCAACACCCTCAATGCTTAGCATCATTGAAGCAGTAAAACGGTAAGCCTTCTGCACTCTCTTAAAAATCGCTATGAAACTATACCGCTTTCTGATGTCGTTTACCGTTGCGCTTGGTTTAGGCTTGAATGAATCTCCAAAAATTCCTGCTTTAGCACAAGCGCAACTTTCTGAAGGCAATCATGCGCTTAAGGTTGCACAGCGCTTAAATCGACCGATGCAAGCTCTGCCAAACGTCAATGGAATTCGCTTTCGAGCGTTGAACTATAAATTTTCAGAAACTCAATCCCACCCAGGGTTAGAAGAAGCCATTCGTCGAGAGCTAAGCGGAGATGTTACGACTATTCGCTATCTTTACAACTCGATCGACTTAGATGGTGATGGACGCAATGAAAAGATCGTATATCTCGTTGGATCAACAACTTGTGGCACGGGTGGCTGTACGATGCTGATTTTCAGAACAACGGGACAGGGTTACAGCCTGATTTCACGACATACGATCGTCAATAACCCGATCGTCGTTAGCACCCAAAAAACGAAAGGTTGGCGGGATATCGTGCTGTTTGTCGGAGGCGGGGGTGGAAAGCCAAGCTACCACAGCTTGAAATTTGATGGTTCAGCTTATCCGAGTAATCCTTCGACGGCTCCAGAAGTTGCACCCGGAACCATCGTGAATGGAACTGCGATCGTCGCTGATCAAATTTCTCCGGGCGTGGGGATTGCTTTCGGTCAGCCTGCGAATCAATCAGGAAGCCTAACCCCGAAGCAGCAAGCCTCATTGAAGTCATTAGGAATCGCGATCGCAGTCCCCAGCTTCATCCCTGCGGGTTACACCGTTAGCAAAGTCGAGGTTAAACCTTGCCCTGCCAATGCACCTCGTTCGGATAAAGGCACGTGTCGATTTGGGCCGCAATACGGCATTGTTTATCGTAACGCGCAACAAGATCGCTGTTTTGCGATCGAAGCCACCGGTGGTGGTATCGGTGGGGTTCCAGCCGAATATGAAGTCAAAATCAATACTCAATTATTTGGTGAAACTTCACTCTTGTTTGGTCAGCAAAATGGCGAATTCAAAATGCCCTCATCGCAGCAGCTTAACTCGCCACAGCCCAATTTATTAACAGATTGGGCGGGAGTGAGTCCGTTCTATCGCATTAGCGGAGCTGAAATAGTGCAGAAGTCTTATTACAAAGGTGCATCTGCTCAGTGCCGCAATACGATTACGCCAAATGAAGCAACGAAGATTGTGCGATCGTTGTCCTGGCTCAAGTAGCCGCTATTGTCCTTTCACATTCACTCAACTATCCGGTGTACAACACCAAGGAAGCAAATCATGGAATCAACTCAAGTGAACTTACAAGCCTCTGCGATCGATCTCAAAGCAGTTTGCCGCTATTTCGAGCCGTTCAAATACCAGCATCAATCCGGAGCTGTCAACTGGTTAGAAACCCAACTATCTTATCCGACTTTTCGCGCTTTCACTCAACGGTGGGAAAATCAAGCCGTTTCTCCTGATCCAGTGCTGCGACTCAATAGCACAGGTGCAGCCGTCTACGATCTGCAACAATTATTAAATAAAACCGGAGCGAAGCTGCTTGTCGATGGTAGTTTTGGTGCGAAAACACAGGCAGCCGTGATCCAGTTCCAACGTAACAATGCTTTAACCGCAGATGGCATTGTGGGCAACCTCACCTGGGCAACTCTCAGAAAGTTAGTCGATCAACGCTACTTGTGGAAGATGTTCGATGCTTACAATCCGACTGAAAAGCCGCATCAAACCCGCGCTTTAGATTGGCTGCAAACCCAAATTTCGACGGCTACTTTAACTGAATTCGCTCGTCGCTGGCGGAGTGCTTAACCCTTACGTTTAAACCTGTGCAGCATAGACATGAATGCTAGGACGGTGTTCTAGCATTCATTTTTTAGGTCGATGTTGCAATTTCTGCAACTTATACCGAATTAAACATAGAATGCGACAGATCATACTCAAAGTCCCCCATTCTGGGGGATTTAGGGGGCGAGAATCTGTCGCATCCACAAATCAATCTGGTATTAGCCGAATGAATCGGAGTGCGATCGCTACACTGAATCCATCGCCACAGATTCAATCATTATGAATGCTTCTCTTTTCCTTTGAGCAACTATCAGTTTGCTACTCTTCGGCGGTGTAGTTTCAACCTCGATTCAGTCCGTCACAGCACTCTCTCTGATTCAAAGCACCAAGGCTGAACCGATTAAAGATCCTTAACGTTGTACCGCTTCCTTATTAAACAGACCGTTGAAGAAATTTCAGATTGCAAATCCGCGATCGATCCTAGCAATCCACTCTTTCAACAAATCAATCAACTTTACGACAAAACTGTTGAAACAGTTTATCGTGCTGAATCTCGCTAGGAGGAACATCGGCTGGATGGTTGCGATCGAGATAGTTTATTGAGAAAGCTCAGTAATTTCGTCAAAACAAAACTTTTGAACTAACTCCGTTAGGGCGATCGCAACTCGTTGATTCGTCTCTGGGATTTGCTGAACCAATTGCAGGATTCGGTCAGCATCGACAGCAAGCGAGGCTTGATGCAGTTGTGCAATCCAATCTTGAGGCATTGTCGCAAGCATTACACGAGTTAACGTTAACTCAGGCGATGAATCAATCGGATGTTCGTTCTCTTCTTCATACAGATAGTTCACCCCAAGATGCTTCGCGAGTTTCTCAAATAAGTGAGCTTCTCGAAAGGGTTTTGCTAGAAAATCATCGCAGCCAGCCGCCAGAACTGAAGCGCGTTGTTCTTCAAAGGCACTGGCGGTTAATGCCAGAATCTTGGGTCGAGTTTGAGCCGATTCAAGCACCCGGATTTGCCGAGTTGCCTCATAGCCATTCACGATCGGCATTCGCATATCCATCAAAATCAGGTGAGGTTGCCATTGCTGCCATTGTGCGATCGCATCTTCTCCATTCACGGCTGATTGGGTTTCAAATCCCACCATTGTTAACAATTGCTCGACGAAATCTCGATTCTCAGAGCGATCGTCAACAACTAAAATTCGATATCGGGGTTGCTCTGGTGCTAGTTGCAGCACTCGCTTTGAAGTCGAGGTAGGTGCAACTTCTGCTGGATTCGCGATCTCAATTTGAATTTCAAAGGAAAACGTTGATCCTTGTCCCACAGTTGATTCAATGTGCATCTCTCCGCCCATCAATCGCACAAATCGCCGACTAATGGTTAACCCAAGCCCTGTGCCTTCTCGTAGTTGAGAACCGCTACTGGTTTGGATAAATGGGCGAAATAGCTGCTCGAATTCTTCTGGAGCAATTCCCTGTCCCGTATCTTGAACTTTGAATTGCAGCGTTAATTCTGACTGCACGGTAGCTTCTAGCGTAATGCTGCCACTGTCTGTAAATTTCAGGGCATTGCTCAGCAAATTAATTAGGACTTGGCGCAGTTTGTTTTCATCGGTTTGAATGTACTGAGGCAGATTGGGCGCGATCGCAAAGTTCAGCGCGAGTTTCTTTGCTTTCGCTCGAATCAAGAACATCTCTTGTATCGTCTGTAAAAGATGATGCAGATCAAAAGAAACCACATTCAAAGTCGTTCGTCCTGCTTCGATCTTTGACATCTCTAACACATCATTGATTAAATTCAGCAAGTGTTCACCACTGCGATTGATAATGGCAAGAGAATCGCGTTGGCGATCAGGAAGAGTAGCATCGCGTTCGATCAATTGCGAAAAGCCTAGAATTGCATTCAAGGGTGTGCGTAACTCATGGCTCATGTTAGCTAAGAATGTACTCTTTGCTAGATTTGCTGCCTCAGCCGCTTCCTTAGCAATGCGTAAATCGGTTTCAGCCTTGTGTCTTGCTCGTCCGATCGCAATCAGTTCGCTCACAAGCTTAAGACAGTTGATATCTTCCTGGCTCCAATCTTTCTGAAAATGAACCGTGTCTATTCCCAAAAAGCCAGTCACCTGCCCTCGATAGATCACAGGAACTCCCAGCACCGATTGAATCGACTGACGGGTAAATAGCTCTCGCTCTGGTGTTTCTGGCATCGTCTGAACACCAACCGTATGCAAGGCTTGTCCCGATAAAAAGTGCTGATGCAAATGTGGATGCTCAGGCACGCTCGACACTCTTGCTTCGGGAGTGAGCGGCGTAATTCCATCACCACACCATTCGTACACTAATTGGCATCTCGTCTGGTCAGCGTTGTACTCGAAGATTGTGCCTCGTTCTGCGCCAATATGACGCGCGATCGATTCTAAAGCAAGATGAATCGCGGTTTCTGCATCCTGGTCAATAAACTGCCGAGAAAGATAGCTGAGTAAATGATCTAACCTCGCTCGACGTTGCAGCGCTCTTTCGGCACCTTTACGATCGCTAATATCTCGCACCATCGCTAAAACATGCGGTTTTCCATTGTAAAAACAGGTGGTTCCTTTAACTTCAACATCAACCAGGCTGCCATCCTTGCGAACATCAACTGCTTCACCACAGAACGGCTGCTTTAAGGTCATTGCTTCGAGAAAGCTATGAAATACCGATATGCTGTCTGGATGAATATACTCCGATGGATGTAACGTTAAAAATTCCTCGTATGAGTACCCATGCATTTGGCAAGTAGCAGGGTTCACTTCGACTACAGTGATTGTGTCAAGATCCAGGATGAACAAGGCATCAGTAATTGCCTCAAAGATCGTGCGATATTGTGCTTCTTTCTCCTGTAAGGCTTGTTGTTGAGCTTGCAACAGCCCATTCTGCTGAAGCAATATTGCTTCAGCTTGTTTTTGTTCCGTGATATCGGTTTTCGTTCCGATCCATTCTTGAATGTTGCCTTGCTCATCGAGGATGGGCACGCCCCGAACTGAAAACAATCGATACTCGCCGGATGCCACTTGAATGCGTTGCTCTACTTCGTAAACTTTCCCAGAGCGAACTGCTTCTAGCCAAACTTCTGCGGTCGTTGCTCGATCGTCTGGGTGAATGCTCTCGAGCCATCCCCATCCATTTGCGCTGGCTTGGCTGCGTCCAGTTAACGCACACCAAAGCGGAATATCTTCGACCACTTCTCCGACCGCGTTGGTCATCCAAACAGCTTGAGCCGTTGCCGTCACAAAAGCCCGATATCGCGCTTCACTCAGACGCAAGGCTTCTTCGGTTAATTTACGATCGTGAATGTCTCGCGCGACGCCAATGATTTGTAATTCTCCGTCCACTCCAAGAGTCGGTGCAACGTTGACGACTTGCCATCGGTAACTGCCGTCTTTGTAAAGAGATCGACATTCAATCCCGGCTTGCGGTTCACGGGTCTCGACCATCTGTTGGTTCAGCTTAAAACACAGTTCAGCATCGTCAGGATGCAGAAATTGAGGGAATGGTTTCCCAATCATTTCTTCAGGCAAGTAGCCCATGACGTTGATGACGTTTGGCGAAACGTAGCTAAAAATTCCCTCTGGTGTATTGACAAATAAAATATCATTTGCGTTTTCTACAATGTTGCGAAAGTGCTGTTCGCTGCGTTGCAAAGCCGCCTCGGTTTGCTTGCGATCGCTAATATCTCGAAAGAAGGTAATGCGCCCATAGTACTCACCAGTAGAAGATTTGACGGCCTTGCTGTGACGTTCGATCGTCCGCCCATCTTTCAACGAAAGCTCATCGTAAAGAACTTCGTCTAAGTTTTGATAAAGCGCTTCGATGCGTGCTAAAAAAGCGTCTGAGTCTTCAAGCTGATTTGCAACCATTTCGGCAACCTGCCGAGAATTTTGAGTTGGTAAAATCTGAGGCAGTCGCCAGATTTCGCAAAACTTTTGATTGTAGTCCACGATATTGCGATGTTCATCTGCCACCAAGATGCCATCGATCGACGCTTCTTGTTGTGCTTTCAGTAGAGCATTACTACGACGCAGTTGTTCTTCAATGGCTTTCTGCTCGGTGATATCTCGCAAAATCGTGGAGACAAATTTGAGCGATCCATCTGGATTTTTGTGCGTGACAATGATTTGAGAAGCTGAAATTTCTCGTTGATCTCGTGTGAGAAGAACTGTTTCTCCAGTCCAGATTCCGTCTCGAAGCGCGATCGGAAAAGCTTCTTCCAACAAAACTTTAGCGACTTCGGGCGGATGATATTCTGAAATAGTTTTTTGCGATAAGTCTTCGGTATCCCCAAATCCTAATACTCGACGTGCAGCCTGGTTGAAATAGAGAGTGCGTCCTGTTGCGTCAGCAATACCAATTAAATCCACAGCGGTTTCTAAAACCGTAATTAAGTCTTCACGTTGCAGGTGTTGAGCTTGAGGGGTTAGTGCTTCACTCATGAATTGATCCTTCTAAGCAGAGACTTGCAGTTTGATAGAGCGATCGTAGCGTGAGTCCATCGGTTGGATAGTTCACTACGGCAGAACGATAAATCAGATTCGGAGCTTCAAACGGTTGTCGTTGCAGCATTGCGATGACTTCTGATAATTGCTCCTGAAATTTTGCTTTTGTGGTTTGAGAACTGGCAATTATAAATTCACCGTTTCTCCAATAGCCGAGAATTTCGCCGTTACAAAAACTAGCTTGCAAGCATTGCCCAGTTTGCTTGAGAATCTGATTTCCAATCGTGTGTCCCTGCTGAATGTTGATTTGTCTTAGCATGGGAATGTAGAGAATTGCAAGGTAAGTTGTTTGATGGTTGCGGAATTGAGCTTCGATCGCTTGACTCGAATAAAACTGATTTGCCAGTCCGGTAATCGAATCTTTGGTGCTCAGTGTTTGTAGCAGTCGCAATCGTTCTAACCGTTGGGTGAGCCGTGAAAGTAATTCTTGCCCAACAATCGGTTTGACAACATAGTCATCGGCTCCGGCTGCAAAGATTTGTTGAACGGTTGCAGTATCTTGATGAGCAGTGAGAAAGACGATCGGTAAACTTTGCCAAGCTGGATTTGCTCGAATCGCCTGACAAAGTGCAACCCCATTCATCTGCGGCATTTCGACATCCAGAATCAGCAGATCGGGATTGATCGCTGATAAAACCGTCCAAAATTGCAGTGGATTATCGATTCCTGTTAAGCACATTCCCCAAGGTTCAAGAAGCTGTTTCAAGGTGGCAAGAACGATCGGATCATCATCGACTGCCAGAACCGTCCAAGAGCGGAGAGATGATTTAGAATCTTTCCCATCGCGGGGGACTTCAGATTCAAACTCATCTATTTTTGGAAGATTTAGGGGGCTTCCACTCGTTTCGACCGGAGCCGAAAGATTCAGAATATCACCCAAGCGTCGAACCAGCGATCGCACTTCTTCCGCTGGTAATTCGGCTTGTCCTTCAAACTGTTTTTCAAGCTGTCGAGCAATCTGTGTTCCTTCATCTCGATCGAACATCCCTAAAACCCCCGCTAATTTATGAGCAGCGCGTTCTGCTGCTTCTCGCAGTTCAATTGGTAAGGGGTAAGTATGGGCCGATTGTTGCAGCACCGCAAATCGTTCTGCCATTAACCCACGATACTGCTCCCAAAGCTGTGCAACCTGATTGTCATAGGACTGTGCGGATTGTTCCTGATTGGCTTCAATGCCTTCGCGCAATCGATATCCTAACCCATACACGTTCTCAATCCAATCGACTGCACCGCCTGCTTTTAGCTTCTGCCGCAATCCTTTAATGTGAGATTTGACGCTCTCTTCCTGAGGCGGATCGTCAAACGTCCAAAGATGCTCGATGATGTCTCCACAGCTAAAAACGCGACTAGGATGGCGTAGAAACAATTCGAGCAAACTATACTCTTTCGGTGTCAGCGGCAGTAGTTTCTCAGCATAGGTGACTTGGCACGATCGCGGATCGAGCTGTAATTTTCCAATGGTCAAAACTGGGCTTGCTGCTACCGTTCCCCGTCTCAACAAGGCTCTAACTCGGGCTTGAAGCTCTCCCAAGTCGAATGGCTTTGCTAAATAGTCATCTGCTCCTGAGTCTAAGCCTCGAATCCGATAGGTGCTGTCATCTTTGGCGGTCATCAATAAGATTGGGGTTCCACAACCGCGATCGCGAATTCTCTGGCAGAGCGTGATCCCATCCAATTTAGGCAATCCTACATCAATCAGGATCAGGTCATAAGTTGTGCTCTCAACGCATTCCCACCCAATCGCGCCGTCCTCTGCTGTGTCTACTGCGTAATGGTGTTCGCTCAGCGATCGTATAATCGCATCTGTCACGATCAAATCATCTTCAACTACTAAAACCCTCATACCTATCGCTCACCTAACCCTAAAGTGATTGTAAGGTAGGTCATCCCGCGTCTTAAAGCATTCTTACAAGAACGCAACAATCGAGCAGGCATAAATTAGTTTTTCTCCTCTAGTTCTCCCCGATTATTCTCTATCTTGAGAAACATCAAGCGAACAGCTTACATTCAAGCTTCGCTAAATCTCAACTTTATGACCACAACAAGAGGACAATTATGAAGCGTCAATTCTGCACTGTTGCTATCCTGACAACTCTGGGTGTTTTGTCTTTTGCATCGATCGCAAAAGCCGGAGTCACTCTGAACGGTACATCAGTAGATGGTTCTACTGTCGATCGTGCCCAGCTGTCTCTTCAACCTGAAGATCCTGCTAGTTCAGACTTTTATGGAGTCGTTTTGAACGGTACATCGGTAGATGGTTCTACTGTCGATCGTGTCGAATCATCTCTTCAACCTGAAGATCCTGCTAGTTCAGACTTTTATGGTTCTAACCTAAACGGTACATCATTGGATGGTTCTACTGTCGATCATGCCGAGCCGTCTCTTCAATTTGAGGCTCAGGAGACGGTGAATCAGGATAACGCGACCGTAAATGACTAACCTCTAGTTTTCAGTCTCAGGCGATTTGCTTGAGGCTTAACACTCATCACTCAATCCCATCCCTTGATTCATTCTAGGGATGGGCTTCTGAATCGCTTTATGCAGTTCTAGCTTATGCTTCAATCTTGGTTTAGCTCTCTGTTTTGTTTGTCGATCGCGATTAACATTGGCATTGTTGATTTTGCTAAATCTCAACCGAACCCTGCCGCCTCGATCAATGCTCTAGCACCGGGAAGTACGATCGTTGGCTTCGATGCCCAAGGACATCGCTTGAAGTTTCAAATTCGCAGTATTGAACTCGATCCGCAAGATCCACAGCAAGAAACTTACCTTTACACCGTGTTCTATCAAACCAAAAACCAGGCTTGGCAAAACTACTGTCGAGCCACGGATCACTTTGCGGCGAAAGCAATTGCACTTCGAGGAACCTGGGATCGCAGCGGCACTTACCAAGGGAACGAAAACCGCATCACGTTTAGCTGCCTAAGTGGTGCATTAGCAAAGTGTGTTCGCTTAGGCTATAGACCTTGGCAAACGATCAAAGGGCAATCGCTCAAAGAGTATCATCAAGCTTGTGTACGGATGATTCGTGCCGATTACTGTGGCGATGGAACAACGCACACCCAGGATGGAACGCGAATTGATATCTACGATCGCTTAGGAATTCAAAAACGGAATGGAGTCCCTGGGATGAGTTTTGAAGCAGCGTGGGGCATCGATGGAGCGCGATCGATCCACCATACCCGCTATCCAAAAGCTTTAGCTTATGTGCAACGAGTTTGTCCGCATCGACTCGCAAGCAACACAAAAACAAATCAGGCTCCGCTCGCTCAATTGCAATCTCCTGCGCTCCTATTCAACGATTCTGCAATCAAGGAGTTGAACAGTAGTACACCACGTCTAGACCGAGATTCGCCAAAATCGAAGTCTCATATCTAGCGGCGTGACCCAACACAGCGCAGATGGGGCAGGGTCGCTTTTTCGGGTTCACGGGGAAATCAGGCTGCTGTCCGTTTATAGACTGCGACCCGCATTAGCATCACCGGAACTTCAATCGAGACACCTACCACTGTTGCCAGTGCTGCGCCAGAGTTTAAGCCAAATAGAACGACAGCAGTTGCGATCGCGATCTCAAATGCTTACTCGCTCCAATTAACATTGCGGGTAGTCCTAAACAAGTAAGGATAGAATGATAAGCGATGTTTAGGTTTTTCTCGCTGTCATGCTTTCCTGTCCCAGTTGCGAGCCAAAACACACGGTCAAAAATGGCAGAATC
>NZ_JAMPLJ010000013.1:0-44915 GCF_039962505.1 Leptolyngbya sp. DQ-M1
AGTACATTGCCAAAGACAGAGTTGCAAATCGAGCAAGAGCGACTGAAATCTTGAATCAAGCGCTTCAGGTGGTGCTGTCGATCAAGTAGCGAAATTCTGTCCTCGCAGTGCAGAGGTTCTCAAATCTGAGCAATCGCATTTAGTCCAACGTTGCATTGATCGATTTCATCCACCAAACTTATCGATCGCTCTGAGAGTTCCTGTCTGCAATTGCTTCAATGCACCATCCCGAAAAGCAAGAAATCTTACAATCACCGCATTTCCAGCGATTGAGCGAAAAATAGAACAAAAGTTCTCTTTCACGAAAGGACAAACACAATAGGTCGATCGAGCTTCCCAACCGTGACCTAGCTCAGCAGTTGCACGTAAACATTCAAGAGCTAAAGGAAGCCAGGCTCCAACCTTCGCGCTCATTTGGCATTACGCATTCGAGACACAGGGCTGATCACTCCGGCTCAGGTCTAGCCGACTCGATCGGACGAACTACAACTCGACCGTTTTCGACAACAGTACAGAGCTTATGAACCTTTGCAGCAGGCTTTGCCAAGGGATGCTTTAGGGCATCACAGTGCTCAATCGCCGCATATTGCTGATCCTGCAACACTCGAACAAAGCCTGCACAAGATGAAGTTGGAGAAGCCATAGACGTTTGAATTCCTCCAGTTTCATGATGTGCCTGCGTCAGAACCCAGCGATCGCGGATTCTGCCACCGACGAAGACGAAGTGTGGACATTACAGATTGCGTTTAACGTTGGGCTTCGACGGGTGAAGGGATCTTTGCGTAAGCTGCATCACTGGCAATCAGCGTCCAGCCTGCCTCGCGTAATTTTTGATAAGTTGTCCAGCCCTTCGAGGCACCGCGAATCTGCAAATCGGGGACGCGATACTGAGGAAAAGCTGTATAGGGTGTCCAGGGTTGGTGAGGGCGTTCGCGAAGGTGAAGAATCTTCGTGCCTCCGCCCAATCCTGCTAACCAACACATTTGTCCAGCCATTGCCGTGATCTCCAGTGAAACAACTTCGATATTTGAGGTGCTTCAGACCCAACCCTATCGATTACGTCCACATTATGTCTCTTTTGTTTAAAGATCATTGATAAAAAGGCAGAAATATGCGTAAACAAATTCCCTCTTGAGATCGAGAAACGAAGAACCTATGCAGAAGAAATTGTCCTGAAACGCTTCAGTGAGAGTACACTGCTTAAGAAGCGAACATCTAATTTCACCGTTTGGTGACTCTACCGTCTCGCTTTTGCTGCATCTAGCTCACTTGGAGTAACGTTTTTTCAAACTTTTCTGTTTACTTCAATGAATTGCGGCTAGATATATTACAGAGCAAACCTACTGATATTCCGGCATCTCCACTTATCTCGTTAACATCGCTTTCAGTCTTCCCTAATTCTCCGTAACATCCCGGTATGGCATCAGTTGTAACTTCTGAGATCTCTTTGTTTGAGCTTGTCGCGGGTTCAGCCTCAGCACCGCCAGTCATGCACGTCAGCCCAGTTACGTTCAAAGCGCTGATGAGTAGTTTAATCGATCTGCTCATCGATCAGGGTGAGCCAGCATTAGTGTGGGCAAAGTTGCCGAAAGGAGAAGCGTGGCAATTGGAGTTTGATCGCTATCTTGATCGACTGACCCCGCTTCAGCAAATCTTTTACTTTAAGAATCCGCGCGACGACCTTCCAGAACCCGCATTAGGACTGAAAGCGGAACTCGAACCCTCATTACCTGCCTATGCGATCCCCGCGCTGACTACGATTACCCTGCCTCTAGAGAGTAGCTTAAGAAAAGAATTTTTTTTGCTGATTTGGTCGAAGCAATTTTGCGGATTGCTGGTTGGGCATCGCGCTAGAGTGCCCAACCGCGAAGCAGATGCGCTAGGGACAAGCACGATCGACGAGGATGTCACCGAAAAAAAGCAGTCCCTGATGGCATTTCTAGTCATTGACCCAGAAGTAATCCGGCAGGCGATCGCGGTGCTACAGCCGTTTGCGCCAAGAAGCGAAACGCTTCCAGAATCGAGTCCGCTTGATCTAGCCGTTATCAATCAGCTTTTAGCAAAACAGGTTCAGCGACAAGAAGACCTATGGCAGCGATCAAGTACGCATCGTCGGCAAGCTGAATTGGCAAATTTGCTCCAGCTTCAGAACGAGGAGCTAATTAGCACGATTCGATTAAAAGATGAGTTTTTGCACAACGTGGGGCAAGAGCTACGCACCCCGTTAACCAATATGAAGACAGCGCTGACGTTGCTCAATTCACCCACACTGAAACCTCAGCAAAAGCAGCGCTATATGGACTTGCTGGCAAGGGAGTGCGATCGGCAAAGTTCGCTGATCAAGAGCTTACTGGATCTGGTTAGTCTAGATCAGCTTGCAGAGCATCGGACGGCTCAGGCACTCCGGTTGAGCGAGATCGTTCCGGGCGTTGTCAGCACGTATCAACCTTTAGCAGAAGAGAAAGGAGTGAGGTTAGCGTATGTCATTCCTGAAGAGCTGCCAGCGATCGCCTGTTTATCGATTTGGTTAAAGCAGATTGTCGTGAATTTGCTGCATAACGCGATCAAATTTACCCCGCGTGGCGGGCAAGTTTGGGTACGGGCGAAACAGCAGGGAGATTATATTCAGCTTGAGTTTCGCGATACGGGGATCGGGATTCCATCGACTGAAATCCCCAAGATTTTCGATCGCTTTTATCGAGTTAGACAATCCGTGGATGATGATATGGGCGGTGCTGGCTTGGGATTGACGATCGTGCAGAAGTTGCTTCTACACTGTGGCGGCTCAATCACTGTGAAAAGCCGCATCGGGGAAGGATCAACGTTTAACGTCTTACTTCCGGTTTATCGCCACTCTGAGGAGAGCTGAGTCGCTTCTGCATAGGGGCTGTGATGCAGAACGACTCTAGAACACGTTATCAATTATGATTCAGTGTTGAATTTTAGCGACGATCGTAGTAAACCTTAGGGGAAACTGCGAGACATCATCCCCATTATGCAAGAACGTTTAATCAGAACTCTTGTTCTATTTATTGTTCTAACGGTTCTTTTTGGCATTCTCGAACGGCTTTTCCCTAGCATTCCCAATCAGCCTAAATGGCGGCGTGGAGTGTGGCTCGATACGTTTTATTGGTTCTTCACGCCAATGGCGATTCAGATTTTAAGCATCATCTCGATCGCGCTGATATTTGTGCCGATTTACTTACTCTTGGGTCGCTCACTGGCTTGGCATGATGTTCTCGCGGGATACGGCCCAATTGCACAGTTGCCCTTGTGGCAGCAGGGATTACTCGCGATCGTCATGGGCGATTTTGTGGGCTACTGGACGCATCGCTGGCATCACACTCAGCAGCTTTGGGATTATCATGCGGTGCATCATAGTGCTGATACGATCGACTGGCTCACGGCGGTGCGTTTACATCCCGTCAACGATATTATCTCGCGAGTGTGTCAATCGTCCCCAGTTCTGCTGCTTGGGCTTTCTCCGATCGCGGTTGAAGCTTATGTGCCGCTGCTGTCTGCTTATGTTGCGTTCATCCATGCGAACGTGCGCTGGACATATGGGCCGCTTCGCTATCTGCTTGCGAGTCCAGCGTTTCATCGTTGGCATCACACGACGGACGAGGACGGGCAGGGCAAAAACTTTGCGGGATTGTTTCCCATTTTTGATGTGATTTTTGGGACGTTTTATATGCCTTGTGGTAGACAGCCCCAGAATTTTGGTATCGCTGGAGAAACGATTCCGGAGAATTTTCGCTCTCATCTGCTTTATCCGTTCCGCAATTGGCGACAGGCGAAAAGGGTTGCTGAGTGATGCGGTAATGCTACATCTCTAACGACTCGCTACGGATCTGGGAGAGACGCGATTAGAAGCTTCGCTGCACCTACGGTGTTCGCGTCTCTAGGCGGGACTGGTGGGTTGTAGAACTTTTGGAGACTGGTATAAAACGATCGCTCCAATGAAAAACTCCGGGTTAAGATTCCCGGAGTTCTCGTAAAGTGATTTATTTTTCAATTTCGGATTTCATTCGGGCTAGCGTTAACGCCATTTGATCAAACATCTGCTGGGGAGTCATCCCAAACTGCCCTAACTGAGTTTTAAGCTGCTCAACGGTCATCTGAGCGGAGAAATCCTCGGAAAGCTCAAAGCGCTTCATAAAAACCTTGTAGCGATCCATAATGGCTTCCATCTGCTCGATGTACATCAGCTTGCCTTCACGATCGAACTTGCCATAACTACTGCCAAGCTGGACCAACGATTGATAGTCGTGGAATAGTTTTTTCGCTTCTTCTTGAACAATCTCGGAGTCAAAGAATCCCATTGCCTTAATCTGAGGTCACGCAGGACGCGGTAAATAATAGTTGCACAGGTGGTGCCTGACTTCATCATATTCCACGTCTTTCGCCGGTGTAAGTAGTGTTTTCACTACCTGAGTCGATCGAACAGGAATCAAATGTCTGCAACTGTGCCATTCTTCGCTATATTGAATCCACGCTAATTGCAGTAAAACATATGTTCAGTCAACCAAAAAGCCGAAGAGTTGCCGCGCTGTTGGCGATCGTCGGGGTTGTGCCGATCGTCGGTGGTTTTCATTTAGTCGGCTTACACAAACTCTATTTGGGACAACGCTGGTGGTGCTTGGTTTATCTTGCACTCGCGCTCACTGGAAGTAAAATTGCCTGGATTGCAGGGCTATTTGATGCGGTGTTTTACTTGATTCAGAATCCAGATGAGTTCGACGTGAATTTTAATGATGAAGCGGTGTCCGAAACAGGGACAATTAGCCTGCAATCGAACTCAGTCGTCACCGTTTCTGAAAGTTTGCGAGAACTCGATCAGCTCCGGCAAGATGGTTTAATTTCAGAATACGAGTTTGAACAAAAACGACGCAAACTTCTCGATCGTATTAAATAGCGATGCTCAATTGGTTCTCTTCTGCGCTGTTGAAGTCCAAAATTCAGAATGATCCGTATTATCGGTTTCAAACATTGGCTGAGATTCGGATTGCAGCGGACTTGGGCATTCAAATCGATGTGAATCAGGCGGGTGTCGATGATTGGCTAAGATTGCCAGGGTTATCCATTCATCAAGCGAAAACTTTGACGCAACTGAGCGAGTTGGGAGTGCAATTTCTCTGCGTCGAAGATGTTGCAGCCGCATTAGGATTATCTCTTCAGCGCTTGAAGCCGTTAGAACCGGTGATGAAATTCTGCTATTACGATCCTGAGAGTTTGCATCAGATTCAGCGAGTGAACTTGAACATGGCAACGGCGATAGAACTCACTCAGATTCCACAAATCCGATCGGTACTCGCACGAGCGATCGTCCGCAATCGTCAATCTCAAGGCAGCTATAAAGACCTCGTAGATCTACAACAGCGCCTTTCGCTACCAAATCATTTAATTGCAGAATTGATGCACTATTTACGGTTTTGAACAGCAATCAGGCACGCAATTCAGACGCAAATTCAGACACAATGTAGAAAACCGATCGTAAAACTGCGATGACTCAGGCAAAATCTAAATTTTCTAGTTTTGAAGAGTATCTAGCCTACGATGATGATACAGACCAGCTGTACGAATTAGTGGATGGGGAGCTAGTTGCGTTGCCGCCTGAGTCGGGTCGAAATAGTCAAATTCTTATGTTGATCATTCTGGCGATCGCTCCGCTCATTGATCCGCGCAGAATTCGAGTTCGGGGGTTAGAACTGGAAGTTCGAGGTAATCCGAGAAATCGCTTCCCTGATTTAACAATTCTCCACGAAGAACATATCGAACAGTTACAGCGCCGAGATACGATTCGACTTTCGATGCGCCCTCCTTTGTTGGTTATTGAAATCGTCAGTCCAGGCGAAGCAAATCGAGCCAGAGATTACAGCGACAAGCGTAACCAATATCAAGACCGTGGTATTCCTGAGTATTGGGTTGTTGACCCTCAAACGCAAGCTGTAACAGTATTAAAGCTAAACGAATCTGGAATTTACATCGAGCTTGGTGTCTTTCAGAACGACCAGCGCATTGAATCCCTTCTATTCCCAGAATTCAATCTGACTCCAGCACAGATGTTTGCGGCATGACGATCGAGGGAAAAGCCACGTTCAATGTCGGCAGTGCGTTCTACAATCCCAACGCTGCGATCGTCAGAGATTTAGCGGTACTTGCCGCTGCCGTCTATCGGCGCGATCGCGGACAGTTGCGGGTGTTGGATGCGATGGCGGGTTGCGGAGTGCGATCGCTGCGGTACGTCCTTGAAAGTCAGGCAGATTTCGTTTGGGCAAATGATAGTAATTCAGACATTCAAACCGTGTTACGCGAGAATCTAGCGGTACTCAAGCCAGAACAGTATCAGGTGAGCGATCGTGATGCGATTCGAGTATTTTTTGAGTGTTACAACTGTCAGGATTACTTTGATTTAGTGGATGTCGATGGGTTTGGCTCTCCGGTTCCGTTTGTTTCTGCAAGTCTGAGCGCTTGTGCAATTGGAGGATTAATCTATCTCACCAGTACAGATGGGCGCACTGTGACCGGACGCGCTCCAGAAAACTGTGTTGCAGATTACGGAGCTTATGCGCGAATTCATCCGGCAGCGCATGAACAGGGATTGAGACTGATTCTGGGAACTGTTCAACAACAAGCGGCTGCTCGCGGAATGGGTGTAAAGCCTGTATTTTCTTATTTCACTGGACAAACTTACCGAGTCATGGTGCGATTGGTTTCCTCGATCGAACTCACCGAGCAGAACTATGGATTTCTAGGCTTTTGTCATGAGTGCGGTACTTATCAACCTGTCGAATGGCGCAAGTTAGGTCGAGCGCAGTGTAGGAATGAGGGTCGATCGCTGGTGCTGAGCGGGGCAATGTGGTTAGGTAATCTACACGATCGACATCAGATCGCTCGCATGATTGAACTGGCAAATGCCTGGAATTGGTCATCGCAAGTTCGATTACTGGAATTGATGCAGGCGGAAGCAGAAATGCCGCCGTACTTCTACACGCTGGGCGAAATTGGACGACGCGGAAAATTAGACATTCCCAAATCAAGTTATCTGATTCAAACGCTGCAAAATTGGGGATATCGAGCCAGTTTAAGTCACGTCGAGCGAGAAGCAATTAAAACAGATGCAGATTTACCGACTTGCATTCGGGCGGCAAAGTCTTTTGCGATCGAGTAAACAATCGGGTAAACCGAAGTTGACTAAACCGCGAAGGACAGATTACCCTGGAGCTAGGAATGACCAAAAGTTAAGTTTTTTGGGTTCCGATCGCTCTCAAGCAAAGAAAGCAATTTTGGGTTAAGTTTTGGAATTGCTTTCGCGCCCAAAAGCAGTAAACACGGTGGTTTTATGCACTATCTAAAAGAAGTTCCAGACATATAGCGGGCATTGCTACAGCCTCGTCGGGAAGCACAATTTAGTGATTTGCAATTAGAATTTGAGCCATTTTAATCGTTGTTTTCTGATGTGTTCTGCATAACATATCAGGATTAGTGGTTTTGATGTTTTTTCTGATTTTCTAGTGATTGGTGCAATTTCGTGATTGCATCCAGCACTCTGTTGTGCGACTGAATACTTTTACATTCGCAGATCGTATTTTGTAGCATTTGAAAAAGGAAAAGTTTGTATGTTATCCGTTGATGTAAATGTTGCTTATCGCATTGCAACATCGAAAGACGTGGATGTTTTACTCGAATTGGTTCAAGAGTTTCATCAAATTGAAAAACTACCGTTCGATCCGGTTCTCGATCGTGTTTCGCTCCAGCAATTTCTCAGTAATCCTGCACTCGGTCGAGTTTGGTTAATTACCGAGCGCAATCAGGTTATCGGTTACGTTGCTGTAACCTTTAGCTATAGCATTGAATTTCGCGGTCTCGGTGCTTATATCGATGAGTTGTATCTCCGTTCTGCCTATCGAGGACAGGGCATCGGCACTCAGACGCTGAAGTTTGTCGAGCGGTTTTGCCGATCGCAGAACATTCCCTCGATCTCCTTATCTGTCCACGATGATAATGAACGCGCCTACAAGGTGTATCGCAAAGCAGGATACGACGATCGCGGCTATCAAGTGATGATGAAAGCAATCGCGTAAATCAAACCTTTGATAACGCCTGATCTTGCTTCAAATCATTTTGATTCACCCAGATCGATCGCTGACCGTTAGAAATCCGGCATAGATAGAACGCTTTATCGTGGATTACCTGCTCGACATTCAGAATTGTCCAGCCTGGTTTTCCACGGTAAAGCACAGCTTCTCCGACTCTAGGAACCCAAGAGCCGATCTTATGAGTTGGAGTCAATCTTGCATCGGTGTAATGCCAAAGCGCGATCGCTCCTCGCTCAATCCAGGGTGTGACCCGATCTGCGATCACCGCCAAAATCAAGGTTCCAACGACCATCAATGGCAACACCTGATAGTACAAATCAAGCTGATTGCGAACATACAAATTTAAGGTTCGATCGACCACAAAATTATGAATCAGAAAATAACTATAGCTATGAATACCCAGCCATACCATCACAGTGCCTAGCTTGAGACGATCGCTCAGGAATCGGAACACCACCATGCAACAGAGTGTTAGCCCGATCGCTAAGAGAAAATCATCAAAAATCCAACCCAATCGATAGAACTGAGCCACAAAACCGATCGCATATAGGCTCAGTCCGATCAACAATGCTCTCGAAGACCGCCAGAAAATTGCACCCTTTCCTTGCACATACTGACGCGCTACAACCATGCCTAAAACGAAGGTACTGAGCTTCGCAATGAAATGCACAAAGGGTTGCCAACCTGCTGCCGCACCGACGATCGCATAAGTCGGATGTCCCCCAAAAACAAACACCCCGAACGCACGATAGATAAACGTGACCGCCGTTGCCACAATCAGTAAGTTGCGCGATCCCCAGCGATTCATCAAATACCAAAGCACCGGAAACACTAAAGCAAAGCTCAGAATCAGGGGCACAAACCACCAAGGGCCACTGGTGGGTAGCAACAAATCGCCGCCGTAATCAAACAAAATCGGAAACGACATTCCCGCAAAAGTATGCCACGCATCCGGGATATAGCTATTGGTTGTTTTCCCAACAATCCACAGCACCGGATACGATAGCCACGCAACTGTCCAGAACGGCAACAGAATCCGCAGCAATCTGCGTTTGAGAAATCGTCCCACCTCGATCGGCTTGCCCTTCAGAGACAGCACCAAACTAAAGCCACTCACCAACACAAACACATCGACAAACTGATAGCCAAACCAAATCGGCAAGCTCAACGCTTGAGTGATCCAACTCTCTCCGAGTTGGCGAGTGGCTGCAAAAAGCTGCTGCATATTTGCAATCAGTCCCGTCGGCTGAGGCGTAAAGGCATAGCGCGTGAACAATAGCTGAGCATGGTAAAACAGCAGCAACGCCGCCGCAAAGATCCGGATGCCTTCTAACCACGCCAACCGCCTTAATCCTTTTGACTCAGCCATTCGTTCTCTCCACTCAACTGCTGCATTGCTTGACGATCGTTCCACCGCTTAAGTTTCTCTGGCGTTTGGGTGCAGTGTCTCGTCAGCCTGCCACTCTATCACCTCTTTGATTACTCAACGTTAACAGTGAGTTTATAGAAGTTCATCTCGCACAAGAAAGACTAATGGGACACTGAGCGAATACGGAAGGTAGATCAGCTTAAAATCTCTGCGCCCAATGTTCTATCCATCCGGAGTGACGGACATTACTCATATAACAAGCATAACCCTCGTATAAAACAACACCATTACCCGTGAATTTACTCATTGAAATTAGGAAGAGAAAATAAAAATCCCCAATTCCACCGTGTGGATCCTTGAATAAATCCGATTCAATCTGTGCAAGACATACGAGATCCTCATTATGAAAATTCGATTCACCCCCAAAGACTTATCAGTGCTCGAAGACTTTCGGATCGATCGATTAAGACAGCTTTATGTTCAAACGTTGTCCGGCTGCGCCCTAGAACTGAAATTTAATACCCTCTTAATTCACTGCTCAGAACCCTGGTGCGTTGATCAGGTCATGGAAGAACTCGATCGCCTTGTCAAAGCCTCATGGATTGTCTTAGGCGTGAAATCCGTCTCAATCTGCTACGCCACTGAAGAAGTCTGTCGGATTAACACTCGCGCTCGTCAGCAAAAGTGCATCACAAGCTAAGGACATTCGCCGTTTACCATAGAGCATAGAGCCTTTGGGTAAACGAAAACGATGACACTTCCTTCAGTCAAAATCGCGTTAACGATCGCCGGATCAGACAGTGGCGGTGGTGCGGGAATTCAAGCCGATTTGCGAACGTTTGCGTTTCATTGCGTTCATGGAACCAGCGCCCTGACTTGTATTACCGCACAAAATACGCTGGGAGTGACACGAGTAGATGCACTGCCACCCGAAGCAGTCACAGCGCAAATTCAAGCCGTTGTTCAAGACATCGGCGTACAGGCGGCAAAAACCGGAATGCTGCTGAATCAAGGCATTATCACAGCCGTGTCCGAACAAGTTGCTGCCTGCCAAATTTCCAACCTCGTCGTTGACCCAGTGATGGTGTCCCGCACTGGAGCACAACTCATCGACGATGTAGCGATCGATGCTCTGAAAACGCTTCTCATCCCCCAAGCGATCGTTCTGACTCCGAATCGCTACGAAGCTCAGTTACTGAGCGGCATTGAAATTAATACCTTAGAAGAAATGCAGACCGCCGCGCAGCGCATTGCTGAACTGGGGGCGAAGTCGGTTTTAGTCAAAGGAGGCGGCATGACTAATGCCCTGCGTGGAGTCGATGTCTGGTTTGATGGCGCTCAGTGCGAAACCTTTGCAGCTCAGCGAATCGATACAAAACATACGCACGGCACAGGGTGTACCCTTTCAGCCGCGATCGCCGCAAACCTAGCGCTTGGAAAAGATCTGCGATCGGCAATCAAAGCTGCAAAAGATTATGTGACGACTGCATTAGAGTACGCACTGGCGATCGGTCAGGGGCAAGGGCCTGTGGGTCATTTCTTTCCGCTGATGCAGAGATCGATCTAACCATTACTGAAATCTCTTCCAAATGATACGGTTTTCCTCCTGTTCCTGAATTCGCCCAAGTTTGACTAAACCGCCACAATAGAGAAAATAACTAAATTTCTGCTCATCGTTTGTTAATTTGAGAATTCACCTTTGCAGAAGGACTGGATGGATCTACTCCTTGTGCTGTAGCTGATTTTCCCCTGAGCGCAGCTATATTGGAGTGTTTTCATGTCTTCGTTTGCGGCTTCTAGTGCGCTAGAAAATCGCCTACTTTCAGCGCTTCCTTTCGAGATTTATCAAAAATTAGCGGCTCATCTAGAGCCAGTCATGCTCTCACCGCAGCAAATCCTCCACCCGATTGGTGAAGGGATCGCTTACGTTTATTTTCCGATCCGATCGCTGGTTTCGCTGACGACGTTACTTTCAAACGGCTCGATGCTCGAAGTCGGATTGGTAGGACGCAACGGATTTGTAGGAGCTTCCGTGGTTTTAGGACGCCGCGAAAGCGTCCAGCAGGCGATCGTTCAAGTGGGCGATTCTGCCTTTCGTTTACCAATCGAACAGCTTCTAATTGAATTCGAGCAAAGTCCAGCTTTACAGTCACTTTTATTAGAATACGTCCAGGTTTTATTACTTCAAACTTCGCAGCTCGCGGCGTGTCATCGCTTTCATCACATCCGCGAACGGCTGGCACGACAATTATTATTAATTCAATCTGCCTTAAGCATCGACGAATTTACCCTGACTCATGAGGCGCTTGCACAGATGTTGGGCACTCGTCGATCGGGCGTGACGGTTGCGATCGGAGAACTAACCCAACTGGGAGCAATTCAGTGCAGTCGGGGGCGCATTTCGATCGTTCAGCCGCAAGTTCTCGAATCGATTTCCTGCGAATGCTTTGCGGTGATTCGAGAAGAGTGCAACCGATTTAACTACAGGCATCCGCGATCGCGCTGATGTTTAAGCGTCTGCTGCAAGTTCAGGTGGCTGGGCTGATAACTTCGCTGCGGCATGGGGCGCATAGTAGCTTGCGACTAGAGCAACGCTGAGCCACCATAACACACTCACTTCTGGTCGATACCAAACCGTATCGACCGCACCATGCCCCAACATTCCCGCGATCGTCGTGATCGCGCCAATCAGCCAGAATCCGTCTGAATCGCCCATCGCTCTCAAGCGCCGTAGCTGCAAAAATCCCTGATTAGATGTCACCAGCAACAACCACAGAAATGCTGTCAGCCCAATCAAACCTGACTCGACTGCAATCTCTAGCAGCACCGAGTATGCACTCAAGGCACTAAATCGTGCGGCTGCGTACAGCGGATAAATGCGCTTGAAGACTAGATCCCCTGGGCCAAATCCTAGAATCGGACGATCGCGAATCATTTCCAGTACCGATCGCCAAACGTTCAATCGAAACGCATTACTACTATCGCCACTGCCCGCGAACATACTGCCTACTCGGTAGCGGAACGGTGTGACAAAAATAAATCCCAGCACCAAAATCCCCGCCAGTCCCCCAAACACAAGCGGTAACGCCCACAGCCGCAAGAATCTCGGCAAATACGCACTCCACCAATACCGCAGCAGCACCACGAGCACTAACGCCGCAACGACTAATCCGATCCATCCTCCCCGGCTCTGGGTCAACAGTAAACACGCTGTATTGATCCCAAACATAACGATCGCCAGCACTTTCGGTAGCCAGCGTTTCCAGACAAAGATCGCACTAAACGACAGCCACACCGCAGGCATCAAATATCCAGCTAGTAGATTCGGATTGCCTAAAAAACTATATACCCGTGTAGACTGCGCCAGCGGTGACTCTGGATCAACCCACGTCGCCAACGCATCCGCACCGTGAATCGACTGCCGAACTCCATAGCTGCTCACCACCAGCGCCACAAGTAGAAACGCGGTGATACAGAACGATCTCAGTTTCGGCGATCGCAGCACTCGCGCCATCAAAATGAAAAACATCAGATAGAGTGACAGCTTCCCCAATCCCAAAAACGCCAAGCGCTTGACTGGAGAAAGCGCTGCCGCTGTTGCAGCAATTCCCCAAAACAACAGCACTAGCAAATGAATCGGCGTAAACCCCAAACGGGGATCACCGTCAGAAACCGTTAACAAGATCCAGAACAAAATACAACTCGCAAGCAGCCAACCGATCAGATTCGTGGCAACAAACGGAGAAAGAGCAAACACAAGACTGATCAGCAGTGCCCCGATTGCATCTCCTTGCTGCATCAGCCAACTGTGCTGTCGCCAAGTGGACAGCGATCCCACCAGTCGATGAACATAGCTCACCTGCCCCCACTGCCAAACGGGGAGCGTGGTCAGTGTCACTTGTTGCCAAACCGAATTCATACGCGGATTTCCTGTGCTTTGAAGCAAAAACAGCCCTAGCGAATTAGGCTAGGGCTATTATCCGCGATATTGGCGTTTTGACAAGGCTACTGCGTTAATCGGGGCAAAGTGATCACATATCGGTATCCCGGTTCTGATGATCCTTGAATCAAGATTTGCCCACCGTGCATCTCCGCAAGTTGCCGACTCAGCAGCAAGCCGAGATTCTTCCGGGCGGTGTCAGCATCGGTTTCCGAGAACTGATCAAGGTTGTTAAACTTTGGAGCACTGAGGGCGGTCGCAACCGGGATGAGTCCCGCGCTTGCACGATGCCCATGACTCTGCATCTCGTACTCAAATGACGCGATCGCGCTGGTTTGCGGCATTAGCATTTCGTTAAAACCAAGCCCCTCGCCGAGACAGGGGTGCGCCGCCCAAACCGTTAGCCGCAGTCCGCTGCTCTTTTGCGAAACGTGCAGGCGCACGATACTACCCGCTGTCGAGGACTGAACCACGCTAAACAGCAAGTGATAGAGCATTTGGCGAATCTTGTCTTTGTCGAGTAGCCAAATACGATTACCGGGTTCAACCGATAGCCGAATTTGCTGCTCTCGACGATTGGCAGCTTGCTCTAAGGTACTGATTGCCTGCTGACAGACCATCTCAATGTCGATCGACGATAAGTTCAGCGCTCGGCTTTGGTCGTCAAGCTGCGACAGTTCTAGAATTTCCTTTACTAAAGATAATAGGTACTGCCCGCTGTGATGAATGATATCGAGATACTCTTTTTGCTTGCTAGTCAGGGGGCCGTAGATTTCGCGATTGAGTACACTTGCCATTCCCATAACGGAGGTCAATGGGGTGCGTAACTCCTGAGTGAGTTGAGCCAGGAGTTCAAACTTAATGGGGTTTGAAGGCGGAGGGAGGGCGGCAGGCTGAACTCTCGGTGCAGGTTTGACGACTTGAGCTTTAACCATTTGCAGGCGCTCATATTCACTCATGCTGAGGCGGGCAGTCAGCAGGAGAAATTCGATATCCCGTTCTGTGAAGTTTCGGGGGCGAGAATCCATGACACAAAGCGTACCGACACACTCGCCGCTGACCGTCAGCAGGGGCGCACCGAGATACGCACGAATGCCGTACTGTTGACACAGCAAAGAGTTGGCAAACGCTGGGTGCTCAAGCGTGTCCTCGATCGCCAAAACCTGCTGGCTATCCATCACATGCACACAGAAGGCGTGTTCGCGGGGCAGTTGTCGGGAAAGCGCCAAGTCATTCATTAAGCCCAAGCGCGAGAGACCAACCGCAGATTTGAACCACTGACGCGATTGATCGATCGCGCTGAGCAAGCTAATTGGCGCACCGAGCGAGTGAGCAGCGGTTTGAGTTGCTTCCTCAAAAATCGGTACAACTTCGGTATCGAGCAACCCGAGTTCCGTCAGTACCAGTAGACGCTGCTGCTCACGAGCAGCAGCCGTTAACCCATCTAATCGGCAAAATAGCCTGATTTCGGGGATTCCCATTCCAACCCCAATCCTCGATCTAAAGAACTCCTCGACCATCTGACAATCCAGTGCTTTAGGGAACAACGACTGTCAAACAGTCTTCAACTATACACAGATTGCCCTGACTTGCTGGTAAATCAACGTTCACTAGCAAGAGAGATTACGGAAGTTTAAGGGTTTGGGCGGTTCTAGTCTGATGAAATTACGGACAAAATGACTCCAGCAGATTATTTTGTCCAAGCGGAATGATTTAGGAGTGCAGCAATCACTCGAACGCCGCGGAGCTGATTGGAGAGCGGCAAGTGTCCTTTAGGCGCATTCAGACTCCAGGTAAAGCCGTCGGGATAGCGCGTCCAGGTGTAGCCAGATTTCCAGCCGATTTTTTCCCACAGTTTTTCCCATTTTTTGCCAACACTGAGCCAGATTTGCCGCTGCACCGAAAAGCCGTAGCGATAGTCGGAATGAGCCAGCCACAAGGCATCGATCGTGTGTAAATCTGGGGTCGGGAAGTTCTCAACCTCGGTGAAGTAGAGCCATTTGCGAAGGACGGCGGATTCTCCCGCCAGTTCACACAGTTTTTGAATTGTGAGGAGATCGGCGGCTTGGAATTTCTGCTGGGCGAGGAGTTGCTGAAGTTCGGTGTAGTCGATGTTGCGATCGGACTTGAGCGGGATGGTTCCAGTGGGGAAGTGCTGCTGAAGAAACTCCAACACTTTTGGCGCTTGAGTGTTGAACAGGGTTTGATAAATTTTGGCGCTGACTCGGCGCGATTCAGGACGATCGAGCAAAAATTCCATCAGCGCAGGAAATCCGTCTTCACCAAGGGCGGAGAGTTCGTCGATCGCCTGAAGCTGCACCTTTTCGGAGTCTGATCGAAGCTTCAGTTGGAGCGTCGCAATGCTACCGGGAAGATCGAGGGCTGAGGAGGTTTCTAAATTAGTCATGTAAACCATGTGGGTGTTAGGGGGTTCGGGTTACGCCTCTCAAAATTCGATCGACGATCGCTGTCGTTGAAGACGGTACTTCAATATCGATGAGACGAACTTGTCCGCCGTAGGATTGTACGATCGAGGCTTCGGGCAATGTCTGTAGATTGTAGTCACCACCTTTAGCATAAATCTCAGGGCGGAGCGCTTCAACTAGCTCGCAAGCAGTTTTTTCAGAAAAAATCACGACTCCATCGACAGATTTCAGCGCCGCTAAGACTTCGGCACGTTCTAGCTCAGTCACAATCGGACGGGGTGGGCTGCGATCGGGCTTAATTAATCGAATTGATTCGTCACTATTTAATCCAATCACGAGTGATTGTCCGAGCTGTCTGGCTGAGTTGAGGTAGCGCACATGACCCAGATGCAGCAGATCGAAGCAGCCGTTCGTCACCACAAGCGGTCGCCAGCGAGCGGGATCAGATGCGATCGCAGTCTTTAGCACCTTCAGAGAATAAATGCCCACACTCATGCGTTTTCTTCATGGGTTACAGGTTCAGTAGAGGGCAGTCGGTAGCCTCTTTCAAACGCATAGCGCACGAGTTGCGATCGATTTTCAAGCTGTAGTTTGCTCAAAATGTTGCTTAAATGCGTTTGCACGGTGCGCGGACTGACAAATAAATGATCGCCAATCTGCTTGTTGGTGTGACCTTGAATGACTTCCCAGAACACTTTTTCTTCAGCAGGAGTTAGGGGTAGTGGATTTACGGTTTGCGAGGATGTTTCGTTCGACGGTTGGCTCGACTGCTGCATCAGGCGCACAATTTCGGTGTGGATGCGGCGCGATCGTTCCAATTGCCCTTCGATCTTTGCTAATAATTCTCTTGGTTCAAAGGGTTTGGTCAAATAATCATCGGCTCCGATCGAATGACCTTGAACGCGGTCTTCTACTTCGCTGCGTCTGGAGAGAAAGATAAAGGGAACCAGTTGTCCGGTTCTGAGCGATCGTAAGCGGCGACAAAATTCGAGTCCGTCCATTTCTGGCATAACCACGTCAGACACCACTAAATCTGGCAAATCTTGTTCAAATAGGGCTAATCCTTCGATTCCCGATGCTGCACCCTGTACCGCATATCCGCGTTTTTCTAAAAATCGAATGAGTGCGACTCGCAGTGCAGTATCATCATCGACAATCAAAATTTTTTTCATGCGCCTCTCCAGAAGCTCAAGCCGATTCATTTCTACCTGTCGTGCGATCGAAACTAAGAAACGAACTTAACCTATTCACTCAGTTAGTCAACGGATTAACCGAAAGTTTTCCCTTATTATGGTATCCCAGTGACTGATGGCTCTGAGGTTTCAGGCTTATCTTTACGTTCTAGCTGCGTGAATTTGTCTTGCTTTTACCTAGCCAATAAGAGATAAATTGCAAGATTGGTTTGCTGATTTGGCACACCGCCCAACTTATCCTAACTTGAGAATTGCTCGATCATGTACGAAAAAATTACACCTCCTTCGACGGGTTCTGCGATTAGATTTGAGAACGGAGAACCGATCGTTCCAGATAACCCGATTATTCCATTCATTCGAGGAGATGGAACGGGCATTGACTTGTGGCCCGCATCGCAGAAGGTCTTTGATGCGGCAGTTCAGAGGGCATACGGCGGGAAGCGTCAGATCACTTGGTTCAAGATCTACGTTGGCGATGAGGCTTGCGAACAGTATGGAACGTATCAATATTTACCTGAAGACTCGCTAGAAGCGATTCGAGAATTCGGTGTGGCGATCAAAGGCCCATTGACAACCCCGATCGGCGGTGGGATTCGATCGCTGAATGTAGCGTTGCGCCAAATCTTTGATCTGTATGCCTGTGTGCGTCCCTGTAAGTATTACGCCGGAACACCTTCGCCACATCGCTATCCGGAGAAACTCGATGTCATCATCTATCGTGAGAACACTGAGGATATCTACCTGGGGATCGAGTGGAAACAAGGCAGCGAGATTGGCGATCGTTTAATCAAGCTGCTGAATGAGGATCTGATTCCCAGCACTCCAGAACACGGGAAAAAGCAGATTCCGCTCGATGCGGGCATTGGAATTAAGCCGATCAGTAAGAAAGGATCGCAGCGTCTTGTGCGTCGAGCGATTCAACACGCGCTCCGGTTGCCGAAGCATAAACAAACGGTGACGCTGGTTCACAAAGGTAACATTATGAAGTACACCGAAGGCGCGTTTCGGGATTGGGGATATGAACTAGCGACAACGGAGTTTCGATCAGAGTGTGTGACCGAGCGTGAATCCTGGATTCTTGGTAACAAAGAGAAAAACCCGAATCTGACGATCGAAGAAAATGCCCGTCAGATTGATCCGGGTTATGGTTCGATGACTCCAGATAAGCAAGCATCAATCTGCAAAGAAGTGCAAATGGTTCTTGATTCCATTTGGGAAACGCATGGAAGCGGGAAATGGAAGGAGAAAGTAATGATTAACGATCGCATTGCGGATAGCATTTTCCAACAGATTCAGACCCGCCCGGATGAATACTCGATTTTAGCGACGATGAACCTGAACGGAGATTATATTTCCGATGCTGCGGCTGCGATCGCGGGTGGTTTGGGCATGGCTCCCGGTGCAAATATCGGAGATGCCTGCGCGATTTTTGAGGCAACTCATGGTACGGCTCCAAAACATGCAGGACTTGATCGCGTGAATCCCGGTTCACTGATTCTTTCTGGTGTGATGATGCTGGAATATTTGGGCTGGCAAGAAGCAGCAGATTTGATCAAGGGCGGATTGGCGAAGGCGATCGAGCAGCGCGAGGTAACGTATGATTTAGCGCGATTGATGGAACCTCCAGTTGAGCCGCCGCTGAAATGCTCTGAATTTGCGGATGCAATTATTCGGAATTTTTAAACCGAGAATCGGGATTGTTCAAGCGTGGTTCAATCCCGATTTTTTCAGGGATTCGAGAAGGTGTTGATATTCCCGCCGCCGATCGTGCGTCCGGGAATCGATCGCGGTACGGAAAACGGTTGCTGATTCACCACCGGAGCATTCTGCATTACACCGAAATTTTGAGTTTCAACAGGTTGGGGTGTGAGAGCTTGCGGTGCAACAGGTGAAGCAACAGGTGCATTAATCGGAGGTGCATTGATCGCAGGTGCAATGGGTAAAGGCGCAGAAACAGTCGGAATGGTTCCAGGAACGATCGGCTGTGTACCTTCGATTAGCGCTGAAAACGAATTTTGAGGTGCGGCATTGATTGAGGTTCCTATATTGGGAGTATCCAAGCGAATTGTGCCTTCGATCGGAGGTTGCGAGACGATCAAACGGTTCTCAGTGGCTAATTTCGTCAGTGCCTCTTGCAGTCGGTTTGGCGGCAGTGCGGTCTCCGTTGTAGCGGGTCGCGTTGTATAGGGAAGCCCAAGTTCTGTTGATGAGGCGCTTCTAAGCGTTCCGGTTGTTTCTTGTGTTTCTGGCTCAGACTGGGCGCTCGCATCAGTCGGAGTAGAAAAGAGCCGATTTGGAGTCGCAGCATTTTGCGGTGTTGCAGTTGGAGCGGTAGGCGCGATTAAAAATTGAGCCGTTTCCGGTCTGGATGCTGCTTTGATGTCGTTCATCAAGAGCGACAAGGAATCAATATCGGCACCGATCGCCCGATCTTCTGGTGACAGGGTGTCCTCAGCCGCCGGGTTCTCAAGCTCACGAGCAACTTCTGTGCGGCTGAAGAATTCCCAGGTAAACAACACCAAAAACAACAGCGCGATCGCAGGTGCCCAAACGACAGGACGACCGATCGGGCGCAGCCGCGCTAATCCATACCGAACCCAGGATGGCTGATGCCGCATAGACTAAATCCATGATACTTAAGGCTGATTGTATTCTATTTAACACAGAAGAATTGAGAAAATCTCGTCAGTCTTTACTAAGTTGTGCAATACAATCCGGGGCATCGTGGGTCGGACTGTTGACGGTTAGCGGAACCGGATACGATCGCATAGTAGCACTGGCGTAGGGGTGAAGGAGCGATTGGGCTGATTTGAAGCTTGGATCGAGCCAGTGATCGTACTCGTCTTTGCTGAGGATCACGGGCATTCGATCGTGAACGGTTGCTGCAAGCTCATTCGCTTCAGTCGTGATAATTGTGCAAGTTTCAACAGTTTCACCGTCTGGAGAGTTCCAGCGCTCCCAGAGTCCGGCAAAGGCAAAAGGTTGATGGTCTTCTAATTGGAAGTAGAACGGCTGCTTTTTACCCGCTTGCTTTTTCCATTCGTAGTAGCCATCCGCCACAATCAGACAGCGACGGCGCTTAAACGCATCGCGGAATGAAGGTTTCTCACTGACTGTTTCAGCGCGGGCGTTGATTAGTTTATTTCCGATCGCCGGATCTTTCGCCCAAGCGGGAATCAACCCCCAGCGTAAGAGTTTGAAGTGATGCGGTTCGACGATCGCGCCGATGGGTTGAGTGGGGGCAATGTTGTAGCGCGGTTGCCAGTTAGGAATTTCGTCGAGGTCGAAGGTTTGGGCGATCGCGTCTGCTGTATGAGTTTGGGTAAATCTTCCGCACATAAAAATCGTGATTTTGGAGGCTTTCCTCAGTACACAAGAACTCCGACTTCGTTGAGAAAATCGGAGTTCTTGTTAGTTTAGGAGAATCGCAAAACTCTATGGCTTTTCAAAATCGATCTCTTGACGTTCAAAGTGGTTTTTCACATTGTCTACCACGTTGTAAGCATTTTTGCCCGGATCAGCGAGAGATTCGTCAACGCCCTCGGTCGAACCTGCAACCGCTTTCCAAGCGTCCAGTCCACCTTTCAACTCTGAAACACTGTTAAACCCTGCTTGACGCAGCAGGTTTGCAGCTTCAGCCGTTTCTTGATCGCTTGCACCGTAAACGTAGATATCGCGATTCGATTCAAAGTTATTTTTTGCTAAATCGACCAGCTTGTCGATCGGAAACTCCATTGCTCCCATGATGTGACCTTGGTTATAAACATCACGCGGACGCACATCTAGAATCGTCAGTCCGGGTTCGCCCCACTCTAAGCGAGACTTCAGATCATGAACTGAAGACTGTGCCTTCAATCCAGGCGGCGTAGGAGTGATATTCGGCAGCATTTCTTTAGCTTTTTCAATTGCATCTTCTACTTTAGACATAATAAAAATTTCCCGTAGAGGTCATGATCAATCTAACGGGGAGGCGTGGGATCGCTTATCTGGCTAAAGTGAGAAGGTGCCGATCGTCGCAAGGTAGATTTGCGAAACTTATTCAAATGGATTCGTGCGCCAAGGGGTTGGATCGACGGCGGCACCATGCACGAATAAGCCCCAATGTAAGTGAGATCCGGTTGCGGCTCCGGTAGCTCCGATCGCACCGATGCGCTGTCCGGGTCTAACAACATCTCCTTCTTTGACATCGATCCGGCTCATGTGAATGTAGATGGTTTCAACTCCCTGACCGTGATCGAGTCCGACACAGTTTCCATGCACTTTGAAGCCTTGGGATTCTCGCCCGATTAAGACTACGCGACCTGCTGCTGGAGCCACGATCGCTGATCCGTATCCACCTGCATAATCAATCCCACGATGATAATAATCTTTGGCAAAGACTCCGTTGTAATAGCGGCGAATGCCGTAACCTGCGGTCACTCCACCCTGACTTGGACGCGCAAATTTGCCTGACCAAAGTTTTTCTGGAGAAACGATCGCTTTAAACGCATCAATGCGATCGAATTCGTAGTCACTGCCGTTGTCATCTTTTCCGGGAGGTAGCCAAATGCTTTGAGTTGGAAACGATCGATTTCGCAAGGTAATTGGGATCGTCTGGGTATCCGTTCCCGCAGAAATTTGAATCGAGAGGCGACCAGGACGATCGAGCGGTGTTGTAGGTAGAAGCGATCGATAACGGTTATTGCCCAAATCAAACGATGGATAGGTCTTCCCGTTAAAGCGAATTGTCGGGGCGGTTTGAGATTGGGTGATCACGGAAATCGTATCTCCAAGCGCGGGCGATCGCGGCGTAATCTGGGCTTGGAGAGCGCGGGACGGAGCGGTGAGGAAGACGATCGACAGTGCGACAACCAGCGAGATGACCAGCGAGAACAAAGTGGAACGTTTTGTCAGGAACACGGCTTTAAGTTGATACAAAACTGCCAACAGTTTACAGTTTGGCAAGACGGGAATTGTGTCGAGAGGCGAAAAATGATCTGGAGAAGGCTAGGGGCAATTTTGGCGATTTGGCTTTGTTTGAGTTTGCCAGTGTGGGCGGATGTAGAGGTTTATCAAACTCGTACAAATCACGACCCGGATGGCATTGGCAAAATTTACATGGGGCGTGAAATTGCTCAGATCATGGGGCATCAGGGCGCAGGGTGGTTGGAGCGATCGAGCCGCGCATCCGAAGAACAGCCCCAAAAAGTGATTGCCGCACTGAATCTCAAACCAGATAGCGTAGTTGCGGATATTGGAGCAGGCACCGGGTATTTCAGCTTCCGAATTGCCTCTGGGGTGCCACAAGGCAAAGTGTATGCAGTAGATGTTCAGCCGGAAATGCTGGAGATTTTGAACTCTCTGAAAGATGAGAAGAAAATCCCGAATGTTGAGCCGATCTTAGGGAGTGAAACAAATCCGAATTTGCCGGAAAACAGCGTTGATTTAGCATTAATGGTCGATGCGTATCACGAGTTTGAATATCCCCAAGAAATGATGGCGGGAATTGTACGATCGCTCAAACCTCACGGGCGAGCGGTTCTAGTCGAATACCGAGGCGAAAATCCCTTCGTGTTGATCAAACCGCTACACAAAATGACTCAGAAACAAGTGCGGCAAGAAATGACGGTTGCAGGACTTCGCTATGTTGAAACTCGCAACGGTTTACCGCAGCAGCACATCTTCATCTTTGAAAAAGTAGTCTAGGTATGGAAACATACCTTAACGGTCTATCTTCATTGCACTAGTGATATGGTGTGCAAGTTAGACATGAGCGTTTAAGATGAGAGCCTTAATGTTGGGAGTTTTGCTGCTTGGATCGCCCACTTATGCAGCAGAACTCGACCTTGATCCGAAAGTAATTCAGAACAGTCCAGTCCTGCAACGCTGGCAAAAACAAGTCCCAAATGTGACCGAAGAAATTAAAACTGATCCGAGTTTTCGCACAAGATTACGGATTGGCTATTCTGCTTCAGAATTAAATCTTGGAATTGAAGATTTGCGAATTGATCGTACCCGTTTCACTACCAGCGCGAATTATCAATCCTCAAACTGGGGTGCAGATTTACATTACTATGCTCGTCCCCTCGGAAGTTACATCAATGTCGCGCCGCTGGTGGGATATCGGCAGTTAAACGTGCAAGGAGAAACGATCGACGGCGCAAATCTAGGCATCAGAGCGCTGTTTGTTCTCTCTCGCGGAGGCGGTGCAGATATTAGCCTGACTCAAAGCTGGGTGGCTCCGTTTAGCGCAGAACAAACAGGATTGACGACATTATCGATCGGCTACGCCCTCACACACAATCTCAGACTCTCCACCGAGTTTCAAAAACGCAATTCTCCGATTCAGAAAGAGAGTCGATTTGGCATCGGTTTAGAATGGATGCCTTAAGATTAAAGATGTTCTGAATTTTTGAAAGTGCGATCGTGACTATTACTCCGCTTCCTCCTAATCAGTCTGTATCAATTGAAAACCGCCCCGATACTTTGGGTCGATTCGGCAAATTCGGCGGTAAATACGTTCCTGAAACATTGATGCCAGCACTGGCAGAACTCGAAGCCGCTTATAAACAGTACAGTCAGGATTCCAGCTTTCAAGCAGAACTCCAGTCGCTTCTGCGCGATTATGTCGGTCGTCCGAGTCCGCTTTATTTTGCTGAGCGCTTAACCCAACATTACGCTAAGCCAGACGGAACCGGAGCGCAGATTTATCTCAAGCGCGAAGATTTAAACCACACAGGCGCACACAAGATTAACAATGCGATCGCTCAAGCGCTCCTCGCCAAGCGCATGGGCAAACAGCGCGTGATCGCCGAAACCGGAGCCGGACAGCATGGAGTGGCAACTGCAACCGCTTGCGCTCGATTTGGGTTGAAATGCGTTGTTTACATGGGCGTTCACGATATGGAACGTCAATCGTTGAATGTGTTTAGAATGCGCCTGATGGGTGCAGAAGTTTGTCCAGTCGCAGCCGGAACCGGAACGCTCAAAGATGCCACCTCCGAAGCGATTCGGGATTGGGTGACAAATGTAGAGACGACGCATTACATTCTCGGCTCAGTTGCAGGGCCGCATCCCTACCCGATGATTGTGCGCGATTTTCACGCAATTATCGGTCAAGAAACCCGCGCTCAATGTCAGGAAAAATGGGGCGGCTTGCCGGATATTTTGCTGGCTTGTGTTGGCGGCGGCTCGAATGCAATGGGATTGTTCCATGAATTTGTCGAAGACCCCAGCGTTCGCATGATCGGAGTTGAAGCCGCAGGGCATGGAGTCGAAACCGATAAACACGCGGCAACTTTAACCAAAGGGCGGGTCGGAGTGCTGCATGGCGCAATGAGCTACTTGTTACAGGATGAAGACGGACAAGTGATCGAGCCGCATTCGGTGAGCGCGGGCTTAGATTATCCGGGCGTTGGGCCTGAACATAGCTATCTGATGGAAGTTGGACGGGCAGAATACTACGCTGTCACCGATGAGCAAGCCTTAGCTGCATTCCAGAAGCTTTCACAGCTAGAAGGAATCATTCCGGCATTGGAGACATCACACGCGATCGCTTATCTCGATACGCTTTGCCCGCAACTGTCGGGAAGCCCTCGGATTGTGATTAACTGCTCTGGGCGCGGCGATAAAGATGTCTTGAGCGTCTCGAAAATTCTTAATCCTTAGTGTTTTTGCCCGTTTGAGCTAAAATCCAGACGGGCTTTATCGTCACTAAAGCGGAATCCAGATCAGTTGATCAATCCACTCTTCCGCCTCAGTGGTTTCCCAAATCAGCACCAGTTCTTCTGCTCACTCGCGAATGGTCGAGCTAGGACGCAGCCAAAATAGTCCCCATATGTATCCTCCGCTTTGCCAGTGCATTTCTAAATGTTCCGGCATACTTTTGCGATTGTCAGTCACTAAAATTCTTTGTGACAGTTCTAAATATTGCAAAACTTCAGGATGTTGAGTTCCAGAAAGTGGGGCACCTGGATCACCAACGCGCAAAATATCAATTCTTGGATTGAGGCGGAGAACAGCAATTTTCAACTTAGGCGATAAATTCTCATCAAGCAGAAATCGAGCTTTCATGAGTGGGTTAAGCTGCTTTTGCGCTCTCGTTTCAATGCTCTCAATCGTTGTATAACCGGAGAAAGCTCAGACTCTGCCCACGCTTGATAGCGTTGTTCTCGCCAGTTTGCCAAACGCAGCAAATACGCTTCGATCGTGGATCGATCGTGTAAATAATAAATAATTGCGGCATGAACCTTTTCGAGATTCAAGGACGGTAATTCCTCCAGAATTTGCTCCGGTGAATAGCCTGCGAGGTAATACTTCAACACATCTTCCAGTCCAATTCGATGTCCTTTGAATCGGATTTCGTCTGGACTTGCAAACTCAAAATAATCTTCCAGTTGCATGACAAGACCTTGTAACTGAATATCGATATTCTAGACTGGAGTGTCTCACAGATCCGTTGATCCCCCCTTCCCCGTAAGATATGGGTGAAGTGTCAAACAAATAACCCGTGAAAGCAATCACCCTTCTTGGTTCAACTGGATCGATCGGGACACAAACGCTGGATATTGTGTCCGAGCATCCGGATCAGTTTCGCATTGTTGGGATGGCAGCCGGACGCAATGTGGAATTATTCGCGCAGCAGATCCGCACGTTCCGCCCAGAAATCGTCGCCATTTGTGACGAGAGTAAGTTAGCCGAATTAAAGGACGCGATCGCCGATCTTGACCCACAGCCGATTATTCTCTCTGGTGAAGCAGGAGTCGTCGAAGTCGCACGTTACGGCGATGCAGAGTCGGTTGTGAGTGGAATTGTAGGCTGTGCCGGATTGCTTCCGACATTAGCAGCGATCGAGGCAGGAAAGAATATTGCTTTAGCAAACAAAGAAACACTGATTGCGGGTGCGCCTGTGGTGCTACCTCTGATTCAAAAACATGGCGTAAAAATGCTCCCTGCCGATTCGGAACATTCTGCAATTTTCCAGTGTTTGCAAGGTGTTCCAGAAGGCGGATTGAAGAAAATTATTTTAACGGCATCGGGTGGCTCGTTCCGCGATCTGCCCGTTGAAAAATTGGCATCGGTGACGGTTGCAGATGCACTGAAACATCCGAATTGGACAATGGGGCGCAAGATTACGATCGACTCCGCCACCCTGATGAACAAAGGCTTGGAAGTAATCGAAGCGCATTATTTATTTGGCGTTGATTATGACGATATTGAAATTGTGATTCATCCGCAGAGCATTATTCACTCGCTGATTGAACTGCAAGATACTTCGGTGCTGGCACAGTTGGGCTGGGCGGATATGCGATTGCCGTTGTTGTATTCGCTGTCGTATCCCGATCGTGTTCCGACGAGTTGGGAACGGCTGGATCTGGTGAAGTTGGGAACGCTGACCTTCCGAGAGCCGGATCACGCGAAGTATCCTTGCATGGCGTTGGCGTATGCGGCAGGTCGAGCAGGGGGCTGTATGCCTGCGGTGCTGAATGCGGCGAATGAACAAGCGGTGGCGCTATTTTTAGAAGAAAAAATTCAGTTCTTGGATATTCCGCGATTAATTGAGGAAACGTGCGATCGCTACACAACTCAAAATCGTTCCACACCAACGCTCGAAGAAATTCTGGCGGCGGATGAATGGGCGCGACAAACGGTAGTGTCTGCGAGTCAGTTGGTTGAGGTGTAGGAAAGGTGCGATCGTCGTGTTGGGCGATCGCGCAAATGATTACCGCTCTAAGAGCAGTGTTACAGGGCCATCGTTCTCGATCGACACCCGCATCATTGCCCCGAATTTCCCGGTTTCGACTTTCAAGCCGCTTGATCGCAGTTTCTCAACAAATTGGTTGTAAAGTTGTTCGGCTCGCTCCGGAACTGCCGCTTGATCAAACGAAGGGCGACGACCTTTGCGGCAATCTCCGTACAGCGTAAATTGGCTCACAACGAGAATTTCGCCGTTGATATCTTGAACGGATTGGTCGAATCTGCCGTCCTCGGAAAACACTCGCAACTCTAAACATTTCCGCGCCATCCAATCGAGTTCGGCTGCGGTATCCGTTGCGGCAATTCCGACTAAAAGATTTAAACCGCGATCGATTTTCCCGATCACTGCTCCATCTACTACGACTTGGGAAGAAAGAACTCGCTGAAGAACAACGCGCATAAGTTACAGAATTGGATTAGTCAGAATGACGATCGCGATCGCAGCATTTTGCATGAGTGTTTTTAAATCATTAGGTTCATTTGCTTGATTCGATCGTGCATTTGTCGTTTCGATGAGTTCGATTGCTGCTTTGAAGGATGCGTTTTCAATTTCGTGAAGCTCATTTGCTATTTTTGCAGGTTCGTTTTCGATTTTTGTAAGTTTATTTGCTATTTTTGCAGGTTCGTTTTCAATTCCTCCTACGTATGTGAGGGCAAACCTAAATGGGCAACACGAAAACTTTAAAACTTAGACCGAATAGATAAATAGAAATACGAATCTCATTGGGAAGTTAGCGGAATTAGCTCAGAGAAAACTTAACCCCGCATTGGTTCAGTAATGGATACAGATGCTGAACGAAGAAGCGCAGGATTAGAAATTCAAAGCGTTTACGATTCGCATTAAGTCAGGCGGTCGATCGCGAGATATCGATCGACGATAATAAAAGCAGCAAAATCAGGTTGAATAACGCGGATGAATTCGGGGATGAAGCAATCGATCGACGACTTGATCATTCTGCAAATGAGACTCAGCGATCGCACTGACATCGCTTGGTTTCACCCGACAATACCAAATTTCATCGGGTAAAACTCTCACGGTTGCACCAAGATTGCATTGGCCTTGGCATTCACTCGGAACGATCGACACCTCAGAAATCGAACAGCCTAAAAAAGCTGCCAGCACCTCGGCTGATCCTTGAGCAAGACAGCTTTGGTACTGGCAAACGAGAACTTGTTTAGAAGACATTAGACAATCCAAGAAATTTATCTTAGATTGCCCTTATCGTCCGAAACCTTTTCCTTTGTTTTGGGAAGACGGACAGAGACAGGCTTCGACTTGCGATCGTAATTCCTCATGATCCAAATTCTGTCCGATTAGCACCAGTTGATTCTTCGGGGTGCCTTTCCATTCGTCGTCATCGAGCGAGAAGCGCTTGCCGCTCAAGTGGAAAATGTGCCGCTTCGGACTTTCATCAAACCAGAGAATGCCCTTGGCGCGGAACACATTCGCTGGAAGCTGATTATCGAGAAAATGCTGGAACTTCCGAATGCTGAACGGTCGATCGCTCTCGAATGAAACCGAGGTGAAACCATCATTCTCTAAGTGATTCGAGTGGTGATGGTGATGATCGTGATCGTGATCGTGAGTGCAATGTCCATGATCATGATCGCAGGCAGAATGATCGTGATGGTCATGAGCGTGATCATGTTCGTGGTCATGATGATCCGATTCAGCGTCCGGGTCAAAGTATTTATCGGACTCAAATAGACCCACACTCAACAAGGCAGCTAACGGAACTTGCCCCTTAACCGTACGGAGAATTCTCGCACCGTCTTTGATATCTCGAATCCGAACTTCGAGCGCATCGACGTTGGCTTCATCGACTAGATCCGTTTTGTTCAGCAAAATGATATCGCCGTAAGCAATCTGGCTGTAAGCCGCTTCACTATTGAACAGATCTAGGCTGAAGTTTTCAGAATCGACCACGGTAACGATCGAATCAAGCCGAGTCAGATCCCGCAGTTCCGTTCCTAAGAATGTCAGTGCAACCGGAAGCGGATCGGCAAGTCCAGTCGTTTCAACGACGAGATAATCGATCTGGTCTTGGCGTTCTAGAACCTTGTAGACCGCATCAACCAGATCGTTATTGATGGTGCAACAGATACAGCCGTTGCTGAGTTCCACCATATTCTTATCTTCATCGGTCTGGATAATCAGTTCGTTATCGATACCGATTTCACCGAACTCGTTGACCAACACGGCAGTTTTTAAGCCCTGTTGATTCGTCAAAATGTGGTTCAGCAGCGTGGTTTTACCGCTACCCAAGAAGCCTGTGATAATCGTAACCGGAAGCCCAGTTTTGGGCACATCCATTGTGGATTCAGACTGAGTGCTGACTGATTGCATAGCACGATCGCATCAAATATCTTTTCCCCCATTATTGCTGATCAGAATCGATTAAGATGGGCTATCAGTCTTTATTGTGTTTAAGAAT
Source organism: Leptolyngbya sp. DQ-M1 (assembly GCF_039962505.1). NCBI lineage: Bacteria > Bacillati > Cyanobacteriota > Cyanophyceae > Leptolyngbyales > Leptolyngbyaceae > Leptolyngbya > Leptolyngbya sp. DQ-M1. The sequence continues at coordinate 29,198 of NZ_JAMPLJ010000013.1, forward strand.
TTCATGGCTTTAGTCGTTTACAACACCCTAACTCGCCGGAAGGAGCCGTTTGAGCCGATCTTATCCGATCAGGTGAAGATGTATTGCTGCGGAGTTACGGTGTATGACGATTGCCATTTGGGTCATGCGCGATCGTATATTGTCTGGGATACGGTACGACGGTATTTGATCTGGCGCGGTTACAACGTGCGCTATGTGCAGAATTTTACCGATATCGATGACAAAATCCTCAGACGGGCACGCGAAGAAGGTTCGACGATGGAAGCCGTGGCAGAACGCAATATTCAAACATATTTCGAGGATATGCGGCGGTTGAATATTCTCGATGCAGATGCTTATCCTCGCGCGACCGAAACGCTGGACGGGATTAAACGCCTGATTCGCGAATTAGAGGAAAAAGAATTTGCGTATGCGGCGGATGGCGATGTGTACTACGCCGTTCAGCAAGATAAAGAGTACGGCAAGCTTTCGGGGCGCAAGTTAGAGGATATGCAGGCGGGTGCGAGTGGACGCGTCGATGACGAAGAACCGAAAAAGCGCTATCCGTTTGATTTCGCACTGTGGAAAGGAGCGAAACCCGATGAGCCTGCGTGGGAGTCGCCTTGGGGTAAAGGTCGTCCGGGCTGGCATATTGAATGCTCGGCAATGGTGCGGGAATTTTTGGGAGAGTCGATCGATATTCATGTCGGCGGCGCGGATCTGATTTTTCCGCATCACGAAAACGAGATTGCTCAGTCGGAAGCGGTCACGGGTCGATCGCTTGCCAACTACTGGTTGCATAACGGCATGGTGAATGTCGGCGGCGAGAAAATGTCGAAGTCGCTGGGTAATTTCACCACAATTCGGGATTTGCTGGACAAAAAAGGCGCTGATCCGATGGTGGTTCGCTTGTTTGTGTTGCAGGCGGGGTATCGTAAGCCGATCGATTTTACCGATGATGCCTTAACTGCGGCTGAAAACGGCTGGAATACCTTAAAAGATGGCTTGTTATTTGGGTTCAAGCTCAATTCCACTCCGGAGGGAGAACTCGATCGGGCTTCCTTAACCGTGCAAGAATTCCAAGCCGCAATGGATGATGATTTCAATACATCCGGTGCATTGGCGGCTCTATTTCCCATCGCTAAAGAATTACAGCGCGAAGGCAACATTCTCGTACACGAAGGTAAAACCGAAGCGGAACCTGAAACTCTTCTTGCACAGTGGAAAACGCTGATCGAATTGGCGAAAGTTTTAGGACTCGAAGCGCAACCCGAAGAAACAACGGTGGGATTATCCGATGCTGCGATCGTCGCGCTGGTTGAAGAACGCAAAGCCGCGAAAAAGGCGAAAAATTATGCCGAAGCAGATCGCATTCGCAACGAACTTCAAGCCCAAGGAATCACCCTGATCGATAAACCGGGCGGCGAAACGATTTGGCATCGCTAGACTAGAGATACCGGATTATAATGACTAGCCTCTGGTGGCGATTTTTTACTAGAGATTGATATCCGATATTCTCCCTTATCCCAGGCCCCATGATTTCTGAACTTTCCCATTTTCTCAATGCGATCGATGTCCCCGCCGATTGGGTGGGGCTACGGGCAACCAAGGAAGCAGCAACCACGCGATCGGTACGCGATGGCATTCCCGAAACAAACGGCTCATCGCTAACTCAGGGCGTGATGGTCGAAGTGTTGGCAAATGGCCAGATTGGGTATGCCGCAACCAATCTGATCACGCTCGAAGGAATTCAAGCCGCCGCACAAAAGGCATATCGTCAAGCGATCGCGGCTTCAGAATGGAACATTTATTCGACCCCAATTTCGGCGCGTCCAAAAGTGGTCGGGCAGTATGTTTCTCCGTTGATGAAGCCGTTCGATGCGCTTAGCCCTGGTGAAATTAATGACATCCTGATTAAGATCACCCGCGAACTCAAAGTCTCTGATCAGATCGTGCAGACCAGCGCCACTGCCCTCACGACTGAGACAGAAACTTGGTTTGTCAGCACAAATGGTTCAGAAGTGTATCAGCATTTCTTTCGCATCGGCACTGACTATTCCGCGACGGCTCAAGAGGGCGCGATCGTTCAGCGTCGATCGAACAATGGCTGGCTGGCAAGCTGTTATCAAGGCGGCTTGGAATACTTCATTACTCCGGATTTGTGGGCGCGAGTGCAGCAAATTGGGACACAAGCGATCGAGCTGCTGACGGCTGAAGACTGTCCGAATGAAACGACCACGTTGGTTCTTGCTCCGGATCAAATGCTGCTGCAAATTCATGAGAGTGTCGGGCATCCGTTGGAACTCGATCGCATTTTGGGCGATGAGCGCAACTATGCCGGTGGCAGCTTTGTCAAACTCCAAGACTTCGGAAACTTGGTGTATGGCTCTCCGTTGATGAACATTACCTTTGATCCGACGGTTTCTGGAGAATTTGCTAGTTACAGTTTTGATGACACTGGCGCACCTGCAAGTCGTGAATATTTGATCAAAGAAGGCGTTTTACAGCGCGGAGTCGGTAGCCTCGAAAGCCAAGCCAGAACTGGGGTAAAAGGGGTTGCTTGTGCGCGGGCATCGTCTTGGAATCGTCCGCCGATCGACCGCATGGCAAATCTCAACCTTGAACCCGGCGATCAAAGCTTTGAAGAAATCATTGCCGGCATCGATCGCGGCATTTACATGGAATCGAATCGCTCTTGGTCGATCGACGATCAGCGCCACAAATTCCAGTTCAGTTGCGAATACGCCAAACGCATCGAAAACGGCAAGCTGACGAAGACTCTACGCAATCCGAACTATCGCAGCATCACGCCGCAGTTTTGGAGCGGACTAATTGCTGTGGGCGATCGTTCGACTTGGCAAATGTACGGCACACCGATGTGCGGTAAAGGCGAACCAAATCAGGCAATTACGGTCGGACATGGTTCACCGATCGCCGTGTTTGCAAATATCGAAGTTTTTGGCGGGGGCGCATAACAATGCTGGAAAATAGCTTTAATCAACTGGTTGAGGAAATCCGCAATCAGTTAAAACCCGATGAACAATTCACGCTGACGCTGGATAGTGAACAAAGCCAATTCACGCGCTTTAATCATGCCAAAGTTCGCCAAACCGGAAGCGTCAACGATGGCAATCTGCAACTGGTCTTGATGCACAATCAGCGCAGCAGTTATCGAGAGTTTCCGTTTACGGGCGATTTTGAAAACGATCGACGAACGGCAGCCCATGCGATCGCGGCGCTGCGTGAAGAAGTGGCACAGCTTCCAGAAAATCCTTATCTGGTGCTTCCGGCTGGCAATAATACCAGTCGCGAAGTTCATACCGGTCAACTGCTCAATCCAGAAGCAGTCGTTTCAGCTCTGCTGCCTGTCGTAACCGATCTTGATTTCACAGGCATTTATGCAGCCGGATCGGTGATTCGTGCCTATGCCGATTCGGTGGGTCAAAAACACTGGTTTGCAACGGACTCGTATTCGCTCGATTACTCGCTGTTTACACCAGATGGGCAAGCCGTAAAAGGAACGCTTGCGGGATCAGATTGGGATAGTGAGGCGTATCAAGCGAGGATTGAAGAATCTCGATCGCAGTTAAGCCGCATGGCACAACCGCCGAAATCGATTCAACGGGGACAATATCGCACCTATCTTGCCCCTGCTGCGCTTGCAGAACTCGCCTCGATGCTGTCTTGGGGCGGCATTAGTGAGTCCTCCCATCAACAAGGCGGAAGCTGTTTTAGTGCGATGCGGCGCGGCGAGAAAAAGCTATCTCCCAAGTTCACGCTGAAAGAAAACTTCAAATCTGGCTTAGTGCCACGATTTAATGAACTGGGTGAAATTGCACCCTTGGAACTCTCGCTGATTGAATCGGGTGAGCTGATTAATATGCTCACTTCATCCAGAACCGCGAAAGAGTACGGACTAGAAGCGAATGGTGCATCTGAGAGCGAAGGACTACGATCGCCCGAAATTCTCCCTGGGGACTTAGACCACGATCGCATTCTTCAAGCTTTAGACACAGGGCTATACCTCTCAAATCTGCATTATCTTAACTGGAGCGATCGTCCCACGGGTCGAATTACCGGAATGACCCGATATGCCTGCTTTTGGGTGGAAAATGGCGAGATTGTTGCGCCGATCGAAAATCTCAGATTCGATGATAGTCTGTATCAGTTCTGGGGCGAGAACTTGATTGCGTTAACCAATTTCCAGGAGTTCGTTCCTGAAGTTGGAACCTATGGACATCGGAATTTAGGCGGGGTTCACGTTCCTGGTATGCTCGTGGAGAACTTCACTTATACGCTTTAATAATGCTCACCAGGGCACATCAATTTCTGATGACTTCGATCGAGCCAGAGAACAATCCTACGAAGAACTTTCGTGCGGCTGCCCTCTGGCTCAGTCTGAGTCTCGTTTTTTCTCTTTATTACGGCATTCTCGCACTACAGAAAGCGTTTCGAGCCGATTTTGTGGTGCAAGATGATGCAAGAGAATATGTGTTCTGGATGCAGCGATTTATTGATCCAACTCTGCTACCCAATGATCTGATCGCTCAGTATTTCAAGTCAATTACCCCACCTGGATATGCTGCTATTTATCAGGTGATGGCGATGTTCGGAGTGCAGCCGCTTTGGTTGAGTAAAGTGCTTCCGATCGCACTTGGATTAATCGCAACTCTGTACAGCTTTGCTCTCTGCTTACGATTGTTTCCATTTGCTGTTACCGGGTTTATCGCCACACTAATCCTGAATCAAAGTCTATGGTTTCGAGATGACTTAAATTCTGCGACTCCTAGATCATTTGTCACACCGTTATTCTTAGCGTTTTTATATTATCTCATTCGTAATCAGAGACTTGGTATTCTAATCACATTAGTTTTACAAGCATTAATTTATCCACCTTTGGTGTTGATTACGATCGCACTTTTATGTTTAAGGCTATGGAATTGGGAATCTAGAGAACTTCGTCTTGATCAACTTAAATTCGTTGGAGCTTGTATTGGATTTAGCGCGATCGCCCTTGTACCCTATGCCATTTCTTCTGCGGAATTTGCGCCTGTGATCACGAGATCGCAAGCCCTAACGATGCCAGAACTATATCCAGAGGGAAGACATCCCTTCTTCAATCTGAATCCTTGGGTCTTCTGGCTATTTGGCGAACACAGCGGAATCATCCCGCCTCTAATGCCCCCGTTAATCTGGTTTGGATTATTGCTGCCGATTGTGATGCGATATCCGTCAAGATTTCCACTGGTACAGCAAATCAATCGCAAAATCGCAGTTTTACCGCAGATCGTTTGGGTCTCATTAGGGCTGTATGGCGCGGCTCACCTCTTGTTGCTCAGGCTATTTTTTCCCACCAGATATACGGCACACAGTTTCCGAATTGTATTGGCGATCGCAGCAGGAATCACGCTTACTGTTCTAGCCGATACCACTCTTCGAGCCTGTGAAAGTTTAGCTATTCGGCAACGATGGATCGCACTGGGTGCAAGACTCAGTTTGATCAGTGCGATCGGCATTGTGCTGGTGTTCTATCCTCAGTTCTCGCGAGGCTTTCCCAGCACAAACTTCCGGGTCGGAAATGCACCGCTCTATCAATTTCTGCAAACTCAGCCCAAAGATACCTTAATCGCAACGCTTTCCGACGAAGCGAACAATATTTCAACCTTTGCTCAACGCTCTGTTTTATTTAGCAGAGAGCATTCGCTTCCGTTTCATCTGGGTTATTACCGTCAGATTCGCCAGCGTATTATTGATGTGTTGCAGGCGCAATATAGTTCGGATTTAACATTGGCAAAACAAGCGATCGAGCGGTACAACATCAAATTCTGGTTAATCGAGCAATCCGCGTTTACACCAGAGTATCTAACCCGCGCAGACTGGCTTGAAAGCTTTCAACCGGCATATTCGATCGCGCTTACCAATTTACAGCAGGGAAAAACGCCCGCACTCAGTCAACTCACACGCTGCTCAGTCTTCACCACACCGGAATTCACGCTTTTAGATACAGCCTGTATCACTCATTTTTCACGCCCCTGATACAGCCCTTTCCGGTTGCATTGGCTAAACTGCTAGAATTACGCCAGAATCACCGATTCACAATGCTGAAACGCCTGTCCGGTTTAGCTCTGATTACCCGCTTTTTTCGATTCCTCAAGTACCTCAACTTCAAAACGGTGGCAGTTATCATTCGGCGGGCTGCCCAACATCGCTTACCCGGACTCTCGGCTGAAATTGCCTACAATGCAATTTTTGCACTGTTTCCAGCAGCACTCGCTGTCTTGAGCGCGATCGGGCTGTTCGAGATTTCCGAAGCCAATTTCCGCACCCTAACCAACCAACTGAATCAAGTCATCCCCGAACAAGCAGTCACCCTTATTCGGGGATCACTGAAATATCTACAAGCAAGAAGCAACCAGGGATTATTTTCGCTCAGTTTCTTAGCAGCAATCTGGGTGTCTTCGAGCGTGACAGGCTCAACAATGGCAGCTTTAGATCAAATCTATCGGATTCCGCGTAAACGAGTTCGACCGTTTTGGCAGGCGAAATTGGTCGCGCTCGCTTTAGCACTGGGAACGGTTTTGCTGCTGGTGGCTGCGCTGCTAATTGTCGTGATCAGCGATGTTGCGGTTCAGATTGTCGCCTTTAACAGTGGAGGGTTTGCCCAGAGTGTGTTTCACCTCTGGCATCATCTGAGTCTACCGATCGCACTGATGATTCTGGCGTTAGCGCTGAGCTTTATTTATCGGTTTGGTACGAGTCAGTGGCGGCATGGAACACCCATTCTGCCAGGAGCAATTCTAGCCGCGTTACTCTGGGCAATGCTATCTGGATTACTGCGGTTTTATGTGGCTCAAGTTGGGAATTTCAGCCAGGTGTATGGCGCGATCGGGGCTGTGATTGTTTTGCTGTTGTGGCTTTACCTCAGTGCGTTTGTGATGTTGTTGGGCGGTTTAGTCAATGCTGTAGTTGGAGAAGTCATGCAGAAAAAATCAGAGTACGATCGCCCATGACAAACCTTGGGCAAGGCTAAGACTTCCTCTGTTAATTGCCCGATCGAACGCATTAGCTTCTCCAGCTATGGATTAGTCATTTGCCTTAACGCGCTTGCTTGTGCCTGTCGATTTTTTCGCCGCTGCCGCTTTCGTCGTCGATCGCTTTGCCGCGGTTTTCGTTGAACTCTTAGCCGTCGTTTTTTTCGCAGTGGTTTTCGCGGTCGTGGTCTTCTTCGACTTGGTAGTTTTCTTCGTTCCAGCTTTTGCCGCTAACGCTTGAACCGCTACATCCATCGTGATCTCCTCAACCGTCTGACCTTCAGGCAGGGAAGCGTTCACCTTGCCGTGTTTGAGATAAGCGCCATACGGGCCGTTATAGATGTTGACGGGTTCTCCATCGTCGGGGTGCGCGCCTAACTCTCGAATTGGCGTAGCAGTACCACGTTTGCCGCGAACGGCTTTTGGTTCTGCAAACAGTTGTAAAGCTCGATCGAGCGTAATCGTCGTTACATCATCGCCGGCTTTGAGTGATCGATAATCTTTTTTCGGTTTACCTTCTTCGTCTTTGCCCAAATCATGCACGATGTAGGGACCAAAACGACCGATCGCGGCTTGAATTTTCCGTTCCGTTTCTGGGTGAACCCCTAGCGTTCTCGGCAAAGACAGCAATCCGACTGCCATCTCTAGCGTTACGTCTTCGGGCTTCACTTTTGGCGGGATCGAAACGTTCTTAGGTTTCGGATTCTCGTCGGTTTTGTCGCCAAGCTGGATGTAATGACCATAAGGCCCAAGCTTGACGTAAATTGGCTCTCCAGATTCGGGATGATACCCTAGCACTTTCGGGCCTTTTAGCAAGACCTCGACCTGTTCGGGGTTGAGATCCGCAGGTGGCATATCTTTCGGCAAATTGATGTTGCCGTTCTCGGATTCGATGTAGGCTCCGGTGCGGCTAATCCGAATTTTTGTTTCTAGATCGTCAAGATGAATCGTTCGGGCTTCTTTGGGATCAATGTTACTGTCGCGCTCTTTGACCTGAGTTTCAAGCCCTTGATCCCCAAGATAAAACTGCTTCAAGTACGGCAGCCAATCGACTTCACCTGTAGCAATGTCATCTAAGGTTTGCTCCATCTTGGACGTAAACCGCAGATCTACAATGTCCGGGAAATGCTTTTCGAGCAAATCTACGACCGCAAACGCTGTAAAGGTTGGCACGAGAGTATTTCCGACCAGTTGAGCATAGCCTTTACGTTCATCGGTGATCGTACCGATGATGCTGGCGTAGGTCGAAGGTCGTCCGATGCCTTCACTTTCTAGCGTTTTGACTAAAGAAGCTTCGGTAAAACGGGCAGGTGGTTGGGTTTCATGCCCGATCGCTTCTAACTGATTGCACTTGGGATGATCGCCCGCCCGCATCGGCGGCAGGATGATTTCTTGGTTCTCGATCGCAGCATTCGGATCGTCTGATCCCTCCACATACGCCCGGAAGAATCCTGGAAAATCAATCCGCTTACCGCTCGCTCTAAATCCGGCATCTTCAACCTGAATCTGTGCCGTTACTTGAGTTTGGCGTGCTTCTGCCATCTGAGTCGCAACGGTTCGCTTCCAAATCAAGTCGTACAGTTTTAATTCGCGATCCCTTAGCCCACTTTCTCTCGGAGTGCGGAAGGTACTTCCCGCAGGACGAATCGCTTCGTGTGCCTCCTGCGCGCCTTTGCTCTTAGTGGTGTATTGGCGCGGTTGGGGACTGAGGTAATCGGTTCCGTACATTGCTTCAACACAACTGCGGGCAGCTGCGATCGCTTGCTGCGATAAATGCACCGAGTCCGTCCGCATATAAGTAATGTAGCCTTGCTCGTACAGGCTCTGCGCCGTCCGCATCGTATCCCGCGCCGATAAGCCTAATTTACGGTTCGCTTCTTGTTGCAGCGTCGAAGTCGTAAACGGAGGCGAAGGTTTCCGCGTGACGGGACGTTCTTCTAAATCCGAAACCGTCCACACTTTGCCGTCTAATCGGGCTTGTAAGGCTCTTGCTTCTTCTTCGCTCAACAATACGACGTTTCGACCTGCGACAATTTGTCCGGTCGATTCATCGAAATCCGCACCCGTCGCAATTTTGCGTCCCGCTAAGGTAACGAGCTTCGCTTCAAATTCTTGTTTCGGAGCGGCATCCACTGCCAGCAGCGCTTTTAAATCCCAATACGTCCCTTTGCGGAAGGCGCGACGTTGACGCTCCCGATTCACTAGCAACCGCACCGCGACCGACTGCACCCGACCGGCTGACAGACCATAGGCAATCTTCTTCCAGAGCAGCGGCGACAGCGTGTAGCCGACCAAGCGATCGAGAATCCGGCGCGTTTCCTGAGCGCGGACTAATCTCACATCAATATCGCGGCAGTTATCGATCGCGCTCTTGATTGCGTCTTCGGTGATTTCGTGAAAGACCATGCGCTTGACGGGCACTTTCGGCTTGAGAAGCTGAAGCAAATGCCAGCTAATACTTTCACCCTCGCGATCTTCGTCAGTCGCCAGCACTAATTCATCCGCCTCTTTCAGCGCATCTTTTAAGGTCTTGACGACTTTCGATTTATCCTTTGGAATAAGATAAATTGGCTCAAAGCCTGCCTCAATATTGACACCGAGTTCCCGCACCCGTTTATCGGTAATCGAATCGGGGACATCGCTCGTGGATTGAGGGAGATCGCGCACATGTCCCATCGATGCCTCAACGCGGTAGCCGCGAGGCAAGTAGTTGCGAATGGTGCGGGCTTTCGTCGGAGATTCGACAATGACAAGAGTTGGCATGAGTCTGTCTAACTAGAAATCGCTGTTCAACAAGAATCAGGGCGTATTGATACCAATATCACTCACTTTGATCGATCGTGGGGTACGGAAAACCACGCTTGAGGCGTATAGCAGCCGTGATGCCACTCGCTTCTAACTTATAACCATACTAACCATACCCAACTGCTCAATTTGATTCACCCGAAAATGATCCAAATCCAGAAGAAGAAATAGACCAGTCGACATAACTGTCACAAACATCTAAGTCTATGACTGTAGACGATCGACGATCAATCGTCTATCTTTTGGCAGAAATTCATTCTGAGGGCAGTTGCTTGATCAATATAGATCACACTTGATAGGTGCATCATAACGATCCCAATTACAAGATGCACCAGAGAAGCGAGATTCAACGAGAACGAGGCAGCCGTTGCACGATAGAATCCCTAGAAGGCGAAGTATTCGCTTGACTCAAATGAAAGTGCGCCTAGCATAAATTTTTGTTAATTCCTGCTCCTACGGACTTCGTGCTATGGATTTTGCTTCTCTCGTGGCTCAGCTCAACGCTGGGACGATCCTTCCAGAAGTGATCGTGATCACTACCATCATGGTCGTCATTGTGGGCGACTTAATTGTAGGGCGACAAAATTCCTCAAAATGGACACCCTATTTTGCGATCGGCGGGCTGCTGACGGCGGTAGGGTCATTGTTCACGCTTTGGGATAGCCCCACCCCGATCGGGTTTCTGGGTGAATTTAATAGCGATGACTTGAGCATCGTGCTTCGGGGGATCGTTGCGCTCTCGGCAGCCGTCACGATTCTGATGTCAGTGCGCTATGTCGAGCAGTCGGGAACTGCACTGGCTGAATTCCTCACGATTCTGCTTACGGCTACGCTAGGCGGAATGTTCCTCTGTGGTTCGGATGAATTGGTTTCGGTGTATGTCTCGCTAGAAACGCTCAGTATCTCGTCTTATTTATTGACGGGCTACACCAAACGCGATCCGCGATCGAACGAAGCCGCGCTGAAATATCTCTTGATCGGCGCATCGAGTTCGGCGATTTTTCTCTACGGGGCATCCCTGCTGTACGGGCTGTCGGGTGGTGAAACTCAACTCTCGGCGATCGCCCAAAAAATCTCAGTCGCAGGACTAGACCAGTCGATCGGGCTGGTGATTGCGCTGGTGTTTGCGATCGCGGGCATTGCCTTTAAGATTGCAGCCGTTCCATTCCACCAGTGGACACCGGATGTATATGAGGGTTCGCCAACTCCGGTGGTTGCGTTCCTGTCAGTCGGGTCAAAAGCGGCTGGATTCGGTTTGGCGATTCGCTTGCTGGTGACGGCGTTCCCCCAAGTCACGGATCAGTGGCATTTGGTGATGACGACGCTAGCGATTTTGAGCATGGTGCTTGGAAACGTGGTCGCTCTGGCGCAAACCAGCATGAAGCGACTGCTGGCGTATTCGTCGATCGGTCAAGCAGGCTTTGTGATGATCGGGTTAGTCATCGGCTCAGATGCTGGTTATGCCAGTATGCTGTTCTATCTGATGATTTATCTGTTCATGAACTTGGGTGCGTTCACCTGCATCATCTTGTTCTCGCTACGGACTGGAACCGACCAAATCAGCGAATATTCGGGCTTGTATCAGAAAGACCCGCTGCTGACTTTGGCGTTGAGCGTGTGTCTGCTTTCGCTCGGTGGCATTCCTCCCTTGGCAGGCTTCTTCGGAAAGCTGTATTTATTCTGGGCAGGTTGGCAAGCAGGCGCTTATTTGCTGGTGATTCTCGGCTTGGTGACGAGCGTGATCTCGATTTACTACTACATCCGAGTGGTGAAGATGATGGTCGTGAAAGAGCCGCAGGAAATGTCGGAAGTGGTCAAAAACTATCCGCCGATCGTCTGGAATCTGCCTGGGCTGCGTCCGCTGCAAATCGGTTTGATTCTGACCCTGATTGCGACTTCGATCGCTGGGATTCTCTCGAATCCTCTGTTTACGCTGGCAAATGATTCGGTAGTAAAATCACCGCTCTTGCAGCAAGCAGAAGTGAAGAGCCAACCGATCGCGGCACAGCCCCGTCAAGAGACGGCTGAACTACCTCAAGCTAAAATTCGCGGCTAGGCTTAGGCGAAATTTAGAAAGCCGGCTGATTGAAGTCAGTCGGCTTTTTTGCTGCAAAGTAGATTTTATGCCAAATCTCTCGATCCTTGAGACGCACCCCAGATTCAGGCTTGCTGATTCAGTGGGAATTGCAGGATGAATTTCGTAAGACGATCGCCGCTCTCAACCCAGATGATTCCACCCAGTCGAGCGACTAATTTCTTGACTAAGGATAGACCCAATCCTGTGCCGCCATGCTTCCACGGATCATGTTTGGGAATCCGATAGAACTTATCGAAGATGCGATCGTGCTCTATTGCAGGAATTTCGACCCCTGAATTGCTCACTTCAATCAGGAAAGCAGTATTGAGATTGTCTGTTTCTAAGCGGGCTGCGATCGTAATGGTCTCGCTGGGGGGCGTATATTTGAAGGCATTGTGCAGTAACTCGGTCAGGATTCGTTCTAGACACACCAGATCTGTTGTGAAGAGGGGCAGATCATCGGGAATTGAGAGCTTTAGGTGTTGCTCTTGATCGGCGGTGCGTTGAAGAAAGGGGACAGCAACCTGATTAATCCAAGATTTGAACTGAATCGACGTGAGGTTCAAGGGTTCTGCGCCAGAATCAATTCGAGTCAAATCTAGTAGGTCATTGATCAGACTAATCTCTCGTTCACATTCCGTCTGTAGAATTTGAAAGTAGCGGCTAATCGAATTCGTTTGTGAGTTCAGCAAGCCCAACGGGCGCAAACGGATATCGAGCATTTGAATCGCCATCTTCATGCTAGAAATTGGTGTTCGCAGTTCATGAGAGACCGTACTGAGAAAGTCATCCTTCAGGCGGTTCAGCCGAGCGAGTTCTTCTACCTGTACCTGAACCGCCCGATAGAGACGTGACTGGCGTAGCGCGATCGCGCACTGATTGGCAACTTGTTGAACTAATCGGACTTCTTGCTCGTTAAACTCTGCTTCACAAGGCTTAAACAGCCAAAGATCACCTAATACTCCTTGGTCATCCATCAAGGGACAGGCAAGCACAACCAGGAACCGCTGATCGGGTCGCACTGAATCAGACGTAATATCGCAAAACTGGCTCACTTGTCCCTGTAGCAGACGTTGGAAAACTCCAGCATGAGGACTGTTTGAGAGTGACATGGTTGGTTCTTGAGCGGGTGCAAGGACGTGACTGACCTCGTAAACAATGGTTGAGGTCGTCTGATCTGCGCTGTAAATGCCCGTGTCACAGCAAAGCGTTCCTAACCCTTGTGCTAGTTCTCGCACTGCCGATCGTAGAATCTCTTGTTCATCTAAACTATCCCGCACTTTATCGGTAATGCGTTTTAGAAGCGCTTCAAACTCTAAGGCTTGCTGAAGTTGAGCCGTTCGTTGCTGAACCAACTCCTCAAGCTTTGCATTGAGTTCCGATAATTCGGTTTGTTTTCGCTCCAATTCGATTTGAGATTGCTGCAACAAAGCATTTGTCTGCTTTTGAGCACAGATTGCTACTTCTGCATCTTTTTTTGCCTGGAGCAGTTCATCCTCGTATCGATTTCGCTGGTGCATCAGGACGCAGACACAATCATTTACAGTCATATCCGCATGTTCCCGACGCACTGCATTGAGCAAGATAGGAAGCGCATCTCCCTGTTTAGACTTCATGGAGATGTAGACTTCCTCTACCTTGCCGTGCAGCTTGAGCAGCGGGAAGAAATGGGTTTGATAGAAAATGCGACTAGCGATCGGCAAAATGACTTCTATCTGCTGTCCTCGTAGTTCGTCTAGCTCATAGCCGAGTAAGTGCAGCAGCGTCGCATTAACTACCACAATTCTACTATCTTCGGTGAACGTGAGAAAGCCACAGGGTGCAGTATTCAGCGCTCCATCCAAGGGGTAACTGGCTCCTAATGTCACACAATCAGATTGCATAGATCGCATAGTTAGATAGTTGGTTAGATTACATAGGTTGTTGCTAGATAGTCTTTAATCAGATCAAGGCTTTCCTGCGGGTGGCTCATATGCGGGCAATGCCCTGTCGCTTGCATGATTCGGAGTTCACTTCTAGGCAAATAGCGGTGCACATACTGACCAACCTCAATCGGCGCGATCGCGTCTTCTGAACACTGTAGGATGAGGGATGGAATGCTCACTTTCAGCAAATCGCGGCGATTATCAGAAAAGAAGGTGACTTCAGCAAAACGGTGAGCAATCACGGGATCGGTTGAACAAAAACTGGTTTCAAGCTCATTAATAAGCTCAGGGCGCTCCTTATTTTGCATGATCATTGGAGCCAGAAAATTAGCCCAGCCGATGTAATTTTTCTCCATTAGGTCTAGGAGTCCCTCGATATCTGATCGATCGAATCCTCCCAAGTAATCGGGCAAGTCATTGATGTAGCAAGGAGAGGGGCAAACAAGAACCAGACGGCTGAAGTATTGAGGCGCTTGAATCGATGCCAATATACCAATGATGCTGCTCACTGAATGCCCGACGAAAATCACATCGGTTAGATTTAGTGCCTCACAGATTTCAAGCACATCTTCAACATAGCCATTGAGGTTGCTGTAGCGCTCAATGTTGTAAGCATTCAAATCAGATTTTCCAGAGCCGACATAATCGAATAAGACTAGCTTATGAGCGTTCTCAAGGTCTGGTGTTACAAATCGCCACATATTCTGATCACACCCAAACCCATGAGCAAACAGCATTGGCTGGTCACCCTGCCCCTGTATCGTTACATGATTGCGCGTAAGAATTGTTGAAGCCACATGAATCGTCCTAACACTTTGTCACCTTATCGTACTCATCTCAGGCTTTGTGTATAAAAAACGATTTAAAGCTTAACTAAACGGAAAATATTGACCATATCATCACCGCTCTAACGGAGGGTGTTGAGTAAGAAACGACACCAGTTAGACAGGAATTGAAAATCCATAGCAATTATTCTCTATGGAGCATTTGAGGTGAGCATTTGAATAGTTAGCCTCGAATGGTTAACACAGGGAGCGGTTTGAATTCGCGAAGTCTATCTACCGCAAGACACGCCAAATCATTTCTTTAATCTATTCTTAATGTACACTTTACCCTGTGAACTCGAATTTTAGGTTCGCAGCTTGCAAGCAAGAGGACAGACTCCGTGACACAACAGACTACACCGCTTATTGCCCAAGATTCATTAACTCCAATGAATCCTGGTGAGCATGACGAGCAAAGCTTGAACGAGATGTTGCAGGAATTGCGAGTCTTGCAACAGGGAAGTCAGATATTGACTGGATTCCTCATCTTACTTCCGTTTAGTGAGGGGTTTTCTAAGATTGCATCGTTTGAGAAGTGGGTCTATATTGTTGCGTTTATTGGCGCGATCGCGAGTCTAGTTTGCTTCAGCGCACCAGCCGCACAGCATCGAATTCGACGACCTCTGAGGCATTGGGGGCGATTTAAGCGACTGTCGAGTCGGATCATTGTCGTAGGGACGATCGCGCTCTCGATCTCGCTGATTTCAACGACGCAATTGGTGATGAATGAAGTGGTTGGACAACCTTGGTCAACTGTTGCCACTGCCACCATCGGATTTTTAATTGGCATAATTTGGTGGCTGATGCCTCTCACTCATAAAGTGAAGAAGTCTCATTAGTCAAAAACATAGGAGCTTTTATATCGCACGAAAATTCAAGCAAATTACAACTAATTTAACCCTGAGACTGATTCTGTACTAAGACAGGAATTGCATCATTGAGCTTGCACCAAATCAAGTCGGGGTTCATTGTCCCAGCACGCTAGTCGAAACTACCCACTTCAGTGGGAGACTTTAGTTGCTACACACCTCCCGATGGCTGAAATAGGCGAACGTGATAGGTTTGAGAGAAAAACTA
>NZ_JAMPLJ010000014.1:0-43481 GCF_039962505.1 Leptolyngbya sp. DQ-M1
TAGTTTTTCTCTCAAACCTATCACGTTCGCCTATTTCAGCCATCGGGAGGTGTGTAGCAACTAAAGTCTCCCACTGAAGTGGGTAGTTTCGACTAGCGTGCTGGGACAATGAAACCGAGTCGTCAAACGAATTTTGCTTTGCAGCAGTAGTTCTACTTTCCTGTACAGTAGTGATTGCTATACAGCATGGCTAGATCTCCATTCATCAGCATCTATACTATATTCCTCTTTCCACTCCAGGCAGAAGAGAGGCTGAAACTCATGCTTAGAGGGCTACGATGTTGACAGCCAGAAAATTGATTGAGTATCCGAATCAAGTCCGCAAAACCTCGTTCCAATACTGGAATTGCAAATACTGATAACCTAAGTAGCACTGCTTATGTCTTACAGCTTGAGAATTCTATCTGCCATTCGAGGCTAATCAGCGATAAGTGAGCAGGATGAGCAATGAATTCTTTGGCAGCCAGCAAGCCTGCAATGCTCCAGGTTTGATACAATCGAGCTTCTTTTCCAATCAAGCGTCCGGAGCGACCGTCATAGTATTCTGGATAGTCGTCCTGCACTAAACGATGTTCGGCGATCGCAATCGCACGTTCTGCTAACTCCACTCGACCTGTTTTTTGCGCCGCGATCGCAAATGCCCAAAGTAACACCACCCAGTTGCCTCCATTGTGATACGACCAAGGCGAATTTTTGGGATCACAGCCCGTGAGTGTGCGCCATTCTTCTCCCTCGATCGCAGGATAGCAAAGCTTCACGGGCATATAACCAATTAAATCCTGCCAACGCTGCTCAAACAAATTCATAATACTTTGAGATTCAGCTTCATTCGCCAGTGAGAAGACGATCGCTAACAGGTTCCCCAATGCGAAAAAGCGAAAATCGAGCCGTCCAGGTCCCAAGTTTCCAGCGAGATAGCCTCCACTTTCAGGTAACCAATCCGTTAACCAAGCAGGAATCGATTCTGGATAGATATTGAACTTGTTTGCAATGTTCTCACCATATTCATCGACCTCAAACCGATAGATTTGATTGAGGCGCTTTAGATCAATCCAGTAGTATTCCCACACATGATAGTGCAATGCCCCTAGACGCTGGTTAACCGCTTTGAGGTAGCGTTCTTCTTCTGGCAGTAGAAATTCCTGTGCGACTCGCAATGCTGCATAAAAAAGCACCTGAATCTCTAGAGGATGACCATACACACCCATGCGTCGATCGATCATAAAAGCACCATCGGGAACAAGCAGCGTCGGATAGAGCGAGAACCGATGAGCCAAACATAGATCGAGAATGAGCTTAATTCCGGTTTGGAATTTGGGCTGGTGTGCGAGTGCTACGTCTCCGGTTGCTTGAACGTAAGCTCGGAGTAAGATCAGCCACCAGAGACATGAATCAGTAGGCGGAACTCGTGCGATCGCTGCTTCTCCAAAATCCGCCTCTAACCACTCTTTCCCATCTGCCTGAACCACTTTGAAGCTTGCAGGCATCAATCCCGTTTCTGCTTCAAAGCAGTCCATTTCTTTCGGTTGGCTTTGCAAGTTCAGTGTTTCAATCAAGAAGTTCCGAACAATATCGGTTCGACCTTGCATCAGGAAGACCAAGGCAGAGGGAACAAAATCGCGAATAAAACACTGATCGTAGTTCAGAGCATTGGCGGTAGGATCTTGTGCAGCGATCGTGCCTACAGGCTGACCTCGGTAATACAGAATTGACTTATTGAGGAGGTTTACTGCCTCGTTTAAGTGACGATCTGTGGATTGTTGAATGTTCATTGAAGAATTGTCGCAATGAGTTTTAATTTGGATTGAAAAATCACTTGATCAGCTTTCAATCTAGGCAGACCAAGATTCCCGAAAATCGGCGTAGAGCGTTAGTCCGCCATCAATAAACAAAGTTTGTCCCGTGATGTAAGTTGCTTCGTCAGAAGCGAGAAAGGCAACCGCAGCCGCCATTTCCTCAGGGGTTCCGGCGCGACCCATTGGAATGTGGCTTTCGACGATCGCTTTCTGCTCCGGATCATCTGTCCAGGATTCATTGATTGGCGTAACCGTTGCACCAGGAGCGATCGCATTGACTCGAATTCCTCGATCGGCATATTCCAGCGCTAAGGTTTTCGTCAAATTCCCCATACCGCCTTTACTGATTGAGTAAGTTAGATACGTCGGTCGAGGAATGACTTCATGAACGCTAGAGACATTGATGATCGTGCCAGGTTGATTCCGAGAAACACAATGCTTAATCGCTTCTCGCGCACATAAAAATGCACCCCGCAGGTTAATCGATAGAATGCGATCGAACTCCTCGATCGGAATTTCATGAGAGGGACGCTCTGTTTGCACTCCGGCATTGTTGATCAAAATATCCAAGCTGCCAAATTGATCAATGGTTGTGTTTACCATCTTGAGAATGTCTTCCTCTTTGGACACATCCCCTTGAATCAAGAGAGACTTGACCCCACAAGCGTCAACTTGACCACAAGCTTTTTGCAGCGCAACATCCTCTGTGGTTTCAGCTTCCTCGGCACTCTTGCGATAGTTGATGGCAATATTGCAGCCTTCTTGAGCGAGACGAATCGCAATGGCTTGCCCAATCCCGGAACTTGCTCCTGTAATGAGCGCATTCTTTCCAGCTAATCCTTTCATCACGTTTCCCTCTCAAGTATCCGTTATAGATTCACGCTACAGATTCACGCTACAGATTTACATTGGGTGGCAAGATGATGCGATCGACAATATGCACCACCCCGTTTGCTGCTTGTAAATCCGGTTGGATGACGCGCGCCTCATTCACCCGAACCTGCTGTCCATCCACTTGCACGTTGACTGAGTTCCCAGCTTGCGTCTGGACTTGACCGGGCTGCAATTGACTTGCGGTTAAACTGCCAGGAACCACATGGTAAGTCAGGATTTGGCGGAGTAATTGTCGATTCTCCTCTCGAAGCAGGCGCTCACGAGTTTCAGCAGGAAGGGCTGCAAATGCTTGATCCGAGGGTGCAAATACGGTGTAAGGTCCGCCTTGCCCCAATGTATTGCTTAAATCTGCCTCATTGATGACAGAAGAGAGTGTGCTGAGCGAAGGATTATTACGAATGAGATCCGTTACATTCCCAGCGTTTGCTTGTGTACCTGGAGCAGGGGAACCTTGAACGCCCGGAGAAGCAGGAGCAGTTGTCGCTTCAGGAGCAGGAGTGGGTGCCTCTGCGGTGGGTTGTCCACCACAGGCAGCGACGATCGGCATCAGAATAGCGCCTAAAGCAGTTGCTGCAATTGTTTTTTTCAGTTGTTGTCTCATGATATGACTCTAAATGTTTTCGTAAGTGTGAATAGATGATAGTGAGCGAACTTATTGTTTGAGATTGGCGGGAACGTTTTCTGGAACGGTCCAGTAATAGATTGTTCGCCCATCGACATTTTCAACTCGTTCCGGTTGCCAATCGCCCATGTCAAAAGCGTGAGAAACAATGCGAGTACCGGGTTTCAGTTCGCTGAGCAATTTGGGACGCAATCGTAGATTGACTTCAGGCAGTAAGTAAAGTGTGACAACGGTTGCTTCGCGCAAGTCGGTTTGGAATAAATCTTGCTGGCGAAACTCTGCACGATCAGTCACATTCGCTTGTTGGGCATTTTGGTTTGCTTCTTGTACCCGTTGAGGATTGATATCAACCCCGATCGCCCGTTGGACATTGAATTGCCGAACAGCAGTAATCGGAATCCGACCATCGCCACTGCCTAAATCGTACACCACATCATTTTGATTCACATTCGCAATCTGTAGCATCCGATCCACAACAGGCTGAGGAGTCGGGACATACGGAACATCCGGAGAACGATCTGGCGCTGGCGCTTGAGGCGGTTGAGCGATAGTGGGATTAGTCTGAGCCTCGGCTTGAAAATCGCGCTGTTGAGTGCATCCGACACCCACTCCTGCAACACTCAGCCCAATCACAAATCTAGCTAACACACGTTTAAACCGCATAGTTCTAACTCCTAAATTGTTTTATGAACGACGATGTTGAATGCGAGACCAATACAAAAACGGGATACCCAGAGCTACAACAGCGATGCCAACGATCGCACCTAAGCCTGTATAAACTATGCTGGAGTACAACAGATAGCCACAGACAGCGCAAAAGAGAAGCGGTGTCACTGGGTAAAGTGGAACTCGAAACGGGCGAGGTCGATTTGGCTCTCGCGCTCTGAGTAAAAATACAGAAATGCCACTCAAGAGAAAGAAGAACCAAAACACCGGAGCAGTGTAATCAACCATTGCTTCAAATCCGTTGCGGGTGAAGGTTCCCATGAGAACAAGAAGCAGTGAGATCGCGCCTTGTACCAGAAATCCGGTCATGGGCGTTCCTGCCTGAGACCGCCAGCGCCCTAGAAAGCTAAACAAAGGGATATCTTGTCCAAAGGCATAGTTTGTTCTTGCTCCCGTGAAGATTGAAGCATTCAATGAGCCTAAAGCAGTCATTGCGATCAGCACACTAATTAAAATGGCTCCAGGCTCTCCCAAAACTTGTCGCATTAAATCGGCAGCGATCGCTTGAGATTGTGCCATACCGGACACACCCAATCCTCGCAAAAATGCCACATTAATCAGCAAGTACAGGGCAGTGATAATGCCAATGCTCCAGAGCAGCGATCGCACAATATTACGCTGAGGCTTTTGAATTTCCGCAGAGATGTAAGCGGCTTCATTCCAACCCCCATACGATAACAGCACAAACAGCATTGCTGAACCCCAGTTACTGGATGCAAGCGCAGGCGCTGTTAACTGAGGTGAGGGACGAGCTAACACCAACCCTAGAACAATGATCGTGACAAGTCCCAGAATTGTGATGACGGTCAGCCAATTCTGAATCCGCTTGCCTTGTTGAACGCCGATCACATTGAGGCTCGTTAGAAGCGCGATCGCACCGACAGCATAGATCGAAGATGACCCCGATCCCAAACTGAAGAGTTGAGACGCATAATCACCAAACACAAAGGCGAGTAGAGCAATTGATCCGGTTTGAACCACGGTCATCCGTGCCCAAGCAAACAGAAATGCGACATTCTGTCCAAATGCCCGTTTCAGGTACTCATAGTTTCCTCCAACGTGCGGATAGGTTGTAGCTAACTCGGCATAGCATAAGGCTCCAACTAAGGAGACAGTTCCACCCACGAGCCAAGTGAGTAAGACAATAAAACTGTTACTGCTATTTGCAGCAACGAGCGCAGGAGTTTCAAAGATGCCTGCTCCAATCACAATGCCAACAATAATGGCGATTGCATCGGGAAGCGTCAGGGTGGGTGACTTCAAAGCTGAATGACTAGCAGATGAATTCAAAGAATAAGGTGTGTCTAGTTTAGTCACAGGTTCCTCGCAGTTCCCAAAGAGTAATCGCGTCTCAGGTTCATTGATTTAGACAAGTTCTAGTTGAGTTTTAATTGAACTGGTCTGCAAGCCGTTGAATCACTGTTCCAGTTGAATTAAAGGTAATATTTGTCCCGTCTGAGCGAGTAATTGAGTAGGTATTTAATGTACCTGATTGTGCATCTGGGATACCTACAACAGTCACAGGCTCATTCGGCTGTAGATCGATCGCTTCTCGCTTGTTCACAGTCAATAACCCAAGATTAGAATTGAGGCTAAACTGAGTTCCACGAACTTGTTTAATACGTCCATACACCATAATTAGAGGCGCACTATTATTCACCTGAACGCTGGCATCCTGAGAGGATTGAGGGCGATTTGCAGGTGGTGCAACTTGTGCAACAGCCGGAAATGCTGTACCCGTCAAGACAGCGGTAGATATCAGCAACCAAACTCGTCTCATGATTGACTTCTCCTAATACGGCGTGTGCATTATTCATAAACCTCGCGGCTAGTACGACGAACTGTTAGAGAATGACATGCTTGAACTGCAAGCGATAGATGCTTTATTCTTAGCGTCAATAGTAAATGTGACGCGAAAGTGACAAAATTAATAAATTGCTCATAATTGCTAATAAAGTCCTTAAGATATCTCTAAAGTAGTAGTTGAAGAAAACGCTGTTTTGCAAATTGAAGTAACAGTATTCAAAGCGTATTGCTAAAAAATCATCCAACTTTGGATAGATTTAAAGTTAGAAAAGATAAATGTGGTCGTTCACATAGATGACTGAAGCGGAAGCATAATTTGGAATACTGAGCCTTGTCCAACTGAACTTCGAGCGGTAATCGTTCCGCCATGCGCCGCAATAATTTGCTGTGCGATCGCAAGCCCCAATCCCGTTCCTCCCTTCTCTCTAGAACGTTCCCGATCCACCCGATAAAACCGCTCAAAGATATAAGGCAAGTCAGCATCGGGAATCCCGATTCCAGTGTCTTCTATTTGAACGATCGCTTGGCGAGACTGAACAAACAATCGGAGGTTAACCCGTCCATCAGCAGGCGTATATTTACAAGCATTCGTGATCAGATTTGTGATCGCTTGCTTCAGAAGTTCCTGATCTGCCCGAATCGTGACAGATTGTTCAGGAAAGTCTAAGCTCAACTGAACCCACTGAGCAGCCGTCCGAATCGTGGGTTCGTTGATCAGCTCCTGTAACACATGGCTTAAATCTGTCGCCTGTAGTGCTTCATCCGCAATCCGACCGGAACGCCTTGCCAAAAACAGAAGATTGCTAATTAAAACCGTCATTGATTTCGCAGTTGCAGTAATTTTTTCGAGTCGCTGATGTTTGCTCTCTCCCTTTTCCATCGGAGCTAGCAATCCAACTTGAGCATTACTCAAAATTGCTGCAAGCGGAGTGCGGAGTTCGTGAGACGCATCGGCGGTAAATTTCTGCAAGTGATCATAGGATTCCTGAATCGGTCGCATTGCCACGCCGCTTAATGCCCACGCTGCAACTACGATAGCAGTTAGAGCAATCAGAATGGCGACCAAGGATACCAGTAAATCTTGCTGTAATTCACTTTGCAAGGGAGCAAGCGGAACTGCAACTTGCAAGTAGCCCAACAATTCCCCCCGATATTGCACAGGCAGCGTAATCTGCCGCACTAATGTTGGTCGATTGCTCAGGAGTCCTGCTTCAATCGTCAAAGTTTGTAACTCTGGAACATCTTCCAACAGTGCAGGCGGCGAAGCAATTCCAAAAAACTGCTGTAATCGTCCCTGGGGGTCATACCATCGTGCGTACACTGCATCACTTCCCGGTGGCAACGGAGACTCTCCCAGAAACGGAACATTCTTGAAGTCAATTTGGCGTTGTCCATCTCGCTGCTTGTACTGCACCGTCGCGGCAACCACCTGAGCTTTCTTATACAGCAGTTGATCCAGATACCTCAGGCGCTCGATCGCAGTCAGATAATAGCGAGTAACCGCAAAGACCATCAGAATACTTCCCATTGAAAGCATAAACCAACGAGAAAGATTCCGACGGCTGCGCGTGAACATAAACGGGCAAACTCCTACACTTTCGGACTCAGGCGATAGCCCATGCCATAAACAGTTTCAATCCAGTTCGCAACCTCAAGGGATTCCAAACGCTGCCGGAGTCGCCGGACAAGAGCGGTGATAGCGTTGCTTTCCGGTTCGTCCCCCCACTCCCATAACGCTTGCTCTAACTGGTCGCGGCTGAGAACTTGACGCGGATGGCGCATCAGATATTCCAGCAATTGAAATTCTCGGGTTGAGAGTTGAATGGCACGATCGTCGCGTTCCACAGAGAGCATCGTTAAGTTGAGCGTGAGGTCTTCGAGGTAAAGCGTTTCGCCCTGCCACAGTGGAGAACGTCTGCCCAATGCCCGAACTCTTGCCAGCAATTCAAACAGATCCACAGGCTTAACAAGATAGTCATCCGCTCCCGCATCTAAGCCAGTGATCTTATCGCTTGTGGTATCCTTTGCCGTGAGCATGAGCACAGGTGAAGCTTTCCCGGCGCTTCGGTATCTTCGACAAAGATCAATTCCACTGACCTCGGGCAGCATCCAATCCAGAATCAGCAGATCATAGTGACGCTGCGACAAAATCCACTGCGCGATCTCACCGTTTTGTACTGCATCAACAATATGCCCCACCTCCGATAACGCAGCATGGAGGGGTTCGAGTTGTTCAGGATCATCTTCAACGAGTAGAATTCGCATTGCTGACTAAAATGCTACTCCTCCAAATTATAGAGATCGATGTTCACAAGCGTCCTGCTCTGGCAAGATTTCAAATCTTTCTTCAGGCATTAGACTAGCCAACGGTCTAGAGAAGATGGATATGAAACGACTCCGACGAGTCATTCAACAAGTTAAATTGATCGGCGCAGAGTTTTGGTTGGCGTTAGTAGTCGCTGGCATTCTATTCTGGCTGACGGGAAGCGCGATCGCGCATCAAGTCTTGCACGGCTCCTATACCAGCCCAAGCCAGCTTCAAGCTGATACCCAGTTGGAAATGAAGCTGTCGGTCACAGTTTTGGTGATTCATGCCGAGATTGATCAGCGCCGGAAAACAACCGCAGTCTCGATTAAAACAACTGACTCCAATCTAAAGAAATTAGAATACGAGTTCCCGATCATTGATGCGAGACAAGTTGAATCTGTGATCGCTGAGGAGATAGGGCTACCCATTCAAGAGGTAAGAAAGCTCGTTCGCTATCGAATCGTCAACTGATGCAATATTTGTTTTTCCAAACTGGTACCAGACAGAGATACTGGAGAACATTGTTATGCACGACACACCAGGTCAAAATTTTTCAGTGCAGTACGATTTTGATCAGTTGTCGGACGGTTCTGCATCCAAGCGAAAAAAGCAGCCGTACCGAGTAGAACAAGCGTCAAAAATCCGACCAGTTGAAGCATAATACTGTAACGCATGGTCTTTCTTTGTTCCTCCGTTGATTCATGCTAAGTTGTAATGCTCTAAATGCACATTCGTCACGGGTACATTTAGTTCGTGCAGAGCACGCTCCACTTGATCCATCATTTTGGGAGACGCACAGGTGAAATAATGCCGAGTGCCTCGACGCTTGGGAATATGACGATCGAGCAATTCTTTATCGACATATCCCGTTTCTCCTTCCCAACCCTCCGGGGCTTCACGCAGCACAAGAACGATCTTTAGATCCAGTTTTGTTTTAAGCTCTTCGATCGCTTCGCGATAAGTAATTTCATCCCAAGTCTTGTTTGCATAGATAAGGGTGTAGGGGCGATCGTCCCCTCGCTCTGCTGCTGTAATCAACATACTCATAATCGGTGTGATTCCAATGCCGCCAGCAATTAACACAAATCCAGCCGCATCTTCATAACGATCCGTTGTAAACACGCCATAGGGACCATCCAGATAGGCTTTTGTTCCAGGTTTATAGTCCTTGATGCGACTGGTGAAATCTCCCACTGCCTTGATGCCAAACTCTAACCGCTCCGAGTGTTCTCCACTCGATGACATCGAAAAGGGATGTTCCCGCATACTAAATGGGGTGATGTTCAGGGTGATCCAAGCAAACTGACCAGGCTGAAACTGGAAGCCATCATGACCAACGGGGCGCAGGGCAAGCGTCCAAACATCACCGCGCTCTGGCTTGATTTCCTCAACCAGAAACGGCTTTTTTGTCATGAGCCAGGGTTTAACCAAACGAATGTAAACAATCAACCAAAGTGAAACCAGTGCGATCGCTGACCACAAGACAGCTTTCCAAAACAATCCGAGATAGTTCCCTACCCCCAATGCGTGTCCCAGTCCTAATGCCACCGCTAACACCGACAAAATCGAATGAGACAAACGCCAAGGTTCATAGGGAATCTTGAGGGGCTTGCGCCAAATTGTTGTCACAATCAGAGCGATAAATGCCAGGGTAGACAATACCGCCATTTGTGCCCGCAGGGGAGCCACGGGAAAATTCAGCAATCCAAGGGTACTAGGTTGCACCCAGAACAGAACCAGCGGATGCACCAACACCATCACAAAAGCAACAAACGAGGTGTAACGGTGAAACGACAAAATCAAATCGATTCCGTAAGAAGCCTCAACTCGATTGATTCGCGCTGTCAGTGCAAACTGTAGCGCCATGAGTGCCAAGCCAATGAAGCCAAGCGCTACCGAAAAGTCAAGCCAAAACCCTCGGCCCGCTGGAGGTGGATAGATAAGCAGAACCAGTAGAGGTAAAACCGTAAAGAACAGAAATGCAATGATCCAACCGAGTGCAACCACGATCGGGCTGTGCATTAATAAGCTTCGCATCCTTAACCCCCCGTCTGTTGTTGTGAAGCCGCTTGAAATCGACGATTAATCTCGTTCCAGTTAACAACATTCCACCAGTTATTCAGATAGTCAGCGCGGCGATTTTGGTAGCGGAGATAGTAAGCGTGTTCCCAAACATCGTTCCCCATGATGGGATAGTTACCTTCCATGATTGGATTATCTTGATTCGCAGTTGAGACGATTTGGAGCTGTCCTTGAGGATTTCGCACCAGCCAAACCCAACCGCTCCCGAAGCGCTCGCCCCCCGCTTCATTAAACTGCTTACGGAAATTCTCAAAACTTCCAAAGCTTTGATTGATTGCTTGAGCGATCGCTCCTGTTGGTTGTCCGCCCCCATTTGGACTCATGATCTGCCAGAAAATCGTGTGATTGAGATGGCCTCCCGCATTGTTGCGAATCGTGTTCCGAATGTTTTCAGGAACAGCGTTAAGGTCACGTAGCATCGCTTCAACACTCAAATTTTGCAAGTTTGGCTGATCTTTGAGGGCATTATTGAGATTGGTGACATAGCTTTGATGATGGCGATCGTGGTGAATTCGCATGGTTTCAGCATCGATCGCTTTACTGAGTGCGCCTGGATTATAGGGCAAGGGTGGCAATTGAGCAGGAGAAGCACTCAAGGGACGATCGACATAGGCAACTGGAGCAGAAGCGGTAGGCAACGCAGTTTGGCTCTGTGTCGGGGCTTGCTGAGTGGAGGCTTGCGGCTGGCAAGCAACAAACAGTAGACCGACGATAAAGGGAAGAAGTAACGTAATCGGATGCTGTGAGAATTTACGCATAGAACCAATTCCTGCAAGCTTAAATAAAAGACAGAAGAATCGAATTGATGATTGATAAAGCGATCGAGCCAATCAAAGCGCTCCAAAATCCATAGCGCAATCGGAATCCCTCAACGATCGCTGCTGCAATGCCGAAAATGATTGCATTCAGGACAAATAAAAATAATCCGAACGTAACGAGAATGAGGGGAAATCCAAGAAGGAATAAGATTGGTCGTAGCAACGCATTCAGTAGCCCGAAAACAGCCGCAGCGATTGCAGCTTTCCTAAAACTAGCAATCTCGACACCGATGGGCAGCCTGGAAATAATGAGAAAGCTAACAGTCGTCACAAGCCACGTCAAGAGAATGTCGCCCATTCCAACCTCCTTGCTACTTTAAATTTCAGCTACTTCCACAATTTATTGAGATTGTGACCCAAAAATGACAACTCAACAAATTTCAGCGGGATCTAAACAGCAATAAAGCCCTACCAAATGAATCTTACCGTGAGAAGAACATTCGGAAATACCCATCAAGCTAGAGTTTTTGCTTGTCAAGCAAGTTAGTATTGAGTTGAGTAAAGGTGATAACACTTGAAGCTAGGAACCGAACCGATTGTTCCAGGAGAAGAAAGAGAATTTGGGACGATTGGATGAAGTCTGCTTAGAATTTATTGCTGGCTCGATGACACTGACAGGCTGAAGTGTAATTAAACCCGTTTGCACTATGGATTGCACGACAGGAATAAATTGAGCAATCATCTCTGCTTGATCAACGATCGTAACTACCACTGGTAGGTCAGTTGAACTCGCAAGAGTATTAGTAGTCCGAATTCTAGCTTTTTCACCAAATCCCGCGATTTCTCGCGTAACTGTTGCACCTGCTAGCCCGTGAGCATGAGCAGTTTCAACTAAGACAGCGTGAAGCGATTGCTGCTTCCAGTGATTGGCTTCACCAACATAAATATTGAGCTGGTGCCATTCATTCATCATTGCCTCCCATTCCAATCTAATTGAACTAAACAAACCTACTGAGTTAAAGCGTGTAGAAATCTATTCAATGACTCAAGGTAATGCAAGAGCAACTGAAGCAGTGAACATCGCTTTACTTCAGAAGAAACGAACTTAAATTGCCAAAGCAGAAAGCCAGGTATTTACGATCGATACCTAGCTCTTGATGAATTATTTATCGTTGTGATTGATTGTTCGAGTTAATTGCTTCTCGTCCGACAATGCGCTGAGAGGCAGGACATTATCAGCCAACGGCAACAACCGCCCTTGATTAACTAAGGCTTGGTGGATAAAAGCTGCCATTTCACCACGAGTTGCAGGCTGATTTGGTTTGAGCAACCTCCGGTTTGGATGATTGACAACGATTCCTGCCCGTGTCACGTTAGCAACTGAATCGATCGCATACTGAGGAACTTGATTAGCATCATCATAATAGCGACTCAGCGTCGTTCTAGCAGGAACTTGAGCCGGATCGCCCGTTGGTGTAGGAGTTCCCGCAGCTTGTTGAGTGGGTTGAGCAGGTTGAGATGCAGCAGCAGGAGTACGCATCAATGGTTGTATTAAAGTTAGGGCTGCAATCGGGAAGAAAATTTGTCGTCTTGCTCGTTGACGGGTCGGTTGTGCTGCCGTTTGAGTGGCTTGTGTTGGAGTGGCTTGTGTTGGAGTGGATGCACTTTGAGGAGTGCTTGGAACTCGCTGCCTCAGTTCTAAGTTTCTTGATAACGAAGTCAGCGCTTCGACTCGCGTTACGGATTGTCTTGGGCGAAACGTATTATCTGGGTAGCCGCGCATAAATCCCATTTCGTAAGCTTCTTTGATTTGTGATTCTGCCCAGTAGCCCTGCGGTACATCCCGGTAAATGCTGCCACTGGCAATCTGTCTCTCCCGATCTTGATTAAAAGCTTCCCGAATAATGGCAGCGAATTCATCCCGCTCAACTGGACGAGTGGGACGAAAGGTGCCATCTGGATAGCCATTGAGAATGTTGCGTTGAGCCAGGGCAGCAATAAAGGGTTGTGCTCAGTGGTCTTGAGTATCTGGAAAATTTGCAGCCGTGTTATCTTGAGGAGTCGATTGAGCAACCGCAACAGACTGCGGCTGAGATGAAGAAGATACCAAGGCTACGATCGTCACTCCTGTAATGAAACCTCCAGCAATGGATAAGCGAGATAAACGATTCACAAGCTGTGCTCCTTAAAGTCTACTTTGTAGTTTTCTTAAGTGTTAAATTCTTGATCTAAAACCGTTTTTAATGCTCGAAGGCACTTTCTCAGACATAGCAACACCTCCGGCTCAAGTGTTGAGGGTGTATCTACGTTCGCTTGAGATTGTGAGTTGTAATTATGACGAAAAAGTGACAACTTCTCAGAACTAATAGACCAATCAAGAATTCAAAGGGGGACGATCGCTCAAATCTCTTAAATTTCGGACTCTAAATTGTCACTTTCTTGTCATATTTCTACGGCACATATTGGAGGTAAGACAACTTTAAAGTCCACGCTTTCCAATTCGTTGAGCAACGCAAACGATGCTGTCAACACGATCTTCTCGCTCTCAGAGATTGACTCGTAGACGGTTTACAACGCTTTCTACGATGAGCTTTCTGAGCCTCATGGCATCCAGTACAGGAGCTGTTGTGGCATACCCACAGCTTAAGCATCTAGTACGAATGGCTAACTCGTTCAGGTTAGGGACTACATTCAGCCAACTTCAGTGTGAGTATCTCAATCTAGACTATAAAGAAACATTCCGCCAGATCTGTGATCTTGGTTTCTACCGAATCCGTCTCTGTAGCTATTGGAATGAACTAGAACCGATCGAGAATCAATATAACTTTAGCGTTCTCGATTGGCTCTTAGAAGAAAGCGATCGACGTAAGTTGGAAGTAGTACTGACTGTTGGAATGAAAGCACCAAGATGGCCCGAATTCCATTTCCCAAAATGGTTAGAAGCCCAACAAGACACTCGAAATACATCTCAACCCATCGATTACAATCGGGAGATCGCGGATCGTACCCTTCGATTGGTCGATCGTGTCATCCATCATACTCGTACGGCTCGGAGCGTGCGCTATTGGCAGGTCGAAAATGAACCGTTTGCGCGGATGGAAATTACGGGCGATCGCTCTCTCAGTCCTGAGTTTGTGAGGCAGGAGGTCGAGTTGGTGAGAAGTTTAGCGTTGCCTCGGCAAAAGGTGATGTTAAGCAATGCCATCGATCTTCCTACTTATATTGAGGAAGATGAAAAGGCATTCCAGGTTAGCTTAGCCTTAGCAGATGCGATCGGGATCAATGTTTACACAAGAGTTCCTGATGGTGATGATGGCTACCTAGAGCCACATGAATCCTATTGGGAGAAACTAAAAGACTGGCAGGAAGCGATGAAGCGGAATCGCAAGGAAGCTTGGATTGCGGAAGCTCAGGCTGAACCCTGGGAACCGAATCAATTGGTTGCAATGAATGATATTCACTATCCTAGTGCATCTCCAGAGCGCATGGCTGAACTCATCAGTGTGGTGAAGAACTTTGGTTATAGCACAGTGATGCTTTGGGGTTGTGAGTATTGGTATTGGCATCAGCGAAACGGACGAAGCCATTGGTGGCAAGCCATTCAAAATCTTGTCGAAGTCTAGCAGTCAGCAAACACTGAGCAATCCCGTCCACCTAATTTAGACAAAGTATTTGAGCAAGCTCTAAATCAAAGTCAATCGAAGCCGTTATGAATGAGCCAACTCGTCAATCAATTTGGGATAACCTCAACAATGCAAAGTTAATTCGCTATGTATTACTATTTGCATTGGCATGGGCAGTGGTTCAAGTTCTCGCTTATTTTGAGACGGTTATTATTATTTTTGTATTTGCTGCTATTTTTGCATTCCTGCTCAACTTTCCCGTTCGGTGGGCATCACGGATTATGCCAAGGGGATTGGCAATCGTTCTGGTTTTCCTATTCAGCTTGTTGCTGACTGCTAGTATTGTAGTAACACTGGGAATTGCAGCATTTTCGCAAGCGCAACAGTTGGTCGAACAAGCACCTCAACTGTTGAACAGTGCGATCGAACTTCTGGATAATCTGCAAAGCTTGCTTCAACGGTGGAATCTAAATGTAGATTTCAGTGAATTAGAAGGGCAATTACGTAATGGGGCGCTCTCAACGCTGGGGCTAGGCTTTACAACCGTGCAAAATGTGCTTGCCAATGCACTTGATTTAATTGTGATTGCGGTGGTTGCATTCTTCATGCTGCTGGATGGCAAGCGTCTTTGGGACTTGATTCTCCGAATTTTTCCCAGGGGAATGCGCGATCGTATTACCACTGCTGTCCGCAAAAACTTCCTCGGCTTCTTCTGGGGACGTTTTATCTTGTCTGTATTCTTTGGCGTTTCGGTTTACATTGTGTTTATTTTGCTGGGTGTGCCCTATGCCTTGGGATTAGCCGCGATCGCAGGAGTCTTCGATCTAATTCCGGGAATCGGCGCAACGCTTGGGATCACTTTAGCTTCGATCATCATCCTGCCACAAGGGATTGGACTAGCGCTAACGGTATTAGTTAGTTGCATTCTACTCCAGCAAGTTGAGGAGAACTTGTTGATGCCACGAATCATGCAGGGATCAATCAATATGAACCCCGTAGTAATGTTCTTTGCTCTACTTGTCGGTGCAAGAGTCGCAGGATTAGTTGGAGTATTTTTGTCGATCCCGATCGCGGGAGTGTTGATTAGTTTATTTGAAGTGGAAGAAATGCAGGGAAAGCAGGATTAGCGTTAAGTCGGTCTTTGCCAGCGATCGAGAATGTCTTTGAACAACACTTCCTCGATCCACGCTTTGACCACAACTGCGAGGGGTAGTGCCATCACTAACCCTAATGCACCAAAGAAGGTCGTAAAGAAAAATTGAGCCGTTAACGTAATCGCAGGGAGAAGGGCAACTTGACTTGCCATCACCGTAGGCGTGAGCCAGTAGCTCTCAATGTTCTGAATCACAATGTACAACACCAAGACAGCAACGGCTTTCCAGGGTTTATCCAGGAAGGCGATCGCAATGGGAAAAATCGCGCTCAACGTTGGTCCAAGATTCGGAATAAAATTCAGTACACCTGCTAAGACTGCATGAGCGAGAACTAATGGAACTTGCAGAAACCATAGACCAATCCCGCTTAGAACTCCAATGAACATCATTTCGATCAGAGCGCCTTTTGTCCAATGTTCGAGACCAGTGGCGCAGAGCGTTAATACTTCATCGACGCGCGCTCGATAAAAGGCTGGAAAACATCGAATGAATGCTTGGCGGTAGGGTTGGGGATTGATTAATAACATCAACGTCAGTACCAATACGACAAACAGTTCAAGCAGTGCATTGATCGAGTTTGCAAAGAGGATAAATGCCTGTGTGGATAGATTCGCGACAAAGGGCTGGAGTCGCGTCATGATCCAGTTAAAGTTAGGGATATTCGGAAAGTAGGGATCTAAAATCTGGCTCTCAATCCAATCGATGCCTTGCTGGATGGCGGTCAGTGCGATGGGAAAGATCGTGATTAATTCAGCGAGTTGCGAGATTAGATTGGGGACAATCAGCACGCCGACCACCAGTGCTATCATCAGCAAGGTCATCAGTGTCAGCAAGACTGCCCAGCCTCGCTTAAGTCGAGATTGCTGCAATCGTTGCACAACGCCATTCAGTGCTGTAGCAAGCACGATCGCGGTAAATCCTAACAACATAAGTTGCCGAACTTGCCAAACAATATAGAGTGCAGCAACAAGCGCAATTAATCCAAGCCATTGCCCAATTTTCATAACGGATAGTTCTAGAGAGTTTTCTTTTACATGGGCACCGATCCTTAATTTATCTAGGGATAGATGATTAGAACAGACGAAATCAACATGCTGCAGACAGAGATTGCCTAAAGAACGGGCTAACAGAAACGATTGCTTACTTAATAAAATGCAACGCTAGATACATAGAACTGAATCCATAAAAAAGTAGCTCTAATTTTCCTAATGATTCAGCTTGTCACTTCTATGTCACATTTACAGAAAATGCTGGTGGGTACCGACTCCAACAAACAAACGATTAAGTTAGACAGATTGTGACTTCTCTCGATCGGTAGAGACGATTTTACTCATGAACTGATATTAAATTTGGAGTTAACTTGACTTTGAGCATTCTGTCCCTAGCTCCCAGTCTTATAGCTCAATCGTTTTAGGTGGAGCGCTGGTATATAAGCTCTATATTTTATTTTGATGAGGAGATGTAAGTGATGGATTGGCAGAGCCTTTGGCATTGGTTGTATATTGGTGGAATGTCGATCGGAGCAATTTATTTTGCACTGTTAGGGCGGAATCCTCGTGGTCTTCCGAGACTAGAATACTTTGTGGCAACTTTCATCCCAATCTGGTCGGGCTTGATGTATCTAACGATGGTGCTACCCACGAGTGGAGATGGATTAGAACAAGGAAAGATTGCGATCGCGGGTCAGATGACTCATTTTGCTCGCTATGCTGATTGGA
Organism: Leptolyngbya sp. DQ-M1; assembly: GCF_039962505.1. Lineage (NCBI taxonomy): Bacteria > Bacillati > Cyanobacteriota > Cyanophyceae > Leptolyngbyales > Leptolyngbyaceae > Leptolyngbya > Leptolyngbya sp. DQ-M1. Next base: position 17,488 of record NZ_JAMPLJ010000014.1, read on the forward strand.
TTGTGACAACGCCACTCCTGTTGTTATCGCTCTCTTGGACAGCAATGCACCATCACAAACCGAAGGATTGGACGCTGACTTTTTCGTTGATGGCAACTCAAGTGATTGTGATTGTAACTGGGTTGATTGCTGATCTTTCAGATGTTCCTTGGGTGCGGTATTTGTGGTATTCGATCGGCTGTGTTGCCTTTCTGATTGTGCTTTGGGGAGTTTGGGGACCCTTGCGTGAGAAAACGAGAGGAGATGCAGAGCTATCCAGCTTTTACAATGGGCTAACGACATTTTTTACGATTACTTGGATTTGCTATCCGTTGATTTGGATTAGTGGACCTTCTGGTTTACGCTTGTTTGATCAGAATGTGGATACCTTTCTCTTTTGCTTAGTGCCTTTTTTCTCAAAGGTGGTGTTTAGCTTTCTTGACTTAAATGGGCTACGGAGCTTAGGACATCGGGAAGAGCAAAGTCCTGAAGAGCGGTTTGTTAGCAGTACAATGCGGTTCATGAATTCCTTCTCTCTAAGGCAGCCGAGACGCTCCCGTAGAAGACCGCGAGCCTTTCCGGGAAGTCTGCAATAAGCTCAAGAATTGCAATGACTTCACTGATCTGCTGTTTCCAGGATTGATTTTTTGGATTGCTTTCACTCAACTTCACGGAGAAATTATGAATAAGATTGTTGCACTGTTAGTCTCACTGATTGGTTTGTCAGCTTTTCTTAGCGCCTGTGGACCGACTGGAACTGGAGAAACCGGAACTGGAGGAACGGGTACTGGAACAACAGAGTCGCCAGCAGCTTCTCCAACCGTATCTCCAACCGCTAGTCCTACTACATCTCCAACTGCGAGTCCTACTGCCTCACCCACTCCAACGACTTCGCCTTAATTCGTGAAGTTCAACGATCGCTGCCGATATGGAGGACTCTATGGGGCAGCGATACTATTGTGTTTGACTTGTGTGTTTGACTTGTAGATTGATTGTCGGTTTGCCACCTAAAGCGAGATCTCTTTACCCATCGTTAGGAAACGACGATCGCTGCCCGTAATGTCTAACCCTTTTTTCATGAGGGAGTGTTATTCTTCAGAATCTTCGTGGATAAATCACAATGAGTCAGCATGAGATCCAGCTATATGAACCTATCCATTGTCTTAAGCAGATCGATCAGGATATTTGGATTGTCGATGGTGCGATCGTACACATGTCAATGTATGGAATGAAGATTCCCTTTTCAACGAGAATGACCCTTGTACGACTTAGTAATGGTGAACTATGGTGTCATTCCCCGATTGAATTGACCACAGAACTCAAAGCCCAAGTTGATGCGCTTGGTAGAGTGCAACACCTAATTTCACCAAACAAGATTCATTACGCACACATTAATGCTTGGTCGCAGGCTTATCCAGGTGCGATCGCTTGGGCATCTCCAGGCGTTCGAGAGCGTGCCGCACAACAAAAAATTGATGTTCGTTTTGATGCCGATTTAGGGGACGAACCACCTCCAGAATGGATTGCTGAACTAGATCAATTGATCTTTCGAGGCAGCCGATTTATGGAAGAAGTGGTCTTTTTCCATCGTAAAAGTGAAACGCTCATTCTTGCTGACCTAATTGAGAATTTTGAGCTTAACAAAGTAGGGAAACAACTTCGTTGGCTTGTGAAGTTAGCTGGAAATGCTGATCCAGATGGAAAAGCCCCACTGGACTTGCGGGTGACGTTTTGGGGACAGAAAGAACAAGCTCGTGATGACTTCCATCGAATGCTTAAATGGAGTCCTGAGAAGGTGATTCTCGCGCATGGTCGCTGGTATGAGACAAACGGGACTGCGGAGTTACGTCGCGCTTTTCGCTGGCTCAATTAATTCTTAAGCTACAACCCGTTCTCTACGATCGTCAGGTGTCATCTTTCTGTCACTTTCGCAAACGACCCTAAAACTAGGGAGCACCACGACATTGAAGTAAATCAGCAGGCATGGCAGCTTAGGGGGATGTATTAGTATGACTCAGATTAAGCTTGTAACGAATCAAACGAGCCAGTCTTCTCCAGAGCCGATTACTCCGATCAATCCGTCGCCTACAGACGCTGCATCAGGATCTAGTCTCGGTGCAATCCACCTTTTGGGATTTGTAGCGATCTGGGGAACAGCACTGTGGTCAGTAGCCAGAAGTAGAAAGGATTCACCTAAAGCGCAAATCCATTCGCCAGAAAGCAATATTCCTTGTCAAAATTGTCAATTTTTTCATAATAACTTCTATCTCAAATGTGCAGTAAACCCTTCGATCGTGATGACTCACTCTGCGATCGAGTGTTCGGATTATTGCCCATCTGAAAAAGCATTGAAGATACAACAGAGATCTTTTTCTCGGCGAAACTTACCGTGACACGATCTCGATGGAAAATTTTTAGAAGGGTGGCAGAAGTCCGTCTGGCTCGTTCATGCTGTTTCAGCAATTCACGTCCCCCCGAAATCCCCCTGATTTTCCTCCGAATTGTTCACAGGGAGGCGCTACGGTAAAGTTATTGGTCACTATTGTATTTATGTTTGAGTTTCTCGATTCGGCATTGATCGAATCAGAACCGATTGCTATTGTGACTGTCCTAACTTCAGAATAGCTAGCAATAACAATGATCCGTTTCCAAACTGCATTGAAAAAGATCGAACAACTGTTTTCCGAAAGTAGGAAGCTATCGTGACTCAATTTCCACAAAATCTCACTCGACAAGAGTTAAGGGAGTGGGTACGATCGCAACTTCAAACGCTGTTGGAGCAAAAGGACTTCCAAGCAGCCAAAGCGCTCCTCGTACCTATTCAGCCGATTGATATTGCAGACGCAATCGAGGATCTTCCATCGGTCATGCAAGCGATCGCATTTCGGCTATTGTCCAAAGATGAAGCGATCGAAGTTTACGAGTATCTTGATCCTGCCATTCAAGAAGCACTCCTGGAGGATTTTAAGCGACCCGATGTTTTAGAAGTGATGGTAGTGCCCTTTAGGAAATGATGGAGGAAAAAGGCTGACTTTATGCGATAGCTTGTCGCCGTTGGTCGTTGTAGTAGTGGATGAAGTTCCAGACCGCAGCAATGTGATTGTCCAAGTCTTTCGAGAACGACAAGGTTTTTCGCACTAATCGAGAAACTCTTTGTCTTAGAGTATTGTTGAACCGCTCAATGTAGCTGGTCAATCCGCTGCTCTTATCGACAGCCCGATGCCGCTTGCTGGGGAGAGCAGCAGGGTAAGACGCCCAGAAATCGGTATAGCAAACTGCACACTGACGATAGAGCGCAGGCAAGGACTGCCAGAGGGCTTTGGCTGACTCACCCGAACGGTCTCCGACATAGCCCCGACAATCTCTCGCGTCTCGGCATCCAGTGCCAACCACACCCATTGCTCATTGCCTTTTCATCGACGAATGACCACAGCTCGTCCATCTGCACGCTCAATCGTCTTCGGGCTTTCGGGTGCACCTGCACTTGTTGAGAAACCGTTGCATAATACGCATTAACATATTGCTGCAACCAACTTTCACTTACTTGCACACTCCGAGCAATTCCAACCAGTGGAATCTTTTCTAGCAGCATTCGCCCTATGGTCGCTTTCGTCTCATCGCCAATACGCCTCCACTTGGGATTTTCCACGAACTGTCGCCCACAATCCCTACATTTGTAGTTCTGATTGCCATGTCGCGTCGTGCCATTCTTGTTGATGTCATGCGCGCCACAGGTTGGACAAGTAAGTAAGGGCTTAACCATCAGTGTTATAACGTGAAGTCGATCTACTGCTCTATTCTCGCTCCCTCCTTTTTTACGTTCTTCCCTAAAAAGCACTACCCGCAGGGCGAATCATGACATCAGAGTATGTCTTCCTCAAAGAATCATGGACAGTCGCTCAGGCACTAGAACGGATTCGCCAAGTCGCTCGATCGACGGAAACAATCTATTATCTCTACATCATTGATACCAGTCGGCACTTGAACGGAATTCTCTCACTCCGAGAACTGCTCATGGCTGATTTGGAAGTACTGATTAGCCAGATTATGAATCGAGAGGTGGTCAGTGTCGAGACAAATACCGATCAAGAAGACGTGGCGCGAATCATCCAGGACTACGATTTAATTGCTGTTCCAGTTGTCGATCGTGAGCATCGTCTAGTAGGCATGGTGACGGTGGATGATGTCTTAGATGTGTTGGAGCAGGAAGCAACAGAAGATATTTACACATTAGGCGGCTTGCAATCTGATGGTGATGACTATTTTCGTTCCAACCTTTTCACGATTGCCCGAAAGCGTGTCGTCTGGTTGTTAGTTCTTTTAGTGACCAATACTGCAACAAGCGCCGTGATTCGCAGTCAGGAAGATGTGTTAGAGCGGGTGGTTGCACTGGCGGCATTTATTCCATTGTTGATTGATACTGGGGGAAATGTTGGGTCACAATCGTCTACGGTCATTATTTGGGGCTTAAATACTGATAATGATCAACTCCGGAACCGCTTTGGTGTGATTCAACGAGAAGCGGTGGCAGGGAGCATTCTAGGAGCAATGTTAGGCGTGATTGTGACAGTGTGGGCTTATCTTTTACAAGGGGATTTAGGAGTCGAGATCGCGGTGGGGATCAGTTTATTTGCGATTTCATTGATTGCCTCGATCGCGGGTTCGGGTCTACCGTTCTTGTTCCAATCGTTCAAACTCGACCCCGCATTGATGTCTGCTCCGTTTATTACAACCGCCGTAGACGTATTCGGCGTATTAATTTACCTCAATGTTGCACGGTGGATTTTACGTCTCTAAAGAAGGCAGCCCATTGAAAACAAATAGTTCCTCTGAGTGATGTTGGACTGGAAATGCAAACTACAAAATAGCAATAGTAGCCGATCATTCTCGTTTTGCTACTTTCTTCAGCGTAGTTTCTCAGTCATTGACAGGAGTTTTTAATGGTTTGGTCGAAGCGTATTTTAGCGGGTCTTTGCTTAGTGGGATTACTCGCCTGCGATCGTGCAGCCCTGCAACCTCCTGCTGATGCAGATCCAGCGACTCCGACTCCTACAACTCCAGCAAACACTACACAAGCTCAACCTGAAACTCAATCCCTTCAAAGAACTTGTCAACTTGTTAAGGACAGGTTTGGTTCCTCTGGCACAGTCAATGTGCAAGTTGAGGAAGTTGTTCGCGGGCTAGATGTTCCTTGGGGCATTGCCTTTCTTCCCAACAACGAGATGCTAGTCACGGAGCGTCCAGGACGAGTGCGGTTAGTTCGCAATAATCAGCTTCAGCCTCAACCTGTTGCAACTCTATCGGTCACGGCGAGAGGGGGAGAAGGCGGATTACTTGGAATTGCGGCACATCCTCAGTTTGCTACGGATCGATTGTTCTATCTGTATTACACAACCGATCAAGATGGGCGCCCTGTGAATCGTGTGGAACGCTGGCGATTGTCTGAGAATGGTCAGCAGGCACAGCGAGATCGTTTAATTCTTGATAACATCCCCGTTGCTGCCTTCCACAACGGCGGTCGTTTGCGCTTTGGTCCCGATGGAATGCTGTATATTGGTACGGGAGATGCAAGAGAACCAGGAAGCTCTCAAGATGCGGATAGTTTAGCGGGTAAAATTTTGCGGGTGACTCCTGAGGGAGAAGTTCCGTCCGACAATCCTACACCAGGGAATCCTGCTTTTATTTCAGGGCTACGGAACACGCAGGGGTTTGATTGGCTCGATCGTAATACCTTACTCGTCACTGATCACGGTCCTACAGGTGAACTCGGCAGAACTGGACGGGATGAAGTGAGTGTTGCGAGAGCTGGAGACAATTTAGGATGGCCGACCCTTTATGGCTGCCAGACGCGATCGGGTTTCGTGACTCCCTCGATTAGTTGGGTGACGGCTGTTCCTCCAGGTGGAGCCGCAATCTATACAGGCAATGCAATTCCTGAATGGAAAGGAAGCTTAATCATCGGTACGTTGGGATCGCGTCACCTGCATCGAGTACAGTTTAATCCCAACAATCCAGGGCAAGTGCAACTGAATGAGGTCTATCTGCAAGGAGAGCAAGGACGCTTACGAGAGGTCATCATGAGTCCAGATGGAGAGTTATATGTCACAACGAGTAATTGTGATGCAAGGGGACAGTGCCCACCCGAACGTGACAAAATTCTTCGCATCACTCGGCAGTAGTCTCAATGCGAATTCGCCAATCGTGTATTTTGTGAGGTGATGAGAGCTTACTAGAGTGTCAACTATCGAGTCGTTATCCTACCGAAATTTCCCTGCTTCCTCTCGAATTTCCTACAGTAAAACGCTAGAGTGAAGACAACAATAATTTTAGATATTTTGGGTCATTCCTGATTCAGCGGGTACTGGATCAGGAATGACCATTTCCCCCCGAAATCCCTCCGATTATCCTCCGATTTCTTAACGCTTATTTGATAGAGTGTGCGGGCAATACGACCCTAGAAACAATCAGGGACCGTAGACGTTACGGTTGAAAGCGGAGGCGAGATGACCGAGGTTTATTATCTAGACCACATTATTAAGGCTGTTTCCAATTCTGGAGGATGGCAGGTCCATGTGATCGATTCAAATCTTGAGCCGATTCAGGTTTGTACTTCTTCTGCCATCTATGCAACTGCTAAAGAAGCGAGCGATTCTGGAAAAGAATTTGTGCGACGGCAAGCTGCTTTATCCTCGATGTGGGAGTTTCTGTGTGAATGTCATGAGTCGGGGAGAATTAATGCAATAGAGTTAGACACACTCTCTGCTTCGCTCTGTTTTTTCTGTTGCTTTCGAGATTCCTACTCGCCCCAGAATTATTGGTATCGATAAAATCTCCGGACAAGAACTCCCAATTATGATTGATCCTCTCAGCGTTTCAATGAATCGATTTCCTTGGGGAACTCTAGCGCTCTTGTTACCGGCTTACACACTACTGGGTGGAATTTTATCAGGGTTCATCTACCCGTGGGGAATCCTATTGTTTGCCCTCGGTTGGATCACTCTCCGAATTTTAGTATTCATCGCACCAGACCTGAATCTAGAAAACTGGCTGTATCGTTGTTTTCGGTCTAATACGCTCGGATTCACGACCCTAGTTATTGCAGCGGCGCTCGTCTCGATCGTGGTGATTTGGCTTCACATTTTTTACAACTACTGATGATTGTTGCCGCCGAAATTTTGGCTCGAATTGATCTGAGGGCTATGTCTTTAGATAGTTTAACTTGTTTTTGCTTGCTACTATTTATTCCACTCCTGGGTGTTGTTTTGGGATGGATTGCCTCCAGATTTTATTTAGGGGCAGCCTTTTTGATTTAATCAAGATTAGCTTTTCCTGCAATTTAGCTAGCCACATCTGCAGGCAGCTATCCAGTTATGAACGCAGCTCTAAGGGCAGCTGTCTTAAGCCTTGGAGCGCTCTTTTGCATCCTATTCATTCACCTGTTCAATGCAATTCACCAATCGAATTCGATTCAATAACATCAGAGGGGATCTCTTTGGCGGTATCACTGCCGCGATCGTCTCGCTTCCCTTAGCGCTAGCATTTGGGGTTGCTTCGGGTGCAGGCGCGATCGCGGGCTTGTATGGTGCTGTGTGTGTTGGCTTCTTTGCGGCACTCTTTGGCGGCACGCCCACGTTGATCTCTGAACCCACTGGACCTATGACCGTGGTGATGACCGCGATCGTTGCCAGTCTCACAGCAAGCAATCCCGATCAAGGCTTGGCAATGGCGTTTACGGTTGTCATGCTTGCAGGGGTCTTTCAAATTCTCTTTGGCATCTTCAAGCTGGGGCGATACATTACGTTGATGCCGTACAGTGTGATTTCTGGCTTCATGTCGGGAATTGGTGTGATTCTGATTATTTTGCAAATTGCACCCTTTATCGGACAACCGACTCCTAAAGGCGGCGTGTTGGGCATTGTGCAAAACCTGCCTCAGCTTTTGTCCAACATTAATCCGGCAGAAGCAACCCTCGGCATTCTGACACTGGCTATCATTTTCTTGATGCCGAAAAAACTGAAGCGGCTAGTTCCGCCGCAACTGGTCGCGTTGATTGTAGGCACGATCGTCTCTTTAGTTGTTTTTCAAGATGCCAACATCCGTCGGATTGGAGAGATTCCGGTTGGATTACCCACCTTGCAACTGCCGACATTCACCGCAAATCAATTGACCCTCATACTGGTGAATGGAGTGATGTTAGGCATACTCGGCTGTATTGATACCCTATTAACTGCCGTCATCTCAGATAGCTTGACTCGAACTGAACATCAATCTGATAAAGAATTGATCGGTCAAGGCATTGGAAATTTAGTTTCTGGCTTGTGCGGCGGGCTGCCGGGAGCCGGAGCCACGATGGGAACAGTCGTCAATGTTCAAGCGGGGGCAACATCGGCGCTGTCTGGTCTAACTCGTGCGATCATTCTGCTTGTGGTGGTTCTGGGAGCAGCACGACTGACGCAGCCCATTCCGATGGCAGTGCTGGCGGGGATTGCGCTCAAGGTTGGAATTGATATTCTCGACTGGAGTTTTCTCAAGCGCGCTCATAAGGTCTCTCTACGCGGCTCAATCATTATGTATGGGGTGCTGCTCCTGACGGTGTTTGTGGACTTAATTGTGGCAGTGGGTGTCGGTGTGTTTATCGCTAATATTTTGACGATCGAGCGTCTCAGTAATCTTCAATCGCAAGAAGTTAGAACGATCACAGATACTGACGATGAGTTATTACTGACACCAGAACAGAAATATCTGCTAGATAAAGCCAATGGGCGGGTTCTGCTCTTTTATCTGAGTGGTCCGATGATCTTTGGCGTTTCTAAAGCGATCGCACGAGAACACAATGCCATGAAAGAGGTTGATGTGCTGGTGCTGGATTTGAGCGATGTTCCTTTGTTAGGGGTAACGGCTTCGCTCGCGATCGAGAATGCAATCCGGGACGCTCATGATAAAGGAGTTGAGATTTTTGTCGTGGGAGCAACGGAGAAAATTCGACAACGCCCCGGAAAATTGGGCATTACCGAGTTAGTGTCTGCCGATCGTTTCTTGAGCGATCGTACCAAAGCCCTCAGCCAAGCGGTTGAGCAAGTTCATCTCAAGGCTGCAGTTAGTTGACGTTGAGAAGCTGTGAACGGTAAGGGCGAGTCAAACCCTCCGTTCCAGGTTTCCTGTTACTCATCACCAGAAACGATAATTATGGGACCTGTATGGAAGAAACTGATCCAAAACCTCTCATGCTTTTTTGCTGATGATATCTATGTCAGTTCGATTCAACGATTTGAGAAATTTGTTTCCAAAGTGCTATCAGTTGCGATGCTGATTGTGATATCTGTTGCATTAATTGACCTAATTCTGATTTTAGCTAAGGATTTGTTGCAGGAGCCATTTGGATTTTTCAATCGAGCATTAATTGACATTTTCGGACTGTTTCTCAACATCCTCATTGCGCTAGAACTGCTTGAAAACATCACAGTTTACTTACAAGAAAACACCGTTCGATTGGAACTCGTGATTGCAACTTCATTGATTGCGGTCGCACGTAAGATTATTATCTTTGATTTCAGTAAGTTCAATAATTCGGATCTCATTGCTTTAGGCATTGCAATCTTGGCGCTTTCCATCAGCTATTGGTTAATTAAACGCCTCAATTCTCAACTGCGATCGTCCTAGCCCCGGTAGTTGATATACATCCCACCAAGATATAAAGCAATAATTGCGATACCATCCCAGGTGAGATACAGCCGAGTTCTTCGTGCTGCTCGGTACAGTAATCCCACTAGAGCAACTTGGGTCATGATGATCGCGACGATCGCAGTTAACAAATGAACTGAATGATTGATATTGCTGAGTAAGTTTCCTCGAACATAAGCAAGATCGTATATTCCCAGAATTGCTAGATTGAATAGATTTGAGCCAAATATATTAGACACAGCAAGATCAACCGCATTTAGGCGAATTGCCGCTAATGAAGCGACAACTTCTGGCAGTGACGTTGCCGCCGCTAGTAAGAGAGCGCCCACGAAACTTTGTCCTAGTCCGGTTACTGCTGCAATTTGATCTCCCAAGGCTGCCAACCAGATCCCCAACACCACGATCGCGGCTGCTAGCAGCACAAACGTCAGGTAAGCTCGATTGCTGGAAATATGCCTATACTGAAAAATTTCTGACTCCTGCTCTAATATGTCTTCCCGCCGTCGCAACTCAAACTGAGCAATCAAACGGGCACTAATTCCATACAAGAGCAGTAATGCCAGACTCGGCAATCCAATCCAACCCAAAGTTAATGGAGTTTGTTGGGCGGACAGCAATATGCCTAAACTTGCCACACCCAGCATTACACATCCTAGCCCAGCTGCTAGTCCATGACTCGTTTGTGCCTGCCGCAGTAATGGTTCTGGACCTGTGAAAATGTCTAGAATGGCAAGAATCAAGAGGTTAAATAAACAACTTCCTAGAATGCCACCGACAGCCAGATTTGGTGCATCAAAAACGGTGACTGCACTGATTCCGGTTGCTAATTCCGGCAATGAGGTTGCTCCTGCTAATAAAATAGCACCGACCCAAGTGCGTCCTAATCCTGTTTTTTCTGCCAGAACATCCGCGTTTCGCGACAGCCTTGATCCTACGACAATGACTAACGCTACACAAACGATCGCTTGAATGAAAAGCACCATAGCATCAATGGCTTTGAAATAGGGGATGTTGAAATCACAAGAAATTGGAGCGAACAAGTCCAGGGTACAGTCATTTATACTGAGTCTATTTCAGATGCTTGCTGCATCAGAGGAGCGAGTTCTTGATTTAGTTGACCGGATTGAACTAGCTCGGCGTAGGTTTCGGCTTCTACTGCCAAAAGTTCCTCACGGAGTTGATCATTCGCAAACCCATTGAGGCTCGGATACTCAGACTGGAGTTGCTCTGCTTCTTGGCTGAGGCGCTCGATTTCTCCTTTCACTAAAGACTCTTGGTAACGATAGAATTCTGGCTCAATGCCCGGACGCTGTTGGACTTGGTGCAGGTGATCCAATACTCGATTCATCGCGGTTAAACGCGCAATTACCTCAGCATACTGCTGACGGAGTGGCTGATCACCGAGCAGTTTCAAAACTTCTAATAATGGTTTGATGGTTAAGCCTTGAACCAGCAGGGTAAAGAGAACCACACCAAACACAACGGTAATAATTTCCTCCCGCTCCGGTAAGGTGATCGGGACGCTCAAGGCAAGCGCGATCGCAACTGATCCCCGTAAGCCACCCCACCATAGCAAGGTTTGCTCTCGCATCGAGATATCTGTCGATGTGAAAATATTACTCAAGCGTCCTAAACCGTAAACCGTGATTGCTCGCGCCAAAATCATTCCGAGAATCGTCACAACGATCGTTTTCCAACTGTCGTCGAGAACTGAGAAGTGGATCTGATCCCCGATGAGCAGAAACACGATCGAGTTAACAAAAAAGGCAAGGAATTCCCAAAACTCGGTCACAATAATCCGAGTGCGGGGATTCATACCAATCCGAGAGCCAAAGTTCCCTAAAATCAGTCCGACAACTACCACTGCAATGACACCAGAGCCACCCAAATCCTCAGCAATTAAGTAGGTCGCATAGGCAGAAACTAGCGTGAGGGATTGTTCAACTAACGGTAAATCAAATCGTTGGGTGAGGTAGGAAATGCTAAATCCGATCAAGCTGCCAACTGCAACGCCTACTCCGACAACGACGAAAAGCTGACCCAAAATCGATTGGAGTGACAGGGTTGCGGTTCCCAGGGGTAATCCCACTAGCAGACTAAAGGCAACGACTGCCATTCCATCGTTGAATAGGCTTTCGCCTTCCATCACTGTTGATAAGCGTTTACCGACCCCTAACTCTCGGAACAGAGCAATCACTGAAACGGGATCAGTAGCGGATAAGCTTGCTCCAATTAACAATGCTGTAGTTAGCGGTAGACTGACCAGATAATGTAAGCCAAATGCAACTCCTAAGATGGATATAACCACGCCCAACACTGCATAAAGACTGATCGGAATCCATTGCTGCTTTAGCTCTGCCCATCTCAGATTCCAGGCTGCTTCGAACAGAAGGGGGGGCAAAAAGATAGAGAGAATTAACTCCGGAGAAAGATTGACAAGACGAACATCGACAAATGCTAAACCTAGACCCACAATGACGAGCAGCAGCGTGTAGGGAATGCGACGAAACCAGCCAAAGAACTGAGGCAGGGTTGCCACACTGAGAGACACCGCTAGAACCAGTAAAAAAGGTTTGAGGTTGCTTTCGATCGTTGCCTCTGCGATCAATGTTGTTAGCATTAGATGCTCCATACCATTCAGGGCTTACCCTTTCTAGTGATACTCACTTTGACTCAGTTAGAGAATTACCCTAAGTCATGATCTTGTGGTTTAGCCTGGGAAATTTGCACCGTAAAGGTCGATCCGCAGCCCAGTGTACTCTCCACGTCAATCTGTCCTTGATGTAAATCGAGGCACTTTTTCACGATCGCTAACCCTAATCCAGTGCCTAAGATGCCTCTCGCATTTCCCCCGCGACTAAAGGGATCATAAAGTTTGTGTTGGTCTTCGATGGCGATGCCAATCCCTTCATCCTTGATCGCAAAGATGAGACTGTCAGGCTGATCTCTGAACATGAAATAAATGGTGCTGTCGGGTGGAGAATATTTAATTGCATTCGAGAGCAAATTGCTGAGGATTGAATAGAGTAATTTCTCATCGACCCAAGCATGGGTTAAATTGCATTGCTGAATAAATTTAATCGATCGTCGCGTTTCACTAAACAATTGCGAATCTTCGATCAGATTGAGGCAAAACGTTTGCATCTCAACCCAAGCAGGATGGAATTCTAATCGCCCTGCATCAGCGCGTGCCAACGTCAACATATCGCCCAGCACTTGAGTCATTCCTTTAGCAGCAGTATGAATGCGATTTAGGTTCTTGAGCTTAATCGGATCAAGCATGGGTTTGAGGCTTTCTGCTAAAAGTTGTGCTGATCCAACAATCAAACTCAGCGGGGTGCGGAACTCATGCGACACCATTGAGAAGAACTGGAGCTTCATTTCACTGAGTTCTTTTTGTTGAGCTAACTTTTGCTGCAACGCTTCGGCTCGATGGCGTTTGATCATTTGTTGATAGAGCAAGGCATACACACCTAGTAGCACCATAAACGTTAAGACTGTTCCTAACACCTCAATCAGCATTCTCACTTGAAGATTCGACTGCGATCGCTGCATTTGAGTCTGCAACAATTCTTCCTCGGTCGTGCGTAACTCGTTGATCACTCGGCGAATGGCATCTTGATTCTCCTTGAACTGGGCCGACAGGAGATTTTGAGGCGTTGTGCGTTGATTTGTCTGACCGTTTACGGCTTGCTGTAGCAATGTAATTCGTTGAGTAATGAGCGTCTTTAGAGCATCAACGTGCTGTTGTTGTTCGGGTGTACTATCTAAAGCTGTTTGCAATCGAAATACTTCAGTGTTGAGTGCTTTGACAGCCGCTTGATAGCGCTCTAAATCTTCGCGAGTTTCGAACAGAATATACCGCCATTGTCCCGATTCTGCTTCCGTCAACGTAGCAGAAATATCAGTAAGCGATTGCAAGACCGTATTCGTTTGCCGTACCTGTTGGGAGCTTTCCATTAATTGGGTGGCATTCTGGTACGACACGAAACTGACCGCCCCCATTAACAGAAAGGCTAGCCCCAATCCTGCTCGAATCCATTTTCCTTCCAATGACTGGTTCATAAGCGCTGATGGTAAGGCAAATCTGCGATCGCGACGCTGCAAAAAGTCTTGAACTAACGGCATAATCTAACTAAACTCTAGCGTCTCATCATTCAATTGCCGATGCGAATTTTAATTGTAGAAGATGATATTCAAATCGCAGAAATGTTGACGGAAGCACTCACCAATCGTCAATACACCGTCGATGTGGCACAAGATGGAGAAGCTGCGTGGAATTGGGTCGAAATGACGGACTTTGATCTAGTTCTATTGGACATCACGCTGCCAAAAATTGATGGGATTCGATTTTGTCAGCAGTTGCGCGATCGCAATGCTTCGATTCCGGTGTTGATGTTAACGGCACGCGATACGATCGCGGACAAAATTATTGGACTGGATGCAGGCGCTGATGTTTACATGGTGAAGCCGTTTGACCTCGAAGAACTGATGGCGCAAATTCGCGCATTGCTCAGACGCGGCGGTACGACGATTCGCTCGAAGCTGTGTTGGGGTAAGTTATGCCTTGATCCCACGACCTACGAGGTGATGTATGGAGAGCAACAACTAACCCTAACGCGCAAAGAATATTCACTGCTAGAATTACTGCTTGCCAATGGTCGTAGAGTCCTGAGTAGACCTGGAATTATTGATCGGCTCTGGTCGATCGATGAGTCACCCACTGAAGAAGCCGTGAAAACGCATATCCGAACGCTGAGGCAAAAATTGCGAAACGCTAGCGCTCCTGATGATTTGATTGAAACGGTGCATGGCTTAGGCTACCGTATGAAGCAACTCGATTGATCCAATCCCCCCGAAATCCCTCCGATCTACCCCCAGTTTTCTAACAACTCTTTGCTAACAATAAGATAACCAATGCTCGGAAAACGCTTTGGGCAATGCTGAAAAACGGTTCGTCGTTCCTGGTTCTTTGCCCTCCTTACTTGCTCCAGTTCTTTAATGTTTTCTGAAGAGTGGGGACTTTTTTCTATCCATTAATTATCAACAATGGTCAAAATTCTTGTACTAGAAGACAATGTTCTCAGTCAGGATTTGCTGCGTAGCATACTGATTCCACAGGGTTATGAAGTTGTTTGCGTAGCAGATGGATGTTCAGGACTCGCTCAAATTAAAGAACAACAGCCGGATTTAGTCATTTCAGACATCGATATGCCTAGACTCAATGGGCTAGAAGTCTTACGCCAACTCAGGCTAGATAGTGCAACAGCAGCACTGCCTGTCATTCTCTGTACGAGTGCAGAAGACGATTGTTATCGCCGAATCGCTAAGAAGCTCAATGCCGTATACATCACAAAACCATTTTATCCTACGGCAATGTTAGAAGTGATCGCACAGCAGCTTTCCCATTATTCAGAAGCATAGCGATTTGTCACTCATGTTTTTTGCGCTATTTAGGAGATGCTTCATTCTCCGTTACTAAAAGATAACCGCATTGATTGCGTTGTACTACGATTATGACTCCGACCACCATCTCTCAGCCTTCGTCTCGCCCTTACTATGAACTAGCGACTACTGAGGTTGTTCAGCAGTTTGACAGTGACTTCAAAATAGGATTGTCTTCTGAACAAGTTCGCCGCAATCAACAACAGTATGGATTGAACGAACTCACCGTTAAACCAAACAAGCCTGCTTGGTTGAGGTTTCTGCTCCAGTTTAATCAAGCCTTGCTCTATATTCTGATTGTGGCAGGCATCATTAAAGCATTTCTAGGATCATGGACGAATGCGGCGGTGATTTGGGGTGTGACGGTCATCAATGCGATCATTGGGTATGTGCAGGAGTCGAAAGCAGAAGGTGCGATCGCTGCTCTTGCTAAGGCTGTCACCACAGAAGCAACAGTGATTCGCAACGGACAAAAACAACGCATTCCTTCACAAGAGCTTGTTCCAGGGGATGTGGTACTCCTCGCTTCAGGCGACAAGGTTCCTGCAGATTTGCGCTTAATTACCGTTCGTAACTTACAAATTGATGAATCAGCACTAACCGGAGAATCCGTTCCCGTTGAAAAACTTGCTGAACCACTGCGACCCGATACGCCGTTAGCAGAACGACAAAATATGGCATATGCAGGCAGTTTTGTCACCTTTGGGCAAGGAAGCGGCATTGTAGTCGCAACGGCAAACGAAACCGAAGTAGGCAAGATCTCGCGATCACTCGACCAACAAACTGATCTCAGCACTCCTCTGACACGCAAATTCGCCAAATTCAGCCATACCTTACTCTACATCATTCTGGCGCTGGCAGCGCTGACGTTAGCTGTGGGTGTGGGACAAGGACAATCGCTGGCGGGAATGTTTGAAGCAGCGGTAGCGTTAGCCGTAAGCGCGATTCCTGAAGGATTGCCTGCGGTAGTGACAGTGACGTTAGCGATCGGGGTAAATCGAATGGCGCGGCGACACGCGATCGTGCGAAAACTGCCTGCCGTGGAAACACTTGGAAGTGCGACCGTCATTTGTTCGGATAAGACCGGAACGCTGACCGAAAACCAAATGACTGTACAAACGATCTGTGCAGGCAATCAAATCTATCCAGTGAGTGGAACGGGCTATAGTCCCGACGGTAGGATTGCCGGCTCCACTGGAGCAGCCGTAAGTTTACACAAGGCACAAGCTTTACAAGAATGTCTAACTGCCGGACTCGCCTGTAATGACTCTCATCTAGAGGAGGAGAACGATCGTTGGACAGTAATAGGCGATCCAACCGAAGGCGCATTAATCGCTGCTGCAAACAAAGCAGGACTCTCTTTGACTCAAATCTCACAGTCACTGCCTCGTATCGATTCGATTCCGTTTGAGTCGCAATTTCAATACATGGCAACTCTGCATGAGGCTGCAACAGAGCGCGTCATCTATGTGAAAGGCTCAGTCGAAGCAATTCTCAAACGCTGTGAACAGACGATCGATCACCATCCGCTAGATCGTCGCCGCATTGAACAACAAGTCGAAACGATGGCACAAGAAGGCTTACGAGTGTTAGCGTTTGCGAAGAAAATCGTATCTAAATCTAAGTCGTCGATCGACCATCATGACATTGACTCCGGCTTGGTCTTCTTAGGCTTACAAGGCATGATTGATCCGCCTCGGTCTGAAGCGATCGCGGCAGTCCATTCCTGCCAATCCGCAGGTATCCAAGTGAAGATGATCACGGGCGATCATGTCACAACCGCAAAAGCGATCGCTCAACGCATCGGACTCCAAAATGCGGGTCATGCGGCTGCGATCGGTGGACAGCAACTCGAACGCATGGATGATCGAGAACTAGCCCAGGTCATAGAGGACAGTGTGGTATTTGCGCGGGTTGCTCCGGCTCAAAAGTTGCGGCTCGTCGAGGCATTGCAATCCAAGGGCGAAATCGTTGCCATGACCGGAGACGGCGTGAATGATGCACCTGCATTGAGAAAAGCAGACATCGGTGTTGCCATGGGTGGCGCAGGAACCGATGTGGCAAGAGAAGCCGCAGATATGTTGCTCACCGATGATAACTTTGCTTCAATTGAAGCCGCTGTGGAAGAAGGACGCACCGTTTATCAAAATCTTAAAAAAGCGATCGCGTTTATTCTTCCAGTCAATGGTGGTGAATCAATGACGATTTTGATTAGTGCTTTGTTTGCCAGAGCCTTGCCGATTCTATCGCTGCAAGTCTTGTGGCTCAACATGGTGAACTCGATCGCCATGACTGTTCCCCTGGCATTCGAGCCAAAAGCCGAGCGTGTGATGCAACATCCACCGCGCAATCCGCGTGAACCCTTACTATCAAGACCTCTAATCTACAGAATTTTAGCCATCTCCATCTTTAATTGGATTTTGATCTTCGGGATGTTTGAATGGGTCCGTCAAACGACCGGAAATCTGCCACTAGCGCGAACAATGGCAATTCAAGCACTCGTTGCCGGTCGGATTGTTTACCTACTCAGCATTAGTCAATTAGGTAAAACCCTGATTGCTAAACTTCGCGGGAAACAATCCATTTCATTCGGTGATACCCGTGCCATTCTGTATGGAATTGCTGGAGCCGTTGTTTTACAGGTAATCTTTAGTCAATGGAGTGTGATGAATGCTTTGTTTGAAACGGCTCCCTTGAACCTGAATCAATGGCTGATCTGTTTATTGCCTGCGTTGCCGATGATTCCGGTTGCACTTTTGGCGAATCGCATTGATCCCTTTGATTGAGCTAGAAACGATGCTGCCATTGTTTGATCAGGAGTCCCAGCAAGCCAACGAGCAGGGCGATGATTGGCAATGGGAAAGCACAAAAAATAGGAGCCAGAATTTTACCCTCCGACCCCGCTTGCTATCCTTAGAAAAATCTTTTGATTTGAGAATAGCTTACCAAATTAAAGTCAGAAAATCGGAGGGATTTCGGAGGGATTTCGGAGGGATTTCAGAGGCATTACTGAGATAGATGGATAGACGCTAAAAAATCAATAGAGTATTGTAATTGCTGCTTGTATCCAACAAGTTTTTGCAAAATTGCAGCACTCAAATATCCTTCCATTATTATAAATGAGCCGCCTTGGAGATCACTTTACATGAAGACTGAATCGGTAGGTCGGATGCCCTGGTTGGCTCTGTGGGTATTATGGTCAGCGTATGCGCTGCTGGGATGGTATCTAGCTACACACCACATTATCTGGATTGCGGGGGCTGCTGTGATTGCGGTGATGTTGATAGCGGCTGGAAAAGGAACTCCTATCCTCAACCAGTTGACATGGTTAACTTCTCAAGGCTTGTTCATCACGCTCGCGATTAGCCTTACCGTTACCATCTGTCTGATTCTGCTTGTGACTGATTTTCAATTTTTAGGGTTGATCTTCCTTCCTGCGGTTGCAACGTTCTGGGCGAATCTTGAGATGCGATCGATTCAATCTGAACCGCATCGCATCTGGGTGCAGCTTGCTGTGATCGCGAGTTTGGGAATTGCCTTTGGTGAAGCGTTCGATCTTCTGCTCATTCCCAATATGCGATATTGAAGCCGTAAGGATGTGCATTAAATAGCATGATTAAGAGTGTGAAACAGGCTTTCTTGCGATTTCTCGTTCTATGCCTCGGTAGTTGGATTTTACTGGATGTTGTTGCCCGACTTGGAGCCGAATTCCTTTGGTTTCAGGAAGTAAACCATCTCCCCGTATTCCTGCTTCGACTCACGACTCAAGGAGTGCTATGGACGATCGTGACAGCAGTCACGATCGTCTATTTTCGATGGAACTTAAAGACCGCAAACCGATTGAAGTACCCGTCGCTATCGATTGAGGCTGAGAAGCAATCTGATCCACGCTTCAAATTCACCCGAACCTCTGCATCAACTCGCTACCCTTTACAGTCCAAGCCCCACAATGGCTTTAACCCAGATCCACTAGCGATTCTTGCTTTACGGTTTAGAACTCTAATACCGCTTGCTTTTGGTTTAAGCTTGCTCGTTGGGTTAATGTTCATTCACTACGCTCAGATTGCTATCCAATATTGGCAATTAGAGGCTGCAAGCATTCCAACATCTATCTCAATCTTTAATGTTGTTGCCATTTGGCAGATTGGACAACAACTGAGTGCTCAACTATGGTACATAGGGCTTGCAATTGCAGCCGCGATCGCCGTCCTGGTTTATCCTCAGTTTCTACTTAATGCGATCGCGCTGATTTTCAGTTTACTGCTAGGATTTATTGCTTCTCAACAGTGGGCAAACGTCCTGCAATACCTTCATCCCTCAGCATTTAATGCAACAGACCCTCTATTTAACCGAGATATTGGATTTTATATTTTCACGCTGCCCTTTGGAGAACTTCTGGCACTTTGGTTGATTGGACTTTCGCTCTACGGCTTTATTTCGGTTTGCTTAACTTATTTGACATCGGGAGATAGCCTAAGCGAGGGCTGGTTTAGAGGATTTTCGCCACTTCAACAACGGCACTTGTTCGGAGTGAGCGGTCTTTTCATGGCGACGATCGCATTTGGCTACTGGTTGAGTCGCTATGAACTGCTGTATTCTGCTCGTGGAGTCACCTATGGCGCAGGTTATACCGATGTGAATGCCCAGTTGCCTGCCTACATCGTGTTGGGACTGACAGCCCTGATCATTGCAGCTTATCTATTGTGGCGTTGGATGTTTTGGCGACCGAAATCAAAACGCCGTCGTTGGGTGGGAATTGGCTTAGTGATCTATGGCGTATTTGCCGCTGCTGGATTAGTTGTACCAGAAGTAATCCAGTATCTCATTGTGCAGCCGAATGAGCTTGTTCGAGAACGTCCCTACCTTGAACGCACGATCGCTCTGACTCGACAAGCGTTTGCACTGAACATGATCGATGCCCAAACCTTCAATCCCCAGGGACAACTCCGCGAAGCTGACCTCCAAGCCAATCCGCTCACAATTCGCAACATTCGTCTCTGGGATCAGCGTCCACTCCTTGATACGAATCGTCAACTTCAACAAATTCGGCTCTACTATCAATTTCCAGATGCAGACATTGATCGCTATACCCTACAAACAGAAGCACCTGCACAGCGACCGACCGCACCCAAAAATCCCTCCAGTCGCCAATCGCCTCAGTCTCAAACCGAGCAGCGACAAGTCCTAATTGCGGCACGCGAGCTAGATTATACGGCTGTTCCCCAAGAAGCCCAAACCTGGATTAACCGCCATCTCATTTACACGCATGGATATGGGTTTACGCTCAGTCCAGTGAATACGGTTGGGGCAGGAGGATTGCCAGAGTACTTTGTGAAAGACATTGGTGATGCTGAAGGGGGAGCGCTGGTCACATCGAGCCAAGCGATTCGTGCCAGCATCCCGATTGGACGACCTCGAATTTATTACGGAGAGATTGCAAATACCTATGTCATGACTGGAACACGGCAGCGCGAGCTAGATTATCCGAGTGGAAGTGATAACAGCTATACCGTTTATGACGGACGCGGCGGCATTCCCCTCAACTCATGGTGGCAGCGAGGATTATTTGCGCTGTATTTGAAAGATTGGCGAGTTTTGATCACGCGGGAGTTTACCCCGGAGACCAAAGTGCTGTTTCGACGGAATATCAATCAGCGGATTCGAGCGATCGCGCCGTTTCTGAGCTACGATCGCGATCCTTATCTCGTTGCCGCAGATACCACTTCTAAGGCTCCGGGTCAGAAACCTTCTCCAAACCAAAACTATCTGTACTGGATTATCGATGCTTATACAACCAGCAATCGCTACCCTTATTCTGAACCAACAACTGACAAGGTGAACTATATTCGCAATTCTGTTAAAGCGGTGGTCAATGCTTATAACGGCTCTGTTAACTTCTACGTGGCAGATAACACTGATCCAATCATCCAAACTTGGTCTAAGATTTTCCCTAGCTTGTTTAAGCCATTGAGCGCAATGCCGGAAACTCTACGTCAACATATCCGCTATCCAGTTGATTTCTTTAATCTACAGTCAGAGCGGCTGATGACGTACCACATGACTGATCCACAGGTATTTTATAACCGAGAAGATCAGTGGCAGATTCCGAATGAAATTTATGGAAATGAATCTCGTCCAGTAGAACCCTATTATTTAATTACCAGTCTGCCTGCCGTACCGTTTGAAGAGTTTATTTTGCTCTTACCCTACACACCTCGTCAGCGGACAAATTTAGTGGCTTGGTTAGCAGCGCGGACAGATGGTGAAAACTATGGTCGCTTATTGCTTTACACCTTTCCGAAAGAACGTTTAGTGTTTGGTCCTGAACAAATTGAAGCACGAATCAATCAAGACCCTGTGATTTCTCAACAGATATCACTTTGGAATCGCCAAGGTTCGAGAGCAATTCAGGGCAACCTGTTGATTATTCCGATCGAGCAGTCACTCCTGTATGTGGAACCTATCTATTTAGAAGCAGCGCAAAATAGTTTGCCGACCTTAGTTCGCGTAGTGGTAGCTTACGAGAATCGGATTGTCATGACTGAAACATTAGAGCAAGCCCTTCAGGTCATTTTTAGACCCGAAGTGACTCCTGCGCCTGCGATTGTTCGCCCGATCGAGGAGCCAAGTCCCGGATCACAGTGATTCGTCTTTGGATAAAGCGATTCAAGGTCAGATTGAGAAGTTATCGATAGTTGCAATCGGAGAAAACACAGCGAGGATCGGGTAAATGTATCAAAAGTTGAATTGCGTGACACTGCTTGAGGTTGTAAGCTTTTGTCTGAATTCCAACTGGGCTTGGATCAGCATGAATCTTATACTTATTTCTATTTACTATGTTTGAGAAGATCCTGATTTGTACAGATTTTGCTGATGGTTTGCATCGTCTTACGCATTTTGTAAGCAGTCTCGCTGCTGGAGGCATCAAACAGATTGTTTTTCTGCATGTTGTTCCACTATCAGAGAAAGGGATTATTCCTAAGGTAGATAATGAGCAAATTGAGCAAGCTCAAAGCCGTTTGAGTGGAGCTATTGACAATTCCTTGGCTGGAGTAGATGTCAAAATAGAAGTTCAATCAGGGCGACCCGTTGAAATGATTCTTCGTGTAGCTCAGGGCTATCAATCTGAGTTAATTGTGCTAGGCTCACAAGCGCATAGCTTACTAACCGAAAAGCTAATCGGTAGCATTATGGCTGACCTTTCTCACCAAACGACAATTCCGCTACTGGTGCTTCGTCCTCAGTTAATTGCTGCTTTTACTGCTGAAGAATTAGCCCTCCGATGTCAGCATCTGCTGCGCTATTTGCTAGTTCCTTACGACGGAAGTGAAACCTCCAATTTTCTAGTACAGCAAATCAAGCAGTTAGCGCAAAAGCAGCCGAGACCGTACCTGGAGTGCTGTAGGCTTTGCTGGATCACCGATCTCCAACTACTCAGCCAGTTAGAACGCGACACGTTATCCCAAGTGAAAGCTGATTTAGAAACCGCAGCGTTGCAGGTCAAGGCAGAATTTCACCGAGGATCAGTGCTGACTGAATTGTTGGAGTTGGCTCAAATGGATGGGATTAGCGCGATCGCTATCGCTTCAGGCACGATCGGGACTTTCCAGGAATGGCTTGTTTCCAGCGTTGCCGCAGAACTACTTCGTCAAAGCTGGTGTCCGGTGCTATTCTTTCCAAGCAAACAGTGAAAAACTGGACGTTCCTTATCGCAGTTGATCGCGACACAAGTGGGGTTTGTGGGATTTGATTGTTTCGGCGTAAGCACAGGTCAAGTCATTGCTAAACTTACAGGCTGTGTTAGCGAGAGGCTTAACGCAGATGCGGTAGATCTGTGCAGTAAGCAGGTGATGCGATCACCAACTTGCCATGCTTCATTAGAAAAAATAATCCGCAAATCCTGGTCACGCTCGATTAACAGTGGCAGTATCTCATTCGATGCGATTAACGTTTGTAATTCTGTTTGCTGTGCGGAAAACGATGGCAAGTTCAAGACAATTTCGACGAGTTGCGCCTCATTCTGGGCGAGAAACTGATTCCACATCTCTAGAGGAATCTGCGGAGCAAAAGCAATCTGAATTTCTGGTACGATCGCGCTGAGGCTTTTTCCATTCCCTAACGGTGATGAAGACAAGATTGCAATTAAATCAGGACGAAACAGTTCTAAAGCACGTTGGGCTAGGATTCCATTCAGTTCTGGACTATTGGTTAAAGCCAAAAAGGTGCTAAATGCGGATATCCCTTCGGCTTCTAGTTCCTCTAATCTGAGGCGATCGCTTAATACCGGAATGTCATTTAATCGGTCTGGGCTTACCTCATCAACATCAAAATCGATCAGCATTGCTGCTTCTCCTTTTTGTTGGAGCAACTGTGTCAGCAATCGTGCTAAAGGATGCTGACCCACAATCACGGTTCTAACCCGACCTGCGCGCAAATCAAGCCACCGCGCAATCCAACCTGCTGTCATCCCCTGAACAAATACAGTCATGAGAATCGTAAGAAACACCAATGCTTTTAACGTATCGCCTCCGCTCATGCCTTGATTACTCAGAGAAATTGCGAACAACGATGCCATTGATGCTGCTACGATTCCACGCGGAGCAACCCAAGATAAAAAGAATTGTTGTCGCCAGTTAAAGCCACGATTCCAAGTTGAGACTAGGATGTTGATAGGACGGACAACTAGCATCAGCACTAACACTGCAACTACACCTTCTTGCCCTAAATCGAAAAGCTGCTCGATCGAGAGGTCAGCCGCAAGCAGAATAAATAGCACTGAGTTAGCCAAGATTCCGATCTGTTCATTAAACTGCCGCAACAACCGTTCGTCAGGAACGCAAGCGGCTCGCAAGACAATACCAATCACTACAACAGCAAGCAATCCGGACTCGCTCCGCAAGGCTTGTGCAATGCTAAATGATCCCCAAACAGCTGCTAATACAACGAGATTCTTCAGTTCTTGCGGAAGAATCTTAGATTGCTTTAACAGCAAGCTCAGCAAGCCGCCTGAAATCAATCCGATCGCCACTCCAATTCCTAAGCGTAGAAGCAATCCTCTCAGGATTAGAAGTGGAACTGCCGTGTCACTCAAGACGAGTGGAACTGCCTGACCACTCAGCACAATGTTGAGCATAATCACCGCGAGAATGGCTCCGATCGGATCGATGAGAATTCCTTCTCCTTCTAGGAGCGTTGCCACTCGCCGTTCTACACCGACCAGCTTTAATAAGGGCGTAACTACGGTTGGACCTGTGACAACGACTAAAGAAGCATAGAGGAACGCGATCGGCCAGGGAAAATCGAGCAATAGGTGAGCCGCAATTGCACCTCCGACCAGTGTGATGCCGACACCGATCGTAATTAAATTGCGAAGGCTAATCGAAACGCTGCCCAGGTCACGAAACTGTAAATTTAATCCTCCCTCGAATAGAATGATTGCGATCGACAAGGAAACAATAACTTCCAGCCCACTGCCTAAAAGAGAGGGTTCGATCCAACGCAGCCCGCTCGCCCCCAGAGCAAGACCCGATAGGAGCAAGAGGACAATACTGGGGATCTGTACATATCGAGCGATCACCTGAGCGCCAATACCAATACCAACGGCGGTACTGATCAAAACTGTGAGAGTCAAAGAGCCTTCCATTCATCTATAAAAAGCGCAACGATCGCTTTATTCTGGCATTTCCAATCATTGATTACGAGCTAGATTTGTTTGTCAAATATTCCTCAGAGAAACTTGCTCCTGTTTCAGTTGTCTCTGAAGCGGATAGAACGGTGTCTCAAATCAAAGCTGAAGGAGCGGTCTGCCACTCCCGCTTGCGATCGGAATGGTTTCAGCGTGTCTTTTTCACTGTCGTTGCATGACTGTCTCGTTGTCACTAGCCCCCAGCTACCGTTGATTGGTGCAGCTGGGGGCTAGAAACTCTGCAATTTTTTGATCGTTCACCCAATTTCACGCCACAATCATTCGTTAACTAACCAATTGTAATCTCGTAAAACCGTTACTCACTTGCTGCCGTTCCGGCATCGGTTTCATCAAGCACCAAACCCGCTGCAAAGGAACAATTGCAACAACCCAATAGCCGTCGCTTTGGTGTTTCAGTTTCTTAAGATGGCGACGCTACGCTCGATTAAAGCCACATCCGGTTTGCTTTTGTCGAATCTAATATTTAACGAGGGGAAACTACAACAGTTTGATACTCGGTTGCGGCAGAGTTAGAAAGCGTTGGAGGTTCCGTTTACGACTGCGCTATTGAATCGGTTGAGGGAAGACCTGGCAAGAACGAAGAGTTTCACCTGATGGTAAGCCTGTAGCAATAACAACAGAGGCTGAAGGTGAGGTACTGGCTTTCCGATAAGTGAGCCTGTAGGGTTGCTTGCGAGAATGTAGGGAACATATTTTTTGGGGAGCCTTAGACGGCTCCCTATTTTTTGTCCTTACTATTCTTCCAAACCTTTGTCCTTGATGCTTTAGAACGGTGTTGTCACTCGTTAAGGGCTTCTACAGCAATCCACGATATCGAATAAAAATCAGGACAACTGCCCATGATCCCAAAGCGACCTTAATTGCAACCAGAATGTTGAGCAGGGGAATTGCTCCACCACTGATGAGGGAACCTAACTGCCCATAAGGTAGATCAAACCCGATCAGTGTAATGACTGACAAAACAATAAAAACAATCACTGAAACCTTTTCCCAAGTGGCTGCTCGCCAACGCTGATATATTGCCTCCATCCATTGAGAAGATGAGGTGATTGCCACTAGCCCGATCGCAGGGTTATGTCGCAAAAATGGTAAGGTGTGGAAGCCCAATTTTCTCTGATCCTGCTCAAAATGACGGCGAACTCTCTGTTCAAATGGCATCATTTTCTCCCAGAAATCATCTTGC
>NZ_JAMPLJ010000015.1:0-42427 GCF_039962505.1 Leptolyngbya sp. DQ-M1
CAAAAGCAGCAAAGAAACGACCAAAAACGATCGTGCTTTTCCTTTGAAAGCTCGATCTGTCCTCGTTGTTCAAGATTTCACATCAGCTTTCAAACAAAACCCGCAACCAGTTGTGTGTTCGACCTTGCAACCTATCCACCTCAGTATCTGCCTGAGTTGCCCAATTTGCTGCCTTTGGCTGAAATTCCAGATGATCCAGAGCAGGCAGCGGAATTCTGGTTAAACGACGCGATGCGATCGGAGGGCGATCGCTTAACCGATTTAGTCAAACGTCCTTACGGTGGCTTCGAGCAGCTTCTGACCGCACGGGTGCTTGTGCAACCTCCAGAAGTTATTTCGCGGAAATTTGAAGAACTGAAAGACACAAACTCCCCCTTAGCTCCTCCCTTCGCTCTAACGCCCGCATCCACACCCTCGAAGCCCCGCAAATCCGAGCGCAAGCTTCTTTCAAAAGCTTCTAAAACGCTGTCCGACACCAGCAATTCTGCTGCCAAGATCGAATCCGGCGAACAGTTGAAATCACTTCGGCTAACGAGAGGAATGACGCAGAGCGTTTTGGCAACCAAACTAGGAAAAAGCACCAGTTGGGTCAAACTTGTCGAAACCGGGCGGCGCAACATCACGCCTGATGATCAGCAACGGTTACAGGAAATCTTGCAGTCTGCGATTTGACGTTGCCTTCGACTCAGATTCACCGGATTGCCTCAACTGTTTCCAGTCTACTTCTCAACATACAAGCTTTCCGCTCAACCTTGTAACTTCTTTTCGATCCAATTGGAAACATGATGGTTCAAATACCTAGCGTTCATCCCAATAGTTACAAATTGGGGTGATCCAAATATCGTTGAAACCCTTAGAATTCCCCAGGTTAAGCTCAAAGGTTACAGAGCAACTATTGATCAATGCCCCTGGTTCACTCCAATGGTTACAGTTACGATCGCATTGAGATAAATTCCCTAACTTCATCCCAATAGTTACATTTAACCACTCGAAAACGCCCCAAGTTAAGCCAAATAGTTACAGGCAATCTTCTTGGCTTCTCACAAATGCCCTAGGTTGAGCTATATGGTTACACCCTTTGAATCAATTGCATTCAATACCCCTGGTGTGTCCTAAAGGTTACAACCTGAATTAAAAGTTCTGCGGGTTGGCTCCGAAAGTTACATCACCAAGTGCATAAAACCATTGAGACGATTGCATTACACCTTCATTAGAACAACGATCAGTAGCGCGATTTCGTAACCCTGCAAACTGTTCTTGCGAACGTCTACCCACGCTCAAACCATTCTGATGGTTACAAAGAAACACCCTCGGCTCGTTCCAGAAATACCCCAGGCTCAGTCCAAAAATACGACTCGAAGATCTCAAAAGTTACATTGAGATTCTTCAAAGCCCTCTCCAGTAAGAGATACAGCCTTTAGTTACAAATCTGATCATTTAAATGATCAGGATCAAGTGAAGGTTACAGCCCTTTGAAATCGTGATTGCTAGTTTAGGGCATCAAAATCGGAGGAATGTACTATCGTCAGCGTAACTATTACTCAACCGTTTCAGTCCGTTAGAGAATGGAATAACTCGTTTCTCAAGTTATTTCCGCATCGCTATGACTATATCTGGGCTGAACATTCTCATCCCACCGAGGCAGTTGAGTGGAAAACAGAAACACGTCATTCTTTAAGCGATCGCATTATTTGTCAGGGAAGTTATCTCTATGGTGTTCGGTTTGGTGCAGAAACTCGATACTGCCTACTAGATATTGATGCCGAAAGTACCTACCATCCAAATCATGATCCATTTGCAATCAGTCGAATTGTTGCAGCACTAGAACCACTTGGGCTTGTAAGTTATCTCGCTTGTACTTCGAGCTACAGCGGTGGGTTACATCTGTATTTCCCATTTTCAACTGGACAGAGTTCCTGGCAACTTGCGATCGCAATCTCTACTCTGCTTGAAAACGCTGGATTTAAGCTATGCCCTGGACAACTTGAAGCGTTTCCAAACCCTAAACCCTATTTAGTAGAGAGTAAGCCGAGTCTTTTCAACGCTCATCGCCTTCCTCTACAAACTGGCTCATATTTATTAAACGAGCAGTTTGAACCAGTCTGGAGTACTGAACAGAATTTCGTTCAACAGTGGCAGTGTGCTCAACACCGAAATGATCTGAACACAAAACTCCTGAAGCAAATCCTCAAACAAGCGAGGCGTAAATGCTTTCGTATTTCTGGGAAAGCAGATAAGTTTCTCAATGATTTGAATGCTGAGATTGAACTCGGCTGGACAGGAGCCGGGCAAACTAATCGATTACTCGGAAGAATCACAATGCGATCGTACATTTTTCATCACGTCTTATGGGGCGGACAACCCTTGAGAGGAGCCGCTCTAGTCGAAAACATTGTTGAAACTGCGCGCTCACTACCCGGATACCAAGACTGGTGTAACCATCAACATGAGATCGAACACCGTGCAGAAGAATGGGCAAGGTGTATCGAGAACAGTCACTATTTTCGCTACGGCGATCAAAGCGGAAAGTTCAAAGCTTCTTCTCAATCACTAGATGCTGCAATCGAGAAGGCTCCGACTTGGAACCAACAGCGATTGGAGGCAACACGCGATCGGATTAGAAGTGCGATCGCTGATCTTTTAGACTCTGGAACATTACCTTCTAATGCCACTGCTCGGTTTAAAGCCTTGTTGAATTATCAAATTGGTGGAGGCTCACTTTATCGTCATCGAGATCTTTGGCATCCAAACTATCTCATTCAAATTGATGAAACTTCCAAAGAATTTGAGGAAAAAGATACTCAATCCAGAGCAGAACCCGCTCTAAAAATTGAAGAAAATGCTACAAGCTTATTACCTGCTCTAGATAGTAATCACGCTTCTAGTAATAATCTTAGCGATTCAGGAAGTCCAAATCTAGCTCGTTTAGATGGTAATTCCCCTAAACAGGACGATTCTGACCCCATGAATCGGCTGCAAGGAATCCAGCAAGCACTCGCAATCTTGCAGACACAAGCAGAGGCAGGACAGGAGGCTTTTCAAGCTGCTCAATCACAAAGCGAGTGTAAGCCTTACAGTTCTAAACTCATTGCCAAAATGCAAGGATTTCTCAATTCAGGCGACCCAATTCTGATAGTAGAAGCAATCACATGGGCAGAACTGAATTTGAAAGGCTTTGATAGCTCCATACGATCCGATTAAGCTATTGAGACACATGCACGTTCGCTTTTGCCCAAGATGGGCGATGGCAAACAGAGTAGACAATTCTTAGAATTTTGATTGCCCTAATATTATTTCAATCCAGTCTGTCGTTAACTCAATCAAGCAGTCTTCAGACTGCCGTTTTTGTGCCTCCACCATGCTGTGTTACTCTGGGTCGGAAGCGAATCAGAAGCACAAGAAAGCGGCATGGTAATATCGTCTGGATTGATTGAATCTAGCATATTGAAGGATTTCAGGTGTGGAGTACGATCGCCTTTTAGCTGGAATTAATTACATTAATCGCTTCAGCCAAATTGCCGTCGCTCGCGCAATTAACCAGACGCTCACCCTTCGGAACTGGTTGATTGGCGCTTACATTATCGAGTACGAACAAAATGGGGTCGATCGTGCCGCCTATGGTACCCAATTAATCGAAACATTAGCGAAAGATCTGAAGAAACGCAGCATTTCAGGTCTTGCTGTCAGCAATCTAAGAAATTTTCGACAGTTCGCCCTTGCCTATCCTCATCTCGCAGAGGAAGCGATTTTACCTACACTAATGTCCTTTGCTAGACTCACACCAACTGAGATTCACCAGACGGTGTCTGGTGAATTGAGAGCAGACAGTACTGAGGCAGAATCTGCCTCCATCGAAATTCCGCTAGCAGAGCTTTTATTGTTTTCGTCATTGTGCGATCGTGCTCAAACGGAGCCGCCCTTACCCTGGCAGAACGCAGAGTATTATCAAAAACTTTTCACTACTCTATCTTGGTCGCATCTCTTGGAACTGTCTCGAATTAGCGATCGCCTCAAACGAGCTTTCTACGAATTGGAAACTGTAAAAAGTAATTGGTCACTTCGCGAAATGAAGCGGCAGATGAATAATATGCTTTATGAGCGAGTTGGATTATCCAAAGACAAAGCCGCAGTTCTCACCCTCTCCCAACAAGGGCAACTGATTGACACACCCCGAACCCTGATTCGAGACCCATACATTCTGGAATTTTTAGGGTTAGCAGAACGTCCTACCTATACCGAAACTGATTTAGAGCAAGCCCTAATCGATCATCTTCAGGAATTTATGCAGGAATTAGGACGAGACTTTTGCTTTGTTGAGCGGCAGTTTCGTATGACAGTTGAAAGTGAGCATCATTTTTTGGATCTTCTGTTTTACCACCGTGCGCTCCAGTGCCTAATCGCAATCGATCTTAAGCTTGGCAAATTCAGACATGACTATGCTGGACAAATGAACTTCTACCTCAATTACCTTAAAGAAAATGTTGCTTACCCAAACGAAAATCCTCCAGTTGGGCTAATTCTGTGTGCCGATCGCGATGCAGAAACGGTTCGATACGCAACTACGGGACTCGACAATCAACTATTTGTCTCTCGTTATCTCATTGCCCTCCCGTCAGAAGCCACACTCAAGCAGTGGCTACGCGAAGAACAGGAGCGCTTAGAGCAGATGAAAAAATAGGTTGAAGCGTTAAAAAGATTTCAACCTTGCAACTCAAATCAACAAACTACCAGTAAAATTCTAAGCGACACTAACGTTAGTGTCAGGCTTAAACATTATCAAGCGACACTAACGTTAGTGTCGCAAGTGCAATTCAGAAAGGCTTGTATTGGAATGAAGAAAAAGGCAGCGAAGCGACAAATCCGCCTTGCTATCCTCAGCAACGCAGGCGGGAGCGGAAAGACCACAACGGCAGTACATCTTGCCTACGGGATTGGGGCAAAAGGCTACAAGGTGACACTGATGGAGCTAGACAGTAATGGCTCAATTCAGACGTTTGCGAGACTTCCTCGATCGACACCTGAGCGATCGCTCTCAGCAGTCTTGAAAAAAGACTTCAATGGCGAATATCCCTTTGTGCCGTTATGGTCAGAACATGTTCCAAATGTTTGGGCAATTCAAGGGGGTGCTCCATTACGAGAAAGCGTTACGGAGATTAATAATTCCGAGCGTAAATCCCAAACTCTGGCAGATCGCCTGGAAGACCACCCCTTAGACAGCGATTTGATTATCTTAGATACTCCTGCTTCACTCGACACAATGGGCTTACTCGCTTTAGCTGCCTGTACCCATTTACTTGCTCCCATTAAGCCCGAATACAAAGACACTGGCTCATTTGTTGACTTGCTCAATTGGTACAACGAGAAGATTCGAGAACTGCGTCTAAAACCCCGCCCAGAAATTCTGGGATTCGTACCGTCACGAGTCGATATTGGAGAAGAGGCGATTCATCGCAATCTTTTAGGCTTAACGAAACAGGGCAAGCCAAATAAGAAAATTCCTCCTGAAGAAACCTTGCCTTTTCAAATTGAACAAATGGGTATTCGGTGTTTCCCGCTCATTCGTGAATCTAGCTATTATCTCTGGGCCTCAGGTGCGGGGCTACCGCTGCATCTATATCGCCCTAGTTGCCCTTTTATCGAAGACTTTCGTCCTGTTATCGATGCTGTAGAAAAATTAATTACGGAGTAGATTTATGCCTGCTAAGAAACCCGCTTCAATTTCTCAAATGTTTGCATCTGCGTCTCAAAATCAGGAAGTGCTACAACTTCAAGATAAGGTAGAGGAGTTAGAAGATGAGTTGCGAAGACTCAGAGCGCAAGAACTCAATTTAGACGTAAAAACGGCATTAGAAGCTCAGATTCAGGAATTAGGTCAGCAACTCGCTCAACAGGGCGGAGAACATCTTATTGCACTTGATCAAATTCAGCCTGACCCAGATCAGCCTAGGACTGTTTTCCCGCCGACTGTCATTCAGGCTCGTGCTAAGAGCTTATGTGAGGAAGGACAGCATTCTCCAATTATTCTGATTCCTCAAGCTGAGGGTTGGTACAAGTTGTTCGACGGTGAACTGCGCTGGCGTTCTGCACCAAAAGCAAATCTGACGACACTGCGAGCCGTTTTCTTAACGCAAGACGCTCTAGACAATTTAGATAAGGCTGCAATCTTCGATCGTCAACTTACAACCAGTCTGCAATCTGAGAAACTCCATCCTTTTGATCTTGCTAACGGTTTGGTCAAGCTCATGGTCATGCGTCAACCGCAATTGAAGGAACAAATCGACTCAATTCCGAGCCTTCTGAATGGGATTATTCAGCGGTTACGACGATCCGGCGAGATTGCAGAACTGGAAGACATTGCGATCGCAGATCGAAGCACTCAGCAGGACTGGATTCAAAGAGTTTGCAACTTAGAGTCAGAGCGGCTCATTCTAGAAGTCATTCTAAGTAAACAGCTTAATCCAGTTTCTATCAACAGCAATGTGTTTCCATTGCTGAACCTGCCAGAAGATTTGCAATCTGTAATTCGGACTGAAGGGCTAGCAGGAAGTAAAGTACTTGAGTTGAAAAGAATTTCTGGCAAAACTCTAGATCTAGAAGAAGGTGCAGCAAGAGAATTGCGAATGCGGCTAACACAAGAGGTTGTCGAGCAAGGATTATCGCTAGACAAAATTCGCTCTAAAGTAAAGTCAACGCTGCAATCTCAAAAAGATACACAACATGAGCAAAAACCGCTTGACCTCCCTCAAAGGCTTTTGAGCATTCCTAAACAAATCAAGCGAGCTAAAGTCTGGGAAGATGCCAAGAAGCGACAAAAGCTAGAGAAATTGCTCAATGAACTAGAGGGATTACTGCGTTAGTCTAGGCGATGTGCAACTTTTAGATGAGAAAAAGAAAGCCTCACCCTTAAGCTTTTGATACAAAAACAACAAAAGCAGGTGAGACGCATGTATTCTATCGAGGAATTCATCATCGCGGTCTATTGCTGCGTAAATACTGTGTTGGAAGTCAAGCGGTCGGAGCGGCAAAATTAGGGTCAAACAGGCGACCGGACTTCAGCACCCCATACGCCGGATGTAACAACTTCCGCATCGCTGCGCCAAGCGGGTTGAAGCGCTTCGCTGCCATCGCCGGGAGAAACAGCGCTTTGCGTAATCGCGCATTGCCCACTCTCGACAAACTGGGCTTGCCTCGAAGTGACGTGCGATACTTTCAAGGGATTGCTGCATTTGGCTACTGTGCGGCAAAAGACGAATCGTTCTATGGCTTTCGGGGGCACTTAAGTATCAGCCTGAATGGCGTGATTACTGACTTTACGATTACCCCTGCCAATAGCGACGAGCGTGAAGCATTGTAGGAGACAACCCAAGCGATTCACGTCTTACTGATTGGGGACAAAGGCTATCTCAGCCAACCCTTGCAAACCGCACTTGCCCAGGTTGACCTGGATTTGCAAACGCTACTGCGCCATAACATGACCGAAACTCGGTCTTTTGCTGTTGTCCGGCAATTGCAAACCGTGAGTTGATTGATTGAAACGGTCAATGCCCAATTACAGCGGTTTCTAAATGAATAAGCCACAGTGTGCAAACCAAGAGATCGCATCGTCTTCCGAGATTTTCTTAGCCACAATTTCAGTCAAAGCTTGGTTGAGCGCTTCCAACGATCGTGGCTTAGCCGAGCGAAGCAGTTGCTTCAGTTTTGACCAGCAAAGTTCAATGGAAGATAAGTCTGGAGAATAGGGTGGCAGGAAGACGAGTTTGGCTCCAGCAGATTCAATCGCCTGTTGAACTCGCTCAGCATGATGCACAGGCAAATTATCCATGACCACAATGGCTCCAACCCAGAGTTGCGGAATCAACACCTCAAGCAGATAGGTCACAAAGACATCAGTATTCACGCTGCCCAGAATCGTCATCGTTGCAATTAGCCCTTCTAGCCCGATTGCTCCAATCAATGAGATATTTTGTCCAACATTGCGCGGACGTACATCATGAACCCGTTCGCCCCTAGCAGCGCGACCGTTAAGGCGGGTCATGCCCAAGTGAACCCCAGCTTCATCGACAAATACTAGATTGCGAAGGTCGATACTGAATGTCCAATGCCGAAAGGCAAACCGCAAATCTTGCACACGCTCCGTTTCGGCTTCGGTGGCGCTAAATGTTTTTTTTGACGCTCAGGTTCATCTGCTCCAACGCTCGCCACATCGTCGAGATGCCGACTTGGATAGAGCAGTCTTTTTCCAAGCGCTCACACAATTCCCACAACACCAAATCGGGTTGCTGTTTCAACCACTCAGCAATCAGCGCTTGCTCCTTCTCGCCGATTTTAGCCACGGCTCCACCGCCATGCGGTTTAGGCTGCACCGTTTTCTGTTCTCGGTAGTAGCGCATCAAGTCGCATACAAACGACAAGCTGACTTTGAAGCGCTTTGCCAGTTGGCGTTGACTGCCTTCTTTGGCTTCGTAAGCTTCGACAATCCGTTGACGTAAATCGACTGAGTAAGCAGCAGGCATGGCTCATTCCTTGTGACTGCTGCTAGGATGCCCCTGCTGTGGCACACTCAATCTGAAACCGCTGTAACAGAACGCTTCCACTTTGAGCGAATTCGCGCTCGTGACCTTTGGCATTTCACCAGTCGCGTCAATCGCAAAATTCTGGCGCATACCCTCTGCTGCTGGTTGAATCAGCAGCTGGGCCACTCATTGCTCCAGTTTGAGGGATTAGTCGCGGACTAAATGCTGATTCATAAGTTGCACATCGCCTTAGTCTTTAATTTTTTATTACTTGTCAAGCAACAACTTTATAAGCGTTGGAGTCTAATATCTCACAAGTTACATATTGCTCAAACAATCGTATGCTCCTAAAAAGTAGCCCTGAGATTTCCTTATCTTAAGGTTTTGTCTTAGATGCTCCGGTACACTTTAAAGAATTACCGTTATTTTGTAGCGGTATGATCCACTATCAGAGAGTCCCTGTATATCGTAAGGATAGCCTCGTGGATCACAAAAAAGATTTAAAAAGTTGCCATATAAATAGAAATGCACAGATAATCTGTGTAGGCACTTTTTAAGTGTTGTTCACACCTGCTGAGATCTGTGGAACCATGACGATCGCAACTCAATCCGAAATTCATTGGGTACGCAAAATGCGAGAGGATGCAGGACTAACCCAAGAAAAGTTGGCAGTCGCAATCGGTGTTTGTGTATCGACGTTAAGGAAGTGGGAGAGAGGGCAAGTAGAGCCATCCTTACCAATTCAACAATGGGTGAAGTTCGCCTCTGCGGTGAACGTGCCTTTTGAAGAGTTGCCAGTTAAGATCACGAATGCAGCGTAGAGTTTAAATTTGATAGCAGCTAGGAGCTAGGCTTTCGTTGAACCTCATTAAGCTGTGATGTTAAATTGAAGAAAAGTAATTGTCTTCGCGATAAAAACTCTAGAGCAACTTTATCGCAGTACGTCATACAGACCGAGCTACATGAGGAAGAAATTTAGATTTTGGCTCTGTATGGAAATTTTTCAAGCAATAGGAGCAACTTCGATAACAATCAAGGCGCGAACACAACTCGCGTGAGCCGTAGGCACTGCTAGCAATACTTGGGACTTGACAACAGTGGCTCTGCTGACAGCGACTTTAAAGTACGGTTTGAACCTCAAGTGAGGCGCACTCCCCCACCTCGGGACAAGTGGGGGTTAGCCGAACACCCAGATTAATCACCTTTGCCCTGAGCCTGGATATAGGACTTAATAACATCCAGCGAAGCGCCACCGCCAGAAACAGCACAATAACCACGCTTCCAGAAAACAGGTTTCCAATAGTAAGGCTTCAATTCTGTAGTGTAGCGCCTTCTAATCTCTCGGCTGGTAACGGTTTTCATCGTGTTTGCAAGCTTTGAGACTGAAACATCAGGAGCAAAATCGATAAGCAGATGGATATGATCTTTCATCTCTAAATCTGCCTTTGCTTCTACCAAATAAGAACGATTCTTCTCACAAATACTTCGACTTAGTTGGATGATGTCAGATTCTATCTGCTCAGTGATTACAGGATGGCGATACTTTGTCACAAACACCATATGAATCTGAATGCTGCAAAAACTATGAGCGAACGCTCTTAAGGCTCTTGTCATGGCTCTACTCTGTGCCCACAGTGTAGGGCACTATGGCACAAAAAGCAGCGCCCAAAACCATCAGAACCGACAAGTGGCGCATTGCACCGACCAATGAGCAGAGACAATATTTGCTCAACACTGTGCAGGAATACCGCCGATTGTGTCGGTTCTTGGTCACGGTTGTCTGTACTCATTGGGTTGATTTAGGGAGCCTGAACAGCGATAAGCTTGTTCCTGCCGTCGAAAGATTGGTGCATGGAACGGCAAAGAATCCGACTCCGAAATATCCCCAAATCAACCGAGCGTTTCACAAACTCCCAAGCTACTTACGTCGCGCTGCGATTATGTTTGCGGCAGGGCAAGTCAGTAGCTACATGACTCGATACCGAGATTGGCAATCTGGGCAGAGTCGGAATCGTAGAGACGCGAAACCGCCAACTCTGAACTCTGACGCGGGCTGTTACCCTGCCTTGTACAAAGGGCAGTGTTTCAAACTGCATGGATTTGAGCAAGTCGAGATCAAGGTGTTCACTGGAACTGATTGGATTTGGATCACCATGCCAATCGTTTCGTTGCGTGAGCGTCACACCGTTTCGACGAATCAAATCAAATCCCCGTCTCTCATCGTGAACGATAAGTCCTGCCATTTGTCGGTTCCGTTTGAGTGCCATCCTGAACGGGTGAAAGGTGCGGGTGTAGTTGTGGCGGTTGATTTGGGACTCAACACAACTGCTACTGTTTCAGTGGTGAGCCGTGACGGTACTGTAATCCATCGTGAATTCATTCACCCTGGAAGAGACATAGACCGTCGCGATAAGCGTCTGAAATCAGTTTCTCAAAGAGCAAAGAAAACGATGGGTAAAGGCGGAAAACTTGGTAAAGGATTCTGCAAACACACCTATCGCAGGTGTCGCAACATCAATCAGCAGATTGGGCACATCGTTTCTAAACGCATCACTCGGATTGCTCAAAGCTACAGCGCAGATGCGGTTGTGTTTGAGGATCTGAAAGGATGGAAGCCAAAAGGCGGAAAGAAGCGGTCTAACCTGAAACAACGGTTCCACGGTTGGCTCAAAAGCTTGATTGTCGAACTGACAGAGCGTAAATGGGCTGAGTTAGGCGGCAAGACAATCACTGTGATTGCTGCTTATACTTCAAAGCTTGCTTACGACGGTTCAGGACAGGTAAAGCGCGACGGTAAAAATTACGCTTTAGCAACTTTTTCTAGCGGGAAGCGTTACAACTGCGACCTGAACGGGTCATACAATATCGCCGCTAGAGGTTGGCTTAAGCTCGATAGCCGAAAGGACTACGAGAAGCGTTCCAGTGGAAATTCTGGACGCTTGCCTAGAAGCTGGGCTTGTCTCTGTGATTTGTGGGCTGAGCTCTAACTTAGCATAGACACCCTCACCTCTCAAAAGGTGAGGTGAGCTTCATATATATGAGATCGTCAGATTTCAACAAAATGCCGCCCTGAACCATAGTTGATAAATTACTTCTCAAACTTGTAAAACTCGCTCTCTGCCGCTGCTTGTTCAGCTGCTTTTGTGTACCTGCGGAAGTTGATCGGGTTCTTCTGCCGCATAATCGTCATGATGTGGTGCGGGTTCATGCCCATCAAGACGTGATTCGTCGCAAAGGTATGCCTTCCTTGATGCGACGTGAAATTGATTCCGGTTCGTTCACGCAACTTGTCCACAAGGGTACGAATGCCGCCATACGTCAGCCGCGCTCCTGCATTTTGCGGAGAATAGGAGACGAACATCGGACTTTCAGGACTCATCGCTTGTCCCTGCCCTCTGCACCATTCGAGGTAGCGATCGATTACTTCTCTCGCCTCCCGGTTGAGCGGAACGGTTCCTTTGCTGTCGGCTTTTGCTTTGCGAATTCGTAATCTGGTTCCGTCGTAGTCTTCCTGGTTGAGATTGCACACCTCGCTCGCTCGCAGTCCATGCAACAAGAGCAACAGAATTGCAAGATTGCGTTCTGGCAATGTGGTTTCTGAGAGGGCGGCTGCCAGAATTTCCTCAACGGCTTGGTCTGGCAGACTTCTTGCTTCTGGCTCTGGCAGCTTAGGTAACTCGATTTCTAGGGTGGGGTCAAAGTCGAGGTAGCGAGATCGCGTCATCCAGCCGAAGAAGTTCTTCAGCGTGCCCAAGATTCGTCTTACACTTGCATCTGACAGGACTCGCTGACCGCTCTTCTCGCGCAGCAGATGTTCTTTGAACTGAGCGACCAGACGCGGGCTGACCATTGCCCAAGGTGCGTTTGTCCAATCGGTAAAGGCTTTCAAGTCCTGGCGATAGGCTCGCTTGCTGTTTTCTGAGAGCGATCGAGCGATCAAAAATTCATCAATGCGAAACTCTCTCAAATCCGCAGTTGGTGTAACCGCCGGCACTGGGGAGTGAGCAGTAGCACTACGAACCACAAAAATCGGATCAGGAATCGGTTGCGACATCGCTCTCGGTTGTATCTAACTTGAGTTTCTCGTAAACACAAATTTAGTGTACCGTTTGACGATCGTCTTGATTTGACTTCTCGAAGACGTTTTCAGTATTTCATCCGAAGACTATTCCATCTTCGTTCTCATAACCGACTTTCAATTCGAGTTTGTTCATATGTCTTTTCCAATTCAATGGGAAGACATATGCCGTCCTTTAACCAGAGTGGAAGGGTGGGAAGGTCAGCGTCAACGCAGAGTTCTTCCTGCCAGATTTCTAAGACCGAATTCCCGTCTTGGTCAACGGCTCGATAGGCTGTGGCATAAAGTGACGAGAGGGTTGTCTTCATTCCGATGCGCTGCATCAGTTCCCCATGCAGATTCGCGTTCAGTGTCGTCACCACATCGACAATCACCAGCCCTATACCTTGATTGAGATAGGTTTCACACTTCGCTACAAACGCATCTTTTGAAGCTGAGCGATCTTTATTGGCAGGAGAGACAAGTTCGATCGCGCCCACGAGAATCGGACCTTCGCGAGTGCTAAAGACTAGAACTTCGATCGTGTCAGTTGTAGGCTGAAATGGAACGGTGAGCGTTGGAGCCTTCGGCATCCATGACCCTGTCCCATTCGAGCGCACGGCAGGAATTTGTTCCTGGACTGCGACATCAATTTCTATCCCAAACTGGACGTTTGCTTCCGCAAAATAGCCCTCTGGCAGAATTCGATTTAACTCGGTCTTGATTGTGGATGACCAGGCGTTATGGAAGCTATGCCAATGCCGTCTGGTGCTGAGGGGTGGGCGGAAATGATCAAGGAGTGGCATTTTTGATTATCCTTTGAACGTCTTTTATGCAGCTTCTAGAATTCCAACTAACAGTTGTACAAGCGTTTCCAATCCTTCTGGAACCCGATAGAGGACAGAATCTTGCACCACTCGCTTGAGTGCGCGATCGTATCTCCCAAATCGCCAGCTTTCGCCAGTTGTAACAGCTCCAAACAACGATTCACCTTCCGGTTCACGCCATAAGTCCAGTGCAATTAGTTCAACAGCAAGCTGTGTGAATCCTTTATCGAGATCAGCCTGTTTCGCTTCAGTGACCAGTAACTGACGGTTCTTATCAATCAAATAGTCAAGTGTTCCCTTCAGAAGTGGACCGGCGTTAATGGGATATTCAATGTCGAGCGAGCTATCCACTGCTTCACAAACTTCCACCAGAATCGGGGCAATAATCGCTTCTCGTTTAGATGTTTCGGTCACGGCTGAAATCCGTCTCAAATTGCGGTCAAGAATGCGCTTTAGTTCATCAATTGCATGAGGCGTTGAACTTCGGGGAATTTGAAGCGGTTGCCGTGATCGCTCAAACGTATAACCCAAATCAGCCAGAATGTCTGCAGTTCGGTAAGGCAGAGTCGCGTACTGGCTGAAGGTGTAGGACGGCTCAGTGAGAATTTTTGGCTTATTCATCTTCTGTATTTTGAATCATTTTTACCTACAACCCTTTCTATACAAGCATTTTAGCCATTTTTGCCCTTTGACCCTGTGGATTTGAGCAAAATTCCAGCGATCACCGCCTTAGACTACAGATAATAACCATTATCTGTAGTTACGTTATTATTCTGTTATATAAAGCGTTTTTTAACAGAAATCAAAAATTTATAAAAATAGGAACGCTAAAAGTTCGATGATATCTAAACTCTATCAGTCTAGTCTTAACTCAGTTTCACATAAATTTTGATTGCTCGAAAAGGCAAAATTCGATAGAATTACCGCATGATCGTCATTTGGAGGGCAGTATGACGCAGATCCAGCCACGCTTTAAGACGATCGAGGAGTATCTCGACTACGACGACGGAACGGAGACGCGCTACGAATTGGTAAATGGGGAGTTAGTCGAATTGCCAAGTGAAGATCCGATCAATCCGATGATTGCATCGCTGTTGTTTGCCACTTTTTTAAGTCTCGGTGTTCCTTACTCTCGATTGGTGATTGGACATCAGATTGAAGTGGAATCCTCTGAGGTGAGTGCACGACAACCAGACTTTATTGTGCATACCGCAGAATCAATTCGAGCGCTGATGTCGGGTGAAAAAATTATCCGGCTCTCGATGCCTGCTCCCCGACTCGTTGTGGAAGTCGTTTCACCCGGATCTCCAAGCAGTAAGAACTATCAGCGCGATTATGTACAAAAGCCTCGTGAATATGCAGCGCGAGGGATTCCTGAACTCTGGCAGATCGATCCGAGTCGTGCTGTAGTGAACGTGCTGGAACTGGTGAACGGAGCGTATCAATCCTATCCCTTTGTGGGAGATGATCCGATTCTGTCGCCACAGTTTCCGAATTTGCAGCTGACCGCTGCGGAAGTCTTACGTGCAGGTCAATCTAATTAAGCACTTCAACGAAATTAGAGCGATGCCTAGAAAAGCTTCTCCAAAATGTCTTCGATGTGCAGCACTCCACATCGATCAAATGCACCAAATTCACGGTTCTCCAAAGACGGACCCACAGAATTTTGTGCGTGATCCCAATATTCCATCGGACGGCTGCTATAACCCCAAGGTCTGCCCACCGAAGCGGTCACGTCTGCGAAATGCTGAAATCAACCGTCAGAAGCAGGTTATCGAGCGTCAGGAACGACTGCTTGAGCGCTTCAACATTGACTCTCCTTACGCTGACCTGGCTTACGCGATTTTGATTGTCTATCGCGAAGCTGGATACGATTCTCCGGTTCATGCGATCGCTGGCTCCGTGTGGAAGGGCAATGCACAAATTGTGGAGATTACCCCAATTCATTGTGAAGGCATGACTCCTTCGCTCGTCGATGCCTACGTTGCGTCCATGCTGCGCGTTTTGCACAAAGAGTATGGCATCCGTAAGTTCGCTGCCCAGCTTCGACGAGACCCGCAGTGTTGCCCGATTCGCCCGTGCTATTTAGTGGGGGTCGCGTGATCCAACTCGAAATTCCCCTGTTTGACTCGCTCCAAGATGCGATCGCGTCGCCTCAAGACGCGCAACTGCTCGACCTGTTGCGAGAATTTGATGCGGCGATTGCCAATCTCGACGATCGTCATGTCTTAGAAGTGGCGTCCGAGGCGATTCTGCGACTGGCTATGATCGTCGAAGCAAAATATGTGGGTGTAATCGAAGGAGTCCAGGCAGAAGTCCAAGCGAGTCAATCGAGAGATCCAATCGTGCCAATTGATTTCTTCGATCGCTATGTGCGGCAGTCAATGCTAGTAAACCTTGACCAATATATCGAGCCAATTCCTTTACTGCCACTACCCGTTCAGTTAGAGGGAGACTGGGCAATTGCATCTGCTTTGGATTTGGGTTGTGTTTCAGAACCAGAGATGATGCAGGCGATTCAGGAGGCGATGATTGACGATGCGGCGGTGCTGCTAGAGGGATTGCCTGACCGGAATGCAGCGTCTCAACCCATGGATCTTGATGCAGTTAAACACTTAGCGCATGGCGAGGAGCTTGACCATTGGAGCGCTGAACTTGTAGAAGCGATCGAGAAACTGCAAACCCGTAAGCGCAAGTCGATTTCATTGCTTGACCTTGTTTGCACTTTAGAATCATCTCGAACTCGGTCAAAGCGCAAAGACTGTTTGATCGACCTGTGGCTGGCTTTTCTGCTAGGTAAACATTCTTATCATCTTTGCCGTATAGCGCATGATTTTTATAGCATGGTTGGCATTAAGGTTGTCTGAAGAAAGACTGGAATTATCCTGTTTGAGAAACGATCGTTCTTGGGTTACTTCGAATCAAGCTGCTTGATTGTGTCGCAAAAACGGTGAGGTGTGGAAGCTCAATCTTCCCTCGCCTTGCTTCAAGTGAAAGGTATCAATCAAGGGGACAGTGTATCTCAAGTAAGATTCATCAATGAACTCTTCGGGGTGATGGCTTAAAGCAACACAAACGAGACCAGTTCATTTGTCACTTCAAAATCCTTGCGACAGAACTAACTTTCCTCTCCACTTGTCCAATTAAAGGGTTCCGCTTCATATTAAAGGGTTCCGCTTCATAACATGTCTCTTCCTCTTCAAAAACCTCAGATCCCTACATCGGTTGTCGAAGCCCGTCGTGATGAAATTGGCGATGACTGGTTGGTCGTACAAGCATGGACGGTAAAAGATAAAAGGCTTGAGAGAATTCACCGAAATGCTCAGATGCCTGACAAGCTACCAATCGATGTAACAGGAGCCTATTTTTTTGCAGCAGCCCTTCCCCCCAGAGCGATTCCTTATCAGCCCTTTGGTGAAACGCCTATTCACAATCAACGGGTATCAAGAGCACAAGGCAATTAATCATCAACGGGGATGGGATGATCTATCGCCTAACCTTTCACTAGGGAAAAGCCAAAATACGAACTCGAATTGCTAAAACGCCCTGCTACTATGCAGACTTCATTGTGGAGAACGACCCCCAAACCTATCCTGTCA
This sequence comes from Leptolyngbya sp. DQ-M1, assembly GCF_039962505.1. Classification (NCBI taxonomy): domain Bacteria; kingdom Bacillati; phylum Cyanobacteriota; class Cyanophyceae; order Leptolyngbyales; family Leptolyngbyaceae; genus Leptolyngbya; species Leptolyngbya sp. DQ-M1. The sequence goes on from NZ_JAMPLJ010000015.1 coordinate 16,997, forward strand.
GAGACTATGCTTTCCGTAACAATGGACCCAGTCGGATTAGCGCTAAGTTGGGTAATCGGAATCAGTTGAATACCGCTTTTCTCAAAACACCGGACGATCGTCTTCTCGTGACGTTTGATGCAGGTCGCCCCTGGGAAATTGATCCAGACAGCATGGAATTGCTAACACCGATGGGTAGGAAACAGGAATGGCTGAGTATTTTTCCCGAGTTAATGGAAAAAACGATATTTCCTGTGGTTTCTAGCCCAGCTCATCCGGTGTGTGAAATTCCGGCTCAACAAGGGATAGATCCGATCGATCAAGTCTTTTCCTTGAACTACTCCGTCGCCTATAAAGGGAAGTTCCGGAAGCCGTTCGATCGTCTTATGAACTCCTTAAGCCGAAAGCTTTATCAAAATGCTGGAAGAACATGGCGCAATCGAATCAGCGGGTTTACCGACTTAGTCTGTTATGACTTCAGCACGGAGCAACCCAACTTACGCCGATGGGAACTTGTTGTAGGAGGACAGCATCCCCTGGTTGGGGAACAATCGCTGCATCAGGTTTGTATTACTCAAAATCACATTATTTTCGGAGATACTGCTTTTAGGATAGAGTTCTCGCAATTATTCTTCTCATTTATTTTTGGATTGGCTATGGCGATCGCGTTCATCGCCGGAATCTTAGAACCCAAACGTTTAAGAATGACTATGCAGCCTCTCAGCATTCCCAGAATACAGAGAAGAACTTATTGCAACGTCAAAATCGGAAAGAGGACAAAAAGATCGCTTCGCTCATGCCACAGGTTCGCCATCATTTTGTTGCCCAAACGCTGGAGCATGAGATTGAACAAAACTCTAAGCTATGGGACTCGAAGCTCAGCAAAATATTCCTGCAATTGCTTGTGGATGAATCGAAACTTGCCACCCACCTGCTGAAGCAGCGATCGCTCCGTGCAGGATTGCAGAAACCGAGCGTATCCCTTTTTCATCACTCTAGGCAGGATAAAGTAAGAGCAAGTTCTTGAACTCCTTGTCAAATCGATGGTTGAGCCACGCGCACCCGTCAACACCGTCAGCTTCATCGACAACTATTGCGCAGTCTACCGTGACCTATTCATAGACGTGCGAGGTTTTGAAGCCTTCAAATATCTGCATCTCGGCATGATTAGCGATTTGCCGCGTAAGTCACTGCCTGCCATTGCTCGTGCGGTTGGATTGTCGAGTGATCAAGTGCTGCATCATTGTCTCACTGAATCGCCTTGGTCAGTCGCTGCATTGCAAAAACGGCGGTTAGAACTAATCTTGCAGCAGTTAAACGGACGAGCGATAACGCTTGTGATTGATGAAACCGGAGACCGTAAAAAAGGCAATACGACTGACTATGTGGCACAACAGTACATCGGTAATATCGGCAAGATTGAGAACGGCATTGTGTCCGTGAATGCGTATGGCATTGTCGAGCAGTTGACCTTCCCCCTATTGTTCAAAGTCTTCAAGCCCAAACAGCGACTGAAGCCCGATGATGTGTACCAAACCAAGCTCCAGTTGGCGCAAAGTATCATTGCTGAGCTAGTCAGCTTTGGTTTCAAGATTGAGCTAGTACTAGCAGATAGCTTCTATGGCGAGAGTAGTGCATTCGTCAGTCATCTTGACCGATTGAATCTACCTTGGATTCTGGCAATTCGCTCGGATCACGGCGTGTGGATGCCGAATGAGGTTGAAGTCACCACCAGCGAGTGGCACCGCTTTGAGCGCGTCTTCTCGAATGGCACGACTGAGGAACGCTATATCCATGAGGTGATCTTTGGGTGCAGGTTTGAGCATCGCTATTGGACTTTGACCAATGATCCAGCAACACTGCCGGACAATAGCACTTGGTCAGTGATGAGTCACCTCAATGAGCAGCGAGACCACTTCGACCAAATTGGCAATCTGTACGGCTTAAGAACCTGGGTAGAGTATGGCTTCAAACAATGCAAAGATAAGCTGGGATGGGCGGATTATCGCGTGACGCACTATGCCCAGATTGAGCGATGGTGGGAAATTGTTAGTAGTGCTTATCTGATGGTGAGCTTACAGTTTGGTGGACTGAATTCGCAACCTGATTGCCCTGAAGACCCCTTACTTGAGAAATTTTGCACTCATGCCTGTTGGCAATCATCGAGCAGTTGGACGAGTCGATTTCACAACTTACGACTGATCATTCAGCCCTATGTATATTTCTGCTGACTCAAGCCTTGGCTATCAGTGTTTGCGGTTTCAGCATTGGAGCGAGGTTTTACCTACTTGATTCGCATACTCAATCAGTTCTCTGGTTGGCAGCATCGTATTCCTCTAAGCATGAATTCTATCTTTTCTTCTGCCTAGAGTGATGAAAAAGGGCTATTAATTGAAATGGTATGACGGCTAATACACTATGCAACAGCAAACCGCGTGTGTTGGCTCCGCGCAAATATCCCAGTCCCCGCTTGTGTGGATGGTGGCTGTAGTCAAGTTTGGTCGTGTCTTGAATGGCAAGCACTAACTGATGGCATTCACTCCAATGGGCGGTACTGGCAACATGGGCAGCGAGAATATCTGATGCGGCAATGCGCGGATTACTCCAAAAATCATACATTCCTTGTAGGGCTGCACGGTCTCGGCTCGCAAACGGGACGCTCGATTCTGGACTTCCGGCTAAGTCTTCCACAATTTGGATCAACCGCCGATTCCGCCGCGCATCGCCCAAATCCGCGTCCCCCACTTCTTCCGTCACCCAACTCATAGTCATTATCCTGCCGATTTCGTCTCCTGAGTTTGCAATGGCAGCAGCGTGAATTTGATGTTCAATCTGGATCTCTTTAGATTCCATAGCGTTCTTTAATCTGAAAATTATTCATTCTCAATTTCTCACGATCAACGCTCATACCGCTTCCAATCTTGCAGCACCGTAACTACTCACAATTCTCCGAATTTTAGTTAACTCAAGAAGTGAAAGATTGGGCAATGGCTGTAAGCTCGGTACAGCAATACTTCTAGATGGTGGCTAAAGCTCTGAAATTTGTTAAGAAAACGCGACTAAAGAATAGACAGGCTCAGAAAACGCTTCAATTTCAGCAATGTCTTGCCATTCCAGTGAGAGATGGTCACAAAGATCGACAAAAACGGCACGATCGACAGGTTTTCCAGTCAAAAAGTTACTCACTGTTGAGAGCGCTAACCCTAACGTTTCAGAGAGCTATCGTTGAGTAAGATATCCATTCCGCCTCACCGATAGCTTTACCCGCTCAATTTAATTTGGATGAACCCTGAGTGATCTTGCCATTGTTCAACTCATGCAATAGTCAAATTGTACCGGAAGTAAAGTCAGAACAAAAGTCAGTCATTCTCAGGCACGAACTCAGTGACGCGATCGGTTTGATGGAAGTATCAAGCCCGATGCCAGGGCAAGCCACCTAATCAGGAGAATGAGCATGAACGCAACATCTACCCGCAACTTCATTCTTGTAACAACCTTGATGGCATCTGCCGTTTCACTCGTTCCGGTTTATGCTCTGTCTCTCTCCCCTCCACAACGCAATGAAGTTCGCCCCGTTCAGTACGAATCTTCTCAAGACAGCATCATCGTCAATCCACCGCGCCCATCAAGGCCGATTCCTTAACCTCGAAGTGACCGTTCATTCCCTTTCCAATTACAGGAGCTAACTTTATGACCGTTACAACCGCTACCGCTCTCGTAGACAGCTTATTAAGCGTATTAGCCAACTCGCGCCAAACGATCGACGAAATCAACGCCGTCTGCACTGCCAAAGAACTACCGCCTGCACTCAAAGAGAGCGATACTTCAGCGATCGGCATTGTGGGTAATCCTGATTATCGATTTGAAGGCTTTGGCGTGATTCTCGTTCGACCTTTCCCACCGAAGTTCGCGCTTTCGTTCTGGGTGCATTACAAACCAGAGAGCGACCAGCACATTGCATTAGGTCGGTTCACAGTTCCGATTAGTGTTTTCGACGTAGGAAAGTTCAAATTCTAACGTAATTGAACGCTGAGAAGAAACAACTGTGTTAGGTAATCGTTTCTTCTCAACACCCTATTCATACGCAAGCATTGCTTGTGAAGTTTAAGCGCCTCTGGCTAGAAGGTGTTATGCACTTTGAAAGCGGAGTTCGACAAACTGTTTGACCATCAGCATTGCAAACGCAACCAAGTGAAAGCCCGCTAATGTTTCAGCTAAGCGCTCGTAATCTCTCACCAGGCGGCGAAATCGCGACATCCAACCAAAACTTCGTTCTACAACCCAACGCCGAGGCAGCAGCACGAAGCCTTTCTTCGCTTCGGGTAGTTTCACGACTTCTAATTGAACACCCTGTTCTGCTGCCGCAATTGCCGCCGATTCTCCGGTATAGGCTTGGTCTACAAACGCCACTTCGACCGTTTCTCCGGTGACTTGTTGCACCTGCTTGACCAAGACTTCAACTTGATGACGGTCTTGCTCGTTTGCAGGTGTAACGTGAAGCGCTAACAGTTGTCCTAGCGTGTCTACTGCTATGTGAACTTTGCTGCCCTTTTTGCGTTTCCCGCCGTCATAACCTGCACGATGACCACTCTCAATCGTAGACTGCAACGTCCGACTATCTAGAATGACTGCGCTCGGTTGCTCGTTGCGTCCAGTGAGAAGCCGTAACAACTCGCGCAGGTCATGCACCATCACTTCAAACACGCCAGCCTTCATCCACCGCTGCGTTTGTTGATACACTGCCGCCCAGGGTGGCAAGTCGTGCGGCATCAGTCGCCACGCTCCCCCGCTTCTCGCAACGTATCGTAAACCGTTAAACACTTCTCGCAGATTATGTTCGCGTTGCGGCGCATCCTCGCTCATCAAGGTTAAGTACGGGGCGACAAATGCCCATTCTTCGTCGCTCATATCTGTAGGATAAGGCTTTCTACTCATGCCTCCAGTCTAACAAAAGTGCATAACACCCTCTAGATTAATCCTGTACACAGAATCAGATTCGATACTAGGAACTGAATTCAAACTCAAACGAAACTCAGTCGTTACTCAGTCGTTTTCGGTTCTGTACTCAGGTAATGCCAGGGTTGCATAAGACATAGAGCGAGGCATTTCCCTCACTCTGCTCACACCCTTTTACTGGAGTTTATGTGATGAAAACATTTTTGCTTCCAACTGCTTTGATCGTTTTGAGTATGACCATTGCACCCGCCCGTGCATTCGTGTCCAATACAGAGCCAACATCTTCAGCACCGTTGACCAATCCAGCCTTCTCGTCACAGCAGCTTATCAGTGTTGGACCAGACTGGGCGCGGAAACTACCAGGAGTCAAAGATGCGCTTTCTCGTGAGATCGCTGAGTTTCTCAAAAATAACTATGCTCGTGGGAACCGCAGAGATGCCGAGGTTGAAGCACTCGCGGCTCGCGGCACGAGACTGTACTTGCGAGCAAAGGTCAGACATCATCATGTTTGGAGAAGACCTTGGGGTGGTTCTACGACCGTATACAGTGTGACCAATACGATCGAGGCAACGTTTGATCCCCTAAAACCCGATCAAACGCTTGATGGTTCTCGTTTGTGTTTCAATCTAGCCCCACAAGTTGGCGGTGGTAAGGTCTGTGTCTCTGGTCGTGATCTTGTTCGCATCATTATAGGAAAGCTCTAGAGCTTTCCTGAAAGCTGGGATTAACCTCTAGAGGTTAATCCCAGCCATACTTCCAATGCGTTATCTAAAGCATGAAAGTAACGATTCGTTTTTGTCATCATTGAAGTGGAGACAGTAACATGGCTTGGCTCAAACTCACCTCAGAAGCCCTTTATCTGATGAAGGGCGGAACCAATCTTTTCATCGACAAGGTTGACCTGAGAGACCACAACTCAGAACAGGAAGAACTGATTCTAGATGTGCCTCGAAAGTGGTTCCAGCGCGGCGACATTCCCAAAACAATGGTGATCGATGTCGGTTCTACGGAAAAACCTGAAAAAATCATTGACACAGCTTTTGATTCAGCAGCAGTGTTCTCAAAGGTTGTGAAGCGAGCAGATTGGCAAGCAGCAGCACCGACTAGCAGATTTGAGATTGTCGATCGACCTAATTTTATTGTGATTCATCATACCGATGATGCCAACAATTCATCGAATGGAACGCTAGAGGGTGCAAAAACCATCACTAAAGGTATTCAAGGCTTTCACATGGGATCTGAGCGCAGATGGAGCGACATTGGCTATAACTTCCTCAATACCATAGGAGGCACTCTGCTGGAAGGTCGCTCTGACTCTTTAGCCGAGGCTATCAAAGGTAACTCAGTTCGAGGCGCTCATGCAGCTACAGACAATGGCAATCGTTCTCCGGGTGTGGCAAATGAAGGTAACTTCTCGGTCAACAAAACCATGCCGAACGAACAGTGGGAGAGCTTAGTTGATCTTTGTGCTGCCCTGTGTGCATCCTGCGACATTGATCCTGCCAACATCAAAGGACACAGAGATTTTGTGTCAACGACTTGTCCGGGTGACTGGCTTTATCAGCAGCTACCACGATTACGCGATCGAGTTGCTCAACGACTTGCACAGTAGTTGAATTTAGGAGTAAACCAGCAATGAGCTACATTAAGCTAACTCAAAAAGCACTTCATCTTATGGAGGGAGGTGAATACCTGGAGAAGATAGACTTGAAACTACAACGTGCAACTCCTCCGCAATACAAACTGGATTTGCCTGTGGAATGGTTGAACAGTTCTGAGAGTCCAGGTCAGATGATCATTGCCTTAAAGTCCACAGACGATATCAAGAAGAGAGCATCGGCTTCGCCATCTCTCGATCGTCGTCATCTCCGGATTGTGAATACGGGTACAAGACGGGCAGGTGGCTTATTTCTGCTGGAAGTTCGATTAATGGAGGGTAGCAAAGTCCTCGATCGCGTTAATGCTGTTTCAGGTGCGCCCGGAAGTCAGGCATTTCGCTTACCTGCGGACAGTCTAGCCGGATCAGGAGAGCCATTGCCAGAGGGTTACTGGGATTTAGGTGAGCCTGAACCCAGACCCCGCAGAAGATCGGGTGTTCCAGTTCAGTTAATTGAATTTGCGAGTAGTACACTCGATGATTTCTCACGAGATTGGCCTGCTAATGGAGATGGGTTAGGCCCGGTTTGGGTCAGTCTGTATTGCCACTCCTGGACAGCGCGGCGATTCATTGGAATTCACGTAGATAATAATTCATCGTTTGCCCCTGGCACAGATGGCTGTATTGGCATCGTGAATGATGCAGGCCTGAAGAGTCTGAGAAAATTTACGAGTTGGTTTAAAGACCGAACTCTAGCTCCGCATCTTGCGATCGTAGATTGGGGATTAGGTTCGCTATAGATACCCGTTGGGAGCGTTTAGAGTTGGGCTAATTGCTCAAAGTCAAGTTATCTCAGTCATTCTCAGACTCGAACTCGGTGACATTGCTTGTTTGATAGAATTAACAAACAATGTCACCGCCTCAAACAAGAGCATAACAGCAATTGTCAATCACTCTAAACCAGCAAGGAAAAGTAAACCATGAGTGCAAACGAAGAGAAACCCTGGGTAAAAATCGCGATCGCGACGATCGGTATTATCGGTACGATAGGAACCTCATTAGTCGCAAATGAGGTTTTCTGGAAGCAGTTTAGCAACCATTCTCCTGAAGCAGCTTCTAAAGCGACACCGAGCGATCTAAAAACACAGGATGCTACTGTTGCTAAAACAACACCGAACGATCTAAAAGCACAAGATTTTAATGCTCAACGCCGTGCATTAATCGATTTCACCAAGCTTGCTGACGAATTCGATCGATTACCAAACAAAGAAGAGCGAATCAAAGCAGATCGAGTCATTCGACAGGTTGCTAAATCTCTCACGCTAAATGATATCCAGCCTTATTCGCGTGAATCCCGGCGTTGGGGACATCGGGCGAGTGCGGGTACTGCAATTGCTGGATTGCTTGCCGCATCTCCAGCGCTAGTAGAGCAAGAGTACGATCGCTTGATCGAAATCATCACTTATAATCTTCGTGATCCGATTTCTTATGTGCGGTATCGCTACCTCACGGTTTTAGAGGAAAACCCTAAACTCGCCCAACACTTTAGGAGAGAACTTCTAGACCTTTCAGAGAAAGATAGCAACCCCCGTGTCAAAGAAAAAGCTCAAAGAACAGTCAAACGTTTATTCTGAGGCTAACGATGATGCTATATCAAAGCCAGATTGCTCAACACCTGATCAGAGTCGGGCTAGTCGCACTCGCATTGACTCTGATCAGTTTCAGCTTCACGCCTAATTTTGCTTGGGGCGATGATCACTTTGCTTGTTTTGATGCGAATGAATGCAGCCTGTCTCTTTCAGGTTCATCTACCTGCTTAAGAAACAGAGACTACTCAATTGACAGAAAGCTCCGCGATGCTGAAGTAGTTGTGCTTTCGATTCACGGAGGCGCGATCGAACCCCGAACTAGTGAAATTAGCTGGAGCCTTGCAGACAAGTTTAAGTGGAGCCGCTATGATTTCAAAGCTCATGGAACAAAGAAGTGCTTAGAAAATCGCAGTAACTTTGACACCCTTCATATTACAGCTACACAATTTGATGATCCTGATGCCCTTACTTTGGTCAATCGTCATGCAAAAGCGATCGCGATTCACGGAGCGAAAGGTTTACCACAAGGAACTATCTGTTTGGGTGGGCGTAACAAGGCGCAAATCAACGCCTTTATCGAATTTGTCAAGCGTAATAGTGACAAAGCACCTTATCCGATAGAAGCAATCAATGTTCCAGGTGAGGACTCTGAAAAATGTGCCGCAACACTTAAAGGAACATCCCCCCGTAATATCGTTAATCGCAACACGAATCATGCAGGTCTACAGCTTGAACTCAGCAAGACGATGAGAGAGGATCTTGTGAAAGAGACTTCTGATGCGAAAGCTTTACAACAAGTGGTCTACGGGGCCGTTGCTACTGCCATGAGCAATGATGAATAGCACCAAGCGCCTTTGGTTTGCTTCAAGCGAACTGTTAGGTTGTGTCGCAAAGACTTTAAAGTAACAAACGAATTGGTCTCATTCGTATTGCTTTAAGCACTTACGCCAAAGAGTTCGTTGATGAACACTGCTTGAGATACACTGTCCCCTCGATTGATTCCCTTCACTTGTCCTTTGCGAAGCATCGCCATTGCCTCTATCCCTCGCAATGTTCTTCTTGCTGTGTTGAAGGATTGAAATCCCATCATCGGTTTTACAATTCGTTTGATGTTCCGGTGGTCTTGCTCAATAATGTTATTCAAATATTTGCGCTGCCGCAATTCGGTCTCGGCTTTCAATGGTTTCTCTTGCTTCAATTCATTCATCGCCACGGGATACGCTGCATTTTTATCCACGGTAATCACCCGTGGAGTTTGAGTATGCTTGGCTCCTAACACTTTGCGAAAAAAGCGGGCTGCCGCCTTGCCATCCCGCTTCGCACTGAGCATGAAGTCCAAGGTGTTGTCCTCCGAATCCACCGCTCGGTAAAGGTATCTCCACTCTCCTTTCACTTTGATGTACGGTTGAGTAGACCGGGGGAGTTGCACCCCCAGTCCCTCTGAGAACCGGACGTGAATCTCTCAGCTCATCCGGCTCCTATCACTCAAACCACTCGGAAATACTCCCAATCTCCAGGGTATAAGAAGGTGGGCATTCGCTCGTGCTAGGCGGTCTAAATACTGCTTCGCCCGTCGCTGATGTCTGGAGAATCGTTTGAACTTTCTCCGCACCCACTGAACAAGATACTGATTTACATTGCGCCAAATCTGACGGAGCGCAGAGGGGTAGAAGCGCCCATAGTAGTTGAGCCAACCTTGCAGAACAGGATTGACCATTCTGGCAAGGTCCTTCAGGGTTTTGTCATTCTGAAGTTGGAGATGCCAACTTCGGATCGTCCGGTTGACTTCCTTCTTGGCGGCTTGACTGATTGCAGGCAGAAAGTTGGGATGGATGTTGTCACCTCGGTCTACACAGCGTCGAGGTCGAAACGTAAAGCCGAGAAAGTCAAAGCTGACAATTTCATGCTCTTCCCGTCGATTCCTGTCTTTGCAATACACGATTCTTGACTTGTCTGAATTGATCTCCAAACCACACGTTCGAAATCGCTCTATCAGTCGTGCCATCATGTATTCGGCTTGATGACGACTGCGACAATGCAGTAATCCATCATCCGCATAACGACAAAACGGAATTCGTGGCATTTCCCGTCTGACCCACGCATCAAAGGCGTAGTGCAGAAATAGATTTGCCAGTATCGGACTGACAACACCGCCCTGAGGCGTTCCTTGGTTACGTTCTATTAGCCTACCATCCGGTTCTTGTCGAGGTGCCTTCAACCAACGCTCTATAGTACTACAGTTATAGAGCGTCTGAAAGTCTTACTGCACGCCGCTTGTAGTGATAGTACTGGGCGATGCTTCGATGAATCCTGCGCCACTGTTGCCAGTGCAGAAAGTGTTCAAAACTCTGCTTGATCTGGAACACCCATTGTCCCAAAGAACGGCGCATTTCTCGCACACTTACAGGTAGTAGAGGCCGCGTTTGCGCTTGAACTCGAACAAACTGCCTGTGTTGAGTTCCCCTTTTTTTACCTCACTCTCTAAGGTTGTCATCACCGTCAGAAAGGCATGAGCTAACAGACATAGCGTAATATGGCGATACCACCCATGCCAAGACCGAACTTCGTAGTGATCTAACCCAACCTCCGCCTTTGCACTGTGGAAGCAGGTTTCGATTGTCCAGCGCACTCCTGCAACGTGAACCAGCTGTTCAAGCGGGGTATTCATCGGAGCACTCACTAGGTAGTATGCCAAGTCAGAGGGGTCTTGTAGCGATCTTCTTGCGAACACCCCACGTTCAAGGTCTGGACGCTCTGGATGCTGAAAGCGACAGTAGCTCCACTGGTACAATCGCTGCCCTTTCGATCCTGCACCCGCCCTCAGCGTTTGCCAGTCCTCATTCAATTGCCGTGAGACCAACGCATCCACTCGATGCACCTGTTTGCCAATCCAGAATGACTGGTCTTTGCTGACCGCTAAAACATAGTGTAGCCCCTGGGATTGAATGAACTGTCGCAAGTGATGGTCACCTCCATACAGCGCATCTGCTGTTACCCATTCCGCGGGTACTTTAGCATCGATTGCTCGTTTGAGCATCTGTCGGGCAAGCTGGAGTTTGGTGGCAAATGCGACCGTCTCTGGAATGCTTGCTGTGCGGCAACGGTCTCGGTTCTCGCTCCACCGTTTCGGCAGATACAGTTCTTGGTCAATGAAGGTGGCTCCAATCGGACTGGCATAGACGAGAAATACTCCCACTTGGCAGTTTTCGACTCGTCCCGCGGTTCCCGAATACTGCCGTTGCACCCCTGCCGATTTGTCGCCTTTCTTGATAAACCCCGTTTCGTCAAGTACGAGAACACCGTCTGGACGACCTAAGTTGTTCACCACATACTGCCTCAGGTCATCGCGCACCCCATCCGCATTCCAACGAGCGCGATGAAGCAGATGTTGAAATCCAACGGGGTCGCTGGCTCCCGCTGATTCAGCAATTTGCCAACTGTTCTTGCGCTCGACAGGAGCAATCAGGGCTTTGAGATACTCCGTTGCCCGTTGCTTGATCTCAACTCTGAAGAAGCGAGGCGCAATTTGTCGAGTCAGGTTTTCCAGATGTTGAGCAGCGGGATGTAGTGAGTCTAAATAGGAAGAATGAGTTGTCGAGTTCAACTGAAAGTTATCTTGAAATGCTTGTTCTGCCTCTATTTTAGCGAATTCTAATCTACAACTGTCGTACTATAGTAAATTCGCGCAATCTCTGCAATGGGTTTACGTCTATCACCTGGATTAACGATATTGCGGGCACCCTCAAAGTCCTGCTTGTCTCCTGCGATGTACTGTCCTAGCCTTGCTCCAGTAAACGTGCCTTTTTGCATACCAATGACTAGAATTTTGGCAGCAATCCTGGGTATCGTTGTCTGCTCTGGATGCTTCACCAAGTCGATACTCAATCTATTTGTCCAGTCGGTATAGTTTCTCCGGCCTGTAATTTGCACAATACCCTTCCCTGCTCTCCCTTCTGCCATCTTTTAATCTGCCGAACTGACGTTAAGACAGCAATGGAATCCACTCTGGGACTGTCGTTACCACTTGACTAAATGGAACCACTCAAACACTCTAGCTAATGGCTTTCGCGTCAGATTGGTTAGGAAGCCCCTTCAATTCGTCCAGCCAAATTGGCAACTACGGCAACTAATTCAGCCGGTTCAACTGGTTTGGCAAGATGAGACTGAAAGCCAGCTAACAGCGCAGCAGTCCGATCTTGAGTTCTGGCATATGCGGTCAGGGCAACCGCAGGAATTCGTCCGCCTTGCTCTGTGGGTAAGGCTCTGATGCGGCGCAATAACCTATATCCGTCTTCATCGGGCATTCCGATATCGCTGATTAATAGGTGGATCGAGGCTGCAGATGCAGTCAGAATTGCTATTGCCTCGGCGGCTGACGCTGCCGCAATCACTTCTGCGCCACAAGCTTCGAGTGTGTAGGCGAGTAACTCCCGCATATCCGCGTCGTCATCTACAATCAGGAGCCGCAAACCATCGAGCCGTGGGGAGCTGCCAAACTCCACTGTACCGCCCACTGCTGGATGCACCCGATCGGAGTCACTTCCACTGCTGGTTGCTCCAACCGCTATCACAGGAAGCTTGACCGTAAACGTTGCGCCTTGTCCCTCGCCAGGGCTTTCCGCATGTACAGTTCCACCATGCAGTTCGACCAGTTGGCGAACGATCGCTAAGCCTAACCCAAGTCCACCAAACGAACGGGTAATGGAACCATCTGCCTGACGAAAGCGATCAAAGACGTAGGGGAGAAAATCAGGGCTGATGCCTTGACCGGTATCAGACACAATAATCTCAATGTGAGAGTTAATGCGTTGCAGGCAAACCTGCACTCGTCCCCCTTTTGGTGTGAACTTGATCGCATTACTCAGCAAGTTCCAGACAATTTGCTGTAACCGTTCTGAATCCCCTAAAACAGGACCAGCGGCTGGATCGAGCACCGATTGCAAGCGGATGTGCTTGGCATCGGCAGCGGGTTGTACCGTCTCTATCGCTGCCTCAATCATCGACACGGGCACAATTGTTTGCACATTGAGACGAATTTTTCCGGCAATAATCCGGGAAATATCGAGCAAGTCCTCCACTAATTGAGCTTGAGACCGAGCATTCCGCTCGATCGTCTCGAGGACTCGATGCATCCTGACTTCGTCAACCTTGCTCGTCCGCAGGATCTGTGCCCAACCGAGAATGGCATTGAGCGGAGTCCGCAATTCATGGGAAATGGTCGAGAGAAATTCATCCTTCAAGCGATTGAGCCGTTCGGCTTCTGCGCGGGCTTGCTGCTCCTGGATCAGAAGTTGCGCTCGCTCTTCTTCCGCCCGTTTCCGCTGCCGGATCTCTTTTGCCAATTCATTGATCTTCTGGTTTAGTAGGGTGAAGCGGCGACTGGCAGACTCCTGGGGTTTCAAACGCAAGGAAATGAGTGCCGGCGATTCGGGCGACCAGGGTCGAATCACAGCTCCTTCACAGCGATAAACACAAGTCTTTTCAGGATGGAAGCTAAAGGTTAGTGAGCCCAGCACTAGATCTCGGCTGCCAGAGCAGGCACGGAGATACTGTTTAATCTTCTCAGCAGAGTCAGTGGCGATCTCAAAGAGTGTCTTTGCTTGCAGGGGTTGCTGATCGAGCCCAAACAGGCGGGTGAAGGCTGGATTGGCAGCAAGAATCTGTCCCTGTCCGGTCACCAGGAGCATGGGTTCGGGTAGTGGTCTGGCAAATTCTAAAAACTGTTCGGGTGTCACCCCTCGTTCTCTCCCTTAAAGTATTCTCGTCCGTGACTTGCTTCTGCCTCTGGTGTGGGCTTTAGGTAAACGACGACTCGACATCCGGGAGCACCTAGCGCGATCGTCTCTTGCAGTTCGACTTTGGCATATCCGAGGTTATCAGCCGCAATGGATCCAAAGACATTTGAGGTCATCATACACATGGCGGGACGACCCAGAACTTTTTCGGCAAACGGGCAAGCTCGGTTTCCGAGCACAATCTTCTCCTCTGTTTGTTCGAGAATGTAAAAGTCTCCCTGAATGCGTCGTTTCAAATCCACAAACACAGCAGCCACCTGCTCTTGGGTGAGATGGGAGACCTGGAGTGCTGCTTTATAGTCCTGGTCGATTTGCCGACCCATATTTTGACCAACCACACTAATAAATCCTGAGGCTTCCTCTAAACCGACTACATCTTGTAACGTACCCGCTAGCTCTCGGATTAAAGTACGCAGAAATACATCCCGCTCTAAAGGAATGCTGAAATCCTGGATAGGTGGTTGGGGTTTAAGAGAACTACTCATGACAATATTTTTTCAATAGATTGAATGATCAATAAAGTTGAGCCGCCCTTGCTCAATCTCCAGAGTGCGGCTAGGTATAGAGACACATTCAGGTATAGGGACACATTATAGCTAAGGCTGAGCATTGACGTTAGTCAGATAATGCGTTCCTTTCGAGCCAGCAAAGTGGTTTAAGGAGCACTGAAAGACCAAAACGAAGGCAGTTATAAAGGCTGCCTACATCCTACGAATGGTTAGTTCATGGAGCTCATGATCGCATCCCTACGGAAAAGCCTCAGTAATGGGTGGGATTGTGATGGCTGCTTTTGATGATGAAGAAATATTTGCTCAGTGTGAGCAGTCGCAGCACTCAATGAAAAGTTATATATGAAATTTCAAGAAATTCTTGCGCTTTCTTAGATAATGTCAGTAAAACTTCATCTGCTGAAAGGTATACTTTTCGCCGCCAAGCTTGGCTTGCGCCTTTACAAGGTGACAACTTCTGGGCCTTTACAACCACGGGGAAGCTATGAATCGATTATCGAACTGCTGTCTCTTAATCGTCGATGCTCACGAAGATACACGGCTACTATTGGAAACTTTGTTTGAGAGCGAGGGAGCAAGGGTGCAGTGTGCTGCAACTGGACCCGACGCGATCCAACAATTTGCTCTGCACTCCCCAGATATTGTGATCTGTGACATTGCTCTCCCTCAAATTAATGGCTATACGCTCTTGCAGCACATTCGCACGCATGACATGCTCTTTCAGCAACGAACGCGAGTCATTGCTGTAACGGCGTGGATCGGTGACAGCGGCTCAAACTCTACGCTGATAGGAGGATTTGATGCTTGGTTGATGAAACCGATCTATCTTGACGATCTGATGACCCAAGTTGTCCGTTTCACCACACACAATCGTGTGCGGCATTCATACCACAAGCTTCAGCGCTTGATCCAAACTCGATGTTGGGTAACCTTCTCATCGATAACCCGACTATTCTGCAATGCTTAAGAGCTGCGTTCAACTACCGCTGAAGTTGAGGACTGGAAGTACATCATTAGATTTCCAGATGGGCGAAAGGATTTCAGAACATGTTCGTTCAACGACCTAGCCTTAGATCACCAGGAGTGCCAAGTTGGCTTTAGGCAGAAAAGTGAGCCAGGGCTAGCTCTGTTTCTTGAACGACACTAATGGGTCTCCACGACAAATAAAAAGTCACTGTACAGCGGGGAACGCGACATTTGACTCAAGTTAGGTTAGAGCAGCCTGATCTAAGAGAATTACGATTGTTCGTATCAGTGCTTCTGGTTCTACAGGTTTAGAAACATGTTGCTGAAAGCCAACTGACAGGGCACGTCGCTGATCAAGCTCTCCAGCATAGGCAGTGAGGGCGATTGCCTTGACTTGCCCTCCCTGCTCCGGTGGTAAGGCTCTAATTTGGCGCATCAACATATAGCCATCCATATCAGGCATACCAATGTCACTCACAAGTACATTTGGTTTGAAATCTGTTAACACTGCGATGGCTTCAATTGCAGAACTTACAGCGATGACTGTTGCCCCTGCTTGTTCCAATGCAAACGCCACAAAATCCCGTGTATCCGTTTCATCATCCACAACTAAAATTTGAACACCGGTTAAATCAAGGGATTGTTGCAATACCTGAGAATTTTGCTCAATCGTGGGTTGAATCGGCATGAGTGGAAGATTAACGATGAACGTCGCTCCTAGCCCCTCTCCAGCACTATCGGCTTGAATGGTTCCACCATGCAGTTCTACTAAATGCCGCACGATTGCAAGCCCCAACCCTAATCCACCAAATTTACGAGTGGTTGCGCTATCGGCTTGACGGAAATGGTCAAATACATAAGGAAGGAAATCAGGAGAAATGCCTTTCCCAGTATCACAAACGGTGATTTGAGCTTGATCCTCAACTTGCTCTAATTGCACCGTCACCTGTCCACCGGTCGGCGTAAATTTAACGGCATTCGACAATAAGTTCCACACGATTTGCTGTAATCGAGTTGAATCCCCTAAAACCAGTCCTATTTCGGGATCTAAGCTTGTCTCTATCGCAATTGACTTGGCTTCTGCTGCCAGTCGTACCGTTTCGATCGCGGCTTGAATCGTTGAGGCTAAATTAACCGGGTTAATGGTGAGACTCAATTTACCTTGTAGAATCCGAGAGACATCGAGCAAATCTTCAATTAATTCGGATTGCAGTTTTGCGTTCCGTTCAATCGTTGCTAAGGCTTGCTTCGTTTTTGACTCATCCAGTTTGCCATTCTGGAGGAGCTTGGACCAGCCAAGAATTGGATTCAGGGGCGATCTCAGTTCGTGAGATAACACTGCTAAAAATTCATCTTTAATGCGGTTAGCTTGGGCAAGTTCTTCCGCTCTTTGCTGGAGTGCCTTGACAAGTTGTGATCGCTGCAAAGCCGTTGACACCTGATCGCATACAGTCTGCATCAGTTCCAGTTCCTCTGGCAAGAAGCAATCGCGATTGCGAGTGCCAAAACCGAGTGTCCCGATCGCTTGATTGTTTACCATTAATGGATAACTCGCGTAAGCCCTGATCCCAAGTGCCTGCAATGGAACAGCCAGGAAACTTGTTGACTCCATCGCATTTTGAATGACAGCAGCCTCTTGGTGTTGAACCACATAGCCGCAAAACGCTTGCCCAAGTTCTAAAAATTCAGCCGCTGCTGCAACTTCAGTAGAGATACCACTATACGCGACGAGCCGTAAGCGTTGTCTATCTTCCTGTAGCAGGTAGTTGACGTAAATCTCCAAGTTCAGGTGAGCAGATAGCTTTTGGAATAAGGTGTTGAGAAACGATTGAGGATTCTCATTCAACAACAACTCGCTGGTCATCTCAGAGAGTAGTTTTAGCCGATCATTTGTTCCTTGTATCAAAGCTTCGGCTTGTTTTCGATCAGTGATGTCGATCGAAACGCCAATCAACTTTTGCAGGGTGCCATCCTCGTTGAGAATTGGCTGACCCCGTTCTTCTAGCCAGATGATCGCTCCGGTATCGGGTCGAATGACGCGAAACTCACAACGATATTCGCTTCTAGTTTCCACTGCTTGTTCAATGATTGCTCGATGCTGAGATTGATCCTCCGGGTGCAGTAGGGTAATCTCCTGTTCAACCGTGGGAATGTCAGTGGTACCGTAAATCTCAGGAAAATTGGCAGAGAGAATCAAGCTATCGTCGAATGGATTCCACTCCCAGGCCACCATTCTTCCGGCTTCCATCGCCAGTTTCAGCCGCTCTTCTCCCTCACGAATGGCGTTTTCTGCCTGTTTGCGATTGGTGATATCGATGGTTACTCCAACCAACTTTTGCAGAATACCATCATCGTTCAAAACCGGTCTGCCTCGTTCCTCCATCCATATGAGCGCGCCATTATCGGGGCGAATAAAGCGAAATTCAGATTGGTAATGGCTGCCAGCCGCAACTGCATTTTCAACGATCGTCTGATGCCGTGTTTGATCGTCTGGGTGGACAAATGTAAATCCTTGTTGGGATGAGTCAATCATCTCTATTCCATAAATTTCAGAGAGATTGGTAGAGATGATCGTCTCCGTGAACGGGTTCCACTCCCAGGCAATCATTCTGCCCGCTTCCACTGCCAGTTTTAGTCGCTCTTCTCGTTCGCGGATGGCGGTTTCTGCTTGCTTGCGAATCTGGGCTAATTTCAGCGTTGATTCTACTCGCGCCAGTAGTTCACGCGCGGAAAAGGGCTTGACCAAGTAATCATCGGCTCCCGCTTCCAGTCCTTCAATGCGAGACTCTTCTCCAGCTCGCGCCGACAGCAGAATGATCGGAATTCCTTTTGTGCGAGGATCTGCTCTCAGTTCCCGCAGTAGACCAAATCCATCCAGCCTTGGCATCATGACATCGCTGAGTACCAGATCAGGAAGCCGCTGGGTCATGGCTTCTAGAGCTGCGAAACCATCGCTGACAGTTTCCACCTCGTAACCCTGACTCAATAATCGTTTCACATAATTCCGCATATCGGCATTGTCGTCAGCCAGGAGAATATGGGCAGTTTGAGAACTTTGAGGTTTGAACTTCGAGGTTTGAAGTTTGAGTTCAGGACTTAACTCAGAACTCAAAACTGAGGACTGAGAACGCTCTGTAATCCAGCGTGATGCCTCTTCAATGTAAGGATCAATTCCTGATACGGTTGATGTTAGGGTGCGTGGGGCTTCAATCCGATCTTGGGGTAGATGCTGTGTGCCAAGAGGAAGGGAAATCGTAAAGGTTGTGCCACAATCCACCTGACTGGTGACATGAATCGTTCCTCCATGCAGCTTAACCAGTTCTTGAACGAGCGCCAGTCCAATCCCTGAGCCTTCGTAAGTGCGAGATCGCGTTCCACTCACGCGATGAAAGCGTTCAAACAAGCGGGGTAATTCTGCTTCAGGGATGCCAACTCCCGTATCTGTAACGCTTAACTCAACGGAATTGCCAGCAGGGTGTAATCGAACGGTGATACTTCCCGTAAACGTAAACTTAAACGCATTCGAGATGAGATTTAGAACAATCTTCTCCCACATATCGCGATCGACGTACACGGGTTCTGGTAAAGCAGCGCAATCGATGACAAGGGCCATCCCAGCTTGCTCAATCAGGGATCGAAACACACTTGCCAATTCTGCGGTGTAGGCAGCTAAGTCGGTCGGTTCATAGGATGCCTGGACTCGTCCGGCTTCAATTCGGGAGAAGTCTAATAGGGTATTGACTAACTTTTGCAGGCGCAAACCGTTGCGCTGAATTAGTTGTAGTTGTTCCCACTGCTCCGGTTGTAATTGTCCATTGAGACTGTTAGAGAGTTCTTCTAATGGACTCAACATCAGGGTTAACGGGGTGCGAAATTCATGAGAGACGTTGCTGAAGAAGAGGGTTTTGGCGCGATCGAGTTCTGCTAACGCTTCAGCGCGTTGACGTTCTGCCTCGTATGCTTGGGCGTTAATAATTGCGGTTGCAATCTGCGTTGCGATCTGATAAAAGAAGTCGCGATAGTTATCGTCTAGCCTCCGGCGCGGACTCGCGACCGCCACCAGTACCCCAGTCACTTTATCCTGACCAGCGGTAATGATCGGCAATACCATTGCTTCCTGCGGTGGTTCTGACCAGGGACTACCCGGAATTTTCCCGAAGCGATCAACCAAGTCATCAATCTCTTGGGGTTGGGCAGTAGAAACGACACGGGCGATCTCCCAGAAGTCGCGAACTTCCGCAGTTAAATTCACAATCTCAGGGCTAATGCGACTATCCTGAAGCAACTCAGTGCTGCCACACAACCGAGCCTGTCCTTCATTCGAGTCAACTAAGTAAAGCAGTGCAAAGGGAATATCAAGCGGATCAGATTTCAACGCTTCTACCAACAGGGCACATGCCTCTTCAGTCGTTTTTGCAACTCCGGTTTTTGCGGCTGTTTCTCGTAGGAGTCGAGCGCGGCGCTCGTTCAACACCCGGTAAGTCGTTTCACTAACGACGTTAAATACACCATCAACGACACCCCCCTGTCCTTGAATGGGATTGAAGGTGTACTCGAAAAAGCACTCTTCGGTGTAACCAAATCGATGCATTGATAAGAGTTCGTCGTTATGGAAGGTGCCCTCACCCGTCGCTAAAACGCCTGCTAGCTCCGGTCCAATGTCATCCCAAATCTCTGACCAAACCTCGCGAGCTGGACGACCGATCGCCCAAGGGTGTTTGTCTCCGACAATCGGTCGCCAAGCGTCGTTATAGAGCAGCAAAAAGTCTGCTCCCCAGTAAATGGCAATGGGAAATCGAGAGTTGAGGCAAATACTGAGTGTCGATCTCAAGCTTTGCGACCAAGTTTCCACAGCACCCAAGGGGGTTTGCGACCAGTCAAGCGATCTCATGAGTGCCCCCATCTCACCACCGCCGACAAAAATCTCTTCAGGGGGTGCCACTATTGGATCTCCTTCCCTCTGTTGCCCTTAGAGAATACTTCACCCGTAGAACCTCACCCCCGTCTCCTAACTGATTTAGGAGCGTATGAATTTGCTTAAGCGCTAAGGGCGAAGGTGTAGCATGTCCATTTTCCCAACGGTTAATCGTGGCAAAGGTCATGCCTAACTCGTCAGCAAACTTTTCCTGAGAGAGGTGCAGGGAGCAGCGCAGGTCCCGCACCAAGTGACCAATCTCAGGTTGCTGCATCCAAAGCTGTTTCGATTTAGAGAGCATTTCAACCAGCAGCTATATAGTCCTATATACTACTCTCGGCAGAACTGGCTCTTTTGCAAATCTGTCGAAAGTGAGAAACCATCTCCCGATTAAAGGACTTTGCAGAAGAGAGCATACAAGTCTAAATGCCGTGTTACGCAATAGAAGAGATGAAAGAAAAGGTTCGCAAAATGGTAATTTGCTAGGCTTCTACAGGGGACTTGACTTTAGAATTTCTAGCAGATTAGCTATTGCTCACTCTGTAAGTCTGTAACTTACAGAGTTACAGACTTACAGACTTTCGCATTAAGGAGTTGTATCGGGGCTTGACTAGTACTCGATTCTTTGTATCAGGTCGCACTGTTGAATAACCTTATCTTAAGAATGAGAAGACACTCCAATTCAGAGCAAGGTTTTAGCAGTAACCAAAGGAAACGTTGAAGGTAGAACCTCGCTGGGCTTCAAGGCGATCGCTCAGCAGAATTAGTTAGGTGAGAAATCACTTGGATCAATCTCCCTGGTTCGATTGGTTTTGAGAGATGCTGTTGAAATCCTGCTTGCAAGGCTTGTTGCTGGTTAAAGTCTCCGGCGTAGGCAGTGAGTGCGATCGCCTGAACTTGTCCACCTTGCTCTGGTGGCAGTGCTCTTACCTGTTGCATCAGCATATAGCCATCCATATCTGGCATGCCGATGTCACTCAGCAGCACATCTGGCTGTGATCGAATGAGCATGGTTAATGCTTCATTAGCGGTCGTCGCGGTGAGTACGGTTGCACCCGCCTCCTCCAACACAAACGCGACGAACTCTCGTGAATCCGGTTCATCATCTACGACCAAGACTTGAATCCCATTCAAGTCAGAAGATAACTCTGAAGATCGTTGATCGTGCTCGTCGATCGCCTGGATGGGCATGAGTGGCAGTCTAACTGTAAAGGTTGCACCCCTGCCTACGCCGGCGCTTTCGACGGCGACCGTCCCTCCATGCAGTTCGACTAAATGCCGCACGATCGCCAGTCCTAATCCCAGTCCACCAAACTTTCGGGTCGTGGTTGCATTGGCTTGACGGAAGTAGTCAAACACATAGGGGAGAAAGTCAGGCTCAATTCCTTGTCCGGTATCGCTAACGGTGATCTGGGCAAAACAGTCTAATCGCTCTAATCGAATGCTGACCTGTCCTCCTGCTGGCGTGAACTTGACGGCATTAGAGAGCAGATTCCAAATGACTTGCTGCAACCGGGTAGAGTCGCCTTGAATCAGAGGTGGATCTGGTTCAAAGCTTGCTTCCATGTGGATTGATTTGGCTTCTGCCGCTAGCCGTACTGTTTCCATTGCGGCTCTAATGATGGAGGACGGATTGATCGAACTGACGTTCAGGTTGAGCTTGCCTTGGAGAATCCGGGAGACATCCAGCAGATCTTCAATCAATTCCGATTGCAATTTGGCATTGCGCTCGATTGTCTGCAATGCCTGCTGGGTCTTGGCTGCGTCTAGATTGCCGTTCTGCAAGAGTTTTGCCCAGCCCAAAATCGGATTAAGCGGCGATCTCAATTCATGGGAGAGTACAGCTAGGAACTCATCTTTGATCCGATTGGCACGATCGGCTTCAACGCGGGCGGCTTGTTCACGGGCTAGGAGTTGTTCCCGTTCGGCAACGGTCTGTCGCTGTTCAATCAGGTCAGCGGCTTGGCGAGCCAGTAGATCCAGAAAACGCAACTGGTGATCGCTAGGTCGGTAGTGTTTACGCCAATGGGTTGAAACCATGCCGATCAGTCTGCCTGCACGGGTGATTAACGGAGTGGACTGCGCGGAGAGCAACCCAGCCTCCACATGCCGTCGCATTGAACCGCTGGGGTCTTCACTCTCTGGCACATCGAAATCAACGAAGCTCCGAATCCCCGTTCTAAGGGCAATACCGCAGGATGTATTAGAACTTGCATTCACTCGGCAGAAGGCCTCGTGCATCGTTTGCTCAAAGCCGTGCGTGGCAAGCAGCGCCAGATCTTGCGTCGCTACGTCGAAGATTTGCACTGTGCCAGCATCTGACTGCATGAGCGCGATCGCCGTAGACAAAATCTCTTGGTACAGGGTTTGAATATCGCCTTCAATCACCAATCTTGCCCCCAGTTCGCGGAGTCGCTGCGTATCTTGGAGGTCTGCTGCGACAATTGCTTCGGCACGGGCGCGATCAACTGCTGCCCAAGTCCGTTCGGCAACTTCTTCGGCTAGAGCCACTTCATCCTCTGTCCAAGCGCGCGGTTCAGACGTGTGGACTGCCAGACCCGCGACGAACTCGCCGTTCTTGACTAGCGGGATGCTGATGTGGGCACCAATTTGAATGGCGGTGTAAGCCGATCGCTGATCCGGAGACAGGTAGGGATCTGTTGACACATCCGACACACACACGGTACGACCCGCACAGAACTCCGCGAGCAGTTTAGAGCCGAACGAATCAATCGGGTAGCCACCAATGAGTGCTACGGCATCATTGACATAATCGCGTTCAACCACGTAATCAGCACCGCGAACCTCAAAGTATGCGACACGGTTTGCATTGAGGTATTCACCCAGAACACGAGTGGCAGTTGCTTGAATCTCTACCGGGTCGGCAAGGGGGCGGAGCTCATCGGCAAGAGAGATGCGAAAAGCATCCAATTTGGCAGCACGGCGCAACCTTTCTTCTGCTTGTTTTCGCTCTGTAATGTCATTGAAAAGAAGCGCGACCTTGTGCTCATGCGGTTCGCCAACGCAGAAGGCATTCACGTCAAACCATCGACCTACGACCTGAGAATAATCGGTGAAGCGCCTCGGCTCACCCGTCAAGGCAACAGTGCCGTAGAGGTCAATCCAGAATGACTCAATATTGGGTGCAAGCTCGCGAACGGTTTTCCCAAGAGCGTTCTTTACCCCAGCTTGCTGCTCGAAAGCGGGGTTAACCTCAATAAAGTGGTAGTCAATGGGCTTTTGCTCTTCATCGAAGATTAACTGCAAGATGCAAAAGCCCTCGTCCATCGACTCGAACAGTGATCGATATTTTGCTTCCGATTCGCGCAGAGCCGCCTCAGCCTGCCTACGCTCTGTGACAACCTGCGTTCGACCACCCACTGCCTCAACCGAGCCATCAGCAGCAAGTAGGGGGACGAAAGTGTACTCGTACTGTCCTATCTGTCCTGCTGGGTTGGTGTAAGTAGACTCGCCCTCTACCACCTGCGCCGTCTCGATCACTTGACGGATCTGCGCCTCGTGCAACCTGACAAGCTCGTCTGGGTAGCCCAGATCAAAGAAGTTCTTGCCAACCGCCTGATCTAGGGTCAGCCCCCACAGATCTAAGAGAGGTTGGTTCACATACCGGAAACGCCCTTCCAAGTCGAAGAGATACACAAATTCCTGAACGCGTGCGAGCACCGTGTCGAAGACCTCAAGCTGCTTGTTACGCTCCTCCTCCAGCCGTCGGCTCTCTCGCTCAGACTCGCGTAGGGCTGCTTCTGCTTGTTTGCGCTCAGTGATATCTAGCACGACTGCCACGACCGATCGGGGTTTTCCTTCGCCATCGCAGATCAGGGAGACATGGGTGTTGACCCAGACGATCGAGCCATCCTTGCGAATGTAACGCTTTTCGATCTCAAACGGTGTTCCTTCAGTCACCATGCGCTTGTAGAGTTCGGCATTACCTGGCAAATCATCTGGATGGGTAATGTCATGCATTCGCAACTGACTTAGTTCGACGGCAGAATAACCCGTGATATCACAATATTTCTGATTCACGAGCGTCAGGTTGCCACCAATCTCGCTGTACGCTACACCTGTCACTGCCTGGTTGACAATCGCTCGATACCGTTCTTCCGATTCCCGTAAGTTCTCTTCTGCCTGTTTGCGATCGCTCAGATCAACGGTGACCGCCAGCACGGTGCGCGGATATCCCTGCTCATCGTCGAGGCGGGTGAGATTGCTGTTAGCCCAGATAGTTGTTCCATCCGAGCGCAGATAGCGCTTATCGAACGAGACTGGTTTACCCGTCTTAACCACTTGTTGGAAAGCTCTTAAGCTTTTGAGCACATCTTCAGGATGCGTGACATTGGATATGCTTACTGCTAATGTTTCCTCTCGCGTTCGCCCCAAGATCCGGCATAGCTCATCGTTAACCCGCTGAAAATATCCATCTAGCGAGATCTCAGAAAGCCCCACCGCTGCTTGTGAAAAGATCACAAATAGCTGCTCCTCACTCTTCCGCAAGCGCTCCTCCGCCTGTTTGCGTTTGTCTTCGCTCTGCCTGCGGGCGGTGATGTCCCGTGAAACACACAGCAGCCGTTCAACTTGCCCCGCTGCTCCTCGAATGGGGCTTACCTTGCTATCCCACCATCTAGGTTCACCGCTCAGCGTCGGACGATAGCCTTGAAAGGTGCAAACTTCGCCTGTTCTGGCCTTGGCGATCGCCTCGATTGCCGCTTGTTGATCGGCTCCCTGCCAAAACTCCGCCCAAGACGTGTTGAGAAAGGACGTGATATTCTCAATGCCCAGCAATGCTTGCCCTGGCTGGCTCATGAACAAAAGCCGCCCCTCTAAGTCCAACACCTTGATGCAGTCATCGCTACTATCGAGGATCTGCTGATTGAACTGCTCGTGGCGCAACACGGTTGCTGCCGTCTGGCTCATCTGTTGCATACTATGCAGGGCAGAAGCCGCAAAGCCTCCCAGGCTCATCATCAGCCGCTGATCCTCGGGATCAAAACGCCGCCCCTCGCGATGCGACACAATCCAAAGCGTGCCCAGGGCTTGATCGTTGATGCATAGAGGAATCAGCAATCCTTCCACGACCGGGAACTGTGGGTGATACAAATAGGTAAAAAAC
>NZ_JAMPLJ010000016.1:0-42005 GCF_039962505.1 Leptolyngbya sp. DQ-M1
ATAACCGTTAACCCTGTGCTGCACCTGATTCCTAGTGCCATGTCTCTGCCCTCACGTTTGGGAATGTGACTATAACTTATAGTGACGCAAAATCAAATGATGAGTTCGGCTTGTGCGCTAAGGTTCACGTAAACTTATTAAACATTTCTGCAAACCACTTACGAAGCAGCAGCGAATTTAGGACATTGGGCTCGCGCTGCCTTAGAATACATCCCGGTGCTCAAAAGTTAAATTTTTCATGCGTTGAACTCATGACCAAGTTTGTGGTTCACCAGTTAGGCAAGCGCATAGCCTATTGAACTTAGCACTACAAAACTCACCAGGCCTACTCAAGTCATTGCAAAGATCAAACAGATTTCGTTATCAGCAGGTCTTGTCAGATAGAGATCTCTAGCCTTAGGCAGGTGTCTCTTCGGAAGCAACCCTGATGCAAGATGGAAGTTCAGGTGGATGATTTCACAATGGCTTCGCTACGCTAACCGTCAGGTGCCGAAATTTGCCCCAGAGCTTGATAAGCGCATTTGATTGTTCTTGAGTGAGAGTTGAAGAGACGTACATCGAGGTGAAAGGAGCGTGGAAATACTTGTATCGAGTGGTGGATTCGGAGGAGAACACACTCGACTTTATGCTGAGTGCGAATCGGGATGGAAAAGCTGCTGCACGCTTTTTCTGGTTGTGTCACAAAGCCTCAAAGTGGCAAACGAACGGGTCTCGTTCGTATTGCTTTAAGCCATCACTCGGCTTTGTTGCATGAATCGAAAAAGAGACTGTTCTGAGATTGAGAAAAGCCGAGATTAAGCTTCAACGTGATAGCTATCCGGTTTGGCAATCTGAATCATGCGATTAAGCGCCGCACATTTAATCAGTAACTCAGCAGCTTGATTGTCAAATCGACGCGACCGAAGATTGCCGCCAAAGAGGGTCTTGAAGCGAAACATCGTCGTTTCGGCAATGGAGCGACGATGATAACCGGAATCGCGCTTCCACTTCTTGCGTCCATGTTTGCGGATGTAACGCAAATTCTCATCTCGTGGATGGGGTGGAGCTTTACAATTGCCGTGCTGCCAAATCACGGCATCTTTGCGCGGTGGAATCACAGGCTTGGCTCCGCGTTCAACGATTTCTTCGTAGCAGTGGCGATGGTCATACGCACCATCAGTGCTGACTTGCTCGATGTCATCTTCAATCTGGTTCAGCAACTCGTCTAGAACTTCGCCATCATGCACCCCATTCGAGGTCATCGTGGCTGCGAGGATTTCGCCCGTCGCCTCATCTACTCTTAAGTGCAGTTTGCGCCAAGTGCGACGCTTGCTGATCCCGTGTTGCCGAGTTTTCCACTCACCTTCGCCATAAACTTTGACTCCGGTGGAATCGACCACGATATGACGCGCTCCGCTTGCGGGTAAGACGGGCAGAGCAATAGACAGTTTGCCGATGCGCCGCGATAAGGTGCTGTGGTCGGGAACCGGAAACTCGAATTCCATCAGCCCAACTATTGAAGTCAGAAATCCTTGGCACTGCCGTCCTGCCAGTCCATACACTGCTTTTACTGTTGCCATCGTCGCAATTGCGATATCGCTGTAGAACACTGAAGCTCCACGTTGTCCGCTCAAACTTGGCACAACCCACTGCGCTAAAACGGCTTCATCCATCCAAAACGTCAGGCTTCCTATGCGTTTCAATCGGGCGTTATACTCAGACCAGTTGCGGATGCGGTAGCTCATTGCTGTGAAGGCTTGTTGGTGGTACTTCAAACCTATCACGTCGCCGCTCCGCAACCCCTATTCATGCAACAACGCCCCATCACTCTAAAGAATTTATTGATGAATCTTGCTTGAGATACACTATTCCCTTGATTGATCGCTTTCACCTGCTCTTTGCAAATCATAGCCATTGCCTCTATGCTGCTCAAAGTTCTTCTTGCTGCGTTGAAGGATCAGAAATTCCCATCATCGGTTTTACAATCCGCTTCACGACAAATCTCTAGGCTTGTGCTTGCTTTCGTACTAGATTGGTTAGCGTTGATTGGGCAGCACCAGCACTCATAGGTTGTCTAGATTCAGCCATACTCTAACAAGTCTCTGTATTTCAATCAGACTGCTAGTTTCACCTTCTGAGTTTCTAAGCCTTGCTACTGTGCATCAAGTGCAGCAATTATCCGTTTGAAAGCCTGCTGCAGGACTTGAGCTTCCTCGTCATTAAGATATTGACCGAAATATTCAGCAATGCAATCCGAGTAAACCGCCCAGATTTGTTCTTGCATTGCGAATCCTGATTCTGTTAACACGGCAAATGCGCCCCGTCGATCATTTGGACAGCGTTCTCGCCGTAATAATCCTGCCGCTTCGAGCCGATCCACCAACCGCGTCAGATTACTTCGGCTCAACAGCACTCTATCTGCCACTTCGCTCAGCCGCAATCGATGCTCAGGAGCTTCTTTGAGCGTCCACAACACGTCATACCACTCCAAGGGTGGTAACGTTGCTGCCTTAAGTTTGGCTTCAATTTGATCGAGCAATTTGACATGAGTGGTGAGAAACAACCGCCAAGTGGAATTGTGAAGGTCGTTGAGTTTTGTCATAGGCTTCATTGTGTCAAACAGATGGTTGCATTTACAAATATTCTAGAGCAGATAGTTGCATTTGAAATTAAATATGCTATGTTTATTTTAGTTGCAAACGCAATTGTCTAGTTTCAAACAGTAGGAGAATCGAATTATGTTCCATCCTTTCAATGCACTGCTTTCATTTCAGCAATCACGTCTCGCTCATGCAATTACGCTGACAGCAGGATTGGTCTCTCTATCGACATCGCTTGCTGTTGCAGGACAACACCCGGCGGGACAATTCTTCTTCGACCATGCTCCACGCCTAGTTCGTGCAGAAACAAATGCAATTCCCATTACTTATGTGGGTGGAGCGGCTTATGAGTTTACAATTGCCGTTCCTCAAGATGCAGGTGCACCGCTACAAGCTGTTGCCATCACTCAAGATGGAAATCCCAGAACTATCGAATTTAATCTCAATCGAAGTCGAGCGATCGCTGGCAATGGCACCAATATTCCACTTGAGAGCATTGGGGGGAATCAAAATACAGCAACGACGATCGCATTTGCTCAACCGATTCAACCCGGTGAAACTGTGACCGTTTCGCTCAAAAGTGATCGCAATCCAAGCTCAGAGGGTGTCTATTTATTTGGCATCACTGCTTATCCTGCGGGAGATCAAGAGCATGGGCTATTTCTAGGGCATGGTCGTGTGCAGATTTACAGTCAGGGTCGCTAGTTCGCTCGCTTGCAGTTTATTTCCGCGTCATTCAACCTGTTACTTAACCTAAGGAGAACAAAATTATGAGTTTCGATCTCAAGGCTGCTTTTGAAGACATCAAGACCCTCGTGTTGCAAGGCAAAGCAATGGAGGCATTTGAGAAGTACTACGGTGAGGATGTCGTGATGCAAGAGAACGAAACACCTGCCACGATCGGGAAAGCTGCAAATCGACAGCGGGAGTTAGAGTTCTTCTCAAAAGTGACTGAATTTCGGAGTGCGGAATTAAAGACCGTTGCATTTGGTGATGATGTAATTATTTCAGAATGGTTCGTGGACTACACACATGCGGACTGGGGCAAAGTCACGCATGATCAGGTTTCTGTTCAGCGATGGAAAGACGGCAAGGTGATTCATGAACGCTTTTATTACGGTTCTTGAACACTCGCCTTGATTGCCCGTTCGCCTCAACCTACTCTTATGGAGGTATCTTTATGGGGACATCGCTTCCTCACCTAGAACTGGTCAGCCATCCACTTTGTCCCTACGTTCAGCGGGCTGTGATTACGCTGTTGGAAAAGCAGATTCCGCACGATCGTACCTACATTGATTTGGGAAATAAGCCAGATTGGTTTC
The DNA here is from genome assembly GCF_039962505.1 of Leptolyngbya sp. DQ-M1. Taxonomy (NCBI): domain Bacteria; kingdom Bacillati; phylum Cyanobacteriota; class Cyanophyceae; order Leptolyngbyales; family Leptolyngbyaceae; genus Leptolyngbya; species Leptolyngbya sp. DQ-M1. The sequence continues at coordinate 3,902 of NZ_JAMPLJ010000016.1, forward strand.
TGCAAATTTCGCCGCTCGGCAAAGTTCCGTTGCTCCGAGTTGACGATGAGGTTTTGTTTGAGTCTGCTGCCATTTGTGAGTATCTGGATGAAATCACGCCCGGTTCATTGCATCCTGCCAACCCACTAGAACGAGCGAAGCATCGAGCTTGGATTGAGTTTGGATCAAGCATTTTGAATACGATCGCAGGGTTGTACAACGCGCTTGAGCAAGAAAAATTTGAGCAGAAACACCAAGAGCTTCTTGATCGATTCGCTCGAATTGAAAGCAATGGAATCAGTCAACCTTACTTTGCGGGTGCGGCCTTTTCTCTAGTCGATGCCGTCTACGCGCCAATCTTTCGCTACTTCGATGTCTTCGAGGATGCAATCAACTTAGATTGCTTCTCCACGTTCCCAGACCTCAAACGCTGGCGACAGGCTCTACAGGCTCGCTCTTCTGTTCAGAATGCAGTTGTCGAAGAGTATCACCAGCGCCTACTCGCATTTCTCAAACAACGCCATTCTTACCTCTCTACTCTCATCGATTAGGAGCGAGGAGCAATGAAACTGTTAATTGATGGAATTTGGCATTCTAATGGGCAGCTTAAAGGCGATTCCATTGGGATCGGCTCTTTCCGATCGCACGTTTCAGCAGATGGAACCTCTGACTTCCAAGTGGAGCCGAATCGTTATCATCTTTACGTTTCGTATGCTTGTCCGTTTGCTCATCGCACGATTCTCGTCCGGCAACTGAAACGGCTAGACGATGTGATTTCGATGTCGGTTCTCAGTCCCGATTGGGGAAGTCCTGACGGTTGGGTCTTTGGCGGTTGGAGCGATACGACACCGGATACCGTCAATGGTTGTACTGCTCTTCATCAGGTGTACACCAAAGCACAGCCGGACTCCACGGGTAGAGTGACGGTTCCAGTCCTCTGGGATAAAAAGTTAGGGGCGATCGTCAACAACGAATCAGCTGACATCATGCGAATGCTGAACAATGAGTTTAATGCTTTCGCAGAAGCTAATATCGACCTTTATCCGGCTGCATTGAGAACCGAGATTGATCAGATCAATGCGTTTGTTGCTAGTCGGATCAATATTGGGGTGTACAATGCTGGGTTTGCAAAAACTCAAGCTCAGTATGATGAAGCGATCAACAGTCTGTTCAATGCTTTAGACGGCACTATCAACTTAATCGGGAGCATTTGAATTTAAGCAGTGTAATTCCCTTAATCGTCAGTCTCGCTCAAGTTTATGCAGCATCTTTCACACACGTGATCTCCCGCCAATCTTCAAAGCGTTGGCGCAGTTGTTCTCGATATCGTTTCGCACTCAGTTCGTGTTGCTTGGGGTGAAAGTGGGAGCGAATCGAGTCAGCGGCAGAAAGGAAATGTTGGGCTTGCCCTGGAGACTTGAAGCGTCGCATTCGTCGTTCTCGCACTCGGGTCGGTTGGTGAGAGTTTTCAGCTCGGTTGTTCAATCCCTTGTGCTGTCGATGCTCCACGCGCTTCATCACCTGCTTCTTTGCCGCTTCATAGCTCTTGAGTTTGTCGGTGACAATCACCCGTGGCACAAAGCCCTGTTTCTTCAAAAGCTTACGGAAAAATCGCTTCGCTGCCTCAGTGTCTTGCTGCAACGACAGCGAGACATCCAGCATGTTCCCTTCGCTGTCTACGGCTCGCCACAGGTAGTATTGCTGCTTCTTAATCGTCACCACCATTTCATCGAGATGCCATTTGTCAGTGATATGGGGACGCTTGCGCTGCACCTGATTCGCGTACTCCTGCCCGAACTTCTGACACCACTCCCGAATTGTTTCATAGGTCACTTCAATGCCGCGTTGGCTTCGCCACGCTGAAAGCGACCAACATCATTTTCTCGATATCCCGGTAGCTCAAAGGGAAAGTGTAATAGAGCCAGACACAATAGCTAATAATTTCGCTCCCGAAAGCGATGACGGGAGTACATGAGCAAGCAGGCAACGTTGAAGCATTGCGATTATTCTACACTTCGGTTAACCTGACAGTACCGTTTGGCTGTATTACACGTTTCCGTTGAGCTATCGGGACATCGAGAAGATGATGTTGTACCGAGGGATCGAGGTGACGTACGAATCGATTCGAGAATGGGGTCAGAAGTTTGGGCAGCAATACGCGAATCAGTTGCGTCGTAAAGACTTTACATTGCGGATAAATGGCATCTCGATGAGGTGGTCGTCAACATCAAAGGGCAGCAATACTACTTGTGGCGAGCGGTGGACTCAGAGGGGAACGTACTGGAGGTGTTGCTGCAACGGCATCGAGATACAAAAGCAGCAGCACGTTTTTTGCGTAAGCTTTTGAAGAAACAAGGGTTCGTGCCACGGGTAATGGTCACTGACAAACTCAAGAGCTACGAAGCGGCAAAGAAGCAGGTGATGAAGCGCGTGGAGCATCGGCAGCATAAAGGGCTGAATAACTGAGCCGAGAATCGCGCCTACCCGAATCAGAGAAAGGCGAATGCGACGATTCAAGTCCCCTGGACAAGCCCAACGTTTCCTTTCAGCATTTGACCCGATCCGAGGACACTTCCACCCGAAGCAACATGAACTGAGTGCAAAACGCTACCGAGAACAACTACAACAACGCTTTGAGGAGTGGCGAGAGATCGCTTGCTTGAAAATTGCTGAGTAACATTGAGCAATGCCGAATGTTCAAGCATTATCGTGCTTAATTCTGAACATAAGTGGTTAAGTTGACGATGCCGTCTCGATAGCTCAAGGAATAACGACAATACCAGCGCACATTCAGCAAGATGATGTCAGGCAAGAAGTGCCGCCATTTGAACAAAGAATCAGTCGTCATTTAGAGCAAGGTCAGGGAAAATTGAGCTTCCACACCTTATCATTTCTGCGACACAACCGCTTTTGGCAGGATACAGGCTTTCAAGGATTTGCACCGAGCGGCGTGATTGTGCTGCAACCGAAGAAGAAACCCAGGAAGCAAGAACTCAACGAAGCCCAGAAACTGCTGAATCGACTCATCTCAAAGCAACGAGTTGTGATTGAACACCTATTGGTGGGGTCAAGCGCTCACAGATTGTGATGCAGACGTTTCGCAACTGCAAGGAGAACTACGTGGATCAAGTGACGGAGACGGCTTGTGGATTACACAACTTCCGTCTTGACCACCGCTCGAAGTTCGCCTAATCAAAGCTGATTGGAAGGCATTGCCTCGAATCCTCATCCCTGCTATTTCCGATAAAGTCTAATTTAATTTACAGTCTCCGAAGTTTTTGTGCTTGCCAGTTCAATTCACAGTGCATTCCTTTCGGTTTGTTGGGCAACCGTTGGAATGTGCCTCGAAGTTTTTGTGCTAGAATCTCTGCCTGACGAGTACCCAATCCAGCAGCAGAAGCCTTCCCACTGAAATCAGTGTTGCCATGATCAATCACTCGAATGACTTGTTTGCTATTTTCTTCAGCGCAAATTACTGTAATTCGAGTGGTGTTGATCGCATACTTGCCTACATTACACAATGCTTCTTCTAGAAATCGACACAAGTTTCGCTTTTGCTCTAAGCTGAGACCGAGATCGTTCATGGGTTCAAATTTTACAATGCGTGTCCGAATCGTTTTGAAGTAAGGTAAATCTCGCTCCATTGTCTGCAAGTAGACTTCATACAGGAGCGTATGGAGCGGCGCTTGTAGATCTAGGATAGAATTCGCATCGAGTTGAAAGCTTGTTTCCTGCTCTAGAGTTTCTCGCTGGATGACTTCATAGACGGAACGCAATTCTTGATTGAGATGCTTTAGATCCGGTAGCAGAGGATGAGTTGCATTTTGCATTTGCACATCCCGCAACATTTTTGCCAGCGTTTGCAAAGCTCCATTGTGAATCGTGGTGAATGTCTGATCTATCACAGCCTGACGATCGCGCAATCGCTCCCGTAATGATTGTTCGTAACGATAAATTGATGCTGCTGCTAATCCTGCACCATTGAATACTAGAACGATCAATGCTGGGACGACTGGAATCCACCAGCCAATCCAGATCAGCCCATACGAGATCGCAATTAATCCAACTGATGAGAGCGCGACACCTAGTAAAATGCGCCCAGGCGATCGTGCCACTCGTCCGAAACTGATGCCAACAATTCCCCACGCAACAATCCAAAGATATTCCCACCCGTCTGACCAAACCTGCAGGAGTGGTCGATCGTCTAAAGTAGCGCTCAAGATTTGGCTGACAGCGTGCGCCTGCATTTCTACACCATTAACCAAGCCATAGATTGCACTAGGTACGGCATCTGAATTAACAACATCCTTGGTGCTAATTCCAGTCAAGCCAATCAAAACAATTCGTCCTCGAATCCAATCAGAATTTACTGTGCCCAATTGCAAGTCGCGCCAGGAGACGATTCGAAACGGTTTACGCCCAGCCCGTGGATACAATAGAACCTGATTTCCACCTGCATCTGCATTGATATATCCCCCAGAATGCGGCTGAAACCTTGTCAGTTCTGCTTGACCGAATCGCATCGCGACACGATCGCGCACCCCATTTTCTAACTGAATTCCTTGAGTTGATAGATACGATCGTGCTAACTGAAGTGCTAAAGAAAATCGGTACTGTCGTTTTGGGTTCGTTGCACCCAGTAACCAACGTCGCAATCTCCCATCCTGATCGGGTAGCACATCAGAAAAGCCAATCTGTTTTGTGGGAATGTTCGGAGGGGCTGCAACACTAAATCCGCCTTGTACAGGAAGTGCTTTCTCAATTGCAATCACATTCGGAGATTGAAGCGCTTTAAGAAAAGCTTCACGTCCCGGTGAAACGGGAACATCCCGTAAGAAGTCAAGCCCAATGACATTCGGTTGATCTGCTTGAACTCGCTGAATGATCGTTGCAAGATCGCGATCGGGAAGTGGATAAGTGCCAATGCGATGAATGTCCTCGTCGGTAATGCCAACAATCAAAATTCGCTCATCTATCGGTTCTGCGGGACGCGATCGTAGTGCGGCATCGAATGCCATTAATTCTAAAGGTTGAAGAAATCCGAAGGCACGAAGCGCGATCGTACTAGCAATCACAGCTAATCCAGGAATTGCACCGACTCGCCACAGTAACAGTTCTGCTTTTAGTTTGCGAATCATGATCGTTTAGTCGATTAATCCTTCTTCACGCGATCGCATTTCCGTTTGAATCCGAATGTTCTTACCTGCATCGGGGTAGACTTCTAGCGCATCCTGGATTTTAGACCAGTAGTGCCGGACTGAGCGTTCAGACACTCGCATTCGTTCTGCGATCGCTTTGTCTTGCAATCCTTCTCCAAATGCAAGCTGCAACACTTCTAACCATTCTGGCTTAATCTCTAATCCGGTTCGCATCTCCTTAGGCGTGTAGAGTAATCCTTGCAGTGCCCAATCGACTCGCGTCAGCATATCCTTCATTGGTAAGCTTTTATCTACCACGGCAAAACCGCCTTCGTGGGTGCTAATTTCAGGCTTGAGACGAACGAGCGATCGTACATGAGCGCTCTGCACCACAATATTGAGGCTCGGATAGTTCTTTAATAAGGTTTTGAGCAGTTGAATGCCTACATCCGGTCGAGCAGGTGCTCCCGGCACATCGGGTAGTGCTAAATCCATCACGACTAAATCTGGCTTAGTGCCTTCAATCTGTTGTAGAGCTTGTTGCCCCGTCTGGGCGATCGCAATCTCAACGTCTGGATAGTGTTGATGGAGTACCGCAACCGTTCCACTTAATACGGCTTCATGATCATCAATGACCACGAATTTCGAGCTTGCCATAATGTTTAACCTTTTATCGTGTTTAACCTTTTGTTTCTAACCTTTTGAATATACTACGACCATTGTAGTAACCATTTCAGCGTCGCATTATCGAAGTGATAAGTACAGGTTCCGGCTGTTAAAAATTGTGCAGCCCGTCTCAGGTGGGACAGTTCTGTGAGTTGAGTCTGAAAGGTTTGACAATTGTCGTTTGAATAGAAAATCTGAATCATGAATTCATGAGTTGTAGTACGCTGAGTCAAACACGCTGAAATGGATTCAACCGAGGGCGCGATCGCAATGCGGAGCAATTCATCGATGGCGATCCAAACCACGCGGCTTTGCTCATAGGAATTCGGTTGCCATTTTTTAGGAAGAGAGAAATCTAACACAACATCGGGATGTTGATGCGATCTCAGCAAATGTTCGATCGACATGGGAAAGCTATCTTCAAGGTAAGGAGGCGATAGAAAATCACTAAATCGTTTGAGGGAATCGTGCAGTTCTCCCAAGGTCATGAGCAATTTTTCTTCATCTGCTTTTTTTAGGGCTTGGTGCTGTATTAACGATAGTTCTACAGTACGCCTCAGGGTAAAAGCATCTTGAAGAACACCGTTCCGCGCAGCTTCCGCTTCATCAAATAATCGCAATACGTGCTGCCGATACCACCACTGCAACGCTTGCTGAAGTCGATGCCACCGGAGAACAAACCATGCTCCTAATAAGAGCATTTCTATCAATCCAAGAATGAGGCTCACACAATTTGATCCAAAAGGGTAAATTACAAAAATCATTTTAAGGACTTGAAAACGTGATTTGCACGAGCCTTTTACGCTAACGCAGTGTCATAAAGTAGAAATTTCGATCGCAGAAAAGTGCAAACCTAATTGCACTTTTCAACCTGTAAATTTATTGTTATCAGTCTAGGAGGTTGGGCAGCGATCTAGTAAAGTGAAAACAAATTGTCAGCGCTATTGAGAAAACGATGTTTCTGGCTCTTAAAAAACGGTTACTTACTGCATCGGTTCAAACCGCGATCGGGTTAATCTTCATTGGCTTATTAGAAACACGACCTGCCCATGCCGATTACCAGCCTCCCAGCGAACCTTCTGCACCGTCTGGAGGAACTTCAACGGCAGGGACACGCGGCGGGTGTTCTGGAAACCCTGAAGCTGGCTTAACGGTTCTAGCACCCCTAAGCTATGCGGGTCAAACCGTCTCGACCCGTCCAGCCTTTATTTGGTTTGTAACAGATACGCAATCTTACCCGTTAGAGTTTCGACTCTATCAGGAGGGTAGTGGAAAGCGTCAACTGCTGAGAAAAGTTCAAATGCAGAGTCAATCTGGGCTGATGAAGTTTTCACTGCCCCCAAGCCAGCCTGAATTACAACCTGGAAAACTCTACAGTTGGCAAGTTATCCTAACGTGTAATCCGAATCATCCGTCACAAGATTTGGTCGCAGGTGCAACGCTGCAAATCTTGCCATTTCCGGCTACCTTGCGATCGCAACTTAACAGCGCCAAGAGTGAGATTGAACGAGCCGAGCTGTATGCCAAAAATAGCTTTTGGTATGATGCGATCGCTGAAGTTACACAGCCTAATCCGTCTATTGCGGTCAAACAATTGCAGCATTCATTGCTCAATGATTTAGCGAAGTCGGAAAAAGAAACGCCGCAGCTAGGAGCGATTATTCAAGAGCAAAAAGCTCGTTTACAACAACTTGCCACCCTTAAATAGTAATGATTCCTGCTGCTCATGCCGATTCGCCTTAACCACCCTCGTTGGCATCTTTGGGTTCTTTTTTTAGGCACGTTAGTTCTGTGTCTTTGGTTTGGGACGGCAGCAAACAGCCAATCTAGAGTAGATGCCTCGCAATGGGTACAACAGGGCGTGAGTCAGTATCGATCGGGCAGCTATCAAAAAGCGATCGAAGCGTGGCAAACTGCAAGCCAAGCGCTTCAAGGAGAACAAAATACCTCTGAGTTGGCGATCGTTCAAGAAAATCTTGCGCGTGCCTATCACCAACTTGGCGATATCTCTCAAACCCTCAAAAGCTGGGATCAAACGATTGCACTCTATCAACGACTCAAACAATCGGGTGAAGTTGGACGGATTCTAGTCGAGAAAGCACAGCTTTATAGTCAAATCGGACAACCAAAACAAGCGATCGCATTGGTCTGTCAATCAGATTCGAGTGGACTGTGTAAACCAGGAAGCGCATTACAACTTGCAAGAGCCAGTCAAAATCAAGCGGTCGAAGCGGCTGCATTGGGGAGTTTAGCAGAAGCTTATCGATTGACAGGAAACCATGAGGCTGCGATCGCAACGGCTGAATCTGGACTCAAGATAGCGCAAGCTTTGGGACTCAAGGACTATCAAGCGATCGCACTTTTGAGCTTGGGAAATAGTTATAGTAACTTAGCACAAATTAACTATCATCGTGCTGAGTCATCATCGCAACGAGACGATCAAATCGAAGCAAAACGCTATCAGCAAATCGGAAAGGAATCAGATCAGCAAGCAATTACCTATCTCAAAAGAAGCTTAGAAATTCTAAATTCTCAAAATCAGCCACTTGTCAGACAGCAAGTTTTACAAGGTCTGATCCCAATTTACTATCGCATAGGTGATCCAAAGTCAGCACAGTCTACACATCAGCAGGCGATAACGGTACTGCAACAGCTTCCAGAAAGCCGCGATCGCGTTTATGCCAGCATTACCTTAGCTCATTTACTTGAACCAGTCCAACCCACTGAGTCTTTTGTAAAACCTCGTTGTTTATCCAAAGCTTCGATTCTCGCTGAAGAACGGTTACTGAACCAAGCGCAGCAAGTTGCTAGTCGAATTCGCAATCCACGCGCAGAATCATTTGCTTTAGGAGAGTGGGGTCATTTAGCGGAGTGTCAAGGCGATTTCGCGACTGCAACTCGACTGACGCAGCAAGCACGGTGGGCAGCAGAACAGGAGAAAGATAGTCTTTACCTCTGGGAATGGCAAGCAGCACGATTGCTCACAGCACAAAATCAACGAAAAGCAGCGATCGCAATGTACGATCGCACGATTAAAACTCTAGAAAGTATTCGCGGCGATATTCTCACCAGCGATCGAGAACTCCAGCTAGATTTTCGAGATACTGTTGAACCGATTTACCGTGAGCGGATTGCATTAGGATTACAAGCAGACAAATCTAGTTCTAAAGCAACGGCATCTGAGTTAGGCGATGTGTTGAAAACAATGGATTCGCTCAAGTTAGCAGAATTACAGAACTATTTCGGTAATGATTGTGTGATTAAGATTGCTAATATTAGCGAAAAATCAGCGATCGATGCGTCAACTACAGCCGTTTTTAGTTCAATCATTCTAGAGGATCGGACTGCAATTATTCTCAGTCTACCCAACCAAGCACAACAGATTGCTTGGATTGATACGGACAATCGCACTCTAAGAGCAACGGTGAATGAGTTTCGACGGGGACTAGAGCGCTTTTATGATGACTATGATTCCAAGCCCGCTCAGCAGCTTTATGATTGGGTGATTCGTCCCTTTGCATCGTCGATCGCAAACTCCAAAGTAACCACATTAGTCTTTGTTCAAGATGGAATTTTACGCAGTGTTCCGATGGCAGCACTGCACGATGGTCAACAGTTTCTCATCCAAAAATATGCAGTAGTCACAACTCCAAGCCTGGCATTCACCGAAGCATCAGCGCCTTCTACGAGACCTCTACGCGCTTTGATTTTAGGGCTAACTCAAGGAGCAACGATCGCGGGACGAACTTTTCAACCGCTCCCCTACGTGACCCAGGAGATTCAAAATGTAGAGCGTCTGATTCCAGAAAGTAAACCGCTTTTAGATCAATCTTTTACTCGCGCTCGACTTCAGAAAGAACTCACTCAAGAAAGTTATCCGATTTTGCACATTGCGACTCACGGAGAATTTAGCAGCGATCCTGAAAATTCGTTTTTGATCACAGGCGATCGACAGAAGCTCACCCTCAATCAATTAGATGTCTTAATTCGCAGTACGGTTCGACAGAATGAACCCTTGGAACTGCTAACATTAACCGCTTGCCAAAGTGCCGCAGGAGATGAGCGGGCTGCACTGGGTTTAGCTGGAATCGCGATTCAAGCGGGTGCAAAAAGTGCATTAGCTTCGCTTTGGTTTATTAACGACGCAGCGACTGCTAAGCTATCGAGCCAGTTTTATCAGGGGTTACGGAGCCATTTGAGTAAGACTGAGGCTTTAAGAGCGGCTCAGCGATCGCTACTAGAATCTGATAGTCAATATTCTCATCCAGCATATTGGGCAGCATTTGTTCTAGTCGGCAATTGGAACTAACAGAATTGGAATAGATTGCGCGTTGTTTTCTGCAATTGAGTTGGCGAAATTGTGCAGCGAATTGCTCTAATTTGTGCGATCGCATTGACAGAAACAGTACGTGCTTCTGGGTAGCAATCTCTCTACTCTAGTAATTAAGCAATCCAACATATCAACCGATTGCTTCTAAAAATCAGTACCCTATCTATTGAGGAATTCATTCTATGTTGCACCACATTTCCATCGATGTTAAAAATCCCCGCCGTGTTGCTGAAGTGCTCGCCAAAGTGATGCGTGGACAAGTCTTTCCGTTTCCGGTACATGAGGGTAGCTATATTGTTGTCGCAGGTGATGAATATGGGACTGCAATCGAACTGCTACCTGCTGGGACAAGCCTTGTTCCAGGCTTAGAAGAAGTGGAATTTAAGACAACCCCGATCGCTCCCCGATTTGGCTCAGTTCACGCAGCACTCTCGGTTCCTACCAGCCTGCAAGAAATTGAAGCGATCGGAGTCCAAGAAGAATGGATCGTTAGACTCTGCGATCGAGGCCCATTCAAAGTAATTGAATTCTGGGTCGAGGATCAATTTGCCTTTGAGTTTCTCAGCCCTGAGATTGTATCGGAGTATTTGGAGTTTATGCAGCTTGGTAAGTGTGAAGCTTTCCTGAATCAAGAAGTACCCGCCGTTGCCTAAAAGGAAAGACTCATGAAATACAACCTCCTAGCTACAGCAATGATTTTAACCACCTCGATCGCAGCTCTTATCAGTCCGCCGAATGTTCTTGCCAATCCAAATTCGGGTCATTGTGAAAGTTCAAGTTCTTTAATTTTGAATCTAGGAGGTTCAAAATCGTTACCGACTCGGTTGCTATCTTTCTGTCTCAAACTCTCCAATCAGTCAGGAAGTCCCGCATTTGTAAAGCTCTCAGTTATTGCAAATTCAGAGTTGTAGCTGCTTCCCTTCCTGCGTGGGCATTGCATCTTATACCTGCTCGAATCTATCTCAAACTCATCATCACTCTAGGAGAACTCTCAATGTTCATGAAAAACACATCTAAAACTATCACTTCACTGCTCTCGATCGGGGTTGCCGCCACAGTAGCGCTCTGTGCATTTCCAAGCATTGCAAAAGCCGATATTCGAGTACAAATTCCGGCAAAACGCCATTGCACGCCCTATTCTGTCTCTTATGCCTACAACAAGCAAGAATCCTTTCCAGTGTATATGATGCGCTTGAAAGCTGGACAGCGCTTTGAGGTTCGCAATATGGATGAGTATGTTTCTTTAGTTACCTTGATTAATCCCCAAGGACAACAAGTTCAAGATTTTCTCATGTCAGCCGGAGAAGTTGGATCAGTCACAGTTCCTCAAACTGGAGACTATCGAATTCAACTTGCTAGCGATAAAGATTACTATGATTTACGCTTTTGTGCGTACTGATCAGCTCTCGCATTAGGTATTGTATCAATGCAATTCCCAGACGAGATCAAGAATTGCAAGATTGCAGAATATGCGAATGTGAGGCTATAAAATATCTACAGAAACCGATCGTCGATCCATCCTCTGGAGAAGCGATCGGTTTTTGACCACTTATGCTTTAAAGTTTAAACATGACTGATAAGCAAGCAGTATCCTAAGCTTAAGAACATTTGTCGTAATCGAGGTAAAAACGATACTGTATCGAACAGAGTAGAACCGCGAATCTGTTGGGCAGAATAACAATAAATCTTTGTAATCAAATATTTATGGAAAAAAAGGCACATTTTGTCATAGTAGTCGCGATCGCTTTGAGTAGTTCCAATAACATCGCAACAGCGCAAAATTCACCTTCTCCTGTTTCAATTCCACCCATAGTCCCTAATATTATCGAACAAACCATTTCAAAGCCTACAGAGCCCTTCCCGTCAACGCCACCAGCGCCGATTGATTCGCTGCCCCAACCTCTGCTTCAGATCCCCACTCTAAGTCAATCTAAAACTCCTGCAAATTCTGACCTTCGCTTCAAAGCACGAAAAATCGAAGTTGTAGGCAATACTATTCTTAAAGAAGAAATTGCAAACCTAATTCTTACTTATGAGAACCGAGAGATTACCTTTGATGACCTGATTGCATTGCGTTCTGCAATTACCCAACTGTATATCAAGAGTGGTTATGTAACATCAGGAGCATATCTTCCAAACAATCAAGTTTTGGATCAAGGAATTGTTAAAATTCAAGTGATTGAAGGTGTGCTAGAACGAATTGAGATCAGTGGACTTCGGCGATTGCACGATCACTATGTGAGAAAGCGCTTAGAACTCGCAGTGAGCGCCCCCTTAAATCAGCAGAAACTCGAACGTGCCTTACAACTTTTGCAACTGAATCCATTAATTGTCAGGGTCAATGCAGAGCTGAGTGCAGGCAGTGTTCCGGGTCGCAATGTTTTGCGCGTGCAACTTCTCGAAGCACCTGCACTCCACATCGGATTTGGGCTAGACAATCATCAATCCCCTAGTATCGGTTCGCTTCAAGGTTCAGTGCTTGTGAACCACGATAACCTATTGGGACTCGGCGATCGCTTCAATGCAGAATACGGACGCACTGAGGGTTTGAACTTATATGACCTGAGCTATTCTGTGCCGATTAGTGCTAATGATGCTACGATCGCGCTTCGCTATGGCAACAATAGCAGCAGAATTACCGATGAAATTTTTCGGGATTATGGGATTAGGAGCAAAACGCGCACCTTTGCGATCTCGTTTCGTCAACCGATCGTCCGCACTCCTCAAACCGAATTTGCACTAGGGCTTTCTCTCGATTTACGCCGCAGTCAGACCTTTCTGCTCGATGATATTCCGTTCTCGTTTTCAGAAGGTGCAGAGACTGGAGAATCGAAGGTGACGGTACTGAGGGTTTCTCAAGATTGGGTGAGCCGTGCGCCAAATCGAGTCTTGGCGGCTCGATCGCAGTTCAGTTTTGGAATTAATGCTTTGGGTGCAACAGTTAATGAGACAGGCACGGATGGGCAATTCTTTAGCTGGTTAGGTCAGTTTCAGTCGGTGCAACAGTTGTCGCCGCGAGTGTTGTTGCTCACGCGAACTGCTGCTCAAATTACACCAGGTTCGCTCCTATCTTTAGAAAGATTTAGTCTGGGTGGAGTTGGGACAGTCCGCGGCTATGGTCAGAATCAGCTTGTCACAGATAATGGCGTTTTAGGTTCGATTGAACTTCGCCTTCCTTTGACAAAAGACCCAAGTGTTTTGCAGATTGCCCCGTTTTTTGACATTGGTAAAGGTTGGAATCGCAAAGCAACAGATCTAGACTCTTTACTGATGGGAATTGGGGTGGGAGTGGAATGGAATCCTAGTTCTAGTGTGAATGTTCGGATCGATTATGGGATTCCGCTCAAATCAGTTTCTGGGCGTGGAAATTCTTTGCAGGAGAATGGATTGTATTTTTCAGTGCGGTATCAACCATTTTGAACTAGCAGTAGGTAGTGATATCTTCACCACAACTATCTGCAAGATAGCACAATGCTCGAAAACGTAAGCTCACTAGCTGTTCGTAGAATGGGTTAAGTTTGCAAAGCGGTGGGATGTAGAGTAAGGTTCGACCAAAACAGGAAATAGTGCGTTCAAAGGGACATTGAGCAGGAATGAGCCGGCAGAAAAAATGTGCCATGTTTGAACTTTGAATTTCGAGAGCATCGAGTTTGGATGCGATCGTGTCAAGAATTGGGGGTAACATGATTCGGTTCTCCTTTGGTATTGCTTGATTACTTTTACAGTAGAGCGAGCCTCCCAAGAACACACGGCCTGTTTCGACCAAGTTAATGACACAATGTTGTAGAGAATATTGCCCAATCAAGTCACTGACTTTGCCGAAAACGGTAATCAGACAACTGAAGCCGTTAACCTCTCTTGGGTTAACGGCTATGAGATGCTTGTATTGCTACTATCAATTAGAAATTCTTAGTCCAATATTCGGAAAAATCTGATCTGCGCTCACAGACTGACCTGAAATGATCGTACCCGGTGGAACTTCTGACGCGGTTGAAGGGTTGAGCGGATACTCTGAACCATCAAACTTCAAGACGTGGTAGCTTGGCTTTGCATCGCCACCTGAAACATACACGACTAAATCGCGTCAACCATTTGTTGTTGTATTACTAACTACGATCGGATTCCGAATCAAAGTGTGTCTCGACACTAATGCGTGTCCATTCCCAGCTGCTCTAAAGATCATCATCGAACATCCTCCAGTTCCACAGGCGCTCGGTAAATAGGCAATGGCTTCATAGCTACCGTCTTGATTCAGGTCAACCAGGTTATAGAGATAGCGCACATTAGCAGTATCGCTAGCTAGCTCTTTCGCGATCGCTGCTTCTAGTGCAGGTGCATTGACAGATTCTGCTCGTTCATAAGTGACAGCCCGAAAGCGGACATTTCCACATCTGGTAGCGTTTGAATCGGAGAATTCGGAGCGGAGGATTGATTTGAAAATACAACGAAATCGCCTCGTACCCAACCTATCGCTTGTGATTTTGGAAATCTCACAAAATACCAGCTATAACCGTCTGATCCCTTTGATTCCTGTAAGACTGCCACAGTATCACCATCTAATCCATAGTGTTTAATTGGCGCAGAGATTGAGGGGGACGATCGTACATTAATTTGGCTACCTCGTTCTCTAGCAACTAATCTAGCTGCACGATTCGCAGGTGTTTGAGCAGAGACAGGAACATAGATTGCGGGAAGAGAACTAAAGCCCAAACTGAAGCCGATCGTGATCAGTGACAATGATGCGAACAAACGACGAAATTTCATAACAGTGCGAATGGCTTGGAATAACTTTGTGTCTGTACTCTATTACTACAAATTTGGACAACTGACTCCTAGTAATCTTTCAGCGAAAGTGCTTGTACGATTCTGTCAATCTGTTTGCAGAAAACTACGGGCAATCTCGACTCAAGATTAGTTGACCATTCGACAGGCGATAAATTCTTTGGGGTTCAACAATGCGTTCACGGCTCTGTTTGTGTGGTTCTGACTGAAGGGCGTGAACTTCACCTGTTGAGAACGATGCAATCGCGGCATCTCCTGGGCGTGCTGCCAATCCGCCTGAACCTGTGATGATGAAGTTACCCGCCTGACGATTCCGAACAATACAACTATCAGCTAACAAGGTAGTTGGATCAATTAACGCTTGTGGTAGCTGTGTCAGATTGTCTTGCAGGAAACTAAAATCCGGGATTGTGACTGTACCACTAATTCCCAACGCAGAAGATGCAGAAATATCAACCCGATCGTTTCCTCGAAACTGGGTCAAATCTCCGGTGTAACGGGCTGAATTTGATCGATTGCTTGAGAAAAAATCAGCAATAAAAGCCGTTGAACGAATAGTAATATTGCCGCCGCGACCTTGGTTTGCATTCGCCAAAATATCACTATCCTCTAATGCTAAGAAAGTATTGGCGTTAATGCTAATGTCACCACCACCACTTGCACCTTGAGCAACATTTGTGTTAACGAGCGATCGATCTCGGAGTCGAACATCCCGTGCATTTAAGGCAATGCTTCCGCCGCCAGATTGAACCGAATCGGCTGAAATGATTCCGTTCTGAAGTTGCACCGAATTTGCCTGGACATCGATTGTGCCTGCATTACCCGAATTAGTCGCGCTGGTTTGCACTCGTCCACCATTCGCGATCGTCAAGTTGCCGACTTGCATGACAATTTTTCCACCTGGATCAGCATTGCGGGTTTCAGCACCAATACTGGCACGATCGCGGATTGTCAAATCTGGGGTTGTGACATACAGATCGCCTGCTCGTCCCTGAGTACTGACTTCAGCCGTGGTAGTCAACGCACTCGGAGATCCTTCTACATTGGTTCCTGATAGCTGAATAGAGTCCAAAGCATTGACTCGCACCGTTCCACCTTGTCCTTGTCCAGGAGGTAGACCGCCAAGTGAGCGGAAAATTGCTGATTGAATTTGTGAGCCTTCTGTTAGAGAGAGCGATCTCGTTTGAATTGTGACATCTCCGCCTTTACCAATTCCACCCGCCTGCACGGAGCTAGAGATTAAACTATCACCACTCAACTGAATCGAGTCTTTTGCTTGCACAGAGAGATTGCCTGCATCACCTCGTCCAAAAGTTCCGGTGACTAATCTAGCACTATCGGAAAGTGACAGCGATCGGGCTTGAAGTAATACATCGCCTGCTTTGCCGATTCCACCCGCCTGCACAGCACTCAAAACCAGACTTTCGCCACTGATTTGAATAGAATCCTTGGCTTGCACCGAGAGATGACCTGCATCTCCCTGCCCTAGTGTTCCAGTTGTTAATCGCGAGCGATTCAACAGCGAGACAGACTGTGCTTGAATTTGAGTATCGCCACCCCGACCGATCGCACCTAAACTCACATCGCTAAAAATACTACTGTTATCCATCCGAACTGCATCACTGGCTCGAATCTTAATGCTCCCCGCATTCCCAACACCAAAGGTCAGTGTTGAGATGGTAGAATCCCCACTTAGAGAAAGTGCAGCCGCATCGATTTGAATTGCGCCACTATTTCCAATTCCAACAAATCCAAACTGTGGGAAAGCGATGACACTAGAACTGATTTGGCTGCCATTCGTCAGAGACGTTGCATCGCGTGTGCGAATTGCAATACTTCCTGCGTCTCCGTGTCCAAACGTGCCTGTGTTAAATCGAGCATTATCCAATAGCAAAGAGCCAGCCTCTATACTAACATTACCTCCTTTTCCTCTTTCTCCAGAAAACGTGGCAGCGACAGTCGAATCTTTTGCCGAAATTGCGCCCGTCGCTTGCAGCAGAACATTTCCGGCTTCCCCTTGCCCAAATGAACTCGCTGAAATCAGAGCGCGATTGTTCAAGGTCAAAGTTTGCCCCACAATGTTCAAATTGCCACTCTTTCCCTGTCCATCACCTAACACGCCTGTGTTAAGAAAGGCATTGTCAACAAGAACTCGATCGCTCGCCTGAATACTTAGATCTCCCGCAGTTCCAATTCCAGTCACACTCGTTCCAACTAGAGCAGAATCTTGAATCTTAACTGATCTCGCTTGAATAACAACATTGCCACTATTTCCGGTGCTTCCAGTTCCTATTGTGTTCAAGACATTGGAATTCCGAGTCAGGAGTGTTCCAGTCGCAAAGCGAACAGTTCCAGAACCCGCGATCGTGGTTGTTCCAGTTGTATTGATGCGAATATCTCCTGCTTGTGCTGTGGGATCAGTTCCGCTATTGATACCCGCAAAAAGAACACTGCCATCAAGAACATCGAGATTACCAGCTTGAATTGAGATTGTTCCATCTTGCCCCGTTACATTTGCACCCGCAGCTTGAGTAAACGCAACATTGGATTGTGGACTGTCAGACGAGAAATTCAGACTCAAACGAGCATTATCTGTAGTGAGTCCGATCGCTCCTGAGCCTGCCAATCCTCCTAATTCAAGGCGACCACCGTTCGCACTGAGCAATCCTGCTTCTAAGCGTACATCTCCGCCAACTAGCAGCAAGCTTCTATTTGGATTAACTCCCAGGATGGCTAGATCCTCGGGCTTTGTAAAATCTAGATTGAGCGATCGTACAACGATCGGCTGTGCTGCAATCTGGTTGAATAAAAAGGCAGAAGGATTGACCGTTAAAAGACCTGGAGCAGTCGGATTAATGGCACTAAAGCTACCTTGGTCGCCGAATTGAATTCCTGGTGCTGTAGTTGCAGCAAAGGAGCCAGCTAAGTTCAGCCGCGCTCCTGCACCAAAAATAATTCCGTTGGGATTGATCAAAAACAGATTCGCGTTAGTAGGTGCAAAATTACCGTTAACGATTTGAATCGCGCCCAATGTACCAAAAATCTCAGAACGAGTATTACCTGTAACTCGGCTAAAGATATTCTGAATCTTTCCAGGATCAAGGAAGTAAACACCTTTCCCTGCTTCAACGTTAAACTGTCGGAAACTGTGGAATAAATTGCTGCCGCGAGTTGCACCACCGGTGATCAGATCTTCAGAGGGAAAGATAGGCAAGACTTGCGATCGCTCGTTGGGCGGCAGGGTTTGATCCGGAACAATCGATTGAGCAACAGCGATATTGAGAGAACTCATCCAGAAACAACTCAAACCAATCAAATGACTTGCGAGCTGACAAGATTTGCTTTGCAAGAGAAATCGAGTTACGGAAAGCACAGGTGGGAATTCTCCAAATGCCGCATCATTCCTTATTTAAGCTGAAACTTTGCTGGCTTCAGATTAAGCTTTGTGACCGATAGAGAGTGGCTTTTCATCTAACTCGATCTTGCCGTAGTCGAGCTTAACAATGTGGTCTGCGAGATGGAAATATCGATCGTCGTGAGTGATAACAATCACAGTCTTACCTTGCTGCTTCAGTTTGACCAAAATTTCTTTGTAGAACAGTTCTCGAAAGAGCGGTTCTTGATCCGATGCCCATTCATCAAACAGGTAAATCGGTCGGTCTTCAAGATAAGCGGTCAGAAGTGCTAACCGTTTGCGCTGCCCTTGAGAAAGGCGAGTTGTCGAGAGAATGCCGTTTTTGACTTGTACCTTATGATCGAGGCGTAACTGTTGCAAGTACATTTCAATTTCTTCATCAAGGTTAGGACGGTTAAATCCTAGACAGCTATCGAACAGATGAAAATCAGAGAAGATAGCCGAGAAATGTTGCCGATACCATTCGCGATTGTGATTTGTAATCCGAACTCCATTCAGATAGATCGCGCCGTCGTGGGGTGTATATAAACCTGCAATCAATTTTGCTAAGGTTGATTTACCGCTTCCATTACCACCGACAATATAAGTTACTTCTCCAGGTTTGAAAGATAGTGTGATAGCTCCCAAGAAAAACCCTCTTTCTTCAATCATTGGAGGAGGCGTGACTAGTCGGCTGCTGATTGGTCGGTCTCCTCTCGGATGATGCAACTGAGGCCCCTCTTCTTCGCGCTCTGGTTGATAAAGATAGGTGACTTGGTCGAGTTCAACTTGGCAGTGGGAGTTGACTTTGAAAGTAGGCATCGATTCATGTTCTAGCTGACTGGTAAGTGAGAGCCGCAGTCGCTCAATTTTTCGCAAAGCCACATTGCCGCGCATGATATCAGGAAGGCGATTTAACAAACTCTGCATCGGCATCGAAATAAATGTACTAGTTAGAACATAGGTTGAAAGCATCGGCAGGGGAACGTGCAGGAACAGCGGGAGAACAAACAGAACAAAACCCATTGTGAAGAATTGAGAGGATTGTCCTAATCCATTAGCAACCGCAAAGCTTTTCATTGCTTTGCTATTTTTCTGCCGCAGTTTAGAAGCACTACTTTGTACATTCTTTGAGATGAAATCTTCTCGTCTCGCTCGATGAAGTTTGAGTTCTTTGGTTCCGTGAGTAATCGTTTGAAAATGTTGAAGCAGATGATCTTCTTCGTCTCGTGCAACGGTGAACAGTGATCGAGCTTGATTCACTTTGGTCTGAACTCCCCAGATTGCGATCGCGCTAATTCCAACAGTTAAAGCAAAGATTGTACTTGATAGCCAGGCTAAATAAACCAAACAACCTGCGACTGTCGCGAGATCAATAAACAGATTAGGAATAACAGATACGGCATGAGATAGAACTCGAATATCATCGGTTAAAGTCATCAACAATCGACTCTCACCCAATTGTTCTAAATGCTGCAGTGGAGCAGAGAGAATATTGCGGCTGAGCTTTAATCGCAGTTCATAGATGGCTCCCTGTGCCAAGTGAATCAGCATGAATTGTGAGGTAACGCTTGTGAGTAAAGTAAAGATTGCTAATCCAGCAAAATAGAGAAGCGCATTTGGCACAGAAGATTCATGAATTGAACGATTAACAAGTGCAATCAACAATGAGTTACCGCAGCCACTAACAAACCCCACACTCGCAGCAATCACGATACTCCGCCACGAAATTTCTAACAGGAATCGAATGAATCTCATGCTTGTGTCCTCATAGAATGATTTGGTCTTGAATAGATTGCAATACTAGAGCGTGTTTAACACCCTTCGGCTTCTTCATGTCCGCCCTGAATATAGAGATGTAGTGAGAAGCCTTTGAAGTACGCCCTAAAGTTTTTGAAACAAGATGCCTTCAATTCCAACTCCAGGCGAAAATGAAAAAGCCAGTCCAGTCAGTAATCTTTCATCTGAAGATTCCTGTTTCGATAGCATTCTCTCTAGTACAAATAAGATTGAAGCACTCAGCATATTTCCGTATTCACTCAGAATCTCCCAGCTATAGGCAACCTGATCATCACTTAGACCGAGAGAACGCTGCGATCGCTCCACAATTCGAGTCCCACCTGGATGAATTGCCCACAAATCAATCTGCTCTTTGGTCAATCCATTTTGCTCCAGAAAGCTTTCAATCACTGGATTAACTCCCGCTTCAATGTAGTCCGGCAGTTGGCGGGATAGCTTACAAGTGATGCCATTGTCCTGCACACCGAGAGTAATTCCATCTTCTGTATCAGCAATCAACTGACTCAGATAATCTCGAATAACAATTCTTCCTTCTAACGCCTGCCCTTCTTCGCAAGCTCCCACAACCACTGCCGCACAACCATCCCCGAAAATACTATGAATAATCACATCATTGATGTCATCTTCAAAAACCGCATTGACTGAACTCAGCTCCAAGCAAATCACTAGAGATCGATGCGTAGGATGCGATCGCACATGATCGCTCGCTACTCTTAAGCCATTCATTGCTGCCGCACAGCCCATGAAATTCACCGTAACGCGGGAAATATCCCGTCTCAGCCCAAGCCGCTTAATCACTTTCGTATCAACGCCTGGAGCAACAAACCCTGTACTAGACACAAAGACAATCTGACGAATCGAATCTTTGAGCAGTTCTGGACAACCGAAAGTTGATTTTGCGGTAGCAGATTCTAGGGCTTGCTTGACAACTCTCTCAGCTAGAGGAATCGCATACGATTGATACATCTGCATTCGATCTTGAATCGAACTGCTTTGAGTAGTGGTCAGCGCATCCTCGGATAACAAATTGAGAGCCAGGTGACGGGTGTTGATACGCGTGTTTTGGTACAGCGTTTCGATGCGGCTTTGGTTTTTTACCAGATTCGGCATTTGGGCAACAGTCCGAGCAGCATCAACTTGAGAAATACAGTGTTCAGGTGTTCCAGTTGCAATGCTCTCGATCGTTGCAAGAATCGATTTAGAATTGCTGAAGTAAGGTTGAGCTTTAATGATCGCAGATTGCGAGAGGGATTGTTTGAGAGGAATCATTGTCGTCATGATGTATTGCTCCAATAGAGTGTGTGAAATTAGATAGAACCAATGCCAGCGAAACCTTTGAGAATGTAGTCGAACGAAGTCTTTAACGCTTGGGGGTGGAAATGCTCTGTCAGCAGTCCAAAGTTTTTCTCATCTGCCATGCGCGATCGCTCTAGCAAGTAGTGATTAACCAGAAGCGGTAAGCGATCGAGGAAGAAATTTTTAGGAGCTAACCAGGGCACACCAAACTTTGCAGCTTCTTCTCGAACAATGTCTTCACTGAGAATGTTGGCGAACCCACTGCGTTGATAAGGTAAGACGTGATGAACTCGGTGAGGACTCAGACCTGCTGATAAGAAGCAATCAATATATTTGTTGCCAATCATCGTCAAGTCGTAGGAATTGTTGATTTGGAATACTGCCCAATCTTGTTGCTCAATCTGTTCCGTGTTGGCTGAATCTTCGACTTCAAAATCGTGACTTGCCACAATCATGAACGTACTAATCCAAGTTGTGAGAACAAACTGTACGAACCAAGCAACGAAATCTCCACGAAGGGCAAAGAGAACTAGCTCACCGAGTAGCAACACTCGCATAAAGATCATACCGATGTAGTGCGGTAGTCCGCGTTGCCAAGTGCCATAGAAGTTGTGTACCCCAAATCGAACGGCATAGTATGAAATCTCGACTGTCCGAACCAACATCCCTGTTAATACATGAGCAAGCTTGTGGACGGTATGGAATGGAACTCGGTAATAACGAGGTAGTTCCATCATTGCCGTGAATACATTGGTTTTGACATCAACTTTGCTTTGGGTGTAGGGATGATGCATCAAAGAATGACCATCAATCACAACAAAGGACATCGGAACATAGTTAATGTCAAACACATGAGCGAAGAACTTATTGAATCGAACTTGTGGGCGGTGATTGTAGTAATGTCCTGCACCTGAAAGAGAGATTCTGAGCATCACCATCAATGGCGCAAAGAGATAAATCGGCATGAATTGTGCCACTGTGAGTCGAAGTGCTTGTACCAAGATGTAGAGAAGAACTAGAGTAATGGTCACTGCATCAAAGAGGAAATCCATGCGATCGACCTTTGCTTGCATTTCTTTCGTATTCAATCGAGTTCTAATGCGATCGAGGAGTTGCTCTTTGGTCTCGAAATCAAACTGAGGAGTGTCTCTGCGACCATCAAAGGTATCATGGAAGAGAAAAGGCGGTGCATTGTATTTTGGGTGCAAGTCTTCGGGCGTTGTTTTTCGTCCCAAAGCGTATTTCTGAAGCATCTTCTTCACCTTTGCAGGGTTGCGGTGAAAGATATTAACAACAGTGGTAATGTCTCGATTCTTCATGCGCCCAATGAAGAATTCGCCGCCAGGATGCTTCTTCATGAAATCTGTGAGGTCGTAAGCTTCGCCGTTGTACACCCAGACATTGGGCATATTGTTACTGGTGTATTCAGGAGAAGCCATTGCTTTAGGAGGGCGTTTGGGAAGTTCATGCTCTTCACCTTGAAAAGCATTTTTCTCGGTCTGGAGTTGTCGTTCAGGCGTTTGTGTTTCGCTGCTCATGGGGTCTCATTGCTCCTTGTAATTTCTGTGAGTGGTTCTGCTGTTTCAGACTGGGCAAATGTATTGCGCTTTGAGTTTTTCTAATCGCTGATTTGTGCTTTCAATGTTTTGTTTGAGTTCTGTTTGTCGATCGATGTGAATTCTGCTGCCTGCCTGCTCTAACATGCTTTGCAGTGTTGCATCTAGCTGGACTTGGATTTGCGTAATATCGTTGTAGATTTTCCGATGGCTTGAAGAGGGAGCTGTCATAGTGTTTGAGGGGATTGAGAGAGGATTGAAGGAACGAAAAGATGCAGCCGTGTCAATCATTCAATTCGTAGCAAAGCACTTGAGAAAGTCACATACTCTAGAACAGAACTCAGTTCGTTTTCTCTGTGCTTAATGATTAGAATAAGTCGGCTACTACGGCTCAACCAAGTACAGTTCCTTCCATTCCGATCGCTGCATCCAGTCATAAATTGTGTAGAAAACTCCGCGATCGGTTGCCAAGTAAAATTTACGGTTGTGTCGCAAAAATGGTAAGGTGTGGAAGCTCAATTTTCTCTAGCTTTGCCCTAAATGACGACCGACTCACTGTTCAAATGGCATCACTTTCTGCCTGAAATTATCTTGCTGAACGTGCGCTGGTATTGCCGCTATTCTTTGAGCTACCGGAATTTAGAGGAAATGATGGCAGAAAGGGGCGTTGCAGTCGATCATTCCACCGTTATCGCTGGGTTTTGAAATTCGCTCCCGAACTCGACAAGCGCATTCGACCCTTTCTGAATCCAACGAACGACTCATGGCGGGTGGACGAAACTTACATCGAAATTCGAGGTGAGTGGAAATATCTATATCGAGCAGTGGATTCGGAGGGCAATACAGTGGGCTTCATGTTGAGTGCAAAGCGAGATGGGAAGGCGGCAGCCCGCTTTTTTCGCAAAGTATTAGGAGCCAAGCACACTCAAATTCCACGAGTCATCACGGTCGATAAAAATGCTGCTTATCCAGTTGCGATGGATGAATTGAAGCAAGAGAAAACGTTGAAAGCTGAAACCCAATGGTATTGTCAACTTAACTCAATTCAACCTTGCTTATTGAGAAAGTGGGTGATTTTCAAAGGCGGAAAGGCTGTCTTTTTCGTAACTCCAAGTGCACCCATTCTCAACAATCAGCGCGAAATCTAGTTAAGTTGACAATGCTAATGAAAGCGTACCCAATCTCTTTTGAGGCAAGGGCAAGATGCGTTTCGGCAACCAGTGCCGTTGGGGCATGAATGAGAGAGGTAGAGGGAAATGCCATACTTATGAGTATGCAGGATACTTTTAGGTGAACAGCCAGAGGTAGCAATTTACTCAGGGCTTCAACCCTAAGATGACCTTAGCAGGGCTACTAAAGAGTTGTGGCACAGAAACTCTGGCAATGCTTCTCGTAGCGAAGACAGGCACTAATTAGCGACAATTCTCCCTGTTCAGACTCAAAGCTAAACTCTAGTAGAGACAAGCTGCACACGTTTGATGACATCAATTCGCCACCACGACTAAATAAAAAGTCACTGTACAAAATTGCTACATAAAATTGAGCAACGCTTGAATGTTCAAGGATCACTATGCTTATTTTTGAACATACATGGTTAAGTTGATACTGCCTTTAAAAGATGACCCTTCGACTCTAAATTAAAGGCAATCGCACGGCAAAGGTACTTCCTTTGCCCAAATCACTGTCTACTTGAATACTGCCGTGATGAGACTCTGAGATTGCTTTTGCAATTGCCAACCCTAATCCAGCTCCTCCAGTTTGACGAGAGCGATCAGAACTCACTCGATAGAAGCGATCGAAAATACGGGACTGATCTTCTCGGGCGATGCCAATGCCAGTGTCTTTTACCTGAATGAGAGCATGAGTGTCCTCTCGCCCTACAATTACTGTTACTACTCCACCGGCAGGCGTGTAGTGCAAGGCATTGACGATGAGGTTAGAGAATAAGCGACTCAATTGATTTTCATCACCCATAACATACAACGGCTCTTTAACTCGGTACTGCGTTGTTAACTGGATGGGAGCTGCAATCTTTAATATGGATAAGCTTTCCACTAAATCGTGAATTAGGTCATTGATGCAACAGGGCTGACGTTTTTCTACCAGCGTTTTTTGATCCATCCGCGAGAGCAGTAAAAGATCCTGTACCAGGTGTGCTAGTCGATTGTTTTGACGATCCACGACACTGAATGCTCCCTGCATTTCCTCCAGCGGGAGATCCACTACACCTTGGACAGACTCAACAGTAGCGCGGATGGCGGCAATGGGAGTGCGCAGTTCGTGAGCCGCATCAGCGGTAAATTGTTGCATCTGTTGATACGACTGGTAGACAGGGCGAATGGCAAGTCCTGCTAACCACCATCCTGCCCCCGCAACAAGCAGCATGGCAAGCGGTAGCCCAACAGCAAGCAGTAGCCGCAGCATGGTGAGATGATCGTCATATTCTTTCAGCGATCGCCCAATCTGCATGTAGCCCCAAGCAGAACCGGTGGCAGTTTTTAGCAGTAGCGTGGTCTGGCGATAGCGGGTTCCACTCCGGTTGTGCAGCGTAGTCCAACCCTCTTTGGTGACTAGAGGTGGTAAGCTGGCAGGCTGCTTGTCCAAATTCGCTAAAAGTTGCCCAGATTGGGTAAAGAAGCGCACGTAATAGTTGTCTTCTTGAACAATGCCAAGAATATGTCGCTTTTGAGCATCATTTGAGCAATCCGTTCCCATAAGACATAGCCCTGGGAGGGCTTGTCTA
Organism: Leptolyngbya sp. DQ-M1; assembly: GCF_039962505.1. NCBI lineage: Bacteria > Bacillati > Cyanobacteriota > Cyanophyceae > Leptolyngbyales > Leptolyngbyaceae > Leptolyngbya > Leptolyngbya sp. DQ-M1. The sequence goes on from NZ_JAMPLJ010000016.1 coordinate 29,586, forward strand.
ATCGCAGGCTCAAGCCGGTTAGGTTGCTTTAACTTCGGTTCTAAAGAGTCGTGCAGTGTTCCTGAAATGGACTCTAGTTCCTGCTCGACGGCCTGCCAATGAGCGGCTGATAACGACTGGTAAGTAATTAGTCCGCTGACGCTTAAAATTAATCCCATGACCCCAGCGTAACAGCCTGCAAGCTGAATACGAGTGCGGTTAAATAGCTTATTTTGACGCATGAGGTACGTTGAATCGATAGCCGATTCCATGAATCGTTTCAATGAGACCGTCACACCCGGCTTCTGCAAGCTTACGCCGTAGCAACCGAATTTGGGCAGCTACCGCGTTGCTGGTTGGTTCTGCACCCACTTCCCAGAGTTGATTCATGATTTGATGGCTTGTCACCACTTGACTGGGATGTCTCATAAAGTATTCCAGTGTCTGAAATTCCTTTGCAGTCAAAGAAATAGGAATTTGGTACCCATCGAGAGTTTGCCAGCAAACGGTGTGGGCACCGTAGTCGAGAATGAGACTGCCGACTTGGAGTTGTTTGGGATGGAGTTCGGGTGATCGTCGTTGCAGCGCCCGCAGTCGCGCCAACAGTTCAGCCATGCCAAAGGGCTTAACTAGGTAATCATCGGCTCCGGCATCGAGTCCGGCTACTTTATCTTCCATGCGATCTCTGGCAGTCAGAAGCAGAATGGGGAGTGGATTGTTTTGACAGCGGAGTCGCTTGCACAACTCTACCCCAGATAGTCCAGGTAGCATCCAATCCAGAATGGCTAAGGTATAGTGAACATCGGAGTTGTCGAGATATGCCCAAGCTGTGCTGCCATCTTGCACCCAGTCCACCACATACTTTTCCCGACTCAGCACACGATGAATCGCGGTGCCTAAATCAGGTTCATCTTCCACTAGTAACACGCGCATGAGATCGCTTGATAGATAACTCTACCTATGTAATATGGCTGTGAATCAGAGGGGTGATCAAAACACCTTAAGCAAAATCAAATACCAATCAGTATTAGTGCTTGAAGCTGAAGCGCCCATTCACTTTTTCTCCGCTAATGTCTGAGAGAATAACAGCCTTGTATTCTCCTGGCGTAGCGCTGGGTAAGATTGCTGTATAGTGCTTATCGCTTGCGTCGTACTTCATATCTAGTGATTTCTGACTGCCATCAGGCAATTGAACTTGAGCTGTTACCTTTGCATTGGGAATTGGTTCATGATTGTCGCCTTTCTGTAAGAAAAAGTCGATGTGAGTCTGCGCTGCCTCTTTTTTCGATACAAGTTCCAGATGATAGGGTCCTGATTCAATCACCTGTCCGCCTTGCCCACCGTGATTCCCACCAGATGTAGATTTAGCGGGACTGCCAGCAGGGGGAGAAGGTTGAGTTTCCGCAGAAGGAGCAGGGCTACTGGTTGAATTAGTTGCTTGGTTGCCGCTGCTACAAGCGCCCAAGAATAGCAGCCCGATCGCTGAAATCGCTGTCACATTCATTTTCAATTGCATGATGTTTCTCCTCGTTAATAAACAAAACTGTTGGCTTTAGACCGTTAAGCCTTTCCTTGAGGGTGCTCCATCTCTAGTTGAGAGACTTTGCCGTTCTCAACAATTAATCGTTTCGGAAATAGGTACTTGCCGAACCTGGCATAGAGCGCAGGTAATATCAGCAGCGTCAGAGCTGTAGAGGTAAAGAGTCCACCCAGAACAACGATCGATAAGGGTTGCAAAAGCTCTTTTCCGGGTCCGCCAGCGATGACTAGGGGCGCTAACCCTAATGCAGAAGTAAACGCTGTCATAAGGATAGCGTTGAGCCGTTCCATCGACCCTTGAATCAGGAGATCTTTCAACGGCATTCCGGCAACAAACTTGGTGTTGTAGTTGTCTACCAGCAGCAACCCATTTCGGGTTGCAACGCCAAACAGCGTGACAAATCCCACCAGCGAGGCGATCGACAAGATGCCTCCTGTAAGTGCCACTGCAATCACACCCCCCACGAGGGCTAGAGGTAGGTTAATCATGATCATGGCGGTGGATGCAACCGATTTCACCGAGAGATACATGATGATGGTGATGATGACAAAGGCGATCGCGCTGAAAAGCAAAATATTTTGGGATGCCCGCTCTTCGGCTTCAAATTGCCCAGCATACTGGATGTAATATCCGGGCGGAGTTTGAACTTGCTGCTTGACCTTTGCCTGAATATCGCTCACTACCGATCGCAAATCTCTACCCTGCGCATTGGCAGCCACCACAATCAAGCGAGAAACATTTTCACGGTTAATTGTGTTTGGACCTGTACCGTCCTGAACGGTTGCCACCTGTGCCAACGGAATTTTTTTGCCGCTGGGCGTATCAATCACTAAATTACCGATGGTATCCACCCCTTGACGCGCTTCAGGCTTTAACCACACCACTAGGTCAAAGGTTTGCTGCTGCTCTAGAACTTGCGAAACCACCCGTCCATTTAATGCCGTCTCAATCGTTTCTGAAAGTTGCCCAATCGTTAATCCATACCGGGCAGCAGCAACACGATCAAACTGAACCTGAATCTGTTCCACTGGAATCTGGGGCTCTAGTTGGAGATCGACCACGCCTTCAACCGATTGCATGGCATCATTAACTTGCTGTCCTAGGATGCGAAGTTGTTCCAGTTCAGGACCGAAGATTTTAACGGCAATAGCGCTTCTGACTCCTGAGAGCACTTCGTCCATGCGGTGAGAAATGAAGCCGCCTACGTTCGGTGCTGCTCCTGGCACTTTACTAAACTCCTTGCGCAACAACTCCATGCTAGCTTTACGGTCTTTCATCCCTGTCTCGCTCAACTCCACATCCAGGTGAGTCAGATTCACCCCGGCGGCATCGGCATCTCCCGCCGCTCGTCCAGAACGCACTTGAATGCTTTGAAAGCTGGGATTATCTTTCAGCTTATGTTCCAGCACCGATGCGGCGCTATTTGTGGCTTCCAACGATGAGCCAGGATACAGCAGTAGCGTATTGACCAGCGATTGCTCCTGAAATTCCGGTAAAAAGATTCGTCCAAACGACGGAACAACGATCGCCGCCGCTACTAAACTTGCGCCTGCGATACCCAAAATAATGGTCGAGCGGCGCATTGAAAACCTGAGCAGTGGTAGATAAAGTCTTTTGAAGAATCGAGCGACCCAAGGTTCTCGCTCAGGCAGACGACCGTAGGGCAGTAAAATCGCACACAAAGCAGGGGTAACGGTCAAGGCAACGACGCTAGATGCGAGCACTGCCGCCAAGTAGCCCAGCCCCATTGGGATAAAAATGCTGCCTTCTACACCCGTGAGCGCAAAGATGGGCGAGAAGACGACGATCGTAATGATAGTGGCTCCAAATACAGAATCTCGAACTTCTTGACAACCCTCAAACACTACCTCTAAAACGGGGCGAGGATTGGGAGAATATTTATTTTCTCGCAGGCAGCGATAGACATTTTCGGCATCTACGATCGCATCATCCACAGCAGATCCGATGGCAACTGCCAAGCCGCCTAGGGTCATGGTATTTAGCCCTTGTCCTAGCCAGTTGAGTGCCAGCACACCGATTAATAAAGACAGAGGTAGAGCCGCCAAGCATACTGCTAAGTTGCGCCAATTCACCAAGAATGGAATCAAGATTAAGGCAACGATAATGCTGCCTTCAACTAATGCTTCCCGCACATTCTCGATCGAGGCATCAATGTAGGTTTCTTGGCGAAACGTCGTGGCAACCTGAATATCTTCTGGCAATCCTGCTTTTACCTCAGCCATTGCGGCTTCAACGGCACGAGTGACGGTGGGTGTGTCGGCTTGCGGCTGCTTATTGACGATCGCAACGACTGCTTTCTGAGCGTTAACGCTGGCATCCCCACGCTTCACGGCTGCGCCAATTTTGACCTCGGCAACGTCTGTAATCCTAACGGGTGTTCCATTGCGAGCCGTAATGACCGATTGCTTCAACGCTTCAATATCCTCGATTCGCCCGATGCCCCGGATCAGTTTTTCGCGATCAGGCGTAATTAAATAACCACCTGGCGCATTCACATTTGCCGCTGCCACTGCTTCTGATACTTGTTGCAACGACACATTGAAGGCTTGTAGCTTTTCGGGCGCAACGAGAACTTGATATTGCCGCACATCGCCACCAAACACGATAACTTGCGTGACTCCCGGCACTGCCAGCAGGCGATTGGTGGCTTGCCAATCGACAATGCGCCGCACTTCCATTAAGTCGGTTGTTTTAGAGGTAAAGGCGTAAGTGACAATTGTGCCAATGGGCGAACTGCTGGGAGCAATTTGTGGAGTCTCAATCCCTTCTGGAAGTTTACTTTGAGCAGACTGTAACCGTTCGGTCACTAGCTGCCGGGCTTGATAGATATCGGTGCCCCAGTTAAAAACCACTCGCACTACTGAAATACTGGCTGCACTCGAAGACCGCACTGCACTCACCCCTGGTGTGCCATTAATTGCGCTTTCAATGGGGAGTGTCACCAAAGACTCCACTTCTTCAGGTGCAAGGCCTGGCGCTTCGGTTTGAATTTCAACCTGCGGTGGTGCAAAGGTAGGAAATACATCCAGCGGCATCTGAATGATAGTGCGGAAGATCCAAATAGTGATGACGATCGCCCCTAGAATCACGAGCCATCGGCGAGCGATCGCCCATTGAATGATAGAACTTAGCATGACGGTTTACCTAGCGCGGTTGGTGAGGATGATGATCACCCTCTGACTTCAAAGCAGGCGTTGGCGGGTGGGCGTCATAATCAGTCAGGCTCAAGCCATCGAGAGACTCATGGCTTGTGTGCCCATTTGGGAATGGAACGAATGCTTTGCGACGGCGATGATTCGCCCATAGCATTCCAGCCCCAAAAGTACCCGCCATAACTGCTCCTCCAATAGGAATTCCAACCCATAAAGGAATCGAAGGCTGTGGGTTGGAGGCTGATGCAGAATTTGCCTTCCCGTGATCATCGGCTGGCTTGCTGCCGCCTCGTAGCGATTGAGCATACAACTGATTAGCGCGTTGGGTAACAATGCGATCGCCATCAAACAACCCGGACTTGACCTCGACCAATTCACCTGTGTCTCTACCTAATGTGACTTCTGTCGGTTGAAACGCGGTGCCATTTTGCACAAATACAATTGTCTTTTTATCGTTTGTGGTGACCAGTGCTGATTTTGGAACTGCTAACAAGGCAGCGGGAGCCCGATCAGTTAACACTTCCAATTCAGCAAACATCCCTGGTTTGAGCACCCCATTCGGATTGTCTAGTTGCGCTTTTACAGGCACGATGCGGGTTTCATCTTCGACGACTGATCCAACCACACTGATGCGTCCTTGAAACGTACGCTCGGGCAAGCTGGCAACTTTTATCTGGACTTGCTGCCCAGTCTGAATACGATCGAGGTCTTTCTCATAGATGTTGGCGCTCACCTGGACACTGCTGCCGTTAATAATCGTCATCACCTTCTTGCCTGCGTCCTCGCCCGATTCGCCCGTAGTAGTTTCACGATCGGCAACGGTGCCTGAAATCGGAGCCGTTATGGTGATTGTGCCGTCCTGGTTTGCACTTGCACCCAGTTGCCTCAGGCGAGCCTGATAGGTTTCTTCACTCAGTTGCACTCGTGATTGAGCGACTTGTACAGCCGATTCAGCTCGTCGTAGTTGTGCCGATGCCTCTGAAACCTCTAAGCGGCTTTCAGCTTTGGTGAGAGCCGCTTTTGCTTCTGCCAGTTTGGTTTCCGATTCTAGAAAGCTGCGTCGGGGGAGGGCACCACTGCTAGCCAGTTCCCGGTCTTTGTCGAATCGCTCCTGAGCAAAGTTCAGTTGGGTTCGGGTTTGAGCGACGTCTGTTGCTGCGATTTTTTGTTGTTGAGCGAAGTTTTGCTGTGCCAGTTGCAAATCAGCTTGTGCTTGCTGGGTAGAGCCGATCGCCTCTGATCGGCGGTCTAAGGCAACCGTACGCAGTTCTGCCAATTCTGGGCTAGTCATGATGGCCACGGCCTGACCCGCGCTCACCTTATCTCCCGGTTGAACAAGTAGCTGCGTCACCGTTCCTCTGACTGGAGTGGTCACTTCAACCTGTTGGTTGGGGAGAGATTCAATTTGTCCGGTGGTTTTAATGCCAAAGGCCAAGCGTTGACGCGATACAGATTCGACTTTTAAGCCCAATTGTTTCATCGTTTCCGCATCGACTTCAATGGCATCTGCCGATTGAGCTGAATGGCTTCCTCCCTGAAATTCGTTGCCGTGCCCAGGATGAGCAAAAACGCGAATTGGAGTTGCTAGGAGCAACACCATTAGCAGGGAGACTGTCGCCTGGGCAGTTGATCGTTGAGGGAGATAAGTCATTTTGGTAGCTTCCTTCGCACAGCACTCAATTACCAGCGTTTCACAGAGTAATGAAATCAACGTGAAATCTTGCAGTCAGACCTATTGCTTGTACCAAGCTTGTTTCCACTGCTGCATCTGTTTAATTTCAGCTTTCTGAGAAGCAATAATGCCTTGAGCCAGCTGTCTAATTTCAGGACGCTTCGACTTGTTCAGAGCATCTTGTGCCATCACGAAGGCGCCTTCGTGATGCGGAATCATGGCGTTGAGAAACCGCAGATCAAACTCGGCATCTGCTGCACCCAAATTCATATTCATCATCATGCCTTTCATCTGATCTTGAGACATAGGCATGGAATGACCCATTTTTGAGTTGTAAGCGACTGGCTCTGCACTAGCTTTGGGATACCAAGCTTGCCGCCATTGCTTCATCTGGTTAATTTCCTTGTCTTGAGCTTCGATGATGTCAGCCGCCATCTTTTGGATTTCAGGACGCTTGGATTTCTGCTGCGCTTCTTTTGCCATTTCGACGGCACCTTGATGATGAGGAGTCATGGCATCGACAAACCGCAGATCAAATTCAGCGTCGGCTGGACCCAGATCCATCGACATGCTGCCCGGGTTGCCGTGGTTCATACTACTGTGATCCATGCCTTGCATTGAGCTAGCATCAGTTGCAGCAGGACTGGGGGCTTGGGTTTGGTTTTGAGCAGGGGTAGAGCAGGCATTCAGAAAACTACTGGTGGCGATTGCTCCAAGTGTGAGAGCTAGAAAACCTGTTTTTGCGAAGAAGTTGCGTGACATCTGTTTGCTGTGCCTCAGATAAAGGGTCAGAAAAGTGATGTTGCTATTCTGGATGCTCCAGCTGACTGGAGTGTCAACCAGTCAAATTTTCCAAATCTGGAAACCTGCAAAGGGTCAGTTAATGGCAGAACGGTACATCTCTTCAAAATATTGCACACAGTTATGAAATTAGAATGAAATCGCTCTCGCTCAAAAGTGCAAGTTATCTCTCTTTCGAGGGAGAGACGTAATTGCTTCAATGCAACTTTAGGGTGAAGCCTAGAGAGCCAATAGGTTCTGGTTATTAATTCACAGAAGACAAACTATGACTTCAAGGCAATCTCACCAATCCCGACTTGAAACCTGCATTGAGGCTTGTTTTGACTGTCTACGAGACTGTGAGAACTGTGCCAACGCTTGCTTAGACAGTGACATGGTGCAAATGATGGCTCAGTGCATTAAGTTGTGCCGCGACTGTGCCGATACATGCGACATCTGCGCCCGTTTCATGGCTCGCAATTCTGACCTTCATGCCCAATTATGTGGAGTGTGTGCGCAAGCGTGCGACCGCTGTGCCGCTGAGTGCGAGAAGCATGACCATGACCACTGTAAGCGATGCGCCGAGTCTTGTCGTCGCTGTGCCCAATCCTGCCACCAGATGGCAGCAGCAATGGCGTAAAACTCATTCACCGACGATGGCAAAATTCTTCAACCGCTCTTTACAAGCAGAATAGTTGAAGAATTTTGCATGATTTAAGCTTTGCAAGATACTTGTAAAGTTTCTGTTGTTATCCCCTTGACTCTCCAGCTTGCTAGACACTCCAAGATGGGATCAGTTGCACATCAAGAGGATTTAGATCATGACACTTCAACTCACTGTTCCTAACATGGCTTGTTCCGCCTGTAGCGAAACCATTACTCAAGCCGTAAAGGCAATTGATCCAACTGCTACGGTTCATGCTGATCCTAAAACAAAGCTTGTCAACGTTGAAACTCAAACCTCTGAGTCTGTCATTAAACAGGCCATTATCGATGCAGGCTATACAGTTGCAGAGGAGTAGCTCACCATGGAAGATACGACTCTTAAATTGCGAGGCATGAGTTGTGCCTCCTGCGCCAATAACATTGAAGATGCAATTCGCTCTGTACCCGGAGTAGAAGCGTGCAGCGTTAACTTTGGGGCTGAACAAGCTGCTGTCACCTATGATCCTGGCAAAACCGATGTAGCTGAAATTCAGGAAGCAGTTGATGCTGCTGGATACTCGGCTCAGCCTCTACAAGATAACGTACTAGCGCCTGAAGATGATGCAGATCGACGAGTACGACAAGCGGAGCATCGTGAGTTGACCCGTAGAGTTGGGGTCAGCGGCATTATCAGTGCAGTTTTGGTGATTGGTTCGCTTCCTGCGATGACAGGTCTATCGATTCCCCTGCTTCCCATGTGGCTACATCATCCCTGGCTTCAGTTTGTGCTGACGGCTCCAGTACTGTTTTGGGCAGGTAGCTCTTTCTTCGTGAATGCTTGGAAAGCTTTAAAGCGCCATACGGCGACGATGGACACGTTGGTAGCAGTTGGAACCGGCACAGCCTATCTCTACTCTCTCTTTCCTACCTTCTTTCCACAATGGTTTATTGCTCAAGGACTGAATCCAGATGTCTACTTTGAGGCAGCATCCGTGATTATTGCACTCCTTCTGCTGGGTCGATTGCTCGAAGGTCGTGCCAAAGGACAAACTTCGGACGCGATTCGTAAGCTGAGCGGCTTACAGGCAAGAACAGCGCGAGTGATTCGTCAAGGACGAGAAATCGATTTACCGATCGCCCAAGTCGTTGTTGGAGATGTGATTCTCGTTCGTCCGGGTGAAAAAATTCCGGTGGATGGAGAGATTATTGAGGGTCGCTCAACGATCGACGAGGCAATGGTGACGGGTGAAAGTGTGCCTGTGACCAAGCAAATTGGCGATGAATTGATTGGAGCCACCTTAAACAAAACCGGCAGCTTCAAGTTCCGCGCCACACGAGTTGGAAAGGATACCTTTCTCGCTCAGATTGTGAAACTGGTGCAACAAGCGCAAGGCTCAAAAGCCCCGATTCAACGGTTAGCGGATCAAGTGACCGGATGGTTTGTGCCTGCGGTGATTGCGATTGCGATCTCAACATTCATTCTCTGGTACAACGTCATGGGTAATGTGACAATGGCGCTGATTACAACAGTTGGCGTGTTGATTATTGCCTGTCCTTGTGCGTTAGGGTTAGCGACACCCACCTCGATTATGGTGGGAACGGGCAAAGGTGCAGAAAATGGCATCTTGATCAAAGGTGCAGAAAGTCTAGAACTCGCGCACAAATTACAAACGATCGTGCTGGATAAAACCGGAACGATTACCCAAGGCAAACCGACCGTCACCGATTTTGTCACCGTTCGAGGCACTGCCGATCACAATGAATTGAATCTACTGCGCATAGCTGCCTCCATTGAACGCAACTCTGAGCATCCCCTAGCTGAAGCTGTGGTTCAGTATGCTCAGGCTCAGGGTGCAATCTTAGCTGACGCACAGGAGTTTAATGCTGTTGCAGGCAGCGGGGTGCAGGGTTATGTCTCAGATCAATGGATTCAGATCGGAACCCATCGCTGGATGACTGAACTCAACATTGAGACTCGCCCGCTTCAGCAGCAGTGGGATCAGCTCGAATCGCTGGGCAAAACCGTGATCTGGATTGCAGTTGATGGCAAAGCGGAAGCGATCATGGGTATTGCAGATGCAGTCAAACCTTCGTCGGTCGCAGCAATTCGAGCTTTGCAAAAGCTTGGATTAGAAGTCGTGATGCTGACCGGAGACAATCGCCGTACCGCAGATGTGATTGCGCGAGAAGTCAATATCCAAAGAGTATTTGCGGAGGTTCGCCCGGATCAAAAAGCCGCCACGGTTGAAACGCTTCAACGCGAAGGAAAAGTCGTGGCAATGGTGGGGGATGGCATCAATGATGCGCCTGCTTTAGCACAAGCTGATGTGGGGATGGCGATCGGGACCGGAACTGATGTTGCGATCGCAGCCAGCGACATTACGTTGATCTCTGGTGACTTACGGAGCATTGTGACTGCGATCCAACTCAGCCGTGCGACCATCCGCAATATTCAGCAGAATCTGTTCTTTGCGTTTATCTACAATGTGGCAGGGATTCCAATTGCCGCAGGCATTCTCTACCCACTGTTTGGCTGGTTGCTGAGTCCAATTATTGCTGGAGCCGCAATGGCATTTAGTTCAGTTTCAGTGGTGACGAATGCCTTACGGCTGCGAAACTTTCAGCCCAAACCATTGAGTTAATTCAACTGATGTAAGAGGACAAGAAAATGCTTAAAAAAGCAACATTTTGGGGGACATTAGCAGGATTGGGATTTCTCCTTGGTGCAATCTCTGGGGCGGTTGCGGCTGAACCCAGAATGAGCGAGATGGATAACCATCCTGCGTCTGATGCCAGTCAATTTCAACGCATTGAGCAACCCTTGAGCAATAAGGTCGCTGTTACACTCGGTGGAATAGGGCTCATTGGTCTAGAGTTGTGGTGGTTTTTGCTCAGTAAACCTAAATCCCGGCAAGCAAAGGCAGAAGGCGATATTCAGGAAGCAACCATTACGGTTGATGGCGGATATGAACCGAGTCAAATTGTTGTACAAGCAGGACAACCGGTGCGATTACAGTTTGATCGCAAAGACCCAAGTAGCTGTCTAGAAGAAGTTCGTTTTCCTGATTTTCGTATTGCTCAATCTTTGCCACTGAATCAAACGACCGCGATTGAGTTTCTGCCAAATAAACCGGGTCGATACGAATTTACTTGTGGCATGAATATGTTTCGCGGTGTCGTTGAAGCACAGTCTACGGATACTGCAACGAGAAACACACCTCCATCAACTTCTAAGCAAGCCTATCAACTGGATCAAAGCGTTCTTCATGCCAACCAAGCTGATTATCACGCTCACCATGTGCCACCTTCAACAGAGAGTCTTGAAGCCAGCATGACCAAAGCGGGAGTTCAGGACGTTACCGTAACAGTTGCGAAAGGATATGAACCCAAGCGAGTGATCGTTGAAGTCGGCGCTCCAGTCCGGTTGCACCTTCAGCGCATCAATCCCAGTAGTTGCTACGACCAATTTCTGATCCCAGCATTTGACATTGCAGTTGATCTAGAACTAGATACAACAACTGAGGTTGAATTTATGCCGAAGCAGCCGGGTGAGTATGAGTTTATGTGTGGCATGAAGATGAATCGTGGGGTCATTGAGGTGAGACCTAGGTACTCATCCTAGGCAATCAATTAATCCCACGCCCAAAACTGCTCAGTAGCAAGGCAGTACAACCCTTTGGAAAAACAGAAAAAATTCGTTACTTTCACGAGTGCGAGATCGCTTGACTCTCTACTTGGCTGGAGAGTTTAAGCTAGAAATCAGCAATAGATGTTCAGTGGAGGTCCGCATGTTGTCTTACGAGCGACCCAAGCAGATTGGTCCCATTGCCAAAGAAAGTGGGGTTCCTATCAAAACCATCCGGTATTACGAAGAATTAGGGTTATTGCAGGCGGTTGGCAGAACCGAAGGAGGATACCGCTTGTTTGGTTTCGATGTGTTTACTCGATTGAGCTTCATTAAACGGGCTCAAAGTCTTGGATTAAGCCTGGCAGAAATCAAAGAGTTTTTAGCCGTGCATGATCAAGGTGAGCTACCGTGTGATCATGTGCGAGTCAAATTGCAGGACAAGATTTCCGACATTGATCGTCAAATTCAGCAGCTCCAAATTCTGAAATCAGAACTCCAAGGGTTGCTTTCTGAGTCAGCCATTCTAGAGAATTCTGATACCCTCATTTGTCCCATCATTCAATGAGGTCAGTCCTCCTGATTTCCTTTTAGTTTTTCATCTGCACCCTGTGCACCCTGTTTAGTACTCCCTATGTGTTTTAGGGAGTGCTTTTTGCTGACAGTTAAGTATTTCCTAATCGGTTCAAAAAACTTTCTCCTATCTATTGACTCTCCGGTTAGGTAGAGACTCTAAAGTGATTTTAGTTTGAATACGGCAATGGATGAGAAAGACGAAAAATAGTTGTACTTCTCATGTTTGCAATTTTGTTGCAATTTGAACGCAGATAAAGACTCTAGGTTAACGACAGAGCGTATTGTCAGGTTAACCGGAACGTAGAATAATCGTACTAGTTCAACTTTAAGAACGACTGCTTGCCCATGTACTCCCGTCATCGCTTCCCTGGTGAAATTATTAGCTACTGCGTTTGGCTGTATTACACCTTTCCGTTGAGCTACCGGGACA
>NZ_JAMPLJ010000017.1:0-39887 GCF_039962505.1 Leptolyngbya sp. DQ-M1
TTGGCAGCAGGTGAAGCGGCTCCGGTTGCACTCTCTGCTCCTGCAATCAACGGTTAGTCTCTAGCGGTTTGAGCAAGATGAAGCCCTCCGAGATTCGGAGGGCTTTTTCACGCTTAAATGGATTAGTCAAAAAGAGCTGCTTAGTTTGAGAGCTTATTGCAAGGCTTGTGCAGCTTAACAAATTAGCTGTGTTACTAGTCGCGCAGTTTGTTCAGCACTGTCAATAACGGCGATCGATTTTGCCGCTATTGACATCTTCTCTAGTTGGTCACGATTCTGCAATAGTGCCAGTATCGATCGCTGAAGCTGCTCTACGCTCAATTCTGACTGGCGAAACATCTCTGCCGCGCCTGCATCGACCATTACTTTTGCGTTAAACGCTTGGTGATCTTCTGCGGCAAAAGGGAACGGAATTAGAATTGCAGGTGTTCCGGTTACAGTAAGCTCCGTGACTGTGCCGGCTCCAGCACGGCTGATTGCTAGATTCGATCGCATTAATAGTGCTGCCATGTTTTGGTAGAACGGCAACGCCAAATATTGGGAATGCTGCAAGCTTTTTGCATCTGGGTCGTTTTCTCCAGTTAGATGAACAATCCAAGCGCCTTTGTCAAACCAAGCAGGTGCAGCTTTTCTGACCAGTTGGTTCATTGCCACTGCACCCTGACTTCCACCAACTACAACAATCAGGGGAACATCATTCGGGATCGGTAAATCTAGCTTGTCCTGATGTGAAAGGGCGGCTCTGAACTGCGATCGTACAGGAGTTCCGACGACGACAGTTTTTGCTTTTGGTAATGATTTGGCGGCAAGCTTGAAGCCGATCGCAACTGTCGTACACCACGGCGCAAAGAATCGCGTCACTTTTCCGGGTAAAGCGTTCGACTCATGCAGAATTACGGGAAGACCCAGCGATCGCGCTGCAATGATTGCAGGTGCAGAAATATATCCGCCTGTTGTGAATACCCCGTCAAAGCGACCTTTTTGCAGAATTTGTCGCACGTTCCAGATTGACTTGATTAGGCGGAATAAAATCTTGACCGTTCCTAGCCCTAGTTTTTGTTGGAATCCTGCAACTGAGATGCGATGAATTGGATAGCGATCGCCCACAAGCTGCGATTCTAAGCGATCAGGGACACCAAGCCATTCAATTTCAAAGTCGGGGAGTTGTTCTGCAACAGCGATCGCGGGAAAGACGTGCCCTCCTGTGCCGCTTGCAGCAATCAGGAGACGACGAGATTTTTTTTCTAGCTGGGGAGATGATTGCACGATGAACACTTCGCAATTCACGAAGGGCATTCTATCGTACTCGGAGCCGGAAGGGAATTTTTTGCGTCAATCAAAGAGAGCGAGTTGGATGATGTTCGAGTCAATTGTAGAAGGTTTGCGGCGGGTTGTGGTTTTGTGAGGTTTAATTTCTACGTGGGCGACGAGCCAACTCCGTAGCCAAGACGATCGCTCTAAGTCCAAGTTGTCGAGATCTAGTGCAGCCGGAAATAAATCAGGAGAGGGCAATTGCGCCCATTGAATCTCGCTCTCAAAACGATCGTATCCAAAAGGTAAGACGGATTCAGGCATTCGAGTAAGATGCGGCAAGAAGTCTGAACTTTGGCGGAAGTGAGATCGTTGTACTTCTAGTTGCTGCACTCGCCGATGCCGCGCTTCTCGATAGTTCAGAACCGGTGCTGGATAACCTTTGACTCGCGGCGGTAGACCGAGCTGAACTGTGGGAATGTGGGCAAGTTCTGGAACCCATTTTTTAATGAATTCACCATCGGGATCGCAGCGATCGACGGCGGCTTGCTCAGGATTGTAAATGCGAGTCCAGCTTTTATCTAAGCAATGCGTTACACCTGCCTGCATTGCCCATTGATAGTGATCGATCGGGCAATCTCCATCGATTAGATGTCGCATGAAATGGAGCGCTCCGTAACGCCAATCGATTCCAAGTAAATTACTCAGAAAGCTTGAGTACAAAGCACGCGATCGAAAATTCATTGCCATCCATCCGCCTGTGGCTTCCAAGCAACGAGCGGCAGCATCAACGATTGGGAATCCGGTTTGTCCAGTTTTCCAGGCTTTGTAAAGGGTTTCATCGAACCGCCAACCGTCTTGATCGAACACAGAGTAGAGCGATCGGAGTTCTAATTGAGGGAGATAACGAAATCGCTGAGCGAAGCCACTTCCCCATCGCAAGCGTGAGATAAATTGTTTTCGACTGCGTTGTATTTTCTGATTGCTGTCGTATCTCAATAAGCGCTGTACAGTTTGATAACATTCACGGATTGAGATTACCCCAAATTTGATGTGTGGACTCAAGCCAGAAGTGATCTCTGCGCCGGGATAAGAGAGTTGCCAATAATATCGATCGACTTTCTCGGTTAAGAATTCTTGGAGTAGAGTTCTGGCAGCCTGAGTTCCCGCAGGTGGAATCATTTTGCGATCCGGTAGCAATCCTAAGTCTGTGAGTGTAGAAATCGGTTCACCCAACACATCATCAGGAGTCGGAATGTTGATTGGCGTTGGCAACAGTTCCGACTCCATTTCGCGATACCAAAATTTCCGATAATCGGCATAAGGAATGAGTTCCGAGATTGCGGCGGTTGTCTCAAACCAGCGAATTCTTAGATTTTGTTGTGCCAAAACACGATTGAGACGGGCATCTCTCACTCGACCATAGATGCGCTCATAGTCAACATAAGCATAGATACCATCTGAGCCAGTTTCGCGAATCAGATTTGGCAGAATCTCAAGGGGATCACCGAATCGCAGAATTAAGCGACCTCCTCGATCGCGCAACTCCTGATCGAGCGATCGCAAACAATCCAGCATAAATGCGACCCGCGCCGAACCTGTCTCCGGATGATGCAACAAGGCACGATCGAAGATAAACACCGGAATCACAGCACCTCGCGACGCAGCCCGATGCAAAGGAGCATGATCGCTAATGCGTAAATCCCGGCGAAACCAAACGATCGTTCGCTTCATGAATGTTGTTCAAGATATTGATTGATGTCTTCGATCAGGCGACTCAGTTCGGCTTCGGTGTTGAGTCGGATGCGATCGTCGCGCAACGTTACGAGAACTCTTGCTGCAAATGGAGATGCCCAGATGTTTGGATTGCAAAAAAGCTCAAGAAAAATATCGCCTGTGTAACGATATTCCATGGAAGGTTGAGGGGCAGCTTTGCTGCCTGTCTTTGTTGCAGTTGTTTTCAAGCATCCCATTAGTTCGTTGAGGGCTGCTTTTAGCTCTTGTGCGGCTTCGGGTGTAAAGCGGAACATCACTGAGCCATTATCTAGATTTAAAGTGAGTTGCGTCATTGATTTAGTCTTTATGATCCATTCTAGAATGCGATCGTAAAGCTGAAGTTTCTAGCTGATAATCTTTCACAACAATTCTCAAGACTAGATCCATGATTAGTTGTGTCATTGCCGCGATCTTGATTTGAAGATGAGAATTTTGTCAAAAAGTTTTCGGTATTATGAAAACCAAAAAGCTTTTAGTAGCAAAGCTTTGGAGCATTTTTTATAAGCGAGATCTACACTAAAACCATTGCTATCTAATATTGGTATGGTTCTAGATAATCGATCGACCGTCCGTAAAGTTCTCGTCATTACTCTGCTTCTAAATCTTTTTGTTCTATTGCTAAAAGCTGTAGTGGGATGGTTTACCGGATCACTCAGTTTACTAGCGGATGCACTCCATAGTTTGACCGACAGTGCGAGTAATGTTTTGGGATTAGTTTCCAGCCGGTTCTCATCCCCTGTACCCGATCGCGATCATCCTTATGGGCATCAGAAATATGAAGCCATTGGAGCGCTAGGGGTTGCAGCTTTCTTAGGAATTGCGTGTTTTGAGATTTTGCAAAGCGCGATCGAGCGGCTGACCAAGACCAGTGAACCCGTGAAAATTGCTGGAGCTGAACTTTGGCTATTGCTGATTGTGCTTGGAGTAAATCTATTCGTCACTTTTTATGAGCGGCGCGAGGGAATGCGCGTCAATAGTCCGATTCTGATCGCAGATGCTCAACACACGATGAGTGACGTTTGGGTGACGATTAGCGTATTGGGTGGATTAATTGGAATTTGGATTTTCAATTGGCAATGGTTGGATGTAGTGCTGGCACTACCCGTTGCAATTCTGGTGTTTTATAGCGGTTGGAAAGTCTTAAAGCAGAATTTACCGTGGTTGGTAGATGAGATTGCGATCGCGCCCGAAGCAATTCATGCGATCGCAATGACTGTTCCGGGGGTCATTAACTGTCATGACATTGCGTCGCGTGGGGTCGTTGGGCGACAAACCTTCATTGAAATGCACTTGATTGTAGATGCAGGGGATGTCGAAACTGCTCATCAAATCACCGAAGAAGTGGAAGCGCGACTAATTGAAAGGTATAGCCCAGTTCGAGTGATGATTCATGTAGAGCCACCGTCCTACCAAGAAAATCACATCAGCTTCGGGATTTAGCGATCGGGCTGCCAGCTGGCGACGCGCCACCATTCTAAAGCAGTTTCAGGCGGGATTTTTAACCGTGCGATACCCGATGTGAGAGGCAGAACCAGCGTGAGTTTTGTGTCGGTATCCAACTGAGTCAGAACAGGTTTGAAGTCATATTCGCCAACCTGAGCAACCGGAAACTCTTTTGAGGTGACATCCTCAGCGTGAAACAGCGATCGATTCGCTTCGATTTCTAGCGGTTGCTGGTGGTTTAACGTGACAAGACCGGGAAATCCAATCACTCTCAAGTGAATCAGGTCTGGTTGTCCGAGCGGAAACTTTTTATAAAACACAACTTGCCAAGCGCGATCGCAGTCGTCTTGCAGCTTTGATAAAGAGCGGAACAGAACGCCGTTTGCATCCGAATAAGTATGAACCGAGGCGATGGCAAAATTCGTGCCGATCGTCCAAATCAGAATTGCTAAAACGCAACTTTTCCACAACCACGCCCAGTTTTCCACAACTCTCGTTCCGTTTTCCACAACGTTGATTTATTGCTTACCTTCAAATTGTGAGTACCACACCAGGTTGCCAACAATGTTAATTCCCAAAGCAATGCTGCCAACAATCCAACCGAGTTGAGGGTTGTAGCTGCCACGGCTCAGCGTTTTCATCCATTGGTGCGTCTGGTCTGAGGACAACAGTTGATCGGCAATAAACGGAAAAAGATACATCAACGCTGCTCCAGCAGTGAGCCATACAACCATTGAGGCGAGCAGAAAGACAGTTTTAGCGACAGATTGACTACCCATTGTGAAAAGCTTAAATTGTGCGATCGCAGATCAAGGCTTTAAGTGAGCGTACCACGATCGACAGTCAGTACGCCCAGCATGAACCGGTACACTGAGCAGGACTCGAACCTGCCAGTAACACACTTATCGGGTGTGTACGTCGTCCCCTTTCGCCTTCGGTTGCACCATCCCTACATTCTCTTAGTAGAAGGCCCTCTTGGAAGAAGGCAAGAATAATCCACCTTGCCTTCTTTGGATAAAACTATTCAGCTTTCATAGGTAGGTGTGAGTGTTGTTTGGAGTATTGTTTACAGTTTTAAACAACCTTCGTGTTGGACTTTTGAAATGGCTTCGGCTTGTTGACGCTGCGATCGAATTTCAGCGCTACTTAGTCCTCTGCGCCGATCGTAGCTAAAGTTCCAGGAGTCCGATTTCGGTGATTTCAGAATCATTTCGTCACCTCTGGTTTGTCTTCTTTCATACTACATTAGTATTACATATTGTATTACAAAATTGTCAAGCGCGTACTACAATTTCTGCCTGCAGGACAGTTCACTTCTAAAAAAGAACCCCGCTCCTGATGTGCCAGAAGCGGGAGGAGGGTGAGAATATTGCCCTACGCAGAATACAGAGTTCGCCTGTATTGTCCGCTTTCTACACGATAATTTTTCAGCCAGTTTTCTGACATAAATCCGCCTTCTAACCCCGAAATTGAAAGGTTAGAGGTGCAGTTATGTCTGCTTATGTCGTTTTGAATTAAGGCGCTGCAGAAAGAAAAATGCTGTAAATCTTTGTAATATGCGTGTAGCATATCAGCAGGACATACTACACGCATATTACAAAGCCATCCAGACCCTTTACGAAGTTTTTAGGCACAGTGTGATCGTACTTCCATGCTTGCTTTGGGAAAAAGTGCCCATTCTACGAGATACTTTTGGGAGGACAAACCGCGATCGCACCGTCGAACCCGGAGCGTCTCGCACTTTGTTTTAGTAAGTTGAGTATTAAGAGAGAGTCCAATGGACGAAGACAGCATTAACAACATGGATGCTCCAACCGTAACCCTAACAGATGAGGCAGGCTTGACCCTCACCTGCTACATCGAGCATTCTTTGGACGTGGAAGACCAAGAATATGTGCTGTTACTTCCCGTTGACTCGCCGATCGAGATTTTCGCTTGGCAGGAAAATGGCGACGAGGATGAAGCAGTGTTAGTCGAAGATCAAGAAACGCTCAATACAGTGTTTCCGATTGCAAAAGCTGTTCTAGAAGAACAGAACCTTGCTCTGAAGCAGACGGCGGTGGTCTTGACCGTAGAGGGCGATCTACCCGACCTGGATGAAGAAGAAGCGTGGGCAGGAGTAGAATCTGACTCTGAGGACGATCAAGAGGAGCTTCAACTGCTGGCTAGCTTCTGGCACGAGGAGCAGGAATACGCAATTTATACTCCTCTTGATCCGTATTTCATCCTGGCTCGGTTAGACGAAGACGGAACGCCGCATCTGTTATCTCAAGAAGAACTGAAGAAAATTGAGCCAATGTTACCGATGATCGAAGATCAGCTTTTTGATGAGATGGAGTAATCGGTTTGGAGTCGGTCAGCAGATTTGAATCATTTATATTCAAGTGTTTTTTGATCGACTCCTAAAAAACTTTTTTAATCTATACTAGGCGCGGCAGGCTGGGCGGAATATTGATCCCCGTGATCATCAATGCTTGTTAATTAGTCCTTTTTATATCCGTTGACTTATTGGTAAACTTCATTACTATTTGTTTTCAGCAAGATATAGTTTTCTGCCCGCCTGTGTAGTTCTTCACCTTACATTCCAGATGAAAATCGCTAAACCTATTGCGAGAGTCTCGTTTTTCCTGTTTCTTGTCGGGGCTGCACTCGGACTATCGGCGTGGCGTGCCCAAGCTTGGTGGAGTTTTGCTAGTTCCCCGATCGCACCGCAAGCAGACTCAAACTCAGGAAAGCGAGTCATCATTCAGATTCCGCAAGGGACTTCCGCTCAACAAATCGGTCAGGAGCTTGAAGCCGCAGGACTGATTCGATCGGCAAAAGCCTGGGAAGTTTGGGCGCGTTGGTTGATGTGGAAAAATCCCGATGGTGGGTTTCAGGCTGGAAACTACGAGCTTTCAACTGGGGACAGTTTGCAGACGATCGCTGAAAAAATCTGGACAGGACAAGTAGCGCAGCGCAGCTTTACGATTCCTGAAGGCTGGTCGCTGAAACAAATGGCGAACTATTTCGAGAAGCAAGGATTTTTCAAGGCGCAGGATTTTCTCGCAGCAGCCAGCCAAGTCCCGAATGCGGAATATCCCTGGTTGCCACAGAATTTGCCGTTTCTTGAAGGCTTTTTGTATCCCGATACTTATCAAATTCAAGCGGGTTCAGAGATTACGCCCAAGCAGGTTATCCAGCAAATGTTGAGCCGCTTCGAGCAAGTGGCACTCCCGGTTTACAACCAGAAACGCGGTAAAACAAATCTTTCTTTGCTGCAATGGGTGACGCTTGCAAGCATTGTGGAGAAAGAAGCAGTGATTCCAGCCGAACGCAACCGGATTTCTGGTGTATTTCACAATCGGCTAAAGAAAAACATGACGCTTGGATCTGATCCAACGGTGGAATACGCGCTTGGAGTGCAGCAGACTCCTGAAAATCCGCTAACTTATGCTCAAGTCGCAACGCCTTCACCGTATAACACCTACGTCACACCGGGACTGCCCCCGACTCCGATCGCCGCTCCCGGTATCGCTAGCCTCAAGGCAACGCTAGTACCCGAAGCAACCGACTACCTTTACTTTGTGGCGCGTTATGATGGGTCGCACGTCTTTAGCCGCACGTTAGCCGAACATGAATCGGCACAGGCGAAGATTCGCGATCGCGTCGATGCTCAAGCTCAAAAAGGGCAACCCGCTAAGAATCAATCACGTTGAATCCGTGATTTTTGGGTACGAGATCAGGCTACGATCGCTCTAAGCTATAGATACCGTTAACCAGTTCTTTGATAAACGATTGGTAAACGGCTATTGTAGCTATGATTGTGTAGCTGTGATTGATTTTATCAAAAGCAACTCTTACGCTAGTAATCACGCTTCTTTCAATCCTGTCCAACCTTGCGAGCGACACACCATGTCTTGGGGCAAACTCTTACAACCTGATCTTCTGCTCAATACGACCATTCTTGGGTTAACGCCGGATCTGCTACGCCAGAATAACCTGCGTGGTCTAGTGCTAGATGTCGATGAAACACTCGTTCCGATTACAACGGCTGAGATTTCAGCAGAGTTACTGCCTTGGGTTGAGCAGGTACGAGAGATTACTAGTATTTGGTTGGTGAGCAATAATATCAGCGAGAATCGGATTAAGCGGATTGCAGACGTGCTGAAAGTGCCTTACTTCACGGGAGCAGGCAAGCCATCACGACGCAAGCTCAGACGAGCGGTAGAAGCAATGAATTTACCGCCGCAACAGGTGGGTATGGTGGGCGATCGACTGTTTACCGATGTGCTGGCTGGGAATCGGTTAGGGATGTTTACGATTTTGGTGCAGCCGATGGTTGATCCGGCGGCGGAGGTTGCACGGCGGTATCCGGTTCACGCACTAGAGATTCGGTTGTCTCAGGCTCTGGGAGCCACTTTGACTCCGCACAAGCATCAAATCTAAAGAAAAGTTTAGAGAATGGTGGAGTCTAGGAAAATTTTGAGATTCTAGATATAGCTCAAATGGAGCCAGCGATTATAAAGGCTCTAATCCATAAATCTCTGTGAATACTAAGTGGACTGCCAACTCTAAAACGGGTTGGCAGTTTGCTTTTAATCTAAGTTGCGTCCTGTGAGTTCAACGAAAATATCTTCCAGGTTTGAAGGGCGCGTCATGGTGCCTGTTTTGTCGGGCAATTGTTCTAGATAATGGTTGGCATCCTCGACGGTTGGAAAGAACTTATAGTCCCAATGTTCACCAGACTGTTTCATTAGAATTCCTTTACCATGCTTCTGGCGTAATTCTTCTAATGTACCGAGCGAGATTAACTTGCCAGCATCCATAATGCCGATACGATCGCACAGATATTCCACTTCATCCATATAGTGCGTCGTCAATAGCATTGTCATTCCTTGCCGATTGAGTTCGCGAATAATTTCCCATAGGCGGCGGCGAGTTTGTGGATCGAGTCCAACCGTGGGTTCATCGAGAAAAAGTATTTCCGGTTTGTGCAGTAGAGCGCGGGCAATTTGCAGGCGACGCTTCATACCACCTGAAAGCGTTTTAGCGGGGTCATTGCGTCGATCGTTCAGTTCAACATATTCCAGCGCTTGATCAATCTCCTTTTGCCTGCGGGGATTGGGAATATGATGCAATCGCCCGTGATACTCCATGTTTTCCCAAACGGTTAGATCGCTATCGATACTGATTTGCTGGAGGACAACGCCGATGTGGGATTTAACGAGCGATCGCTGATTAATCACGTCAAACCCTGCGACTTGAATTCGACCTTCGGAGGGTTTAGTTAGAGTCGTTAGCATCCGAATTGTAGTGGATTTGCCTGCACCGTTTGGACCTAACAGCCCAAACATCTCCCCGGCTTGAATTTCAAACGACAAACCATTAACAACTGGAACGTTGTTGTAAACCTTATGAACATTTTGAAGAGAGACAGCAGCAACCATTTAGCATTATCAATATCGCAACCTTTGTTCACACTATCGTAAGATCGTGTCAAAACCATACGCAGCCGGATGGATTGTCAGATGAATTTGCTCGGATGGGCACACTATGAAAACTTTTCACTTGTGGAATATGTGTTAAAGGTTGCGATTGATGATGTCGATCGTTGAAGATCCCAACCTCAATCAACGCATTTGGAAACTCTAAACTCTTGCCGGATCGCTGAATCGAATCTTGAGATAATCCTCTTCCATCTTTGCACCCGAAGGCTGTAGCGCAGCTAAGGCTTGCGGTAACACTAAATTACGGCGATGATTTCCGATCCGAACATTCAATTCATCGCCTGTTTTACTCAGTTCAATTTGCGTCTTTTCAATTCCCGGCAAATACAGTTCTAAACTGTACTGATTCTGTTCTTGAACCACGCGCAATGTGGTTTCCTTGTAGTACAACTGTGATGGATCTTCGTTGTTTGGATAAAGCGTATCTTTCAAGCGATCGAGCGCTTCCAAACCACACATTTCCTGAGAATATAGCGGAACCTCTTTAATCGGCAATGGTGAAAAGTTCGCGTGAATTTCATCCCGATATTGGCGCTGATTTTCTTTCCACTGCTGGAAAAATGGGTCAGAAACCGAGTCAGGAATGATCCGATTTGCCACGACTAAATCGGTTGCAACATTGTACAAACTCAAATAAGCATGAGCGCGAAGGGATTCTTTGATCACCATCTTTTCAGGGTTCATCACCAACCGTACCGTTGTTTGAGTCGGATCAGTTAGCACTTTTTCTAAGGCTTCGATCTGTTCGTAAAACTCATAGGGTGCGTCCATGACTTCCTTATCTGGAAGCGAGAAACCTGCGATCGGGCGGAAAATCGGTTCAACCAACGGACGCAGCGCGACCGAAATTCCCTGAAACGGCTTGTAAAACTTCCGCATATACCAGCCGCCAACCTCCGGCAAACTCAGCAACCGCAGCGCGGTTCCCGTTGGAGCCGAATCAATAATCAATACATCAAATTCCCCTTCGTCATAGTGCCGCTTCATTCGCACTAATCCGAAAATTTCATCCATTCCCGGCAAAATTGCTAACTCTTCCGCCTGCACGCCGTCGAGTCCACGTGCCTGCAACACCTGGGTAATATAGCGCTTCACCGCTCCCCAGTTGCCCTCTAATTCCATCAAGGCATCGAGTTCAGCCCCCCAAAGATTTGGGCGAACTTGTTTTGGTTCGTGCCCTAACTCCAGATCAAAGCTATCCGCCAGCGAGTGAGCCGGATCGGTACTCAGTACCAGAGTCCGGTATCCTAATTCAGCACAGCGAAGCCCAGTCGCGGCTGCAACCGAGGTTTTACCAACGCCGCCTTTTCCGGTCATTAGAATTACGCGCATGGCGATCGAGTCCCTATATGAGAATTACTTTACATTCTTTAACCCAATTCTAGCGTTGATTCGCGGTTGAAAAGGATAGAAACTAAAAACGCTCGATCGAGTGCGATCGAGCGTTTCCAAAGGCAATTCAGGGTAGGCGTAGAAGTTCCCGCAAAATCCTTATGTCCGTAATTATACTGCGATTTCTGTGGTTTTACTGAAACTACACATTGAAGCGGAACAGCATCACATCGCCGTCCTGTACTACGTATTCTTTACCTTCACTGCGAACCAAGCCCTTTTCTTTAGCCGCATTCATTGATCCAAACTCAATTAGATCTTTGTACGCAACGGTTTCGGCGCGGATAAATCCGCGCTCGAAGTCGGTGTGAATTACTCCTGCTGCTTGAGGCGCAAGCATTCCCGTTTTGATTGTCCAAGCGCGGGTTTCTTTAGGCCCAGAGGTAAAGTAGGTCTGTAAGCCTAAAAGTCTGTAGGTTGCGCGAATCAGGGATTTTAGACCGCCTTCTTCTACACCTAAAGAAGCGAGGAAATCGGCGCGATCGTCTTCCGGTAACTCCACTAATTCGGATTCAACCTGCGCGGAAATGACGACGACTTGTGCATTTTCCTGCGCTGCGACTGTCCGAACTTGTGCAACCCAATCGTTGCCGGTTGCCAAGTCTTCTTCGGAAACGTTGCAAGCATAAATCACAGGTTTGCGAGAGAGTAACCCTAGCGGTTTGATCAGGGCTTCTTCTTCTTCATTCAGTACCACTTGACGCGCTGATTTGCCTTCATTCAGGGCGGCACTCATACGTTCTAAAATTTCGAGTTCTTGCTGTGCTTCTTTGTTAGAGCGAGCTTGCTTGCGGGTGCGATCGATGCGGCGATCGATTTGATCCAGATCCGCCAGTCCCAGTTCTAAATTAATCACTTCGATATCGCGGACTGGATCAACAGAACCAGCGACGTGAATAATATCGTCATCGTCAAAGCACCGAACGACATGAACAATCGCATCGACTTCACGAATATTCGCCAAAAATTGGTTGCCCAAGCCTTCACCCTTTGAGGCTCCTTTGACCAAGCCTGCAATATCCACAAATTCAACTCTTGCCGGGATAATCTCGGCAGATTTGGAGATGCCTGCTAGTTTATTGAGGCGATCGTCTGGAACCGCGACCGTGCCGACATTGGGTTCGATCGTACAGAAGGGATAGTTGGCGGCTTGGGCTTTTGCATTGGCAACGACCGCATTAAATAAAGTTGATTTTCCAACGTTGGGCAATCCAACAATCCCGGCTCTTAGCATGATTTAGTGTTTGAAATAAAAGGTTAGGACGGAGAAGGAACAGGTTCAGTTGGCTCAGACTGGCTTCCGGGAATAGGTTCCGGTGGCAGATCGGGAGCTGGAGTCGGAATCGGACTTGGTTCTGGAGTCGGATTGGGTAACGGCGATGGAAGTGGATTGGGTGGGGAATAAACCATAAAACATCCTAACGATAATTTGGCTCCCCTAACCTAGAAAATAATGAAGCGCGATACATCTGTCATGAGATCAGGTTATGAAATTGGACGATAGCTCCGCTTCCCGAAGGGTTCGCACTCCATTACTCGAAATGCTGGCAAAATGCGCTCAGAGCCAGAACGCGGCATTTCATACTCCTGGACATAAGCGTGGTCAGGGCAGTTTTGAGGGATTTCGAGCGTTAATTGGCGATCGAGCACTTCAAGCTGATTTACCCGAATTACCAGAGTTAGATAATTTGTTTGCGCCTCAAGGTGCGATCGCCGAAGCGCAATCTTTAGCCGCAGAAACATTCGGAGCCGAGCAAACTTGGTTTCTGGCAAATGGCTCGACGTGCGGAATTATTGCGGCAATTCTCGCAACCTGTGATCCAGGCGATAAGATTCTTTTGCCTCGAAACGTTCATCAATCAGCGATTTCTGGATTGATTTTGTCGGGTGCAATCCCTATGTTTTTGCAGCCTGAGTATGACTCTGTTCTCGATATTGCTCACAGTGTCACACCTGAAGCGGTTGCGATCGCACTCAAACAACACCCCGATGCCAAAGCAGTTCTGATCGTTTATCCCACGTATTACGGTGTTTGTGGTGATTTAAAGGCGATCGCAGATCTGACTCATGCAGCAGGAATTCCGCTCTTAGTCGATGAAGCTCACGGCGCACATTTCACGTTTCATCCAGAGTTTCCAATTTCGGCAATGGCAGCAGGTGCAGATCTTGCAGTGCAATCGACACACAAAACTCTATCCGCACTAACGCAAGCTTCGATGCTGCACGTTCAAGGCTCTCGAATTAATCGCGATCGCATTGCCCGATCGCTGCAATTGACACAATCAACTAGCCCAAATTATTTGCTGCTCGCTTCCCTGGATGCTGCCCGCACTCAGATGGCAAGTCAGGGAAAAGAATTGATGAGTCAAACCTTAGAACTTGCCGATCGAGCGCGATCAAATCTGAAAAATGTTCTTGAATTTTCCACTTCTTCGGGCTGCTTTGCGGTCGATCGCACTCGGCTCACAATCACCGTTTCTCATCTTGGTCTAGATGGTTTTACGGCTGATGAATTGCTGCAAAGTTTTGGTGTTACGGCTGAGTTTCCATCGCTTCAGCACCTAACATTCATCATCAGTTTAGGAAATACCGAGACGGATATCGATCATTTAATTGAAGCGGGCGATCGTCTTCCAGTAAACACCCCGATTGCGCCAATTTTAGAAAAAGTTGTACAACCCTCTGCTGCTCCCCTACTTTCCCCGCGTGAAGCCTTTTTCGCTCCGTCTCGATTTCTGCCACTAGAGCAAGCGATCGACCAAATTAGCGCCGAATTAGTTTGTCCCTACCCGCCCGGAATTCCAGTCCTGCTACCGGGCGAGCAAATTACAGCAGATGCGATCGTGCTTCTTCAATCTGTTCTGAACGCAGGCGGCTTTATCAGTGGATGCAGCGATCCCACCTTGAATCAGTTAAAAGTCGTTTCCTGAATCACAATAGAGAGATGCCCCTGTTCCGCTAAGTTTTGTATGGCTTCCCCGCTCTGGTCTTATGTCACACCTGGAATTCCTGACGAGTTGTTTGAGAGCTTACCCGGAATTCCCATGAGTCAGCGTGAAATCCGTCTACTGCTGCTTTGCCAACTTCGACTCCGACCGGATTCTGTCTTATGGGACATCGGAGCCGGAACCGGAACCATTCCCGTCGAAGCGGGATTATTGTGTCCGCAGGGTCAAATTGTCGCGATCGAGCGAGATGAAGAAGTGGCAGCCTTGATTCAGCGTAACTGCGATCGGTTCGGAGTAAAAAATGTTGAAATCATCGAAGGCAGTGCTCCTGAATGCTTAAAGAATCTCAAACAGATGCCCGATCGCGTGTGTATCGAAGGGGGTCGATCGATCAAAGCAATTCTGGCGGAAGTGTGGCATTTACTCAGACCTCAAGGGCGCATTGTAGCGACTGCTGCAAACTTGGAGAACTTGTACAAGATTTCAGAAAGCTTTGCTGAACTTCATGCCCGGAATATTGAAGTGGTGCAATCCGCGATTAATCGGCTTGAAACTCGCGGTACGAGTCAATCCTTTGTCGCCGTCGATCCGATCTTCGTTCTCAGTGGCGAAAAGCTCGAATGAAATTTCATGCTGCACTCTGATAAAGTGATCCAAATGACGCTTAACCTTCTTAACCTGACTCTAACTTTGAAGTAGGACAAACCCCAAGAGCGGGTTGAGAAAGGGACAGTTAGACCAAGTTTCTATTGTGAACGCTGAAAATCTTATGCCTTGGTCTCGCATTCTCAGTGGCTTTGTTGCGATCGTCGTCGCTTTAGTAATGTTCTTACTGGGCGGCTGGTATTTCACTGCGTTTTTTGCGGTGATTATTTACCTCGGACAGTTAGAGTATTTTGAGCTTGTCCGCGCTAAGGGAATCGCTCCCGCTGTGAAAACAACGCTTGTAGTGACGCAAATTCTTGTCTTCATCTCGAATCTCAATCCCGCCCTAGCAGATGCAATCTTCCCGGTTGCAGGAACTTTGATCTGTTTCTATCTGTTATTTCAGCCAAAATTCGCCACGATCGCGGATATTTCCGCTTCGATCATGGGGTTGTTCTACGTGGGATATTTGCCAAGCTTCTGGATCAGACTGCGATCGCTCGGACAAGCTGACCTGAGCAACCTTCCGCTTGATGGCTTCTGGATCACGTCTTGGCAAAGTTTAGACGCACTTCCTCAAGGACTTACCCATACGCTGTTGGCATTTGTGTGTATGTGGGCGGCAGACATCGGCGCTTATACCGTGGGTCGTTGGATCGGTCGAACTCGTCTTTCTGACATCAGCCCGAAAAAGACAGTTGAGGGTGCAGTGTTTGGCGTGTCGGCAAGTGTGGCAGTTGCGATCGTCGGCTCTTGGTCTCTCAACTGGTCGGGATGGCCAATCACAGGAGTCTCGATCGGCTTATTGATTGGAATTGCCAGCTTGCTCGGAGATCTAACCGAATCGATGATGAAGCGCGATGCGGGCGTGAAAGATTCAGGTCAGCTTATTCCGGGTCACGGCGGTATCCTCGATCGTGCTGATAGCTACGTCTTTACCGCGCCCTTGGTGTACTACTTCGTGACGATCGTTCTGCCGTTACTGCCCCATTCCTAAGCGGGAAGCACGATTAATTTCCCCTGACAAGTCACTTTTTCGGGATCGATCGCGAGTTCGTGGATTTCAGTTTCATCGCCCAAATCGAACGTATAACCATCGAGGTCAGAGAGCGGTAGTCCTCGCTTTGCGGTTGCGTGAGGGAGCCACTGAGGATTCACGAGCTTCAGTAAATTCGGAGCCGTCAGCGCAAATCCGGTGCGAATCGCGATTGGGGTTTCATTGCCACTGTCAGAAATCAACGTTGCGCCCAAAACGACCTGCTGCGATCGCAGTTGAATTGTCAGGTTTTGCAAATTGAGATTGCGATTGCTACTGATCCCCGCAGCCCCAGATTGTAAAAGCGTTTGTAAAAATTCTGTCACCCCCGCTTTGAGCAAGGGAGCATTCAGCGACGCATTCAGATCTGCTGCTTCTAACAAAACTGATCCCACAATCCGAATCGGTTCGAGCAATCGAAAAGGTTTGCCTCGCACGACTTGCCCTGCATTCACTCGAATATTCTGTCCAGTTAACTCGACCTGATTCAGCACTAAGCCCTGATAAATTGCATTCTTTGCCGACAGGGTGACTTGCTCGATATAGCCGGAAAGAATTTGACGATCGCCTGCTGTAATCTCAACCTGTAACGCTTCAACCTGCTCAACCTGCGATCTGAGCCACAGTTGCACTGCGGGTCTCAGCGCTTTACTAATCAGTCGGCTCCTTCTGCTTGAAGGTACGTCCGATTCAGGAGTCGGTTCCTCAAATTCAGTCGTTTCGCGATCGCCCAAAGTCATACACCGTTTTTCGAGGTAGCTTACAGCAGTTTACAGGAAAGCCTCTGCTTCTGAATAGTGTCAGCATTTCATGACACTATTCCCTATTTTTGATCCCAGCTACGATCCCAAACTCGTTGAATTGTTATGATACTCTGACATAACGATCCCGAAATTCCCCGAAAACCCGTAAAAAGCCGTTAAATCAAGCGCTCCCACCCCTTGATCGATTAGAGGGTTTCCTGCACTATATGAAACATCTTTTGATCCCCAACCTCCAGTTTCTCTGAATTGGGTGATCCCCTGACCGCAATCTGCGATCAAGAAGATGCCTGAGCGCTTGAGAACGGACTGAAACATAAATCACGGAGAAGTGATATGGCTACAGAACGTCCCCCTCTCACTGAAATGACGCTGCGTCAACTACGTCGAGTTGCCAGTGAATATGGCGTATCACGCTATAGCCGGATGCGAAAAGATCAACTGCTTGCATCGATTCAGGAGATTGAACGGACACGATTTTCCCCTACCCCATCACGCACCTTAGAGGCACAGGAAGCCGTGGAAGCAACTAAATTCGACGTTGGACAAGATGACCCTCAATTAGAAACTGTGATCACGGCAAACGTGCTATCAACAGTAGATGCCGACTTGATTGATCTCCCAGAAGGATACGGAGAAAGCCGAGTCGTGCTTATGCCTCGTGATCCGCAGTGGGCATATGCGTATTGGGATATTCCAAACGAGCACAAGCAAGAACTCCGTCGTCAAGGTGGACAACAGTTAGCGCTGCGCGTGTATGACGTGACGGAGATCAACCTGGATTACCAAAGCCCCCATAGCGTCCAAGAATATCCCTGCGATGAGATGGCGCGGGAATGGTATTTACCTGTTCCGGTGAGCGATCGTGATTACGCGATTGAAATCGGTTACCGATCAGCAGACGGGCGCTGGCTGGTACTAGCGCGATCGGCTCCGGTGCGAGTACCTCCGGTTTATCCCTCTGACTGGATTGAAGATCACTTCATTACCTTGGCTTGGGAAGAAGATCTGCGCGGCAAGACCTTTGCAGAACTGGTTCCCCCCAGCCAGAAAACTGCAGTTGCAGGCGTTAACGGTGGAGTCCAAGGCAACCCGATTTACGATCAGATCTTTGGCATGGCGCAAACCACTGAAGCGATGCGGATTGCAGGATCGCTCTATGGTTCGATGCAGCACTCTGCCGCCGCACCGCACCTTGAGGCGATTAGCTCTTATGTGTTCCCGTCGGGTGTGGGAATGTGGGCAATGCCAACAGTATCGGGTCTAACGATGTCCGGTGTTGGCTTCTCGGCTTCGGCACCACCTATTCGTCCGCGTAAGTTCTGGCTGATTGCCGATGCGGAACTGATCGTTTACGGGGCAACAGAACCCGATGCCACGGTGACGATCGGCGGTCGTCCGATCAAACTCAACCCGGATGGAACCTTCCGCTTCCAGATGTCGTTCCAGGATGGGTTAATCGACTTCCCGATCATGGCAGTGGCGGCAGATGGCGAACAAAATCGCGAGATTCACATGAAGTTTGAGCGCGAAACGCCTGCACGCCGCACCAACACGAAAGAAGAAGCGATCGAAGAATGGCTGGCATAGACCAGTCAAAGCACGAAGGATGATGATAAAACCGAGTGTTTCATCCTTCTATTGAGTTCTCCCTTCCACCCTGATCAGCAATTGGTCAGGTTTTTTTTATGGTTGCGATTACATTAGAGAAGAAGGATGTTAGTTCGCCCTCTAACTATTTATCTGTAATTGATATGACTTTGGATGAATTGTCTGCAATGCTCACGAGTCTCTTTGGAGAGCAAGCTCAGGCGCTAGCTGTGGGATCGTTTCAGGTTGAAACGCCGCAGTTTCGATTATTAATCTTGTTATCTGAGGATCAAACCTGGTTGCGGGCGCTACTGCCGATCGCGCCTGCCCAGGATGCCGAACCCTATTGGGAACAGCTTTTAGAAGCAAACTTTGATTTGACCCAGGAAACCCGCTATGCCTTGCATCAGGGGGTACTGTGGACTGTGTTTCAGCATTCACTGGCGGATTTGTCGATCGCAGATTTACAGGCTGCGCTGCAGCGGCTGATTGCGGTGCAGCAGCAAGGATTGGATGAAGTGTTTAATACCTTTGTTGAAAAGCGGATTCGCCAGATTGTACAAGTGGCAAAGCGGCAAGGACAATCTTTAGAAGCAACCATGCAAACGCTCGATCGCTTCTACCAAGAAGGAATTATGGGAGACTTAGCGATGGGGGCGCAGTCTCGCTCTCAGACAATGGATGCTTGGCAACGACAATTGAGACGACTGTGGGATGAGGTGGAGCCGTGAATTTAGTCGAACAATTGCGTCAGGATTATGCACGGTTCCCAGCCGATCAGACTTACAGCCTGTATGCATCGGATGTGTTTTTTCAAGATCCGATGAATCGGTTTGAGGGAGTCGATCGCTATCGCGCCATGATCAAGTTTATTGGGACGGCGTTTCTGAATGTGCGAATGGATTTGCACGCGATCGAGCAGGTCGGCGATGAAATTAAGATGCGCTGGACGCTGAGCTGGAATGCACCGTTGCCGTGGAAGCCGAGAATGGCAATTTCAGGTAGAAGTGAATTAAAGGTGAATCCCGATGGGCTGATTTCATCGCACATCGACTACTGGGATTGTTCGCGCTGGGAGGTGGTGAAGCAAATCTTTAACTCCAGCACGGATTAATATTTTAAGTGAGAAAAACTGGGGCGCTAGGATTCGAACCTAGGAATGCCGGGACCAAAACCCGGTGCCTTACCGCTTGGCGACGCCCCATCGCATCGCTTTAAGTAATATAACATCAACCTCCGAAGTTTTGTCAAAAAAATTCTTTCGTATCAAGTCGTACTGCTTCAGAGTGGGGCAATCCATATGATGGAAAGATAACATCGTGACGTTTTATATCACTCGATTCGGAGCCGTGCGATCGTGAATGCAGCCGAACAAGCGACCAGTTTAGAACTTGCCAGCAAAATCGCCACCGTCACCAACCTGATAAAAACTGATTTTCCTGATGCGCGTGTGGATCTCAAGCCTTGGGCAAATGATCCAGATACCCGCGAATGGATTGATCCAGAGTCGATCGATCTTGGCTTTCACTTTCCGGGGCGGAGTCGATCGTTTCAGTGTCGCAGTGCGTTGATCCAGATTCGCTTTCACTTTGATACAGAAACCCAGGATCGACGAGCGATCGGGATTGAAGCCGCCGGATTTGACCACAAGGGCAAGCAATGGCAATTTTCAACGGTGCAGCATTGGATGTTTGAAGGAGAGAGCCAACCTGCACCCGAAGCGGAGGCAAGACTCAAAGCGTTTTGTCAGCGAGTGCTAGAAATTTTTAACCAAACTGAGTGAGATCCGGCTGCCAGCGATGGCGCGTCAGACTGAGTTTACCGTTGCGATCGAACTCGATCCCCTCGGATTCGAGCAGCGATCGCTGAATGTAGTCCATGCCTTCTCGGAGCGGCGACATCGAGATTTCGCCCTTAGCATTAATCACACGATGCCAAGGGACTGCTAGATTCGGATCGGTGGCGCGAAAGAGCGCATATCCGACTAAACGCGCTTGTCTGGGCAGTCCTGCAAGTTCGGC
Organism: Leptolyngbya sp. DQ-M1; assembly: GCF_039962505.1. Taxonomy (NCBI): domain Bacteria; kingdom Bacillati; phylum Cyanobacteriota; class Cyanophyceae; order Leptolyngbyales; family Leptolyngbyaceae; genus Leptolyngbya; species Leptolyngbya sp. DQ-M1. The sequence goes on from NZ_JAMPLJ010000017.1 coordinate 20,353, forward strand.
AACTTGTCCATAAGTGGCAACTTGCCCATAGGGAATTTGACGGACAACGTTGTAAATCTGCTGGTACTTAGACATCTACTTCAAGCGGCAAACAAAGGCTGCGAGTGCTTTATGGTAAGCTGTTTCGGGTTTGATCCAGGGATCGTTTACGACTTTATAATTGATTCGCGATCGTGATTCAAAATATCCCATTTTTATGGTACGAAACCGTTGCATCTTACAGTTCATTTCGACTTGGGAATAAGCTGCCTCTGCATTCACAACTTCATAAATCACGTTACTCCCTGCTTTTTGAATGCCATTGACGTTCACGTAGGCGGTTCCGTCGAACTGAGTGTTGGGAACTTCTTTCCAAGCTGGATTTTTTAGCTCAAGTCGTTCGGCAAAAGCGGGCATCGCAATCAAAAGACCGATCGCGGCAGGGAGGATTCGTAAATTCATAAGATTCTCAAGGCGGCTAGATCAAGATAAGGTTGTCCCATCTGTCCTTGCAGAACTTTCAAAGGCTGATCAGGTTCCCCTAGCTGATCGACGACGATCGCGGCTCCGCTGAAGTCTTGCGATCGCGTATAGTCGTTAAGCGTCACGACGGTCTTAATTCCGGCAGCGAGTGAGGCTTGTAATCCCTGGTAGGAGTCTTCGATCGCAATACAATCCGCTGCCCTCAAATTTAACTTCTCCAACACATAGAAGTAGACATCCGGTGCAGGCTTCTTGTGTTCAACCATGTCGCCTGCCCCGATCACTTCAAACCAGTTGGGGCTATCGGGTGCGAGTTCGGTTTCGAGTAGTGCTACCACGTTCTCCGGTCGGCTGGTGGTGGCGATCGCCAGTCTTATCCCCGCCTGTCTTGCTTCTTCGATCAATCGCTTTACGCCTAGACGCAGTGGAATGATGCCCTCTTTGACTAATTCCTGATAATGCTCGGTTTTTGCAGCGTGAAGTTTGGCTGTAAATTCTTGGAGATCTTCGCCCTTTGGCACTTCTGCTTTGTGGGTTTCTACATATTGCTGAATCCGCTCTCTGCCGCCTGCGACTTCGAGCAATTGCCCGTAGAGATCGATCGACCAATCCCAATTCAGCCCGAAATCCGCAAAGGCGCGATTAAAAGCAATCCGGTGCCCGTCGCGTTCGGTATCGGCTAGCGTACCATCAACATCAAAGATTAGCGCTTTCAGATCAGACATAAAGAATTTTTTGGAGTGAATTTCCTGATTCCACGATCGTACAACTGTAGAGACAAACAGCAAGCAATGTAGCTTTTATTACTCAGTGACTTGTAGGATTCAGGGGCAACATGAACAATACAAAATGGCTCAATTGGGTTGAATATTTTGCACTGATTGGGTCGGGAGTTGGGTCGGTCGCCGCGATCGCGTCTCAGCAATTCGCATTCACCGCTGCTCCTGTCTCTTGTTTGTTGCTGCTGAATTTAATTAATCGCTCCCGGCTTGACCAAGAGACGTTAGAAACCGCAAAAACAAGCATTGCACAGCTTGATCAGCGCTTTTCTAATGACATTAAGGAATTAAATCTACAAGTCCGCACTCGTCCGAACTATGTTGATCTTGCTAACCTTCGCAAAACAATTCAGCAGCGACACGACACTTCGATCGCACAACTACAGCGCGATGCTTCTCAACGGCTCAGTAAGATCGAGCAGCACAAGTCTAACCAGCTTGAACAAGAACTAGCGCAGTTCAACACAAAATACTCCCAGCTTTCAGAGGCGCTCGCCACGATCTTGCAGTACCTAGACCAAGTGGCGACAACCAACCGAGTGGAAACCGCAGAAAGCGCGATCGCTCAATTGCGGCATGAAGTGGTGCAGTTGCAGACAAAGATTTCGGAAGTTGTAGCCAGCCAGAAGCAGGGCATTCCGCGTGTGCTTCAAGATGAGCTTTATCAGATTCATCGTCGTTTGAATAACTTACCTCAACCGTTTGATGGCATTGCTCTAAAGCAAGAGGTCGATGGCTTGGTGAAAGTTGTAGGAGAGCTAGTGACGCGACGGGATCTGGCGAAATTGATGGCTGAGATTGAGAAGATTCGCAACCAACATCAAAGTCTAGAGCAGACTGTTGCACCCTTGCGATCGGTGAATACGATCATGCGAAAGCAGATCGATACCTTGTCTTCTTGGGTGGTGAACGGACATCCCGCTGCATCAACAAGTCAGATCGAGAAGTTGCAAGCTACAGTGGCACAACTCGAAGAGCGCCTTAATACAGGTGCAAATTTAGCCGAGTTGCAGAATGAAATCCAAACGATGCTTAATGAGCATTTCAATCAGTTGCAAGAACAATTTAGCAGTGTGCAGGATCAGGCTCAGCAGATCGATCGCCACCAAAAGCAGCTTGTAGAACGAATGAGTCATCTGCCTACGATGCTCGATGCCAGTGCTTTACAAACTCAGATTAAGTATTTGACCTCACGCTTAGAGATTACGGAAAGTCAGCTTGCAACATTAGCTCAATCTTCTACGGCTCAATCTTCTACAAAGTCGGACTACGAATTGATGCTTAATCTAACACCAAGTATTGATCCGTTTGAGCAGATGCGGACTGTGCTGAAAGAAGCGATCGCTCAGGCACGATCGCGCTTGATTGTAGTATTTCCTTATCCCGATCGTGCAACGCTAGACGATGAATTGTTGCAGCAGTTTCAAGCTTTTCTCGATCGAGGTGGAGTGCTGGATTTGGGCTGGGGGCATTTGGGCGATGAAGCGTCTGCACAACAAGCCCGTTATATCTACGATCGTACATCTAATCCCTTTCTGAAAAGCATTCTCAGTCAACTCACGCAGCTCAAGCGCAGCTATCCGACTCAATTTCGCTTCAAGGTCTTGGGAACTCGCGAAAACTTCTTGGTTTGCGATTCGACCTACAGCATCTTGGGACTCCAGCCCGTTGCAACAGCAAGCAGCGCTTTTCCAGAAATGGCGATCGGGCTTCGGACTCAAAACGCTGTGGTGATTCAGGGATTAATTGATCGCTTTGATCATCCAAAGTTAGAAACCGACAGCACGATCGCTTATCTCAATCGAGCAATGACCTTGTATGAACTGGGCGATCGGCGAGGTGCAATCAAAGATTACTCGACAGTGATTGCACTGGATCCACATCACAGGATCGCTTGCAACAATCGCGCTCTAATTCAGTTTGAATTAGGTGATTATGTCAGTGCGATCGAGGGATTTACTGCTTTGCTGGCGATCGAGAATCAAAATCCGATTGCTTATTTTCATCGTGGTTTAGCTCGCACTGCTCTGAACGATCAAACAGGCGCGATGCGAGACTTGAAAAAAGCGGCTTGGCTGTTCTCGATGCAGAGCGATCTACTCAAGCATCAACACGCGATCGCAGCAATTGAAAAATTGCGTAAACGCGCTGTATGTCGGGAACCTCAGATGCAGAGGGTTCGTGAAGCTTAGCGAAGACTAACGAATTTGCAAGCCTGCTCTCCTTGCGAAGCATGACGGATTCATGCTTTCATTCAGCAACGTCAGATTTTTCTATCGTCCTAATTTTGCCAGTACGGGTTGTGTGGAAACAATATGCCGATCGAGTCCTAATTCTTGGGGTGAAACGCCGATCGCGAGTGCGACGAGTTGCGACAGATGCAGCACAGGTAAGCCGAGTGTTTTTCCGGTCATTTGCTCCACTTCCGGCTGGCGAGAATCTAAATTCAGGTGGCACAGGGGGCAAGGTGTGACCAGACAATCGGCTCCAGCCGCGATCGCTTCTTCGATATGGGTTCCTGCCATTTTGAAAGATTGCTCAGTGGCATAGCTCGCCAAGGGCCAGCCGCAGCACTGAGTCCGTCCGCGATAGTAAACCGGAGTGGCTCCGATCGCCTCAAACAGATTTTCCATTGATTTCGGATTAAACGGATCATCGTAGGGGTGATTCTGTGCGCGCAAGAGGTAGCAGCCGTAGAAAGCCGCGCACTTTAGACCGGAAAGTCTGTGTGTGACTTTGGCGGCGATCGCCTCTAATCCGTAATCGCTAACTAATGCCCACAGAAGATGTTTTACTTCGCTTGTGCCTTTGTAGGGCGAACACCCTTCTTTTTTCAGAAAGCCGTTAACTTGATTCAAATAGTCCGGCTCTGCCGATTTCAACCGTTCATCAACGTGCCCGATCACACCTTGACAAGTGCTGCAATGCGTTAACAAGGGTAAGTTCAATTCTTCTGCTAATGTGATATTTCTAGCGTTCACGGTATCTTCGAGCAGTTGCGAATCTTCCTTAAACGTTCCCGATCCACAGCAGGAAGCTTTTTTCAGTTCAATCAGTTCGATGCCGAGCGATCGTGCCACCGCTTTGGTAGATTGATCTAACTCGCGACAGGCTCCCTGCGCCACACAACCGGGAAAATAAGCGTACTTGAGTACCATAAACCCACCTTGGAGAAGCGTTTGACTCTGATGGTACTGCGAACTGATGATCTCATTAAGGCTTTCTCCCGTAATTCCTCGGTTTTACTGATTATTCTTAATCTTCGGATGCAGAGAGATTACAAAATATCAAAGATGATTTAACTCTAAAGCTGGATTTTCTCTGAGATTGTTCTGTCCAAAATAATGATACCAAATTGATTTGTGGATGCGACAGATTCTCGCCCCCTAAATCCCCCATTCTGGGGGACTTTGAGTATGATCTGTCGCGCTCTATGTTTAATTCGGTAGACTAAATTATTCAAGGAAATACTGTTATGAAATCCAATACTGAATCCACAGAAGGTAAGAAGTCCTCAGCAGTTCTTCTCACCAGTACATTAATTGGCGTGCTGTCGATCGTACTTTTAGCGGCGTTCTACTACTTCAGCACCAACACTCACATCATGAACTAACTGATTCTATCCGGGCAGGTACAACGATCGTATCTGTCCGGGCAGGACGCACCATCTTATTCAGCAAATCTTCGAGAACTGCGGTTAAGTCCTCACACAGTCCGGTGTGAACTCGTGAAGTTTGAATGATCGTACTGCGGGGTGCAACTAACCAATGGAATCGCTCTCGTTGTGGAAGCTGCCCGATCGCTCCTGCTTGCTTGCCACCCGCGCAAATCGTTGGAATCGCGGCAAGATGCTGGCGCACCAATTCAAGATCGATCGTCGAATCGAGAGCAATGACCCGACTTTCATCGAGTTCCATTCGCGCTTGTAGCAATTTGCGGGTTGGACAAGAGACAATCACGCCAACATTAACAAACTCTTCTCGCTCTACTTTGGGAACAACGCGAACGATCGCATAATCATAGGGCAAGCGGTCGGGCACGGATAGCCTCCTCTAAGAAATGACGGGGTTGCTCTAATCGAGCGTATAGGTACTCAATGTAGGCCGATCGATGCTCATCAGGCTGCGAAAACGGAGTGTTCTCAACGAGCCACGACTCCGGGATGAGATTGACCAGCGATTCAATCACCTGCGGTGTGAGTTGTTCAGACATTTTTGAGTCTACCGCTTCTAGTTCCGTCGCAAACCGCAGCAGCACATGATCTTTGATTGCAGGAAATCGATCTTTGCTGCGCTGAAGATAGTTTGTCCAGGTGTGATGAAAGTAAAGTGCGGCACCATGATCAATCAGCCAGAGATTGCGGTGCCAAACGAGCATATTGGCATTACGAGCGGTGCGATCGACATTGGTTGCATACGCATCAAGCCAGACAATTCTCGAAGCGAGTTCTGCATCTGCTGTTCCGGCGACTGGATCAAACGTGATTGAACCCGGAAGATAGTCCAGCGCTAAATTCAGACCGGCACTGGCGCGGATGAGATCTTGAATTTCGGGATCAGGTTCTGTGCGGGCAAGGTCAGGATTGAGATCAATAAAAACAATCTCAGGAACCGGAAGTCCGATCGATCGAGCCATCTCACCGACCATCAATTCCGCAATCAGAGATTTCGCTCCCTGACCCGCGCCCCGAAACTTCAACACATACATTCCATCATCATCGGCTTCGACGATCGCAGGCAGCGATCCACCTTCGCGCAGCGGCGTGACATAGCGAGTTGCTGTCACTGTTCGTAACTTCATGATTTAGCGCCGTTTGAACAGGACAAATCATAGCGCATTGGGGATGACGCGAAAGACGCAATCGATCGCGTCTTTCACTTCAGAAAGTCACTTCAGAAAGTTCATTACCTAAACACACTCAATCCCAATTCTTGAGACAGCTTTTCGATCAAAAATATTCCTGCAACCGAATTTCCTACGGGATCGATCGCGGGGCTGTAACAGGCGATCGCGCCTTGCTTCGGAACGATCGCTAGTAGCGCTCCACTGACTCCAGATTTCATCGGCAATCCCACGGTTACGGCAAAGGCGCTTGATGCCTCATATAATCCACAAGTCAACATCAACGCTGACACGATTTGTTGGTGGACTGGAAAGATTCGATCGTGCGGTTTGGCTAACAATAGGCCTAATTTTGCCAAGTCCGCGATCGTGCCCGACAAGCAACAGATTTGGTTATAAGTATCGATCGCAATATCGACACGATCGATTAACTGGCGCTGCGCCAGAAGATCCGCGATCGTCCGATTGGTTTGATTAGGCAGCGAACGCACCGAATCCAATGCTTTCTCATCCAGCCTAAATTCTGTGTATGCCAGATTATTCAACCATTGACGAAAGGCTTCACATCTCGCGGTTCCAGAGGCTTTTGGCATTAATCCAGTTAGCGCGATCGCGCCACTATTAATCATTGGATTGCGAGGGTGCCCCTCATCGAGCTTGAGTTGTGCGATCGAATGAAAGGGCTGATCTGATGGCTGTGTTCCCACCTGCTGAAACACGCGCTCAATCCCGACTTGCTCTAGCAAAAACAAGAGCAAAAACGGCTTTACCACGCTCATTAGCACAAAGGGCTGAGCCAAATCGCCTGCAATCAAATTCTGATCGCCGATCGTTTGCACCGCTAAGAGTTGAGCATCAACCTGCGCCAATTGAGGAATATAGTCTGGCAAGCGTCCTTGAAGCGTCAATTGCCGCGCTTGAGCAACCCAACCCTCAAGGTCAGCCTGTGTAAGATTTGCCAGAGACATGAAAGAACGAAAAAGGAAATCAACAGGAGTATAGCCTTTTCCGATTCTTAGACGCGATTGAATTCGTCCGTGCGATCGCTGTAGTCGATTGGTAAAACCACCATTAAGTTGTCATCTGGACGCGGAATATAGTGCGATGACAAGAAGAGCTTGTCACCTTCCTTGTAGGAGTGCATCTTTTTCGCTGCTTCCAGTCCTGCTTCGACAGAAATCTTCACCTCTGATACATCGCCCCGCACGACGATCGTCACGTATGCCCCGCTGACTTTTTCCATTTCAACGAGCGTAACTCGTGCGGCTTTAACCATGACATCGGCAACAGCCAGCGCAGGCGGCAATCCGCGCACTTCTACCATTCCAACCGCTTTTGCCATAACCGAAAACTCCCTTCCATTTTCCGCGCAGTATCTAGATTATTACAGTTTGTCTATGGTTTGACAGATCTGCGATCGTTGCTTCCACTGTTCATTGTGATTAGGAATTCTAATCAATCAGCGACGTTTCCGTTGTAATATTCCCGCAATTGTGATCGCGGCTCCTGAACCCAGTATTGTGACGGGTTCTGGGGCAGCCGTTGGAGTAGAGGTGATGCGGGCACGAGCTGCGATCGGGGAAAATGGAATTGCACTCCGGCTTAAATCGACTCGCGTGATTCTGACCGACCCATTGGCTGAGGTCGTGTTATCCCCTAAAAAGATGAAGTTCGGTAAGTTATGGGGCATTCCTTCGGGTGAGTAGTTGCGGAGCTTGCCTGTCAGGATGGGTGCTTGAAAGTTGCGATTGGCGAAAAGCCCGTAGCGGTCTCCTTTGTCTGTGCTTTTGCTTGGGTTGCGACGATCGTTAGAATCAGTCCTGCAATGAGTGCTGTTTTCATCCCTTATGTCCTCTGACGATGGGTAATCGGATTGAGGTAGAAGCACCCTGCACCTAGCAGAATACAACTGAACTTTGCAAACCCATATCCTCTTTATGAGAACTTTATTGCGGCGGCTGGTCTTATTCTGACCGCACTCCGATCGCGAAAGAATGGTGAACGAGAATCGCAGTGCTTCGCATGTGGAGCTTTTTGACGGAAGTTGAACGATCGCGGCGATTGTTTGCTCATCTGTAGGTAGTGGGCAAACTGAAGCAAGAGGCGCTGAATTCGCAGTATCACCTAGAGGTTCTACCTGAGTTTGCGCGAATGGGTCTCGTTCGTTATGGTGCTAGAGTCATGAGTAAAACATCAGGTTCACCTGATCGTAATTCGGGAAGCGGAGAGCAAGCGGGGACAATCGATCAGTTTGACGATGAAATAGTTTCTAGCCATCAACTGAATCGATTGACTACATCACCAAAAATTCAGCAGGCTCAAGAAACGCTTTATCAGTTCTTTCTGGAAGTTGTGAGGCAATGGTTTCCAGAAGAAGTTTTACTAGAATTTAAGCGTTTATTTCTCTGCAATGGCGATTTCGCAGGTTCTAGAGTTTCTCACGCGATCGAGCAGCTTATTGCTCAACAGAACGAAATTGAATTTAGAAATGCCCTAAAGCGCTGCTGCTATATCCTAGTTAATAACTGGGATGCTACACGGCACTATACTGCAATCCAATCTCTTATCCAATCTTTTCAGGAGTTTGAAGCTCAATCTCAACTCGCTAATTCAAATCTTAAGCATTTAGAAAGCTGGATTCAGAATTTTATTAATAGTAAGGATTACGAAGATCTAAAACTCTTTGCCACTCGAAATGAGAATCGGCAGAAAAAATGGATTAATCGTTACATCTCTTACTTATTGGTTCCACAATATGTTGAAAGCAATAATCCCATTGAGCAGCGAGAAGCAGCACGGGCGCTTTCCAGGCAGTTAAAAGACCGATTTAAGTTTGATTTAGCAATGTATATTGCAAAATCTCAATCTGCGGTAGTACCCGGAAAGACACCCGAAAATCCGACCGCTTTAGGGGATAACGTTTTGATGCTGGTTAAAGCGATCGTTGCAAAACGAGGGCAATTCAGCTACGAAAACCTAGCCAATATTTTTATTAATCAGATTCAAACTCTGAACTACAGAGAATTTAAACAAAGCCTTCAGAAGTATCTGATTTTTTCAGTCGATCAGCATAGTAGCTTTGCGGTCATGCTTCAATCCAAATTAGCTGAAAAGCTCGATTCACTGTACATAGATTACGATTTCTTACCATTAACAGATGCTCTCGTTTTGAGAACTTGTAATCGTCTAATCGAGGTATTAACGACTGAAAACCGCCAAGATCCCTCACCGCTTTTCGTTGCTTTGCTGGCACAAGGCAATTCCATGACGTTAGTTATTGTTCTGTTAAAGTTGGTTCTCATTTGTAGCGCTTCAAGATCGCATCTTGAGGCACAGATTGCGATCTTAATCCGATATTATGATGAGTTGCCGGAGCAAGAGTGTAGCTGGATTATTAACTTCTTAGAAATCTTCAATGTGACGTTTGCAATTCACGCTGAAAACGTACAGTACAACCTCGTAAATATGCAGCAAACTCAGGCAGCGCTCCCCCAAACTTCGATCAATCCCGATCACTATCGAATTTTTTCTCAAATGAAACCAATTATTCGCCATGCTCTGAAATCTGATGAATCATCTTGACCATCGCTCGTCGATCGCGGCAAGTCCGGCTCCCATCGCCTCAGCCAAAGTATTCACGAATCGATAGAGCGCGACAACTGCAAGCACTTGGGCGCTTGGAAAGGCTTGGCTAAATATCGCCACGGCGATCGCTTCAAACACACCAATCCCCCCTGGCAAACCCGGAATGATAAATCCAAGGAGCCACGCCCAAGCAAACCCACTGAATAATAACGGTAGTTCTGCACTAGATATCGATCGCAGCGCTAGAAACGTCAAAATAAATCCAACCGATCGCAATCCCAAAAATCCTAATTCACCTAGAAGCGATAACAACGGGTATCGATCAAGCTGAATCAAGCCCGTTGATTGCTTCAGTTTGCTCACCTGCTTCAGCGCAACATTGAGAAAGACCGGATGAATGGCAATCAATATCACAATCACGACCGCGCATTGCAGCCAAATTGCTGAGTGAAATCTCACCATTGCAAAGAAGCAAGCGGCTCCAGCCATCAGAAGCGACTCAAGTAGAATGCTCAGCGTTGCAGGCGCGATCGGAATTCCAATTTGTTTCGCTGCATTAATGCGCCCATAGAAATGCCAAACATTTCCTGGCAAGTATTTTGCAATATTAGTTTTGAGATACGTTTGTGCACCCCAACTGCCAGAAACTCGATAAGACAAAACGCCTAAAATCCAACTCCAAACATAGCCTGCGAAAATGTGAGCGAATAGCGTCACCCCGATCGCAATCGCAAGGCAAGCAATCCCCCTGCCATCGATCCGCAATTTCGTAACTTCTTGCCAGTGTTTTTGCAGCGATTGAAATAAAAAGAAAACAACCGCAGTGAGAATAAGCCAGCGGAGTGTGGATTTAAACCATTTCGCCCGAAAACGCTGCATGAGTTCTTGAATGAATCGCCCTTCTTAGCGTAATCCTTCTGAAGACAGAAAGAAATCGACCTCCCTACTAGCGCGAATGTGACTTGCGTTAGAGGTAGAAATTCAAGTCAGATATGTATGTTTGAGACGCATCAATAAACTGAATTGCTAGAGTTTCAGCCTTTACCTCTGAAACCCTGCTTGCTGATTTGACAAACATAAGCGGAATTGACTTCCGTTCGACACAAAAAGGAGCGCAGGAATGAAACTGATTCGTTTGCAGCTAAAACGACTCAAAAATATTGGACAGCTTTTAGCGACCGTTGCGATCGCGCTTGTTCTGACCCTAAATACTGCTTACAGTAGCGCAACGCCTCTTTTCGTAGCCGATCTCGGCGTGAATACCAATGGCTCAGACATGATTTACAAAGGGTCGGATGTCTCTAACTCGAAGAACCCTGACGTTGGAGCCGTTCAACAAACCTCATTGCCGCCTTTGCCGAATGAGAAACAGCCGATGATCGATCGTGCTGACCCAAGCTCGAAAGTGCTTGAAAGAGCAGGTCAATCGGTACAAGATGCTTCAGCGTTTCTCAAAGACACGGCAAATGCTGCCAATCAGCGCCCCGAAAGCAAAATGAATCCCGCGATCGAAAAGTAGTATTTCAACTTTCATGATTTAACTTCAATGGAGATTCTTATGAAGAAAATTGCATCCTTTATCAAAGCGACCCGCTTAAAACAAATTGCGATCGTGTTTTTTGCAGGCGTGATGTTGTTATTGAATACCGCTTGCAGCAATGCCGCTCAAGCGAAAACGCCTAAAGCTCAAATGGATGATGGTGGTTCGCATCCAGTTGGACAAACTCAGCCCTATGAAGGCGGAATGAACAATTTTAGCGATACGCCTCCTGGACAAATTCCAACGGATAAGGCAAAATCCCTGGTTGACAACGCAAAACGCAACATCACCAGTAACGATCCGACGAAGGCAGAACCTCGCAACGCTGAACTCTACAAAAATCCTGGTTATGCGGCTGAGCGGACAAAGGACACCTTGGGTAATGCTGTAAACAGTCGTGCAAACAACGCCAAAGAAGAAGCGAAAAAAGTTGGCGATCGCATCAGCGCATCCGGTGAACGGGCAGTTGAAAAAACGAAAGAATTAGGTGAGCGCATTCAACAGGGCGCTGGAAACGTTTCAGATAACGTCGGTAACAGCGTTGCTGGTGCAGGTGAAGATACCAAGTTCAAAGCCAAAGAAGCTCGCAAATCGCTGAATGATGCTGTGAAAGACGCGATCGACTAATCTTGTTTCTCCTCTAGTTACCTCAAGTCACTGCTGCCAAGGTTGAAGCCTTGGCTTTCTTGTGGCAAAAATTGAGTCATGGTTGCACATCTGTATGAATCCAATCTGAAATCGCTTGATTTACAACTTCAGGAGCTTCTGCCATCACTAAATGCCCGACGTTTGAAACTGTAATGTGCTGGCTTCGAGGTTGATCATGAAGCAAATTCGCTAACCACTGATGTCCCATCGTGGGTGGAAACATCGGGTCATCGCTGCCTGTAATCACCGTAACGGGGCACTTCAACGGATGATGCTGCGCGTCATAGCCCCAAAACGCTTCGATCGCTTCGTAAGGATGAGCATCACTCGGAACCTGATTGCGATCGTGAAACTCTATTAAGGCTGCATTAGATTCTGAAACCATCAGTGATCGCAGCAATCCCTGAACCAATTGCCAGTGATAAAGATGATGTCCACCGAGCGCAAAGAACTTAATTAGAGGAATCTCCCACCAAGGCGTAAGATTGTGCGTCCCCCCTCCGATGGCGATCAGCGCAGTTGCTTCATATCGCCGCACCCACTCTAATCCGACAGGAACACCGTAGCTGTGACAGCACAAAATCGGGCGATGAATCTTGAAATGCTGAAGCAGTCGCGTTAAATCGCGGCGATGCCGTCCGATCGAATAGCGCTGATACCGCCCTGATTGTCCATGTCCCGCCAAATCATAGGCGAGAATTTCTTGTCCCTGCGATCGAAAATAATCCCACTGCAAACACCAATTCAAGCGACTGCCCAAACCACCGTGCACAAAGACGATCGCCGGAGATTTTCCAGGGGCGTGAGCAACTTGGAGCGTTACCTTACCGAGTTTAATGGGTGATCCATCGAGGCTAGCAGCAGTCAGTCGCGTCATTTAGGGTTTGCGGTTAGAGTAGGAGCGATGACTCTGCGGGAACAAGTAGCCCATGAAGACAAGTCCCCCTAACGTAATTGCGCCAATGATTAACACAACAAGAGCTATAGGAAGCATAACAGGGGTTAAGGATTTGACTCTACTACTGTAGGAAACTCATTTGACAAGCTCGTGTCTCTCCTATCTCGAAGCAGTGACACCCCCCTACTCTCGCAACGATAGAAGCTTGGATTTTTCAGCCGCAATCGGCAGAGAGAACCGAAATGTACTACCTTTACCAACCTCGCTTTCTACTTCAATCGTGCCTTTTTGCAGTTCCACAAGCCGCCGACAGATGGCAAGCCCGATGCCGGTTCCACCAGAATGGCGATCGCGCGATCGATCCGATCTCCAAAACCGCTCAAAGACATGAGGCAGATCTTCAGGCTTAATTCCCTGTCCTGTGTCTTCGACTGCAATCCAAATCCGTTCCAGTTCTGTCCAAGCTCTAAGAGTAATGCTGCCCTGCGGCGTGTAGCGTAAAGCATTGCCAACCAGATTGATTAACACTTGCTCGACTCGTTCTGGATCGGCTGAAGCAAGCGGCAAAGACTCTGGACAATCCACGCTGAGTGCGGGACTATCCTCCATCAGTTGATCAGAAAATTTCTGCACGATCGCGACCAGGAGCGGACGAATTGCTAACGGTTGCAGATGAATCGGTAGATAACCTGCTTCTGCTTTTGAGAGTTCTTGCAAATCATTGACGAGGCGACGCAAACGCACGGTTTCTCTTACAAGACGTTGATAAATGTCAGGAGATGGCTCGATCGTGCCGTCCGCCAATCCTTCTAGATAGCCTTCGACCACCGTTAAAGGTGTCCGAAGTTCGTGCGTGAGATCTCCCACTAGATCGCGTCTACGCTGCTCTACTCCTTCAAGATCTTGCGCCATCCGGTTAAAGCTTTCAGCTAGTCGATTGAGTTCGGGAATTTCGTTCTCAGGCACTCGCTCTTCTAAATGTCCAGCCGCAAAGCGCTGCGTAATTTGCTCCATCTGAATCAAAGGCTGCATGATTCGCTTTGACACCCAATAGCTCAGCCCGATCGCGGTTGTCCCCCCGACCACCACCGACCAAAATGCGCCCCGGCTCCAAGCTGATTCAAATCCATCGATCAGTCGCCCCTTGATCCGCACCACGCTAAAATCAATGCCCTGCAATTGTTCTAGATGCACCAAAAATAAGCGAGGGGTGTAAATCTTGCCAACCGTTATTAGGGTACTCAGACCCACGACCATCACAATCATGTGGGACAGAAATAAGCGAGTGCGGAGGTTCGGCTTGCTCATGTGGCGATGTCTTCAAATCTATAACCCACCCCAATCACCGTCTTAACAAAAGTAGGATTTGCGGGGTCAGGTTCAATTTTTTTTCTCAATCGTGCAATATGCGTATCGACAACGCGCTCATCCCCAAAAAAATTGCTGCCCCAAAGCTTGTCAATCAGTTGAGTTCGGTTCCAGACCCGCCCTGGATAACTCATAAAGGTGGAAAGCAGATCAAATTCTAGCGTGGTCAGATCCAAAGACTCAGTGCGATCGTCCTTTTGCCGTGCTGCTGATCGCTGATCCACATCAAGAATGAAGTTTTGAGTGCGGTAAACCTGTGATTGTCCTCCTTGGCGCATGGTGCGACGCAGCAGCGCCCGAACCCGCGCTACTAATTCCTTGGGGCTAAAAGGCTTGACCATATAATCATCTGCACCTGTCGATAATCCGATGATGCGATCGAGTTCTTCGCCCTTTGCTGTCAGCATCAGGATAAATGGGTCTTTACTTCCGGGTTTTTGCCGAACGCGAGCGCAAACTTCTAACCCATCGAGTCCAGGAATCATCAAATCGAGAATAATCAGGTCAGGCTTTTGCTCCTGGAAGATCTGTAAAGCAGAGATTCCATCGCGACAGGTACGACATGAAAATCCCTCTTTTTCCAGGTAGAGTTGAATCAGTTGAGCGATTTCCGCTTCGTCTTCGACAATCAAGATTTCCATAACGCCTGGTGTTCTAGCACGCCACCCATTTGTATAGCTCCCAATGTAGCAATTCGACAACTAAAGCCAGCTAAAATCTGAGCCAATGAATTTTCTATTACTAGCTTTGAGTCTTGTTGAGTTTTGTTAACTTCCTTAAGAATGATGCGATCGACCGATAAAATAACCTGTATCGAAGCTTCACGAATTTTATATAGAGCTTAGGGTAAACGGGGGGACAGATGGAGTTTTTGAGCTTTCTGAACGACATTAACTTTGAAGCGCTCGTTCAAGTGACCTTGGTTGCGATGGTTATGCTGGCAGGTCCAGTTGTAATCTTCTTGTTGGCGCTCCGGGGTGGGGATCTGTAAGCCTCCGAGATGGTGTGACTGAAGGATTGTTTGACTAAAAGTTTTATCAGATTTAAGAGAGAGTAGCTCCAAGGCTCGGTCGTCAAGGCGATCGAGCTTTTTCATGTCTCAAGTGCATAACTTATATCAAATGCATTATTAAAAGTAAAATCTTATTCTCCGTGTTAGGTATTATACAAAAGCTATTTGAAGAGCCTGCGAAATCAGCAGCCCGTATTCAAGTCGTCTATATATTTCTGAAAAACGGGTCGATCGATTGAAGTATCTGTTTGGGCACATTCCCAACTAAAGACGAATAGCACAAAGACGCTTCATTGCTCATTACACTTTGCTCAATCACATTAAGGTGCAATATGTCAGCAAAAATTTATCTGCACTGGACTGCAACCCATTACGACTGGGTTGTAAGAGATCATTACCATACGATTGTGACCGGTAATGGCAGAATTCATCGCCTGCATGACTATACGATTGATTTGTCCGGTCACACTTACAGACGGAACGATAACTCAATTGGCATCTCCTGTGCCTGTATGGGTGGAGAAGATCCTTGGGACTTACCACCAACTGATGCTCAAATCGAAGCCATGTGCCAGGAAGTGGCGCGAGTTGCCAAAAGCTGGAACTGGACAGAAAAAGACATCAATGTTAAATCCATCATGACCCACGCTGAAGCCGCTTCTAATCGGGATGGATGGATTGTGCATGAAAATTACGGGCCTTTAATGTGGGGAGGAACGGGAGAGCGCTGGGACTTCTTGCAGTTGTCCAGAAGAGGTGCTACGAATGGGGGTGACGTTCTTCGAGAAAAAATTCTCAAATACTTTCAAGGTGCTTCCCCCGCCCCTAAACCTCTGAAGTTTGTCAGCGATCAAACGATCGAGGCGAATGGCAAACCTCTAACTGTTTCGATCGATGAAAATGGATCATCCTGGGCTAGAGCCGGAGAGTTACTAACGCTCTATAATTTGTCCTACTTCTGGGATAGCAGTAAGCGCCGTATCTTAATTGGTAATTCAGACACTGCTCCGAAATATTTACAGGATAAAGTTCAACCGAGTGTTGGATACCCTCTGTTCGAGATGAGCCTTCAAGGCGGTAATTCACCGATTATTCTCACAGGGATTGTCCGAGACGGAAGGGCGCATTGCCGTGTTCTTGAGTTTGCAGAAGAATTTGGCATTACTGCATCATTCAATCCTCTCAAGCTTGGACGCAGACTTGGAGGTTGATTAAAAACTAGAATTACCTCACTCGTCGGCGCTGTGGTGATTGCACTTGCCGACGAGGATTTGCTCTAGATCGAGCGGGTCTAACCTGTGGTGGATTGCCATTGCGCCAGGCTCCTTGCGAGCGTCTGCCATCGGCAAAAATATAAGTTCCGCGCCCATTTCGCTGATTGTTCTGAAATGATCCCTCATAGCGATCGCCATTCGGATACATACAAACTCCAAATCCATTCAGGGCGTTCTGCCGAAACTCGCCCTCGCATCGAGTTCCATTCGCGTAGACAAATACTCCGCGCCCTTGCCGAACATTATTTTGAAAGGTTCCCTCGTAGCGATTTCCACTTAGGAAGGTACAGCGCCCAAATCCATTCAATGCGTTCGATCGAAAACTTCCTTCGCAGCGCGTCCCATCTCGATAAACAAAAATTCCTCGCCCTTCTCGCGCATTTTGGCGAAATTCACCCTCATAGCGATTACCACTAGCAAATTGACAAACACCCCGACCATTTAACAAGTTGTCCTGAAAGTTTCCTTCGCACCGAGTTCCATCTGGGTAAATGAATACCCCTGGACCTTCTCGTCTGTGCTGCCGTAGATTTCCCTGAAATCGGCTTCCGCTGGGAAACTGACACAGATGAAACCCAGTTAGCCAACCCTCGTTTAACCGACCTTCGCAGTAATCGCTGTTTTTGGGAGCCGCAACCGCAGCTTGAGATAATACTCCCAAGCCGATAAAATTCATGCTTAGGACAAAACCGAAAATACCTGGAATTGATCGCAGCTTAACGATTGAATCCCTAATCTCAGAGCAACTTTGCACCATAACGGAAGGCATAGGATACGACTTTGCGACAAATTCTATGCTTCATTAACGCAAAGAATGTTCAAAATGGAGCAGTATCAGGAGTGCCATTTTTGACTTCTGCTGTATATTCACTTTGATCCAAGTCGGTTTGATAGTCTTCTCATGTTCCTGATGTTGCCCCTCTTACCTCCTGCTCAGCTTTCTGCAAGGGTTCCAGTTTCTCCTGCTCCGATCGTTTCTCCACAACCCACAAACCAGGAAACACTTCCTCTACAAGAAAGTGTTCCACCCCAAGAATTCGTCGAAGCTCAAGAAATCCGCGCTCTTCCTGGCAAGCTGGATGATGTTCCTGTTTTTAATAGCAATAGTCCTGAAGTCGTCTTAACCGAAGGAATTTTGCTCTCGACTTTTCCTTCTGCTGGGATGCGTGTTCCTTCAGCCCATCTAAACTACGCCTTTAATGGCAGATTTGATATCTTTGCTCATCACATCTCTAGAGCCAGTAATCCTAACCAAACCCGATCGCTCTTTCAAGGTATCGTGATCTACAATCCCAACGATCGACCTGTTCAAGTAGATATCTCTCAAGCCGCGACCTACCTGACTCGTCCCGATGCTCTATTTATCGATCTTCCTCCTCACGTTGAAGATCCTGTTGGAACTGTTTTTGCAGGTCCTGGCAGTCGTGTTGTCGGCGATATACTGCGTGGACGTAGACAGACGAACCTTCCAACTGCCATGATCATTCCCCCAAAGCAGGCTCAAATGCTGATGAACTTGCCCATTCCAGCAGGAACAGTCACCCCAACTTCTAATGGTCGCTCCACATTAATGCGCCTCTTTAGTCAAGCGCCCGTTTATGTCGCCACGCTGGCAATGTTTGCTCCCCTGAATCCGAATCGCACCGAGCGAGTTCCTACGATCGAAGAATGGCTGAATCTGCTTGTCAATGCGGGTGTTGCAGGACCTAGAGATATTCCCCCTACTCCCCCTAACTCCAAAACGACAAACATTACCTATGGCCGAGTGGCAGGTGTCTCCAAAGGCTCCGAGTGGAAAGCACAGATCACCGATAACCGAAAAGATTATCTCAGTATTCCAAGTCCCGGTCATGCCTTTTCTTACGGTCTCAGTACCCTTGAGCAAGGCACATTTGCCACAGGACAAATCCAGAGTGCGCCCATGCTCGTCCGCTATCCTGATACTGCTTACCTCGCTAATGGAAACTATGCAACCCATTACAACCTGACGCTGCCTCTGCGAAATACAACTCGTCAAGCTCAAACGGTTTCAATCTCGATCGAAACGCCAATCAAACAAGACCGCAGCCGCAATGAACTTGTATTTCTCAACCCGCCCGACCCCCGCATCTTCTTCCGTGGCACGGTTCGTCTTCGCTATCTTGACGAACGCTCCATTCCCAAAACCCGTTTCATTCACCTCGTTCAACGTCGAGGTCAAAAAGGTAGCTCTCTCCTGAATTTGACGCTTCCACCCAGCACGACTCGATCGGTCGAGGTTGATTTTCTCTATCCACCCGATGCTACCCCTCCCCAAGTCCTCACCGTCCGAACTTTATCTAATTTCATAGGTCGATAACATCGTGTTTAGCCTTGCTACTGTTGAACCCTGGCTTTATTGGTCGCTCTATCCAATTCATCGAGCAGTTCTAAAACTTTACTTTGGCTCGATCAAAATCCACGGACGGGAGTATCTACCCAAACAAGGTCCCTTAATCTTGGCTTCTAAACACTCCAGCCGTTGGGACCCTCTTGTTCTCTCACTTCTTAGCCGGGAACCCCTCAGATTTATGACCAACGCAAACCAGTTTGAAGGAATTCAAGGCTGGCTGATCGAGCGGCTTGGCGCATTTCCAGTCAATCTTTCTCGTCCTAGCATTTCTAGTATGCGATGTGCTGTAGACCTACTTTGTGCTGGGTGTAAACTCGTCATTTTTCCAGAAGGCGGAATCGTGCGCGATCGTCCCTTACGAGAATTCAAAACCGGACTGGCTCGATTAGTGCTGCAAGCGGAAGCGAGTGGAAGGGTGCAAGTACCGATCGTGCCGATCTCGCTCTCCTACTCTCCTACTGCCTCACCCCGCGCAAATATCATTATTCGCATCAGCGCCCCCCTCTATACAAGCGCCTATTGCCAGGAAAACGATAAGAAAACTGCCGAGCTTCTTACTCAAGCCCTCTATTCCAAAATCCTGGGAAGCCTACTGCACAAGAGTTAATGCCACCTCTCTAGAAATCCCGAAATTTTTTTGGTCAACCTGCTTGACATCCTCCTTCTGTTCCGGCTATATTGATTAAGCGGTGAGGGAAGCCGAGCGAAAGCGACGCACTTCACAGTGCTTGAACCGATATACAACAGAATAGTTTA
>NZ_JAMPLJ010000018.1:0-34155 GCF_039962505.1 Leptolyngbya sp. DQ-M1
AGTACATTGCCAAAGACAGAGTTGCAAATCGAGCAAGAGCGACTGAAATCTTGAATCAAGCGCTTCAGGTGGTGCTGTCGATCAAGTAGCGAAATTCTGTCCTCGCAGTGCAGGGGTTCTCAAATTTGAGCGCTACATCGGCTGCTCTTTGGGGCGAGGTGGTTCCTCGGGCAGGGGAATGAACTCCGTCTCCTGCGGCACCGATGCAAAGCGTCCCTCACGCCAATCCTGCTTGGCTTGCTCAATCCGCTCGGGACGACTGGAGACAAAATTCCACCACTTATGCCGCACGCCTACAGGTTCACCGCCGACTACAACGCAGCGCGCTGCTTGTTCAGCAGAAACAGTCACTGCTGTACTGGAAGTAAGGACTGCCAGTCGATGCTGAGCAATCGCCATTCCGTTAATCTGCAACCCTTCGGTGACGCTGTATACTGCCTGCTGGGAGTAAGCGCCTGGCAGCGTGAACTGCGCTCCGGGAGCCAGTTGGATATCCAGGTAAATCATAGGCGAGAAGGTTTGCACCGGGGATTTACGACCATAAGCTTCACCCGCAATCAGCGTGAATGAAACGCCGTTCTCCTGCCAAGTCGGTAGATCAGTTGCCGGATGATGCCGAAACCAGGGATCGGTTTCTTCATGCTCGTCAGGTAGAGCAACCCAGGTTTGAATGCCATGCAGGGTCGCTGCTTGAGCGCGATCGTCATCAGGTGTGCGCTCAGAATGCACAATGCCGCGTCCTGCTGTCATCCAGTTCACGGCTCCAGGGCGAATCTCCTGCACACTACCAACACTATCGCGATGTAGCAAAACGCCTTCAAACAGGTAGGTGACGGTTGCTAGATTGATGTGTGGGTGCGGTCTGACATCCATGCCCTTGCCCGGAGGAAAGGTTGCTGGACCCAGATGATCAAAGAAGATGAACGGACCGACTAGGGTGAGTGCGTCTGAGGGCAGCAGGCGACGGGCTTGAAAGCCGCCCAAATCCTGAATATGCGGCTCGATCAGATGTTGGATAGCATCAGTCATTGTGGATTAGCGATCCGGAACGCCTCTTATTTTAAGCCGAAAGACGATTTCGGGCATACCGTGGTGATCGATCAGTCTAGGTCAGTTCAAGTTTTAGTTTTACGGTCTTCTCCAGATACTTGCCGCACTTGCCGTTTGAATGCCCTACTAAACCCAGTTTTCGATTCATAGCCCACCTGTTCGGTGATCGCCCCTAATATTAAGGCACGCAATTCCCTAACCCGGACCTTTTAGTGCCTGCACAGCTTTCTCCCAAATCAATCGCGCGCCGTCTTCACCGGGTCCCCTCAATACCTCGGTAACGATAAACTCCCAGTCTGCCATGCCTTGTGTGGAATCCTTACACTAGGCTAAGTATTCCCATTCGTACCTTATTGGGGACAAGAAGTAGGATTCAACGATCCATTTTCAGCAGGTGCTATTATCTCACGATTTGTTCCTCAAAACCAAATGCGATCTAGATTTTCAGGTGGGCTAGTATCTATCTTGTGTAATAAAATTCTCTTTATTACACAAGATAGATACTAGCCCGTGCCGTCGCGATCGTAATGCTGCTTCAGCAGTACTTGACTTGTGCAGCTTCAAGTCATTGAGCAAGATAGTATTCGGAATCTTCTCGTCTAGTTTGCGACCATAAATCCTTGATTGTTCTTTTTGCGGGCATATCTAGCAATCAGGAGTATAAGAATTCCACCAGCAGCACAAAAAGTGGTTCACGCTCGCAGTTTCGATTAGCTGTTGTCCTCCATCCAATAAGGTCTCAGCTTCTTCTAACGCGAGTTCAAAAGCAGTATTCCATGCAGATTCGCCCCAGTGCGCCGTCAGCTCCAAGACCCGGAGTCTAGATTCTCGGCTTGTTAGTTTGCATGTGACGATCAGCTTTGATGGTGACGAGGTACATAGGGCAGCAATCGCAGAGTGTTCGCTTAAGATTAGAGGATAGAACAGCCAGAAGCACCAATCTTTCAGAGGAAACGGGGATGGTCGTGCAGATTCCGATTCAACGAATTCAAGTTCCACCGGGGCAGCGAGTACTGTTGCACGAGGTCAGTTGGGAGGAGTTTGAGGCGATTTTGCAAGAGTTGGGCAATCATCGGAGCGAGCGAGTGGCGTATTGTGATGGACTGTTAGAGATTATGACTCCTTTGCCAGAACACGAGTATTTCAAGGAAACGATCGGCGATGCAATCAAGGACATGGCAGAAACGCTCGACCTGAATTATGAAAGCTATGGTTCGACCACTTGGCGAAAACAGGCAAAGCAAGCAGGTTTAGAGTCAGATAACTGCTTTTATTTTCAGAATGAAGCCAGAATTCGCGGCAAGTTGCAGTTTGATCTGACTCAAGATCCGCCCCCTGATTTGGCGTTGGAGACTGATGTGACGAGTCAATCGTTAGAGCGGTTTCCGATTTATGCGCGTTTGGGTGTACCGGAACTCTGGTGCTGTGACAGTGGGCAACTGAGAATCTATCACCTCCAGGATGAACAGTATGTTGAGGTGGAACGGAGCAGTATCTTTCCGCAATTAGAGATTGCTGCATTACCTCGGCTGATTGAGGCAAAGCGATCTGAGGAGCGGTTGGCGTTGCGGTGATCGATTCGAGCATGGGTGCGGGAGCAAGTGCAGGATTGAGGAGAGCGATGCCTTTGGTACACGGAACGTGCTTACAAGCCGCAGTTGAAGATAGTTACCATGACATCTATCTTCCAACTGGTTGCGGGTTTTCCATCTGGGCGAATTTGTCTGAAAGCTCCTATTTGCCTAGGCTTCTATCGTTTCTGACTAAAATGGCTCAAGTCTTTTTATTTGAACCATCGGTCGGAGCAAAAATGCCTCAAGCCTACCAGTGGCAATGGATTCCCACGCATTTGACCTTAAAACAGTTTGAAGAATTTGTCTTGCCCCACTTGCACCTCGGCAGTCGCGGTCCTCAGCCAAAGCTCTCTTTGCACGCCATCTTCAACTATATTTTGAAACTGTTGTACCTCGGCTGTCAGTGGAAGGAACTGCCCATCAAGCAGAACAAAGCGGGGCAACCGGAAATTCATTACACTCGGATCTACTCCGCTTTTCGGCGCTTTGAAGCCCAAGGGTGCTTCGATGCCATTTTTGCAGAGACGGTGGTGCTGCTTCACCAGCACGAGTACCTCGATATCAGCGTCATTCATGGCGATGGGACGATGACTGCGGCAAAGAAAGGGGGTGACAATCTCGGATTCAGCGGGCACAAGCACCTCAAAGGAGACAAAGTCGTTGCCTTCTGTGACCGCAACTGCAACGTGATTGCCCCTTTTATTTCAGCTCCTGGCAATCGGAACGAATCGCCGCTGTTGCAGGCAGCGCTGCCACAAGTCACCCGCATCGCCAAGACGGTCGGACTCAACTTGAACCAGACTCTCGTCAGTCTCGATGGGGTCTACGATAGCCGGGCGAATCGCAAAGCCATCTTCAATCGCGGCATGATGCCGAATATTCCTGCAAATCCACGTGGCAGAAACACTCCGAAGCGAGAACGCAAACCGATCTTCGACCCGGCAATCTTTCAGGAACGCTTTTACACCATCGAGCGAGTGTTCGCCTGGGAGGATAAGTTCCGTCGCTTACTGCTGCGCTTCGAGCGAATCAGTGGATTGCACTATGCCTTGAAAACTCTGGCATACACGATGATCAATCTCCGCCATTTCTGCCAGGGCTAACCCCTTTGTCATCTATTCTCCTGGGGGTCTCTGTTGTCGAGACCCAGAATGGTCGTGCTTTGCAATCGGAAATATTGGGAAAAGCGGCAGGAAAACGATCAATTTTGATCATTCTTGTCCTTTGAAAGCTCAATTTGACCCTGCTGTTCAATAGTTCACATCAACCTTTAAGCAAAACCCGCAACCAGGTGATTGTTCAAATATTTGCTTTGCCACAATTCAGTTTCAGCTTCTAGCGTTTGATCTGCCTTCAATTCATCCATGGCAACGGGATAGGCAGCGTTTTTATCGACCGTGATTACCCGTGGAGTTTGAGTGTGCTTGGCTCCTAACACTTTGCGGAAAAAGCGGGTTGCTGCTTTGCCATCTCGCTTCGCGCTCAACATGAAATCCAAGGTGTTTCCATCCGAATCCACGGCGCGGTAAAGATATTTCCACTCGCCTTTCACTTCGATGTACGTCTCGTCCACTCGCCACGAATCATTCGTGGGATTCAAGAACCGACGAATGCGCTTGTCGAGTTCGGGGGCGAATTTCAGTACCCATCGATTGATCGTCGAATGGTCCACCTCGACTCCCCGTTCCGCCATCATCTCCTCTAAATCTCGGTAGCTCAAAGAGTAACGACAGTACCAGCGCACATTCAGCAAGATGATTTCAGGCAAGAAGTGGTGCCATTTGAACAGGGAGTCAGTCGCCATTGAGAGCAAAGCTAGAGAAAATTGAGTCTTCACACCCTACCATTTTTGCGACACAACCACGCGGCGTGGTGCAAGCGGTCATGCCAATGGAACAAAAACTCGTGAGTGAGCAAGAAGTCGTGCGAGTATTGCTGAACGCTGCGGGCTTGAGCGGGATTGGCGTGACGCTCGATGCCTTGCACTGCCAAAAAAACGCTGCACCAGATCGTCAAGCAAGGCAATGACTACCCCGTGTGTGTTAAAGCGAATCAACAGCGATTGTACCGGGGCATCGAGCAACAATTCAAGATGAATCAGCCGCTCAGTTGTTATCAGGAACACGAGCAAGGTCATGGACGGAGCACAAACTGGCAAGTCAGTGTGTTTGATGGAGGCGCAGCATTTGGGCACCACAATGCAGGAATACAATCCTGCATTGTGGTGCAACGACACGGGCATCGAGACGGAAAATCGTTTGACGAGCGACAGTACTACATCAGTAGCGTGGTTACGAATGCTGAACAGTTTCATCGCATCGTTCGCGGGCATTGGAGCATTGAAAACCAATTGCATTGGGTCAAAGATGTCACGTTCAACGAAGACGATGCACCGCAGTCAGGTCGATATGCAGCAGCGAATTGGTCAGTGGTACGCAACTTCTTCATCACCCTGGCTCGGTCAGTAGGCTTTACTTCAATGGCAACTGCAAAGCGACAGTTGGCGATTCAGCTCCAGCGAATATTTCCTCTCCTACAATGAAACAGCCCTGCTCATCTACCGTAGATTTACGGGGATACGAAAAATTGATCACTGATTTTACTGACAGACCAACCTGCTTACCTCAAACTTTATTTGTTTTTTAAGTAGTATTTCTTATGCCACACGGCTTTAGAAGACGTAAGGTAGGAATGTAACATCTGTTACCCTCATCCCCATAAAAGCTGCATCAGCCCCCAAACCGTGTGGAGATTGCTTGTGAAAAATTGTACTTTCGGATTGTTTGCTCTCTCGCTGGCACTCGTGACTCAATCATCAGCGCTCGCAGTTGAACCCCATGCTAAACAACTGACCAAAGATGCAGCCATAAAACCAACCGCATCGAGTCTTGTTGCTGATCCGGTTCCGCCTGCGCCTTCTGCAGTGACTACCTTCTCAGTCAAACAGATTGCAGTACCCACTACTACATCTGCACAACCGATCGCTCAAGCTTCAACCGAAAAGCTCTCTTCTCGTGAACAACAGCTACTAGAGAAGCTAAACCAGCTAGAGCAAAGACAGCAACAGCTAGAGCAAGAACTTAATGCACTCCGAAAGCAACTCCCACCAAGCACAACTCCCCCAGTCGTTACCACTCCTGAACTTCGTTCTCAGCAGGTCGAAGTTTCAGCAGAGGTTCTGTTTCTTAAACCTAGACCTAGCAACTTGATGGACTTCGCGATTCGCGCTCCAGCAGACGCATTAGCAATTAGCGGCGATGTGCAGCAAGTCAATTACAACGATATTGGAGCATTGCGATACGGCTTAACCTACCGTCCTGAGAATACGAATTGGCGAATTGGCGCAACACATACCTCTTTTAGCACCGAAGGACAACAAAGTGCCGCCCGATCCGCAGCAGGATTTCTCTATTCCACCTTCACGCATCCATTCCAGAACGACTCGGCAGACACCGCAGATGCGACTGCAAGACTCAGCTATCGCGCCACGGATCTGGAGATTGCCTACGCTCTTAATCCTAATCGTAGTTTGGGTGTGCGGCTATTTGGTGGATTACGTTTCTCTGATGTCCAGCAGGAGATGAACGTTGGTTTAAATGGACGAGACTTCAATCAAGCAACCACCAGAACCAGCAATGAATTCACAGGGTTTGGTCCGCGATTAGGCGCACAAATTGATTTGAAACTAGCATCTGATTTGAAGCTATTTGGCCGAGGGGCTGGGTCACTGCTACTTGGAAATCGAACAACTTTCTACGAGGAGACAGACAATAACAGAACGGACTTGATTGCTCAATTTAATCCCGGTAGTCAACGGCAGATTGTTCCAGGGCTAGAACTAGCCCTGGGTTTGTCTTGGCAACCCAAGATTAGCCCCGGAGCAAACCTCAATTTCAGCATTGGCTACGAGTATCAGCACTTGTTTAACGTGTCAGATTCAATTCGATTTGTTGATTCTGCAAGTCCAGGAGTCTTCACACAAAGCAAAAATGACTTGAGTTTGCAAGGACTCTTTTTCCTGTTTGGAGTTTCGTCGCAATTCTAAGGTGTTTTCTGATGGTATCCGTATTGCTACTCAATTGCTACTCAATGACTTAATCCTTGAGAAAGCTAAATCCGTTAAATTACGGTCTATTCTGGAGAAATTTCGGTATAGATTAAAATGCAATCAAAGTAAAATATTCTGCCCTGTTGCTGGTGGTATTGCAACATTGCGGTCAGAACTCTCCTAGCCCCACAAACCCCAATTCTTCCTAAAGCATCATTATGAACCTTGATTCCATTGCCCTACTGACGATCGATGACACTTCTATTTCGCTGGGTACTGTCCTGCGATACTATCAACTATCTGGTCGGCTCCTGCCCTGGATTCGTGACATTGTAGAACAGCACATCACTTTTACCGAGATTCAGCACCGCGATGATTTGAATGTCACTCTAGCCGAAGTTGAACAAGCTGCGGTTGAAATTCGAGTACAGCAAAAGTTGGCTGATGCTGCTACCTTCCAGCAATGGCTCAACAGCCAAGGGATGAACTATGACATCTTTCAAAATCGCATCGTTTTGAACTTGAAGCTCGAAAAACTCAAATTGAAGATTGCAGCCCCTAACTTACAGTCGCTCTTTGATCAGCAGAAGGCGCTGCTTGATCAAGTGGAAGTGACCTGCATTGTTTTAGCAGAAGAGGCTTATGCTCATCGGCTAAAAGCGCAAATTCATGAGACAAATGACTTCGATCGAGTGCTGAGCGAGTATGCCGTTGCCGATCCGCTCAAAGTCAGTGTGATGAAGAGCGCAATTCGGTTCGGACAACTCCCTGAAAATGTGCGTGAAGCCCTCCGCACAGCAGAGGTTGGTGGGCTGATTGGGCCCATCGAAATGGAGCAGCGCTGGTGCTTGTTCCGAGTCGAGCAATTTTTGCCTGCCGTACTAGAAGGACAACTTCAAAGGTCGCTCGAAGACCGATTGTTTCAGCAATGGTTAGCTGAGCGAGCGCAGGAAGTTTCTGTCAAGTTGGGTGCGCCCTCTGACTCACTCCCACCAACCTCAACTAGCGTCATGCCCACCGCTGCTTAAGTCTTGCTTTCTAATTCTATTTGTGCCCTCTGAATGACACCTGATCACTCAGAGGCGCGGCTTTTGCATGTTCAAAATCCAATTTCACCTACTTCTTCCAGACACATAGGAGCTTACACCGTGGAACTCAATCGCGCAAATGGCTTACCGTCCGCTCTATCTGCTGAGCCAAGCTTGCTGCCACCCAATCCACTTTCTACGTTGGGTACTTCACCGGGTAACGCCTTTGTGTCTGGAGTATCGCCGTTTGCGAGAGCTTACAGCGCCAGTTCATCCACCGCAGGAACACGATCGCTGGTCATTGTGGATGGTGCGTTATCCACAGATCAACAGCTGCTCAAGGCGATTAACTCAGATCAAGAAATTGTCATTCTCGACCCCACTCAGAACGGCATTCAACAGATTAGTGATATTCTCACTCGCTATCAAAACCTGGAGACGCTTCATATTGTTTCGCATGGAGATGCAGGTTTATTACAGCTAGGCTCAACTGAGCTAAGCCTAGAAACGCTCGATCGCAATGCCGCAGCGCTAACAACTTGGAAAAACGCTTTCGCATCTGGCGCAGATGTTCTGCTGTATGCCTGTAATGCGGCACTGGGTTCGCAAGGCAGCGAATTTATTCAACGCCTGAGTCAGATGATTGGCGCGGATATTGCTGCATCGGACAACCTTACTGGAAGTCAAAAATTCAATGGAGATTGGACACTAGAAGTTAACACGGGTGAGATTGCCGCCAAGCTTGCGTTTAATCCAGGCGCGATCGCGCTTTACGATTCAACTTTGGCAGCCATTTCGACTGAGGTTGTGCAGGGTCTCAAATCAGGCTTACAGCAGTTTGCAACTTGGAGCGATCGCATTGAAACACTGTCGGGATTTACGACAGATATTCCCGTAGTCGGAACATCGATCGCAAAGGTGATTGATGTCAGCTCGCTGCTAGAAAATCAATTAGTTGATCCTTTAGTCAGTTACCTTGACACTGATGCGACTCCGACTGTTGAAAAATTTGTCAATCGCATCAAATCGCTCAGTGCAACGGTTGGTGATCTGACATTTATCCTTAATCCTGATTCTGTTACAAGTGCATTACTGGGTAAGGATTTAAGCTTTAATCTGAAGTTTGAAGCAACGCGCACGGTACAGACAGACTTTAACCTAGGAGAGCAAGCTGCCTCGGATTTTGGCGTGAAATTGAATGGCTCAACGATCGTTGATCTAACTGGAAAGCTTGTCTTTGATCTTGCCTTCGGCTACAACACAACCTCTGGACTCGCACCTTCAGAAGCTTTCTATGTGAAGGTAAACGATCTATCTGCAAACGCGATCGTGCAAGCTAACAATCTGAATGTTGACTTACAAGTTGGCTTCCTGGGTGCAGACGTGCAGAACGGTAGTCTGAACCTTGATGCGAAGCTTGCCGCTCAGTTCAATGATCCAAACGCAGATGGCAAACTCACCCTGGATGAACTACAGGAAACATCGGTTACAACCCTAGTTTCGTTGACTCCAACTGGTGCATTAAGCGTCAATCTACCAGTTTCAGCCCAGTTTGCAGGACTCTCAATCACCGGAACACCGACTTTAACGATCGCGGATGACAATGTGTTCACAGGTGCGCTGCCAACAGTTGATGTCGAAGACTTCACACAATTACTGAGGTTCAAGCAGCTTACGCCTGCGGATGTAGTCAATCTGCTACGTCAAGTCGGTGGCGCGCTGCAAAATGTATCGGCTGGACTCAATCCAGAAGGTGGAATTCCCTTCCTCAAAGAGGGTATCGATACGGTGGTTGACTTCACCAAAATGATCGGTGATTTGACCAACGGCTTTTTTGACCAGATTATTAATGCTTCGCGTGATGCTGTACAAACTGGAATTTTAAGCGCGAATGCTAGCTTTAATCTCAAGTTCAACAACGAAACGCCGATTACTGTGACGGTGGCGCGTGATACCACCAACAAGAATTTAGATGATTTAGTTGCGGATTTGAATGCTACGATCGCGGCGGCAAATCTAAATCAGCGCATTGTAGCTCAGCGATCGGGCAGTCGCTTGAGTTTGAAGGCGTTGAAGTCAGGCGAGACGGTTTCGATCACTTCCACAAGCGACAACACTGCGACAACTGAGTTAGGCTTTAACACCAGTGGAACAAGTATTGCAGTTCAGAAATTCAGCACGATTCAAGAATTAGTCGATCAGCTTGTAGTGCTAACGGGGCTGAACAAGGCAGGCATTGATGCAAAATACGATGCTGCAACCAATGCTTTAACCTTCAGAATCAAACAGAGTGGAGATTTTGATAAATCGGCAAGTTTTGACTTTAGCCGGGACATCGACCTCAATATCGCAACTCTAAACCTTGCAGGAGGCGCAACTGGAACCTTCGCAGTCAATGCAGGATTTGATCTTGGTCTTGGAATCAATCTGAGTCCACTCGGTGACGGATTTGTCCTAACAAATGCTATGACACTCGCGAGCTTGAATGCAGGTGCGGGTGTTCAAAATACTGCGGGTAAAGCGGACATCAAAATTACGCTCCGAGATGGCACTAGCTTTGAAGTAGACTTCGATGATGCGACCACAGTTGGAGAGGTAATCAGTCGAATTAATGCTAATGGCAAAGTGACTGCTAGCATCAGCGCAGATAAGACTGGGCTGAAATTAGTTGACACAACATCCGGGAACACTGCATTCACGATCGCAGCGATTAATAGCTCTTTAGCAGGTTTAGGGCTAGGCATTGTTGGCTCTGATGTCGATAAGGATGGCGCAATTGCTGGAGCCGCGTTGCATGGGGATAGTTTTACGAAACGAGCCTTCTTGACCAAAGACAGCAGCATCTTTGCAAATGCAAAAGTAGGCGCGAATAATATTGGTCTGTCAGCCGCGCTCTCAATCTTGGAAATTGGTGTTCAAAATGGAACTGCATCGATTGATCTGAATGCTGCTTTGGGCTTAAAAGACCCAACCGCAAACGACTTGGGAATTACGCTGAATGATATCCTCAGCAACACCAATACGCTGAGTGCATTAGTTGATCCAACTTTTCAAGTTACGGGTGGAGTCACGCTTCCGATCGCGATCGAGGGTCTTTCTGATTTTGGGCTAGAGCTTGGAGCACAACCCAAGCTTGCCCTTGACTTCATTCTCGATCCGCTCGCACCTCAAAAGCTGAAAACGACCGCAACCGCAGAAGGGTTTACTGAAATCGTCAATCGCTTCAAAAACTTCTCTACCAAAGATGTGTTGCAATTGGTGGGTAAAGCGATCGAGTTTCTGCGTGATGACGACGTGAAAGCGCTAAACGTAAAGTTGCCGCTTGTCAATCAGTCGCTTAATGAGCTTTTGGATTTCCTAAAACCGATCGAAGATGCTTACGCCAACATTCAGAACGAACTCAAGGGCATCAAATCGCTGCTCTCTAACAAGCTGGGGGACATTCGGACAGAACTGACAAAACCAGCTTTTACCAATTCTTCATCTGAGACAACTCGCGAGCAACTGACACAAGCACTAGATCTCTTAGATGGTGCGATTCAAAAGATTCCAACTAGCTTAGATGCTCTGGCTGATGTCGTTCCTGCACAGGTAATCAGCCAAATGGGACAAGTTAGAAAGTTGCTTAATAGCTTGCCTGTTGCGGTTGATAAAACAGCCATTAAATCAGCGTTTGATGCCTTTGTTGCAGAGCTTCCTTCAGTTCAAACAATGGCGAAGTTTCTGTTTGAGGCATTTGGATTTGAATTTCCGCAATTTGGCGCACCGATCGCTCAGGTTCGCACCAGTCTCAATACAACAATTCAGGCGATTAACGGAGTCAACAAAACTAGCCTAGAAGATGCTTTAGCGCTCACTGATCAGGGAATTGCTCAAAGTAATCCATTCACAATGGCAAGAGCATTCACCTCGCTTGAAACTGCGATCAAATCGCTTTCTGGTAGTCTTTCAACCACTGAACTGAACTCCCTAAACTCAGTTCTGTCAGATTTCTCGAAAGCATTACCTCAAAGATTCTCACTGTCGTTTGGCAGCAATGGAGAACTATTATTCGACTTTGATTTAGACATTGCTCAATATACAAAACAGGACATTCCGCTCAATTTTTCTCTAGATAACAACGGAATTCCGGTTCCGATCGACTTCCGCACCGAAGGCAACATCGATATGCTGCTGGGCGCAAGTTTAAATCTAGGCTTTGGGTTAGATTTCTCTACTGTGACACCGTTTATCCAGGCTTCTACTGGACTTGAGCTTTACGCACAGTTCGATGTTACTAACTTTGGCGTAACTGTGGGTCTAGGTGGTGTTGAAGCCAGCTTGGGGAATGGTAACGGCGCACTCTCACTCAAAGATGGAACCGATCCGGCTTCGTTTAAGGTGGGACTGAAAGATCCCAATAGCGATGGCAAGATTCTGTTCTCAGAACTCGGTCTTAACAGCCTTGAGTTCACAACCAAAGGCGGAATTGATGTCAGTTTACCCGTGGCACTCGTAGGGACTGAAATTGGCACTGTCACTGCTACACTTCCTGATCTGACTGATTTCAGTACCTTCAAACTTGCTGCCCCCGATGGGCTGCTCGGTGCTCTCGCGAATGGTGAGCTTGACTTAAATACGCTCCTCACCGGAATTGATTTATTCTTGGGAGTTCTGCAAAAAGGACTGGAAAGTGATGTTCTGACCAAGCTCCCGATCGTTGGTAAAAATCTTAATCTCGGTGGTGCAGGTTCGTTTATCAGTGACCTGCGTAATGAATTCCTCAAGCCGTTACGTGAGTTGGTGGAAACGGGACCAACCAAAGTCGAAGAGGCAATTCAGCAAGTCATCTACGATAACCTCAATCCGCGTGGCATTCTCAAGCTAACCGATCGCAACAATGATAGCGTTATCGACTTCAAAGATGTTGCTGTTACTGTTGACATCAATACCGGAGAACTGTCGATCGATTTCCGCATTGGAGGACAAAGTAGGTTTGAAACCGATTTTAATCTCGGTCTAGATGCTTTCGTCTTTGACTTTAAGACTACAGGCGGAGTCGAACTAACCCTAGACTATGACCTACAACTAGGATTCGGAGTCAATCTTACCGATGGCTTCTTCCTCAAAGTGCCAGCGAATGAAGCAGACTTTAAGTTTGGTCTTGGAGTTGCCCTCAAGAACGGCACTCAAATCTCTGCTGATCTCTTTGTTCTGAATGTTGCAGCAACCAACAAATTGTTGAAAGAAGCAGACGACGACAAAGACTATAACCGGGATGGCGACAAAACCGATGAATTCCAGACAGGCATTAGTGGGGAACTCGGAATTGACCTTGTAGACCCGAACGACGATGGCAAACTGCTGTTGTCTGAATTACGCGACACGAAACTTGGGGCAACGCTCAACACCAGCGCTGTTGTCTCTCTCAACTTGGCGGCGGGTCTTGGTCCAACTACAGGTCTGTTGCCCAAAGTGAGTGCTGATCTCTTTGTTGAGTGGACATTTGATAAAGGATTTGGGGCAAGTGCAGGCGGTGG
The DNA here is from genome assembly GCF_039962505.1 of Leptolyngbya sp. DQ-M1. Taxonomy (NCBI): domain Bacteria; kingdom Bacillati; phylum Cyanobacteriota; class Cyanophyceae; order Leptolyngbyales; family Leptolyngbyaceae; genus Leptolyngbya; species Leptolyngbya sp. DQ-M1. The sequence continues at coordinate 13,220 of NZ_JAMPLJ010000018.1, forward strand.
CGAACTAAAAGCGCCGATCGTCTCGCTCAACAATCTCGGACTAGATCTTGGCGACTTCATGACCAGTGCGATCAAGCCACTGCTTCAAAGTGTCAATGAGTATCTCAAACCGATTCGCCCGGTGTTAGATCTGCTAGAAAAGGAACTTCCGGGAATTTCAGACCTTTCTAAACTTGTGGGTCAAGGGCCCGTCACCTTCATTGATGCGATCGCGCTCTTCGGGTCAGGTGGTGCGACCATTGCTCGTTGGATCAACATTGTGCGATCGATTGATTCGTTTATCCAAGAGTCGGCTGAAACCGAAGGCAACATCTTTATCAGCTTTGGTGACTTTAACTTCTCTCAAGACCTCCGTAAGGCTGGCAATATTGACCTCAACAGTGGCAGCTTCAGTGCTCCCGTTACCAGCGTTGATGATTCGCTGAACAGCCGACTTAAATCAGGCACAGGCACAACCTCCGGCGCAATTTCCAAGATCAAAGGTCTCTTTGGTAAGCTTCAGCAAGTCGGAATTGATTTTCCATTGCTCAGCGATCCAGCCAGTGTTCTCGGCTTATTCCTTGGAAAACCCGTTGATCTAGTCACCTGGAAGATTCCGGAACTCAAAGCTGAACTCAAATACTCGCAAAAATTTGGTCCAATCATCCCCCCAATTCCGCTCTTTGCCACGATCGGTGGCACTTTGGGAGTAGCTGCAAACTTCTCGATCGGGCTTGACACAAGCGGTATCCAGAAAGGTGACTTCTTCAAAGGCTTCTATTTTGGCGATCGTGCCAATGTCTTTAGCGGCGATGACATTTCAGAAGTCTCGCTTTATGCCACCTTTACCGCAGGCGCTTCACTGTCGGTTGTAGTTGCTGAAGCAGGCATCGAAGGCGGCATTAAAGCGAATATCGGTGCGAACTGGAACGATCCGAATAACGATGGCAAGGTCTACATTGATGAACTGCTATCAACGCCGCTTCCCTGTGTCTTTGACTTGTCTGGCTCTTTAGATGCGTTCCTACGTGCCTATGGACGCATTGGCATTGATACCTTCCTGTTTGGATTTGTCACGCTGTTTGAAACAGACATCACGATCATTGATGTCACCCTGTTCGACTTTAATCTCAGTTGTGAAGAGCGTGCGAAGCCACCTGTTTTAGCGGCAGTTGAAAACGGCGTGATGAAGCTCAACATGGGCAGTCGAGCTTCGCTGCGGGGTGAGGGTCAGACGGATGGAGACGAAAACTTCACCCTCAAGCAGCTTGAAGCTGGCAAGATTGAAGTGACTTACGCAGGTTACACACAGGTTTATAGCAATGTAACTTCAATCGAAGGAGACGGCGGACAAGGCAGTGACACGATTCTCCTCGATGATTCGATTACCGTCGCTGCCATCCTCAGAGGTGGAGACGGCAATGACAAACTCAAGGGCGGCTCTGGTAACGACACCATCAGCGGCGGTGCTGGCAATGATCAACTCCAAGGCAGTGTCGGCAATGATACGATCGACGGCGATGAAGGTAACGATCAATTAATCGGCGGTGCTGGTGAAGACACACTGAGAGGCGGTGCGGGCAACGACAGTATTACAGGTGACACAGGCACAAATGATGTGTCGATTGCCTTCAAGGACACGATCGACGGTGGTGATGGTGACGATAACATTCGAGGCGATGCGGGTGATGATGACATCACAGGGGGTACGGGTCGCGATACGATGTTTGGCGGTCGAGGTAATGACACCCTTCGCGGTGGCGATGGTAATGACTTGATCGAAGGTGGCGCGGGTGCTGACCAAATTTTTGGCAATGCAGACAATGATCTACTCTATGGGGATTCCACAACCGCACCTGATGCCAGTGTAGACGGTGATGATGTAGTCTACGGCAGCAGCGGCAATGATGTTCTCGAAGACCTGAGCGGTAACAACCGTCTCTTCGGGGATGATGGTGACGACCAGCTTAAAGCGGGAGCTGGCAACGATTACCTAGAGGGTGGTGCAGGTAGCGACATTCTCCGGGCAGGTCGAGGCGGCGACCAACTGATCGGAGGTAGCAGCACTGTAAACGCGACGGTTGATGGTAATGATGAGCTTTACGGGGAAGCAGGCAACGATGTGCTGCTCGGCGATCACGGCACGATCTCGCCGAATGGGGTTGTCACTCTGACAGGCGGCACTGGAGCCGACAAGCTCTATGGCAACGATGGCGATGATGCCATGTTCGGTCAGGGCGGCGACGATTTGCTTGAAGGTGCAGCAGGCAACGATGCGCTCTTTGGTGGACAAGGAGCGGATACCCTGCGCTCTCAGGAAGGCGATGACTACCTTGAAGGCGGAGCAGGAAGCGATACGATTAACGCAGGAGTCGGCAATGACTTAATTCTGGGTGGTTCTTCGACCTATCTCCCTGAAGGCGGTGTAGATGGTAGCGATACGATTACTGTCGCCGATGGTAATGACATTGTTGTAGGTGACGATGGCAAGGTTCTCAGCAGCAATGGTCAAGCTGTACTGTCGGTCGCACAAGTTAGCACGATCGAAACCAATGGCGGTGCGGGTACAGATACTGTTTTCGGTGGTGCTGGTAACGACATTATCTTTGGGGGCGGCGGTGCTGACAACCTGATCGGCGATGCCGAAAGTGTGAGCAGTGACGACATCATCGTGGGAGACGAAGGAAGCTGGAGTGCAACTCAGATTCGAGCGATCGCGGGTTCTGGTGGTGCAGATACGATCTCTGGTAGTGGTGGTAATGATATTCTCCTTGGTGGTGACGGCAACGACACCATTACAGGAGATGCAGGAGAAGACATTCTTCTGGGGGATAGTGGACAAGTCACTCGTACTCAAGCTGGTGTTGTTACCCGCATTCAAACTGCAAGTGCGAATAATGGTGGCAATGATACGCTATCGGGAGGCGACAATGCTGATGTGATTCTGGGTGGATCGGGCGACGATACGATCGCAGCAGGAGCCGACAATGCAGTGGATATTCTGCTCGGTGACAACGGTGTTGTTGTTCGGGCTGATGGTAGCCAAGAAGCGAATGATATCTATTCAACCAATGAAGCTGTTGGTGGACAAGATACAATTACGGGCGGTTTAGGCAATGATGTCATTTTGGGAGGAGCAGGAGCCGATCAGCTTACAGGCAATGAAGGTGATGATGTCGTTCTAGGCGATAGCGGCTATATCACCCGCAATGCGACTAACATCATTGAGCGAATCGAAACGCGATCGTCGAGCCAAGGTGGTAATGACACCATCAACGGGAATGAAGGCGATGACATTCTGATTGGCGGTGCGGCAGATGATACGGTTAGCGGCAATACAGGTCTCGATGTGATTCTGGGCGATGGTGGTCGTGTCACATACGCAAATAGTGTAATCACTCAGATTGAAAGCGCTGAACCCGTTGCAGGTGGCAATGATACGTTAAACGGTAATGAAGGTGCGGATACTATTCTGGGCGGTACGGGTGATGACACGATCGACGGTGGTAGCGATGACGCGATCGACATTCTGCTCGGTGACAATGGCGTTGTCGTTCGAGCCGAGGGTAGTTCGGAAGCGAATGATATTTATTCCACAGATCCAACAAATGGCGGTCAAGACACGATTACTGGAGGACTTGGCAATGACATTATCATCGGGGGTGCAGGCGGAAGCGATAAAGCGGGTGTTGGTGGAGACCGCTTGTTTGGCAATGAAGGCGACGATGTAATTCTCGGTGATCATGGCGAAGTTGCTCGTACCACAATGGGCTATCTATTTGATACGAGAGATCCTGAGCAAGGGGGCGATGACACGATCGAGGGCGGTATCGGCAGTGATGTGATCTTTGGCGGTTCCGGGAATGACACCATTACCGCCAGTGCTGGAAATGATATTGTGATCGGCGACAACGGTCTTGCTTCTCTAACTGGCAGTCGTATTCCCTCCTATGTGCAAACCCGTAGTTCTGAATTTGATGGTAACGACATCATTCAAGCGAATGAAGGAGATGATCTGGTCTTTGGCGGTGGGGCAAATGACCAGATTACGGGTAGCCTTGGCGAAGATATCCTGCTAGGCGATTATGGTTCTGTTTCCCGTGACAGTACGACGGGAGCGATTGGAGCGATTCAATCATCTGATGGAAGGTTTGACGGTGCAGACGCGCTCGAGGGCAACGAGGGCGACGATCGGATTTTCGGTGGTGGTAGTAATGACCAAATCGAAGGCAATAGTGGACAGGACATCATTTTCGGTGATGTCGGTACTATCAGCTACCTTTCATCCGATGGTAAAACGGTTCTTGGCTCCATTGTGACGGTGCAGTCTAACATCAGCGGCAACGATACGATCACAGGCGATGAGGGCGACGATCGCATTCTCGGCGGTGCTGGCAATGACCAAATTAAAGGCAACATTGGGCAAGACATCATTCTCGGTGACAATGGCGCTCTCAGTTACCGGACTGAAGGCGAAAATCTCCTGACCGCGATTAGAGCCAGTGATTTCGCGATCGGTGGGGATGATGCGATCGAAGGCAATGAGGGTGACGATCGCATCTTAGGGGGTGCTGGTAACGATACGATTCAAGGTAACACCGAACAAGACATCATTCTGGGCGACAATGGCAACCTGCTGTATTTCCTAGATGACAATCTGAATACGCTAGATCGAATCGAGGTTGAAGCACCAGAAGTCGGTGGTGATGATACGATCTCTGGCAATGACGGCAACGACATCGTGATTGCTGGTGCTGCGAATGATTCTGTAACTGGAGATGCTGGAGATGATGTTCTGGCTGGAGATAACGCTGAAATTACCCTGGAGAGTGGGAAGATCAAGCTATTCTCCAGTAAAGCTCCAGATATTGGTGGTGATGACACCATCTATGGCGGAGCAGGCATCGATTTGATTTTGGGTGGCTTTGCTGCGGATGTCCTCTACGGCGATGCTGGAAACGACAGAATTTTAGGAGATAACGGTCGGTTTGACTTCGCTTTTGCAGGGGATAGTGTCGTCGGTGTAGATAATGACCTCTTGACCTTAGATGTCATCACGACAAGCGATCCAACCCTCGGTGGTAACGATCGCATCTATGGTGGAGCAGATGAAGATCAATTGCTAGGCGGTACGGGTGCGGACTTCATTGCCGGAGATAAAAGCGTTAATGCTAACAGTCTCGCTTCTAAAGAGTGGTTGATCGTCGGCGAAGGCGATTTCAACAACGATGGCAGAATAGACTTACTGTGGCGCAATCAGAGCCAAGGCGATGTTGCGGTCTGGTTGATGAATGGCGAGAACGTTCTAGATTTCGCGATCATGCCATCCAGTGTTGGATTGAACTGGACGATTGAATCTGTCCGTGACTTGAATAACGATGGCAAAGCGGATCTCGTCTGGCGTGACAATGCTGGAGGTGGCGTTGCAGTTTGGCTGATGGACGGTAAGAGGGTCCTAGATGCAGGATTTGTTCCTAACATTGCGCTGAACTGGAGCATTGAGCACGTTGGTGACTTGAACAACGACGGCAAAGGGGATCTCGTCTGGCGTGACAATGCTGGAGGTGGCGTTGCAGTTTGGCTGATGGACGGTAAGAGGGTCCTAGATGCAGGATTTGTTCCTAACATTGCGCTGAACTGGAGCATTGAGCACGTTGGTGACTTGAACAACGACGGCAAAGGGGATCTCGTCTGGCGCGACAATACTGGAGGTGGCGTTGCAGTTTGGCTGATGGACGGTAAGGCAGTCTTAGATGCAGGATTTGTTCCTAACATTGCACTGAACTGGAGCATTGAAGAGGTTGGCGATCTCAACAACGATGGCAAAGCGGATCTCGTCTGGCGTGACAATGCTGGAGGTGGCGTTGCGGTTTGGCTGATGGACGGTAAGGCAGTCTTAGATGCAGGATTTGTTCCTAACATTGCACTGAACTGGAGCATTGAAGAGGTTGGCGATCTCAACAACGATGGCAAAGCGGATCTCGTCTGGCGTGACAATGCTGGAGGTGGCGTTGCGGTTTGGCTGATGGACGGTAAGGCAGTCTTAGATGCAGGATTTGTTCCCAACATTGCACTGAATTGGAGCGTTCAGGGGGTTGGTGATCTCAACAACGATGGTAAAGCAGATATCATTTGGCGCGATCGCGGCGGTGAAGCAGCCGTTTGGTTAATGGATGGCAAATCAGTTCAAGGTGCTGCACTATTTAGTGAACGACTTGTGTCTTCACTCGATAAAACCATTCCATCGGATGACCTATTGATGGGCGATCATGGCATTGTGTATCAAGCACTTCAGCGCGATCGCAATTACATCTCGATCGATACCCAGATTAGCGATGGCGGCGGCAACGATACGCTCTATGGTGATCAAGGCGATGACATCCTGCTAGGTCAGCAAGGCAATGACGACATGAATGGAGGTGACGGCGAAGACGACATGCTCGGCGGTCATAACGTCATTGGTGGCGCGGATGGAGACGATACTATGGAGGGCGGTGCAGATGCAGATGTGATGATCGGTGACAATGGCACGATTACACGCCACCTTGTGAATGGAGCGTGGCAGCGCTATGTGGCTCCTTTTAACAGTGTGATTCGAGACATTGTGCGCTTCGATGATGTCGATCGTATCGGTGGCAATGATGTGATGCGCGGCGGAGCAGGAGACGACATCATTCAAGGTCAGCGTGGAGATGACTGGATTGATGGCGGTGCAGGCGATGATGAACTGTATGGGCAACTCGGTAACGATACGATTGGTGGAGGCGAAGGGCAGGACACAATCCTGGGTGATGTGGGCATCATCGTGCGCGATTACAACTCGAATGGCACTGCGAGAATTAACCTGAATGGCTCATGGCATCGCGATGTCATTCTCACAGATGTTGGCAGGTTGACGGGAGCGGTGAGCGGCACTCAGCCAGGGCAATTCCAGAACCCAGACTTGCTGTTACTGGCAGGTGAATATGATGCCGCAGGCAATAAGGTGCTAGAAGCAGGACAGTGGAAGCTTACAACCTATCAAGTCTCGCTGTTTGCGGATGGAAATGACACGATCGATGGCGGCGCTGGGGAAGATGCGCTCTTCGGTCAGCGCGGGAATGACTTTATCCAAGGAGGGACTGGAAACGATTACATTGAAGGAAATGCAGGCAACGATAGCATCGAGGATAGTTCAGGGGATGACTTCATCATTGGGGACGATACGGTCAATCTACTACCCTTCAATACGGAATTGCCAACGGTAACTCGCGGTATTCATCTGATTGAGCAATCGGTGAACTTAAACCTAGAGTTAGGGCTGTTTGGTACAATCGTCACCCCAACGATGACGATCGTTCCGAAGCCGTTCTACGGATTACTACCGACCTTGACCCGGACACAACCGCTTAGCCGTGATAACTCACCAACTCCGGTCATTGATACACTGCGACGCGCGAATGGAAATCGGCTGAAACCATTTGTCTCGGTCATTCCTAATGCGGTGGATCATCTAGATATGCTTGCAGGTAATGATCAAATTCTGTCTGGCATTGGTCTAGATACAGTGGTCGGAGATAACTACGTGAACACTGTCCCGCTTCGGACTGGAGTCAGCGCAGTTGATCAGAGCTTCGATTTGATGACGCGATCGCTGTATCACTTGATGTACGACTTGCATAATCTCGAACTTGCTGCCACGGGTACCAGTGGAGTACAACCACAAGAGTTAACCGTAGGCGGTGATGTGATTGATGCAGGGGGCGATCGTGACGTGGTAATGAGTGATAACGGTCTGGTGTTAAGCGGTCTAGTGGTGAAGGCTCCCTCTGATGCGGCTGCACTCAGTCAGCAGATTGCTGATCTTCAGCAGGTTCTGAGCGCATTTAATATCACTGTGAATGCTGTTGCTGCACCACTTAGTGGTACGACAAATCAGCCTTACACTTTCGCGATCGGCAATGATCAAGTCAACGGTGATGGCGGTGACGATAAACTGTTTGCTGACGATACGCTGATCTTAGAGCCGATCTTCCGCAATCCAAACTATGTCAAGGGAACATTCTGGAACTACGCGCTGATCGGATCTGACAAGCAAGCGCGATCGGATCTGCGCGAGTTCAATCTGAAGCTCGGCAACGACCAGATGAACGGGGGTGATGGCAATGACTTTATGGTTGCAGGATACAGTAATGTAATCTTGCCCTTGGTTGATCGCACGCCGCGAACGGATGCTGAACGGACTCAATTGCAACGAGATCTAGAGCTTTTATCTGAGGATGTGAAGACATTTATCCGCGACTTGCATACCTCAACTCACGGCATCACGTATCCCAATGCAAATCAGCTTCATACCTTGATTGCTGGAAACGATCGCATGGACGGCAATGGTGGTGATGACATCATGCTTGGAGATAACATCACGCTGATGTTACCCGTCATCAATCGTGGACTGGATCTCAATTTTGAGCTGAATAAGAGCTTCTTTGACTACGAGGACGAAGAGCATAACTTCTTGCACGCATTCCCACACCAATACAACTTCATTTACCGGATTCCTGGCTCTGCGGTAACGCAGCTTGCGGAAGATACGATCTTTGGCGGGGATGGCAATGACATCATGTTTGGTCTGCGTGCTGCCGATCAGATGCTTGGAGGCAATGGCAATGATTATGTGTTTGGCGGCGCGGAAACTGATGCGCTTGAGGGTGGTACAGGAACAAATGTTGTTCGGTCTACGAATCCCAGCCCAGCCGATTTGATTGCGATTACTCCAACAATTCGGATTGCATTGTCAAATCTGCTTACGCCAACAATGCAGAGATCGATCGTCGAACTGGATCAATCAAAGAACAACTTAACGCTCGATGGAGAGCTTTTGATTAACTTCCCAGAGTAATTTGTTTGAGATGGAGAAATTGCCGTCTGGCAATTTGGAAGAGGCGCGGTCTACGCGCCTCTTTTTTTGCTTAAACCATAGCGCTCGAAGCGGTTGTGTCGCAAAAATGGTAGGGTGTGAAGACTCAATTTTCTCTAGCTTTGCTCTCAATGGCGACTGACTCCCTGTTCAAATGGCACCACTTCTTGCCTGAAATCATCTTGCTGAATGTGCGCTGGTACTGTCGTTACTCTTTGAGCTACCGAGATTTAGAGGAGATGATGGCGGAACGGGGAGTCGAGGTGGACCATTCGACGATCAATCGATGGGTACTGAAATTCGGCATTGTCAACTTAACCGCTGACAATCAAAATTAGACACAATAATTTCTCGATCGCGGTCATCGCTCCAATTTACGCAGCATCTTTCACACAGGTGATTTCCCACCAATCCTCAAAGCGTTGGTGCATCTGTTCTCGATATCGTTTTGCACTCAGGTCATGTTGCTTCGGGTGAAAGTAGGATCGAATCGGGTCAAAGGCAGAAAGGAATCGTTGCGCTTGCCCTGGAGACTTGAAGCAGCGCATTCGTCGTTCTCGTACTCGGGTCGGTTGATGCGAATTCTCGGCCCGATTATTCAACCCTTTGTGTTGCCGATGCTCCACGTTCTTCATCACCTGTTTCTTTGCCGCTTCGTAACTCTTGAGCTTGTCGGTGACCATCACCCGTGGCACAAACCCTTGTTTCTTCAGCAGCTTACGGAAAAATCGCTTCGCTGCTTCAGTGTCTCGATGGCGTTGCAGTAAGACATCCAGCACGTTCCCTTCACTGTCTACTGCCCGCCACAGGTAGTATTGCTGCTTCTTGATTGTGACTACCATTTCGTCAAGATGCCATTTGTCTGTAATGTAAGGACGCTTATGCCGCACCTGATTCGCGTATTGCTGTCCGAATTTTTGGCACCATTCCCGAATCGTTTCGTAAGTGACTTCAATGCCTCGGTACAACATCATCTTCTCGATCTCTCGGTAGCTGAGGGGGAAGGTGTAATACAACCAGACACAGGAACTGATGATTTCGCCGGGAAAGCGATGACGGGAGTACATGAGAAGAGGTGATCCGAGTTAAATCAGTACGATTATTCTACATTCGGGTTAAGTTGATAATACCGCAAAGACTGCTAGAATCGTAGAACTTAAACTACTACAAAACGCTGTGCAGTCCCTCGGGCTGACTAATTTTTGAGAAACCTTCACGGGGTCCAGCCGTTGAGGGTTTTCTCGTTTTTGGGGTTTGATCGAATTGAAACTCGATCGGATACGATTGTACGCTGAAACGCAGAATTTGGCTTCCTTAGAGTGTAATTCTTTGCAGCTGTTCAAGAAAAATGCGGATGACAGAGAACCTTAACTGTAAGGACTTCAAGAAACTGTAATACTGCACTTTACAGAGGCAGGACGATCTCGACTCTACTCTCAAAATCACGATCTCAGTTAAGACTGTCACTGTTTCTCCAAGATGCAGAAGAGGGCTTTGGGCAGAGGATCCAGCGTTCCTTGATAGACCGTCTGCTCAACCGAACGCAGCTGAAAGCGCTCGCTAAAAATCTGCTGAATCTCCTCAGGAGTAAAGCGGTAGGGACCAGCTTCTCGAGTCTCCTGCTGGCTGAAGCACTTTAACAACAGGTAGCGCTTTGGCTTTAACAGGTTCGCCACCGTTTGCACATAAATGCTTCTGCTGTCCGGGGGCAGCACATGGAAGCACCCACGATCCAGAATTAAGTCGAACGATTGATCCAGGTGACTGTTGAGAATGTCGTCCTGACGAAACGAGATCGATAAACCCTGCTCGGTTGCTTTGGCGGCTGCCTGACGAATGGCTGTTGCTGATAAATCGGTTGCCGTTACTCGGAATCCTCGTTCTGCGAGCGCCATCGCTTGGGTGCCCGGTCCGGTGCCCAAATCCAGCGCCTCTCCCGTGCTTAGGTCAAGGGTAAGCAGGGCATGCTCAACATCAGCATCCAAGCTGGGATGGAACCAAGCCATAGTTTCAACCGGTTTTTCCTGATACAGCGCTTCCCAGTTGGGAAAGTTTCGTGCAGCCATTATCAATCCCCTTTTCAACAGGTATGAGCCTTCTCCCTATGGTAGGGCGCTAGCAATGCTTTCTGAGCGTTACCCCTTGAGAACGCTTGGGAGCACGCTGGTCTGTTCTTAGCTCAGACGGTATGTTGCCCAAATCTCGCCTCCGCTAGGGAAGAAGCAACAGGCTAAGCTGCGCTGGGCTTCAATAGAGACAGCCCTCACATCCCAGTTTGTCAGCAAAGTCGTCTGCCGGAACTTCTGCTCGTGGGTGCAGAATTTCAGGGCTACAAAGAAAAATCTGTTGAGGAGTTCGACGCAGCGTATTCTAAGTTTCCGCCCGCCTAAGCGCCTTGCTGAGTCGAGATGAACAGAATAAGATGAACTCGATCTTCGTGAACAAAAATTGGGATAGCAAGAGAGAGCGATGGCTGAACTGCCTCCACTGCATAACCGACTCGATGCCGAGTTCGAGGGGGAATGGCGAGCGGACGGCAACAATTACCGGCTTGAGGTCAAACCAACAGATCTCGATGCTCGTCGAGCGTTTGGCAGGAGAAGAACTTGGACAAGGCATTTGTGGGGCACTCTTTGCCGAGAAGAGCGTCGGAGCCGTGTTCGGTCTCCAGCTATGCTCGGGCGAGCAGGTCGTCCTCAAGCTCTTCCACCCCTCCCAATTACTGACGCAACTTGCAGCTGTGCATCGGTGCCTGGACAGATTGGTACGCTCTAGTTTCCCAGCACCACCGCCTTGCTCTCGATTGTTTCAGACGGAGGACGGCATTATCGGAGCTTTCTACACGTTCAGGGATGGGACAGTGCGGGATGCTCACGACCCCTTGGTTCGTCGAGAGCTCGCCCAAGTTCTGGCAGAGCTGACTAGCATGAAGCAAAGTGGATCGACGACATCGGACGTCGCGCTCAGTCCATCATCCAAGTTCAAGCGCTGCCGCTCTTGCCCGCACATCTCGATTGGGGCACTAAGAACTGCCGATTTCATGGGGATCACATCTGTTTAGTGTACGCCTGGGACTCGCTGTGTGCTGCCTCAGAGGCAGAGATAGTAGGACGGGCAGCAGCCCAATTTACAGCGCAGTGAGACATTCTAGCTCCGCTAACGCCGAGCCCAGATGGGGCACGTGCCTTCGTCCAAGAATACGAGATAGCTCGTGGGCAACCGTTTTCTGAGGAGGAGCGGGTGGTTCTAGCGGCTTCTGCCGACTACTGTGTCGCTCAAATTGCGCGGTTCGAGTTTGCTTCTGGCTGTTCGTCGAGCGACGGATTTTTAGCGCTGTTGCAGGACTGGGGAAGAAATAGATTCTTAGTGGTAGGCACCAATTGAGGAACAGCCTATTGCAACAATTTGATAGCGCTGTTGCAATAGACTGTCAAGCATGACGAGTTTTCTGTCTCTAAATGCCGCTATCCTACATCTTCTCTACATTTCAGCCTCATTGTCACTCTTCAAGATGTCTCCTATCCTTACTCTCCGGCAAACTTTGCTCTACAGTTGCACTTCCAGCGGTATTAATTTAATCAACACTGCCATTTCGACCTGGCTGCTTTACTACTATGCACCTCCGCCCAATACAGGGGCTGTGCAATATCTCTCGATCACAGTCCTGGGTATCTTACTGGCGATCGGTCGCGTCTGGAATGCCATCATTGATCCCTTCATCGGACATTGGAGCGATCGCACCCAGAGCCACTGGGGACGACGAACGCCCTTCTTGGTGCTCGGCAGCCTCATGACTCTCGGGGCGCTGTTATTCCTCTGGACGCCTCTGACTTCCTATCCCAGCTTGCCGAATGCCCTTTATTTCCTGACAATGACCATCATTCTGTATACAGGGATGAGTCTCGTTGGTGTCCCCTATGATGGCAGCTTGCCCGAGATGGCAGCGACGGCAGTTGAGCGCGTTCGGCTCAGTATGTGGAAAAACATTTTTGGCATTCTGGGCGTGTTGGGTGGTGCAGTCATTGCTAGCAGTGTCTATAGCCGTTGGGGAGCGATCGCCATGGGGGGAGTGATCGGAACCATTGGGGCAGTAACGGTGGGACTGACACTCCCAGTTCTCCCCAAGCGGATCTTGCCTACACTCGACCCAACGGGCGAGGGCGAAGCAATCGCATCGATGAGCTTTTGGCAAAGTCTTCGTGCCACCCTGCGGAATCGCCCGTTCCTGATCCTTTGTAGCTCCACGATTCTCGTACAGACTGCTTACGCGATGTTGCTCTCGAACCTGCCTTACTTTGTTGCATTGATTTTGCAAGAACCAGAGGCAGCCGTGGGACGCTATCAGGGTTGGGTGGTGATAGTGATGCTGGCTGCCGCTCCCGTGTGGAATCGGTTGAACCGAGACTATCCGGATCGGCAATTACTAAAGGTGTCCTTGTTTGGGTTGGCAGTGACTACAAGTTTGCTGACCGCAGTGGGATGGATTTCCTTCCTATCAACTGGGCTTCAAGCCGCACTCTGCTTAGGCTTTTTGGGACCTTTTCTCGGCGGTTATTTTATCTTGGTCTACGCGATGATGGGAGCCGTCGTCGAGCAGGATGCAATCGTCACGGGACAGCGGCGAGAAGCGTTTCACTACAGTATTTTCTCGTTCTCGGCTGGCATGGGGCTATCGTTCTCAACCCTGATTATCCCACCCATTTTTTCTCATTATGGTTACACGCTAGCACAGCCTGCGGGTGTGCGAGTGGTATTTCTGGTTGCTGGGATACTTGTGGTTTTGAGTGCTGTAGTCTTCCATGACTACCGCCTTACAGAGACACCCACGCAGAGGTAAGCCGATAGTGTAATCATTGGTCTGAACGTCTGTGCCCGAGCGCAGACGTTCATCCTTGAAAGCTTGCTTTGTCGTTAAGCTTGTGGCAGTTACGCAACGAGCGAATGCGAGTTTGAAAATATAACCGAACAGTGATTTACTCCAAGATTAGTCCAAGCGAGATTGCATCCTTAGAATTGTGACAGTTAAGCCACAGCAGACTAAAGCTGTCAATTCGTTTGCAAATGCTGTAACCATATCTCCAAATCAGAGAGCGTTTGAAAATCCAGTAGTGCTTCTGCCAGGGATTCGATTTGAGTCAGCGATAAGTTGGCAATCTGCGATGACAAGGATTCAGGCAACACTCCAAAACGACGATTTAATAGACGTAGAACAATCCTCTCCCTTCTTCCTCGCGTCCATCTTCCTTCGCTTCCTGATAGAATCGTGTTTCTTGAAGGGTTGTAATTCCTAGCATTGCTTCCGCCTCCTGCCGATTTAGATTTGTGAATTTGTAAACCAGAATCGTCGTAATCATCTCAATTATGGCGCGGATTGCCTCTTGAGATGCTTCTCCCCGCGATCGCGCTAGCAGAGCCCTCGCCACTTCCGGCGTACTCGCTTCATCAACCGTTGTCAAAGCCATCAGCGCTACCCCTAGCGGCAACTGTTCAATCTCCCCCAACTCATCCAAGAACACCCGATGCACCTGATTGCTATTTAACTGCGATCGATAAGGGTGCGTTTCTGTTTGCTCAGTCGAGCGAGATGGGTAAATAATTACAGTCTGCCAGTCCGTGAAACGGCTCCGGTTTCTGTAGAAATACAAAAACGATTCACCAAATAGTCGCTCATACAGCACCTCATCACGCTGAAACTGAACTTCGCAGAAATAGACAACGCCCGGCTCAGCATCTGGTGGTAAAAACACGCCGTCAATCTCAAATCTGGGTTCTTTCACTGCAACTGAGTCGAAGCGATACTGCCCAGCATTCGAGGGGAACTCTTCTAACAACTCAAACAGTAGCGTTGGAGCCTGTTGGAATAATTTATAGAAAATTGAATCACGACGCACTAGATCGACATCTCCGACTTGTTCATGTCTTTCTAAATCTTGGTTTTAATCTTCTTCAATACACTGCTCTATCAAGGTCATAACTTTTGGCAGAATCCTTAAAAGCTGTTTCCCTCCCTGAGTTGTAGGTGGATCAGATTGAATCTGCTTAAGCTTGGCAAGAGTCTGCTTCAAAAGTACGACACGTGTCGTGCTTTTTAGAGACGAACTTCTTATGGATATTGTGTCTTCTGACAAATACCGCTGAATTGTGCGAAGGTTCTTTCCCACAACGACAGCTAAAGCAGGCATTAGCGGCTTTTGTCCCTTTTTAGGGCGACCTTGGACCTCAACATAACCTGATGCTTTTAAGCGAGCTGCGATCTCTCTAACTTCAGTAGGGGTGTAGTCGCGACGCTGCTCATTTTCAGCGACCTCAATTTGTAGCGCCAGGTCAGGTTCCTGATCAGCGTCAATTGCTAGAGAGCGAATCGGAATTTGCTCATTTGGGAAGTGTCGGTGGTAAGCAGTAGGCTGATGCGTTTTGAGATGAATGATTGCGGCAAGCCTATGCCCACCAGCTAAGAGTCGTTTCTGTTTATCTACAACAAGGGGTTCAATGAGACCCAAAACAGAGATAGATTCGGCAAGGGCTTCCACATGAACAGGATTAAGCGTGCGAGTGTTTTGCGATCTCGGCTGAATCTCGTCAAGTAGTAGTGTGCTGCCTTGAGAAAATGAATTAATTTGTTCTGGAGAGGAGGACAGGGGCTGTTTAGCTCGTGCAGCTGCAATAATTTTGTCTAAATCAGTCATTTCTTAGCTACCTTCCACAATTCTTTGCCAACGGCTTCGTACTCAAGCCAAGCTTCACCAGCTTTTGGGTCACGAATTTGGTTGACGGGAACACCTGCGTTCTCTGCTTTAAGATAAGCGGAAAATCGTCGAATCATGGGTTTAAAGATAGGAAGCCCTGCTTTCTTGAGGGCTTGTTGAGCTTTCTCGCCTTCTCGACTAGGCTTGGGAGGGACAACAGTGAGCAGGATGCGATATCGATCTGTCGGTAAAGTCGTGAGCGTTCCAATCGTAGCTTCAAGAGCAAAAGTTGTTGGGGTACAAGGAATAACAAGGAGATTGGAGGTTTCGGCAAGGGCAGCGAGATCAGCATCAGTGGGACGCGCAGCGGTATCAATCACAAGGTGATCATAGTCAGCAGGAATAGATTCACCATCACAAACGAGAAAAGGCACACTTTTGCCACCACGTTCAGCCCACTGAATGACAGAACGGTTTAAGTCTCCGTCAGCAAGCACAGTTTTACCTCGTTTGCTGGCAAGGTAAGTAGCAATATGGATAGCAGTCGTACTTTTGCCAACCCCACCTTTGAAAGATGCAATAGTAATAATCATGCCGATCATTTTAGCCTTTCAAGTGCAAGCGAAAATAAAAAGTACGACATGCGTACTTTTCACAGAATAACTGAGTAGATACAAACTTGGCGATCGTCCTTCAGTTGGCATCATCTTGTGTAAATCTAACGACCACTAATCGCAGATTATACTTTTTAACCTTCAATAAATCCGAGCATTTAGCCCTATCAAAAAAGGGCTGTCTTTTCATCAATTTCAGCATTCAAGAAGAACCTTTGGTTTTCTTAGCTTTCAGGTTCTGCTAAGGAGTGACAAAAAGCCCTATCAAAAAAGGATCCTTTCTCAATGGAGGCAGCGTCGCGAAAATATTAGAAAGGGTTGATGGGCATTGCATCAGTCCGACTAGACTCCTGCTCACTTGGCTGACCCACCGCATGCATTACCTCATGCAGCGCCTTCAGTAATTCCTGAGCGGTATAGGGTTTCGACAGAAATGCGCTGGCTCCTAAATGCATCGCTTCCTTCACGTTGTCACTCGAAGGAAGCCCACTCACCGCAACCACTTTGACGAGCGGATTCATTTTCTTAAGAATCTGGATTGCTGCGGGACCTGTCATGTTCGGCATCATCATGTCCATCAAAACAACGTCTACTTTGTCCTTATGTTGGGCATACGAAGCAAGCGCTTCGATGCCGTCATTAGCCGTTAAAACCTTATATCCAGAGGTTTCTAGCGTCGTTTTCGTAATCTCACAAATGCTCCCTTCATCATCCACCACTAAAATCAACTCTCCATTGCCGAGGGGCTGTTCTATTTCTCGGATCGATTGAGTTTCCCTTCCTGCAATCGCTGGCAAGTGAACCTTAAATTGGGTGCCTTGTCCGACTTCGCTATAAACATTGATAAAGCCTCCGTGACTTCGGATAATGCTATTCACCGTGGACAGTCCAAGTCCTGTTCCTTTCCCCACCTCCTTCGTGGTGAAGAATGGATCAAAGATGTGATCGATGGCATCAGGCGAAATCCCGCTACCCGTATCCGCGACAGAAATGACTATATAAGGACCAACCTTGGCATCAAGATGCATGTGTGCATAGCTTTCGTCAATCCAGAGATTTTGAGCAGAAACACTTAAGCATCCTCCCGCGGGCATGGCATCCCGAGCATTAACACACAGATTCATCAGCACTTGATGCAGTTGTGTTGTGTCAGCAGAAACAACCTGAAGGTCAGTGTCAATCTGAGTTGAGACTTCAATTGACTTGGGAAACGTTCCGTCAATAATCTGCTTTATTTCCGCAATCACGTATCGCACTTGAAGTGCTCTGCGTTTGCTCTCGGCTCCCCGTGCAAACGATAGGATTTGGTTGATGAGCGCTGCTCCCCGTTTCGTATTCGTTTCCTGTATCTTCAGGAACTGCCGCGTCGACTCATCTGCATCCGTGAGTTTGAGCTGAAGCAACTGGGAGACCGCAAGGATGGGGGTCAAAATGTTGTTGAGGTCATGAGCAATTCCGCCTGCTAGTGTCCCCAAGCTCTCTAGCCGCTGGGCGTGAAGAAACTGCCGCTCAAGTTGTTTCTTCTGAGTAATGTCTGTATTGATAACCAAGATCGATTTCAGTTGATCAGCTTCAAACATGGCGGTCCAGCAACTCTCAACCAAAATCTCTTTGCCGTCTTTGGTCAATTGGTGCAATTCTCCCTGCCACTTGCCGGCTTCAAGCACAGTCTTTTGAATTTTCTCGAGTGTAGGCGCAACTTTTTGACACAGCAGATCGTTGGCACGAAGGCTTGACGCTTCAGCTTTCAGCCAACCGTAAAGTTGTTCAGCGCCCCGATTCCAGAAGAGGATTTGATAATTTGAATCTAAAACCCAAATGGCATCGGTTGTGACATCAAGCAGCGCGGCTTGCTCCCGAATTTTCTCTTCGGAGCGCTGACGTTCCATCAGTTCGGTCTGCACTTGTTGGTGCAGTTGGGCTTGCTGAATGGCGATCGCTAGCTGGGTGGACAGTTGCTTGAGCAACTCCAGTTCGATCTGTTGCCAAGGTCGGGCTTGGGTGCAATCATTTGCTACAAGCAGTCCCCAGAGTTGCTCGTCTTGCACAATTGGCACGACTAAGTTCGCCCGGATTTGGAGGCGGTCTAACGACTCAAGATGACATTGGGAGAGATTTCCAGCGCGAATATCAGAAACCGCGTGAATTCGTCCCTGCTGATAAAGTGCTCGATTGCCAGGTT
The DNA here is from genome assembly GCF_039962505.1 of Leptolyngbya sp. DQ-M1. Classification (NCBI taxonomy): domain Bacteria; kingdom Bacillati; phylum Cyanobacteriota; class Cyanophyceae; order Leptolyngbyales; family Leptolyngbyaceae; genus Leptolyngbya; species Leptolyngbya sp. DQ-M1. The sequence goes on from NZ_JAMPLJ010000018.1 coordinate 31,577, forward strand.
GGATAAAGAAGGAGTCCGCCACTCTCGTTCCCTGAATCGGTAAACACTCTGGAACAACGGCTTCGACGGTGACCTCACCGCTCCAATCTGATGCAAAACGATAAATAAACACGCGATCCACTTGAAGAAACTGCTGAACTTCTGTGACAGCCGTTCTTAAAATCTTCTCCAAATCCAACGATCCACGAATGCGCTGAGCAATTCCGGTCATTACCCGCTCGCGATCGACCTGTTGACTCAGGATTTTCTCTCGCCATTGCTGTTTCGCCAGCTCAGCGAGTTGCTCCGCTCGACTTTGGCATTCTAGCTTGACTCTCTCCTGGTAGTTCCCAAAGAAGTCAGCCAAACTGGGTTCCTCTTCGAGTAACGCATTCAGGTTGTTCTGCACGCGCCGATCGGCTTCGTAAACGACTTCAGGATGGAGTTCCATCCAGGCATGACACGCTTTAACATAAGCAATAAAGGCAAGCAAATGCTTGTAATTCACAACGCCTAGAAACTGCTGTAGAGTATCGCGGTAAGTCTTCGCCTGTTCGCTCTCCAAGGCAATAAAAATTGCCACCTGAAGCAGACTGGCTTCAGCCAAGGGGGTTAAGTTAGACCAATCCTCCAAGAGACGGGGCTGCGCTGCCAACTTTTTGAGATGCTCGTCGAGTGCTGCGAGCACAGGCGGTGGAGAGGCGAGTAATGCGAGAACCTCTCGTGCTGACAGTCCCAGAGGGCGTAGGGTACAGCTGTGACAAATCATGCAGTAAGGAACGACACAAAAGCGCGAAAGGTAGGCAGAAAGTTTCTCCTTAAATAAGGCTGGCAGAGGATTATGAATATAGGCAGCGAGCGTCTGCTGCCAAAGGTTCTCCAATACTTGGGGAGAGGGTTCTGCAGGTTCAAAAAAGGGAGGGATAAATCCAAGTGTTGCCTCAATTTCTGCCTTAATCTGTTGGCTGGATCGACCCATATAAATATCTGTTTTTGGTGGAGAGACTGTAGCGATAGAGTGTGACATTAGGTTTTCAGGGGGCATTTATTTGTGGCGGTATCAATCAAGTTCTGCTCGGAATACTGCAATTCAACTACAAAGCCACTGAGGCTACTCCATGACGCGGGTTTTAGAAGCGAAAACCAACTATGGCTACCCGTATCTTTGCTGTGAGAATAAACCAAGTGCGACAGATATATTGGGAAGTAATGCAAAATCTCAGCCTATGTCTCACGCCTATGTCTTATGGTAGAGGCTAGTGATAGCGTTGGCCAGTCTTTCTGAGAAGAAAGGTGAACTTCTTAATGATTATTTATTTTCGTCCTTTACTGTTTTGTCAGAATAATTCTGGGCAGGCATAAATCGCTTTTAGTATAGTGAAATCATCAGGAGAAGCTGCTTACTCAGCATTAAGACTTGCACTCGCTCAAATCGTCGCATGACACTCGTACCTTTGCTGGTCAGCTCCAATCAATGGACAAGATAGCTAGTGTACAGTGACTAATTAAATGACAGTGGGACAAGTTCGCGTCATCCAGCCAGTCTGAGCGCTGTACACTTCAAGGATTGAAAAACTCTTCGGAATTAGTGCTTAACGGAACGCGAACGAGATACTTCGTTTGTCACAAAAAAGTATTTGCGACACAATCCTTTTTTGTGCCCTATCCGTAAACGAGCTTTTTTTGATAGCAGCGATAAGCACTGCCTGTACCCAGTTGTTATGCGTTTACAGTTCCAGCTCATAAATCTGGGCAATCTCCTCGGCTTGAATCCCCAGATACGCTAACGTCTGCTGCTGTGTGGCATGTCCAAAGGCTTCCATCAGCAGTGGAATGGCAGTCCCGCGCTCTAGTCGCTGCCAATACCCCCAAGTCTTGCGCAAGCTGTGACTGCCATACTTGCCCTTCAATCCCACATGCTGACACCACGTTTTCACCATCGTGCTCACGGTCGGAACCGTCAGGCAACCGCGCTTGCCTTGGAACAGGAACGCCTCATCGGGAAGGGGATGAGCAGTGAGGTACTGGGAGATCGTCTTGACCACCGCCCCATTCACCGTCACGCTCCGAAACTTCCCTGTTTTGCTTTGCTTCACCCGCAGCACATCGCCCAGTTGCAGGGAACGCACCTGACCCACCGTGAGCGAAAGCAGTTCATTAGCGCGGAAGGCGGTATTGATTCCCAGCACAAACAGACAGAAGTCCCGCGGTTGGTCGCGCAGCAGTTTCTTAATCCGCTCGATCGCCCGCTTATCCCGAATCGGCTCAACTGTGAGAACAGATCCCGGAAGCGGATGATGCGGATTTTTGCCTTTTTGAAACGCCATGCCAGCCTTGATCTTTTCACTAAGTTATCACACTCTATAGCTAAGGACTTAGTGAAAAAGGACATTCCGAAAAATCATCGAGAGTAGAAATCAGCGCTGAACGCTAATCACGGCAAAGAATACAGCCGCATTCGAATTCACTAAGTTCTAAGGAATAGTTACTAAACCACTATGCACTGAAAGTACATAGGTTCCTTCAGGGCTGAAAGCCCAAGTGAACTCATTCCAGCAAGAAATTGTCGTTGTCCTGATTTGATGGATTTCGATGATGTT
>NZ_JAMPLJ010000019.1:0-32642 GCF_039962505.1 Leptolyngbya sp. DQ-M1
TGTCCCGGTAGCTCAACGGAAAGGTGTAATACAGCCAAACGCAGTAGCTAATAATTTCACCAGGGAAGCGATGACGGGAGTACATGGGCAAGCAGTCGTTCTTAAAGTTGAACCAGTACGATTATTCTACAGTCCAGTTAAGTTGACAGTACCCTTTACCTCAGTCATCGAACACTTGTCTCCACCTTCGAGGAATATTGCTTCAACAGGGTTAAACTCTGCTTTTGAAGCTCAATGGTAGACGAGCATCTTAACTCTTTAAGCATTGTTTTGATCTAAGTGCTAGGGATTAGGTTTGAACGTGCCCGTCTTTACCCTGAGAGGATTATAAACCACGTGAGTTCGACAGAAGTTTTTAGCTACGTTTGAACCTGCGGGTAGCCCCCTAAATTCCCCACAGGTGGGCGACTTTGAAGGGTTAGGAATCGATTCAATTGGGGAATTGCGGTTCTCTAAGTCCCCCATTCTGGGGGATTTAGGGGGCAAGAAGCCGCTCAAACCGCAGCGAAAAATCTCGTCGAACTGACGTTAAACCTAACCCTTGAAAGCCAGGTAGTCGCTAGCTGGAGCGAACTAAACTCGCGATCGCTTTGACTGCCTTTGCGGGTGAAATGAATCAGCAACAAGCCTTAGCCGCCGGATTTCAAATGCATCTCTCAAAACCGGTTGAACCTGAACATCTTATTTTGATGATTGCTAGTCTAGTTGTTCATTAAACTTTATCGGAAATAGCAGCCAGTAGGAATTCAGCACTATGTTTCCTGATCTCGTCAAATTAGGCGAATCTCAACTTGCGGTGGTCAAGGCGAAAATTGTGCAATCCGCACGCCGTCTCCATTACCTGATCCACGTAGTTCTCCTTGCGGTTGCGAAATTTCTGCATCACAATCTGAGACCGCTTGATCCCGCCAATGTGATGCTCAATCGCCACTCGCTGTTTTGAAATCAGTCGATTCAGTTGTTTGTCCACGTCGGTCAGTTCCTGATTGCGCGGTTTCTTCTTCGGTTGCAATACAATCACGCCGCTGGGTGCGAATCCTTGAAAACCTGTATCCTGCCACAAGCGACTACCCTCGGGAAAGGTGTACCCTTCTTCATTGGCTATCGCTTTATCATGCTTTTTGCCCTCATAGGTCGCACTCCGATACTTCACTTTGCCGCGTCGTTCAGCAATCAGATTGTTCTTGACTGCGTGAACTTTCTGTTTGCCGCTGTAGTACTTTTTTCGCCCCTCCTTGTCCTGCGGACGATTGATTCTTCGGTCTGTGCCATCGAGAACAAATTCCAGTGCTGGGCACTCGTTCAAAATCGCTTCAAGCTTGCGAGCGTCGCGCTCTGGTAACTGTTTCTCATAGCCCAATGCTTGATTCAGCACCCTGCTCAACTTATGTATCCATTCATTCGCCTGCGGTTGTCCGATGCCAAACAGATAGCCTTGTACCTCTTGCGTCGGATACAACCGGAAGTACACCAAGATGAACAACAGCCTGTCACAATCCGCTTTCAGTTGCCCCCGTCGCCTACCGCCATAGCTGCGTTGCCAAGACCTGCATTGAATGTGGTGTTCTACCACGTATGCCTGCCATGCTTGCTCAAACGACGGCAGCAATTGCTCGAACTCGCTCAGACTAATTCCTGTCAAACTTTGAAAGATGCACGGCTTGTTTCGCAAACTCTGGTAGGTCAACATCGCAAGGCTTCTGAGAAGAAATTCCTGCTGCTCAGCTTAACTTATTTCTGATGAAGTTTATTGAATAAAGTTGTTTTTGTTCTCTTGTTGTAGGGCTATGAAGAGTCTGTGCTCAACTGTATGAGGCGGAACACAGGGCTATGGCACATCACCCGTAACATTTAATGCAGCGATTAATGCAGCGATGGGGTCCTCTCTACTCGCTCCCTTCAAGCTACGAAAGATATATCGATTTGCCTAGCCTGTAAAGCTGCAGCAGAAATCGGATCATGGGACGTGAGAATTAAGGCACCGCCTTGCTGGGTAAACTGTCGGAGTACTTGCAGCATCAACGCCAAAGAGTGAGGATCTTGTCCAACCGTAATCTCATCGAGTAAGCAGATTTGTGGCTGTCTTGCCAACACTGCCCCCAACGCCAGCCGACGTTTTTGTCCTTGTGAAAGCGATTGAGGATGTTGTTCGGCAAACTCTTTCAAACTGAGTTGTTCTAATAACGTATCTGCTCGATCAAGTGACACGCCGGGCTGCAACACTTCAGATCGCACACTATCCGCAAACAGTTGATGGTTAGGGTTTTGCAAAACAAATCCCACGACCGCCGCAATCTCAACCACACTGCGTTTGCTCATCTCTCTTCCAAGAATTTCCAGCCGTCCTGTCGTGGGTTTGAGCAAGCCACTAAGGAGTTTGAGGAGTGTTGTTTTCCCACATCCATTGTCGCCTTTGAGTAAAACGGTTTCCCCTACGTGAACTTGGAGATCAGGAAAGGGAGGATAGCCATTCCAACTCAGGTCCTGAGTTTGCAGAAGCAAGACAGATGATATGAAAGGCTGAGGTAGAACTACTGAATTAATTTCAGGTGGCACAGTTGATGGGGATTGCTCTAGAAGTTGACCGTCGCGAACAGAGAAGACACGATCGCAAATCCGACGAACAGCCTCAATTCGATGCTCTACCAACAGCACTGTTTGTCCTTGATTAACTCGCGATCTCAGTAAGTGCAGTAATTGCTCAACGCCTGACGCATCCAAGTAGGCTAGGGGTTCATCTAACAAGAGCACAGGTTGACCCAATGTTAACAGACAAGCGATCAGTAATCGTTGCTTCTGTCCTGCAGAAAGTTGCTGAATCAGCCACTGCCGTTGTGCAGCTAAACCAAATTCGTGAATTGCTGCATTCGCTAACGCAGGAATTTGCTGAGGAGGAATTTGCCAATTCTCTAGGCCAAAGACAACTTCTTCCCAAACTTGATCGGTAAAAATTTGCAGCTCTACATTCTGCAGTAGTGTACAAAAAGATTGCGATCGCTGGCGCACGGATAACTGTGTAATATCTGTTCCCTCATAAACAATCCTACCGCTGAAAGCTCCCCCCGTATGATTAGGAGCAATGCCCGCGACGCAGTTCAGCAAGGTGCTTTTACCACTTCCAGTTGCGCCTGCAATCAGCACGAGTTCACCTTGATAAACAGTCAGGTTCACTCCACTCAGCGTCGGTTGAGAACTGCCAGGATGCCGGAACGTGAGGTCAATGACGTTCAGGATAGGTTGCTTCGTTGCAGGAGTTATCTGTTCCATTCGAGATACCCGATTCCACAGAGCAATACAGCCGCACCTAGAGTAAAGTAGGTATCAGAGGATTGCCATTTGAGCGGACGGCTGTTGCTCCGGGGAGCGTTTGGATCGTATCCTCGCGTTTCCAATCCGATCGTGACTTCATCGGCATACGATACTATCCGAAAGATGAGTGGCAGGAATAGCCCAGAAAACCATTGTCGAGGCTGACGAGCCAAATTGACCCCGCGTAATTGATTCGCTTCAATAATCCGTTGAGCTTCTTGCTGAATCAACGGCAGAAATCGCCAAATCAGCATGATGCTGAGCACCAAAAAGCCGGGTAATCGCACGGCCTGCAATGCTCTCACTAAATCACTAGGCGCAGTCGTACCCGCCAGCAGCGGTGCAGGCAGTGCGATCGCAATCAGCCGCAGCGCACTGAGTAGCGCCGTGTTCTCGTCCCGTAAGATCGTTGAGATCGCAACCCCGATGATTAGCACGATTGCACTATAGCCCCATACTTTGGGCGAGAGGCGAACAGTCAAGAGTGCGAGCAATAACAAACTGCCCACTAATAGCCAAATCGCCGTCAGCCGATGCAAGGTCAAAGCAACGATCGTGACACTGAGACAAACGATTAATTTGAGCAGCGGATTAATTTGACCAAGCATTCCTAGTCGTGTTTGCTGAGTCCTAATCATCAACATCCATTTTTCCAGCTTTGCGAAGTTGCTGAACCGCTAGCTCTCCAAGCCACCACCCGATCCCCCCTGCAAGTCCAGCCGCAACTGTGAGCAACAGAAGGACAAGTGGCTGAGTCACAAACTGCACAAAAGGAGCAGACCTTGCGCCTCGAATTAGATAAGCACCGAGCAACAACCCTCCTAGATTTGCGCTGCTGAAAAACAGAACATTGCCGAGTAACCGATGCCGTTTGTTCCGATAGTTGCTGATGAAGAACATAGCACCTTCAGTGATTAAAACCGTCGCTGCGAGATAAAGGGTGATGATCGGGGAGATCAGTCCGAGCAGCAGAGCAAGCGGCAAAATCATCAGAGCAACGCTTCCGCGACGCTGCAAGCGCGCCATACCCAGTGTCAGAAAAATGCCGCCCAGCGGTGCCCATGCTAAGAGTTGTAATCCAGGAGGGGCAAACGGACCTACAATGAACACCGCTAGAATCATACCGATCGTCATGAAGGCAGCAAATACAAAATCTCTTAAATGCCAAGAATGTTGCATTGAGAAGACCTAAAAACAGATGCTCATAAAGATAGGCAGTTTACTATATTCGGCATTTATCTAGTAAGTTTTCTTTACTAATCTTACTGGGGCTGGAGCTCGAGGCATGTCGCGATACTAACCCTTCAATTTTGTCATCATTGCGGCTTCATCCCAGTAAGACGATACCTTCTGAATCTTATCAACGTCATTCATTTCAAAAATACTAATTCCTTCAGTGGTAACAGAGTGACCTTTTTTCGTAACGACCTGCATTGTCCACTTCACGGCTGCTCCATTCTTCACAAAGAAGATGTCATCTTTTGACAGTTCTATCTTTTCAAAGAAATTAGCTAATATCTTGAAGAACTGCTGAGAATCCTTATGTGCAAGCCTTGGAGGTTCTCCAACGGGGTCATGAATAACAGCATCTTCAGCAAAAACCTCTAACCAGCCCTTTGCATTCATCGCTGCCATGTTGTCAAAGTAAATATTTATCAATGATGCAATTTCTTCTGTTGTCATCGTATCTTCCTCTGATCTTGTGCTTCAGTGAGGTTGGTAGCAAAAAGTGGTGATATTTCAAGATTTATGAAGAGAAAAACAGTGTTCTGCAGTTGATCCTAAAGCTCCATTCAAGTAGACAACGTTCTCAGGCTGACATTATCCTGCTCAACCTGTGATGGGATCGCTGCTAGGCTCGAAGCTAGTGGAATTCGGAGGAAATGATGCAAGAGCGTGTTGTTGAAGTCGATTATACAACAATTTATTCTCCCGCACGGTCTTACAAAGCTTCTTAAAGGGGCATTATCAACCCAACTGTGTATATTCAAAATTAAGCACAATAATTCTTGAATATACACAGTTGCTCAATGTTACGCAGCACTTTTCACGCGCGCAATTTCTTGCGAATTCTCAAAGCGTTGGCGCACCTGTTCTCGGTATCGTTTCGCACTCAGTTTATGCTGCTTGGGATGGAAGTGTCCTCGAATCGGTTCAAATGCTGAGAGAAATCGTTGGACTTGCCCCGCAGATTTAAAGCGTCGCATTCGCTTTTCTCTGACTCGTGTGAGTTGATATGAGTTCTCCGCCTGATTATTTAATCCCTTGTGTTGTCGATGCTCCACCCTTGGCATCACTCGCTTCTTTACAGCTTCGCACCTCTTCAATTTGTCAGTGCCTGTTTTGCCCTTTCAAACGAATAAATTTGAAAGATAGAATTAGGCTTCTAGTCTCTGTGAAAGTTATCTACAACTGTAATACAATGATCGTTTCGATAATGGAGCGGCGACGTAGCATCAACCGGTCATTCAGTGGTAGCAATCGCTGTTTCATGTTGCGCTTGAGCTTCGTAGTCAGTTGAATGCCTGCGGTTTTGAGCAGTTGCTTGGCTAACTTTTGCGAGACATAGCCTTTGTCAGCAAACACCTTGCCAAACAACTGCTGTAACAGCTTCGGTACAGGAGTGCGGTCGTCAGTGTTACCGGGAGTCAGCATGATGTTGAGCAACTCGCCTCGATCATTGACCACCAAATGCAGCTTGAAGCCAAAGAACCAATCGATGGACGTTTTGCCACGTGCGGCAACATTCTCAAACACTTTGTTGCGCTCGATGCGGCGATTGTGGCAGACGCGTAACGACGTGGAATCCATAAAGCTGATGCCGCTGCACGACCCAAAGCACGAGCGCAAATAAGCGCACATCGGCACGAGGGTACCAGGAATCCATTCGATGAAGCGCTGGTAGCTCACCAAGCTAGGAAACGCATCTGCCCACTCGGTCTGTACTTTCTCTTGATAGTAAGTTTTGAAATTGCGGTAACACGACTGATGAAACGCAATCAGGATGGTCATGATTTCGCTTAGGTTCAGGCTTCGGGGTCGTTGACGCATCTGGAGTCCATGTTCTAAAAGTTGCTGATTCCATTGCGGTTCAAAGGTGTTGCAGAAATCATCGACGGAGCAGAACAGGTCTTCTAGACTAAGCATTAGGGCAAACTGGGCTTGAGATTTAGCATTTTCAGCCTATCGGGTTTGCCCTTTTCTTGTCTCAATTCTTATCCCGAACTGAGGTTACTCTTCATGCTGAGCATGGCTGGCTCCCAACTGAACTTCTACTGAACTTCTAATGCAGCAGTACTCAGTGATTGAGTAGTAAGGATTTGCGGCATTAGCCATTCCAGCTATATTAAGCGCGAATACTTGGTCTCGTCCCGTTGCCGGAATTCAGGGCTTTGCAACTGGTTCATACAGCTCATATCTTCAAATGGGTTGTGCTTAAGTTCCGAGAGATTCCCGTTCCTGCCTAATTCATCTGGTCTTTTACTAACGCCCCTTAAAAGTGTTAGGTGGAAAATAGAAAATTCTGATTCTGTGGCATCTCAAAGATGAGAAAAAGCGATTTAGTGAACTCAAACGATTGATGCCAGAAATCCCAGAAAAGATGCTCATTCAACAATTGCGAGAACTGGAAAAAGATGGCATTGTCAACCGTAACATTTATTCGGAAGTGCCACCTAAAGTAGAATATTCGTTTACGCAGTATGGCTTGACGCTCAAACCTGTTCTGCAAGTCCTTTGCAATTGGGGAGAGAATCACTTGAAGCGTAGTCAGTAAAGCAATTGAGATTTATCTGGAAAGATTGGGTGCTACAACATCAGGAAAATTTTCAAAGTTACGGCGTACCCAATCCATACCGACTTCGTTATTGAGCTTAATCTTCTGCGGGATGTTTGGATAAATCTTGCTTAGAATATCGGCATCTTGATCAACCACGACCTTACCGAACTTGAGATAAGTTTTACCAAACACTTTAAAGGCAGGATGTTTCGCTTGACCGAAAAGCAGGATGTAAGTCCGGGTGCGATTCTCGGCTTCGGGTACAAAGAAATGGCATTGTGCTGCCTTCCCTAATGGCATCTCCCCATGGAAGATAATCAGAGAGGGAAAATGGTTTTCTAGATGTGCCTTGATTGTGGTCGGTAGTAGAAATAAATCGGGTTTTCTCAGCTTCTCTGCCAAGGTGTAAGGCGCAGTGGGCATGTCATAAAACGCATGAGAATTCAGCCCATTGTCAATGAATTGATGAAACTCGACCTCGGTGATGCGAAACAGATCCCGATGGGTGCCGTTCTGATGGTTATAGTCGTGCATATTCAGGAGCATGGTCAGTAGAGCGGTTTCAACACTACGATCGCCCGTATACCCCACGAATTCGTATTTTTCTGCAATCTCATTCATTACAGTAGGAATAGGAACTTTAGGTTCGTATCCACCATACGACCAGATAAAGTCACCTTGAATGATGAGTTCCAGGGGGGTCAATAGAGACAGTGTTTTTTTGCCGGAATCCGGTAGAACCGTGCAACCTAGCGCATCAAAAGGCAACGCATGAAAGGGACAAACAACGGCACTTGTACCATCCTTCTGCGCTTCACACCATCCTTCAGACAGCATTGCTCCCATATGTGGGCAAGCATTCGGCAAGGCATGAACCGCTTCAGTTGCATCCTTCCACATCACATAATCAGTACCATACAGCGAAACCTTTTGCGGTTGGTTGACCTTCAGCATCGACTTGTGTGCCAACAACCAGGGCGCACCAGGAAGCATTGAGCGCATCGCGTCCTCCACTGATAGAATTGTGAGAAATTCGTCATGTTTTAGCTTGTAGAATTCAAAATATGACAAAACATTCACGTTCGTCAAGCCCCCAATCCTCTGCTAATTTGCGTCGTCAGCCGAAACAGCAGCGGGGCAAAGAAAAAGTTGAGAAGATTCTAGATGCAGCCGCTGCCGTGTTTGATGAGGTGGGCTATGAAGCGGCAACGACTCATATGATTGCTGCCAAAGCAGGAACGGCGATCGGGTCACTCTATCAGTTCTTTCCAGACAAAGCCGCGATTTTTAAGGCAATGGAGATCCGCCATTCAGAACGGGTGAAAGGGTTTTGGTCGCAAGTAGACATTCCAGCCCTGGTGCAACTCCCCTTACGTCAGATGATTCATGTTCTAGTGGAGTCGGTTGCAGCACTGTTCGAGCAGCCTGTATCACGGGTTGTGTTTGTGCAGTTTTACTTGGCGCGTCAGATTTTTCAATCGATCGACGAAAGCATGACCCAAGATGCGATCGCCTTCATGGCAAGTATTCTCAAACACCGCAATCCTGCTCTATCAGAGGAATTGCACGATTTACTGGCGGAAGTCTGTGTACACAGTAGCAATGCCGTCATCCTAGCAGCACTCCGCAATCCAGATCCGGAACATCGCCAGCGCTTAACGCAGCAAATTGAGGATTTGATGGTGTCATATTTAGAGCCGCACATCGGCGATCAGCGGTTGGGTAATGTAATGAAAGTAATGATATGCCCCCACTGCCAATCCATCCAGTTATCGAAGAATGGCTATCGGCGGGGCAAGCAGTGCTACCTTTGTAAGGATTGTGGAAAGCAATTTGTGGCTCAATAGCCTGATGGCGATCGAAACCCACCAATCACAGTATCGAGCTTTTGAGCGATCGCCAATAACTCCATTTCTTTCCACCGTTTACCAATAATTTGCATCCCGATCGGCAATCCATTGGTTGTTTGTCCAATTGGAATGACGACTGCGGGATGTCCACTTAAATTAAATGGCATTGTATAGGCTCCGTTCGCGATTCCATGCGGATAGGATCGACCATCCACTTCTATTGCACTCCAGGCCGGACAATGGGTAAAGGCAAAAGTCGCTGCAGTGGGAGTGAGCCACGCATCCCAGGATTCTAATGCTGTGTCGAGTTGGGTAATGAAGCGATCTCGCTCGGTCAGTGCCTCAAAATAGCCTTTCAAGCTTGGGTTCAAGAGTTCAGGCAACACGCGGCTAAAATCACCCATTTTGCGAAGTGCCTTATCTCCTTGGGTTGCCGTGCGAAAGATTTGTGTTGCACTAGCTGAAGGTTGTAGTGATCAACGGGTTGAGCATAGCGGTTGATGTAGGCTGCCATTCTTGTATAGAGATTTAAGATAGCGGGCACGTCAAAGTTTTCGGGCAACCAGTGGCGAACTTGAACACCAGACTGGGCTAATGTTTCAATCACCTGTTGCATTGCAGTGCGGCTCTCAGCAGCAACGGGAACCTGTGCCCACTGATCAGTCCAGGCAATTTTGAGATCTGATAATGATTGACCAGAAGGGGTGTCCAACGGTATAGAAGGAACATCTGGACGACGCGGCTCGGCTCCTGCTATGAGAGAGAAGCAAAGACGAAGATCGGTGAGCGATCGCGCAAAACACCCGACGGTCATCATTTGCCGTAGGCAGTAGGGCATTCCAGGAACTTCTGGAATCATACCTGCAGTAGAAATACGGCGATCAGTCGGTTTCAAGCTATAAATCCCACAAAAGTGAGCAGGCTGACGCACTGATCCTGCAATATCATTGCCCAAATCCAATGGCGATAAACCTGCTGCTACCGCCGCTGCACTACCCCCTGAACTTCTTCCCGCCGTATATTCAACATTCCAAGGATTGTTGACTCGCGGAAACAACGAATTGGTGCTTTGGTAATCCCCTGCCAGTTCTGCCATGTTCGTTTTTCCCAGGACGATGGCTCCTGCTACTTTAAGTTTGGCAACGGCAGTGGCATCCTGTTGGGGAACGTAATCTTTGAGGGGTATATAGCCTGCGGTCGTGCGTAGTCCAGCCGTTTCAAAAATGTCTTTGATGGTCACAGGAACACCATGTAACGCCCCCCAGTTTTCACCTCTCGCTAGTGCTTCATCTGCTTGCTTGGCACGAATACGAGCGTTTTCCTCATCAAGGGTGCAAATGGCGTTGAGCCTGGAGTTATGTTGGGCGATTTGTTCTAGGTGAGCGTCTAGGAGTTCGATCGCAGAGATGCGGCGATCGCGAATCATCTGAGCCAGTTCAATCGCAGATTTGAACACAAGATCGCTCATAGCCTTCCCTCAAATTGGGTGTTAAGGTTAATCATATCCTTAATTAGTTAATACCGTTAACTAAATTTCAATCGCTATGAAAGACTTGAAGCAGATTCTCCAGAACGAGTGCTATGGCAAAGATCTGGAGCAACGTAAACACTGGTACTCGCCCGCAGCAACAGCCTATCAGCAGGTGAGACCCCGCTATCCTCAAGCCATCATCGAGCGCGTGGTCGAAATCACTCAACTCTCTGCTGATTCAGCCTTGCTAGAGGTTGGTTGTGGTCCAGCGATCGCCACTCCTGATTTTGCAACTTTGGGATGTCGAATGCTCTGTGTTGAACCCAATCCTGATTTTTATCATCTTGCTCAACAAACCTGCGAATCGTATCCAAATGTCGAACTGCAAAACTGCTCGTTTGAAGAATGGCAATTAGAACCTCAACGCTATGATGCGGTGTTGGCTGCCAGTTCATTTCATTGGATTTCACCTGACATCGGTTATCCCAAAGCTGCCGCTGCATTGCGTTCAGGTGGACATTTAATTTTGCTATGGAACAAGGAACTACAACCGAGTTATGAAATTTATCAGCAATTGCTAACGGTTTATCAAACTCATACACCCTCCTTAGGCCGCACTTATGAAGACAGTGCGACGCAAGCAGCAATTCTAGACCAACTGGGGCAGATGGCAATTGAGTCTAGCTATTTCAAAGAAATGCAATCTGGACACATTGAAGTTGAGGTAACGTACACCATTGATCAATACTTAATGTTGCTCAGTACCTATTCACCTTACGGTAAACTAGAAGCTCAGCAGAGACAAACTTTGTTTGCCGGATTACGAGAGGTGCTAGAACAAAACAGCACAACCATTCAACTCTCTTTCGTTTCTGCCTTTCATATTGCCCGACCAAATTAAGTATCTATGGGTCGTCCAACGAAAGAGAATTCACTCACCCAACAGGATGTGATTGCAGCCGCGATCGCTTGTCTTGACCAAGAGGGAGAATCTGCCCTGGGAGTCAATCGCATAGCGCGAGAGCTGAATATTAAACCTCCCGCTATTTATAAACATTTAGACGGAAATACCGGACTCCAACGGGCTGTTGCTCTGGCAGTTTGGCGGCAGTATTTAACCGAGTGTCAGCAGCAAACCAATAACATTGCAGATTCACGAGAATTATTCTGCGTCAGTGCACATGCGACTCGAAATTTTGCACGATCGCATCCTGCACGTTATAGAGTCATGATGCACTATCAAATGCGACCAACTGACCCAGAAGAAGCTGAGGTGATGCAAGACGCACTAAAACTTTTTCAAACCTCTTTGCATCTGCAAGGCTTGAACCAGGATGCTCTAATTGATGTGATGCGAATGGCGAATGCAGCGATTTATGGCTTTATCATGCGAGAACAAGCTGAATTGATGACGATCGCTCGCTCCAGTGATAAGAGCTATGAAGTGATGCTGGATGCATTATGGGTGGCGATTGAACATATTCAACGTTCTTCAAAACTTAGAGACGCATGAGAATAAGGTCCAGAGAACGGCGTACATAACTTTCCCAGGATTCAGAAGTTGGCTGGAAAATCATGGCATACAGCATGATTCCGCTCATGGTGTGAAAGACCAATTCTGGGTCTAAATCAGGCTGCACTTCCTGTCTTGCCTTTGCTCGCTCCAGGACAACTGCAAATGCTTCTCGTCGTGGTTGTAAGTACTTCGTCCAGTAGATTTGAGCAAATTCAGCGCTACTTGATGCACTGCTGATAATCATAGCAACCGTTTGCCGTCCCAGAGGATTAAGCGAGATCTGAGCTGCATTTTGAATGAGAGTATCCAGATCACCCCAAAGGCTTCCGGTGTCAGGGATGACAATCTCTTCCCGAATACTCTCGATCGCATCCGCCACCAATTCTGCTTTGCCGCTATAGCGCCGATAAATGGTCGTTTTGCCAACCCCTGCACGGGCAGCAATCGCCTCAATGCTCATCGCTTCAAAACCAACCTCTGCCAGCAATTCTAGGGTTGCTTGCAGCATTGCTTGATGCGATTGGCCGCTCCGGGGTCTTCCAGGCGACTTTTTACTTGGATTCGTCATGGCTGTTATTATAATTTACGATACAGTATCGTATCGATATGGGAAATCGCTCATGCAACGTCCTCGTTATGCCGATAAGGCTAGCACCCAAACTCTCGAAGAAGGGTTGGCAGAATACTACACCCTCAATCCCCATCTCACGCTACCTGAAACCCAGCCACCTGAATTTGCCAGAATTCTGCGTGCTCATGATGTCGGTCATGTCATTTATGGCTGTGACACCGGAATGTACGACGAGTTAAAACTCCTACCGCTGTTTTGGTGGACAAGTGAGTGTACCTTTCAACGGTTCCGGGAAATGAGAATGAACAATTCTGCTGTGATTGATGTGATGTACAACGACCTGATTCGAGACAAAGGCTCATTATGGCTGTATGGCAGTATTCTCAAGGTGCTTCCACAACTCATGCCGGATCTGATTTCGCTTTGGTTAAAAACGCGCAATCGCGCCCATCAAGTTCCCTTTCTAGGCTTTGAACCTCTACTCGATCGCTCTCTTCTAGATATTCGCCAGGAGTACGACTTACTGCCACTGCTTAAATAAGCAAGTCTAGTCATTATCTTGAGAAGTTGATTAATCAAGCTCTCCTTACCAGGGCACAGGCTTACCATCTCGAAAGAAGCCGCCTGTCGGTCCATCGTCAGGTAGCATCGCCGCCCAAACGACACTGGCGGCACCATCTTCTACAGGTCGCCCCCCTGCTCCTCCCATATCGGTTGCCACCCAACCCGGACAGACCGCATTCACCAAAATCCCTGCACTCTTCAGTTCAGCCGCTAGAGAACGGGTAAATGCGTTTAATGCCGCTTTAGAAACGCTATAAGCAGGAGTGCTGTTGTCCATAGTGGTGATCGACCCCGCTCCACTGGAAACATTAACAATTCGGCCGTGTTGGCTACGTCGCAGTAAGGGGACAAATACTTTACACATCCGCCACGGTCCGAATGTATTGGTACTGATTGCTTCCTGCACTGTATCAAAATCCGCTGTACTGGGTTGCTGCCAAGTATCGTAGAGGATGCCCGCATTGTTGACCAAAATATCTAGGCTTCCATACTCCTGCTCTACTTGAGCCGCAAGCCGAGCCATACTTCCCGGATCAGCGACATCGAGTTGGCGGGGAAGAACTTGTAACCCTGCGTCGATTAGTTGCGCCGCTGCCCTTTCACCTTTTTGCAAATCCCGCGAACCCAGAATTACGGTCATGCCTTTGTGAGCGAGTTGCCGCACCACCTCCAGCCCAATTCCACGATTTGCGCCTGTAACAATGGCAATACGTTCTGCTTGTAGCATAGGTGATCGCTCCATTTATAAAGGGGACAACATCATCCTATGACCTCTAGACAGCTATCTCAAGTTACAGTTGGAGGACTAGTGGGCGTTGCTGAATGAAGAAATGAATCAGGAACGTGAGCAAGATGCTCACACTACAAAAAATTGGAATGAATTAGGTAGTGTGAGCGTCTCGCTCACGTTTCAATCAGGCAAATCATACAGTAATTCAGCAACGCCATCACGTCTTTACGAAGCAGTCATGGATAGCAGATTCCGTCTACTCCAGTTAAGGAGCGACGTAAAAATCGGAACTTAGAGTCAGCCGCAGGTCGTTGGACGGATCAATCACAATCAAGTTACCAGGAGTCTGTGTTGGATTGGTCTGCCCACCTGTTGCACCTGTCAGGATGCTGCCCAAATCTACTTTTTGCCCCAACAGGACGGATAGCGCTGCCCTAGCTGCCGCAGAGGTAACAGCATCTTTCAGCGTTCCAGGATTGGTGTTTTGGTCGATCTTTTGTCCATTAACCACCTGTGATCGGGCAATGAGGGGATAGGAGCGAGTGCCAATCGTCACCTGTTGAGCAAGATACTGGGTTCCCAGAACTTGAGAGTTGCTGCTCACCGGAACCAGTTGACCGACAATTTCGCTGTCTCTCGGAATGACGACCGTTCCTTGAGCGCTTTTGATGTCATCGACAACGCGCAGGGTGAGGTTGTTGATAGTTTCGCCAGGAGTTACCACAATTTTGTTAGAACCGAGATACCGAATATTAACCGTCGTTCCTTGGGACACTTTGTAGCGGGGATCGGTGCTGACCGGAGAAGGCGTTGGGGTGGTGCCCGTCGTGGGTGAGGCGGTGATGCGGGCAATGTAGGAGTTAGCACCCTCGCTTGTGGCGATCGGGGCGAGCTTTCCTTGGTTGACTAATGCCTGATAGATATACGCGGCAACATCGGCACGAGTTGCGGTTGCATTAGGACTAAGGAAGTTGACGTTAGGATAGTTGACCACCACACTGCGTTCTGCCGCAGCTGCAACGCCCGTCTTCGCATAGTCGGGAATTTCTCCGCTGTCTCTGAAATTTGCCAGCGTGGTTGCGGTTGCGCCAGTGGGGGTGTAGTTTAAGCCGCTAGACAGCGATACGAGAGCTTGTACTTTGGGAATTTGCTGTTCGGGTTTGAAGGTATTGTCGGGATAACCGCTCATGAAGCCTGTTTCGTAGGCTTTGTTGATGGCGGCGGCTGCCCAGTATTTGGCGGCAACATCATTAAACCCACGGGCGACGCGGACTTGGTTGCTGGTAAAGGCGTTTTTGACGATCGCGGCGAATTGCGCGCGGGTGACCGGGGCATCAGGTTTGAAGGTGCCGTCGGGGAAGCCAGCGATGATCTGTTTGTCAGCAAGTGCTTCGATGAAGGGTCTTGCCCAATGGGTGCGGGTGTCGGTGAAATTAGCGGCAGTGGCGGGAGCCGAAGTGACGATCGGGACGACAGCACTTGCGGTCATACCTAGGACTAGCAGTAGGGCACTTGATGACAGATGACGAACGTTAGACATTGAGAAAACTCCGTAAAGCTTGAGAGAGTGCGATCGCAAAAGGGCTTTTCAGTGATGCTTGTTAGCTCACCGTTTATAAGTTCAACAAAGGATGCAATCGTGGATTCGCTCGTACTTCATTGTTCGGCTGCGATCGCGCATTCATTGACTACTCAGTAGTTCCGACTGAGGCTATAGGACTTTGTTCCCAAGACTTTCTATTCAGATAGAGAAGTGATGTAGAGGTCGAGGGCATCCGTAAAAGATTTGGGAGGGAAATGTCTGATTTGACACTTTGATCTTTTTACCGCAGATGTTTAACTTTAAGCTAAATCAAACAGCTCTAGAGGTTACATGCTTAAGGGCTGCTTCTGAACGTGAGAATAGCCCAATATTTTGCTATCTATCGTCACCAATGGGCAACTAGTCAATCGTGCTGTTGCTACGATAATTTGGTCGGCTGGATCTCGATGAAAATCACCAGGAAGCTGAGTAGATTCTACGCAAATTCGGGGGGTTAGCTCCAAAAGACGCATCCCAGGATAGGCTAACGCTTGATGGCGTTACATAATAGAGGGAGGAACAGAGGTGACGAATGATGGACTGTCCCGACTGCCACTCAACTCATATTCGCAAGAACGGCAAGCGCAGAGGCAAGCAGAATCACATCTGCGTGGAGTGTAAACGCCAATTTCTAGATCGCTATGATCCGTCTGATTGTCTCTGATGGCATGAGTTCTACCGTGATCAACTCCGTCACAGCAGGTCGCAAGGCACGAATTTTAGTGATTGATGACGAAGCGCGATTGGCTTCGCCAAGCCCCGAAGGATCGCATGGTAGCGAGGTCTTGCACGATCGCAATAATCGCGCAATTCCCCCTGAAGAACTGAACCAGCTTTACGACAAGATGGGCGACGGAACGATGCTGGTTGCCACACCTGTCATGAAGCGCCTGCTAACCATAACAGAGGTCGAGCAAGTGATCGTCAAAGTTTTAGAAAAAGCTGGCATCGAGGCAGATGTTTCTGAACTCATCGATATCTATCAGCGAGAAGGCACCTTCAAAACAGCACCCATCCCATCCGAGGCTGCTGAAGCGCTCGATAAACGCCTTAACTATCTGGCTCGCACAACCGTGACTCAGTTCCGCGCTGCCACTCCAGACCTTCCTGGCATGGTAAAGGGAACACTGGCAACGAGCCGATGGTGTGAGCGATTAGGAGTAGACGCGATCATCTCTAAAAATGACATCAAAGGAGATGACGGTATTCTCTCTAAGCCGGGGATTAAAGAAGTTGAGAAATTCTGGATTAATCGTAAATCGGATGGGAAGTACGGTGAGCAGGTAGTCGGTCCACAAGTCAAAGGCTGCATTCCTGACGCAACGCTGCCGAATTTAATCCGCGTATGCTGGTGCAAGCCGAGGCACTGGCAGCGGTTGCAGTTGACCCACGACGATTAGGGCAATACTACCTGGATCAAAAGGACAAACAGCGAGAAGTTCTGGCAACTGACGATAGCGAAGTAGACGAGCAATCTGATTGGCTCTATGAGGTCTTGAAGTCTGATCAGTTCGGGCAACTAGATCAATTTAGCAAGATTAACTATGAACTGGATCGCTACCTGCGCGGTGAACGAGTCGATCTAGCTGTAGGTGGCATCTACGTTCCCTCCGCAATAGCACAGCACCACGCCCAGATGATGCCTTGGGAGGTTTGTAATAGAGACTTGCCACATGGCGCGATCGTGGCGTATTACCGCTCTCCCTTCCCCAGCGTGGGAGCCGCCGCGATCGCAGTTAACAACACCAAAGTCCTAGCGCAAGCAGATCCAGAAGCATTTCGGAAAGAGGGGGTTGGCTATCTGAATCCGTGGACGGCAAAGCACGTTGCAATCACTGATTTTGACAAAGATGCCAATGGCTATTTTGTTGGCTATCTCCCTACGGTTGAGGATGTGCCCAATCAGATTCGAGCGCAGTTGGCATCGACCGTCGATCAATCACCTGCCGAGCAGTACGAAGCCGGACGATCGCTGTTCGGGCAATTAATCGCCCAGATGCAAACTGAGCCAGAGCACGCTCTAATTCGTCCTGGTGATTTTCCAGTTGCCGTTGCTGAAATCATCGATCGTAATGCCCCAGACCGAAAACCGCCAGAAATCGTGAAGCAGAAGAAAGTCAAACACGCCTGGGAGCAGGCACACGAATCCCTGTCTGAAGCAATCTGGAGAGCCTGGGAAATTACCGCGAATAATCCCACGGGCAAAGTGGCGAATGTCGGTATGATTCTTCAGTCTCTCGCGTTAGAGACCCAGTACATTGCTGCTGAGCAGAAAGAGCCATTGCTAGTCCAGATTTCAACCCATTACAAGAAACTGCTGAATTCTGATACCGTTATTCCTGACGACACAGCCCTTCTCTCAAATGGCTTCCCTGCTTACGGTTTTAGAAATCGGATGGACGCGATCGCGCAAGCTGCTGAGCAATTATCGACAATGCTGGATGTCGAGCAGCGGCAGCAGTTCGTCGAAGCCCAACTCAACAATGTTTATCAGCTTTTAACAGATGTCGTTGACGGTCCCAACGCGGTTAACCTGCAAACGGCAGTTGATACTGCTAAAAGTTCAAAGGGCATTGATGAATCGATTCAAGCGTTTGTCAAAGCTCTCGCCCACAGACCCCATGAACTTCGTCAGCATCAGAAGGACCCAACGATTTACACGAATGGGAAGCTGATGCCGACTAATACTCAGGAACCGATCGGGTGGGGCGTGGAAGCGATGAACCGTCTCTACGAAGCAACTCAATTGGCGGAGTATTCGAACGAAGCATACCGGGATCTTTTTCCTAAGGATTTCACGCCGGAACAGGAAGAAAAAGCCCTTATGCTCGTGGAAGCCTACAACAATTTGGTGAAGCAAGCGATCGAAACCAAAGAACGACTGCGCGAGAATCGTCCAGAAGACCAGCAACCCACGCTTATCTTGACCTCGCCTAAAACAGGCAAACATCTAACGCTCCAGCGACTTTGTGATGTCAACCCGGACGACTCACCGATTTGGGAAGCAAATAGTGAATACCAATTGGCAGACCTTCATTCAGGCAAATCCTAGAGTCACAAAGAACAATCCAGAGCAATTTCTCGTTCAGCGGTTTCTCCGTGCTGAAGATGGAACAGAAACGCGAATTCCTCTGGGTTTTGTTGCGCCGGAGTCAGCGATCACACATAACCTGGAAGAGCGCTTTGGGCAGCATTCGCGAATTCCGCTTGCTAATCCATCGGTTCAGTTTCGTCCACCTCTGGTGCTGCAAAGTGATGCCAAAGAACAGTTAGCTAGAGCAGCTCAATATCTTCAAGATGCCGTCGCAACTATCCCAACCGAAGAAAGCATGGCCTACGCTTCGGCAATGTGGCGACAGAGTTCGGGGATGGGCGTTGTCCTCAAGGCATTTACGCGAGAGATCTGCCAGCGGCTGCAAGCCGTTCCCGAAATTACCCTGACAGGTATTCAGCGAGAAACGAACGAAGTAGGTCGAATTCCAGATGGGGAATATACGGTCCGATTCAGCCAGTACGCCTATCAAACCAAGGGTGGCGAAACTCGGACGACGCAATCTGTTGCGATCGTTGAAGCCGACGGAACAGAGAAACAGTTTGGCGCAATTGATCCCCGATCAATGCGACTGCCCGTTGGCACGACCGTTATAGCCCAAATTACGACTCCTCTAGCAGACAAAGTGACAGCAAAAACTCCAGTGGGAGAGATCAGCATTAAGAAGATTCTGGAGCATGACTTGCGCGATCACGCTTGGCAGCCCGATTCGGCAATGCTTTATATCGGGTATCAAGACCAGATCGCGATCGCGCAGGTGGAAATAGATGGCACTCGCAAAACATTAGGTATTCTCGATTCGACCTCCGAGCGGAAATTGAAGAGTTCTAAATTGCTACAAGTAGGAAGTTTCCAAGGAACTCAGGCAGTTCTCAATCAGGAAGCTGGCAACGTGGCTCAAGTGCAAGTCATGAGTTTGATCGCACAACCTCTTGCTAAATCCGTCCAACGAGCAATGCAGGAGCGATCTAGCGAGGTGGCAACAGAACTGGCTACCTCTTCAGCCGTCAAAATCACGGGCAAACCAGTGCAGATGACGTATCCGCTGATGATGTACGGCGAGGTAAATCCACTTCCAGTCGGTAACTGTTTGGAGGCAATGCGCGGCTACGGGCGCTGCCACACTACACGCACCTTTGAACCCTACAAAGCCTATGCTTTCAAAGAAGGCGATGTTGCGATCGCCTATGCGGGAGAACGAAAAGTTGCCTTCCGAGTCGGCGAACAATATCGCATTACTCCTGCAATGGTTGCTGACTCAGCCTACCAACAGCAGTGGGCAGACATGGAAAAACATAGCGCAAAGGCATTGCCTCAGCTTTTCCTGAATAAGCAGGAAGTTTGGGGATTAAAGATGGAGCCGTTGGGCGACTATGTAGATGGGCGGATTAAGCCATTTCCGCCTACTCAACCGATTCAGGTACAGCCTCTTCAACCTGCACCGCCATCAGCAGTGGTAGCACCAGAGCAGAGTTACTCACCTTCTAGACAGGAGTTGCTCGATTGGTACACTGCTGTCAAAGCGAAAGGAGACATTTCTCGATTAGAGGGGATCAAGGCAATCGGAAACCGCTTGAGGCAGGTGTTTAACCAAGAGCAAGGTAATTCTGAAGCCATAGCAGCGCCGCCGCCAGACTATCGGAACTCAGAGGTTACGATCAGCCTGAATGAGCGAAAAATGATGCGTCGCGATATTACTAATTTTCAGACCGCCATTAGTGCTTTGCACAACTCCGCAGGAACCACGCAGCTTCAATCTGCTGAAAAAACGCAACCAATTCAAGTCGAACGCTAACGCTCAATTTCCCGGCTGTTATTCTGCTGACTTCGGGATTGGTTCTGCTGTCGCTCAAAGCTGCGATCAACCTAGCGGGTCATTTGCCTCGAAAGTAGCCATTACTAAAACGTCGAGTACTGGCATCAAACAAGTATTTGGCGCTTTTAGAAATGGCGATGTTCATGCCAAATAATCCACTAGCTCTCGAATCCTTACAGTGGACATATCCGCATCAATTTCGTGAATCGCACATTGTCGATCACAAGTCGCTTGATTTGCTACTCCAGTGAAGTTAGCGCAAGGCGCAGGGCAAGGAAATTGCTCCAAATGACGAATTAAACTTAGAGATTTTGGTTTCCCATAACTTGTCTTGTGTTCATTCGACAAACCGCTAGAAGTGCTCCAGAACATTTGTTACAGAGCCCTTTAGAGGTTATATTTTGAGAATCACAAACGACCGGATACTGTTGGCGAACTCAGATTGGGATCACAATCAGGTTTCTGCCAAAGCTGCAAATCGAGAGACGCGAGTTTTTGGGTTGTGTCGCAAAAATGGTAGGGTAGGGAGGCTCAATTTTCGGTTCTGTCGCAAAGCTTTTAAAGCGACATACGAACTGGTTTCGTTCGTATTGTTTTAAGCAATCACTCCGAAGAGTTCATTGATGAATCTTGCTTGAGATACACTATCCCCTTGACTGATTCCCTTCACTTGTCCTTTACGAAGCATTGCCATTGCCTCTATCCCGCGCAACGTTCTCTTGGCTGTGTTGAAGATTGAAATCCCATCGGCGGTCTGACAATGCGCTTCACGTTGCGATGGTCTTGCTCAATCATGTTGTTCAAGTACTTGCTCTGTCGTAATTCGGTCTCGGCTCTCAATGTTTTGTCCTGCTTCAACTCATCCATTGCCACGGGATAGGCATCATTCTTATCGACGGTAATCACTCGGGGCGTTTGAGTGTGTTTCGCTCCCAACACTTTACGGAAAAAGCGTGCCGCCGCTTTTCCGTCTCGCTTCGCACTCAGCACAAAATCCAGGGTGTTGCCTGCCGAATCTACCGCTCGGTACAGGTACTTCCATTCTCCCCGGATTTGGATATAGGTCTCGTCGACTCTCCACGAATCACTCGTGGGACTTAAGAACCGTCTAATGCGTTTGTCTATTTCTGGGGCAAACTTCAAAACGAGCGCGATTAATGGTCGAATGATCCACGGCGATTCCCCGCTCCGCCATCATTTCCTCCAAATCTCGGTAGCTCAAGGAATAACGACAATATCAGCGCACATTTAGCAAGATGATTTCAGGCAGAAAGTGATGCCATTTGAACAGCGTGTCAGTCCTCATTGAGAGCAAGACTAGAGAAAATTGGGCGTTGCTGAATGATGGCATGAATTCCGGGTTTGCCCTCATCCCCAACCCTTCTCCCCAGGGAGAAGGGAGCTAGAAATACTCTTGTTCCCTCTCCCCAGGGAGAGGGTTAGGGTGAGGGCAGCAACCCATTTAAACGAAGAAAACATACCGCTATTCAGCAACGCCGAAAATTGAACTTCCCCACCCTACCATTTTTGCAACACAACCATTTATGCTTGTTCAAGAGACACGAAGTGCTTTTGAGGTTCAACGGATAACCGATTTTCTGCCCGCTCTGGTTTGAAATTTTTAGAACGTTTATCGTTATTTTTTTAGTCGTATTTGAGGATGAGGTAATGGCTGATCTGGCTACAAGCGTCGTCGAGCAACTGCAAGCGAGAGTTGAGAAGCTAGAAGCACAGCTAGATCAGTTAACAGCAAGCGAAGCCAAGTTCCGAGCGATCGCAGAATACGCCAGCGATACGATCTGTACCCTCAGCTCCGAAGGCAACATTACTTACCTTTCTTCCAATGTTCAGGAGACGATCGGCTACAGTGCGATCGAGCTAGAAGGGCAAAGCTTTCAGTCGTTGCTGCACGCTGAGGATCTAGTCGATTGCACCGAGATACTTCAGCAGGTGATTGCAACTCAACGACCCTATACAGGTTTAGAATATCGGGTGCGACACAAGCAGGGGCACTATGTCTGGCATCGTGCTAACCTGTCGGTCTGTCCGGATCAAGATGGACAGGCGATGCTGATTGCGATCGGGCGAGATGTCACTCACGAAAAAGAAACAGAAGCGGCTCTGGCAAAAACTCAGGCGCAATTTGAAGCAATTTTACAAAATGCGAGCATGCCGATTTTTGCCAAGGATTTAGAAGGGCGTTATCTATTTGCGAATCGCTGGGTCTCAGAGGAAGTAGGACTGCCGATCGATCAAATTCTAGGCAAAACCGATGCTGATTTATTACCTCCAGATGTTGTAGAAATGTTGCAGGCGAACGATCAACTGGCGCTGCAATCCGGTCAGGCGATTTGGACTGAAGAAGTCATTCACACGCCCCACAGCGAATCAATCTATCTTGCCGTCAAGTTCCCGCTTCTCGATCCCGATGGCATTCCCTATGCAATTTGTGGCATCTCTACTAATATTACGGACTTAAAGCGGGCGGAAACTGAACTCCGAGCCTCAGAAGCCCGACTGAACGAGATTCTGGATCGTACCTCTGCCGCAATCGCAAACTATCGAATCTATGCCGATCGAAGATTTGAGCCAGATTATTTCTCGTCTGGAAGTCTACAGCTTTGGGGCTTTACACCAGAGGAACTTCTCACAGATTTGCAACCGTGGCTGTCTCGTTACCACCCCGATGATTTGCAAACGATCCTCGATGAAGCATTTGATTTCATTTTTAGCGAACGTCCCTACACTCACGAATACCGCTATCATCACCCTGACGGCAGCTTGCGCTGGATTCAGTTAAATTTAACTCCTTATTGGGATGAGGCAGAGGGCTGTTGGCACACAGCGTCTTTTTCGATCGACATTACCGATCGTAAGCACACAGAAGCGGCACTCTTTGAAGCACAGCAGTTTGCTCAAAGCATTGCCGAAAAAACTCCGACGGTCGTCCACATCCATGACATCGTAGCACAACGTAATCGGTACAGTAATCGATCAGTGTTTGAACTCTTGGGATACACAGCCGACGAAATTGCAGCAATGGGAGCAGACATGCTGCCGACTCTGATTCATCCCGATGATCTCGGTGCGGTGATGGAGTATCAAAAAGCGATCGCGGCGGCGGCTGACCATGAAGATCTAGAAATCGAATGTCGAATGCACCATGCAAACGGCGATTGGCGCTGGGTGTTGTGCCGCGATAGGGTGTTCAAACGGGATGAGCGCGGCAATATGGTTCAACACATTGGAACACTGCAAGATATTACCGATCGCAAGCTTGCTGAACAAGCCCTCCGACGCAGCGAACAGAAATATCGCAACATTTTTGAAAACTCCTATGTAGGGGTTGGGAGAGCGAAATTTAGCACGGGCACTATTCTAGAGTGCAATCAGCGCATGGCAGACCTACTGGGCTATGATCATCCCTCGGAATTGTGCAATCAACCGTGGAAAAAACACTGCCCCAGCGAAGAACAAGCCCAAAGCATCATGACTGCCTTGCAAGAACATGGCATAGTCAACACGGAAGTCTCAGTTCAAGTTCTAGATGGTTCGCTTCGCTGGTGGTTAATGTCTAATCGAGTCAATTTCGATGATGACTGTATTGATTTTTTGGTGGCTGATATTACTGATCGCAAACGCCTAGAAGAGGATCTCCGTCAGTC
The DNA here is from genome assembly GCF_039962505.1 of Leptolyngbya sp. DQ-M1. Lineage (NCBI taxonomy): Bacteria > Bacillati > Cyanobacteriota > Cyanophyceae > Leptolyngbyales > Leptolyngbyaceae > Leptolyngbya > Leptolyngbya sp. DQ-M1. Next base: position 23,905 of record NZ_JAMPLJ010000019.1, read on the forward strand.
TCAGCAGTTTCTCAACAGCGTGATTGAAAATATTCCGCTTGGGTTCTTTGCTAAAGATGTTCGCAATGATTTTCGTTACGTGCTGATCAATAAATGTGCTGAACTGTATGTCGGTTTTACCCAAGCGCAAGGCATTGGGCGCAATGACTATGAGCTATTGCCTGAATCAGAAGCAGACTATTACCGCAAACAAGATCAAGCGGTGGTGAAAGCACGATCGCTGATCGAAACTCCTGAAGTTGATATTACAACAGCGACAGGAGAACGCTTACTGACCCGTGTGATCAAGTTTCCTTTATTTGATGACATGGGTAATCTGACGCACTTACTTTGCCTCAACGATGACATCACCGAGCGCAAACAGCGAGAACAGGAACTACGCCTCGCTAAAGATGCAGCAGAAGCAGCTAATCGCGCTAAAAGTACCTTTCTCGCTAACATGAGTCATGAACTCCGCACTCCGCTCAATGTCATTCTCGGCTTCACGCAACTCATGGAGCGAGAAAGTGCATTGAACGATCGACAGCGCGGCTTTATCACGACGATCAACCGGAGCGGAGAGCACTTGCTGAATTTGATCAACGACGTGCTGGAGATGTCCAAGATTGAAGCGGGACGAATTGTGCTTCATCCTGAACCGTTTGATCTGCGGCATTTATTGGACATGCTGCAAGAAATGTTTCGGATTCGAGCAGAAGTAAAGCATCTCTCTCTCTCGTTTGATTTGTCGCCGGATCTGCCTGCGATGATTGTGGCTGATGAAGGGAAACTCCGGCAGGTTTTGATCAATCTTCTGAGCAACGCGGTGAAATTTACCGATCGGGGAAGCATTACGCTACAAGTCCACCTGAAAATCGAAGAGCAGCAAGGTCACAATGACTCGATCGTGCTTTCTCCTTTGCTTCACTTTGCAGTAAGTGACACGGGTAGCGGGATTGCCCCCGAAGAAGTTGAGCAATTGTTTCAGCCCTTCATGCAAACGGCAAGCGGGATTCAAGTCAAAGAGGGCACTGGATTGGGATTAACCATTAGCCGTCAATTTGTGCAATTGATGGGCGGTGACATCCAGATTCAAAGCGCAGTGGGTCAGGGATCAACGTTTATGTTTCAAATTCCAGTCACGCTCACTCAAGCTTCGATTCCGTCTCGCTCGATCTCCTCAAAACAGGTACTAGGACTAGCACCAGATCAACCGAATTATCGATTATTGATTGTGGACGATCAACCCGACAATTGCAGATTACTGACACATCTCCTACAAGCGTTTGGATTTGAAACCCGCAGCGCGAATAATGGACAAGAAGCGATCGCATGCTGGCAAACTTGGCATCCTCACCTGATCTGGATGGATATGCGAATGCCGATTATGGATGGCTATGAAGCGACTCGACACATTCGCGCTCTAGAAAGAGCAAGCAACACGCAGCAACCGACAAAAATCCTGGCGCTGACTGCGAGTGCGTTTGAAGAACAACGAGCCACAATTCTGACAGCAGGTTGCGATGATTTTGTGCGAAAACCGTTTCGAGCGCAAGTCATTGCTGACAAACTCAAGGAGCATTTAGGTGTGCAGTTTATTTATGCGGAACCCTTAGAAGCTGTTACTCCTGTAGTTCAGAAGCCTCAATCGCAATTCACAATTCAAGTGATGCCCTCAGAATGGATTCTGAACTTACAGCAAGCTGCGATCGAGGTTGATGGGGATCGAGTGTTGCAACTAGTGGCAGAGATTCCCTCCGCGCACGCTTGTTTAGCAGAGCAGTTGAACAATTTAGTCCAACGTTTCTGTTTTGATGAGATCCTAGAACTGATTGGAGAAATTGATGGATAGAAACGGCTACAAAGGTGACATTCTGATTGTGGATGACACCCCGGAAAATTTGACTTTACTGACCGAAATGCTGAAGCAAGAGGGGTATAAAGTCCGTAGTGTCACTAAGGGATCAACGGCTTTACGTGGGGCGCAGGCGGCTCCGCCCGGTGTGATTCTGCTGGATGTGAATATGCCAGAAATGAATGGTTACGAAGTCTGTCGGCAGTTAAAACTCCACGATCGTACTCGTGACATTCCCGTTATCTTCATTAGTGCGTTGGGAGATGTGCTAGACAAAGTAAAAGCCTTTGAGGTGGGTGGTGTAGACTACATTACTAAACCTTTTCAAATCGCAGAAGTCAAAGCACGAATTACGACTCACCTCACCGTTTGTCGGTTACAGCAGCAGCTTCAGGTTCAAAACCTGCAACTTCAGGCAGAAATCCGAGAACGGCAACAAGCCGAAGATAAGTTTGCCAAAGTGTTTCGCACCAGTCCACACCCGATCGCGATTACAACTCACAGCGAGGGACGATTTGTAGAAGTGAATCCTGCCTTTCTTCAACTCACGGGTTACACGCAATCCGAGATAGTTGAACTGACTGTTGCAGATTTGAACTTAGACATCGATCACGATTCCCAAACTATCTATAACCAAGAGTGCGAACTACGAACAAAATTAGGCAAAAAACGAACTGTATTGCTGTCTCTGGAAAACATTGAGCTAGACGGCGTACCTTGTATTCTGAATCTAGTCAATGACATTACTCAACGCAAGCGTTTAGAAAATGAATTTATCTCTGTGGTCAGTCATGAGCTGCGAACCCCTCTTTCCTCACTCATGGGTGCGTTAGATGTATTAGGGACAGGGCAGCTAGGGAGCTTAAATAATCAGGGTCAATCTGTGTTGAATATTGCCATTACCAGCACTGAGCGGTTGACCCGGTTAATCAATGACATTCTTGATTTGGAGCGATTGAAGTTCGGCAAAATTACACTACACCTAGCTCAATGCGACTTAGCTCAAGCGATGATTCAGGCAACCGAGGGGATGCAGGCTATGGCAAACCATGCTCAGGTGCAGCTACAGCTCCAACCTTTATCCGTCATGCTATGGGCAGATTGCGATCGTTTAATCCAAACGTTCACGAACTTACTCAGCAACGCGATTAAGTTCTCTGAGCCAGGTAAAACAGTGTGGCTGGATGCAGAGATGAAAAGCGCGGATTCGGTTTTGCTGACCGTGCGCGATCAGGGGCGAGGCATTCCCGCTGACAAACTGGACTTAATCTTCGATCGATTTCAGCAAGTCGATACCTCTGATAATCGCGCCAAGGGTGGGACTGGATTAGGATTAGCAATCTGTCGCAGCATTGTTGAACAACATCAGGGTAAGATCTGGGTAGAAAGCACTTTGGGACAAGGAAGTACGTTTTTTGTCGCTTTACCCCTTGCACTGCCGGACAAGAGCTATGAGTAGATGTGTCTTGATTGTTGATGATGAGAAAGATGTACTGTCGGTCATACAGATGGGTCTAGAAATGAGTGCAGGCTGGAGAGTGTTAACAACTACTTCCGGGAAAGAAGCCGTTGCGATCGCGACAGAATACCAGCCCGATGTGATCTTGCTCGATTGGATGATGCCAGAAATGGATGGACGAGCAACGCTGCAAGCGCTACGATCAAATTCTGCAACAAGCAGCATCCCGGTAATTCTAGTGACTGCTAAAACCCAGTCGCCAGATGGTGATACCTTTGCGGGGATCGAGGTTGCAGCAATTCTTACGAAGCCGCTCCGTCCACTAAAGTTGGCAGAGCAAGTCGATCGAGCGTTGGCTTAGAAAGTCCAAATTTGATCGAAATTCTACATCGTCTGCGGTTCAAGCAGTCGCTCAACGCAAGTCTGTTCTATTAGTCCTAATTGCTAGATGGGGAAGTAGGCAATTGGTACTCCTCAGCACCAGTAGGGACATGAAGACCTTGAGTTAACTGCGATTGTCGATAGCGGAACATCATTAGTCCTCCAACCAAGCCAAGCAGAATTAACAGCCCCAAGGCAGTGAGCGGTAGCCAATCTAAAGGCTTGATGATCTGCACGGCTTGATCAAGACGCTCTGGAGAGCGCAATCGTTCTAGTGAGGTTCTGCGGAATAAATGCTGATTATTCATGACTTAAATCGATTGACGGGCAATGAGGGTTTGGAATAGACCGGGCTGTGTCGCTAATTGATCGAAAGTGCCTTGTTGAACAATGCTGCCATGATCCAGGACATAGATACGATCAGCTTGACGAATCGTACTTAAGCGATGGGCGATCATAATGCGAGTGATATTGAGTTGCTCTAGGTTGCGGTTCACGGTGGCTTGGGTGAGATTATCTAAAGCGCTTGTCGCTTCATCTAAGAGTAAAATTCGCGGTTTCAGCACTAGAGCGCGAGCAATGAATAATCGCTGTCGCTGACCTCCTGACAGATTTAATCCTCCTTCTGACAGCAGCGTGTGCATCTCCATCGGCATCGATCGAATATCATCAGCAATTCCAGCCAGTCGAGCCGCTTCCCAAGCCTCATCCAACGTGACTATTGCGCCGTTAGCAATGTTCTCGAAGATTGAGTAATTCTGTAAGCGACCTTGTTGTAGAACTACCCCCAGTTGTCGTCGTACTGCCGTGATATCCAATTCCGCTAAGTCCTGATCGTCATAGTAAACGGTTCCTGATTCAGGAGTGTCAAAGCCCAACAGCAATCGAAATAAGGTTGATTTACCACTGCCGGAAGCTCCCACTAAGGCAATCAGTTCGCCAGGCTCGGCTTCTAGTGTTACCTGGTTTAGTGCGAGAGGACTCTGATCTCGATAGCGAAAATCAACGCGATCGAGCTTAATTCGTCCCGTCAGTTTCTCAGGATTACGGTGACTTGTGTCGACTTCAGGCGTTGCTTGGAGAATCGGTTGAGCTTGCTCCCAGAGCACTTCAGCTTGCAGGAATTGCGTCAGCGTGTTGCTTAAGCCTGTGGCACCCTGGATAAATGCGCTGAACGCAACATTAAACGCTAGGAACGTGCCGATCAACAGTCCAAATTGATGAATCAAGAGGGCGGCAAGTCCAAACAGAAACATTGAACTCACGGTGGGGAGTAGTGTGTTGAACACCATCAGCAGGTCTTCGATCGCTTGCGTTTTCAGCATGACCTGAAGTTGCTGGCGATAGAGCGTATGCCAATAGTCGAAGGCACGATTCTCGGCTCCTGCTACGCGCAGTTTCGCAATTCCGCCGAGCAGTTGAGTCATCGTGCCAAAGATGATTCCTTCTAGAGTCTGACGCGATCGGTAATGTTTGAGCGCGATCGCTCTAATCCGAGCCGTTACCACAAGAATTGTTCCTGCAATCAGCGTGACAACAATCGCGAGCGGGACGTTATAGATAAACAATAGTCCTAGATTGAGCAGTGCAAAGAGACTCGTTAACAGAGTCGAGAGTGTTACCCCACCAAATAATTCTCGAATTTGGTTGATCGATAGAACGCGGGTTCTTAGATCACCACTGGTATATTGCCGAAAAAACGAGAGTTTCAGCCTCAGCACATGATCCCAGAGGGCCGCTTGCGCCGTCATTTCCGCGATCGTTTGCACTCTCAGAATCACGCGCCGTTGGGCAATTTGAAAAATGGCAACCGCGAGACTGATGACCAGCAATCCTGCTCCAATGAGTAGTAGAAGGTCTCGATCCGCGGTAGGAATCGCTTGAGTGATCAGTAGCACGATCGCTTGGGGTGTCACCATTCCTAACAGCACCGCAGCCAATCCAAGCCAGAGAATCCGAACTCCATCGGCAAGGCGATTAGCGAGTGCAAAGTGCAGAAGCGCGATCGCGCTTTCTATTTGGTGGGGGAAGGGACGATAAAACATCCAAGCAGAGGGCGAAATTTGAGCGGCAGTGTGGGCATTGATCGGAATGCGCTTGTGCGTTACGGGATCGAAGTATTCATACTTTCCGGCTGCAATGGGAAGTAGGGCGATCAGTTGCTCGGTTGCTTCTAGATAGCCGAGTAGAGATCCGCTATCAGTTTTCCACCAGCCTGGTTCTAGCAGAATGCGACGCTTGCGAATGCGGGACGATCGCGCAATGTCTTCAAGTGGATCTTTCGTCGATCGATCAGATTGAGGGGGGTGAAGAACAATGCCTTGAGTCCGTGCTACGGCTCCGGCAGCAATGAGTAAAGCGTCCATCTTAATCTGCTCCTGCTAAACGAATTAAATCGGCATAGCTGCCTTGGGCTGCCCATAAGCTCTCATGAGTGCCGCGCTCCACAACTTGGTTAGTGCCTAGGACAAGAATTTCATCACAATCGCGGATCGTGCTTAAACGGTGCGCCACAATCAAACAGGTACAACCGCGTTGCTGTAGATTTTTCACAACGCGCAGTTCCGTGTCTGCATCAAGGGCACTTGTCACTTCATCTAAGATCAAAAAAGTAGGATCTGTGATTAATGCGCGGGCAATTTCTAACCGTTGCCGCTGTCCTCCACTGAGGTTTGCGCCTGCTTCTAGCACTTGCGCTGAAAATCCGCTTGGTAAGGACTGGATGGTGTCATACACCTCTGCATCCTGGCAGGCTTTTACAAGTTGTGCTTCAGAAATCGTGGTATCCCAAAGCGTGAGATTGTCTCGCACACTGCCGCCAAACAAAAAGATATCTTGCTCGATCATCGATACAGATTGAATGAATGTTGAGGGATTAATTGCGCCTTTAGGCATCCCATCGAATAGAATCTCACCCGACCAAGGTTGATACAAGCCAGCGACCAGCCGCGCGATCGTAGATTTAGATTAGAACGTTGTGCAGCGCTTGGTGTAGCAGATGTACGGTTTGCCACCACTCACGCCTAGTAGCTCTTCTTCGCTCAGTTCGTTCGAGCCAGCCTTGAGTTCATTGAGCAATTGGCTCACGCTGTCTACTGTGAGAGAGTAGCCTTTTTCTGCACCAGCAATTACCAGCAGTTTGACCACTTCGCCTTGGTTAGCTGCGGCTTTGATTTGAGCTTGCAGTTGAGCGTTTTGCAGCAGTTCTTTAAGGTTGTTAAGCATTTGATTTCTCCAAATTGGTGGATGGTTTCGTGTTCAGCGCCCGTTGTTTGGTTGGTGTCGCTTGAACTGATTAGAAGTAAAGTAATCAATCGAGGAGAACTAGGGGAGAAAATCCGGGCGAAAGTTGAACATGTTTTCGGCGATTAGATCATGACGATGGTCGGCAAACTCGTGCGCTCGATTGGGCTTGACGCAGTGAGCGCGATGCTCGGACTCAAGCACTTAACTTACAATGTCAAGCGATTCGTGTATCATCAAGCTCAAATTACAGCTTAATCAGGGCAAGCGAACCGGGCTTCTCGCTCACCGAGCAATGAAAGTTGCTCCTTTCCCGCTTCAATTTGAATGTGGGTTCTTAAGTGGTTAATTTTTCGAGGTTCCCTCTACTTGTTTGATGAAGTATCGCCGCTCTCGATCGACCAGCCGGGACTCGATCGCGCCTGAGATGCTGAGATTTTGGGTCTGTCGCCTAATCTGCTCATAAGTGAGACCAGAGTGACTAATTCGCTGCGGGTGAGTCCGTCTGTCTCGTTGAGAATTTTTAGAATGCGCTCAATACAGGTCAGCAACGCTTATCACAGGGAGAACGAATCTCTACATCAGAAAAACTGGATTTTGTTGACTATAAATCAGGAAGAGTAAATTAAGAATTTAGAACGGTAACTACTGAAGCGGAATGCTCGTCACCTTCCAGACCAGCCAAAAGGCGATCGTGGGCTGCCGCCAATTCGCTAGTGATTGAAGATATCAAAGGGTATCAACGCCCAATCAGTTAGCTTATGCTGCTATTGCCTGATGGTACATTTCTATTCGTAAGCTCTCTAACGGGTTAGAATTTCTCGATTTGCCCTTTCCTTCTCGCCTTTAAGGACGATCGGATCAAAGTTAACTTTGATCGTTTTCCCTGTTTTCCTGCCATTGACAACCTCCTTGAAGGAACCGGATGGAAAGTTGCAGTATCCTCGAACTTCACTGATCAGTTTTCCACGAATGTAGTCTCTAGCAAAACAATTCGTGTCGCTACCAGAGATGATAACTGTCCGAAACTGATCCCCAGACCACAGCAGGCTCTTATCAACTGTCAGTTCAACAACAATTCGACTATCCGTTTTTCCTATGCCCAAGTCGTTGTTAAAAACTTCCGTACTGAGAGGTTCTGGACTGCTGCTATTGAAAGTGATTTGCCCTTCGGTAGTAGCGCGGACGGAAGGAAAGCAACCAGGTAGAAGAATTAGAACGGACGAGATCACCAATCCGAGTTTGTTCATTTTCGCTTAGTGCAGGGCTTTTTTGCTGTGTAATATACAAAGCCTACTCACCTTTTTCCAAAAGCATCTTCAAATCTGTGACAGCTATTTGTGGTTGCTTTTGTCCGGATACACTTAGAGGATGTTTCAGAAGTATAAAAAGGCTTCTCGCTTCGATTGTAGTCCATCCGTGATTTTCAATCACGGGCTATCGGCACAAAGTCCACTTAAGGGACTAAAAGCCATGTCTTGCAGGCACTTCAGTCGGTTTCACCCGGCTTTGTGTCGATAGCCCCGACTTCCAGTCGAGCGGCGGATGATGCAATGAACGACTACCTCTAAAACATCCTCTTAGATCTCCGGAGACACTCAGAACGCCTCGACTCGAATATCACCTGCGCACCTTTCGCACTCGCTGAGTTTACTCTCAAGCTCTACTTCTGCAAGTCGCGCCTGAACAAACATAAGATCAAAACAAAACAGAGATGATATTAAGCGCATGAATTCAAAGCCCCCCTTTCGAGAACTCGGACGGAAATCCCAAAAGCACAAACTCAAGTCTGGAATTAAACAACGATTCAACGGAGCCTGT
>NZ_JAMPLJ010000002.1:0-813400 GCF_039962505.1 Leptolyngbya sp. DQ-M1
GAAGACCCGGAATTTGAAACGTTCTACACGAAGAACATTTTGCTGAACGAGGGCATCCGTGCTTGGATGGCTTCTCAGGATCAGCCGCATGAACACTTTGTATTCCCTGAAGAAGTATTGCCTCGCGGTAACGCTCTGTAAGAAGCAAAGTCGCTTTGCTTTAATTAGCTCCTGCCTCTTCGGCAGGAGCTTTTTTTGACGACTTGACACATTCTCGAAAAGGTATGCTACATTGAATTACAGATGAAGGAATTCGATGAGTTCCGAGTCTGTAAACCCTTTGAAATATGTCCACTTAGGAATTAGGAGGTGATGCCCATGCCAGATAGTAGTAAACGCTTGGGTCGTCAGGTTAGAGTTAGTCGGCTGTGCGCCGGGGCTGTTCTCTAACAGTTATTTCAGACCTTTTGAAAGCAATTGTCCGACAATTCTTCAATCACTGGACTAACTCGGGGTTCCTTCCGGCAGTCTGGTTTCTAAACTGAAGACCCGCTACACCGCTCTTGTTTGTGAAAGTTGATTCATTCACCTTTCTCTAAACAAGAGCGGATAGTTTTTTAAACATATTTTTTCCAGGTTGTAGCCTAAGAGGTACGTCTTTGGAGGGAAGAGCTTAGGATTTCAGTACGGCAATCTGGGATTATATGAGTTAATCTGTTGGTGTAGTCAATAGCAACCTTTGTATCAATCCTGTAATGAGAGTCTGACAATTAGATAATTGTCACATTGTTAGGGTGTCACCTTTCGTCTCGTACGGGTAAACTAAGGTGCAGTGGAAGAGTCGCTCAGCGAATGTACCACTATGGTGATTTTGATATGGAAGGCGCTGCTAGTCGTTCTATCAAAAGGTGTGAGGAGAACAAAACACAATGCGTAAGATTTTATTGAACTCGTTGTTCACAAGTCCTGCTGTCTTAGGGGCAGCACTGTTGATGTCTTCGTCCGTATTCGCGGCTCAGAAGACTGAGGTGGCTGGACTGCCCGCAGTTGAAGTAGGAACTCAGTCGGAAGCAAATTTTTCTGGAAGTGCAGCGATCGCGCCGCTTGCAGACGTGAAGTCGCTTGAAGCAGTTAAGCCTCAGGCGCAAGTTTCTGCTGAATTCAGCTCTGCTAAGTCTGTAGTCGTAAATGAGCCTGTAAAAGTTGCTCAAGCTGCACCCGAAGCTCCTGCAACAACCAGCACGGACTCGCTGAATCAGCTTAATCGCTACAGCCGCGAAGGTCGTAGCATGACGAGTGCTTCCAGCGATCAGGTGACTTCCGTTTCTCAGCTCTCGGATGTGCGCCCGACTGACTGGGCATTCCAAGCCCTGCAATCCCTCGTTGAACGCTACGGCTGTATCGCGGGTTATCCCGATCGTACCTTCCGCGGCAACCGCGCCACCACTCGGTTTGAATTCGCTGCCGGTCTGAACGCCTGCCTCAACCGCATCAACGAACTAATTGCAGCATCGACCGCAGACTTAGTGAAGAAAGAAGACTTGGCAACGCTGCAAAAGCTGCAAGAGCAGTTTGCGGCAGAGTTAGCCACACTGCGAGGACGAGTGGATGCACTCGAAGCACGCACCACGACCTTAGAGAAGCAGCAGTTCTCGACCACAACCAAGCTTGCGGGTGAAGGCATCTTCGCGATCACCGATGAGTTTGGCGTTCGTGGAACGGGTGGAAACAATACGGTGTTCCAAAACCGAGTCCGTTTAGCGCTCAACACCAGCTTTACCGGGAAAGACTTGCTCGTTACCCGGATTGCGGCTGGTAATGCGAACTTATTTGCAGCGCCTGCAGGCAGTGGCGCTGAAGGTATTCAAACCTTCAATTTTGGCAACACGGGCGGCAACCAAGCATTCATTGACTGGGTTGCTTACTACTTCCCAGTTGGCGAAAACCTGAGATTCTACGTTCCGGCAGTGAGCGGTCTTCACTATGACTACGCTCCGACGATCAGCCCTGCTTTAGATGCGGCTGACGGTGGTACAGGTCCGCTTTCCGTCTTTGCTCAGCGCAACCCAATCTACTTGATTGGTGGTGGTAGTGGTATCGGTGCAACCTTCAACCTCAACAACACCTTCCAAGTCAGCGCAGGTTACCTAGCTGATAACTCGACTGGAAGCCAAGTAACCTTTGGTGCAAATAATCCCGCATCAAGAGCTGGTCTTTTCAATGGAAGCTATAGTGCTCTGGCTCAGTTAACCTTTAACGCGAGTGATGCACTGCAAATCGGGTTAACCTATGTTAACGCTTACCGTCAAGGTGCAATTTTTGACGGCGGTTCGGCACTGGCTTCTTCTGGTACCTCGCTCGCCAACCGCAACATTCTGGGGTCAGGCGCTTCGCAAGTTAACGCTTATGGTGCTTCGATCGCCTTCAAGCTCAGCCCCAACATCGTGCTGAACGCTTTTGGTTCCTACATCAATGCAAATTTTGTGGATGATGGTCAGGGCGAGAAAGACATCTGGACATATGGAGCAGGCTTGGCGTTCCCTGATTTCGGTAAGAAAGGCAATCTGCTGGGATTTGTGGCTGGTGTAGAGCCTTACGTGGGTAATCCAGGTGGCGGTTTACGGAATGATATTCCTCTGCACTTTGAAGGATTCTACAAGTACCAACTGAACGACAACATCTCGATTACTCCGGGTGTGATCTGGATTGTGAATCCAGGACAAAACGAAAACAATGATGACATTGTGATCGGAACCATTAGAACGACCTTCACGTTCTAGTCTGGGCTAAGAGCATCGCTTGTAATTCAACGCGATGCCTTTTGCTTCAATCGTATATTTGGCTCAGTTTAGTAAGCCTCATGTTAAGCCCTGTCCATTTGGCAGGGTTTTTGTTTTGCCTCATACAGCAGGTAGAGATTGAGACGAAACCCTAGAACGAAGTTTTATGAGTAAATCAACGCTATTCTTTCAGGGTCAAGGCGGATTTGGAGAATAGCTATGGCAAAGGTGAACCCGATCGAAGTACAGAAGCATCTCAAGGGACTCGACTACCCAGCGACTAAAGAAGATGTGATCAAACACGCAGAGAAAAATGGTGCAGATGAAGAGTTAAAAGCGCTTCTAAACGATCTGCCTGATGAGGAATTTGAAAAGCCAACGGATGTCAACAAAGCGATCGGACAGGTTGGATAGTCTATCGCCTTAAAGGCAACAAAGCGCTGTACCTTATTCTCAAAGATGCAGCGCTTTAGGCTTGGAAAACACAAATCTGGGTGTAAAGGCTGTTGCCCTTTACACCCAGATTTTTATTCTGATTATTATTAGCCAACCAGGTGCAGCAAGTCGCGCACAACACTATAACCAGCTAAATCCCAAAGAAGGTATGCGAGAAAACCAATCATTGCAAACCGACCATTCCATAGCTCGGCTTGGGGTGTCCAGCCGAAAAGAAAGGCGTTGCGATCTTTTCCATTGTAGGCAGTCGAGATAGGTAAATCAGTCGTACTGGGAGGAGTTTGCATATCTAAAATTCCAAACGCTTCATATTTCTTATAGTAGTGGTTGATTTGCTATTAGCTGTCCGCCTATGGAGATAAAACGTTTCCTTCCTTGGGTGGAGATAGAGAGTATTCTCAATTTATTCAGATTCGAGTAACTTTAATTGCGTAGATTACGTCAAATCGAGGGCAATTTGATAGAAAAGCCGCAATTCAAAAGTAGTGAGTTGTAGATTTCAATAAGACAGAAATAGGAAAATTTCCATCAATTTAGAAATCGTATTCATCACTACGATCGTTTCCCCTAACTCACTGTAAAGTTAGGTGGCAAGAGCGATGACGATCTAGATCGTGAGCTAGTAACTTTTAGCTACATCCTGAGATAGAGGTAAGAGCAGAAATCGAACGCTACATTAATGAGACCGTAAATTACATTTTGTAGTATTCTCTTGCGCCTAGCGCCTATTTAGCTGGGATTTGCCTTTCTATCATCGTTTAGTAATTAGTTAGTAATCAGGTTGTGGGGTATGGAATTATCAACTAGAACGATTCAGTTCCCAGAAACGCTAGATGACGCGGCGATTGCACAGTTTCACGAACATGCCGAGCTTGCAATTCATTCGGATGCAGCCGTTGTGCTTGTTGACTTTGCCAACGTTGAGTTTATGAGCAGTCCTGGTTTAATGGCTTTAGTGATTGTGTTTAAGCGATCGCGGGAAGCAAATAAACCGATGCTCTTACGCTCTATCAACGAGCGCGTCAGAATGTTGCTGGAACTTACCGGAATGGAAGAAGTGTTTGAGATTATCGAAAGCTCAGTTGAGGAAAGCGAACCGCTCCTTATTGCTTCTAGATAGGAAACCTATTAAAAATATAAAAACCGGATCTAGCTTCTTAGATCCGGTTTTTTGTTTAAATAAATTCGCGGATATATTGATTGACTAACTCCGGCTGCTCCTGTTGCACCCAGTGGCTACAGTTTGGAATATAGCGAATTTGAAAATCTCTCACGTATTGCTCGGTTCCATAAGTCAACTCTTTGCCTAGGGCTGTATCTTTTTCTCCCCAAATCATTAGGGTTGGTACGTCTAGAATGCCCCAATTCTTTCCAACGATTCCAGACTGAAATGCGTTGCGATAGTAATTAATTGCTGAAGTCAGAGCACCTCGTTTTGCCATTGCGTCTTTATAGCGATCGAGATCTGCTTGACTAAATGCATTCTTATTCACTGCCATTCCTAGAAACGCATTTTCTAACGCTTTATAGTCGTCTAGCTGAATTAAAAGTTCGGGCAAAATGGGGAGCTGAAAGAAGAAGATATACGAGCTTTTTAGAAGCTGTTGCGGCGTTGTTAATCCCTGAGCAAATTTAGCTGGGTGGGGGAGATTCAAGATGATTAACTGATTGAGCAAGTTCGGATAAGTGTAAGCAAAATTCCAGGCGATCGCCCCTCCCCAGTCATGTCCAACTAACGTGCAGCGATCGTATCCCAATCCTTCGATTACACCTTTTACGTCTGCGACGAATTCAGACATTTTGTAGGCTGCTTTTGCCGTGGGTTTATCGCTATCGTTGTAGCCTCGCAGATCAATTGCAACTACTTTATGATCTTTGGCGAACTCTGGGATTTGATGCCGCCACGAATACCAAAACTCAGGAAAACCGTGCAGAAATAAGATTAAATCCCCCTGTCCTTGAGTGACGTAATGTAGGTTAATTCCATTGACGTGAATGCGATCGTGCGTCCAAGTTTCGATCATGATCCTGCGGGATATTGTTGTAGAACTTGTTGAAGGTACTGACCCGTGTAAGAACGGGAATTTTTGACTATTTCTTCTGGTGTCCCAACTGCAACAATTTCGCCGCCACGATCGCCGCCTTCAGGTCCTAAATCAACAATCCAATCTGAGCACCGAATTACATCTAAATTGTGTTCGATCACCAAAACCGAATTACCCTTATCGACTAATCGCTGAATCACATCCAGAAGTTTGTGAACATCGTAGAACGATAAACCTGTGGTGGGTTCATCAATTAGATAGAGTGTTTTTCCGGTGGCGCGGCGAGAAAGCTCGGTGGCAAGTTTGACGCGCTGCGCTTCTCCACCCGATAAAGTCGGAGCGGTTTGTCCCAAACGCATATAGCCCAGGCCTACATCGACTAAAGTTTGCAGGCGATTCGCGGCTTGGGGAATGTTCTTGAAGAATTCCGCTCCTTCTTCAACGGTCATACTTAGGACATCGGCGATCGATTTTCCTTTGAATTTCACCTGCAAGGTTTCTCGGTTGTACCGTGCCCCTTTGCATACGTCACATTGCACATACACATCCGGTAAAAAGTTCATCTCGATCACATTCACGCCCTGACCGCTGCAGGCTTCACAGCGTCCGCCTTTGACATTAAAGGAGAATTGACCAGGCTTATAGCCTCTAGCTTTCGCCTCGATCGTTTCGGCAAACACATCGCGAACCACATCAAAAACACCCGTATAGGTCGCGGGATTCGATCTCGGAGTGCGTCCAATTGGGGATTGATCGATGACGATCGCTTTATCCAGGGCATCGAGCCCTTTGACGGGCTGCATTTCTTTGGGTTGAGGAACCTTTTGCCCAAAGTGATGCTGAATGGCGGGATAAAGCAATTCGTTGATTAGCGTAGATTTACCAGAACCCGAAACGCCTGTGACGCAAACCAATCTGCCGAGCGGGATTTCAACATTGACATTTTTGAGGTTGTTACGGTTGGCGCTGCGGATCAAGAGCGATCGACCATTGCCTTCTCGCCGTTCGGCGGGTGTTTGAATCGATCGCCGACCAGACAGATAGGCACCTGTTAGCGATTCTTCTGAATTCAAGAGCGTTTCAAAATCACCTTGGGCAACAATTCGCCCACCATGTACACCCGCGCCTGGGCCAATATCGACTAAATGATCAGCAGCACGAATGGTTTCTTCGTCGTGTTCAACCACGATTAGCGTATTTCCAAGATCCCGCAGTTTAGTCAACGTATTGAGCAATCGGGTGTTATCGCGCTGGTGTAGCCCGATGCTTGGTTCATCTAGAACGTACAGAACGCCTGTGAGACCTGCGCCAATTTGGGTGGCCAGTCGAATGCGCTGAGCTTCACCGCCAGAAAGCGTCATCGCGGTACGATCGAGCGTCAAATAGTCTAATCCCACATCCAGAAGAAACTGCAATCTCGCTTTGATTTCTCGCAGGACAAGATCGCCGATTTGAGCTTGACGATCGCTCAGTTCTAAGTTCTCAACTCGATCCAAGCATTCTCGAATCGAAACGCCCGTAAACTGATGAATTCGATATTGCCCTAAACGAACGGCAAGAGATTCCGGTTTTAAGCGTTTTCCGCCACAAACATCACAGGCTTGATCAATTAAGTATTGCTCTAATTTTTGCTTGTACAGGTCAGAATTGGCTTCTTGATATTGGCGATCAAGCAGCGGAATCGCGCCTTCATATCGACGGTGATAGCCTTTGTTTTCTCGATAGCGCGAATCGACTTCGATCCAAATCGGATCTTTGGAACCATACAGCATGACGTGCTGCTGCTCTGGAGTGAGTTGGCTCCAGGGGGTTTGAATATCAAAGCCGTAAGCTTCGGCAACGCTGCAAATCAGCGATAAGTAATAAGTATTATCTTTGTCTGACCAGGGTGCGATCGACGCGTAAACCGGAAGATTCGGATTCGGAATGATCAGTTCGGGTGAGAAAGTTCGATGGCTGCCAATCCCATGACAGTTCGGGCACGCCCCATAGGGTGAGTTGAACGAGAATAAGCGGGGAGAAAGTTCCTCCATCACTGCCCCGTGTTCTGGACAGGCGAAATTCTCGGAAAAAACAAGTTCTGAAGGCTGATCTTCAGAATTTTCATCGCGCATCAAATCAACCACGGCAATTCCACCCGATCGCTTCAAGCAGGTGGTTAACGAATCGCTGAGGCGTTCTTGAATATCGTCTTTTTTTACCAAGCGATCGACCACAATTTCGATCGTATGCAACTGGTTTTTATCTAGCTCGATCGAGTCGCTTAACTCTCTTACTTCGCCATCGATCCGAACTCGCACAAAACCTTCTGCTGCAAGTCCCGAAATTAGCTTACGATGTGTTCCTTTCTTCCCTCGAACCACAGGCGCGAGAACTTGAAAGCGGGCTCGATCCGGTAGCTCCATGATTCGATCGACCATTTGATCGATCGTTTGAGGGGCAATGGAACGATCGCAAATCGGGCAGTGCGGCGTACCTGCGCGACCGTAGAGCAATCGTAAGTAATCGTAGATTTCAGTTACCGTTCCAACGGTCGATCGCGGATTATGCGAAGTCGATTTTTGATCGATCGAAATTGCCGGACTTAAGCCTTCGATCGCATCAACATCGGGCTTATCCACTTGTCCTAAAAATTGTCGAGCATAGGCACTCAGCGACTCCACATAGCGCCGCTGCCCTTCTGCAAAAATTGTGTCAAACGCCAGAGAAGATTTCCCTGATCCTGAAACTCCGGTAAAGACAATTAGGCGATCGCGGGGTAGTTCTAGATCGACGTTCTTCAAATTATGCTGACGTGCACCTCGAACCCGAATCGAGTTCAGCGAAACGATTTTTCTTGCAGGATTTTTCGATCCGTTCGATTCGATTTCGGCTCCTGAATCAGGACTTAATACCGGAGAATCAGAGCTTTTAGATTGGCTAACACGCTTTGGCATTCGGAGGGCGCAGAAATAGTCCTTAACGATTCTATCGCTCTGATTCACGATCGAGTTGATTTGTACTCAGGATCGACCCTGTGAATTAGTTAATGTTTTGCGGGTGAGGCACGATCGCAAGTAGAAACTTAGGCTATCGATTCTTCATCGCTCGCTGCATATCACGCTGATCATCACGCCGCTTAGAGTCTTCCCGCTTGTCATACAGCTTCTTACCCCGAACCAGTGCTAGATCCACTTTGACCCAGCCCCGTTTCAAGTACATCTTTAGTGGAACCAGCGTTAAGCCTTGCTGCTCTACCTTTCCAACCAGCTTACGGATTTCGTCGCGCCGCAATAATAGCTTGCGAGTGCGAACAGGATCATGGTTAAAAACCTGGCTCGCCGTTTTGTGCGGTGAAATATGAACGTTATGTAGAAAAACTTCGCCATTACGAACAAGCGCGAACCCGTCTCGTAAGTTGACCCGACCTTCACGGATCGACTTCACCTCAGTTCCCGCAAGCTCAATTCCCGTCTCGTAGGTTTCCAGAATTTCGTACTGAAACCTCGCTTGACGGTTATCACTAACGATTTTAATGGCTTCATTCTTCTCACTCATAATCTCTACTCTAGCGTAGTTAATTCAGTCTGAAGCTAAAAAAATCGCCTAACTCAAGCGTAAAAGCACGATGAGCCAGGCGAATTACTCAAGGAGACGAAGCAATTTAATACAAAGATACTATACACGCATATTCTTTCAATAGCAAATTCAAGTAGGGTTCAGCTCTGATCCAAAGCAAAAATAACGGTGGCTAGAGTGCGATTCAGATAATTTCAGCAGCATTTTGTGATTTCCGATACAGATTGAACGTACCTAATCAACGAGATTTGACAATATCTCAAGGATCTACGCCTTTGGGTATACCGTCTGTCTCAGGTCTACACAATTGGAATCTAACTTCACTTCGGCTGTAGACAGACATCGAAAAACTGGCTCATTCATTGCAAGTCTGTCAGTGCTGAATTTGAAGAGTTCTGGGATTCGGGAATTACATCTCCAACTTTAGGGGTTCTTCTGCTGAGCAAGATGGGTCATTCCACGCTTTGTTTAGTTGTCGCCGATTTCGGCTTTGTCGCATTCATCTAGGAAATCTTCTGTCATGGTGTCAAGAGCATCGTTGAAGCAAAAAATGCAAATTCGCAGGAAAAAGCCTGCACTGTTGAAATCTTGGGAGGCACTGGTTCGCACCGTCAGCCAGCTTGCTCCAAGTTGGCAAATGTCAATTCCACTCACGGTCGCGATCGTTGGACTCTGGAGCTACGCGGCTGTTGCCCAAACCCCACCCACCCTCGAAAGCGTTGCTGCTGCAAACGCTGAGCTGAAAATCGGTCTCGATACGATGTGGGTGATGATTGCGGGCTTCCTGGTGTTCTTTATGAACGCAGGTTTCTGTATGTTGGAAACCGGAATGTGCCGCCAAAAGAACGCAGTCAACGTTTTGGCGAAGAATCTAATCGTCTTTGCCCTCTCGACCGTCGCATTTTGGGCGATCGGGTTCGGCTTGATGTTTAGTGACGGAAATGGTTATCTCGGCACAAGCGGCGGATTTTTCCTCACGGGTGCTGACAACAGCCCTGCGATGACGGCTGATTACAAAGGAGTTTTCTCCGCCTTGAACTGGGCAGGCGTTCCTCTGGCAGCAAAATTCTTCTTCCAATTGGTGTTTGCTGGAACCGCAGCAACGATCGTCTCTGGTGCAGTGGCTGAGCGGATTAAGTTTGTCGACTTCTTGATCTTTAGCTTGTTGTTGGTTGGAATCGCTTACCCGATTACAGGTCACTGGATCTGGGGCGGCGGCTGGCTGTACAAGCTCGGATTCTTCGATTTCGCAGGTTCGACTGTGGTTCACGCCGTTGGCGGTTGGGCGGCTCTGATGGGAGCTGCATTCTTAGGTGCAAGAATTGGCAAATACAATGCTGATGGCTCTGCCAATGCAATCCCGCCTCACAACATGAGTATTGCCACCTTGGGCGCATTGATTCTCTGGCTCGGTTGGTTCGGATTTAACCCTGGTTCGACCATGAGCGTGGGTAATGGCTCTCTGATTGGTCACATTGCATTAACCACAAATACGGGCGGTGCATTTGGTGCGATCGCAGCCACGATCGTCGCTTGGGCAGTTCTCGGTAAGCCTGATTTATCAATGGTGATCAACGGTCTACTGGCTGGTTTGGTTGCAGTGACTGCATCTTGTGCCTTCATCACCGTTCCTTCGGCAGCGATTATCGGTGCGATCGGCGGAATTTTGGTGGTGTTCGCGGTTGGATACCTCGATAAGTTGAAGATTGATGATCCGGTGGGCGCGATCGCAGTTCACTTGGTCAATGGCGTTTGGGGAACTCTGGCACTCGGTCTATTTGCTGTGGGGCCTAGCGATCAACCTGGCGCACTGTATGCTGCAGGACCAGCAGCAGGTTTGCTGTTCGGCGGTGGATTGAATCAGCTTTGGATTCAGTTCCTGGGAACGATTTCGGTTGGTGGATTCACAGTTCTAATCTCCAGTATTTTCTGGATTTTACTGAAGTCCACACTTGGAATTCGTGTAACTGCTGAAGAAGAGCTTGAAGGATTGGATATTGGTGAGCATGGCATGGAAGCTTATGCTGGATTTGCGAAAGAAAGTTCTTTCGGTGCAGCGAGCAGCTATCCTAGCAATGCCTCGGATGCAGCGACGAAGTATCAATAAGCTGATCGATTTCCTCTAATTTCATTACTCGCAAAACACTCCTGAAAATCTCAGGAGTGTTCTTTTTTTTCGGACTGTTACTGGCAGATCTTAAATTTGAGAACTCATAGATTCTTTTAACGTGTTGTGGTCGAGCATTCTCTATCCGATTTTTGCTCACAGGGTTTGGGCGAAGGGTGGCCTAGCAGCAATTCTCAGATGAATATCAAGGTGTGGATGTGAACGAACATGGTGAAGAAGGTTACGGTGAAGAACTCGCTTCCGGCTTCACGATGGGTTGAGTAACAAGTTTAGAACGGTGAATCTATCTAAAAGGCTCCAAGGTCAATATCCTGGAGCCTTTTGATTAGCGGCGTTTGGTGGATTTGGTAGAGAGTTTTTCTTGTTCGCGGCGACGACGATCGCGCCAGTCTGCCAGCGTTAAGTAAATAACTCCCCCAGTCACGGTAAGGAGAAGACCAAACGCGACGAGTACCAGTGTGTTAAAAACTGTGAATTCCACGGTGATTTCAGAAAATGAAAATATTATTGCCCATAGCGGTTAGGCTACGGGCGAAAATTCAATGCTAGAAGCCGTTTCGACCCCAAACGACCATTGCGATCGAAAAGGTGAAAACGGATAAAAGCGCGACCCAGCCTAGTGACAAAATATCCATAATGAAAGCGATCGGTACAAAGGGTGATACATCTAATAATAAGGCAAAAGGGGTTAGGGGCTAGGATCTAGAGGAGTTATGCAGCACCTGAGATTGAGTTGGGAAGAACGGGTGGAGTCGCTAAAAGCGGGAGTGCTTTCGGCGGGTTCGGTAACGCTAATTTTTCCGCTAATTGCTCTGTTTAATGATTTCTTAGCGAGTCGATATGCCAGCCCAGTGATGAATTATTGGGTCAGTGGGGCGATCGTTCTGTTTGCAGGTTTTTTGTTTGGAGTGACGTACCGCTACATTATTCGGGAAGACCAAAACTCACACCTCAAATCGGGCGCGGTTCTAGCCTTTGGATTAGTGCGGGGATTGGCGCAGGTTGAACTGGGGATTGCAACTCAAAGTAGTTGGGTTCCGATCATCAGCTTTGCCGTTGAAAGTATTTTGCTATTTGCGATCGCTCGGTTGGTTCTCGATGGCGGAATGGCGATCGGCTGGATTGGTCGATTTAAGGGGTGAATTCTGTGATTTCGGTTGGGGTGAATAACTGATTGCGATCGAGCGCAGAGAGAATTTTTCCATCGGCGCGATCGCTTATCAGACAACGGCATACTAATTCAGCCACATCTGCTCGATGAATTGAGCCAGAAATTTTCGGATCTTCGGTTAGAAATCCGGTTCCGGTTGGCGGTTCTGATTTCAAACCACCGGGACGGACGATCGTATAAGTTAAACCACTCTCGATTAAATGCTGTTCTGCTTTCTCTTTTTCCTTTAAAACGGCTCCCAATGCTTCAAGAGCGCGAGGCGGTAAAGCAACTACACTTTCACCGCTACCGATCGAAGTCACTAACACAAACTTTTTCACGCCTGCTTTGACTGCTGCATCAACTAGATTTCGATTGCCTTCAAAATCAGCGCGTTTTCCTTCTGCGGGTAATCCGCCGATCGTACTAATCACGGCATCGATTTGGCGATTTGCAAAGGCTGCTTCGAGTTGCTCAGGATTCATCGCATCGCCGATCGTAGTTTCAATGCCTAACGCTTCAAGTTCAGTCACGGCGGCATCAGAACGTAACAAGGCAATTACGGTAAAATTCGGCTGGAGCAGTCGAGCAATTTCACGCCCTACACCGCGACTTGCACCCGCAACTAATACTGTCTGAAGGTTCCCACCCGTTACACTTTGCAGCATTTTAATCAGCCTTTTGGTGAATCATCTATGATTCAAGAATAAGCTGCATACAGGGGCATTTTACACATACGGGAATCAGATCTTTTGACAGTCGAGGAAGCCGCCCTAAAGGTTTGGCGAAATCTGTTCCAATAGAGAAAGCATCGATCGCTCCAATAGAGGACACTGCTGTGAATCAGAATCAACTGTATAACCTACAACTCGGCATTAACGGATTTGGACGACTGCTGACGTTCATTGGATTCGCACTTCTATTGAGCGCAGTGGGTCTGGGCTGGTTGGTGAAATCATTTCTATTTGTGTTGGTGCTATTGATCGTTGCGCCGATCGTTGGGATCTTCGTGTTTCAGTGGTGGGTGAGAAGAAATATCGTGCAGGCGGATTGTCCGGTGTGTGGTGCAGAGTTGACCGGATTTAATCAGGCGCAGATGCAGTGTTCTAACTGTGGTGAACCGTTGCAGGCGGAAAAAGGCAAGTTTAAGCGGATGACTCCTTCGGGCACGATCGATGTGGAAGCGGTGGAAGTTGCAGCGCAAGTGGTAGATGATTAGTGCTGTAGTGCGATCGTTCTCCTAAGGTATATAGCTTCTGACAAAGCTCAGTATTGTTGCTGAAAAAATAAGCTTGTTCGTTGCGACAACAACCTCATTCGTAACGACAGGGATAGTTGTGGTCACGAATGCTGCGGTTTTCACGAAGAATGAATTTGCATTCGCCACGACAGCTATCACTGTCGTGGTTTCGGGGTTAGAAGATATGACGATCGGGCTATCAGATACAGCGAACGAGTTCTAATTCGTGATTTCGGGGAAAATCGACAGGGTTTAATTTTCTTTGGGAAGCGCGATCGTGCCTTCAGTCTAAAGCACGATCGCATCTGTTCTCTAGCCTTGACCCAGACAAGCCGCTAAGTCTGCAGCCGGAGTCGTAATTGCTTTTAGACGATAATTATCCGAAAGCAACTTCAACACATTTGGCGAGAGGAACACTGGCAGAGTTGGGCCTAAGCGAATATCTTGAATTCCAAAATGCAGTAGGGTGAGTAAGACCGCTACCGCTTTTGCTCGTACCAAGACAGAATCATCGAGAGCGGTAATTGATTCACATCGACCTTGAACGCATTCGCAAGCGCGATCGCAATTTGAATCGCAGAGTAAGCATCATTACATTGTCCAATGTCTAACAAGCGATGACATCCTTGGCTGCTTGCTGTCTGTTCGCATTGTTCGCAAAACATCATCTGCTCTTCTAATAATCTTCCTGTACTCCAGGCAAGCTAAGTGGCGAACACTTTGACTTAGATCAAGAAATCAAGCTAAGGCAGCAATCTTTAGCTTCTCTTCCACTTTCCCGACAAAAAGAACCATCAGCTAGACTCAAGAGAAAAGCTCAATTTCATGAACTCTTCCTTACTTGAATTCCCGAGTCAAACGATGATTTTTCAGGGATTACCAGCAGAGCAATTAGCTGAACTTGCAGGTTGCTCGATCGCGCAATCCTATAAAAAAGGTGAAATTCTGTTTCACCAAGGAGACGAAGGAAGCGGATTTTTTATTGTGCGATCGGGTCGTGTCAAAGTGTTTAAGCTATCTGCCGAGGGCAAAGAACAAATCCTGCACATCTTCGGTAAGGGGGATCATTTTGCTGAAGTGCCAGCATTAGATGGGGAATGTTTTCCTGCCTCAGCCGCAACCCTTGAAAAGACAGATGTTTTATTCTTTCCACGTCAGGCTTTTCTGCAATTACTAGAACAGCGCCCGACGCTGGCGATCAATCTATTGAAAAGTTTTGCGCGTCATCTGCGGATGTTTTCGCATCTTGTCGATAATTTGGCATTGCGAGAAGTTCCAGCACGACTTGCCAGTTATTTGCTTGATTTGAGTGAGCAAGCGAACAAGGCTGATCTTGTCGATCTTGATCTCCCCAAAGGACAATTGGCGGCGAGACTCGGCACCATTCCCGAAACGCTTTCCCGAATGTTTGCCAAACTCGGTCGAGAAGGCTTGATTGAAATTGAGGGCAGCAAGGTTAAGCTGCTCGATCGCGCCCGATTGAATCAACTCGCGGGTCGGTAAAGATGTAAAAAGGTGGAAGCCATTCAACTTCCACCTTTTTCGATTCATTTTCGATTCAATTGAGGAACACTCTAAGCTTCTTCAGAGTCTAATTGAGCAAACACAATTGCGCAGCCAACGAACG
This sequence comes from Leptolyngbya sp. DQ-M1, assembly GCF_039962505.1. NCBI lineage: Bacteria > Bacillati > Cyanobacteriota > Cyanophyceae > Leptolyngbyales > Leptolyngbyaceae > Leptolyngbya > Leptolyngbya sp. DQ-M1. The sequence continues at coordinate 14,925 of NZ_JAMPLJ010000002.1, forward strand.
CCATTACTAAAGGCATCGGAGAGGCGACCGCAAATCCCAATGCAGCAGCGATTCCAGTTCCCGCGATCGCGCCTAAACTCCAGACGCGCTCATCGTTGCTCAGACCTTTCTCGGCTTTGATCGTATGTAAAACCGTTGTTGGAATTGGCACAGGCATCACAGAGTTTGGAGGAAACGCCCAATAACTCGATTGTTCTCTAAACCAATCTGTCCAGCCGTTCGTCTGACACCAATCCGCAATCCATTGTTCGCAATAGTGATTCATACTGAGTCCGAAATCAAGTGGGTTCAAAAATTGAGGGCTAAAAAGGAGCTGTCGGTGCTCGACAGCTTGAATTTTGCACGCGGTTCTAGAATTTATGAGAAAGCCGCAATTCGTTTAACAGCGAGTTTTGCTCTCGCAACGGACTTTTCGTGAAAAGGGTCAGAAGAATTCCAATTGCTGTACGGGTTGACAGCCCATCCGCTTATCTATCGTGAGAATAGCAAAGTCTCTCTTGTCTTTCTAGTTTAAGAAATCAAAGTTTACTTTGACACCGAGTGGTTATTATCTGTAACAATCGCAGCAGAATTTCGATTTATTTGAGTTTAATTAGGAATTTGTGGAAACGGATTCGCCCAAAGGTGAGAATTCTAGACGGTAACGATATAGCGCAATAGGCGTATTTCTAGCTTTGAAGTAATCGGGATCTTGCGGTGATAGATAGATTGCTGTGATTTGATCAGCAACAATCGCAGAAGTTTGATTGTTTAAGTATTTATACGCGGTTGTGGTTTCAACCTGATTCAAATAAGGTTGCGCCGTTCCTCGAAAGACTTGCTGAAACAGTTCGCTCGTAATGAATTGATCAGGTGTGAGAGTTTCGCTCGCTCTGCCTGTAATGGTGGAAGTCAAAATGCGATCGTCCCTTAGAGTTGTGATTTGTTTGTTGGGAGAATCAGGATCAACTTTGACCGAGAGAACCGCACGATCGCCCAGATAGGCTTTTGCAATATTCAAGCCATTGAATGCGCGATCGGCAGTGACTTCTTTCTGTTTTGTAAATCGAACATCGAACTCGATCGGCTGATTTACATAAGTGCGATTACTCTCAAACCCAGGCGTGACAATTTCGGGAGCGAGTGGCGCAACGAGATCGATTAGTGTACTTTTAACGTGCCAAGTTCCAGCAATCCAGTTGGGATAGATTAGATCTCCGGTAGCACGATCAACGGGCGGTTTATTGTGCCAATCGGGAAATGCGGAAACGCGATCGGACAAGGCACCCGCCCAGACCGGACTCGCCCACCAGAAGCTTAAAAGCCAAATCAAGACCCAAATCAAGCGCTTCATGCAGGCACAACCGCTTTGAGTTCAAAGATTCGCTCGATAATGTCTGCGACCACTTTATCGGGGGTTGAGGCTCCAGAGGTAATGCCGACGACAATCTCGCCACTGGGGAGCCAATTTTCTGCGATCGTCAAGTCCTGATGTAATGGCTTGTGTTCGATCTCAGTCCGGGACTTAATCCGCTCGACGCTATCAATGTGATACGAGGGAATCTTGTAATCGATCGCAATTTCTTGCAGATGCGTTGTATTCGAGGAGTTATACCCACCAATCACAATCATGAGGTCGATCTTCTCTTTCACTAGATCGAACATTGCATCTTGGCGCTCTTGGGTTGCATCGCAAATGGTGTTGAAGCTGAGAAAATGCTCATTCAATTCATTCGGCGGATATTTCTTCAGCATCGTATGTTCAAACAATTTACCAATTTGCTCAGTTTCGCCTTTGAGCATCGTGGTTTGGTTGGCAATGCCAATTTGAGCTAAATCCTGATCGGGGTCAAATCCAGCCGAACAAGCTTTGCTGAATTTTGCTAGGAATGCGTCACGATCGCCGCCGTTCAGAATATAGTCCGCAACATATTGGGCTTCAGCCAGATTCAGCACAATCAGATACTTACCTGCAAACGAACTCGTTGCTAGAGTTTCTTCGTGATTGTATTTGCCGTGAATAATCGAGGTATAAGCCCGCTTTTTGTGCTTCTCAACGGTGTTCCAGACTTTTGAAACCCAAGGGCAAGTCGTATCAACGATCGTACAGCCGCGATCGTTAAGAAGCTGCATTTCTTGAACACTCGCACCGAACGCAGGCAAAATTACCACATCGCCTTTTGCGATTTCGGAAAAATCCTTCTGCCCGTTGATGACCGGAATAAACAGGACATTCATCTCGCGCAAGCGCTGATTGACCGAGGGATTGTGAATGATCTCGTTAGTGATCCAAATTCGCTCAGTTGGAAAATGCTGACGGGTTTCGTAAGCCATCGCGACTGCCCGTTCAACGCCCCAACAAAAGCCGAATGCCTGCGCTAATCGAATCGTGACATCGCCCCGTTTCAGCGTATAAGCCCGATCGCGAATTTCCTGAATCAAATCGCTTTGATATTCAGACTGCATCGCGGTTGCGACTTCCGCACCATGTCCGAATCCTTTGCGGTGATAGTTCTCAGAATGATTGAGCGATAGCTTAAACGCCTTGGTATCCATGTCCGCCTTCCGATACGCCTACGTTTTTGATCATAAACTGCTTAGCGACTTTAAAAGAAGGTGAGAACGCGTTAACGGTATGCAAATTGATTAAAGGTCTGAATTGCCGATCGCCACACCAAATAGCCCTGCGTACTTAGGTGGAGTCCATCGGTTGTTAGCTCTGAGCGTAAGAATCCTTCATTGTCAGAGAAAAGCGGTTGCAGATTGAGAAATTCCACGCGAGTTTGCTTCGCTAACTGAGCAAGGCGACGATTAAATTGATAAATGCGATCGTTCGAGAGCGCTTCTACTTGGGTTGCATTGGCTGCAGTGATCGAATCTTTGGCGCGAGGAAGGAGCGACTGCATGACGATCGTCGATTTCGGGTGCGATTTCTTTAACTGTTTAATAATGTCTTCCTGAGCTTCTAAAACCTCTTCCTCCGATCGACCTCTGAGCAGATCATTGACACCGACCATGACAAAGATAGTTTTGGGCTTCGCTTGAGCAAATAGATCTAATCGCTTCGCCAGTCCGGTTGAAGTCTCACCAGAAATTCCTTGATTTAGCCAAGTGTAATCGGTTGGAAGCAGCTCTTGAGGAAACCAAAGTGTAAGTGAATCGCCTGCCAGCACGATTAAGCGATCGGGCTTTCTTTTAATCGTCGCTTTGGCTTCTTTCTCCAGCAAATCGACCCAATCTTGATAAGTCAGGGATCGACCCGATGACATAGAGGCAGCTTGCGCGACGATTTCGGGTTTTTCCACGGCTTTGGCAGCCATTGAAGTGCGTGAAGACGGAGGATTCAGCAGCGTTTCGGTGAAATAGCGATCGCCCAGAAACCACAATCCTAACGTTGTACCCAAAACAATATTCGTGACGACGGAAAGATAAACCCAGCCCGGAACTGACTTAGACATTGCCTGCGACGATTTGCGTAAACACTGTGGGATCTTATACTCCAGAATCAGCCACACAATGCAAAATTTCTTCGGGCAGATGTGTGATCGAGATGAGCTGAATTAATCTCTAGAATTGAAATAGCAAGAATCTCTTAAGATTCAACTCTTCATTCTTCGTCCCTCATGTCTACCATTACCGTCGATCGCCTCACTAAAATTTATCCTGTCGCTATCAAGGAAGCAGGGTTCAAGGGAACAGTAACGCATTTTTTCAAGCGCACCTATCGCCAAGTCAAGGCGGTACAAGATGTTTCATTCCAAATCGAACCCGGCGAAGTGGTGGGATTTCTCGGTGCGAATGGAGCCGGGAAGACGACAACGCTAAAAATGCTAACCGGATTGATTCATCCATCTTCAGGAAAAGTCACCGTTGCGGGACACGTTCCGTTTGAGCGACGATCGGCTTTCTTGAAAAAAATTACGCTGGTGATGGGACAAAAGCAGCAGTTGATTTGGGATCTGCCTGCGGCTGACTCGCTCAAAATTAATGCAGCCGTTTATGGAATTAGCGATCGCACCTTGCAAACCCGAATTGGTGAATTGTCAGAAATGCTCTCGCTGCATGGCAAATTAAATCAACCTGTTCGTAAACTCTCGCTGGGTGAACGAATGAAAGCGGAATTACTCGCCGCATTACTGCATCAGCCACAAGTTTTGTTTCTCGATGAGCCGACTTTAGGGCTGGATGTGAATGCCCAAGTTGCGGTGCGTGAATTTTTGAAGGAGTATAACGATCGCTATCGTGCCACTGTCTTACTTACGAGTCATTACATGGCAGATATCACTGCTTTATGTGAACGAGTTTTGATGATCCACCATGGGCAGCTTATTTATGATGGCAGTCTTGCTGGACTGGTGGATCGGTTCTCTCCCTGCCGTGAAGTCAAAGTCGAATTCAATCACACCTACACTGAGGCTGAACTCTCGGCATACGGGTATGTTCGGGAAGTCGAGAAGCAATCGGTTCGATTTTTGGTGCAGCAGGAAGATTTGACGCAGACGATCGCGAAAATTCTCGCGGAGTTGCAAGTCGCGGATTTAACCGTGACTGATCCGCCGATCGAAGAAGTGATCGGGCGCGTTTTCCAAGCTGGATCAGTTGCTACTTAAGTAAACCGAACTTTTCCGCATCTTCCAAAGAAATATCTGGAAGATAACACAGCATTTTGTCCCAAGTGCTTTGAGATTGCAGAGCGTCTACAACAACTTGCAACGGCTCTGGAAGTATTGCTTGAAAGTCTGCTTCTTCATCCAGCTGAGTTTTGAACGCTAATTTTTCTTGAGGGGGTGTGAACTGGGCATCCACGCCTTCTCGATTTCCCCTAGCATCCACACGATACCAGCCAACTCCTGACAGATAAACTGCATTGAATCCGTGCAAGCAGTAAGGCGCACCTTTGTCATCGATGCTCAATCGCTGATAGCAGAATCCGGCTGGAATGCCATGCGATCGTAGCAATGCTGCTAAAAGATGGCTTTTGGCGTAGCAATATCCGGTTTTGTGCAACAGGACATCAGAAGCTCGACAGGTGACAGGATTCATCCGATAGTCGTAGCTGTGCCGAATCTGATCTCGAACCCACTCAAAGCAAGCTTTTGCAACGGCTTTGGGAGTTTGATGCTGTGCTGCGATCGTCTTGCTCAGCCTCAGGATTTCCGGATGTTGCCAGTCAATGATCTCGGTAGATGCGAGGTATTCTTCCATACCGATCGCTAATTTCGCTGATTATCCATCACGAAGCCGGGTTCAGCGCTTCCTGGAACGCGCCAATCTTCGTTCTCCCCGCCGATGATTAGGGAATCGATCGTCACAAAATCCTTGCTCAACTGTCGCAGTGAATTGACCAGAATGTCGATCGCGATCGCATCACTGGTTCCCAAATCAAACCAGCAGCGTCCCCAGTTGCTTTCATACTCGAAGTCGCTCATATTATGCATCACTGCCATCATGCTGTCGCCTGCAATGCTTTCGTCATACTCCATATGGCTAATCTCTAGCCCCATGTCTTGCACTTGCAGATTTTCCGCATTAAAGCCGCCTAGCTTACCGAGGAAAAACCAGGAGCTAAACACTTCTTCAACATACTGCTTCTCCATCTCAGAAGGCACAGTATTAAACTCAATCCAAAACCAAACGTTAAACGGATCAAACTCTCGAAACTCAATACGCATAAAAAAAGTCAGGCAGATGGTAAAAGTTGCCTGACTTCTATTTTATCGTCCGTTTGTCCGCTGTTGTGCGCCGCGCAATTCTCTTTGAATCTGTTGAACGGTTGCGACTGGGAGTTGATCTTTCTTGCTCAGCGCTTTCTGAAACAGAGGAATGCTGTCGCTATGTCGCTGACTCCGCACCAGAATTTGCGCCTTCAGGTAGCTCAACTCAGGGTTATCCGGCGCTTTGCTCAACGCTCGATCGACGGCTTGCAGGGCACGATCAAACTGTTTTAAATCTCGATATCCAAGGGCTAACCCACGATCGGCAACATAGCGGGGCTGGGCGTTTTGTTCGAGCCGCGCGATCGCCTCGGTCGGACTCGATAACGGTAAATTTAGATTGGTAGACAGCGTTAGATCAATCAAGCCTTTAATTAAATTGACTTCGGGATCTTTGGGGTCAATGCGTTCTGCGGCATCGAGATAGCGAAACGCTTGCTGAAGATTGCCCAAAATCTGAGGAATGCCGCGAACGGTTCCTTGTGTCGCGGCGATGTATCCGCCTTCTAAAATTGTGCCTGCGGCTTGATAAAGATTACCCCGTAGCGGATCAGTTTTAGATAATTGCTCTGCAACGGTACGAGTTTGAGTCGCGTAGGTTTTGAAATTGTTGAGCAAGGCTTGTTTACGCTGTGGGTCAGCTTCACCTTGAAAATTGATGTAGGTGATGAAACCCTTGAGCGCAAAAGAGAGCGGCTCATTTTGATCCGACTGATTCAGTAATTTCTGCGCTTCTGTGTAATTGCCTTTCTCGAAGATGGCGCGAAACGCGGCTTCGGTACGATCGCTAATCGGACGCGAATTGCTTGTTCTAAACGGATCTTTCGCTAGCGACGGACTCGCGAGCATTCCAATCATCAGCGCGACGGTACTCGCTTGCTGAGCCAGCCGACCAGACAGCCACTTCACCATAACTTTGATTTGTTTTGACGCATCGGATTCGAGAGACGATTTTACGCGATCGCAAGTTCCGCGCTCATCTTTCTACGTGGGCAACCTGACCGAATGAACACAGGTTAAACTGAGGATTGCCCTAACGGTTTGACTTCATGCTGTATTTGCGCGATTTGTCCTATCATCCGACTGCGACTCCGGAGCCGATTCTAAAATCAGTCAATCTCGAGGTTGCGCCTCAGCAGTTGAGTTTAATCGTAGGCCCGAGCGGTTCTGGAAAAAGTACGCTGCTGGAGATTTTGGCAGGACTCGCAGAACATACAAGCGGAGAAATCTTCTGGCGCGAGCAGGAATTAAACTTCCTCAATATGCAGCAGTTGTGCGGATTGGTGTTTCAGTTTCCAGAGCGGCATTTCTGCGGCGGCACGATTTTGGAGGAGTTGCGGTTGGGGCACCCGGAGTTGAGTTCCGATCGCATTCACGAAGCCTTACGCGAAGTCAGTTTAGATCATCTGCCGCTTTCGATGGCTCCTCATGCGCTCAGTGGTGGCCAGCAACGACGATTGGCATTAGCCGTTCAGTTGATTCGGCAACCCAGCATTCTTTTACTCGATGAACCGACCGCAGGGCTAGATTGGTCGATTCGACGGCAGCTTGTGAAACTGCTGGCAAAACTGAAAACACACTGGAGTTTGCTGGTTGTGTCGCATGATGCGGGCGACATGTTGGAGATTGCCGATCGTTGCTGGTCGCTGCGCCACGGTGAACTCAAAGAAGTCAAACCCGAAGAGCTTAGAAGATTGGAGCGGGTTGGATGTTAATAGCGTTACCGGAGATGACGGATTTATGGCGATCGACCACCCAATGGAGTCCGAGCGAATTCCAGCGATCGCAGTTTCAGCAGTTTTATGAGCTAGTGATCAAAGGCAATCAGCAGCAGAATTTAACCCGCATTACCGAGCCGGAGGATTTTTGGGAGAAGCATTTGTGGGATTCGCTGCGGGGTGTGTTTCCGAAAGCTACAGGGGCAAATCTAAACGCGATCGATATTGGCACCGGGGCTGGCTTTCCGGGCATTCCGATGGCGATCGCACGTCCCGACTGGCAAATCACGCTGCTCGATTCGACGCGCAAAAAAGTGACCTTTCTGCAAGACAGTACGAAAGCCCTGCAACTCAGCAATGTGAGATCGATCGTCGATCGCGTTGAGCAAATTGGGCAATCTTCTGGACATCGAGAGAAGTACGATGTGGCAACCATTCGCGCTGTAGCTGCCGCTTCGGTCTGCGCGGAATATGCTTTGCCCTTGCTAAAAGTGGGTGGATTAGCGGTGCTATATCGGGGGCAATGGACAGAAGAGGAAGCGATCGCCCTCGATCAAGCGGTAAAAAAATTAGGCGGAGTGGTGGAAGAATGCGATCGCTTTGAAACTCCGTTAACGCATGGGGTTCGACACTGCTTGTATCTGCGTAAAATCTCCCTTACGTCGCCCGAATTTCCAAGAGCGATCGGCATTCCGGCTCAAGATCCGCTCTAAGACTCGGTTTCAGCTTCAGGCGATTCTGCATCGGCTGGAATCTCAGGCTCAGGTTTTGCCGCCGAGGGCTTTGGCGGTCTGGGGCCTCGCATCAAGGCAGGATTGATCGGCGGTGCATCCTTCTTGTCGTCGGATTTCTTGCCGCGATCGTTGCGTTTGCCGCGCTTTTCTCTTTCGGCGGGTTTAGCATCATCTCTGGGGGCATCGCCTTTCTTCGCGGGACGGGGTGCGGACGAAGGCTTGAATCCGTCTGGAAGAGCGGCGGAACTCTCAGTTGGGGACTGATCGGGTGATGCTGAAGTTGCGTCTTCGGCGCTTTTTGCGAGGCGCTCAGACTTTTTAATGGGTCGCTCTACCACAGTGAATCCTTGTAAAGAACGTCCATATTTTAGCGTGCGAGTGAGCGCGTAAAGCTTTGATGTTCTGGCTTCAGTCACTTAGCCTAAAATTGTCCTCTTGCAATTCCAAGTCAGGCGATTCGATAGAATAAGAAACGGTTCGATCGGTTAGTTACCCCAACTAACCTCTACATTATTTTGATTAGGTGTCATGACTCAAACGGTTGAAGCCCTTTTTGAAGAGGGACTGGAGCGCTACAAAGCTGGAGAAGCCCCAGAAAATCTGATTCCAGTGTTTAAAGAAATCTGCGATCGTTCTCGCAAAACGGGTGCAGCTTGGACTTGTTTAGCGTGGCTCTATTTGCTGGCGGATAAGCCTGCGTTGGCATTTCCCGCCGCTCAAAAAGCGGTGAAACTGGTTCCTCAAGATGCACAAGCTCGCATCAATCTGATTTTGGCAATGTTGGATCTGTCTAAGCCAGGAGTCAGACCCCACGTTGAAATGGCACAACAATTAACCTTTGCGGTTGAAGAATTGCGCGACGAAGTGCAGCAAAATATCGAAGATGGATTGGCAAGAAAACCCGACTGGAAGAGTTTGCAAAGAGTGAAAGCTTGGTTATTTGAATCCTAAGAATCCCTTCATTTTTGTTTACAATCTTCGAGAGTCAGAACGAAATTCTGGCTCTCTTTATTGTGGAAAGCTGCTATGTGAATTTTGCGTTACGCGATCGACAATCTACGCTACAAAATTGTTGCATTTCGCTGTACAAAACAATCCAATTAATTTATATACTGCAACACAAAATCAAATAATTTAATCATCATATTAGAAAGTCGATGATAGTATTTGAAAATCAGGATATATTCCTCATTTCTAACAGTCTTTTCGCCACTTTACAGAAGCAAAAAACGGCTTGCGTGAAATTTAATTGTTTACGCAATGGTGTGTTTATTGTCGTTTAACACGCCGTGCTAACACGGCTTATAGCGATTTGATTCTGATTTGCACAAGTGTCGATCGGGCGATTTCTTTGTAGCTTAAGGAGCAAATTATCATGTCTATTGATCGAGTTGGCGTTAAACCTGGTACACGGAATCATAGAGGCTATTTTGTGCAGCAGGCATCGGGCTATGAATTAGTTGAGATGCACCAATCGGGCTGGGCGGTAATTTGTTTGAATGATGCAGTCTGTCACTACGTTGATCCTGAAAATCTGCAATATTCACGCGACAAAGATTTCCCATCGGTTCACGATCTCTAATAACAGCTTATCCCTGGATTATTGGCGTTTGGGCTGCACTGAATTCAGTTGCAGCCCATTTTTTGCTAAGTTAATGAGGATAGATGACTGAATTGAGTTTATGAAAGAAACGTTTTTTAAGTGGCTGAATACAGCGCTGATGTGGAACTTGTTTTTTGTGCTGCTGTGTTTTGGCTGGTTTGCGATCGCTCTAATCGGTCAGGCTGCAAAAGTGCCACTCGGATTAAACCTGTGGCTTTCACTTTGGACACCTGTGATGCAGCCTGCTTTGGGCATTTTGATGGCGGGTGCGCTCATTAGCGGGGCAAGCAGTTGGATCATCAAGCGTCTGAGCCCGACGGAATGAATTCAATTTTTGCGATCGACCTGAGGATTGCTAAATGCCGGATTCTTCACAAACGATTCATCGGTGAGACTGCGAAGAAAAGCGAGAAGATCCTGCTTTTCACGATCGCTTAACTTAAACCCTTTCACAAATGAACTCTTAAGCGGATTCTCGCTACCCGCTCCCGCAAACTGACCTGCGTGAATTGTTCGACCCCCCGCTGCATAATGCTCGATCACTTGCTCTAGTGTGCCAATACTGCCATCGTGCATATAGGGTGCAGTTAAGGCAATATTTCGCAAGGTGGGTGCTTTGAAACGTCCCATATCAGACGGCTTGAGAGTAATTTCGTGAATACCCGTGTTATTAGCGGGATAAGCACCTTTGTTATCGAGATTGTATAGACCAGTGTTGTGAAATGCAATTTCCTTGAAACCAGAACGGGAATGAACGGTGGAATCAGAAAAGTTAATCCCTCCGTGACAATGAAAGCATTCCAATTTTTCACTTTCAAACAAGGCTTCACCCCGTTTTGCAGCCTCGGAAATTGCCCGATCGTTCCCTCCATAGCGGTATTGATCGTAGGGTGAATTAAACGAAATCAGCGATCGTTCAAACGCTGCGATCGCTCTTGCCATTGTATTAATGCTGATTGCTTCATTCCCGAACGCAGCAGCGAACATCCGACGATACTGCGAATCATCGCGCAACAGTGCAACTATCTCTGTTTCTTTGCCTGTCATGCCCATCTCGATCGGATGCTCGCCAAATAGCGGCACAAGTAGCTGAGTTTCTAGATCAGCCATTAACGGATTTGCCCAAGTGAGTACCGAATTGTAGGCAACATTCGCCAAGCTCATCGCGTTTCGGGGATGTGCCTCTCCGGTGGCACCGATCGACACCGATTTTTTCTCAGTAAAGGCGCGGGATTGGTCGTGACAGCTGGCGCAAGAAAATTCCCTCGTGACCGAAAGACGCTTTTCATAAAAGAGATGCCGTCCGAGTTCGACTTTTGCAGCACTCATCGGATTGTTGGCAGGCACGATCGGCGGTGGTGTCCATGCGGGGAGTTGCCAATCGTAGCTAGAGGCTGCATCACTTCTAGAAAATGCAGCACTCAAGCCGATCGACAGGCAGAAGGCGAGAAGGGTAAGAATCGCAAGGTTAAACCAGCCCTTCATGGTCGCGGGGCAACTCGAAAGAATGTTTGACGGGCAGATTTTCCAGTTTGAGGCAATCCGAAATTCGTGAGAATTGCAGTACAATCGCCGTCTTTAGGATCAGACATACAGCCAAGCCCAGTGTCAGGCTGGTTCTTCGTCAAATTTGAGTTTGCTACTAGAGATTTAAGATCGGCAACAATGACGCTGTTTTGGGGATTAAAGTTTTCAAATGTAATCGTTGCAGTATTCGGATTTGCACAACTTTCTGGTTTTTGGCGATTATTCGTAGCATTGCATCCGGTACTACCCAGATGAATATTAAATCCCTGCTGTTTATTGGATGAGTGAGGTTGATCGTGCTTCATGCCTGACATCGGTAGCGCAAAATCGATTCGAGCAAACTTATAGCCGCCTCTCCAATTCCACCAGAGCGATGTGAGGTTTAAAGGGGAAGGCGCGATCGTTGCATCTTCGTGATTGAGCTTAAACGGAACGCCCAACGCGAAGCGAATTCCCTTGTAATTGCCTTTTGGAACCGTTCCAACAATACGATCGTTTGTCTCAGTCGTACCGTTTGAACACATTCCGGTTTTATTTTCAAAATCAATCAGTGCAACATTCTGATATTGCCAGCGATTATCTTGCGTTAATGTTACGGGAACGGCTTTTCCTTGAGCATCGATCAACGCTACATCTGAGACATAGAAGCGAAAATCAGCAGGAGCAACAGAGGTGGCAGATATACCGAGTAAGTAAGTTGAATTACACTGAAACGATTGATCGCCAACCAATCCGCGAAATTGGATCGAAACAGGTTGAGACGATTGAGCGATCGCACTTGGAATAGAAACCAGTGACGCGATCGCACCAAAAAATAAAGAGAGCTGTAATCTCATAACACAGCAATTAGGACAAACTTCTCAACTCTAGGACAAGCACCACTCGGATTCAAACGACGCGCTGTAAAACTTAGCTTATAACGATCGTTCTGAGCGCTGACCAACGCTGCCGCAGTACCGCAGACAACGTCCTTAATCCCCACTGTTCACAGCGTCGATGCCCCACTTCAATCACACCCATTCCCGTATCTAACACGGCTTGTTTAGCGGAAACACGAAACTGTCCAGTAATGTAAACGGTTGCACCTTGCTCTGCTGCCGATCGAATCAAACCATCATTCATTGATCCCACGATCGCCACTTTCCCCGTCGTATCCGTCTGTCCGTTAGCTTCGCTACACGAGTACGTGTTCGCAGACTCATAACCCCCAAAAATCTCTCGCACCTGAACACAGTAGCGCTCAAAACTTTGAGATGGAACCTCTCCAATCATACCGATCGCTCGGTCTGCTTTGTATCCGAACGGCTGCACGTTCACAAGCGATAATACATCTGCCAATTGCAAGTTAAATCCTAACGTCAACCGCTCATCGAACGCTAAATGATAAAAAACGATACCAATATCAAGATCAGAATTAAACTGCCAAGGACGATGTAAGAAGAGTGCATCAATTTGATTTTTTGTGATCCAGTAATCGATCTGCGGAATCGGTTCAAGCGCCAGTCCCAGGCGACGAATCGGGCGATCGCTGAGTTGATAAATTCCGCCTCGCTCTTCTTCAGGATACCGATCCACATTGAAGAAGCGATCGAGAAATTCAACCAGTGACTGCTGAGTAATCATGTCAGCACAATCGGATCAAGGGCGCGATCGTGCCACTGTCGCCTTGACCACTCGGAAACATAAGGACGCAGAATAAACTTCACCGGATCATCTGCGGTCACATCAATCCTCACAAATGAGTAAGGGCGCTGTTTGTAAGCTCCTTGTCCAGTTCGTCCCACAAACAGTTGAGATTTCGCGACAATTCGCTCCTCTGACTCGATCCGCTCTGTAATCTCAGCTCCCTCTTCTCGCTGTCGCCGCAAACTATAGCCGCTTCCCCCACAGACTACCCAATTCATATTGGAGTCTGCGTGTCCGGTATCTCCAGTCCGCAAATACTCAAAACAATGAGCATGACCATTCAGAACTAGATCCACGATCGGGCGACCTTTCAGATCAATCTCTCTTGCCACATCATCGAACACCTGCCGCAATCGATAGCGCACTGCTAAAGTTTGCGCCTGATACCATTTCGTTGCCTCCGTTACATAAGGCGGATGATGAAAATAAACGACGCGCCCTCGCACTTCTGGAGATCGCCAAGACTGAACCAAGCGATCGCGCAACCAATCTAACTGCTCATAATCGCTCTCAACGCTCGTTTCCGCATTCAATTGTTTCTCAATATCAATCTGGATCTCCTCAAGCTGCTGCAATTTGACCCGAATATCATCCGCTTGATCCGATTGTTCAGGTTCGTTAATATCAAGCCGAGAAATATCGACCATCAACTGCTGCATCTCTTGTTCGATCGCCGCACGTTGATCGGTTAACCGTCGCCGATCGGCTCGTCCTGCTTGACCTGCCGAAAGCGGGATCGGCTCATTAATCGTATTAGAATCGAGCGCAAAGAAATCAATCCCACCATAGCGAAAGGTGTAGTAACGATTCGGCAATCGCGTAAATGATCCCGGTTGATATCGCAAGCATCGTCCGGTCGAGGTTTCAGCCGTGTAGTGTTGATCGAGATGCGCCGCTAATTTCCCATGCTGTTCTGCAACCGACAGCAAATCCATGAACGCCTGCGCGAACGCTTTTCCCTGATAAGACCCATGAAATCGAATATCAAAATCAATCCGCGATCGTAATAGTTTTCTAATCGGATAAGAGACCTGTGAAAGAATTCCATAAACCAAAGGAAGATCATAATAATCATGATTTCCGAGTACAGGTAAAAACGGCAGATTAAACACCATTTGATCAAATGCAATCTGGCTCGGTGTTTCTCCTCCAACCAAAAACTCTCGATACGGCTCAATAAAATTATGTGGATAAAACTCGCTAGAGCCAACCAGATAAATCACATCTCCGGTGTGCAGAATAAAGCGAGATTCATCACGGTGCGGCAGCATTTGTTCTGCGATTCTCCGCTGAGGAAAATGTCCCGGATGCCGCCCAGATCCGCTATCCCCAATCACTAAGAACGAGAAAGCATCTTGCTCTCGATCGTCCTCAATCACTAATCGAGTTTGATCAATCCCGCGATCGATCAAACTGGGTGTACGCCATTTCACGCGCTCCTGCATCTTTTGAATCTTGAGCGAGGTTGCCGGATCGGAAACGAATCTCATCATGAATGACTAATCTACGCGACACCAAAACTTATCCTAACGAGCAAACTTGCTCACGCCATCTTCTTCAGAAAGATTTCATTCAAGATGATTGAGTTAAATCTATGAAAATTCTGTGAAAATTTCTATGTATACCGGATCACCCTAAATCCCGCAACGCAGTCAAATCGATAAACCTTCTATGATCCCCATGCTGAATCCGTTAAGAATCAAGATTGTACTAGGGTATACTGTTGTAAACATTGCGTTCTGCTTTTAATTCGGAACCCCAATGTGTTTTGTTCGATGGTGTGAATACGGAAGTGATCATGTCTAATAACTTGTGGAAATCGCTGCTGGTTAATCCAGTACTGCTTGGTGCTACGCTGACTGTCTCCGCTGCTCTTGGTGCAACTGGTGTTGCTGCGAACGAAGTCAAAGCTGATGCAACGACTCAAACTGTTTCCTCACTCGATCAATTAAGTGCCTATAGCAATGAGGGTGTTGTTTCAGCAAATCAAGCTGGACAAGTCACCTCGGTTTCTCAGCTCTCGGATGTGCGCCCGACTGACTGGGCATTCCAAGCCCTGCAATCCCTCGTTGAACGCTACGGCTGTATCGCGGGTTATCCCGATCGTACCTTCCGCGGCAACCGCGCCACCACTCGGTTTGAATTCGCTGCCGGTCTGAACGCCTGCCTTAACCGCATCAACGAACTAATTGCAGCATCGACCGCAGACTTAGTGAAGAAAGAAGACTTGGCAACGCTGCAAAAGCTGCAAGAGCAGTTTGCGGCAGAGTTAGCCACACTGCGAGGACGAGTGGATGCACTCGAAGCACGCACCACGACCTTAGAGAAGCAGCAGTTCTCAACCACGACGAAACTGCAAGGGGAAGCAATCTTCTCGATCTCTGGTGCTCAGGGCGATCAAGTCGCTGTTTCCAGCTTTACAGGCACTGGCGCTCCCACAGCGACAACGCCCGAAGTTGCTGACAATACCACCTTCAGCAATCGGGTTCGTCTGAGCCTGTTGACCAGCTTTACCGGAAAAGACACCTTATTAACTCGTTTGCAAGGTCGCAACATTCCGAACTTTGGAGGCGCAACCGTAACCGGCACGAACATGGCACGTCTGTCTTATGAAGGCGGCGGCCCTTCCGGCAACCAGGTTGGAATCGATAAATTGTTCTACCGCTTCCCGATCGGCAATGGTGGACAAATCACGCTCGACGCATTCGGCGGTGAATTCTACAACAACATGCCGAACTTCAACCCCTTGCTGGCAAGCGACGGACAAGGATCGATCTCCCGCTTTGGTCGATTCAACCCGGTCTACCGTGCTGCTGCTGGCGGTACAGGGGTAACGCTCAACTACCCGTTGGGCAACGCGCTCACCGTCTCTCTCGGCTACCTGGCTAGCAACGCCAACAACCCAGGCGATCGATTTGGCTTGTTCAATGGCTCAAATGCTGCGATCGCTCAGTTAGGCTTCAAACCTGCTAGCAATATCGACCTAGGCTTAACCTATGTCCGCTCCTACACCAACTTTGCCGCTGGAGATGCTGGTTCGATCAACGTCTCTCAGGGTGTAGTGGGTGCAACCGGAAGCGCCTTGGCAAATGCTCCGTTTGGTGCGGTGGCAACTAGCGCGAATAACTTCGGCATTCAAGGTGCATTCCGCATCACGCCAAACTTCACGCTGGCGGCTTGGGGTGGATACACTCAAGCTTTCAGAGAAAGCCCACTTCCCTCGGCTACCGGTCGTCGTGCTGAGGCTTGGAACTGGGCAGTTTCTCTGGCATTCCCAGACTTGGGCGGTAAAGGCAACCTCGCAGGTGTCATCTTTGGCGTTCCGCCGAGAGCTTCATCGCTGAACGTTGCTGGTCGCAACGACCGCGATGTATCCTACCACCTGGAAGGATTGTATCGCCTCCGCCTCAATCAGAATCTCTCAATCACACCGGGCATCATCGTGATTCTCAATCCCGAACATAATGACGCGAACCGCACTGTTTATGTCGGTACGATTCGGACGACCTTCACGTTCTAATCGGATTCCAGCTTGAGTAATCACGCGGCGTATTATCGTCCGCAAAGCCCCGCAACTTGCGGGGCTTTTTTATTACATTTAGAAAACCTGCAAAACCCTAGTGTTAAACCGGAGTATACTAGAAAGAGCCTGTTAACCTGATCCCAGAGTGTACCCGTGGAGATTTCCTGTAAGAGTGAGTATGCGCTACTTGCGCTGATTGAGCTATCTGTCGCTTATGACAGCGGCGAACCTCTGCAAATTCGACAGATTTCCGCCCAGCAAAATATTCCTGATCGCTATCTCGAACAACTGCTGGCAACCCTGCGACGCGGCGGAATTGTGCGATCGCAGCGGGGCGCAAAAGGCGGATACCTACTCGCGCGGGAACCGTGGAAAATTACGCTCTTTGAAGTGTTAGCTTGTCTTGAAGGCTTTGATAGCCAACCGATCGACCAGGAAACCGCACTCAAATCCGGCAAAACGCTAGAAGGATCGATCGTGTGCGAGATCTGGCAAGAGGCGAACGATGCGGCAAACGCAGTGTTTCAGAAATACACGCTGAAGGATTTGCGTGAGCGCCGGGATTCTCGTCGCCAGCTCGATTTCATGTATTACATTTGATCTGCTGTTGTCGATCGGATGATTGGATTGTCCCGCTCCTGCTCTCTTCGTTTGTTATCCGAACTTTTCACCCCCCTGTCTTACTTGTCTTATGCGTATTGCTCAGAATATCACTGCTTTAATTGGACACACGCCCCTGGTTCAACTCAATCGCATTCCTCAAGCCGAAGGATGCGTCGCTCGAATTGTGGTAAAACTCGAAGGTATGAATCCCTCTGCCTCGGTCAAGGATCGAATTGGCATCAGCATGATTCAAGCGGCTGAGCGTGAGGGCTTGATCTCACCTGGAAAAACGGTTTTAGTTGAGCCAACCTCTGGAAACACTGGAATTGCTCTAGCGATGGCAGCAGCGGCGAAGGGATATCGGTTAATCCTAACCATGCCAGAAACCATGAGTTCGGAACGTCGATCGATGCTGAGAGCTTACGGAGCCGAATTAGAACTGACTCCGGGAATTGAAGGAATGGCAGGCTGTATTCAGCGAGCGCAGCATATTGTGGATACGACTCCTCATGCGTATATGCTGCAACAGTTTCGTAATCCCGCCAATCCCCAAGTTCACCGAGAAACGACGGCTGCGGAAATTTGGGAAGATACCGAAGGCGAGGTCGATTTTATCGTGGCGGGAATCGGTACGGGCGGAACGATTACGGGCGTTGCAGAAGTGATTAAACAGCGCAAACCGAGCTTCAGGGCGATCGCGGTTGAACCCGCAAACAGTCCGGTTTTATCGGGTGGACGACCGGGGCCGCACAAAATTCAGGGAATTGGAGCCGGATTCGTGCCGCCTGTGTTAAATGTCGAGCTGATCGACGAAGTGATCTCAGTGTCGGATGATGATGCGATCGCCTATAGCCGACGGATGGCGCGGGAAGAAGGCTTGCTGTCTGGGATTTCCAGCGGTGCGGCCCTAAAGGCAGCGATCGAGATTGGCAAACGTCCTGAAAATGTAGGCAAGCTGATCGTGATGATTCAACCGAGCTTTGGTGAGCGATATCTCAGTACGGCACTGTTTCAAGATCCAGAGTTAACGATGCCTGCGATGCTAAATGGCTAAAGTTTGGGGACTAGAGAAACTGTATAAAGATAGAAATTGATTGACAAAAAAGCGTTTCTCTAGTCCCTAGCCCCTCACCCCATACGCCTTTTAGAATGAGCGTATGGCAACTCACACCCTCACCCACTACCAAATTCTTGACCTTGATCCGACGGCGACCCAAACCGAGATCAAGCAAGCCTATCGACGGTTGGCGAAAGAGTTTCACCCCGATAGCAATCGCGCTACCGCAAGTCACGAGAAGATTTCTCGAATCAACGCAGCTTACGAGGTGCTGGGCGATCCGCAGAGGCGGCGATCGTATGATCAGCAGCTTCGCTATCTAGAGGCGGGATTGTCTGAAGCAGAGCTACGATCGCGCCGCCAACGCACGGAAGAGGCACAAGCTCAGTACCGTAAGCAGCGAGAAGCGGAACAAAATGCAGATCAGCAGCTAAAACTCTGGCTAAAACTCCATACGTCCGTCAATCGTCTCTTGAATCAAATCATTCGTCCACTGAAATCGCAGATCAACGAACTCGCTGCTGATCCGTTTGATGATGAATTGATGAAAAATTTTCAGACGTATTTAGAAGAGTGTCAAGAGTTGTTAGCAAAGGCGCAACAAACCTTTCGATCGCTCCCTAACCCTCCCAGCGCCGCAAATGCAGCCGCAAATCTCTATTACTGCCTGAATCAATTAAGCGATGGCATCGACGAGCTAAGTTACTTCACCTATAACTACGATGACCATCATCTTCGCAATGGTCGGGAACTGTTTCGGATTGCAGAAGGACTGCGCCGAGAAGCTCAAGCTGCGGTTCGAGAGATTCCGCGTTAGTCAACTGGAAAGCTGTAAATTTATAAAAAATGCTAAAAAGAAATTTAGCTAGGGCAATCTCCTACAGCCTTGAATTGACATAGCTAAATTTTGTTTAGAAATAAGACTGTAGCGTCCCTCGTCGCCGCACATCTAAAGTTGCACAGTGGAACGAACCACCGAAGGCTGGATACTCATGAAATGGACAGGGAATTGGCTCAAATCCGTATTCTTTCAGCGTCTTCATCATTGAAGTTTGATTCTTTTCGACAATGACTCGTTTCTCATCCAACATCAGCATGTTTAAGCTGATCCAATTACTGGTCAGGGAGACATAACTTGATAGCT
The DNA here is from genome assembly GCF_039962505.1 of Leptolyngbya sp. DQ-M1. NCBI lineage: Bacteria > Bacillati > Cyanobacteriota > Cyanophyceae > Leptolyngbyales > Leptolyngbyaceae > Leptolyngbya > Leptolyngbya sp. DQ-M1. Next base: position 34,213 of record NZ_JAMPLJ010000002.1, read on the forward strand.
GTCCCGGATTTGGTTCAGGTGGGGGTGCAATGATAATGTCCCACGACTTAAACATGGATGGCAGAGTTTCAGGATCAATATAGTTAGGATTGATCAGTAGCTTACCCGGAGCCAGAGGCATAAAGGTACTATCAATGTGCATCGGCGTCCGACACTTAGTTTGAATGATGTGAATGCGGTACTGATCGCCTAGGTGTCGCTGCATCCAGGTAATGCCTGCAAGGTTTGTCACATTGCTTTGCTGCACAAAGATATCTCTACCACAGCGAATAAAATCGGCAGCATCAAAGACGGGTTCAGATTCGTTGATCACATACCGCATTGGTTCACCCGATTCGGGAACTGTGTAGGTGTAATCGTAGAGATCATCGAGCAACATCGGTTTAGGCGCAGCAGTCCAGCGTGCTCCCTTTGCAAAGTATTCCTGGAACAACGATCGATACGCATAGCCTTCAAGGAAGCGCGATCGCCATGCCATTGGCGTTTCGATAATTTCGTTGCCGATGACGATAAAGCCGTCTCTAGGGCAGGCAACACAGTGACCCCGTGAAGACCAATAGGGCGTTTTGTAGGTCGTAGAAAAATTGAGAACGTCAGGGCGACGGACGGTAACGCCTTCTGCTTGCAGAATGTGAATGAATTCATCGAGCTGCTTTTGTGCCCGTTTAATCAAAAACCTTGGATAAGGCATCCCGCCAAAAATTTTGAGCAATCTAGCGGATTTTTTTGGAATATTAAAGGTAACAGCGGGATGACTAGGGGGAATCGTTGCACCTTCTAATCGTCCCACAATGACTTCTTCTAGTGGATCCCAGGAATTGTAGGAATTAACGGGACAAGTCGATGGTTGTTGGTGTGAATTGTTCTTGATGCTTTGCGAGGAAGTGATTTCGGTCATGCTTTTTTCGTTAAGGATTTAGGAACGCACAGTTCTTTCTACTTTCAGAAACTTACCTAAAAAAAACTTACCTAAAAAACAAGAATTTTTCTACTTGCAGGACAGTATGTATATCTGTCGGTATGTCTGTCGCTAATACCCAACTCCGCTAACGATTCAATCGAGTCGCTTCTCTGTTTTCTCTGTCATTTCATCCACTGTTGGACCCAACTTTTTGTATCAGTTCTGTTTACTGTACCAGGTCGAATCTCTAGATAACGAGCGATCGCTTGATTGTTTTTGCCCGCATTCTTAGGGCATTAATTCATACAACGCCCCGGCATACTTAACGCTTTGTGAAAATCAGTAGCGCTAAGAGACAGTTGCGATGAAAAATAGATTTCATTGGCTTGTCAGGGGGTTGAAGCATTTTTATCTGAAACTGGAGAAAGATAATGAGGAAATCACATAAACTTGGGATTTTTATCTCTGGGCTGTTGATGTTACTCGTCGTGAGCATCAATGCCGTTCACGCAAACACCATAGTGCAAGGGACTCCTCAGTCGATCGGGCAGGGAACTGCTCGTTCCTATGTTGCATTAGACAATCGGAGTCGCGTTTCCGAATTAGGTGTAATTCTCTCAGAATCCGCACTGTCTGACTTGCCCACAACCATGACTGAGATTGAATTAGCCCTGCCACGTCAAGCAAGCCGCACGACTCCATTCACTCACATCGGGCTGAACTGGAATCCCCAGGGACATCCGCCAGCACCCATCTATGGCACTCCCCACTTTGATGTGCATTTCTATACCATTTCACAAGCTGCACGTCGGCGCATTACTGCAATCGGGAAGGATGCGGAACGGGCTTACATCACGCCAGATGCTCGGTTCATTCCAGCGGGCTATGTGATGGCTCCCGACAGTGCTGAACCGGGACAGGGATCGCACTGGATTGATCCTAAATCGGATGAATTTCAGGGTGCGCCGCACGGGTTTAACCACACGTTCATCTATGGCTTCTACAACGGAAAAATGAATTTCTTAGAGCCAATGATTAGCAAAGCGGCATTTGACCAACGTCAATCCTTCCAGAAGACGATCGCTCGTCCTGTTCGCTACTCTACACTTGGAAGATATCCTCGCCAATATAGTATGAGCTACGACTCTCAGGCTCATCAGTTCCGCATTTCGCTTAGTAAGTTCGTTCAGTAAGAAATGATGCAGGGTAATCTACTTGGTTGTGGCACTTTGTTGTTGCACAGCTTGGCTGTAGTGCTGTGCAACAACAGCCAGTTTTTACTCGTCGCGCCCATGCACTTGAGCAGGGGGACTGGTTGCCTCGATCGCGGTAAACGATTCCAAAATTTTGTAGCTATGGCTTGCACCTTTAGGCACGACCCAAGAATTTCCCGGCTCTAGAAGCACCATTTGTCCCTCAAGATGCAACTCGGCTTTACCCTGAATCACATATCCAACTGTTTCATACTCCCGTTGAGTTGCAGGCTTGGCTTCCGCAGGTGGCTCGTTCTCCCACAAGCGCATGGAAAGGCTTTTACCAGAGGCAAGGTATTTCTGTCCCATTTCGCCTGTCGGTGAGAACTGAGCATCGACTTTTTTAACGCTAGTGTCTGTCATAAGGATTCCTCAATGATGCGATCAGCCTAAAATGCATCAGGAAGACCTACCTCTTGCTTTGGGTCGATCGTGCCATAGATGCGGAAATGACATTGCATTTTGCTGATCACTAAAGCTGCCATAGCTGATCACTAAAGCTGCCATAAATGCTGCTTTATATAAATGCTGCTTTATTGAGTAATGCTAAGACTCCCAACCTGTTTAGCGGGCGGTGTCATGATGGAAATGGCGTGACCCCAAAACCGGAGGGAAGTTGCAGATGATGAGTCGGGTTCTCGATCGCCATCATACTCAGGTGATTGGTCAAGGTGAACAAACCTTGGTGTTTGCTCATGGATTTGGCACAGATCAGACCGCTTGGCGTAATCAGGTTGCGGCATTTGAACCGTTCTATCGCATCGTTTTGTTTGATCATATCGGTGCGGGTCGATCGGATATGAACGCCTACAGCCCTCGTCGCTATCGGTCTTTGTACAGCTACGCTGAAGATGTGCTGGAACTTTGTGCAGAACTGCGGTTAACCGATGTGATTTTTGTGGGACATTCGGTCAGCGGCATGGTGGGAATGCTGGCGGCATTGCTTGATCCAGCGCGGTTTCGTCAATTGGTGTTGATTAGTGCGTCCCCTCGATACTTGAATGATCCAGCAGACAACTATATTGGGGGATTTGAGCAATTCGATCTCGATGCCCTGTATGCGGCAATGTCAACCAATTACTATGCTTGGGCGAGTGGCTTTGCACCCTTGGCAATGCGGAACCCAGAGCGCCCAGAGCTAGCGATCGAGTTTGCCACATCGCTCTCTGCCATTCGTCCCGATGTTGCACAATCCGTAGCGCGGGTCATTTTTCAGTCGGATCACCGCGCTGAACTTCCCAAGCTCAACGTGCCAACAGTAATTCTTCAGGCAAACAACGACATTGCGGTGCCGCCCCAAGTTGGCGAATACATGGCAGAGAAAATTCCTCAAGCTGAACTCATTCACATTGATGCAGAGGGGCATCTTCCACATCTCAGTGCGCCCGCTTTGGTGACAAGAACACTGGCAGAATGTTTTACCGTTTAATCCGATTTGATCGTTCTCCTGAACGACTTCCGACGCTTGCACCTTTGATTTTGGCAATGATGGCGGCTGGATTGGGATTAGAACTGTTGGTGCAAGCGTCTTTTGTTTTGCTTGCTGCCCCGATATGGTTTGCGCTTTGTGTGTTGTTGCCGCGATCGCAGTGGATTGGTTTGCTTGGTTTTGGGGCTTTGTTGAACCCTGAAGTGTTGCCCCAGCAAGCCGTGGCGTTGGGATTAGTGGGGGTGCTGGGGGTGGGGGTGCGACCCTACCTTTTGCGGCAAGAATGGCAATGGGCATCGGAGGCAATGTTGGCATCGCTGATTCAAGATGAAGCGGCGATGACCCCCGAACAGGCGATGACGGGCACACTGTCTCGGCTGAAGGAGCTTGTCGGAGCGACAGGCGCGATCGCGCTGCGTCAATTGGATGAAGTCACGGCTGAGGTGCTGGTGGCATTACCAGATACAGCGTTGCCTGTTCAGTTGACAACGCCGACCTTGTTTGCGGAAGCAATCGCCCAAAACCAATGTCTTTACTACCCGGATTATGCCTCAGTGCCTCAAGCTTCTCCGGCTTTGTTAGCACAGGGGGTGCGAACGATCGCGGTGCTACCGTTGCAGCAGCTTGAAAACGTCAAAGGTGCCATTCTGCTGTTGTGGGATCGGCGCGTTGACCCTTCTGCGTCCTTGAAGCAGTTCCTTGAATCTCTGCGGGGTGGATTGAGTAATCTGCTGAGATTTCAAGACCTAACGCTGCGGTTTGATCAGTTGCAAGCTCGATTTGAAGCGATGCTGGAAACGATTCCTCAAGGAATTGTCTTTATGGATGAAAGCGGCGAACAGGGATGGATCAACCAAACCGCAGCGCGCTATCTGAAGTTAAATCCTGGTGCGGTGGAGCCGAGTGAGATTGCTCAAGCAATGATTGCACTGCGTCTAAATGCCGATAATCAAGCTGAAATTACGGCGCAATCGGCTGGATTGTTTGCCCATCCTGATGCCGAAATTCGCGATTGGCACTGGCTGTTTAGTCAACCGAACGCGATCGTGCTGAGCCTTTCCAGTACGCCGACTCAGGTACACGATGTGCCCGGTCGCTTGTGGGTACTCGACAACATTACAGAGCGCCAGCAGGCAGAACAGGCAATGCAGACGGCACGAGAACTGGCGGAATCTGCAACCCGTGCTAAGAGTGAATTTTTAGCCAATATGAGCCACGAAATCCGCACCCCGCTCAACGGCATTCTGGGATATGCCCAAATTTTAGAAAAAGACCGCACCCTGAATGACCTTCAGAAAAAGGGACTCGTCACGATTCGACAATGCGGAGAGCATTTGCTGACTCTGATTAACGACTTACTCGACTTGTCTAAAATCGAAGCTCAGAGAATGGAGCTTACGCCGACAGATCTGCATTTTCCTGCGTTTTTAGAGGCGATCGCGGATATCTGTCGAGTTCGCGCTGAGCAAAAGAAAATTACATTGACCTATCAAACTTTGTCGCCGCTGCCTGAATTTGTCTGTGCCGATGAAAAGCGGCTGCGCCAAATTTTGCTCAATATTCTAGGCAATGCTGTCAAGTTTACCGAAGTTGGCGGTGTGCGTTTTGAGGTCAGTGTTGTTGAGAATTCAGTTGAAAGTGCAAAAGTTCGCTTTGAGATTCAAGATACCGGAATTGGAATTGCTCCAGAACAGCTAGAAGTGATTTTTTCGCCGTTTCAGCAAGTTGGAGACAACGATCGCAAAACCGAAGGCACCGGATTAGGACTTTCGATTAGTCGGCAACTGGTGAAAATTATGGGTTCAGAAGTGCAGGTTAGAAGCACACCCGGCAAAGGCAGCACGTTCTGGTTTGAGTTAGACTTGCCGAAAATAGAACTCCGATCGCTTGAATCGAATCGGTATCCCTCGAATCAACGCGCCATTGTGGGGTATGCGGGCAGATCTCGCACCGTGTTAGTTGTAGACGATCAGTGGGCAAACCGATCGATTCTGGTGCACCTGTTAGAACCGCTCGGATTTAACCTGATTGAAGCCGGAAACGGTCAAGAAGGGCTGCAAAAAGCGCACCAGTTCAAACCGGATGTCATTCTGCTCGATCTCGTTATGCCCGTGATGGATGGGTTTGAGGCAGTGCGACAAATCCGTCAATCTTCCGAGATCCGCGATACGATCGTGATTGCCACATCCGCCAGTGTTTTTGGCTATAACCAGCAAGCAAGCCAAGCTTCAGGTTGTAATGGTTTTGTTCCTAAGCCCGTTCGAGAAGCAGAACTGCTGACTCAACTTCAAACTCATCTCAATCTAGAGTGGCAGTACGAAGCGGAAACAGAGTCTCTTGTGAAAGTGGCAATCGCGCAAGACCCAGCAAAAACGCTGACTGCCCCGCCTCAGACCGAACTCGACGCGCTCCTCAATCTCGCCAGAATGGGTGATCTCAAAGGAATCCTTGAGCAAGCCACTCATTTAGAACAGCAAAATCCTGAATGGGTTCCGTTTGCAGCGCAGCTTCGGCACCTCGCGCAAGGATTTAAAGAACGGCAAATTCTGGAATTGATTAAACGCTATCAGAAGGGTAGCCATGAACTCTAAAATGACTGAGCAAGGAACAATACTGGTCGTCGATGATACCCCTACCAATTTAGAGGTGTTGTTTGATTTGTTGGGAGACTCCGGCTTTCGGGTGTTAGTTGCTGAGAATGGGGAAAGCGCGCTCGACAAAGCAAACTACGCTCATCCAGATTTGATTCTGCTCGACATTCTCATGCCCGGAATGGATGGGTTTGAAACCTGTCGCCGTCTGAAAGCAAACGCAGATACCAGCACCATTCCGATTATTTTTCTCACCGCGCTAACGGATTCCGTAGACAAGGTTAGGGGGTTTGATTTAGGGGCGGTTGACTTTATCACCAAGCCTTTGCAGTGCGAAGAAGTGTTAGCCCGCGTCAAAACTCAACTGCGATTACAAAATCTCACCAACCAACTTCAACATCAAATTGCCCAAGAGCGCTTAATTGGAGAAATTGCTCAGGGCATTCGGCGATCGCTCAAGCTCGATGAAGTTTTGCAAACGACCGTTGATCAGGTGCGGCAGTTTTTGCACAGCGATCGCGTTGTGATTCTTCGCTTTGAGTCCGATTGGGGTGGACGAATTGTGACCGAATCGGTTGATCCTGCCTGGAAATCTATCCTCTTGACTGATTTTCGCGATTCTTGCTTTAGCGAACATTACGTCGCTTATTATCAACACGGTCAAACCAGCGCGAAGCCCGATATCTATCAAGCAGGCTTAAGTGCTTGTCACATTGAACTTTTAGAACAGGCTCAAGTTCGAGCCAACTTAATAGTTCCAATTCTGCAAAATAACTATTTGTGGGGATTGTTAATCGCGCATCACTGTTCCAGTCCGCGAGAGTGGCAAGCGATCGAGACAACGCTACTTCAGCAACTAGCAACTCAATTAGGCATTGCAATTCAACAATCGGAACTCTATGAGCGCACCCAAAATGAGCTAATTGAGCGGCGACGCGCTGAGCAAATCATCCGAGAGCAAGTGGCACTGCTGAATGTTGCCTCTGATGCGATCTATGCTCGCGACTTACAGAATCACATTCTATTTTGGAATCAATCCGCAGAACAACTCTACGGCTGGTCACAAGCAGAACTACAAACGGCATCTGAATTGTTGAGCAACCTTCAGCCTCAAGAGGTTGAAACTGTGCTTAAAACGGTGTTTGAGCAGGGATCGTGGCAAGGAGAAGTTCAGAAAGCGACCAAGTCAGGCAAAGCAATCATGGTGCTGAGTCGGATGACGCTTGTGCGCGACGAATCAGGTACACCAAAATCGATTTTGACAGTTGATACCGATATTACCGAGAAAAAGCTGCTGGAAGCTCAATTTCTGCGTGCCCAGCGCTTAGAAAGTATTGGAACTCTCGCCAGCGGTGTTGCCCATGATCTCAATAACATTCTCACCCCGATTTTAGCCTCAGCCCAACTGTTGCCGCTGAAGTTTCCTAATCTCGACGATCGCACTCGAAAACTGCTCACAACGGTCGAAGCAAACGCGAAACGCGGGGCTGACTTAGTAAAACAAGTGCTGTCATTTGCACGAGGCACAGAAGGAAGACGCACCCCTGTTCAGGTGGCGCATTTACTGGGAGAGATTGAGCAAATCGCCAACCGCACCTTTCCGAAGTCGATCACCGTTCAGGTTGATCTGCCCCCCTCAATGCTCAACCTCGTTTATGCAGATGCCACCCAACTGCATCAGGTGTTGATGAATCTTTGTATCAATGCTCGTGATGCAATGCCTGATGGTGGGGTACTCACCATTGCTGCTAGCAATGTTTTCATTGATGAATCTCATGCCCGCACCCAACTTGATGCGAAAGTGGGAAACTACGTGATGACTGCAGTTTCGGATACGGGAACAGGAATTCCCCCGGAAGTGATCGATCGCATCTTTGACCCATTTTTCACCACCAAAGAAGTCGGCAAAGGAACTGGCTTAGGACTTTCAACCGTGCTAGGAATTATCAAAAGTCATGCAGGATTCATTGAGATAGATAGCCAGATGGGTCAAGGAACCTGCTTTAGAGTTTACTTACCGACCACTGGAGATAAGGCTATCTCCTCAATGGCTTCTCTAGATTTGCTTCCCGGATCAGGTGAGGTCATTTTAGTCGTGGATGATGAATCGTCGATTCAAGATGTTACTAAAGCGATTTTAGAAGAGCAGAATTATCGTGTGTTAACGGCAAGCAATGGCTTTGAAGCAATCTCGCTCTACGCGAAGCACAAGCAAGAGATTGCCGTGATCTTGATGGATTTAATGATGCCTGCAATGGATGGAGCAACAGCGATTCGCACCTTGAGAAAAATGAATCCTGATGTCAGGGTGATTGCTACGAGTGGTTTGATGTTAAGTAACACCATAGCGGATGTTGCCAGTGTCGGTGTCGATTCATTTCTATCAAAGCCTTATACAGCGGAGGAATTGCTGAAGGTACTCCATAAAATGCTGGATAAAGCTTCTCAGAGATAGGTGTGAAAGACGCGATATGTGGGAAGTGTTCTTCGCATCTTTTGGAGTGTTGATCGTTAAAGGTCTTGGGGTTCCAAAACAGTTGCGATCGTTTGCATCAGTCTTTCTGGCTCGATCGGCTTCGATAAATGCTCGTTGTATCCGACTGATAGCGCTTGTTCGCGATGGCTCTCAGTCGCGTAAGCCGTCAGCGCGATCGCTGGAAGATCCTCTGCAAAGGCGCGGATTTGTCGCAGCAAGGTCAATCCATCCATTCCCTGCATTCCGATATCGCTGATCAGCAGATCAAACGACGATCGCTCAAATTTATCAAGTGCAGCTTGGGGTGAGGGAACTGCGGTCACGATCGCGCCTTCTTGCTGAACGATAAAGGCAAGGAATTGCAGGGTCGAAATATCATCCTCAACAATTAACACCCGAAGCCCCTTCAAGTTTGGCTTTGACGATGCAAGCATAGCGGTTTTCACAGAGTGTGAATCGATCACAAGCGGCAATTGAACAGTAAAGATTGCACCCTGTCCGATGCCTGCACTCTCAGCCCGGATGATGCCGCCATGCGCTTCGACCAACTGACGACAGAGCGATAGTCCCAAACCTAGCCCGCCAAACTGACGGGTAATTGAACTATCCTCCTGACGAAAGCGCTCGAACACAAACGGCAAAAATTCTGGATCAATCCCTTGTCCGGTATCACTGATTTGGATTTGAGCGGTGCGATCGACCCGCGATAATGTCACTCTAATCTGACCCCCGATCGGCGTGAATTTAATTGCATTCGACAACAGATTCCAGATCACTTGTTGCAGCCGTCCGGCATCGCCCATCACCGGCGAGATCGTTGCATCTAAATCTGTTTTAATTTGAATCGATTTTGCCTCGGCAGCCAGCCGAACGGTTTCGAGTGCGGCGACGATCGTTTCAATCAAGGGAACCGAGGTAAAGTTCAGCGTCAGCTTACCGCGCACAATCCGGGCTAGATCGAGTAAATCATCGACCAGTTGTGCTTGGCGTTTGGCGTTTTCTTCGATCGTTTTGAGCGCTTGTTGAGTGTTGGCTTCTGAAAGTTGCTGTGTTCTCAGGACTTTTGACCAGCCAAGAATGGGAGTCAGCGGCGTTCTCAATTCGTGTGAAAGCGTCGCCAGAAACTCGTCTTTCGTCCGGTTGGCGACTTCTGCGGCATCGCGGGCGACTTGTTCTTGAGCTAAAAGCTGTTCGCGTTCTTTTTCGTAGCGCTTCCGATCGGTAATATCGCGCTGAATGGCGACAAAGTGCGTGATTTCTTGCTGACTATTGCGAATTGGTGTGATGTTCCATTCGACGTAGTATTCGCTGCCGTCTTTGTGATAGTTAATCGCCTCACCGTGAAAGGGTCTGCCTTGAGAAATTTCGCGCCGCAGCGCATCAAGCACTGCTCGGTCTGTGTGCGCTCCTTGCAGCAAACGCGGATTTTTGCCTAACACTTCTTCTGCGGCGTAGCCTGTCATTTCTGTAAAGGCGGGATTCACGTAGACCATCTCAGGCCCGGGGGAATCGAGATGGGCAGTCGTAATGACGATCGAATCCCGCGATTGTTGTACCGCAGACAACAAAAGCTGAATTGCTTCCTCGGCGACTTGCAAATCTCTTAATGCGCTGGTTAGTCGCTCTAAGGATTCTGTCAGCCTGCTTTTCTGCTTGAGGGGCAATTGTTCAGCGTCTTGTTGCAGCTCAGCAACTTGCTTTTGCACGTCCTGAATCTGCTCGATAAACTCATCTCCGTTCACGCGATCCTTATAACTTAATCACTTCAAAATCATTATGATTTGTGCCGCACCGAAAGGCACTCCTACTGGGAGGGATTTAGCAATTCCTTAAGAGTTGATGGCGGCTGCAAGGCTAACTGCTTCTATAGGTGTTAATCAATCCTGATTCTGTACAGATTGCATCTAACGGTCGATCCCAGGGATCGATCGGCAATTCATCTATCACGGCAACATCAAACAAAACGCCGATCGTCGCTTTGCCTTGCCATTCGGGTTGGCTGAGCATTCGATCGTAAAATCCGCCCCCATAACCCAGACGATACCCCCGCCGATCGCACATTACACAGGGCACTAAGATTAAATCTACTTGCTCAGCCTCAAGCGTTGGACTGTCTGGATCAGGTTCTGGGATACCGAAGTTGCCCGATCGTAGGCTTCCGGGTGTCCAAACGTGCCACAGTAATGTTTTTTCCACACAGCGGGGCAATCCCCACACTTTCGGGATTGTCAGCAGTTCTTGTAAATCTGGCTCTTGACGAACGCTGCAGTACGATAAAACAGTTTTTGCAGAACGCAAGCTATCGCAGGCTTTGAGGTGTTCACAAATCTGTTTGCTTTTCGCTTCCCATTCCTGAAGACAGAGCGATCGACGTTTCTGGAGATAGATTTTACGCAACTCTGATTTATACATTTTTACTGTTCATTGCTAATTCGGCTTTGTCGTAATTTCAGTAGATATGATTGCAGATATACGTCGATCGCGGAACTTCTCTTTATGAACGTGCTTGACCCGACCATTCAGTTTCAGCACCTGCAAACGCAACTGCGCGAGCGTTGGCGCAATGTTGTTGAGTTTGACACCAGTGAAGCCGATATTATTGTGATTCCGTCACTCAGTATCGATCAGCGAGAATTATCTAAGATCGAAGGCTTTTTACACTATGAAGAGCGGCTATTATTCTCGCTGATTCGCCTGCGAAATCCTCGGACTCGGTTAGTTTATGTCACCTCGCAACCGATTCACCCTAGCGTGATTGATTATTATCTCCAGCTATTGCCGGGAATTCCATTTTCCCATGCTCGTGATCGCTTGCTGCTGCTTTCAACTTATGATTCATCGCTCAAACCCCTCAGCCAAAAAATTCTTGATCGACCGCGATTGCTCGATCGCATCCGGCAAGCGGTCAATCCTGATCGCGCTTACATGATCTGCTATAACTCAACAACTGTTGAACGCGACTTATCGATTCAGTTAGACATTCCCTTATATGCACTTGATCCCGTATTACTAAACTGGGGCACAAAGAGCGGCAGCCGGCAAATTTTTGCAGAAAGTGGAGTGCCACACCCAGACGGCAGCGAACTGGTTTGGACTGCAAAAGATCTCGCTGTAGCGACAGCCGAATTATGGGAGCGCAATCCTGAATTGCAACGCGTTGTGATCAAGTTAAACGAAGGGTTTTCTGGCGAAGGAAACGCACTCTTTGACCTGCGACCTTTGGGAGAATACAAGCCCGGAGTCATCTCGCACGAACAGCGCGTCAGTAAGATTTACGATCGCTTTGCTCATCTCAAATTTGAAGCAAAAACCGAAACTTGGGAGAATTACGGGGGTCGCATTCCGGAGTTGGGCGCGATCGCAGAAGCTTTTATCGAAGGTGAGCATAAACTTTCGCCCAGCGTTCAGGGTCGCGTCACTCCAGATGGCGAAGTAGAAATTCTCTCAACTCACGATCAAATTCTTGGTGGGCCTAGTGGGCAAATCTATCTGGGTTGTCGATTCCCAGCCGATGAATCCTACCGAATGCGGATTCAGGATATGAGTTTACAAGTGGGTCGAACCTTAGCGACCAAAGGCGCACTAGAGCGATTTGGAGTAGATTTTGTTGCCGTTAAGCGCGAGGATCAGTGGGAATTTCATGCGATCGAAATCAACTTGCGAAAGGGCGGAACGACACATCCGTTCATGACGCTGAAATTCCTAACCAATGGTCGCTATGACTTGTCAAGCGGCTTGTTTTATAGCCAGCACGGACGACCCAAATACTATATGGCAACCGATAATTTACAGAAACCGCAATACTGTGGGTTATTACCCAATGATTTGATGGATATCATCGCGCACTATGGTTTGCACTTCGATACAAGTACAGAAACGGGAACAGTCTTTCACTTGATGGGATGCTTATCTGAGTTTGGCAAATTGGGATTAACTAGCATTGGCAACTCACCGCAGCAAGCCGAAGATCTGTATCGCCGCGTGGTGAAAGCGATCGACGATGAAACAAAACCTTCGATCGACTTGCAGCAGATCTCAGCGATGCGCTGGAATAGCGGCTATTAACTGCATCAAATCGAATGTGCCGGATCTTTTGAGAGACAGGTTTTATCATTGGGAAAAGTACGATCGACCCTTCAACCATGAAAGACCGCATCAAAGATTTAGCCGTTTCGCTCGCTCCGCGCCTGATTGAAATTCGTCGCCATATCCACAGCCATCCTGAACTGAGTGGACAAGAGCATCAAACTGCTGCCTATGTTGCGGGGGTGCTCTCGTCCTGTGGGCTGCACGTTAAAGAAGCGATCGGTAAAGTCGGAGTTGTGGGAGAACTCGACGGAGGCGACGATCCAAGATTACTGGCAATCCGGACAGATATGGACGCGCTGCCAATTCAAGAGCGGACTGGGCTGGAATTCGCCTCACGTCAGCCTGGAATTATGCACGCTTGCGGTCATGACGTGCATACCACGGTGGGGCTTGGAACCGCGATGGTACTTTCTCAACTTGGGGTGCCGCTTCCGGGTAAAATCCGATTTTTGTTCCAGCCTGCAGAAGAAATCGCCCAGGGCGCTCAGTGGATGGTCGAAGATGGTGTGATGAATGATGTCGATTCAATTCTGTCCGTGCATGTATTTCCCAGCATTCCGGCGGGCAAGATTGGCATTCGATATGGTGCTTTGACCGCAGCAGCGGATGACTTAGAACTCACGATTATGGGTGAATCTGGACATGGCGCACGTCCGCATGAAGCGATCGATGCCATCTGGATCGCGTCTCAAGTCATTACCAACTTGCAGCAAGCGATTAGTCGGACTCAAAATCCGCTGCGTCCTGTGGTGTTAACGATCGGAAAAATCAGCGGTGGACGCGCCCCGAATGTGATTGCTGATCAAGTCACGATGTCGGGAACGGTACGATCGCTGCATCCTGAAACCAACGAAGTGCTACCGACCTGGATTGAAAACATTGTCTCGAATGTCTGCGAGATGTACAGCGCAAAGTATGAAATGAGCTATCGGCGCGGGACACCCTCGGTACAGAATGACGCGAAGCTGACAAGCTTGCTCGAATCGTCGGCGCGGGAAGTTTGGGGAAACGAAAGCGTTCAAATCATCCCCGAACCTTCTCTGGGTGCAGAAGACTTTTCTTGCTATTTGCAGCACGCTCCGGGCAGTATGTTTCGCTTGGGTGTGGGATATCCCGATCGCAAAAACTACCCGCTGCATCATCCGCAGTTTGAAGTGGACGAAACCGCGATCGTCACTGGAGTCGTCACAATGGCGTGTGCAGCTTATCGCTATTGGCAATCTTAAAATTCTTTCTCGTGGGGGAGTCTCGATCGAGCATTTATCTCGCACACTAATTACATTGATTTTAGGAGTGTCTGATGGCTTCTCCCACTCGGTTAACCGGACTAGATTTAGTCGATTGCGCCAGAGCAAATGCAAAACAAGGGATTGAAACAGCCGCAAATCTCTGTGGTTATGGATCAGATTTAGAAGGATTTCGATCGCAGCTAAAACAAGCCTGCGACCATATGCGGATTGAATTTCACGAACTCAGTGACTTAGTTAAAGATCAACCGGTCGCTGTGAGTTTAGAGGGTGTAACTGTAGAGCCGGATTCACCGGGAGAACTTTAAAAGATAAAACCTCCAATCTCTTGAAGAAATTGGAGGCTTTTGGGGATAGGGACAATCGCGATCGCGCTAGGCAGCAATGACTTGAGTGAGCGGTGTCCAACGGAAATAGCGCTCTCCGCCCACTTCGACGACAACCTTCACACGCGGTTCAATTTTGGGCAGATTTGCCAAATATTCAAGCTCTTGGCTCGATAAAATGTGCCCTTCGATAATCCAGAGCAGCAAGCCCTTCGATTTTGGGGGCAGTTGGGCAATTTGCGTGGTGACGATCGGCGGAACAAACCAGACATTTCCGACTGCTGCCCCAGAGCCAGTGCTTTTCTTACCCAAGTGTGCCGGACGAACACCATGCACTCCGGTCAAATAGGCAGCGACATCGCCCAGTCCTCTTGCGCTAATGCTGAGCGACTTGTAGCCCGATGCGCGAATTCTGCGGCGATACCGACCTTCAAATCCGCCTTCTAGCGGCACATAGGCAGCGATCGCGCCGTGGGTTTCAAGGTCTTTGATCAATTGTCCGCCAGTGGTGAGAAGTGCCATGTCGCCCGAACCTTCCTAAACAACGGTATTTACAAACAATATTAAGAGACGCAAAGCATCCATTGATATTTTAGTGGGTTATTTCCCCTCAAACCTTCAGGAATCTCTATTCCTGTCATAAATTTGTGGGTGGCGGGATGAATTGTGCCGTTCCGATCGTATTGGTCTGTATTCATCGAAACCTACCTTCAGCTACATAGAATGGAGAAAAATAGCGGTATGAGCAGTTTGTTTAGGGTGAAGTTCGATCGTAAGTTCAGCGCGATCGTGTTGGCGCTGCTGCTGAGTTTTAGCGTTCTACTCGGATTTCCCACTCGTGCAGAAGCCTCAAAAGTCGCCAAAGCGATCGCGTTTGATCCCGGTGCAACTGCAATCAACGTCGTCACAATCTACGAAACCACTCCGACCACTCAGAAATCCACCCTCAAATCGCTTAAGAGCATCAAAACCTACAAAAAAATACCAGGTTTTAATAGTGCGGCTCTGCTGCAAAGCGACGACGGAACCCGCATCATTGCTCTGTCTCAGTGGAAAGATCTAGAGAGCTATCAAGCCGCGCTCGCACCGCTCCGCACCGTGATTTTTGAAGTCGGCAAAGCTCAAACTGCACGCGAGAATCTTGTGCCAACGGTCAAAGGGAAAGAAGCTGTGGTTGAGTTTAGCGAATTCAAACTGAAATCTTCAGACGATCAGGCTAAAGTGGTCGCCAACGCTGAAAAACTAATCCCTGCTGCGCTGCTAAAACAGCCTAATCCCCAGTCTGTCATCTTGTTAAATAGCACTGACAGTGCCGATGTTGCACTACTTGCAAACTGGAACTGTACGGCTGATTTTGCAGAAGGAGAAAAGCCCGCTGAATTTGATACCTTAGACGCAGAAGTCGCTGGGCTAGTAGATGTTGAGCAGCATCTCTACAATGTGGTGAGTATCTTGCCCGCAGAAGTGAAAAAACCTAGCAAGGATTCAGAAGCATCATAAGATGCTGACTTCTACCGGTATGCTTACCCGCCTTATTTTCCCTTGCATCTCAAAGAGATTTCCCTATGACTGTCAGTGTACCTGAAAAGGAATCCTTCAGCCTCAGCGCCTTTCTAATTAGCGATGCGCCTGCCCGATTTTTACTCAGTTGGGTAGCTGGATTCGTCGATACGGCTGCATTCATTAGCTTGTTTGGCATCTTTACCGCTCACGTCACCGGAAATATTGCCTTAGCAGGTTCCGCTTTCGCCAGTTCTGACCCTCTTACGACGCTGCTTCGGCTCTCGATGTTGCCGATCTTTATGCTGTCTGTGATGGGGACATCGTTGCTAGGGCGACTGTGCCGCAAGCGCAGATGGGCAGTGTTACCAGTATTACTGAGCGCAGAAGCGATCGCCCTCGCTATCTTCATAATGGTCGGATTGCAATACTTTAGTACCCTGATTATTGATGCTCAAGATGACTTGATGTTTCCGATCGCGGCGACCGGCGTGATGGCGATGGGGATTCAAAATGCTTTGATGAAAGAAGCAGCTTCTTCGTTTACAGGCTATTTTCCAACCACGGTAATGACCGGAAACTTTACGCAGTTTACGATCGATCTAGTGCAATATTTCAGCGCAAAACTTTCCAAACAGACCGAAGAAGCGAAAGCCGAGGCAGCAGAGGCGATCGTAAAACTGAAGCGCACGTCGCCCCTGCTGGTTGGATTCTTTCTAGGAGGAACCGGAGCAGCCTATTTCGTGCCATCGGCAGAGTTTTGGTGTCTCTCGATGCCCTTGCTGATTGTGAGTATGCTGGCAGTCGCTGCTTACATTCAGGCTGCAAAAACTCAAAATGTTTAACAAAACGAGGAAATGGAACTATGAAACGAATGTTAGTGTCTATGTTTGCCTGCGTGATGCTAGTTGCAAGTTTTGCAATCACGCCTGTTGCTCAAGCGACTCCCATGTTGTCTGCGGATGCGCCTGCTGCAACCGTTGATCCGTACACTGAGCTAAAAGCGAAGATTGTACCTGAACTGGAAAAGATTCTGACTCCAGATCAGCAAACTCAGCTTGAGGAGGCGATCGCCAATGGAACGAGCCTGAAGAAAGCGTTTAAGTCGGTGGCGCTGACTCCAGCGCAGAAAAGTCAAGTGGGCATGATGATGAAGTCAGTTCCCAAAGAATATTTCACATCGCTGACTCCAGCGCAGAAGCGGGAACTGTTTATGCAGAAGAAAGAGTTCTTCATGACCAGCGGTAAGGCGAAAGCAGAAAAAGCGATGAAAGCATCTGCCGCAAAAGTTCCTGACGCGAAAGTTGCAGACACAATTGAATCGGCGGAAAAAGCAGTCGAAAAGAGCGCAGATTGATATGAGTTGAGGGTTTCGCATCGATCGATGTTCGCCCCTAAACTTTTCACTGCAACTTTCCATGGTGTAGAGATTTTGTGTAAGGTGTTGTCTCTACAAGCTAGCCCCTTCAGTCAGAGATGCGATCGCTGCTCGAAGTCCCCCACTCATAAGGAATTTAGGGGGCTTCCCGCATCTATAATCGCTAGCGGACTCGTATCCGCTTAGTTCTTCTTACCCACAATCTCACGCACCCGATAAATCGGGCGACCTTGCGATTCGTGATACGTCCGCATCGAAATCTCTGCCAAAAGCCCAAAGCTAAACAGATTCAACCCCGCAAGAAACAATACAACCGCAAGAATTAACAAAGGGCGCTGTCCGATATCCTCACCCAACCCCAGCTTCAAAAACACCAAGTAAAGCCCGATCGTGACTCCCGACAGAAGCGACAATAAGCCAAACAGTCCAAAAACGTGCATCGGGCGCGTGAGGAATTTCCGCATAAACGAAACCGTCAGCAAATCCATCACCACGCGGAAGGTGCGATCAAGTCCGTATTTGCTCTTGCCAAACTGCCGCGCATGATGCTTTACCGGGATTTCTGCGATTCTTGCACCTTCGATGAATGCTAATGCAGGTAAAAACCGATGCAGTTCCCCGTACAGGTTCATATCAGCAACGAGTTCTGATCGATACGCCTTTAGCGAGCAGCCATAATCATGCAATCGCACTCCGGTGACGCGCCCGATCAGCCAGTTTGCAATCTTCGACGGCAAGACACGGGTTAGCGAAGCGTCCTGGCGATTTTTGCGCCAACCGCTTACAAGATCGTATCCCTCGTTCAGTTTGGCTAACAGATTCGGAATGTCGCTTGGATCGTTCTGCAAATCGCCATCAAGCGTCACAATAACCTTGCCGATCGCCTGTCCAAACCCGGCTGCCATTGCCGGAGTCTGCCCATAATTGCGGCGCAAAATGACTGCTTTTAGATCATCTCGAAGCTGTGCCTGTTGTTTGAGTAGCGCGTCTGAGCCATCGCGAGAACCATCATCCACACAGATAATTTCATAGCTCAGTGCCGCATCTCTTAAACTCGTGGAAATCGCACTAATCAACCTTGGAATACTCTCCACTTCGTTGTAAATCGGAACCACGACCGAAACATCGGGCTGAACCGTGGAACCAAGCGCGATCGACAATTCACTAGAAATTACTGGCTTCATGAAGGCTAAACAATACACAGCCAAGACTCAGCTTAGGACATCTTGATCCTTTGAGGACGATTTTGGCTCGAATTAGGTTGCTTTGTCTTAGATTTTTTTGTTTTAGATCTTTGTTTTAGATTTCTTTGTCTTGTGCGATCGCGCCCACAGTCCCTTTCACGGCTCGAAGGTAATCGCTTGGAGCGAGTAGAATCTGTAGCCCTCGCATTCCCGCAGAGATCGAAACCACATCAAATAATTCAATCAGTTCATCGACATAAACTGGGTAATCTTTCTTGCAAGCGAGAGCCGTTACGCCGCCGCGAATGTATCCGGTGAGCGGTTGAACTTCCTTAAGGGGTGCTGTTTCAACTTTGCGATTGCCTGACAATTTTGCTAACGCCTTGAGATCAAGCTGCATATTACCCCCAATCACCGCAAGGCAAATCCCATTGCGATCGCCTCGCGCCACCAGCGTTTTAAACACCTGTTCGGGTGGAAGTCCAATTTTTTCTGCAACCGCTTCCGCTGCTAGATTGTCAGGATCGACCTCGTATTCTCTCAGTTCATAAGCGATGCCCAAGTTGTCTAAAACGCGAACCGCATTCGTTTTCATACGTAGTTTAGAGTTGCGAAACAGTGAATTTGTAACATTGGCAACACGTCATGGGAAGTCTACAAAAAGACCTTTCGTGTGATCCATCATGGTGGCTCGTAGACGTTTTATTCTTCAAGCTGGAGCAAGTCTTCTCGTAACGGCAGGAGTTCAGGGCTGTCTGCAAACTTCCCAAATCTCGACTCAGAACCAATCCACTCTCAAAGTTAGCAAAACTCTAGCAGACCAAATTCAGGAGCGGGGACACCTCAAGATAGTGACCGAAGACGACTACCCGCCGTTTGAATTTCTGCTTAACGGTAAGCCCACAGGCTTTAATCATGAATTATTAACACGACTACAGCAAGCCGTTCCTTTCGAGATTCAGCAGGAGATTATGCCTTGGCAGGGACTTCTGCCTGGGCTGGAGCAGGGCAAATATGATGTCGCACTTACGGCCGTTGGAATTACCGACGATCGCGCCAAGTTTCTCGACTTTACAAGCCCGATTGCAGAATCGACGATCGCTTATATCAAACGCAAAGATGACAACTCGATTCAAGCAATCAAGTCTCTTTCGGGGAAAGTGCTGGGCGTACAGCAGGGCGGCGTATCGATGGCTGCTATCCCTGACTTAGAAGCCACTTTAAAAGAGCAAGGAGGCAGACTCGGAACGGTCAAACAGTACCGGGGGTTTGCAGAAGCGTATCAAGACTTGCTCAACAAAAAATTGGATGCAGTTCTTCACAATATTGTGTCTCTGTCTGTATTAGTCGATGAAAAACCTGCCATTTTTGCGCTGGGAGAGCGAGTCAGCCGTAAATCTTATGCAGCTTGGGCGGTGAAAAAAGGCAACCGGGAGCTATTAGACCTGTTAAACCAATTTTTGCAGCAGCAGCGCGAGCAAGGAGAACTGAAAAAGCTTCAGCAGGACTGGCTCAGAATTACGTTCGAGCATCTCCCTAAAGAACCGCGCTTACCTGGCGATCGTCCCATTTCATCCTGAACTACTTTTTCGTTGTGTTCTGACTCATGAAATTTACTCTGCGAAAATTTGCGTCGCGTCACCGTGATATTTTGATGCGATCATTGACGGTTAGCCTGATTCTGTCGATCAGTGGTGGTGCTTGCTATAGCTATCAGTTAGTCCGGAACACGCTGTTAGCAAGCTTAAAGAAAAATGCTTTTTTAGAGCTTGCTCAAGGTCGAGAAAGCCTCGATCGCTGGCTCTCCAATCAAAAAATTCATGTAGAAACCCTAGCCAATACTGATCAGGTGCGAGCGCTGGATTGGGCTAAAACAGAACCCTACCTCAAATCAGAAACACTGCGGTTTAGTGATGTCTATGCCATCGCTATTGCTAGACCCGATGGATGGCGCAACGTGATCGGGGGTAAACCTGCAAATATTGCCGATCGCGTCTTTTTTCAAAAAGCAATGACAGGTATCACGAATGTCAGCGATCCGCTGATTAGCCGAGCCAATCAAACTCCCAGTTTGGCGATCGCGGCTCCGATTCGTGAGGGTTTTGACACGAATAGCCCACCGATTGGAGAAATCCATAGCCTGGTCACCTTAGAGCGCATTAATCGGGTCATTAGCAGTTTGGAATACGGCAAAAATAGCTATGCCTTTGCGATCGATTCCCAAGGTCGGGTTGTGGCTCATGCCAATCCAGCCTTTGGTTTTGGGAAGACTCAAGCCCAAGATGCCCAATTGCTAGAAATCATTCAGCACATTCCCAAGAACAAACAAGGCATTGAGTTAATCAAAGTCGGAAACCAAACTCAATATCTCGCTCATCTGCCGCTGCAAGAAGCAAACTGGTTTGTAGCGTTATTAATTCCAAGAGAGAACATCGAATCTCAGTTGCAGTACCTAGATAGTATTGCTCTAACTGTTGCCGGACTGGCGATCGCGTTACTGGTGATTCTCGGACGAATTCAGTTGATTGAGCAGGGGCATCTGAAAAAATCAAATGAACTTCTAGAGAAGCGGGTGACAGAACGGACAGCAGAGCTATCTAGCGCGATCGAACAAATTCAACAATCCCAAATTTGGATGATCCAGAATGAAAAGATGTCTGCGCTGGGAAATTTAGTCGCGGGAGTCGCGCATGAGATCAATAACCCGGTGAATTTTATTCATGGCAATCTTACCTATGTCAATAGGTACGCTGAGGATCTTTTGCATTTAATCCATCTTTATCAGGAACAGCTTCCTGATTCATCAGAGCCGATTCAGCATTATCTACAAGAGATTGATTTTGAGTTTCTAGCCGGGGATTTACCGAAAATGCTGACTTCGATGCGGATGGGAACGGATCGTATCAGGCAGATTGTTCTGTCTCTGCGGAACTTTTCGCGGTTAGATGAAGCAGCGGTCAAACCCGTTGATATCCATGAAGGAATTGATAACACGCTGCTGATTTTGCAACATCGTTTGAAGGCTACTGCCGATCGCACTGCAGTGGAGGTGATCAAAGAGTATGGAGATCTACCTTTAGTCGCCTGTTATGTGAGCCAACTCAATCAGGTCTTTATGAATATTCTGGTGAATGCTCTGGATGCGATGGAAGATCAGCGCAGCGCAAAGTTACCCACAAGCTGCACGATTCGGATTAGGACTCAAACGCTGAATCAAGGAATGGTACAAATTGCGATCGCTGATCAGGGTTTAGGTATGACTCCGGAGGCGCAACAGCGAATTTTTGATCCGTTTTTTACAACAAAGCCCGTGGGCAAAGGCACAGGCATGGGAATGTCGATCAGTTATCAAATCGTGACGGAACGGCATCAGGGTAAATTGTACTGCGTGTCCCAGCTTGGGGAGGGCACAGAATTCTTTGTTGAAATTCCTATACAGTAGCGTCGATCGCTCCATTGCATAGAGCGGTGAGTTCAGTCATTGCCTCTACGTCTCGGTCATGCTTGTTGCCGCTTATCTTCACCCGTGAGGCGGATCGCTCCGCTCTGGGTGCGATAGGATTTAGGGAAACGAAATCGCAGACATTACGCGCTTGAGTCTTCCTGGGAGTTGTGGATATGGGACTGTTTGACCGCATCTGGCGTGCGATTCGCGCCAACCTGAATCATCTAATCTCACAGATGGAAGATCCAGAAAAGATTCTGGAACAGACGGTGATTGATATGCAGGATGACTTGATTCGATTGCGTCAAGCCGTCGCTCAGGCAATCGCCACACAAAAACGCACCGAACGTCAAGCCGCTCAAGCCCGATCGAGCGCAGAAGAATGGTATCGCCGCGCTCAGTTAGCCCTTTCTAAAGGCGATGAACATCTGGCGCGAGAAGCTCTAGCACGACGTAAAAGCTATGTCGAAACAGCTCAGGCGATGGAATCTCAACTGAGCCAGCAGGCTTCGGTGGTAACGCAATTAAAGCAAAATATGCTGAAGCTGGAGAGCAAGATTGCCGAAGCCAAGACGAAAAAGGATATGTATATCGCACGGGCGCGATCGGCAAAAGCGTCTGAGCAACTGAATCAAATGCTGAATAGTGTCGGGACTGGCAGCGCCATAAATGCGTTTGAGCGGATGGAGGAGAAAGTCTTGCAGCTCGAAGCGCGATCGGAAGCGGTGGCAGAACTGGGAAGCGATGATCTCGAAAAGCGGTTTGAGGCGTTGGGGCAAGGCGACGAACTCGATGCAGAACTCGCTGCGATGAAAGAGCAAATCAGCGGAACACTGCCGCCTGCACATCCACCTGTTGATCCGGAGCTTGAGCGATTGCGATCGGAAATTCGCGGTTCATAGCAGGAACCCCCCAACGATTTCAGCCTTTTTATGGCTTAATGAGGGTTAAATTCCTGGAAATCTTATGAAAGATGATTTACTGCGCCGAGAGCAGGCATTCCATGATCAGTGGGCAAGCACGATCGATGTCGATGGCATTCGGGCATCCGATTATTTTGAAGCCTGCACTGCTCCGGAGAATCGATTTATTTTGAGACAGCTTGGAGATGTCCGAGGAAAATTGCTGCTCGATCTCGGTTGTGGCGCAGGTGAGAATAGCGTCTATTTTGCTCGACTGGGAGCACAGTGTATTGCGGCAGATTATTCGCCTGGAATGGTGGATGTGGCGCTGCAACTGGCAGCCCGAAATGGAGTTCAGGTCGAAGGTCGGGTGGTGAATGCGATGGCGATCGACCTTCCCGATAATACGTTCGATATTGTTTACGCCTCGAATTTACTGCATCACATTCCTGATCCGAAAATTACGCTGCGAGAGATGCACCGCATTCTTAAACCCGGTGGAAAGGCTTGTTTTTGGGATCCGTTGCGGCATAATCCGGTGATTAATGTCTATCGACGCCTGGCAACAGAAGTGCGAACCGAAGACGAAACGCCTTTAGATATTGAAATTGTGGATTTTATTCGATCGCTGTATTCCCAAACAAATTACGATACCTTTTGGATTGCAACGCTGTGGATTTTCTTGCAGTTTTATCTAATCGAGCGAGTTAATCCAAACAAAGAGCGCTACTGGAAAAAAATCATTCTGGAGCAAGCGCGATTAGAAAAAACCTATTTGCGGCTTGAGAAGCTCGATCGTGTGTTAAAAAAACTTCCACTCATGAAGCGAATGGCGTGGAATTTGGCAGTGGTCGCAACGAAGTAACGACAAATTCAGATAAGATTGACAATCAGTTTACGGGTGGAGAAGCTCATGAGCGCTCACATGCGTCGATCAATTCTGACTTACAGTTTGCTGAGCGCGATCGCGGTTTTGATGCTGATTCCGCTCGTCTGGTTGGTTAGCACGTCATTCAAGTCGCCGACTGAAGACCTATTTCAATTTCCACCGCAATTTATTCCACAGCAACCGACTCTGGAGAATTTTGTCACCGTTTGGCAGAGCAATCCGTTTGGGCGATATCTGTTTAACAGTACGTTGGTGTCAGCGTTAACGGTTGTATTGAATCTAATATTCTGCTCACTTGCGGCTTATCCATTAGCACGATTAAGTTTTGCAGGTCGAGAAATCATTTTTAGCGCCATCGTCTCGACTATCTTGATTCCATTCCAGATCGTGATGATTCCACTATATGTATTAGCGGTACAGTTAGGATTGCGAAATAGCTATATTGGAATTATCTTTCCGGCGATCGCGTCTGCATTTGGAATCTTCTTGCTGAGACAAGCCTTTCAAGGAGTCCCGAAAGAACTCGAAGAAGCAGCGCGGATGGATGGCTGCTCAGAGCTTGGAATCTGGTGGTATGTGATGCTTCCGTCGATTCGTCCTGCACTGGTAACGCTAGCAATTTTCGTGTTTATCGGGTCATGGAGCGATTTCCTTTGGCCTCTTTTAGTGCTCGATCGACCTGAATTATTCACCTTACCGCTCGGTGTCGCCAATTTAGCGGGAACCTTTACGCTCGATTGGCGCTTGATTGCGGCGGGATCAGTGATCTCGATCGTGCCAATTTTGCTGTTTTTCCTCGTAATGCAGCGCTACATCGTCCCGACCGAAGCCGGAAGCGGTGTAAAAGGATGATAGTTCTAACCGAAACAGTTTGATATATTAGTAAAACACTAGCCCTAATTTGCCTGTGAAACTTGATAACGCTGCCCCTTTTGATGCCAAAACTGCTGCTAAGCAACCCTTTCTAACCGTTATGCGTGAACTTGCCACGACCTATCAAGCTTTTTGCGCCTACGACGAAGCCCACATCCGCGAAACTGGCTTAACATCGCCGCAATTCGATGTGATTTGCACGCTCGGTAATACCTCTGGCATGTTCATGAATCAGCTTGCAGAGAAAACGCTGGTCACGAAAGGAACACTAACGGGAATCATCGATCGCCTAGAGCAGAAAAACTTAGTCCGTCGAGAAGTTCCCCCAGAAAATCGTCGCTGTTTTCTCATCGTTCTGACACCCGAAGGGGAAGCGCTATTTGAGAAAATCTTTCCGGTTCATATCGCCCATCTCAAAGAGCGGTTCGATCGCCTCACTCCCGACGAATTAAACGCAATCAAAACCGCATTACAGCGCTTGAAATCGGTTTTTGCCGATTAATACGATCGCACTTTCTGAAATTCATATGCCCCCAGCAACGCGCCCCAAATCGGTCGTTGAGTTTCTGGATCAATCCCCTTGTCGTAGCTCAAGAAGCGATCGCGCATTGCCTCAAATCCCAGCGCAACTTGAATCGTATTGCCCCCAAGCGAGAACACACATTGCGTATCGGGCGGCGGTGAAGCGATGAAGTGAAGTCCTTGATCGGTCGAATTGACGGCAACCTGTAGCGTACAGCTCGGAAGTAGTTCGATCGCATCCTCGGTCAAACGATCGAGCAATTCCGGTTGTTGTCCGGCTCCCCGGACAGAACTCGGATCTTTGAACTGGTAATACTGCACCTTCAGCCCTCGATCGTCCTCTTGCAGTCGCAATAAGCGCTGTCGGTAGGGTTGATCAAGCTTCAAAACATTAGATTGCTCAGCAAAAATCGCCAAGCTATCTTCAAACAAGTGAACGGGACGCTGCCACAGGCGCAGATGTACAAACCAAGCCGGACTTTCTCTTGCCTGATCTTGGTTATCAAATTCTCCTGCTAGGTATGCCGCCAGAGTTTGAAGCACTTTGATGACTCGATCGCGCTCTATAAAAGTTTCAGATATCTTTCAATTGAAAAACTGTTCAAGTGAACTCATTTCTAAAATTTTTGTGATTTCTACGGGACTGACGGGGCTCGAACCCGCAACTTCCGCCGTGACAGGGCGGTGCTCTAACCAATTGAACTACAGTCCCAGATTTGCTTTCGCGCTGTTTCTTCAGCACGATCTCTATAATGCAGGGTTTTACCAAATTTGTCAAATAAATCACGAAGATTTTTTTCAAAGAAGAAGTTTGATCCCCACACAATCTTCTGACCAATCCTGAATTCCCTTGTTATCACTGAAGTAGGAAGATTGGCAGGTGCTAGGCGGAGCTATGAAACAAGGGAAAGGTGGGTTGCATCCAGCAGTTAAAGTTGCACTCTGTTCGACGGCTTTGACAGCGATCGTAGGAACTATTTTGCTTAAGGTGTTTCCGATCGAGATTTCGATCTCCTCTGGAACCCCGAACACGGTTCCGGTGATCAAGACTGCAAATTCACCCCCTGCCGACTCTGTGACCCCGCCTAAAGTCGAAAAGCCTGATCCTACTGCCCTCGCTGCAAGACAGGGCAATTTGCGGATTCGGAATCAATCCGACCACGCTGTTCGGGTTGCGCTTCTAGCCCGTCAGCCGAAAGAACCAAGCGCGAAGTCTAGCGACCCCCAAAAAGGATTCGCGCTTCCGGCGCATTGGGATTTCGCGCCCCAAGAAGGCAGTGAGTCGGGATTGCTAGTCGCGTTACCGAGCCGATCGATCCAACTCAAACGCGGCGACGTGCTGGTTGCCTTCGCTCAGGATGGCTCACAGCGCTATTGGGGGCCGTTTGTGGTGGGAGAGACAGATCAACCGGATTGGAACGCTCAAGCAGGCGAATGGGAGCTAGCCTTGGATAATTAGACGCGGTACAGGCTCATCACTTCCGACAAGGGCAACCGGGACTGAGCCGCGATCGCTAAGTCTGAAATATGACCCCGATCTAAATGCTCCGATGCTGCACAGCCGATCATTGCGGCATTATCCGTACAAAATTTCATCGGTGGAAACATCACTTTGATGTTGTACGGCGCTGCTGCGGCTTGAAGTTGCTCTCGTAACCCGCGATTTGCCGCCACACCGCCCCCAACCGCGATCGTATTTAGTCCATAATCTCGTGCACAAGCGATCGCCCGTTTCGTTAACGCACGAACGACTGTGGCTTGAAAACTTGCGGCGAGATCTGCGATCGGCAAGGGTTCCCCAGTTGCTTCAAGCCGCTGAGTTAACCGCAACACTGCCGTTTTCAACCCGCTAAAACTCGAATCATAGGGATGAAATCCTCCTTCCGGTCGCGAAATCTGGCCTTCAGGAAGCGCGAATGCTTTTGGATCACCCTCAGCGGCTAGACGATCAATGATCGGGCCTCCCGGATACCCTAGCTTTAATAATCGAGCTACTTTATCAAAGGCTTCTCCAGCCGCATCATCACGGGTTTGACCTAGCACCTCATACCGGCCGCAATCTTTGACGTAAATTAAGCTGGTATGCCCCCCAGATACTAGCAAGCAAAGAAACGGCGGCTCCAAGTCGGGATCGCTCAAATACGAGGCGTAAATATGTCCCTCCAAGTGATGCACTCCGATAAACGGCTTGTCATGCACGATCGACAAAGTTTTCGCCGCCGTCAATCCGACCAAAAGCGCCCCGACTAATCCAGGGGTGCAAGTCCCCGCAATTCCGTCAATTTCCGACCAATCAAGACCCGATTCTGTCAAGCACTGGTCGATCGCTTGATTCACGATTTCGACGTGCTGGCGCGAGGCGACTTCGGGCACAACGCCGCCGTATTGCTGATGAATTGCGATCTGTGACGAAACAACGCTACTCAAAATGTGACGATTTTTTACGATCGCCACCGCAGTTTCGTCACAACTTGTTTCAATTGCTAAGACCGTTGCCATTTGCTGGTAGGTTTTGGGAGTAGGTGACTGTTTACAGTCGCTCAACGAGAATGAGCTAGGCTGGTTTTCTAGTTTAGCGCTCCACTCATCTTGTGCAAAAAATCAACTTTTTGACACAATCCTCCTTTGTAATCCGTCAATAAAGGGAAACAATTCCATGCAACGATTGTTTGCTCTAGTGCTTGCCATTTTCCTTGGGTTTGGCTTTGTCAACGTCCAGCCCGCCCACGCTTATAATCTGACTCCTTGCAGCGAAAACGAAGTGTTTGCCCAACGAATCCAAGATTCGCAAAACGCAACCGCTCGTCGTCGCCTAGAGCTTTACGCAGAACATGGCTTGCTCTGCGGTAAAGACGATGGACTGCCCCACTTGATCACCGATGGCAACCTCAAGCACGTCGGAGAATTCACGCTTCCGGGTCTGCTCTTTCTGTACATCGCAGGTTGGATCGGCTACTCTGGTCGGTCTTACCTGAATGCCGCAAAGAAAGCAGGCAATCCTGAAGAAAAAGAAATCATCATCGATGTGCCTTTGGCAATTAGCTGCGTTTTGCCTGCATTGCTGTGGCCGCTTCTCTCGATCCAGGAACTCCTTGCGGGTACCCTGATCGAGCGTGACGATCGCATTCCTGTAGGTGCTGACTCGCTGCTGCTGAATCGGACTGACAAGCGGAAAATGCCCTCACAGGCACGCTAATTTCTGCGCCTCGCGGTGAAAGCAAATTTTGCACTATCCGCCGCGAGTGCGATCGAAACAGGTCGTCAACTATCCACTTCTGTTTGGAGATTATCTATGGCAAGATATCTTTCCTTGAATGCTCTGTTAGGGGTTGTAACCCTCAGTGTTCTCCTAACCGCATTTATCTTGATTAACTGGGTTGCACCGGACTTGCTGTTCTTGTTCCAGTAAGCCCCAAGTGACTTGAAATGGGCAGTTAGCTCGTTGCTAGAGCAAGTACCTTGTACTCTAGTAGGTGTAGCCAACTGCCCATTCTTGTGTGATGAATCCTGAAGCCGAAATCCGGCGACTGCTCGACGTGATGCCTGCATCCGGTCGGATGTTCGCCAAAATTGTGAGTAAACCCGATCAAAGAGCCGTGATCGACGCTCCCGCACCGCTTCCGTGGACGAGCGATCGACCGATTTACATCAATTTCGATCTGTGGAGTCGATTGTCGCGATCGCAGCGAGATTTGTTAATTCTACGAACCGTGAATTGGAGTCTTGGGATTCGATGGCTCCAACCTTCCCCGATGTTAGGCTTAACTGTATTAGGCGCGATCGGGCTGGGAATCGAATTGGCTCAGCAAGATTTTGTCGGAGTTGCCGCTGCCAGTGGATTAAGTGTGATCGCTCTATTTCAAATCTGGCGCGACAGTAAAAGCTCTCGCGTTGAGCTTGATGCAGATGAGAAAGCAATCAAAATTGCTCAGCGACGCGGATATACAGAAACAGAGGCAGCACAAGCGTTATGTAGCGCGATCGAGTCGGTGGCGCAAAATGAACGGCGGATGTTGAACTTTGTGGAATTACTTCGATGTCAAGCCTTGAGAGCGATCGGCGGACTCTCTCCGGTTGGCATTCCAGACGAACTGCGGCGCGAGTAGATTGCGTGAGCGTTTTACCCAGTTGCCGGGAAATCTATCAATACAAACTCACGCGATTTCTTTTAATCAGGCATTTGCTCTGATTTTGGGTTTTCCGCATACGATGAGTTTGTCGCAGAGATAGCGGACAACTGCGCCGTTCATGACCCACGATCGCACTCGATGTGTCCCTTTATGGCTGAAATGGCAACCCAAACTTCCCCGACTCGGAGTGTCGATGTCAAATTTGATGTCGAACTGCAAAAAGTCACCAAGGTGTACAACGGCGAACCCGCAGTGCGCGGAATCGATTTGAGCATTCGACGCGGTGAGTTTTTTAGCATTTTGGGGCCTTCTGGTTGCGGCAAAACTACAACCCTGCGAATGATTGCGGGATTTGAACAGCCTTCAGCCGGAGATATCTTAATTCGCGATCGCTCGATGCTGAATGTTCCCCCGTACAAGCGTCCTGCAAATACAGTGTTCCAGAGCTATGCACTATTCGGACACATGACCGTCTGGGAGAACATTGCATTCGGGTTAAAGATTCAGCGATGTTCGCGATCGGAGATTCAAGATCGAGTCCGAGACGCGCTCAAATTAGTCAAGCTCGAATCGCTTGCAAATCGATTTCCAGCACAGCTTTCTGGCGGACAACAGCAACGGGTTGCCGTAGCGCGGGCATTAATCAATCGTCCTGCCGTATTGCTGCTCGATGAACCGCTCGGAGCCTTGGATCTGAAATTACGCAAGGAGATGCAGGTCGAACTCTCAACCTTACACCGAGAGCTAGGTATTACCTTTGTGATGGTAACGCACGACCAAGAAGAAGCGCTTTCCTTGTCCGATCGCATTGCCATCATGAATCTGGGCAAAGTCGAGCAGGTTGGTACACCAGAGCAGGTTTACGATCGACCTCAAACCGCTTTCGTTGCAAACTTCATTGGCGATACCAATCTATTGCGCGGCAAAATCGAAGGCGCACATCCTCAAACACTCTGGATCAGAACCGAAACTGGAATCAAGCTCACGGTACAGCAGAGCGCCAATCGGCTTACATCGGGATGGGTGATGGTGAGTGTACGCCCTGAAAAAATTCAGATTGCTTTAGCTCCGGTGGGCGATACAGCGAATTGTTTTGCAGGTCGATTACAGGATGTGATGTACTTGGGAACGCATGTCCATTGTTTTGTGCAGCTAAAGTCGGGCGATCGTATCATTGTTCGCCAGCCTACGTCATTCAGCCTTCCGAGCGCTGATGCTCCCATCTATGTGCATTGGGATGCCGCCGACAGTTTAGCGTTATCCGAATCGTAGGAGGCGCAAATGTCGTATTCTCGCCGTCGATTTTTGAAAACTGCCGCAGCAGGATTCTCTGGGGTTGCACTGTCTAGCTGCGGTTGGACGCTGGCAAAGGTGCAGACCGATCGAGTAATGGCGACTGCCTCCGATGAGCTACACATCTACACTTGGGCAAACTACATCGATCAGGAATTGATTGATGCCTTTCGTGCCAAAACGGGAATCAAAGTCACCTTCGATGTGTTTGACTCTAATGAGATGATGCTGGCAACGTTCCAGGCGGGAAAAGCGGGAATTTACAGCGTGATTTATCCTTCTGACTACAAAGTGACGGAGATGATTCGACTCGGCTATCTTGCTGAGTTGGATCATCTCCGGTTAGAGAGCCTAAACAATCTATTACCTCGATTCCAGAGAACAACACATGATCCGGGAAATCGCTACAGTGTTCCAATGAGTTGGGGAACCACGGGCTTACTCTACAACAGCGAGAAGATTACCAACTCTCTAACCGATTGGAACTATCTTTGGGAGAACAAAGACAAGCTAAAGCGGCGAATTACTTTGATCAATGATGTGCGAGAAGTTTTGGGTGCAACTCTACGATCGCTCGCTTATTCCTACAATTCCAAAAATCCAGCAGAACTGCAAAGAGCCTACGATCGTCTCCAAGAACTAAAGCCCGCGATCGCAACATTCACAACGAATGGCTGGCGCGATCAATTGATTGCAGGTGACTTGTCGATCGCAATGGCATATTCATCGGATGCCCTGCTTGCGATTAGTCAAGAACCCAAGTTGAGATATGTAATTCCTGCCAGCGGCACTTCGATCTGGAGCGATACGATGGTGATTCCGAAAACGGCTCCAAATCCTGATGCAGCTTATGCTTGGATTGAGTTTATGTTAAGACCCGAAGTAGCCGCGAAGGTGACAGAACGATTGTCTTTTGCGACCACGAACCAAGCTGCGATCGCAAAATTACCGGAAGCACTTCGATCGAATCCAGGTATGTTTCCGTCAACCAAGATTATTGATAAATCAGAGTCAATTTTGCCAATGGAGCGGACGGTTTTGGAGGCATACGATCGCTATTGGACAAAGTTAACCAGTAGTTAGTCGTTTGCTGTAGGGTTGTTCGAGCCGAAGTAATATGTGAACAGCTAGTCAATCTACTGTTCTAAATCCTAGAATTAGACCGAGACAGTCGATCTAATACCCGGAGTCGGAATATTATGCTGACGGGTGGAATCCAGATAGAGCAAAGCCAAACTACGAAAAGCACAATGCTTCTTTTGAGGAAGCTGCTACCGTGATGGAAGATGAACTACGCCCTGAGTACGACTCTTCTCAATTCGAAGGGGGTGTAAGAGGTAAGTATGTTGAGCGTTATCGAGCAGGGACAAATTTAGTTCTTCTTGATCCTGATGTCGCTCAAGCATTCCCGACTAAAGATGCTGTAAATGAAGCGTTGCGGTTATTGATGCAAGTTGCTCAGCGTCAGCCAGCTAACAATAATCCCGTTGCATCCGACTGTCTAGAAATGGTTAGTCAGGTTCGAGAAGATGTTAGCGGCGGGTGATTAGGCGTATCAGCAAGTTAGGTTCCGGGGCGCGATCGCAGTTCCTCATCCATAAATGATCGATCGCCCAAAATCTTTAATTTTGGCCCGTACTTGCCAAACTCGACGACGCTGATCGACGCAGCAGGGGCATCAATACGATCGCGGTATCGTCCTAAATCAATTCCTAGCAATCCACAAAGCATGATCCGTATCGTTGCTTTATGTGAGACGACTAGCACATTGCCATCTGAATATTTTGCTTCAATTTCAGCAATCACCAATTCAGAGCGGCTGGCGATTTGAACGGCGGTTTCTCCTCCTGGCGGAGCATTCCAAGCAGGTTCCGTCATCCAGTGAATATAGGTTTCTTGATCATGTTCTTTGACATAATCCTGAGTTTTTCCTTCCCATTCGCCGTATTCAATCTCTCGTAATCCATCTCGCAATTGCATTTCTAATCCGACTGCATCACAGAGCGGTTTTGCTGTTGCGATCGTGCGTTTCATCGGGCTGACATACGCAGCTTTCCAATCGAGCTTGGAGTAAGCTTTGCCGAAGGCGATCGCCATCTGTAAGCCTTCGTCGGTGAGATCAGGATCAAGTGAGCCACAGAAGCCCCCGGTTTGACTGTAGGTGGTTTCTCCATGACGCAGAAAATAAAGCGTTAAAGCCATAGGAATCGAAGAAGTTTAGGAGAGCGTTGAACTTTCTCAGGTTGCAACAATTGAACAGAACTTACATCAGTGATTTGGGGCAATGAATTGAACAAGGCTCTCCCGGCGGACAGACTTTGAGCGGCGGAACGTTCCAAATGGTTTGGGTGTATTCGTGAATAGCGCGATCGGATGAGAATTTACCCATCCGCGCTGTGTTCAAGATCGACATCCGTACCCAGTGGTCTTGATTACGAAACGCTTCGCCCACTCGCTCTTGAGCTTCGACATACGATCGGTAGTCTGCCAGAAGCATAAAGGGATCTGGTGACCATAGTGAGTCAATGAGCGGCTTGAACAGTGTAGAATCGCCCTTCGAGAAAAAGCCCGACGCAATTTGATCGATCGCCTGCTTCAATTCCGGGTTCTCGTTGTAATACTTCATCGGTTGATAGCCTTCTGCTTTGAGAACTGCTACTTCTGAGGCGGTTAGCCCGAATAGGAAGAAATTTTCTGCACCGACTTCTTCCCGGATTTCGATGTTTGCGCCGTCGAGCGTTCCGATCGTCAGTGCCCCATTCATCGAGAATTTCATATTTCCGGTTCCCGATGCTTCTTTTCCGGCGGTTGAAATCTGCTCAGACAAATCGGCAGCCGGATAGACTCGTTGAGCGAATTTGACGTTGTAGTCCTTGAGGAAAACGACTTTGATTCGTCCTCGCACGTCTGGATCGGTGTTGATTACATCCGCGATCGAGTTAATTAATTTAATAATCAACTTCGCCATCTTGTAGCCGGGTGCAGCTTTACCGCCAAAAATAAAGGTGCGTGGAGTCACTTCTAGATCAGGATTTGCTTTGATGCGATTATATAAAGTAATAATGTGCAATACATTCAAATGCTGACGCTTGTATTCATGGAAACGCTTCGATTGAATGTCAAAAATTGAGTTTACATCGACTTCAATCTCATTCTCACGCTGAATATAGTTTGCAAGATCCTGCTTAATCGCTTGCTTAATTTGCTTCCATTCATCGCGGAACTGCGGATCATCAACAAACTGTTCTAGCTTGCGGAGTTCGTTGAGATTCTTAATCCAGTTTTCACCGATTTTACTGGTAATCAGGTGTGAGAGCCTGGGATTGCTCAGCACCATAAATCGTCTGGGCGTAACTCCATTCGTTTTATTGTTAAACCGCTCCGGATACATCTCAGCAAAGTCGCGCAGCACATCTTGCTTGAGAAGCTGAGTATGCAATTCAGCCACCCCATTGATCGAATAACTGCCAACGGTTGCCAAATTCGCCATTCGCACATATCGCTCCCCCGATTCATCAATCAAAGACATCCGCCGAATGCGATCGAGATCATTCGGGAATTTCTGCCGTACTTCATCTAAGAATCGCGCGTTGATGTCATAAATAATTTCTAGATGTCGCGGCAGCAATGACCCAAACAGACCGATCGACCAGCGCTCCAAGGCTTCAGGCAACAGCGTATGATTCGTGTAGGCAAACGTATTGCGGGTAACGTGCCAAGCAACATCCCACTCCAAGCCATGCACATCAATCAACAATCGCATTAATTCAGCAACCGCGATCGCTGGATGCGTGTCGTTCAACTGAAACGTGAAGTATTCGTGCAGCGTTTCGATCGGCATTCTTCTTTGTTCATGATGAGTCCGGATCACATCTTGCAGCGAACAAGACACGAAAAAGAACTGCTGCTCTAACCGCAATTGTTTTCCTTGGACTTGCTCATCGTTTGGATAAAGCACCTTTGACAAGTTCTCGGAAGCCATTTTGCTGCCCACTGCACCGTAGTAGTTCCCGGAGTTAAACGCTGCGAAGTCAAAAGACTCGACCGCTTGGGCTGACCAGAGCCGTAAGGTGTTTGCAGTGTCCGTTTTGTAGCCGAGAATCGGTGTATCGTAGGGAACTCCCTTTAAGACACGATTGGGAATCCATCTGACACGGTTGCGCCCCTGCTCATCGGTGTAGCGCTCAGTCCATCCACCGAGTTGAATTTCGACTGCCCATTCTGGTCGCGCTAGTTCCCAGGGATTGCCGTTTTTGAGCCATTTGTCGGTAATTTCAACTTGCCAGCCGTCGCGGATATCCTGATCAAAAATGCCAAACTCATAGCGAATTCCGTAGCCGATCGCGGGAATTTCTAATGTCGCCATCGAATCGAGATAACACGCCGCTAATCGTCCCAAACCGCCATTGCCTAATCCCGGTTCTTCTTCTTGCGCCAGCAGTTCATCAAAATTCAATCCCAACTCTTGCGTTGCTTGCCGCATTTGATCATAGATATCTAAGTTGATCAAATTGTTGCCCAGATGCGGCCCCAACAAGAATTCTGCCGAGAGATAGCACACTTGGCGCGGCTGTACTTTTGTGTAGGTTTGTGTGGTAATTAGCCAGCTTCTGAGTAAGCGATCGCGTACCGTATAGGCTAACGCCATGTAGTAATCATTCAGCGCCGCGATTTCTGGAAACTTCCCTTGGACATAAAACAAGTTATTCAGAACTGATCGTTTGAGCGTGTCCACATCGAGTCCGGTGCGATCGTCGCGAAGTAGCTCGTCTGTAGTGGGAAGTTGAATCTCTTCGGCTTGCATAAGTTTGGCGCGGTAATAGAACGATCGGATAAAAAATTAGTTTTACAAGAAATGACAGACTGCCGATACGGTAGCAAAAAAAGCTATTGTTCAAACCATAAATCATCCTTAAGTCGGAGCAGTTAGGTAAGCCGCCCAATTCACAATCAACCCCAGTTCACAATCAGTCCCAATTCACAATCAGCAAAGTTTGAACTTAGAGATTTATTCCACGGTTGCGAAAGTAGTGGACAATGAACTTGCCAGCTAAAACTTTGACGTGAGAAAAGAGAGCTACTGGAATGACCCTTAACACCGTGACAACACAGCCGTTTTCCGATCAAAAGCCTGGAACTTCTGGCTTGCGGAAACTCGTAACGGTCTTTCAACAACCCCACTATCTTGAAAATTTCGTTCAGGCGATCTTCGATAGCATTGGTGATTTTGCCGGACAGACACTGGTCTTGGGGGGCGATGGTCGCTTTTATAACCGTCAAGCGATTCAAATTATCTTAAAAATGGCGGCTGCGAATGGATTTGGAAGAGTGAAAGTCGGTCAGGGCGGAATTCTTTCAACGCCTGCGACTTCTGCTGTAATCCGCAAATACAATGCGTTCGGCGGCATCATTCTCTCAGCCAGCCACAATCCTGGCGGAGCGGATGGCGATTTTGGAATTAAGTACAACATTGGAAATGGCGGCCCTGCTCCAGAGAAAGTTACTGAAGCAATTTACGATCGCAGTAAAACCATCACCGAATACAAAATCTTCGACGCTCCGGATGTCAATTTAGATATCCTTGGAACCACTCAACTGGAAAAAATGACCGTTGAAGTGATTGATTCAGTGATTGATTATGCAGCACTGATGGAATCGCTGTTTGATTTCGATCGCATCCGCCAATTGTTCACGGGCGGAAAGTTTCGGATGTGCATGGATTCGCTTCATGCAGTGACGGGATCTTATGCTCACGCGATTTTCGAGCAGCGTTTAGGCGCACCCAAAGGAACCGTGCAAAATGGCACGCCACTTGAAGATTTTGGCGGGGGACATCCTGATCCAAACTTGGTGTACGCGCATGATTTGGTCGAAGTGATGTTCGGAGAGAATGCACCGGATTTCGGGGCGGCTTCGGATGGAGATGGCGATCGCAATATGATTTTGGGTCGTCGCTTTTTTGTCACACCGAGCGATAGTTTGGCGGTTCTAGCGGCAAATGCCACCTTAGTTCCGGGATATCGGAACGGAATCGCGGGAATTGCCCGATCGATGCCCACTTCGCAAGCGCCCGATCGCGTGGCGGAAAAACTCGGAGTCGATTGCTATGAAACGCCGACCGGATGGAAGTTTTTCGGGAATTTGCTCGATGCGGGTAAAGTTACACTCTGTGGCGAAGAAAGTTTTGGTACCGGATCGAATCACATTCGCGAAAAAGACGGATTGTGGGCGGTATTGTTCTGGTTAAATATTTTGGCAGTGAAGCAGCAATCGGTTGAAGAATTGATGCGTGAACACTGGCGGACTTATGGACGAAACTACTATTCTCGTCATGATTATGAAGCTATCGACAGCGATCGAGCGAACACATTAATTACTCAACTGCGAGACAAATTGCCAACGCTAAAAGGTCAGAAATTTGGCAGTTATGAAGTCGCCTACAGTGATGACTTTAGCTACACAGACCCGATCGATGGCAGTGTGAGCCAGAAACAAGGGGTTCGGATTGGCTTTACCGATGGTTCGCGGATTGTGTTCCGACTGTCGGGAACGGGAACTCAGGGCGCAACCTTGCGACTGTATGTAGAGCGGTATGAGGCTGATCCAGCAAAACACAATGCTGATCCACAAGATGCACTCTCGGACTTGATTCGGATTGCGGATTCGGTGGCTCAGATTAAGTCCTTGACTGGAATGGACAAGCCGACAGTGATTACCTGATCGTTGACCCGATCGATCTTCGCCCCCTAAATCCCCTATGAATGGGGGACTTTGAAGATCAGAGAATTTCTTCAGTTTGGGGAATTTCTCCTTTCTCTTAGTCCCCCACTTGTGGGGGATTTAGGGGGCTAGAAAGAATCCAAACGCAGCGACAAAAACCCCAATGTCGCCCAAACGCAATTCTTCTCTACCCGATATGACTCGTCGCATTCTCGCCCCCCTTGCAAGCCTGCTTCTCACGCTCACAACTGCGATCGCACCTGCACAAAGTCTTACAGTTCCGATTGCCACCTCCGAAGCTCGAATTCGTCAGCGACAGGAACAATTAAACCTCATCACACCCGCAGCTTACGATTTGACGCGCTACCCAGTTGTAGACTCTAACGAAACTCACTGGCGCAAACTGCTCTGGGCAACGGCAGTGATTGAGCCGCAAGATACTTACATCCGAGAGACGATCGCCCAAATTCTCACCCTCACACCACAAAATCTCACACCTGCTCAAGCCCGTACCGTCGAAATGGCGCTACAGGTCGGGACACAGCTTTATCTCAGCAAGCCGACTCCGAACTTACAGCAACAATTCATTCAAACGATCGCCCAAAGTTCCAATCCCCGATGGGTTGCGATGTCTCTGTCTGCACTGGCAAAATCAGGCACGAGTGTAACAGAGCAACAACAGTTAATTAATTTCATTGCACAACGCTTTCCACGCTGGTCTGAGAATGTAAGCCTTTACACAACAATTACAGAACTCACAACACCGACGCGCACACCACCGATTGGAGATTTACTCGCCTGGACGATCGTTCCAAATCAACAGCAGCTTTATGTTTTTTGTAATCGCGATCGTTCTCAATTGTGTTCCGCTTTTCTCAAAGATCAGCGAGGGCGATTTGTGCGGGAAAATGGGCGACTGTGGACGATGCCATTGTTAACGCGATCGCTGCATAATCTCTCCTGGAATTTCTCACGCGGCTACACTCCGCAAGGTATTTACCGCATCGAAGGAACGATTCCACAACCTGATACAGATTTCTTTCGTGCCTATGGCTTTTATTCCTTAGTCCAGCTATTTGCGCCGCTTGAACCCGGAGTCAAAGAATTCATTCCCGGACGCAAAGGAACACTAGCTGGAAAGCTGGATGGATATAACGCATTACTGCCTCCAAGCTGGCGCAGCTATTTTCCAATTCAAGCAAGTTACTGGGCGGGAATGGCTGGACGCAACTTGTTTAGAATTCA
Organism: Leptolyngbya sp. DQ-M1; assembly: GCF_039962505.1. Taxonomy (NCBI): domain Bacteria; kingdom Bacillati; phylum Cyanobacteriota; class Cyanophyceae; order Leptolyngbyales; family Leptolyngbyaceae; genus Leptolyngbya; species Leptolyngbya sp. DQ-M1. Next base: position 72,606 of record NZ_JAMPLJ010000002.1, read on the forward strand.
CGGAAGCGGAGAAAATCCAAGCTTCTTTACCAACAATCAGCGCTACCCGCAAAGTCGCGGCTGGAATCCTGCGATCGGCTGTCTTTCTGCACTGGAACTCTACGACAGCAACGGACGACTGCGATCGGCTCATATGCCCGGATTGTTAAATAAGCTCGGAGCAAAACCAACCGGATATCTAATTGTTGTAGAATCACCCAACACCCCTGCTGCGATTTCTGCTCAGATTGAAGCCCTTTCCCGTTGAGCTTATGCGTATCTTTAATGCTTTAACATTAGTTCGACGAAATTCTTCGCTTCGTTTCGGTCGTCTTCTGCCCCCTAAATCCCCCATGAATGGGGGACTTCAAGCCCGTTCTACTTCAAAGTCCCCCATTCATGGGGGACTTAGGGGGCTACCCAGATTCAACACCGTAGCGAATCCTTTCTGTACTACTCTCCTCTCCCTTGCTGTCATCGCTGGAACGGCTCAAGTCTCAGTCGCTCAATCTGCCGCAGACTATCGCCAACGAGGAATTCAGTACCGCAATCAAGAACAATTCGAGAGCGCGATCGCAGCCTTTGAAAAAGCCGTTGAACTCGATCCCAAAAACCTTGCAGGTCGGATTGGTCTAGGTTGGACATTGCACTTGGCGAATCGTCGCCCAGAAGCAATTGGTATGCTACAAAGTGCGATTCTCTACAATCCATTCAACATTGAGACCTTTAATGCGCTGGGGATTGCCTATCTGGTAAATGGCGATCTTTCTCAGGCTGTAGCGACACACACTTGGGCAACCATGCTCAATCCAAACAATGAAATCCCTTACTACAATCTGAGCTTATCTTATGAGAGATTAGCAATGTATGATTGGTCGATCGAATGTGCGAAACGCGCTGCTGAACTAGAACCAAACAATCCGCACCCTTGGATTGCACTCGCTATTGCTTATCAAGGTCAGGGCGATAAAGTCTCTGCTCAACAGATTTTTCAGCAAGCGATTACTGTTGATCCGAGATATGGCGATCGTAGCTCTCTCACCTATCTTGCCAGAGCAGGCTTTACCTCAGAGCAAATCAAAACTGCCCAGCAACTTCTTGCAGCCAAGTAACTATGCAATTTACCTACCACACACCACAACACACCGATGAGATCAAGCAATTAGGCAAGATTCTAACCCAATGTTTTAATGCTCTTCCATCTGATGAAGCTGCTTACCTCAATCGGATCGGCATCGAGAACACTCGAATCTTACGCATCAATGACCAAATTGGGGGTGGATTGGGCTTACTGCATCTAGGACAGTGGTACAACGGTGCAAACATTCCAATGGTGGGCGTGGCTGCCGTTGGTATTGCACCGGAATATCGCGGCAAAGGAACAGCGATCGCGCTCCTGCAATCCGTTCTGCAAGAACTCCATACCAAAGAAACGCCAATCTCAGTCTTATTCTCGGCGGCTCAACCTTTGTATCGTAAAGCGGGTTACGAACAGGCGGGAACGCTTTGTCATTGGGAAGTTTCAACGGCGAGTATTCAGAGCAAACAACATACATTAGAGGTGCGATCGCTTAGCTTAGACTCTGAGATGTTTGCTGAACTGTACAATCAGCAAGCTTGCTTGAATCAAGGATTTCTCGATCGCAATACTGTGATGTGGGAAATGATCAAGCATTCTGAGTCCCCAATGTATGCGTATCAGTTTGAGAACGAAGGGTATGTCATTTTTCAACAGAAGCAGGATTGTTTGATCATCAGAGATTGGGTGTTACTCACGGCGGCGGCTGTCAGACAGTTCTGGACATTCTTATCAAATCACCTATCCCAGATCGATCGCGTTGAATGGAAGAGTGCTCCAGTTGATGCTCTGAGCTTATGTTTACCGGATCAAACAGCAAAAGTTAAATGGATAAAGCCCTGGATGCTCCGAATTGTTCATCTACAAAGAGCGCTAGAACTGCGAAACTATCCAAACATCAACGCTGAACTTCATTTAGACATTCAAGATGCGATGTTGCCCAACAATCAAGGTAAGTTCATTCTGAGCGTGGAGAATGGTCGCGGGACTGTAACATCCGGTGGACGCGGAGAACTACAGCTTGAGATCCGATCGCTCTCACCGCTCTACACCGGACTATTCTCCGCAGAACAGTTAGCGTTGACATCACTTCTCACGGGAACACCCGAAGCAATTCAAACTGCGACTCAAATCTTTGCCAGCCCTACACCGTGGATGCCAGATTTCTTTTAGCGTTTCCGCAGAATGGTAGGATTAACCACGTAGTTTGTCTTTGCTGCCGTTATGTCTTCTGCGATCGAGCTTCGTGTCACCGATACCCACCATGATTTAGTGATCCAGCGTCCGGCTGGAGGTGTCTCGCTGCAAGGTCGAATTCGCATTCCCGGAGACAAATCGATTTCGCATCGTGCCTTGATGTTGGGAGCATTGGCGCAAGGAGAAACTATCATTCGAGGCTTGTTGTTAGGCGAAGATCCGCGCAGTACAGCCGAATGTTTTCGCGCAATGGGAGCGGAAATTTCGGAGTTGAACACCGAAGAAGTCCGGGTGAAAGGGATCGGATTGGGCAATCTGATTGAACCCGTAGATGTTCTGAATGCAGGAAATTCTGGGACAACTTTACGATTAATGCTCGGAATTCTGGCATCTCATCCCGATCGCTTCTTCACTGTCACCGGAGATAGTTCACTACGATCTCGCCCGATGTCCCGCGTGGTCAAACCCCTTCAGCAAATGGGCGCACAAATTTGGGGACGCAAACAAAATTCGCTTGCACCGTTAGCAATTCAGGGACAAGCCTTAAAACCGATTCACTATCATTCGCCGATCGCCTCTGCTCAGGTGAAATCCTGCATTCTTTTAGCAGGACTCATGACCGACGGACAAACCACAGTGACAGAGCCAGCTTTATCGCGGGATCACAGTGAGCGAATGTTACGGGCATTTGGAGCCGATCTGACAGTTGATCCTGAAACAAATAGTGTGACTGTGACCGGACAGGCAAAGCTTACCGGACAAACTGTGATTGTTCCGGGGGATATTAGTTCGGCTGCATTTTGGCTGGTCGCGGGTGCGATCGTGCCCGATTCTGATTTGACGATCGAGAATGTGGGCATCAATCCCACCCGCACCGGAGTTCTGGAAATTTTGGAACGCATGGGAGCGGATATTACGATCGAAAATTCCCGCGAAGTCGCAGGCGAACCTGTAGCAGATCTGCGGGTGCGTCACAGCAAATTGAAAGCTTGTGAAATCTCTGGCAACGTGATTCCGAGATTGATTGATGAAATTCCCATTCTTGCGGTCGCTGCGGTGTTTGCTGAAGGAACCACGATCGTTAAAGATGCTGAAGAACTGCGGGTAAAAGAAAGCGATCGCATCACCGTCATGGCAACTCAACTGAATCAAATGGGTGCATCGGTTCGCGAACTTCCCGATGGCATGGAAATCACTGGAGGAACCGCGCTGAAGGGAACCGAAGTCGATAGTCATACTGATCATCGAATTGCGATGAGTTTAGCGATCGCGGCTTTGAATGCTGCTGGTACAACCACGATTCACCGAGCAGAAGCGGCGGCGATTTCTTATCCTGACTTCACGGCAACGCTGCAACAAGCGATCGCACGATGAATTTTGAAATTATTGGCGAAATTGATGACATTGAAACCATTGCAAACGGAAAAGGAATTCGAGACCTTGCTCGACTGCGGAAACAGTAGGGCAAGGCGAAGTGGCGAAAATTAAAAGGAACAGCGATGATTAGGTTAGAGAGCGGAGATGTTCGTCTAGCTGAGCTACATTGGTATGAAGCGCATGGAATTGGACGCAAGGAAATAAAACGTAAACGCTACTTGGATTAGAACCATGCAAGAAGAAACACCAAAATTTGCAATTTGCATTAAAAACGAAGGTTATCCAGCCTCTTTAGAGCCTCATAAGCTGTATCGCATTGTTCCAGACGCGAGTGCGACCAGAGACGATGATATTCGGATTATTGACGAGAGCGGAGAAGACTATTTGTATCCTGCAAGCTATTTTTTAGAGATTGATTTGCCAAGCACAACAAAAGATATCCTTCTGAAGATGGTCTAAGAAACGGTAATTTTTTGCACTCCACTTGCAATTCCAATCGTTGTTTGATTATCGTCTGAGTAGCGCAACCTTGGTGAACCTCATGTCTACTCAACGGCATCAACACGCGATCGTGATCGGTGGCAGTATGGCTGGACTGCTTGCGGCTCGTGTTTTATCGGAACAGTTTGAGCGGGTGACGATCGTCGATCGCGATCAGCTTCCTCTCAGCGCAGAACCGCGTCGGGGTGTTCCACAATCCGTTCAGCCTCATGTGCTATTTTCCAAAGGCTACCAAATTCTAGAAGAATTGTTTCCGGGCATTGGAGAAACACTTGCGGCTCGTGGTGCAGTTGAATTTGATTGGGGCAAGGATTTTCTGTACTTTCAAAAAGGCAACTGGACACCCACAACAGAGACACCGATCGGGCTAAAATCTTACACTTGTACTCGCCCACTGCTTGAAAGTACAGTTCGACAACGAGTCAGCAGTCTTCCGAATGTTGAGCTTTTACAAAATCAGCGAGTAATTGGATTGTGGGGCAATGCGACTTCGATTCAGGGCATCAAACTGCAACAAGGAAGTCTATCGGCTCAGCTAGTGGTAGATGCGAGTGGTCGGAGTACCCACTTGCCGGAGTGGTTGCAAGATCTGGGTTTGACTCCGCCGCCGATGACCGTCGTTGATCCTGGATTGGGCTATGCAACTCGTCGTTACCGCATTCCTGCTGAGGCTCTACCGGATGCAAAGATTGTCTTGATTAGTCAAGAAGCTCCAGATCAACCGCGTTTGGGATACTTAGCACAGGTAGAAGCGGATCAATGGATTGCAACTTTGGGTGGTTATGGGCGGGACTATCCACCTCTCAACGATCAAGGCTTTGTGAAATTTGCTCAAACTTTGTCTGACTCTGCGTTTTACCAAGCGATCGTTCATGCAGAGCCGCTTTCTGAAATTCAGGCACATCGAGCTACGGTCAATCGACTGTATCACTACGAGAACACTAAACTACCGGATGGTTTAATTGCGCTTGGAGATGCTGTGTGTGCGCTCTGTCCGATTTATGGTCAAGGAATGACAGTTAGTGCGATGTCGTCGCTGGTATTGCGTCGCTGGCTTCAGCGATCGCGAAACTCAACGTTCAAAGGCATGAGTTTTCAGAAGCAGCTCGCCCGGAGTAATGCGTTTCCTTGGTCAATTGCGACGGGTTCCGATTCTAAGTTCTCGACGACGAAGGGCGCGATTCCTCCAAGTTGGGCAGGAGAATTGTTTCAAGCTTATGCCGATCGACTTGCTGTTCGCGCTCAAAACGATGTTGACCTGCACCTACAATTTCTGCAAATCGGGCATATGTTAAAGTCTCCCGGTCTGTTGTTTCATCCTCAATTGATACTGAAAGCATTATTGTAGGTTTAGATGCAGCTTAGAAGAATAAGCTTCTCCGGTATAAACCATGATTGTAATAATCTGAAAGTCGATCGCGCTTGCTTCTCCTGGTTTTGCTCCAGTTCCCGCATTTACCGGATAAGCTGGAAAGCAAGCCCCGCTTAAACTCAAGCGAATTGCACTCCCTTTCGGAATGCAAATACAGGTGGGCTGCAATGGGATTTGACATAGGGAAAGTTCAGGACGATCGCTGCTCAAATATCCTTGTGTAAAGTTCATTACACTACCATTCGGTTTGACTTCAGACAATACAGCACATAGATCAAAGCTGAGTGAATTAGAACTTGCATAAACCTCAACAATACTCTCACCGATTAAATGCAAATCAGCTTCTAAGGGTGCAGTTGTGTAGGTGAGGACATCACTGCGAGCATCAATGCTAGAACGATCGAACGATCCACAAGGATAAGCCACATGACCGCCCAAAGCCGGAACAGGTCGCCACGGATCATGCACGATCACATCGATCGCAGCTTCGGAAACTTGATCCTTTAACTGTCCGTCGCGATCGTCCATTCCCGCCAATCCAGTGCTACACAGATGCAGTGTGGTTTGATTGCTCCTGGGAAATTTAGAGAACGATCGCCACTTATTGCTCCCCATTTCAAACAATTGCACAGGTGAATCGTTTAGCTCTTTATCTTTGAGCCAATGATCAAACCAGCGAATCTGAGCGCGATCGCAAAAACTCACGGCATTCGCGCCATAGTCGATCGCTCCAACTTTGCGACCCCAAGGTAAGTGCGCCCACACTCCAACAATCAAATGCGCTTGCTTCGAGGATAGATACGATCGCAAGGTTCCCCGCATGTAAGTATCAAACCAACCTCCGATGTAGAGCATTGGAATATCAATTGCGCTCACATCAACGGTTAATTTCTGCCAATAAGAATCAGTTGGCTCAGAACGATCGAGCCAAGTTTGATAGTAAGCATCATAGTGAGCAAACTTCTGCATCAACTCTGGACGGGCGGGAATACGATCGCTCAACGGCAGATTTTTTGCGGCTCTAGATAGCTCTAAAAATGCGGATTCATCTCCCTTGAGTCGCGCTGTTTCTGCTGCCAGTTGAATTGCCCAACCTAAGTTCGCAAACAGACAAAATGCGCCATTCTCATAGGCCCAGTCGTGATACACATCTGGAGCTAACATTGCTGGACAAATAGCTTTCAGTGCTTCCGGGCGGTTTACTGCGGCATAGAGTTGTGTCATTCCCTGATAAGAGAAGCCGTACATTCCAACCTTGCCGTTACTGCGGGGCAAACTTGCCGCCCAATTTACCGTCTCGAAACCGTCCTCAATTTCGTTCTCAAACAGCTTAAATTCGCCTTCTGACGTGCCTCTCCCCCGCACATCTTGAATCACTACAATATAGCCTTGGGAGGCGTACCAAACGGGATGTGCATAAACGACCGTGGATGCGATCGCTCGCCCATACGGCTGCCGCATTAACAACACCGGAAACGTTCCTTCTGCATCTGGATAGTACACATCAGCATCAAGGCGGACGCGAACACTTTGTGAAGTGGAGCTACCGCGCGTGTACATCGAAACGGATTGCTTCGGCAAAACCTTCATCAATCGAACCTGTTGATTACTCTATCCATACGATAATTGGGGAACAGGTGAACGCCGCAACACCGCTAGATCTTCTTCATCCAGTTCAGCAGGTGTGCCGCTGCGAATTAGTTCTGCAAAATCTTCGTTCGGAATCATGATACACAAGGCGTACAGTCGCTCAGATCCCGTATTGCAAACTTCGTGAATTCCGGTCGGAGGCACAAGCAAACTATCGCCCGCTCGAATTGGCACTTCTTTCCCGTCACAAATCGCGATCCCTTCGCCTTTAAGCACAAAGAACATCTCGACCGCCAGTTGATGCCGGTTCGGTGGCGTTTTTCCACCCACATCAAAGATCTCAACACAAAGCGTTAGAGAAAAATTCGCGATCGCCGGATCAAACACGATCGCGAGACGATTGGTATCGTTTGGACTGATCCGATACGCCTGATACTCGGTCGGGGATTTGACGACTGGAATAACACAAGACTCTTCCATCGAATCATCCTCAGCGTGAAGGTTATTTGTAATTTATAGTTCGCAATCCGTAATTTCTGTTTATTTATTACGGATTACGAACTATAAATCGCTACTGCACTTGAGGAAGGTTGCCATTGCTAAACCAGACGGTACTCTGAGTTCCATCGGTACTTGTCCAGCGAATATCAGAGAAACCATCGCCGTTGTAGTCGCCGATCGTCGGTTGAAATCCGGCCGACTGAGTGGCGATCGGCGATATCTTTAGCGCTGTTCCAGAGAGCCACACCTGATTAACTCCGCTGCTGGGATTGCGAACGAGAAAATCAGTCTTGCCATTGCCATCAAAATCAGCCGTCTTGATGACAAAATCGCGACTGCGACCGGGAAGCGAAAACTGGAACGACAGTGGCTGCAAGTCGGTTGACCAGACCCAGAGCTGATTTTGTCCAGTCAGGCGATCGCGCCAAAATACATCGCTGCGCCCGTCACCATTAAAATCGATAATTTCTGCGCTCGAAGTGGGAGACTTGGAGCGAGTGCTTTCGACTTTAATGGCTAAAGTTTCCAGATCAATCGTGGCAACGGCATTCTCTCCGGTTAGAGGATTACGCAGAAACAAATCGGTTTGCTGATCGTTGTTAAAATCTGCGATCGCGATTTCCCAACCTGCACCAATCTCACCGCTGGATTGCTTAACGCGCTGAGTGCCATTCATCAGCCAAATGTTGTAGTCTCCGGTGGTGGAGTTGTACCAAAAGAAATCGCTTTTGCCGTTGGCATCAAAATCTCCGATCGTTTCTGTCCAATTGCCTTGTAAGGTTTCGAGACAGGATTTGGCTTGAATCGAAGTGCCATTGATTAACCAAACTTCGGTGCCTCCGGTTTTTGTGTTGCGCCAAACTAAATCTGTTTTGCGATCGCCGTTAAAATCGCCGAATTTCGAGGGTTGCCAATCACGAGAATTCGCAGGAAAAGAGCTTGAACCGAGCGATCGTAGCCCATCAATCAATGTAATTTGTGAGACACCCGTATTCGGATTGAAACTAAAGATATCCGTGCGACCATCAGCATTAAAATCAGGAATTTTTAGAGGATTTAAAGTATTAGGAATCGCCATACTGCATTCTCTTATAGGAAACTGCGACACCTCAATATGTCTGCATTCTAAAATTTCTGCAACAAGAGAGTGGTTTCATAGACATATAGCACTATGGCGATTAACCTGTCGATACCGAGGTTAGGCTATCTTAATCCCGTTCAAAAGCTGGATCGAATGACTCACGAATCCGAAACATTGCTTTACGTTATACAGCGTTGCTTGCAGGCAGAACTCTGGAGAGGTGGTAGCGGTGCAGTCTTCGAGCAAGATGCAGTCATATCCGAGAAAATTCGCATCTTGTAGAGTTGCCATCACACACTGATCCGCATTTACACCAGCGAAAAACAGCGTCGTTTTCCCCGAATTTCGCAGAATACTATCCAGAGGAGTATCCCAAAATCCGCTCATGCGATATTTGTCGATTTTGATGTCCGCGTCGATCGGTTTGAGTTCATCGACGATCGCGGCTGCCCAACTATCCTTTTCCAGCACCGGAGCCTGATTGTTCGGCAGGGGATCACCGAGTCCGACTCCGGTTCCACTAGGGTTGTACACATGACGAGTCGCGGGACTAATGTTGAGCAAATCCGGGCGATTTCCCCAATTGATCCAAACGATCGACATCCCAACTTGGCGCAAAATTGGAAGCAATTGTTGAATCGGCACAATGGGCGATCGAGCCGGAGTGACATCGACTCCGATATGCGAGAGCCAGCCATCCGGGTGACAAAAATCGTTCTGCATATCAACGATCAACAATGCGGATTTTGTCAGATCAAGCCGTAGTGTTTTCGTTGCGGTTTGAAGTGTAATCGGCTGGGGTGGAAGTGGAGGTCGCGTCAGATCGGCGATCGATTCATCGACATACCAGGCATTCGGAGGGACACCAAGCGGGTGCAGGGATGGGTTCATAAGGTGGGGAACTCTGATTACAAATCGTTCTTCTATAGGTACTACAACAGTTTTATATCAAGCTGTTTATCAGAGCACGAATTTAAAGAGCAACATCATTTGCTGTAGGTTCGATTGGCTGAATTTTCTGATACAACTATTCTTAATTCTTGGGCTTGTTCGATTAAATCAAAACTCTAATTCTGTGGATTTAGCAATGCGTTTTTCTACATTAACAGCCTGCACGATCGGGTTAATTTCTGCCTCAAATTCGGTGCAAAAAACAGTGGCTCAAGATGTCGTTGTGCCAGAAGCAATTACCCCGATCGCAACTCAGCCTTCAGTCGCCTCTTCTCAAGCGGTTCCCTCTGCCGTTGTTGAAGCCCCTCGCCCGACTCCAGAATTTTCTCGCAAATCGAGCCAGGTCGCTCAGTCGATTGTGCCCCCTCAAGCCCAACCGCCGCGATCGCAGCAAACGCCGCCTCGATCGCCTAGTCCGGCATCCCCAACGCCACCGGATGTCGTGCTGACTGCAACCGATGTGCAAATTGTCGGTGCCTCTGCCGAACTCCAGCAACTTGTCCGCGCTCAGATCCAAACGCAGCCTGGAGGCAACGTCAGCACCGCCCAACTTCAGCGCGACATCGCCACGATCCTAGAAACGGGCTTGTTTAGTACCGCTACCTTTACCACTCGCACCAATCCCAACGGATTAAGCGTCGTCTTTCAGGTGCAACCCGCGATCGTTCGGGCTCTAAATCTGGTGAATGCTCAGGCGCTGACTCCGACGATCGCCAATCAATTCTTTCAGGCTCAGTTTGGCGCACCCGTTAGTCCAACCGCCATCAATGAAAGCATTCGTCAAGTTAATACTTGGTATCGCCAAAACGGATTTAGCTTGGCGCGAGTGATTGGTGTGGTGCCCAATCGTGAAGGGGTGTTGACCGTAGAAGTGGCAGAAGGTACAGTCTCAAACATTCAAATTCGCTTTACCGACGAACAAGGCAGACCGACCAACGACAAAGGCGACCCGATTCGCGGCAGAACCAGAGAAAGCTTTTTGCAAACTCAAATTCAACTAAAGCCGGGGCAAATTTTCCAAGAGTCCGCTGCCCGTCAAGACCTGCAACGCATTTTACAAACGGGATTGTTTACCAACGGGCGCATTTCTCTTGAAGGCGATGCCCGTCGCACAACGGTTGTCTATAACCTCACCGAAGCCCGTAGCCGCGCCCTAAACGTTAGTGGTGGAATTAACGACGACTTAGGCGTATTTGGCAGTTTCAGCTACAACGACAACAACTTTAACGGAGTCGGACAGCAACTCGGCGGCAATGTCTCGGTTGGAACTCGTGATGTTCAGTTTGATGGGCGATTTGTCAGTCCCTATCGTGAGACTGAGCCGGACAAATTAGGCTACAGCGTCAGTGGTTTTCGGCGACGCGGAATTTCGCGGGTGTTTGACGACGACACCAGCCGATTAGCGAACGGCGATCGCGTCCGGGAAGGTCGCTTCGGTGGAACCGTGGCGGTGAATCGTCCGATCGGGGAGGGTTGGAACGGAACCTTAGGGGTGAACTATACGCGGGTGAGTTTGCGGGATCAGGGTGGAAATGTGGTGAGGCGCGATCGCAATGGTGCGCCGCTGTCATTTAGTGGCACGGGAATTGATGATTTGACGACGGTGAATTTTACGGCGGTGCGCGATCAGCGAAATAATCCCGTCGATCCGTCAAGCGGCTCGATCTTATCGCTGACGACCGAGCAATCGATCCCGATCGGGCGGGGCAGCATTCTTTCCAATCGTCTGCAAGCGAACTATTCGCAGTATATTCCGGTGAATTTCTTTAATCTGGAGAAAATGCAGAACCAGCCGGAAGTGTTGGCGTTTAATGTGCAGGCGGGAACGACGATCGGGGATCTGCCGCCGTACAATGCGTTTTCGCTGGGAGGTGCAAATTCGGTGCGGGGATATGATATTTCCAAACTGGGGATTGGTCGCAGCTTCGTGTTGGCTTCTGCGGAATACCGTTTTCCGATTTACAGCATCATCGGCGGGGCGGTCTTTGCGGATTTTGGGTCGGATTTGGGGTCAGCGAATTCGGTGTTAGGAGCGCCAGGGGAAGTGCGGGGATTGCCGGGAACGGGATTTGGATTCGGGGTTGGGCTTCGGCTGAAGTCGCCTTTGGGGACAATTCGAGCGGGGTATGGAATTAATAACCAGGGTGAAAGCCGACTTCAGTTTGGGTTTGGGGAGAAGTTTTAAGAGGCTTAGGGTTGGCGAGAGTTTTGCTTCGGGTTGATCGGCTGATTGCCCCCTAAATCCCCCACGAGTGGGGGACTTTGAGAAAATTGAGATTTGCCACATTTGTTGCGTGGTTGAATGAGGTACGAACCTGAAGCAAACCTTAAGTTGCGGACTTCCACGTTCCATGAAAGCCGATCGGGATCACTTCGGGTAAGCCTAATCGACACACAGGCTGATCGTTTAAACGATCGCTATCGAAAACCCAAACTTCACTCTGATCGCGATTGCCATCGTAAACAACGGTGATAATCCAACCTTGATTGGCATCGATCGCGTCCGGTGCGTAAATCGGCTCCATCGGGTAGCAATTCTCACCGCAATCTGCTTCAACCAATGCTCCGGTTTTTTGATCAAATCGAGCGATCACGCCCAAGATTTCTTTCGCTGCATCGGCATTCCGACGATGCAGCGAAAGATAGGTCTGTTGCCAGGATTGCCCAACCTCTACGGGTTTGACAACTGGAAATTCACAATGTCGATCGAGCAATTCCTGCTGCTCCAACACCTTTCCAGTGAGTGGATTAACTCGAATTTGCCAGAGTGTCGATCGTGCTGATGTCTGAGTTTTTCCGGTTGCCACTTGTCTGAAATATTCGTTTGTGTTGAAGTCAGCGTAACGAATCACATCAACCACAGCGTGTCCATCCCGATCGACGCAAGCGTTGCCAAAGTGCCATTGATACCAGGGATCGGTTTCGCCTTGGCTAATCAGTTTTAGAGTTTGACGATCGAACACCAAGACCTGAGTTCCTTTCTCTGGTTTCCAGTCAAACGAGTCGCTAAAACTCTTCAGCCGAGTTAACAACAGCAACGGATTTACTCGCACAGGCGGAATGAAGAACAAGAGATACTGTCCTGCCATGACAAAATCATGAATCAGCGGAACTCCATCTAATTTGTGACTGTCCTGTTGTTGTAGCTTGCCGTGGGCATCTATGCGGTACAGATTGAGAATCGTATCTTTCCCGAAGCTGACTCCGAAATTATAAAAATCGCCTGTCTGCGGATCGCGTTTTGGATGTGCGGAAAATGGCAGCGAATCGGATAAGCCTCCCAAATTATCAAGGCTGCGGGTTTGGAGGGTTTCGAGATCGAGCGCATAAGGATGTCCGCCTTCCCAAAGTGCGAGGAGTCGATCGTTCAACGCTAACACCGAAGTATTCGCCGCATTCTTCAATCCTTTAGTGAAGCGATCGATCAGTCCTCCGGGTGGCAACATTCCATATCCGGTGTACATCAACCGTCCAGCGCGTTCTTCGTCGAGAAATTCTGGCGTTTCAACATAGCGATACACACCTGTTGCGCCTGTTTGATCAAAATGCACTCTCAAGATTGCACCATCGCCATCAAACCAATGTCCAACGCGAGTGTTACCCCGCTCTAATCGAGCTGGGCCATTGCGATACAAAGAACCGCGTAATCCTGCGGGAATTGCACCAGAAAGGAGCGGAAGTGTTGTTGGCGCAAATCCTTTTGCTGTATGTAAGACTGATTGATTCCAGGTGTACGATGCCTCTGGCGCAGGAAAACCTGTTCGTGTTGCAGCTACCATAATTCTCTCAATTTAACGATCTTCTGTCTTTGAGTTCGACAGAATGTCGTGTGTCCCTAATACAATCGTACAGCCTTGTTCTTTGGCAGAATCAAGTTCTAGAACTGTATGCAAATCACTCCGATGTCGGGACTGTCTGATACAATGAACGGCGTTGTCAACTAGATGTACATCCTTTGAGCCAATCGATCGATGATCTACCCAAGGTAGACGATTTTCTACAAGAACTTGCCACGATTCAGCAAACAGGGTCGAAGCGGATCGCGATTTTGGGATCGCGTCACGTTCCGATTACGCATCAAACCTTGATCGAACTGATGACCTATGCCCTAGTGCTAGAAGGGAATCGAATTATCACTTCCGGTTCTACGGGAACCAATTTCGCCGCGATTCGGGGAGCGCTACGGGCTGATCCATCGATGCTGACGGTGATTTTGCCGCAAGGACTCGATCGCCAGCCGCGCGAATCGCGTGAGCAGCTTGAAACGGTGATGCACCTGGTTGAGTGCCCAGAGAATAATTCTTTATCGCTGGGTGAAGCGAGTGCGCTGTGTAACCAGGAAATTATTTCGCGCTGTCAGCAATTGATTTCGTTTGCGTTCCACGACAGCCATACCTTGCTGCAAACCTGCCGCGATGCCGAAGATCAGCGTAAAGTTGTGACCCTGTTCTATTTTGATTAACTTATGCTGTTTGGACTCTCTGTTCCAAGTCTGCTGTTGATTGCGATCGCCGTTGCGGTCGTGTGGATTTACTTACCGTTTTTGGTCGTGGCATACGGACGAGTGCAAATCGGCTACAGCAAAGAGATCATGGCGGCTCCTCGCGCTGCGTTTGACAAGCTTCCAGACTATGCAAAACGCGCAACCTGGGCCCACCAAAACGCCCTCGAAGCCTTCCCGATTTTTGCCGCGGCTGCACTGATGGCGTATGTCACCAATCAGACTTCTGAAATCGCAGGATGGGCGGCGATCGTGTGGATTACTGCGCGATTTTTGTTTCCGGTTTTTTATATTTTGAACATTCCAACTTTGCGATCGCTGATGTTCGGAATTGGTTCGATTTGCAGCTTTACGCTAATCGGATTAAGCTTGATCAGCACGCTTTAATTATTGCTTATGGCTTCTACTTTTTCGTTTGATATTGTTAGCGACTTCGATCGCCAAGAATTGGTCAACGCGATCGATACGACCAAGCGCGATGTCCAGAGTCGCTACGATCTCAAAGACACGAAAACGGAGATCGAACTCGGTGCGGATACGATCACAATTAATACCGATAGTGAATTTACGCTGGATGCGGTGCATACTCTAATGCAGCAGCGAGCAGCAAAGCGCAATTTATCGCTGAAAATTTTTGATTACGGTAAGATTGAGTCCGCGAGTGGAAATCGCGTTCGGCAGGAAATTAAGCTGAAAAAAGGAATTAGCCAGGACATCGCAAAGCAAATTACCAAAATTATTCGCGATGAATACAAGAAGGTTCAAGGCTCGATTCAAGGCGATGCAGTGCGCGTTTCGGCAAAATCAAAAGATGATTTGCAAGTGGTGATGCAACGGATGAAGCAAGAAGATTTTCCGGTGGCGTTGCAGTTTACAAACTATCGATAGGGTGTGAAATTTCTGTCGTGTACACCCATCTCTTTTCCGCTTCGTTGCTATCGGCTTCAGCCCCCTAAATCCCCCAAATTGGGGGACTTTGAACTTGAAGAAATCATTGCATTAGAACACTCTTTTTTCTTTAAAATCCCCCAATTTGGGGGATTTAGGGGGCGAAAGATCTCAGCCATCACAGATCGATCAACCTATTTGTACAAGCTAAAGATCGCCAATTCTGGGGGATGTTGAATATTAGTCATTGGATTCGATTACGTCTTGAATTTCTAGCGGGAAAATCACTGTAAAGGTTGATCCTTCTTGAGGTTGGGAGGAAAGATAAATATTGCCTTTCAAGAGTTCCACGAGACGAGCCACGATCGCCAAGCCCAATCCGGTACTATCAGGCGATCGCATCGTACCAACGCGCTCAAACGGAGCAAACAGTCTGATCTGATCTTCTGGATCAATCCCAATTCCCGTATCCGTCACAGAGATCGCCCAGCGATCGTTGGCTAAAGTGCGACTGGTGATCGTGACGCTGCCAAATTCGGTATAGCGCACCGCATTACTAACTAGATTGACAATGACTTGCTGCAACCGATAAGGGTCAGTGATGACTTCGGCTGGAGCTTGATCCAGTTCAGTGATCAATTGCAAGCCACGATCGCTCGCCAAAGGTTGGATGACTTCTAGAACAGCTTGAATCAAAGCAGGCAGGTCGATCACTTCGGGGATCACCTGCATTTTTCCAGCTTCATAGCGCGAGAGATCGAGCGCATCATTGATCAGACGCAGCAATCGTCGTCCACCCCGTAATACTTTCTCGACATGTTCTAAGCTAGCGATAGAATCCCGCGCTTGTTCTTGTCGAGACTGCCGTAAGAACAGATCTGCATAGCCAATAATCGAAGTGAGCGGTGTTTTCAGTTCGTGAGCGAGAATAGAGAGATTATCTTCACTCGATCGTGCTAATCGCTTCAGCTCGGTAACGGTCATGCTGAGTTGGCTTCGCACTTGTTCCAATTCATCTAACCGTTCAGCAACATAGCTTTTGAAGCATTTTGAAATCGCAAGGTCGATCACCGTATCAATCACCATGACTGCACGAAAAATTTCTTCAGACGTGCCTGTGAGTAGCTCGGTGCGAAGACAGTCGAAAATCGTTTTGCGTAAGAGATGGTATTCTTGGGCGATTTCGCTGGGGTCAAAGCCTTGCGCCGCACGCAGGACACCATGAGAAATACTTGCTTTTGCAACTGTCTCATCATCATCGGCTGCTGTTTGCGACATTGTGATCGCCATTGCTATCAACACATCCTCGATGTGATCCTCGATCGCAGTTCGATTTATAGTCGCTGCACTGCGAATGTGGCGATCGTTTCCTACCGCATCTGCCCAGTTTTGCTTGATGCGATCGATGTTATCTTTCAGCAGTTGGCTAAAATCCTGCATAGCAACGGTTAGAAAGCTTTGAGAATTATCACCAAAAAGGCTATCGAAATTAATCTATCATGCGAGTGAAAGTTACTTCAAAGCAGGAATGTTTGGACGTAGGCACAGATAGGCAAGGGGGCCAAATAGCGGAACAAGCGCAATGACCCAAAAGAACTGAGATTGCTGCATTAATCCCCGTCGCGCCATATCATCACTCAGCAAGGTTGGATAGGGAAACAATAGCGTAAATAGTAAAACTGCCAGCGTCATGCCGTGAATAAATTTATCAGTTAGAAAGGATTGAATAAAAGCGCCCCAGTCGCCAAATAGAATCGCGAACAATAGCAATACCAGAGTACTGATGGTCAGAACGATACCTGTCGATCGCGCATCCAACACCGAGAGTAAGGGATCTTTTTCGCCTGAGAACTGTTCATTCGGTTCGCGCAGTGCAAGATAAGGAATCAACGCAAGCACACCTGATGCGATCGACCCTAGCACAAACGCCCAAGCTGGAATTCGCTGCGTTCTACCATCAGCAAAGATTAGACAGCTATAGATGAGTAGCCAGATTCCAACCATGCTGAATATCGACACGACCACCGGATTGAGTAGCGGAATCTGTCCTGATAACAACGTTTGAATGGGCTGTAGCAAGTTAGAGCGCAGAGGTGGAGCAAACCACAGCACATAGACAATAAATCCAAGCCATATCATCCATAAGCCTAGTTTTCGTAGCATTCCCTGCTCCTTATTCATTTGCTTGTGAGCTTCTAAGTTACCTCGAATGACAGTGGGATAGGCATCTTGCTCGTTCTCAAAATTACTCAAGCTCCGAGCAAGATGCCTGACCCGCAGGCGCTTTTATGCTAAGGATTCGCCCGCTTGCATCAATAATTCGCCCAACTGCTCGACTTTAACTGCGATGTCTCCAGTCGCATCGGCTGCGGCTTCCGAAGTATCTTCACCCAAATCCATCAGAATCTCTGAAATTGCAGCAACATCGCCATCTGTTAAGGCTGCTTTGAGAGCGCCGAGATCTTCTGATAGATCAGTGCCTTGAAGCTGCTGTTGCCAACTTTCGATCGCTGCAATCGCTTGCTCGATCGGAATCGAGGTCAGTCCGCCCTGAAGTGCCGAAATCGTGGTATCGACATCAATCGTTTTAATCGAGTCTGCCATAATTGATCATCCTAGGTTTTGTAAAAAATTTTCACAATTGCCTCACACCTGTCTCGATTCTTGCAATCTGTCCTTAGAATTCGTCTTCCTTATGAGGGAGATAGGCGATCGCCTGAATTCCTAGCAATTTCATCTAACTCAGTCTTTGGATTGATACATTTCGCACACAAATCTTTATACAGTGAAACAGTTACTTGCCCTGCGTTGATCTGTAATCATGCGACTTCCGACTTCTGCCCGACTGACGCTCAGCCATCTCGGACTCGCTGGTGTGCTGTTTCTAAGTGGCTGTAACTTGATTCCATCTAGCGATGCTCAGCAACAGCCCAATCGCCAGAATCAGCAAGGAGGAGCGGTTGCAGTGGATGCTGCGGTGGCGGAACTGAGTGCTTTAACAGAAGACCGCAGCTATACAGGAACGACTCGCCCCTTTCGCGAGGTTTCGCTACGATCGCAGGCCGAAGGCAGAATTACAGATATCACGGTGAATGTGGGGGATTCGGTGCGGGCAGGGCAGGTTGTGGCTCAGTTAGACGGCACGATCGCCAACTCATCTGTTGCTCAAGCCGAAGCCGAAGTTGCAGCGCGAGAATCGGAAGTTGCGAGCTTACAAGCAGAAGTTGAAGAAGCCCGAACTCAGGTCGAACGAGCACGATTAGAATTGCAGCAAGCGCGATCGGATTATCAGAGACAAGCGCAATTGTTTCGTCAGGGTGCAATTTCAGAGCAACAAACGGAAACGGCTAGAACCCGTGTCGGAACCGCAGAACAAGCATTACGATCGGCAGAAAAACAAGTCGGAAATCGGCAGCAAGCCGTTACCGCTTCAGCTAGGCGAATTACGGCACAGCAAGCGATCGTCAATCAAGAGCGTGAACGTCAGTCTTACAGCGTTCTCACCTCTCCGGTGAATGGCGCAGTGCTAGCGCGTCCAACGGAACCCGGAAACTTAGCTCAACCGGGAACTGAAGTGCTGCGACTGGGTGACTTTAACCAAGTGAAAGTAGAGGTGCAGGTCTCAGAGCGGGAGTTTGCGAATATTCGAGTGGGGCAGAGAGCGCAAGTTCGGTTAGACGCGCTACCGAATCAGACGATCACCGGAGAAGTCACGCAAATTTCACCTGCCGCAGAAACACGAGCGCGATTGATTCCAGTTGAAGTTACCATTCCAAATCCCAATGGCAGAATTGGCAGTGGATTGTTAGCGCGAGTCAGTTTTCAAACCGGAAATGCTCGGCAGGTCGTGGTTCCAGAGACAGCCACGCAAATCGGACAAAGACCGCAGCAATCATCTGATCAAAATCAAGAGCCACCCAAGTCCGCCACGATCTATGTGGTGACTCGATCGGGGGAGCAAGCCACAGTCAGCCCTCGACAAGTGCAGCTTGGCAAACGGGTAAACGGGCAAGTCGAAGTTTTATCAGGCTTGAATGCGGGTGAATCGTTTGTGGTTCGCAGCAGTGGCAAGTTAGAGGCGGGTGCGCCAGTTCGGTTGAGCATTTTATCGCAAGGATAGAAACATGACAGTGCAGAATCCTCCGTCGCGTGGCTTTAGTATTAGCTCGATCGCGATTCGGCGACACATTGCGACCCTGATGCTAACGCTCACTGTGGTCGTGCTTGGCGTTTATTTTCTATCGAGTCTACAAGTTGATTTGCTGCCTTCGATTACCTATCCCCGAATTGGGGTGCGGGTGCGATCGCCCGGAATCTCGCCGGATGTGGCAGTCGATGAGGTGACTCGTCCACTTGAAGAAGCGCTGTCTGCAACAGAAGGTGTCGTTCAGGTTTATTCACAAACTCGCGAAGGACAAGTCAGCGTAGATCTGTTCTTTCAACCGGGGGGAAATATTGACCAGGCGCTGAATGATGCGACGGCAGCGTTTAACCGAGCGCGGGGGAACTTGCCGGATACGATCGAGGAACCCACGCTCTTTAAAGTTGATCCGTCTCAGCTTCCGGTTTACGAGTTTGCGGTGACGGCTCCTTCTTCTAAGCTGGTTGATTTGCGCGTGTTTGCCGATGAAGAATTGGCGCGGGAATTAGGAGTCGTTGAAGGAGTTGCCGCAGTTGATGTCTCTGGAGGCGTAGAGGAAGAAGTTCGGGTAATCGTGGATCTCGATCGATTGCAGGCACTTGGCGTAGGTTTGAATAGCGTTTTACAAGAGCTAGAAGAAACGAACCAGGATATTTCCGGGGGTCGAATTTTAGGCAAAAATTCTGAACCGCTGACGCGAACGATCGGGCGATTCAAAACCGCAGCGGAAATTCAGGATTTGTCCTTTCAGGCTGCAAATCAATCAACAACATCATCGACAACACAATCTGAAACACAAAATACAACATCATCTCCAACGCAGCCGACAACGCCATTACTCTCTAATCGTGTCAATCTGCGCGATTTTGCCGAGGTTAACGACGGCACTCAGAAACAGCGCGTTTTTGTAAATTTGAATGGTCAGCCTGCGGTAAAAGTGAGTATTCAGAAACAACCGGATGCGAACACCATTCAAGTTGTTGAGGGCGTGAAGCGGCGGATTGAGGAATTACGTCGATCGGGTGTGATTCCGCAAGAGATGCAGCTTCTTTCAACCTTAGACGAATCGACCTTTATTCAAGCATCGCTCAACAGCGTCACCGAAGCAGCGTTATCAGGAGCAGCACTCGCAGCGTTTTCGGTTTTATTATTTTTAGGCTCACTCAGACAGACTTTTATCATTTCACTAACGATTCCACTCTGTACATTAATTGCGATCGCGGTAATGAGACTCAGCGGTTTTTCGCTGAATATCTTTAGTATGGCAGGGTTAGCGATCAGTATCGGTCAAGCTGTGGATACTTCGGTTGTCATTCTGGAAAATATCGATAAAAAGGCTGACGGGCAGGGAGGCACAGCAGGGTTAGCGACGCAAGGAACTGGAGCAGCGATCGATTTAGTTGAAGAGAGTAGTCGTGAGGTCGAGTCCTCGCTCGTTGCGGCAACCGGCGCAAACTTAGTTTCAGTCTTGCCGTTTATCTTAGTTGGCGGCTTTATTTCCCTATTGTTTAACGAGTTGATCTTAACGATTTGCTTTGCGGTTGCGGCTTCGTTGCTGGTCGCAGTGACTGTCGTGCCGATGTTAGCATCGCGATTGTTAGCGATTCGCTGGTCGAGTCGGGTGAATCGCTTTTGGGTGTTTCGTCAGTTTGATCAGCGTTTAACAGGTGGAACCCGACGCTATGCAGGGTTGCTTGCTAAAGCGACCCGCAAACCGCTCCTGGTGATCGTGCTGGCATTTCTGCTTCTCGGCGGTAGCGGTTTGTGGATGGCGGGACGAATTCCACAAGAAATCTTGCCGCGAATTAGTACCGGACAAGCAAATCTATTCGCTCAATTTCCACCGGGAACGCCGATCGCAACCAGCCAAAAAGTTATGCAGGAAGTTGATAAAATTCTGCAAGCTCAACCGGAAACTGAATATGTGTTTACGACGGTGGGTGGCTTTCTGTTTGGCAACAATACGTCTGAGAACCCTCTCCGTGCTTCGAGCAACATCACCCTGAAGTCCGGTACAGATGTCGAGAAGTTTGTTGAAAAGATCAATGGTGAATTTCGCAGGCTTAATTTAGTAGACATTCTTCTCCGGGTCAGTCCGGGACAGGTGCGGGGCTTGATTTTGAACAACTCCCCAGTTCGAGGTGCAGAAATTGATGTGATTTTGCAGGGACAGAATCTTGATCAATTAGAAGCAGCAGGGCGGCAAGTTTTAGGGGCATTATCTCAGTCAACACTCGCCCGATATCGCCCGGATGCGGATCAGCGTCAGCCAGAAATTCAGATTGAGCGCGATCGCGAACGTTCCGCAGAACTCGGACTCAACACACTAGCAGTCGGAGAAACCATTCAGACTGCGATCGAAGGTTCCATCCCAACTCAGATTCAGCGCGGGAATCGCCTGGTGGATGTTCGGGTCGAACTGAATGAAGCAGCGATTCAAAATGCTTCACAAGTTGAGCAGATTCCATTGTTTACTGACGACAATCAATTAGTTCGCCTCGGTGATGTGGCAACTATTCGCACCGGACGCGCACCGGGGCAAATCCAGCGCATCAATCAACGGCAAGTGTTCCAAATTGCTGGCACCTTGAATGAGGGTGCAAATTTGGGAGATGCTTTGGCGGAAGTCGATCGCATTCTTCAAGGGGTTCAACTTCCGGACGGAATTTCTCGCTTACCCAGTAGTGCGGCTGCAAGCAATCAACAGCTTCAAAGTGCTTTACCAGTGTTGGGTGGTTTAGCGGCGTTCCTCGTGTTTGTGGTAATGGCAGTGCAATACAACTCACTGATTGATCCACTGGTGATTATGTTCACGATTCCGCTTGCATTATCCGGTGGCATTATTGGGCTATTCGTAACCAATACTGCGATCGGTGCAACGGTGATTGTCGGTGCAGTCCTACTCGTGGGCATTGTGGTGAACAATGCGATCATCATGGTAGAAACTGCGAATGAAATTTACAACGATGAAGGACTCGATCGCCGATCGGCAATTCTTAGAGCCGCACCCGAACGGTTACGCCCAATTCTAATGACGACTGTCACCACTGTTTTAGGGATCTTCCCGTTGGCGCTGGGATTGGGAGAAGGTAGCGAATTTCTTCAGCCTTTGGGTGTTGTGGTGTTCTCTGGACTATCTTTATCGACATTGCTCACACTGTTCATCATTCCGTGCTTCTATGTGCTGCTGCATCGATGGACAGATGGCGGATTCCACCTCAAATCTCGACGGCAGCGATCGTTGCCCAGAGTTGAAGAGCCTGTTTCGTCTATTTCCAAAGTCTCTCAGGATGGCGTGTCTTAGCTCACCGTTAAGATGTCCGATCGATGATGTGTCCCTATTCTACGGCTTGTCGTTCAGGATGATCGCCGGAGCTAGGGGCAAAACCAATCGGACAAAAGCACCCCTCTAGCTGTACGTCATCACTTGAATCGCTGAGCCTTGCTTCGGCAGATTCGCTCTACTCAACGACAGTGAATTTCCACCTCTTCGCACAGGAGTTCCGCTCATTGCGCTCAAGAACGCATCCAGCCCGCCGATATCACACTCACCCTTCGCCGCTGCCGTTCGATAATACATCGGCACAATCATTTTGGGATTGAGCATTTGAATGGCTTGCTTTGCCTCTTGCGGATCGTAAGCCTTCGCACCGCCGCCAACTGGGATAAATAGTATATCTGGCGAACCGATCAAAATCTTCTGCTCTAATGTGATCGGTGCGGCAGTTCCGCCTAAATGCACCAAATTTAAGCCGCTCTGCGACCAGCGCCATGCAATATTGCGTCCGAAGCGTCTGCCGCCAACGCGATCGTGCTCCGTCGCTACCCCCTGAATCTTCAACCCACCGACGTTATACGCGCCTGCTTCAAACAACAGCTTCGGATTACCAGGGACAACATCGATCGCGCCTTCGTCTAAAATCTGGCTGCTAATCATCACCAAATCTGTAGCCACGTTCGGCAGACGATACCCGGCTGTACAGCCCTGAGCGCGAAATGGATTGACTAAAATTCGTTGCCCGCTTCCGGTGAACAGAAAGCACATATGACCGAGATAGCGCACTGACAGTCCGCCAGACTGCGCCCGTAGGGGCGTGGCGGTCAAACTTGCTGCCAATCCCGCGCCCGCAAATTGAATAAACTGCCTGCGTTTCATACTTCCTCACACCAGAATTTGCATTATTGATCGCCAATCGATCGCAAAAAGTTCCGCAGCAGTTGTTTTCCAGAAGTCGTGAGAACGCTTTCGGGGTGGAACTGTACGCCCTGAATGTGCGGATACTCACGATGCCGAACGCCCATGATCGTTTGATCCTCGACCCAGGCGGTAATCTCTAGCACTGCTGGGCAACTTGCTCGATCGATCACCAGACTATGATACCGAGTCGCGGTCATCGGATTGTCGAGTCCCTCAAATACGCCCACATTTGTATGCTTTACGGCTGAGATTTTTCCGTGCATCAATTCTGGAGCCGAAACAATATCACCGCCAAAAACCTGCCCGATGCTTTGATGTCCGAGACATACGCCTAAAATTGGGGTGGTTGTGCCTAACTGCCGAATCAACTCCATCGAAATTCCGGCATCTTCGGGTCGTCCAGGGCCAGGGGAAATGACGATCGCATCCGGTTTTAATTCTCGAACCTGGTCAAGCGTAATTTGATCGTTGCGGTACACCTGAATATCTGAGGCGATCGCGAATTCTGCACCCAATTCGCCCAAATATTGCACCAGATTGTAAGTAAAGCTGTCGTAGTTATCAATCACTAAAATCATGAGAAATGCCTTGAGGTGCGCTTTCTCAGTTTCTCAGAGAATCACTTGTAGCACCAGCCAAAGTTTGGGAAACAAAATGCAGCCCGCGACGAGAACGGCTGCGATCGCTGCCACAAGAACCGCCGCCGCCGCGCAATCCTTCGCGACTTTCGCTAATTCGTGATAGGTCTGCTTCACTGTAAGATCGACCACCGATTCGATCGCCGTATTAAGCAATTCCATCGCCAAGACGAGTCCGATCGTCAAGCCGATCACCGCAAGTTCGACGACCGTTGCTTTGAGTAGAAGTCCTAACCCGATCGCGATCGATCCCAGACAAACGTGAATTCTAAAATTTCGCTGCGTTCTGAGCGCATAGCTAATGCCCATCCAGGCATAGCGAAAACTGGTCAGCAGAGTTGGAGCCACCTGCCAAGCCAGATCCCGTTCTGGCTTGACGAGCGGGACAACTTTTGAACGCTTGGGGGACTGAGTGGGAAATTCTTGGGACATACGCAAACCAGGTGAACCACCAGTAGAGATACGATATCAGTACCCTGATGGCGCGACGATCACATCAGATTACACAACACAGTATTACAACTCTGTTAGCAAACGTAAAGCGTGAATTTGAAAAATAAACGTTCAAACGACAAACGTAAAGAGTTTCTCGATAACAGTCAACGCTTTGCTTCTAATCCCACTGCATTCAGTAGAATCTGTTGCTGATCCAACATTCGCAGCAAACTTGACTCGTCGGGATGATCCCAGCCCAACAGGTGAAGCAGTCCGTGAACAGCAAGCCAAGCGAGTTCCGTCTCTAAGGTGTGAGGCGAGGCTTGTCGATCGGCAGTTTCCACCGAAATGACAATATCTCCTAAATAGAGCGGTTCTGCGCCTAATTCATCGAACTGCGGATAGTCTACCTCCAATGACGCGAACGCCAATACATCCGTTGGCTGATCTTTGGATCGATAATTCTGATTGAGCAACTGAATTTCGCGATCGTCGGTCAATCGCAAGCTCAATTCATACTGCTCCTGTGGATGCAAAGGTTGTCCCTCTTGCGTCGGTTTGAGCAATTCCAGCCACTTGCGGAACCAAATTTCCCAGGTTTCTGCCTGAATGGGGAGTTCCTGATTAAAGCAATCTTGAACGCTAACTTCGATTTGCATTACCGCGTTAAGTACGAAAGAACAACTAGCGTACCGAGTAGCCCGATCGTGGTCAGCGCGAAGTGAAAGATCGATTTGCCGCGCTTGCGTACCATGTTTCGCATTGCCAATTTCACGTAGCTTGGCTTTGGTTCTTGGGTCGCTTCTGTGGTGGGAGTTTGGGGGGAATCGCTCATAATTTGAGGAAATTTAGGGTAATTCCACTTTAACAAGTGAAGCGCCTCGACTGAAGTTTGGTACTCTATTAGTCATTCTTGTGCGCTCTTTTTGCCCATGTCTCGTTTGACGACTACTCTAGAAGCAATTCTCTATCTCAAAGCGCAACCGTTGACGATCGCGCAGTTGTGCGAGTTGGCGGGGTGCGATCGTCGAACCACCGAAGAAGCGCTGATGGAACTGATGTCGGAGTATGCCCATCGTGACGGTGCGTTAGAAATTGCCGAAACCGAGTCGGGCTACAGTTTGCAGCTAAGAGAGACTTATCAGAATTTGATTAATGCGCTGATCCCCGCCGATCTGGGAGTGGGAGCGCTGAGAACCTTGGCAGTTGTGGCGCTGAAAGGGCCGCTTAGTCAAACGGAACTGGTGGAGATTCGTGGCTCTGGCGTGTATCAGCATATTCCAGAACTTGTTGAAATGGGATTTGTCCGGAAGCGAAAGAATTCAGACGGGCGATCGTCGCTGGTACAGGTGACGGATAAGTTTCATCAGTATTTTCAAATCAATCAAAATATTGGGCAGTTGATTCAGAAGAAGCCAAAACCGGAAGAACTGCCAGAAGAGCCTGTTTTAGCGGAGTCTTAGTCGTTAAGCTTCAAAGCGCTTGGCGTGAGCGCG
Organism: Leptolyngbya sp. DQ-M1; assembly: GCF_039962505.1. Lineage (NCBI taxonomy): Bacteria > Bacillati > Cyanobacteriota > Cyanophyceae > Leptolyngbyales > Leptolyngbyaceae > Leptolyngbya > Leptolyngbya sp. DQ-M1. The sequence continues at coordinate 98,530 of NZ_JAMPLJ010000002.1, forward strand.
GTCTAGAGTGCGATCGCGGTTTCCTGCTTCAAACCAGATTTTTGAACGTCAACGGCGTTTTCGTATCCAGTTCAATATTTAGATCTGTAAATTTAGACACTTTCTCCTGGAATGCAATACTTCGGGTGTGAAGTATTTTTTGTGAGCAACAAACACAACGCAGAGACAGTGATTGTTCTAGCTTGGTTTCTCGCTCACGTTTCGGAATCGGCGATCGTCCCACTGCAAAGGTTTCAACCATTGATTCTGCTTGACCTTTGAGCGATCGCATTCACTCACAACATTCATTACACCCTTGATTAGGAGAAAGACACTATGCCTAGAATTCGTGTGGTCTTACAAGACGTAACCTGCTACGACACCGAAGATGTAACGGGTGCAGACGAGTTTTATCTCACCGGAGCTGTTTCTGATGGAGGTAATTCTGCTGGAGTTCTCACTCGTCCGATTTCGGTCAACGATAAACAAACTAAAGCATTCGGAATCGGCGGTGGAACAATCTTTGATGCGGATGTGCCCGAAAACCGAATTCTGAAAGTTGCGCTAATCGCCTTTGACGAGGATTCTAATAAAGACTGGTCGAAGCATGGTGAAGTCGTCACTAAGATTGGTCAAGCAGTTTCCTCTGGTTTAGCAACAATCCCCAATCCCTACACAGCGGCGGCGGGTACAATCTTGCCCTTTGCTATCAGCGCGATCGGCGGAATCATGTCGCTCGACCAGGATGATGAACTCGGTCAACACTTGCGCGAGTTTCCGGTATGGGCTATCCCGAATGGCGAATCTCTGCAAATTTGGGGCTTCAAAGGTGGCGGCGGTTGGTATTCAAGCTGGAGGTATGCGGTTCGCTATCGCGTAATTCGCGGCTAAGTCATTGCAATACACACCAAATTCAAACGATTAAGAAAACGTGAGGTCGACAAAATTTCTTGCTTCGTTTTAATCGGCTTCTTGCCCCCTAAATCCCCCAGAATGGGGGACTTAGAAAACAGCAATTCTCCAAATTGAAGCGGTTTCTTAACCTTCAAAGTCCCCCACTGGTGGGGGATTTAGGGGGCAACCCAACTCTCCAATCGAAGCGAATACGGTCTGTCGAACTGACGTTAAAAAAGGCGGTGCAGCCTGAGGAGCTGCACCGCCAAACTCTAGCCTAAATGCACTAATTTGCGGTTTGAGATGCGACAGCTTGCTTGTTCTCTGTGATCTGCAACGACGCATACAGGCGATTAAGCGCATTCACGTATGCTTGTGCCGACGCGACGATGATATCGGTGTTGGCAGAGTGTCCGGAGAAAATCCGATCGCCATACTTCAACCGAATCGTGACTTCGCCGATCGCGTCAATTCCGGCTGTCACTGACTGCACCGAGAATTCGATCAGTTGGTTTGGGACGTTGACGACGCGGTTAATCGCTTTGTAAACGGCATCAACTGGGCCTGTTCCGGTTGCGGCATCAGTCAACTCTTGACCGTCAGGATTGATCAAGCGAACGGTTGCAGTCGGGCAAGTGGTGTTCCCACAAGAGACTTGAACCAGTTCCAAGCGGAAGAGGTCGGGGACTTGTTGAACTTCGTCGTTGACGATCGACTCTAGATCGCGATCAGTGACTTCTTTTTTCTTATCGGCAAGTTCTTTGAACCGGACAAAGGCTTTGTTGATTTCCTGGTCGGTTAGCTCAAATCCGAGTTCGTTCAGACGAGAGCGGAAAGCGTTACGACCAGAGTGTTTACCCAAAACTAAAAGCGTATCGGTTAGACCGATCGTTTTCGCGTCCATGATTTCGTAGGTTTGCCGATTCTTTAGCATTCCATCTTGGTGAATGCCAGATTCGTGGGCGAAAGCGTTGGCACCGACGATCGCTTTATTCGGCTGCACCAACATCCCTGTCAGGTTGGACACCATGCGCGAGGTTTTGTAGATCTCTTGGGTGTTGATGTGGGTAAGCGGCGCTTCGGATTCTGCCGGACGACCGAGGTAAGGGTTAAAGTACGATCGCCGCACATGCAGCGCCATCACCAGTTCTTCAAGTGAAGCATTTCCAGCCCGTTCTCCGATGCCGTTGATCGTGCATTCAAGCTGACGCGCTCCGTTTTTCACAGCTTCGAGGAAGCAAGCGACGGCTAATCCTAAATCATTGTGACCGTGAACGGAAATGATAGCTTGATCGACGTTGGGAACGTTTTGTTTAATGCCGCGAATCATGTCACCGAATTCGCTCGGTGTCATGTAGCCGACCGTATCGGGAATGTTGATCGTTTTAGCACCAGCGGCGATCGCGGCTTCTAGCACTTGATACAGATATTCGGGATCAGACCGAGCCGCATCCATCGGCGAAAATTCTACATCATCGACGAAGGATTTCGCATAGGCGACCATTTCTTGCGCGATCGTCAATACTTCCGCGCGGGATTTCTTCAGTTGATACTCCAGGTGAATATCAGAAGTGGAGATAAAGGTGTGAATTCTGGGTTTTGCCGCAGGTTTGAGCGCTTCAGCCGCCGCTTTGATGTCTGCGGGAATTGCACGGGCTAAGCTACAGATCGTAGGCCCGTCTGGAGTGCCAACCGCTTGAGCGATTTTCTGTACCGCTTCAAAATCTCCAGGGCTGGCAAAAGCAAACCCCGCTTCGATAATGTCTACACCGAGTCGAGCAAGCTGACGCGCGATCGTAAGTTTTTCATCCACATGCAGGGTTGCGCCAGGGCACTGTTCGCCATCGCGCAGAGTGGTATCGAAAATCAGAATGCGATCGGAATGAGATGCGTTCATAGCTCGACTAGGTGTAGTGTATGTGTCGTAAAGAAACAATCAATTCAATTGCGCTTTCCAAACCGTTGGAACACAGCGACAAAAGAATTTCTGTCGTGATTGTAACCCTTATTGTAGTACGCTGCCTTGTCGAGTCAGAGAAGCTTGACTAATAATCGGCTTTTTCAATATAGGAGCGAATATCGTTGAGATCGATATAGCGATCGGTGACATTCCGTAATTCCCGCGCAATCATCCCCTCGGTTGAGACGACTGTAATATGCGTGTTTTTCGAGCGCAATTGCTCGATCGCTCGCTCAAAATCACCGTCGCCGCTAAACAGAATCACGCGATCGTACTGCTCCACGGTATTAAACATATCGACCACAATTTCAATATCAAGATTCGCTTTTTGCGAATATCGACCCGAAGAATCGTCGTAATATTCCTTGAGAATTTTAGTCCGCACCGTGTAGCCTAAACTGATCAAAGCATCTCGAAAGCCGCGCTGGTCTTGGGGATCTTTCAATCCGGTATACCAGTAGGCGTTAATCAATTCAACGTTTTTTTCTGCTGTGAAGTGTTCTAATACGCGCTTGGGATCAAAAAACCAGCCATTCTTTTGCTGTGCATAGAACATATTGTTTCCGTCTACAAAAATAGAAAGACGGTTCATCGAGTAATGCATAGAAGCTAAAGACCTAGAATTTGTAGAAGCAAAAATGAGAATAATTAATTTTAACAACGGAAAACTGAGAGCGGACTGAAAAATCGCAGGATCTCTTTCAGCCCTTTCATCACCTGCCATCGATCCGCTAGCAGGAACTAACTCTTTTCCGTTTAGAAATACAAGCTAGCCGTTCTTAGTCCGCTCTGCCATCGTGATGCCCCCACACAAATCCGCTCTGTTTTAAGGTGAGATAGAACCAGAGCGCAGGTGTTGACCGACGCGATCGAGCGCAATTATCGCTAAACTGTAGGGGTTTTCCTAACATTTTGAACCAGCTTTATATCGTAGTAAGAAATAGTGCTTAACATTAGTTAATTAGAGCAGTTAGAACAGTTCCTCAGCTATTAGGCGGATTTTTTAGAGAATTTATAGTTGTACTGACTCTTTTTTATAGCCGACCTGCGTGACTTGTAAGATTGCGGGATTAGAGGATTGCGATAAAACGATCGTAATGACAAAATCGTCCTGAATCGTGCTGAAGGCGCTTGATTAATCAAACACGCCCGGATCTCTCAGTCATGTCAAAAAAAGTAACTCCTTCTCTTCTTCGAGCCTTATCGCTGACACTACGTTCTGGACTATTTCGGCAAACGACTGTTAAACAACCTGAGAATCCGACCACTGAGACGATGCCGATCGAGGCGTATGACGAGTACAAACGCGATCGCGCCATTGCGGTGACGGAAACTGCTGGAAACAAGCGCGACCTCCAATTTGGGCAATGGGGGCAATGGGGGCACGGGCTAATGCTGGGCTGTGCGATCGTGTCTGGATTAATCACCGCAACTCAGCCGAAATTTGCCCAGTCTTGGGAGCGTCAGACCCAAAGCGCGATGTTTAAAGTTCGGGGAGCGGTGGCAACTCCGGATAATCTTGTGATTTTGGCGATCGACGATGAGACGCTGCTGCAATTGTCGGGATCGAGTCGGTTGTTGCGTCGGAGTGCGTATGCACGAGCGATCGATCGCGTGATGAAGGCAGGAGCAAAAACAGTCGGTGTCAATTTGCTGCTGGATTTACCGAGTTTTAGTCAGACTGAAACTTCTACCGATTGCAGCGATCCCAAGCAGCAAATTGCCGAGGACGATCGCGCTTTACAGCAAGTTTTACAGCGCTACGATGGGCGGGTTACGTTATCGGTAAACAGCGATCGGCTTGATAACCGTCAAGGTGAGCAAATGCGGCTGGCGTTACCCTTTTGCCCCTTCCGAACGCCGAACGCTTCCTACGGATTTATTGAATATCGTACAGAGCCAAACGAGAAGATTCATCGGTTGGGCAGTGAAGCGGTCGAGTATGAGCGATCGTCGCCTGAGATAGCAGCTTTGTTTGACGAGGAAAGGATTATTTCATTTGCAGACGCGACCTTGCGATCAGCAAATCTTCAACCTGCGCCCCCAAAGGGCAACACGATCTTTTTTTACGGGGGAGATGGAACCTTTAGTAGAACAACAATTCCGTTTTGGACTGTGTTGTCTGAGGAGAATTGGAACAGCGATTTTCTTAGACGAGGCGAGATTTTTAAAGACAAGATTGTTTTAATCGGTTCGACGGCTTCTAATATTAGTGGCGAGGAAAATACGCCTGTGGGCAGGATGCCCGCCGTTGAAATTCACGCCAACGCGATCGCCACGCTGCTCGAAAATAAATCGATTCGCGATGCGTTGCCGAATTCAGTCATTGCAGGAGCGGCGATCGCCGGATTGGTTCTGATTGCTGGATTGATTCAAACTCAAGCCAAACAACCCACAGCTAGATTGGGGTGGGCAAGTGCGATCGCGTTCTTTTGGGCAGGGGTGGGATATGCGGCGTTTACGCAGGGATTGATGATTCTACCGATCGCGGTTCCAGTCGGAGCTATTCTGCTGACGGGTGTTTCATACTTGGGAACAGGACTCGCGCATGACTATCGCAACAAGCGCCAACTTCGCAAGCGGCTAAAGCAGTTTGCAAGAACACCGATGGTGCAGGAGATTATTCGCGATCATGATGAGTATAAAGGCTTGCTCCAAGAACACGAGCAGGAAATTATTGGTAAAAAACTGAGTGGACGCTACAAAATTACGCGAATCATCGGTTCAGGCGGTTTTGGTCAAACTTATCTAGCCGAGGATACCCAGCGCCCCGGAAATCCGGCTTGTGTTGTGAAACATCTGCGACCGACAAGCAACAATCCGAGGCATTTACCCTTAGCCCGTCGCTTGTTCAAATCCGAAGCTGACAGCCTAGAACGTTTAGGAAAGCATGATCAGATTCCTCAACTGCTGGCAAATTTTGAAGAAGACGGAGAGTTTTATCTGATTCAAGAGTTCATCGAGGGGACACTCTTGAGCGAGGATCTACCGATCGGACGACATTTACCGGAAGCACGGCTCGTCGAACTGATGCAAGATCTGATCGGGATCCTCAAGTTTGTGCATGATCACAAAGTGATTCACCGCGACATCAAGCCAAGCAATCTGATTGTGCGATCGAGCGATCAGCAATTAGTCTTAATTGATTTCGGTGCGGTGAAAGAACTGCATCATCAACTCACCGAAAGCGCGATCGCCACTGCGACGATCGGGATTGGAACGCAGGGTTATATGCCTCCGGAGCAATGTGCAGGAAATCCACGCTTTAATAGCGATCTCTATGCAGTGGGAATGATTGGAATTCAAGCGCTGACAGGATTACCGCCGAGCCACCTCAAAGAAGATCCAGAGACCGGTGAAATTATTTGGCGTGATCGAGCGATCGTCAGCGGTTCGCTGGCTGCCATTCTCACTAAGTTAGTCCATCGTGATTTTCGGCAGCGCTATCAATCGGCAGAAGCGGTGCTTGAAGATTTGAGTCAATTAACCAATCTAACAACCTTGTCGCTGCCGCCGGAATTTTTTGCCGCCATAGAGATCGAGGTTGAGGACGATATCACAACAACGCGCCCTTGGCCTCAGACCTTTGGAGAAGAGGAACTACCGCCAACAGAGCCACCTCCAGAGCATAAGTAGAAGGAGTGGACTTCAGCCTTCTAGAGCGAGAAGTTAATCACATTTTGAGTCGTCTGCTCCAGAAACCCTTGATCCGTCTGAACCTGATACGTCTGGATCGACGATCGTACCGGAGCAAGAATCTCGCCACCCGTATTCTGAACACCTTGAGGAACGAACACCAACTGAGGCAAGGAATCAGTACCACCGCCCCCGATTCTTCGCGGCAATTGTGCGGTCAAAGCGTAGCCAATTTCCAGCGATCGCGGTAAGCCATGCGCGGCAGTTTGAGCGATCGTCACGCCAGCTCCCTGAGTAAAAGACGAAGTATATTGCGGCGGTCTTTGAATCACAAGCAATTGAGGCGGCGCTTGATAAGGAGCAATCACCTGAGTTGCAGTAGAGTTGCCAACCTGCGAGGATGTGAGAGACGACTGAGGAATTGCAAAACTGGGTAAACTGCTGACGGCAATTAAAGTTGAAGCGAGAACGGTCGATCGAATCCAATCAAAACCAAAGTGTAGAGAGTGCATGATAGAGCTTCCAATGTTGAAAGGACGGTTGCAGAGCAAAACCGAACAGTTTTCCTCACTCCACAAGCAAGCTTTAGCCGAATTATAGATTTAGGATTCTGGTATCAAATCAACCAACGGTTTTATTTAACGTATGAAAGCATTCGTCACAGGCAGTACAGGCTTTGTCGGAGCAAACCTCGTTCGGCTGATGCTCGAAGAAGGGTTTGAAGTGCGATCGCTGGTACGCCCTAATAGCCGATTGGACAATCTTAAAGGCTTAGAAGTTGAGATTGTGCAGGGTGATCTCCTGGATGAGAATCTGAGCGAATTGATGCGGGGCTGTCAGGTGCTGTTTCATGTTGCCGCGCACTACTCCTTGTGGCAACGCGATCGAGCGAGCCTTTACCAAAGCAATGTTCTCGGAACGCGGAATGTGTTAGCGGCAGCGAGAACAGCAGGCATTGAGCGATCGGTCTATACCAGTTCAGTGGCAGCGATCGGCGTTGATCCCAGCGGTCAGCCGACAACCGAACAATATCAATCTCCGGTAGAAAAGCTGATCGGTCACTACAAACAATCCAAATACTGGGCAGAACAAGAAGCGATCAAAGCGGTACAGTCCGGTCAAGATGTGGTGATTGTTAATCCCAGTACGCCGATCGGGGCGTATGACATCAAGCCTACGCCAACCGGGGATATTGTGCTGCGGTTTTTACAGCGTCGAATGCCTTCTTATGTTGAAACAGGCTTGAACCTTGTGCATGTGCGCGATGTCGCTTGGGGGCATTTGCTCGCACTCCAAAAAGGCAAAACAGGCGATCGTTACATTCTCGGCAATCAGAATCTCAGCCTGAAGCAAATGTTAGAGGAACTCAGTCAAATCACAGGGTTAAGCGCTCCAGCGCGATCAGTGCCCCTATGGTTGCCGCTGACCGTTGCGTGGATTGATGAAGCGGTGTTGACAAAATTTGGCAAAGCGCCATCCATCCCGATCGACGGCGTGAGAATGTCCAAGCAACCGATGTATTACAACCCAGAAAAAGCCATCCGGGAATTGGAACTGCCCCAAACGCCAATTCGCGCCGCTTTAAAAGATGCCGTACACTGGTTTCAATACATCCATCAGGACACAGTGAGGAGATAGCGATGGGAGTTCCCCTACAGCAAGTCGTCGGAGTGGGTTCTTATTTAGTCAAGCAGCGCCTAATGGGTCGCAAGCGCTTTCCATTGGTGTTAATGCTTGAACCGCTTTTTCGCTGCAATCTCGCGTGTACGGGCTGCGGTAAAATCCAGCATCCCGTCGAAGTGCTGAAGCAAAATTTAACTCCTGAACAATGTTTTGCAGCCGCTGAAGAGTGTGGTGCTCCAGTGGTGTCGATTCCAGGCGGTGAACCATTGCTGCACCCGCAGATTGCAGAAATTGTTCAGGGATTGGTCGATCGCAAGAAATTTATCTATCTCTGCACCAATGGACTGTTGCTAGAGAAAAGCCTCGATAAGTTCAAGCCTTCGCCTTATTTCACGTTTATGGTGCATTTAGACGGAATGCGCGAGTTGCATGATCAGTGTGTCGATCGTAAAGGGGTGTTCGATACTGCTGTGAAAGCCATTAAAGCAGCAAAGGCAAGAGGCTTCCAAGTTAACACCAACACGACGATTTTCGACGGTGCTAATCCCAAAGAAATGCACGAATTCTTCGATTTTCTGACTGAGCTTGGTGTGGATGGAATGCAACTTTCTCCGGGATATTCTTACGAATGGGCACCGGATCAGGATCATTTCCTCAAGCGCGAACAAACGAAAGCATTGTTCCGCCAGATTCTGGCACCGCTGAAGTTGGGTAAGAAGTGGAACTTTAGCCATAATCCATTGTTTCTTGATTTTCTCATTGGTGAGAAAGACTATGAGTGTACGCCTTGGGGCAGTCCGAGCTATAGCGTTTTGGGCTGGCAAAAGCCTTGTTATTTGTTGAACGAAGGACATTACAAGACTTTCCAAGAGCTACTGGATCACACCGATTGGAGCCAATACGGGCGTAAGAGTGGAAATCCAAAGTGTGCGGATTGCATGGTGCATTGTGGATATGAGCCGACTGCGGCGATGGATGCGATGCAGCCTCAAAATATTGGACGGGCAGTGACTTCGGTGTTGGGCGGATAGTGAACTTCGTTCTACGATAATCAGCTTTGAAGACGCGATTAGAAGCTTCGCTGCACCTACGGTGTTCGCGTCTTTAAAGCTGATCTGCTCGTGATTGAAACATCAGATAGATTCAGTTAAGCGATCGCCCCACACACCTGACGCATCGTACTTAGAAGCTCTTCAGCCGTATAAGGCTTTTGCAAGAATCGATCCGCCTCTTTCGTTGCCGCCGTTTGCGATCGCGAAACAATGCCACTGATTGCAATCACTTTAACCTGTGAGTTAATTTCATACAGTCGATCGATTGTGGTTGCACCATCCATCACCGGCATCATCATATCCACCAGCACGACCTGGATATCCTTTTGATGCTGATGATAAAGAGCGATCGCTTCGCTACCGTTAGCTGCGGTTAACACTTGATAATGATACGCCTCTAACAAAGCCTTGCTGCTTTCTCGAATTGCCGCTTCATCATCCACAATCAGCACCAATTCTTCATGGCCGGACAAAATTTCTGCGGCTTGGGGTTCCTGAACATTCATTGCCATTACTGCGGGCAAAAATAGATCGAACTGCGTTCCCTGCCCTACCTTACTGTTGACGCTCACAAACCCACCGTGACCTTGGATAATTCCTAGCACCGTCGAAAGACCAAGACCTGTTCCTTTACCAATCTCTTTGGTGGTAAAAAACGGCTCAAAGATGCGATCGACGACCTCCGGAGGAATGCCTGTTCCGGTGTCGGCAACCGTGAGTTTTACAAACGAACCCACTCGCGCATCCAGATTTGCTTGGGCATACGCTTGATCAACTAATTGATTTTCAGCCGCAATGGTTAGTGTTCCGCCGTCTGGCATCGCATCACGGGCATTCACACAGAGGTTCATGAGCACCTGATGAAGCTGGGTTGCGTTACCCCCGATCGACCATAAGCTCCCGGCGATTTTGGTTTCGATCGTGATCGACTTTGGAAAGGTTTCCTGGGCAATCTGCTGTGTTTCAAGAATCAAAGGTTCTAATTGCAGTACAGCTTGTTCGCCCTCAACTCCGCGGGCAAACAATAGAACCTGCTTCACTAAAGCGGCTCCACGCTTCGCGTTCGTCTCCAACATCTTTAACAATCGCTGATTCCGTTCATCCAGATGCGGAAACTTAAACTGTAACAATTGTGCGGTTGCTAGGATCGGTGTGAGAATGTTGTTGAGGTCGTGCGCTAGACCGCTCGCTAAAGTTCCAATGCTTTCCATGCGCTGAACTCGCAAAAACTGCGCCTCTAGCTTCTTCTTCTCGGTGACATCGGTACTCACGACTAAGATTGATTTTGGCTGATCATCATCGCTGCGCACCAGCGACCAACGGCTCTCGACGGTGACAGTTTTGCCGCTCTTAGTGGTACGTTGCAGCTCGCCTGACCATTCTCCCTGCTCAAAGAGGATGCTCTGAGCCGCTCTAGGGGCAAACTCGGAGTTGGGAGAAAGCGATTCATAAGTGCGCCCGACAATTTCCGCCGCACACCAGCCGTAGAGCCGCTCTGCACCCTTATTCCAGAATAAGATCCGTCCGTCTAAATCCTGAACTAAAATCGCATCGGTGGCAATATCCAGCAGTGCTGCTTGCTCTCGAATCTTTTGTTCGGCGCGTTTACGCTCGATCGCATATCGAATCGATCGCACCAGCACATCGCCCGTGACTTGATCTTTTACTAGATAATCCTGTGCGCCACTTTGCACCGCATGGTTCGCCAGAGTCTCATCATTCAACCCCGTGATCACTACAATCGGAGTGTTGCGATCGCGCTGATGTAATTGAATAAACGTCTCTAGTCCTTGGGCATCCGGTAAAGACAGATCGAGCAAAATGACATCAAAGCTCTGTGCCTGAAGCTGTTGTAAGCCCTGGCTTAATCGCTCAACCTGAATCAACTCAAATCGGGCTGAGCGCACCTCAACCAACAGCTCCTGCAATAACCGAGCATCGCCAGGATTGTCTTCGATCAGCAACACTTTAATCAAAGGGATATCTATCATTTTTATTCTGGTGGAAGTTTCACAGTGGTTAGCCAGAATGCCTCTATCGATCGAACCACTTTTATAAATTGTTCGAGGTCGATTGGTTTTGTAATGTAACAATTGGCGTGAAAGTCATAAGCGCGGAGAATATCTTCCTCGGCTTGAGAAGTGGTCAAGACAACAACTGGAATCCGTCTAAAGTCAGAACTGAGCTTTATTTCTTCTAGCACTTCTCGCCCGGATTTGCGCGGCAAATTTAAATCCAGCAAAATCAAATCCGGGCGAGGCACACGGGCGAATCTTCCTTGGTGGTGCAAAAAGTCGATCGCTTGCACCCCATCTTCAACCACGCTTAAACGGCTGAAGATTTTTCCTTCTTTCAAAACTTCTTCGGTGAGCCTGACATCGCCAGGGTTGTCTTCAATGAGCAAAATCTCGACTTGTCGATCAAGAGAGCTGTTCAAGGCGGGTGACTCCGTTCAAGGGTGGGCTGCAATGGTAAAACAGAACGTTGAACCTTTTCCAGTCTGAGACTCTACCCATATTGTTCCACCATGCCGCTCAATAATTTTTTTACAAACTGCAAGTCCGATGCCTGTCCCTGGATATTCAGTGCGGTTGTGCAATCGCTGGAAAATCACAAAAATTCGCTCGGCGTACTGCGCTTCAATGCCGATGCCATTGTCCTGAACCCGAAACAGCCATTCTTCCGATCGCGGCTCGGCCGAAATCCGAATCATCGGAGCCTCAGCACAATGAAACTTCAACGCATTGCTGATCAAATTCTGAAAGAGCTGAATCATCTGAGTTCGATCCGCCCTCACTTCAGGCAGAGGATCGCAAGTCAGGGTTGCTTGATTGTCTTCGATCGCAAGTTTTAGATTGGCGATCGCTTGCTCGACACTTTCGTTGCAGTCCACTAGCTCAAACGGCTTACCCCGAGTTTGCACTCGTGAATACGCGAGCAAATCATTAATCAGCGTCTTCATCCGGGCTGCACCATCAACCGCATAGCTAATAAAATCGTTAGCGCTTTCGTCTAATTGGTCTTTATAGCGCCGCTCCAACAATTGCAGATAGCTGGTGATCATTCTTAGCGGTTCTTGTAAGTCGTGAGAGGCAATGTAAGCGAATTGCTGCAAATCTGCGTTCGATCGCGCTAGTTCCTGCGAGTTGCGGGTTTCTTGCTCTAGAAGCTGTGCTTGATTCAACGCAATTCCGACTTGATCGGCAAGTTGCTGAAGCAATTCAGTTTCAAACTCTGTCCAGTTTCGCGGCGATCGACAGTGATGAGCAATCAGCAATCCCCAGAGTTCTGACTTAATCAAAATGGGCACAACTAACTTGGCTCGAACCTGGAACTGTTGCACAAATTCGATCAGGCATCCTGCCACCTTCTCCTGCTGATTCTTCACGTCCGAGATTTTGGCAATTCTGCCCTGGCGATATCGCTCCCGGTGGGTGAGTGGAAACACTTCTTCAGGAAACTTTCGTCCCAGTACGGGTGTCCAACCGGGTAAAACAGCTTCAGCCACTCCGCTGCCCGTTCCATCTGCCCACAAGCGATAGATTAAAACGCGATCGGTTTGCAAAAGTTCCTGCACCTCAGCGACTGCCGTTTGCATCACCTCATCAACATTGAGCGATTGGCGCACCTTTAGCGTGACATCCGCAAACAGCTGCGATCGTTGATACAGGCGATCGAGTTCTTGTTGTTTGCGATGGCGATCGCTGATGTCTTGAAAATACACTGAAATTCCATCTTTGGCTGGATAAGCATGAACCGCCATCCAGGCGTTCAAAGGAGCATAGAAGGCTTCAAACTTAACCGCAACTTGCTCAGTCCGAACCCGATGGTATTGCTGATAAAACTCGGCCCCCACAGCTTCAGGAAATTCGTCCCAGATGTTCTTGCCGATTAAGTCTTCTCGTTTTCTTTGCAACGTCAATTCTGCTTGACTATTGACATACGTGAAGTGCCAGTTTTGATCCAACGCAAAAAAGCTATCGGTAATGCTTTCGAGAATATTGTTGGCGCGGTTGCGTTGGGCTTCAGCTTCGGCTCTAGCGGCTTGTTCCTGTGCCATTCGCTCCCTGAGTTGCCGTGCCAGTTGCTGAAGCCGGAGGTGTGTTTGCACCCGGGCAAGAACTTCTTCTTGCTGAAAGGGTTTTGTAATGTAATCGACAGCCCCCAAGCTGAAGCCCTTCACTTTATCGATCGTTTCAGTCAGGGCTGACATAAAGATGACTGGGATTTCTGCGGTTGTATGATTTGCTTTTAGCTGGCGGCAGGTTTCAAAGCCATCCATCTCAGGCATGAGAATATCTAGCAAAATCAGATCGGGTCGCGCATAGTTTGCAATAGAGATTGCGCTTTCTCCATCTTCTGCAACTAAGATCCGGAGATTTGCATTGTTCAAAGACTCAAACAAAACTTCCAAATTGGTCAAAGTATCATCGACCACTAAAATTACGCCTGGCTCAGACATACTGCCTCGCTGATCAATCATTTATCAGAATGAGTTGATGAACTCTAAAATTTGTTTTCTCTTAAAGGATTTTGCCAGTTGGCGGAGATGAGTCGTAAACGCTGTAAACTCCGGACTTTGCTGCTCTAATTGCTCAGAGCGCTGTACGATCGCTTTTAAGTCGCCCATCATCGCGAGATTTTGTAGCATTGACAGTTCTGCGGCAGGTGGCGCAACCAATTCGGATTGCAAGCTCGGTTGAGGAGATGCTTCTTGAATCCAGTCTAGCTTGAGATGAGCTGATAGCTGCTCTAATAGCTCTATCTCACGAATCGGTTTCGATAAAAAGCCGTCACAGCCTACCTCTCGGCTTCTTTGCTGATCCATTGCAAACACACTAGCTGAAGTCGCAATAATCACGGTTTCATGCAGATTTTCAGACAGGCGAAGTTGGCGAGTCGTCTCAAACCCATCCATCCTAGGCATGACTAAATCAAGCAAGATCGCATCGGGGTGAAACTGTTGTGCTTTTTCTAGGGCATCTTGTCCGTCGATCGCTTCAATCACCTCAAATCCCAAGGGCTTCAGTAGATTGACTAAAACCTCGCGATTTTCTGCTTTGTCGTCTACCACAAGAATGGTTCGATCGCCCTTAAATCCACGAATCCGAGATTGTTCGATCGTGCCAGGTAAGTAACACACCTCCACTAAATCCAAGTCAAACCAAAAAACGCTGCCTTCTCCGGGTGTGCTGCGGACCTGAATCTCACTGCCCATCAACCGGATTAAATCCCGACTGATTGCAAGTCCAAGCCCCGTCCCTTCGGTTTGATGACGACGTTCACCCACCTGTTTAAACGGTTGAAAAATCTCCTGTAGCTGGGCTGGAGACATTCCGACTCCCGTATCTTCAACTTGAAATCGCACCTTTGTTGCCGCTTCAGCAGTCGGTTCAAATGCAGAAACATAGCCGACCTTAAAGGTGACGTGACCGCGATCGGTAAACTTCACCGCGTTGCCTAATAGGTTGATCAGAACTTGTCTGAGTCGTTTTTCATCAGCTCGAATCAACCTCGGTAACGGAGACTGAGTTTCATCGCGAAACGTAATTCCTTTTTGAGTGGCTCGGATGCCACAGATGGCAACAACTCCCTCTAACAGTTCAGATAAATAGAAATCGTTGCAGTGAAGCTCCATTTTTCGAGCTTCGATCCGCGACAAATCCAACACATCATTGATCAGCGTCAATAGATGTTCACCACAGCGATGAATAATGCGAATTCCATTCTTTTGGGACTCTGTGAAGCTTGTATCTTTGTTGAGAATCTGAGCAAAGCCGAGAATGCCATTTAATGGAGTGCGGAGTTCGTGGCTCATGTTGGCAAGAAATTCGCTCTTTGCCTGGTTTGCTGCTGCTGCCGCTCTTTCTGCTCGTTGGCGCTCACTCATTTCTTGCTGTAGATGAATGTTTTTGAACTGAAGTTCTCTAGTTCGCCGAATGACTTTGCCTTCGAGGGTGCGCTTTGCTTCTTCTAAATCCGCATAGAGTCGAGCATTTTCGATCGCAATCGCTGCTTGCGCCGCCAGCAATTGCAGCACTTCCAGCCGCTCTGGGGTAAATGCCGCGATCGTGAGATTGTTCTCTAGATATAGAACGCCTGTGAGCTTTCCTTGATGCAGAATTGGCGCACATAGAACGGATTTGGGCTGATGCTCCACAATGTAGGCATCTCTTGTAAATGCGCCCTGCACGGCAGCTTGATCGAGGACGATCGATTCACCAGTCCTCGCAACATAATTCACGATTGCGGCTGAATAAAGCTGCATTCCTTGCGATGCTGCGACTTGGAGCGATCCCGTCTTTTCGAGCAAGAGCAATCCAGATTCTGCCCCTGCATTCTCGATTACAAGCTGCATCAACTTCGTGAGCAAGCGATCGAGCACAATTTCACTCGAAAGCACCTGCGCTGCTTTCATCACGGTTGCCAAGTCTAACGTTTGGTTCGGTTCAGAAGAGCGGGTGAAAAGCGTCGGGTACTGTTGTTCGAGCTGTCTGACTTTGGCGATCGCCCCCCAGCGCTGATATCCCTCATAAGCATCCCTTAGATAGGCTTGAGCAATTTTGTCTTTGTGAAGTGAGAAGTAGAATTCTGCGGCGCGTTCGTTGGCGATCGCGGCTTCGTGTAGATAGCCGTGTGTAATTGCACCAGAAATCGCTTGATCGTATCGTTCGATCGCTTCACTGCGATTTCCCAAGCATCTCGATCGCTCTGCTTCAACCAAATCGTACTTATGCTGAAAGTTCATCGGTGCGGCAGTTGCCCAAATCTTTAGCTTGGCTTGATTGCGGTTGACTTTCTCTAAATCAGGCTGAGCGATCGTCATCTGCACCAGAGAATCATAGAAATAAAACACAGGCACAACCAAAAATGCTTGCACGCCGTCTAGATAAGCTTCAGCCTGAGTTGCATATTCTAGAACTTGCCGATGGCAGTTCAACAAGTAACAAAGCAGCAGCTTATTGAAATATAAATAATGCAGTCCGGTGCGATCGTTTGCCGCTTGTAGGAGCGGTAAAAACTCTTCTTCGTTGTACGCTTCACCGAGCAATCGACAAGAATGCGGTGTCGATTGCAGCAGATTTAGTACACTCTGTTCAAAGATACGATTCCAGCTTGAGGCGTTTTCCTGCTTGAGTTGCGTGAGTGCAGCGCTCACGGTTGCCAGTTCGGGGGCGAGCTGAGGCAGTTCTTCTCCGCTCAAATAAGCATATTGTCCTCGTTGCATCGCAGCATAACCACTATATTCTAAGTGTCCTTGTTCGACTCCACTGTGATAGGTGTAAAGCAATAGCGGCAAGATGTCTCTGACATGGACTTTTCCGTGCATTGTACAGGCTCCAGCCACGAACCGAGTTTGAGCTTGCGGAGCTAAAGTGCCAAACCGATCGAGCAATCTGAGCGCCAACTGTCCAAACTGGTAAGCCGACTCTGGATCATGAACAATGCCGCTCAGAATGACCCCGTAACACACATAGCTATAAGCTGAAGACGAAGAATTTCCATATTGCAGCGATAAATTGACTTGCTCACAAATCACCAGTGGAAACAGCATCGGTGCGGATTGATAAGTCGGAGAACCTAAACTGGCGAGCATTTGGATGGTCATTAACTGCTCTGGATCGCTCATTAACGGCAGATCGATGAGAGCTTCGATGTTTTTTCCAGCTAAGTTCGCGGCTGTGTTAGCGATCGTCTGTTGCACCTGTGCCGCAGTCGGTGAAATCGGGAATTCCACGCCTAATTGCGCCAAAGCTTGTAAGCCAATTTCCACGGCTTCAAGCTGCTTCATCTGCGCCATCCGCGCTTGAATTTTGATCTCATAGACTTTCATTTTGTCGGTCGCGCTGTTTGCCTGCTGCAAAACGATCGCCGCCCATTGCTCCATCTGTTCAAAGTCGCCTTGTAGATAAGCAACTTCGATCGCGGTTTCATACAGCTTCAGCGTGAAGTCATAGCGCTGAAGCCAACATTCTTCACTCAGTAAACTAATTCCAATCTTGAGATAACGCAGCGCAGATTCGTAGGCGATCGCAACTTTTGCTTTTTCACCTGCAATTAAATTTAGTTCTGCTAACTCATCCCGTTCTGCTTTTGAAGTCAGCAAGGCTCGACCCACATTGAGATGATTCACCAGTGAGAAAATCATTTCTTGGCGATCATCGGGAGATGTGTTTTGCAGTAGCAATCGACCGATTTTTAGATGCGTTGCTTCGCGTTCTGGTTCTGGAATCAGAGAATAAGCAGCTTGCTGCACCCGATCGTGCAAAAACTTATAGCCAATCTCTTTCTGAACTGTATCGAGTCGATCGAAGACCAGTGGAGTTTTGTAAGACTCAGACAGGGGCAACACGAATCCCGCTTGCAGGGCTTCCCACAAATCTTGGGCGGTTTCTGGGATTGATCGCTGATAGATAATGGATAGAACATTGAGATTGAACGTACTTCCAATACAAGCCGCTAACTTCAAAACCGATTGAGTGGTCTGTGAGAGTTTTTGCACTCGGCTGACCATCAACTCCACCACGTTCTCAGTCATATCAATGTCTTGAAGCTGATCGGGATTCCATTCCCAGCAGCGCTTCTGGAAGTTAAATCTCAGGCGATCGTCTTGATGCAGCGATTTTAGCAATTGCGTCACAAAGAATGGATTTCCCTGCGTTTTACGCCATACCAGATCCGCTAACGGCTCAGCTAGATTTAATCCAGTGTGCAAAGTTTCAGCGATAAGTTGAGTAACCTGTGTTGGATTCAAGGGTTGCAGCACAATCTGATTGATCGTCGCTCCTGCTTGTCGAATCTGCTCTAGGGTCTGAATCAGAGGATGAGACAGACTGACTTCATTGTCCCGATAAGCCCCAATCAGCAGTAGTCCTTGATGCTCTGACGTATTAATGATGCGTTCAATCAGCTTCAGTGAGGATAAATCCGCCCACTGCAAATCATCCAGGAACACCACTAAAGGATGCTGTGGCTGACTAAAGACCTGAATAAATTGCTGAAAAACGTGATGAAATCGATTTTGGGATTGAACGGCATCGAGTGGAGGCGCAGGAGGCTGTTTTCCAATAATTCGCTCTACATCAGGAAACACATCAATGATGACTTGACCATTCACCCCGATCGCACTCATCAATCGCGATCTCCAGTCCGTTATCTCTCGATCGCTCTCAGTCAGAAGCTGCCGAATTAATTCCTGAAACGCCTGAATCAATGCAGCATAAGGAATACTACGCTTGAACTGATCAAACTTACCCGAAATAAAGTATCCCCTGCCGCGTGATGCGATCGACCGATGCACTTCGTTGACTAATGAAGATTTACCAATTCCAGAATAACCACCGACTAACAGCAGTTCGGTGTGACCCTTTGAAGCACTAATGCGATCGAATGCCGCCAACAATGCCTGAACTTCTAATTCCCGTCCATAAAGCTTTTGTGGAATTGAAAATTGACTGAATAAATCCAGTTCTCCAATTTTGAATTCAGCAATTTTGCCAACGGTTGAGAGCGATCGCCAACAGGTTTCTAAATCCGCTTGCAGCCCAAGCGCGCTCTGATATCGCTCTTCTGCGGTTTTCGCTAAAAGCTTCATCACAATTTCTGATACCACTGAAGGAATATCAGCATTGAGGATCGATGGAGAAACCGGATTTTTGGCGATGTGGCAATGAATGAGTTCTAGAGGATCAGTCGTTTCATAGGGCAACTGTCCGGTGAGCATTTGATAAAAGGTGACACCTAAGCTGTAGAAATCTGATCGATAGTCAATCGATCGATTCATTCTTCCGGTTTGCTCTGGTGCAATGTAGCTTAAATTGCCTTCAATGAGGGAAATTGTACGATCGGTTTTCTCCTCTTTTGAGAGACAAGAAGCAACACTAAAGTCAAAAATCTGAACTTCAAGCGAGTCAGGCTTGACCAGAATATTGTGGGGATTGAGATCTTTGTGAATAACTTTGTTCTGATGAAGCTGCACCAAGATAGCTGCAAGTTGAATCGCAAGCCGCAAAAAATGCTCTAAAGCTAAAGGCTGTTGTGCCAGAAAGGTATCAAGGGGCTGTCCTTGAAGGTCGGGTAAAACGATCGCACATCCGCCGCGGTAATTTTCTAAAGCAAGGGGTTGAATTACTCCGGGAATGTTCAAGCCCTGAAGAATCTTATATTCGTGTTTTAAGCGAGTCAGCTCTTCAACTTTCGGATGGTCTGTCTTTGAAACTTTAAGTGCCACTCGATCGGAGGTTTGCGCGATAGCAGCACGATAGAGAATGGTGTAGGTGCCTTGATGCAGGACTTCTAGTAGCTTACAGTCCTCAATGTCCATAATGTTCTTTCAGTGCTGTTTTAACACTCTAAAACAGATGAAAGATAAATATTCTTAAATTGTACTTAAATTAATTTTGCGACATCTAGAAAATTTGTAATGTATCAAAGCGGTAATGTCAGCACAAATTCTGTCCCTTTGTTTTTCTCAGTCTTCATCTGAATCGTTCCACGATGGTTGTCTACGATGATTTTTTGCACGATCGCTAAGCCTAATCCTGTGCCTTTACCGACTGCTTTTGTGGTGAATCGCTGGTGAAATATTTTCTCTTTAATCGTCTCTGGAATTCCAACGCCATTGTCCGCGATCGAAACTTTTACCTGATCTTGCTCGATTGCCGTGCGAATAATAATCTGATTCGGATTAGCTTGAATCTGACTGTAGCTGCGTTCTCGATTCGATTCTTCAAGCGCATCGATCGCATTCGCCAGCAGATTCATAAACACCTGATTCAGTTGTCCCGGAAAACATTGAATCATCGGCAGTTGACCGTACTCTGTAACCACCTGAATCTCTGGTCGCTGCGCATTTGCCTTGAGCCGATGCCGCAAAATTAAAAGGGTACTATCAATGCCTTCGTGCAGGTTAAACTGCTGCTTTTGATCAGTATCCGCGCGGGAAAACGTGCGAAGACTTCTACTAATTGCGATAATGCGATCGCCGCTGTCTTGTAGCGTTCTAATCAGCTTTGGTAAATCCTCGCGCAGATAGTCTAGATCTTCCAGTGCCGCTTCGATTTCTGCTCCAGGCTCAGGAAATGTTTTGCAGTAGAGATCAATAACCTCAAACAATTCTGTGACTGAATTGTGAATCGCATTCACATTGCCAACAATACACGCGATCGGATTATTGATTTCGTGCGCCACTCCTGCAACCAGATTACCCAGGGCTGACATTTTTTCGTTTTGAATCAGTTGTAGCTGTGAGGCTTCGAGCGCTTCGGCTTTTTGGGCGACTTGCTCGGCTAAGTTCTGAGTCAGGCAATGCAACTGTAAATGGGTTCTAACTCGTGCTAAGACTTCTCTTTCGTGAAATGGTTTAGTGATGAAGTCTACGGCTCCAAGATCAAAAGATTTAACTTTGCTATCTGTATCAGCAAGCGCAGTCATGAAAATGATCGGAATGTCGTGAGTCCGAGAATTTGCCTTAATCCGACGGCAGGTTTCAAAGCCATCAATTCCTGGCATCATCACATCGAGCAAGATTAAGTCAGGTAAGCGGCGTTCTAGCTGCTGAAGGGCACGATCGCCGCTAGTGGCGATCGCGATATCAAATCCGGCATCGCTCAGTGCCTCTGAAATCACTTCTAAATTCGTCGGCGTATCATCAACAATCAAAATTAAACCTGTGAGGTCAGACATAGGATGATTATGGGAGAGATGATGGGAGATATTGCTGTATAAATGCTTCAATTTGCTCGCTCTGAAACTGTTTTGCAAGCTGGATCACCTGTTGCACAAAGGGCTGATAACGATCGTCTTGCTGCTGCAATTGTTCTGCTGTCCGAATGAGTTTTTTCAATCGTCCTTCTTGCGCGAGTTCTAGCCAGACTTGTAAATCAGCCGTAGGTGGGGCAAGTCGTTCGGTTAATGAGGTTAGCGATTTTGGCTGAGATGCTTCGGATGTCCAGGTGAGATTGAGATGCTTTTTGAGCAAGCTTAACAATTCCTGAACTTGCACAGGCTTTGCGAGAAAGTCATCGCCGCCTGCCTCAAAGCTGCTTTGCTGCTCTGAGGGGGCAACGGAAGCAGAGGAAACAATCACCGTCAGCGATTTGAGTCGATCGTTCTGCCGAATCTGCTGCAACAGCGTAAAGCCATCCATCACGGGCATAGCTAAATCCGTGATGATCAAATCAGGAACGGCTTGAGAAAGTTGCGCTAAGCCTGCTTGCCCATGTTCCGCTTCTGTCACCACAAATCCCAGAGGCTCTAATAAATGCAGCAGAACCGCACGATTTTCCCAGCGATCGTCGATCACCAGAATGTGTCGTCTTGCGCCCTCATAGCCAATAATATTGCCTGCTGTAGCGGTTTGCTGTTGGCTCCAGTCCAGAGCTATCGGAACTTTCACCTCGAAATAAAAATCGCTCCCCACGCCTAGCTGACTTTTGACGCGAATCTGTCCCCCCATAAGTTGCACAATCTGCTGACTGAGCGCGAGTCCAAGACCCGTTCCTTCGGTTTTGCGTTGTTGTTCCCCGACTTGCTCAAAGGCTTGAAAGAGCCGATTGATATGCTCTGGTGCAATCCCCACTCCGGTATCTGCAACAACGAATCGGAGTTGAACCGTTTGATCAGGTGCGGCTGCAATCTGACAGACGCTGAGAGTAACGCGACCTCGATCGGTGAACTTGATCGCATTTCCCACAAGATTGAGCAAAACTTGACGCAAGCGCTTTTCATCGACAGCAATTCCTACAGGCAGGTCAGGATCTGGCTCAAAATGAAACTGAATCGCTTTTTGCTCGGCTCGAACGCGACAAATTTCAACAATGCCCTGCAAAAAAGCGGGAAAGTGAATCGCTTGGGGGGACAGCTCTAGTTTGCGGGCTTCAATTTTAGATAGATCGAGGATGTCGTTGATTAACATCAGAAGATGAGAGCCGCACTGGTGAATGACGTTAATTCCATGGCGTTCTTTTTCAGGCAGTGCTCTCGATCGTCCCAAAATTTGCGCGTAACCGAGAATTCCGTTTAACGGCGTTCGCAGTTCGTGACTCATATTGGCAAGAAACTCGCTCTTCGCTTGGTTTGCTTGGTCTGCCAGTTCTTTTGCTTGCTGAAGCTCGATCGTGCGTTCTGCCACGCGATCTTCGAGTTGGGTAAACGATGTCTTCAGTTGTGCCGCCATTTGATTGAACGATCGCGCCAACGCTTGCAGCTCACCAATACTTTTGATGTTGACGGTGCGATCGAGATCTCCAGCAGCAATCGCTTCACTCGCGGCTTGCAGTTCTAGAATCGGGCGCGTAATCCAACGAGCAGTCAGGATACCGAGAATCGTCGTAATTCCCAAAGCACCCAAACACAACAGAACCGTTGTGCGAGTGTTGGCATCGATTGTTGCCATGAAGTAAGACTCTGGCAGTGTGACCACGACAATCCAGTCCAAGCCCCACTCATCCCGCCAAGGAGTCACCTGCACAAACTGTCGCTCTCCCTGAAAGTCGAACGATAGCTGCTGGGTCGTCTGTAAGCTGCGGAGGCGATCACCCAGAGATTGAGCCGTCGATCGAAGGAGCGCATCCAGGCTTTCTGTACCGTGTAATCGGCGCGGCTTGCCACCTGTCACCGAGAAAACAGGCGATCGACGGGAGTTTGCCACCAGCAATCCATTGCGCTCTAGGATAAAAATTTGGCTGGTCTGACTAACGCTAATCTGATTTAGGAAATCACCAATTTGTGAGAGCCGTTGTTCTACGCCAAGGCTACCGACAAACCTACCCTGCTTGTCATAAATCGGGCGGCTTGTGGCAATGGATAGTGGGTAGTTATTCGTTTCCCATTGATAAATTTCGCTCCAGCCCGGTTCTCCTGTCTTTGCACCGTTGACGTACCATCCCTCTTTTTGAAACTGGTAGTCTTTGACCGTCTCAAAGCGTTCGATCGGCTTACCTTCAACATCAGTTGAATAGTTGTGTAAGTCACGATTCCCATACTTCTGAGGCAATACGATACTGATATCTGGATTGCCGCGCTTCGGAATGGTGGCTTCGCGATAATACCCGGATGCGACAAAATCGCCCGAAGTAGTGCCGTACAGAATATATCCGACGTTATAGTTTTTGACTTGTTTAGCAAAGAAACGAGCGAGACGATCGGGATCTTGTGGGTTCAGGAGTCCTAGATCGATTTGTTCACCGTTGATTTCAGTGAGATGGCGGATATTTGAGGCATAACTATCAAGGTGCTGATTCGTCTGAGCGCTCACCTTCCCCAGCAGTTGCAGGGCTAATTCATGGACGGCTTTTTGTCCATTCGCTAACGAGACATATCCGGTCAACCCGACTGCCGCAAAAATTTGCAGAACAAAGGGCAGAATTAGCACTGTTCGTAGAGGAATGCGGTGGTGGCTTGCTCGGAGGGACATGACAAGAACGGGTTAGCAATGATGAAAAGTACTCCTATCATTCCCCCTAGAAAGACTTGCTCAACAGCAAGGCGCGATCGCTAGAAATCTGCTAGAAATCTACAGGATTGTTATTCAATCAAGAAGCTACGACCAATTTTTTGTGCGATCAACGGCTTTCTGCCATTGTTTGAACTCGGTCTGAACAGAGGATGATCTAGGTTCAAACACGCGATCGATCACTCGTTGCTGAACGAGTTGATCATAGCTTTGCCAAAATCCCGCCGCGAGTCCTGCCGCAAATGCAACTCCCAGAACGGTTGTATCGCGAATTGCAGGACGCTCGATCGCGATTCCCAATAAGTCCGCTTGAAGCTGCATTAGAAAGTTATTCTCACAAGCCCCGCCATCCACCGATAGCTTTTGCAGGGGAATCGGGCTATGGGTTGTGATTTCATCTACGACTTCTTTGACCTGAAACGCGATCGCTTCGAGTACCGCCCGAACTAAATGTTCTCGCCGCACTCCACCTGTAATCCCCAAAAATGCTCCCCGCGCACTCATATCCCAGTGCGGTGTCCCAAGTCCACTCAAGGCAGGCACAAAGTACACTCCGCCACTATCTGAAACCTGCTCAGCGATCGCTTCTGTTTCCTGAGCGGTCGCAATCAATCCCAAGCCATCTCGCAGCCACTGAATGCAAGCGCCACTGGTGAACATACTACCTTCAAGCGCATAGCCAATTTGATGGTTTTGTGTCCAAGCGATCGTCGAAATCAATTGCTGATCCGATCGCACAATTTCAGATCCCGTATGAGCCACCAGAAAGCTTCCGGTTCCGTAGGTGCATTTCATCAAACCGGGTCGATCGCAGCCTTGCCCAAACAATGCCGCTTGTTGATCTCCCAAAATTGCTGTAATCGGAATCTCAACACCGAGCAGATTTGTAATCCCAAATGTTCCTAAGCTGGGCTGAATTGAGGGAAGAATCTGTGCGGGAATGCCAAACAACTCCAGCAATCGATCATCCCATTCCAGCGTTTTTAAGTTCATTAATAAAGTGCGACTGGCGTTACTGTGATCAGTCGCGTGAACTTTACCGCCTGTGAGCTTCCACAAAATCCAAGTATCGATCGTTCCCGCCAGCACAGTGCTTAAATCAATTCGTTGCACCCGATCGAGTAACCATCTCAGCTTGGTTGCGGAAAAGTAAGCATCAATTACTAAGCCAGTACGATCGTAGATTTCCGCCGCCAATCCTTGATCGCGCAGTTGATTACAAAATTCAGCCGTCCGCCGATCTTGCCAAACGATCGCCCGATGTAGCGGTTTTCCAGTGTTCTTATCCCAAAGTAAACAGGTTTCGCGCTGAACCGTTAGCCCGATCGCGGCAATCTCAGACGGTTCGATTTGTGCCGTTTGAATTGCCGATCGAATAACTGACTGAGTTGCATTCCAAATCTCTTCGGCATCATGTTCTAGCCATCCTGGTTGCGGATAGTATTGCGTCAGTTCTAAATAAGCCTGTCCAGCAATGTTGCCAGAATGGTCAAATAAAAAGGCGCGATTGCCCGTCGTGCCCAGATCAAGTGCCAGAATGTATCGTGTGGTCATACATCGCGGTGAGGTCGTCTAACTCAGACAATAGCGCCCCTTGAAGCGGGTCGATCGTGACATTTTGTAGATATTGACTGAGAGGGATCGACCCACCGAACCCTAAATGATGCCGCGAATTTCCTCAACTATGCCATCGCGCAGCAGCACTTCAACATTCATCTTCTCAATCAAATTATCACCCGGCTCAATCCGAAACACGCTGCCGATTTGTCCCTGCTGCACTTCTTGATCAAGTTCCAACATTTGGATTTGCTGAAGCTGCTGTAGACTTTGATTTTTTTGCTCTAGCAACTCGCTTTTGCGCTGATTAAACTGCATCCGAATGTTTTCGCTCTGCTGCAACGCCTCCGGACTACCGGGCTGGAGCGTCTGCCGTTGAACTTCAGTCAGTACCTGCTGCATCTGCAAATCAAGCTGCTGTAACTGGCTATCAATCTGGTTCAATTGCGCCTGTAGAGTTTGCTGCGCTTCGTCTTTCCAGCGAGGAGTAACCACCGCTTTTATATTGACATTACGCTGCAACAACAGATGAGACTTAGAGATTTCCATACGGTGACTCAGAAATTGATCAAAAATTGAACGATGGGAATCGGGAGCTAGGTTGACTATATTAAACGCTATTAAACGCTTTAGCTCCCGACGATCGCGCTATAGCGAAAACATCTCGTTAATCATACCGTGGTAGCGCTCCATCACAACGTTCCGCCGAATTTTCAGCGTTTGCGTTAGAAAGCCGTTTTCGATCGAAAACGGTTCGCTCAACAAGCGGAAAACGCCAATGCGATCGTCCGGACGATATCCCGGACGCGCTTTCACCAGCCGCACTAATTCTTGCCGGAACAATTCTTGAACGGCTGGATCATTCAAATCCACGCTGCCGCCTTTCCACTGTTCTAGGGCTTCGAGGTTGGGCACAATCAGCGCACCCAGCATTTTCTGATCTTGTCCAACTAGCATGATCTGATCAATGTAAGCGCTCCGGAGGCAGGCATCTTCGATCGGCTGTGGTTCGATGTTCTCACCGTTAGTTAAGACGATCGTATCCTTCGCTCGTCCGGTGATGATCAAATCATTGTGCTGCGTCACCATGCCCAAATCTCCAGTATCAAACCAGCCTTGGGGGTCGATCGCTTTGGCGGTGGCTTCTGGGTTCTTGTAGTAGCCCTGCATAATTTGTGCGCCCCGCAGCAGAATTAAGCCGCGCTGCCCAACGGGTAAATCTTTGTGGGTTTCCGGGTCAACAATCCGGGTTTCGGTGCCGGGAAGCGGTTCGCCATCGGCTCCACGCACATTCCGCCACGGACGACGCGCATGGGTAATCGGAGCCGTTTCTGTCAGCCCGTAACCCCCTAAAATGGTAATGCCCACAATCTCGAAAAAGTCTTCTAAATGCTCTGCGATCGAGCCACCACCACTGACCACAAACTTCAAACAGCCGCCCGTACCTTGTCGAACTTTCTCATAAACCAAGCGATCGCCTAATTTGTGAAACGGATAGCGGAGTGCGGCTTGCATTTTTGCGCTCAATTGTTCCGCACTCGACGGATTGAGGTTATCTAAGTTCAAATTCTCAACGGTGCGTTTCGCCAAAATATACTTTTGGCTCTGTCCTAAAAAGAACTTCACAAGCTTCTGTTTCTTTGCAGGCTGATCGCGGAACTGCTTCTGAATGCCTTCGTAAATCGATTCCCACAAACGCGGAACCCCAACCATATAGTGCGGCTGGTATTCTTTGATATCTTTCTTCACAAAGCGGATGTTGGTATAAATCTGAGTACAGCCGTTGGAGAACACAAAGTATTCAAAGGTGCGCTCATAACAATGCCAAATCGGAAGAATGCTTAACACACGCTCTCCGGGCTGCAACAGCGCCACATCATACGCACCGTTCACTTCATACAGCAAGTTGCCGTGGCTGAGCATCACGCCTTTTGGCATTCCTGATGTGCCCGACGTGTACATCAAGGTCGCTAAAGTGTTTCGGTCTTGCTGCACAGGCTGAATCGGATGAGTTTTACCAAGCTCAATCACTTCTGAAAACTTCAGCACTTTATAAGTGTCCGAACTTGCCGTTTCATCGGTCAGCAAAATCACAAATTGGATCGGAACTTCTGCCAGAATCGATCGCAGCTTTTTCAATAGTTCCGCATCTTGCAGCACTACTCCCACTGAGCCGCTATGCTCCAGAATGTAGCGTAACTCCAGCGGATCAGCCTGTGAACCCCGCACCACATCCACCGCACCCGATCGCATAATGCCTTGGTCGGCAATCAGCCAGCGCGGACAGTTATCCGAAAACAGCGCAATTCGGGCTGGAAGCTCATCGCTTGCATCGGTGTGAATGTCTAGCGCCTGAATCCCCGCCGCAAAAAGCTGCATCTGCTCATACAGTTGAGCATAGGTCAGCTTAACCTCTGGCTGACTATGCGGATCATGAACTGCCAAAACATCAGCAAATCGCTTGGCAGCGATCGACCAAAGTTCGGGGAGCGACTGCACATTACGATAAGGGGCTTGTTCAAACGGCACAGAGGGGTAGGCGCGGCTCATGAGCAAAACTCCTGTGGGATGAGTGTCTAATACTAACGATATTGCTTAAATCGCAGGTTAAACCATTGAGGGCAGACAGAATTCATTGTGGCTGATGAGCGCCCCTCTTGCTGAAAAAAATTGCCGAGTGCGATCGGGGTCTTCTTCGTTCCGGATCAGTGCTAGGCTGTGAGTCGAAGCGTTTGGAGATTGAACCATGCCAAGAGCAGTTTGGAACGGCGTTGTTTTAGCCGAGAGCGATCGCACCGAAACAGTCGAGGGGAACCAATACTTTCCACCCGACTCAATTCATTCTGAATATTTTCAAGACAGCAGCACCCATACCACTTGCGGTTGGAAGGGCGTTGCCAGCTATTACAGCATCGTCGTCAACGGGCAAACAAACAAAGATGCGGCGTGGTACTATCCCACCCCCAAAGATGCCGCGAAGAACATCGCAGGCTACATTGCTTTCTGGAAAGGAGTCAAAGTCGAAGCCTAGCTACCAAATCTTCGCCATCTGAAGCACAAAGCCCGGTAATTCTGGTTCAGCACTGACCGAATCCGGGCTTTGTACGATCTGATGCATCGTATTCGGACGATAGACATGAACAGTGCGCGGAGTGCGATCGATCAAAAATCCCAATCTCGCACCATTGTCGATGTACTCCTGCATCTTGAGTTGAAGGTCGCTCAAACTATCACTAGCTGAGCGCAACCCAATCACAAAATCCGGGCAAATCGGGGCAAACGAAGCTTTTTGCTGATCGCTCAGCGCATTCCAACGATCGAGCCGAATCCAGGAGGCATCAGGAGAGCGTGTTGCACCGTTGGGCAGAGTAAAGCCTGAACTAGAATCAAACCCGATTCCAGTACCCTCTTGCTCTGCCCAGACTCCCAGCTGTACCGCAAGGTTAAAGTTGCGGTTTCCAGTATCAGAAAAAGTTGGGGGCATAATGATCACTTCTCCGGCTGCAGTCCGTTCAATCCGTAGCTCAGAATTCGCCATGCAGAACTCGTAGAACTGTTCAGTCGTCATCTGAGCTAGGGCGGGAAAGTGAACGGCTAAAGGAGTGTGTTCTGAGTGAACCAGCAGTGTTGTCATTGTGAGCCTTGCAGTAGAACAGGGAATGCAATTAGCCTGCGATTTTGAAGCGGCTGGGGTTTTCTCCAACTTTCTCGTAGGTTCCTTTTCTCATGCCATGCGCCATCATCAATGCAATCCGCTTCCGCGCTTCGGGCATGTTCACGCTGGGCAATGAACCGTAGAGAACTTCGATCATCTCATCAGTCGTGTAGGTATCGCTGGGTGAACCGCTCATCACTTTGTAAACCGCTTCTGCTGGAGTCATTCCTTTGAAGTCGCGCTTCATGGTGGCATCAAACGGAACAGGCGGTTTAACATTGCGCTTCTGCTTGGGTGCATCTTCGCTCTTTTTGCCGCGTGTTTTCTTTTCAGGTGCAACGGTCGTTTCTTCCGTTGCTTTTGCTTTGCCGCGTCCTTTGCGCTTCGGTTTTGCCTCTGCTACTTCTGCGATCGCGGGCACTTCGATTTCGATTTTCTTACCATTGGTCGAAGGGGCAATTTCTCCACCCAACAAACCATTGAGGTACTCCAAGGTTTTATCAATCTCAGAGGTTGCTGATGCAACTGCTTCTTTGATGATCGCTTCGCGGTCATTGGTGAGACGATCGCGTTCTTGTTCTAAGTTCTGTCTGACTGATTGATCTAAAATTGCGTAGGGCATTGTTGTGAACCTCACTGTAAATGTTTCTGATTGTAGTGCTTCTTTGATCAATCAGAACAATAAATTTGCAATTTTCTGTGTTTATTTTGCCTTTTTTTAGTTCAAGCGACGATTGTTGATCAACTATCAGATCCTACAATGCTTACTATCTCAGTCTTTCAGCCATTTTGATAGTTGATCGTAGTATTGAAAAATTTGCCTGTAAGTCCAGCGGCAAGGGTTTCAGGGAAATCGGGTACTGCGGTTTGACTGTCCGAAATTTTACGAGTACCCGGATGAGTTGACTACTTAGATTCCCAATCGAAGTTGATCAGCTTTAGATGTTCCGGATGGGCTAACAGTTCTTTTGCCAGTAGATATCCTGCGATCGTCCAGGTTTGATACCTCCGCGCTTCTTTGCCGATCAATCGAGCATCGGGGCCGTCATAGTATTCGGGGAAGTGATCTTCTAATAAGCGACGTTCTGCAACGGCGATCGCATGATGTGCGAGTTCTCCGCGATCCATCTTTTTCGCGGCTGCGGTTAACATCCAGAGCAATACGGGCCAGCTTCCGCCATTGTGATAAGACCAAGGACGATTCTTCGGGTCGGCTCCGGTAACAATCCGCCATTCCACATCTTCGAGTGCAGGATAACAAAGCTTCATCGGCATCTGTCCGACCAAATCACTCCAGCGAAGTTCGATCAGATTGAGAATTTTGTGGGATTGTCGTTCGGTGGCGAGTGCAGAGACGATCGACATTAAGTTCCCTAGCGCGAAGAAGCGGACATCAAGCTGAGAAGGCCCTAAGTTGCCTGCCATGTATCCGCCTGCTTCAGGGAGCCATTTGGCAAGGCGATAGAACGGAATTGAATCTGAATAGATATTGAACTGATTCAGCGCCTCTTCGCCGTATTCTTCGACCCGATAGCGGTAAATTACGTTTAAGCGGTCTGGATCGAGCCAATAATGCTCTCTGAGTTGTCGTCTGAGGGGAATGAGGCGGCTGTGAATGCCCTGAATCATTTTCTGATTGTCCTCATTTTCGACGAGCAGTTCCAGACTAGAGCGCAGGGCAGCATAAAACAGCGATTGAATGTCGAGCGGATGCCCATACATTCCCATGCGACGATCGATCATGCTGGCCCCATCCGGCACAAGCACCATTGGATACATATCAAACCGAGTCACCAAACAAAGTTCGAGAATAAAGCGGATGCCTTCTTGAACATCGGGTCGATGAGCAAAATCGGTTTCTCCGGTGGCAATCACATAAGCACGCAGCAGAATGATCCACCACAGTCCTGAATCGGCGGGAGCCACGCGACCGATCGCATGATCACCAAAATCAGCTTTGAGATACTCCCCGCCTTCGTAGGGAATGACTTTGAAGCTTGCAGGCATCAAGCCGCGGCTGGGTTTAGAAGAGTCGAATTGCGTGGTTTTGGGTTGGAGCCTTAAGGTTTCTTCAAGAAAGTGTTGAACAATCTCAGTTCTGCCACGCATCAGAAACAGGAGTGCAGAGGAGATAAAGTCTCTGACAAAACATTGATCGTAGTTTAAGGCGATTAGATCTGTGTCACAGGCTGCGATCGTGCCAATCTCTCGACCTTGATAATACAGAACGGATTTTTCTAACAGTTCCCAGGCTTTCTCTTCGATGCTCAACGTTCTGACCTCGAAATCAACAAAGGTCTATCCTAGAGCAATTCTTCTAGCATGGTATGGGAGTTTACGATCGATTTATCTGTGTGAACTGATGCTATTGGCTCAATGTTTTGATTTTCTCGATCGCTAAGTCAACGTCTGGTAAAGCCTGCCCTCGTCGCTGGACGGTTTCAATTCAATATTGTTGCCCTAGCTCTTTTCGACTCGGCAACGTCCTTCGTTTGCACAATCTAATCGTTTCTGCCGCTCAGCCACGATCGCCCTTAAGTCCGGTCTTCCCGTCAGCATCAGTCGCCAATCTGCCCAAATCTCATACAGCTTATCCGCAATCCAACCGAAGATTGGGATTCTTGTAATCGCATAGACCCATCCCATGCCGAGAACTTCGTAAACGCGCCGAAACACCTCGACATTTTTGATCGTGCTGCCATCGGGCAATACGGCATGAATCCGACCCATTGCCGTTTCATAATCAATCCCGCCGTTCTCGTCTGGTGAATAGTTCTCGTCGGCAATGTCAACAAACGCGACTAAACCACGATCGTTGTCCCGCTTTTTCAAAAAATTCACTTCGCGCAGACAAAGCGGACATTCACTATCGTAGAGCAGCTTAATTTTCCAGGCTGGGGTAGCAGACATTGCAGGTTCAATCTAATTTTCTTTAATTTAACAGTTTGTAACGCTTGCGGTGGACTATAGGTGATTCACTTTGGTTTTAAGCTGTTTGAGATTTTTTGAGATTATTTATATTGGGGCGCGAACTTGCGATGCGAGTATCAGAGGTAACGACATGACTGAATCTCGTTTTCCAAAAACGGCGGTGCTGGCATTGCTAGCGATCGCAATTCTCTGGGGCTACAGTTGGACGCAGATGAAGCTAGGAGTGCAATATTCCTCGGCGTTTACATTTGCAGCACTGCGAAATGTGGGGGGCGGCTTAGCACTTCTGATTGCCCTGATCGCAACCAAGCAACCGATCCTTCCGAAAGCTGTACCAATGACTTTCTTGTTAGGGCTGCTACAAACCGCAGGATTTAGTGGCTTTGCAGCTTGGGCATTGGTCAGTGGGGGAGCCGGGAAAACCTCGATTCTGGTTTACACAATGCCGTTTTGGACATTGTTGTTGGCATGGTACTTCTTGGGTGAGCGGATTCGAGGAGTGCAATGGAGCGCGATCGCAGTTGCCTTCTCTGGATTGTTGCTGATTCTTGATCCGTTTCGGCTGCAAGGTTCGTTGATCAGTGGATTGTTTGCCGTGTTAGCGGGATTAAGTTGGGCGGGCGGCTCGATCGTGGCAAAGAAAATCGATGCAAAGTCAGTCAATCTATTGTCGCTGACAACTTGGCAAACGCTGTTTGGAACTATACCCCTGATTGCGATCGCGCTCTTTTCGTCGGCTCCGCCAATTCAGTGGAATTCGACCTTTATGAGTGCTTTGGCTTATAGTGTCTTGCCCGGAAACGCGATTCCGATGCTGTTATGGATGTATGTACTGAGACAGCTTCCCGCCGGACTATCGGGGTTAGGAATGCTGATGACTCCGGTGTTAGGAGTGACGTTTGCAGCATTGCAGCTTAGAGAAATTCCGCAATTTCATGAATTGATTGGAATGGGCTGTGTGGTGATTGCATTGATTCTGACTTCGATCGTAAACCGCAAGTAGCTATCGCCAGTTCGATCGATTCCAGTCGTACACGCCTTGAATTTCATATTCCTGCCCGTTGTCAAAGCGAATTGTGCAGCGCGTTTGTTGTGAGCTGTCTGATTCACTCAGTCCGATGACTATGCAGGTGTACCATTCTTGATCATCGGCTTGCACCCATTCCCATAGAGCATTGGAAACTTCAATGCGATCGCCAATGTTCAGTCGGGTTTCTTGATCGCGGTAGGCTGCTAAATCTTCAGCCGTCACAGAATTGAGCCAGGATAATCCATATTGATCTCGAATAAACTGCATGGCTCCAGAATTACGATTTTGCAGCCAATCGTTTAGAAGCGATGTTTTCCAATCGGACTGTTGGGCAAACTGTAGAACGGCTTGTCGTTGTTCCTCAGTCAGTTGTGTGAGCGGATTCGATCGCGTTTCTTGCTGCAAAGTCGATCGCAAGATTTCTTTTTGGTCTGCATCTAGCGGATGTCCGAGGCGTTCACACTGCTCGAACGCTTTTTGCAGTAAGCTATCGAAGTCGAATTCGCTCATAGTTCAATCTGTAAGGCGAGTTGATACAGTTGACGACGAGGTAAAGCGGTTTGCTGAGACAACTGGCGACTCGCTTGCGATCGGGAAATCCCTTGCTTCAATAATGACAACAACTCTGCTTTTAAGACTTCTTCTGTGAGGGGAACTTCGGTTGGCTCTGCTCCAGAAACAATCAGCGTAAATTCGCCCTTTGGCTCATGCTTGGTGTAATGCGCAATCGCGGCTTTCACTGTCCCGCGCCAGAACTCTTCGTGTAGTTTGGTGAGTTCACGCGCCAAGACAATCAAGCGATCGTCTCCTAAAACTGTTGCAATGTCAGCGAGCGTTTTTTGCACTCGATGAGGCGCTTCGTAGAAAATTAAGGTGCGATCGTCGGTGATTAACCGTTCGAGATGTTCACGCCGCTCTGTTTCTTTAGCAGGGAGAAAGCCCTCAAACACAAACCGATCGCACTTTAACCCTGAAGCACTCAAAGCTGTCATCGCTGCCGTTGCGCCGGGGATTGGAACAACTGAAATTCCTACTTCTGCACATGCTTTCACCAGTTCATACCCTGGGTCAGAAATTCCGGGCATTCCTGCATCTGTCACAAGCGCGATCGATGTCCCTTGCTGAAGACGATCGACCAGTTCGATAGTTCTAGAATGGCGATTGTGATCGTGATAGCTAACTTGCGGGGTTTTGATTTGAAAGTGCTGCAAGAGTTTTCCGGTGTGGCGCGTGTCTTCTGCGGCGATTAGGTCTACCGTTTGCAGAATTCGCACTGCCCGAAACGTCATGTCTTCTAAGTTGCCCAGTGGTGTGCCCACAATATATAGAGTTGCTGTCATGAAGTGAATTATGGCAAAACATGGACTGTTTGTGGGCTTAGTGA
Source organism: Leptolyngbya sp. DQ-M1 (assembly GCF_039962505.1). Classification (NCBI taxonomy): domain Bacteria; kingdom Bacillati; phylum Cyanobacteriota; class Cyanophyceae; order Leptolyngbyales; family Leptolyngbyaceae; genus Leptolyngbya; species Leptolyngbya sp. DQ-M1. Next base: position 132,686 of record NZ_JAMPLJ010000002.1, read on the forward strand.
CGCTGGATTTAATTTATCTTGCAGATGCACCCCCGATCGCAAATCAAAAAATCGTGGCACAAGACACGACGATCGCGGCTGGAGGCCCTGCCACCAATGCTGCGATCGCTTTTCAACAGTTGGGCAATTCCGCCACATTAATGGGTGCGATCGGCTCACATCCCATCTGTCATTTGATTCAATCTGATTTACAATCCTGCGGTGTTCAGATTGTGGATCTCGCTCCAGCTAGAACTGAATCGCCGCCTGTCTCTTCGGTCGTCGTAACAAAGTCCACGGGAGATCGTTCAGTCGTTTCGATCAACGCGGTACGATCACAGATTGATCCAGACCGCATTTCACCAGATATTCTCGACAATATTGATGTTGTATTGATTGATGGACATCAAATGGCGATCGGGGCAAAGCTTGCGAAAATGGCAGACGATCGCAGCATTCCAGTTGTAATTGATGCAGGCAGTTGGAAGCCTGGATTTGAAACCGTTTTACCTTGGGTGGATTATGCAATTTGTTCTGCGAACTTTCACCCCCCGACCGATCAAACAGTATTTGAATATCTGCGATCGTTTGGAATCCCACACATGGCAATCACACACGGAAAGAATGCCATTGAACTACCAAATCATAAAATCAATGTCCCCCAAGTTCCTGTGGTTGACACGCTGGGTGCAGGAGATATCTTTCACGGTGCGTTTTGCCACTATATATTAATGTGTGATTTTCACACTGCACTGTCTAAAGCCGCCCAAATTGCTGCTTATGCCTGTCAATTCTTCGGTACTCGCGAATGGAGAAAATACCAGACCTATAATAATGAAGCCGATTGAGCGGGTAAGAGCGATGAATTTTGAAGAAATTTGTACCATTGCACGAAGAGTTGGCTGGGGAGCCGCGAACATTCTGATAGAACAATCGCGTAGCTTTGAGGTAGAAAAATCTGGCGATAGTCCTGTCACTTCGGCGGACATTGCTGCCAACACCTACATCCTAGAGAAACTACAATCGGTTTTCGACCCACAAACCTTCGCCTACCTCAGCGAAGAAACTTATCAGTCTCAACCTGCCGAAGTGCGCTTAAATCGTCCTTGGGTATGGATTATTGATCCACTTGATGGCACAAAAGACTTTATCAATCGCACCGGCGAATATGCAATGCACATTGCTCTCGCCTATCAAGGTCGTCCCGTTGTTGCGATCGTTGCTTGTCCTGCATTCGGCAAGCTCTATTCTGCCACCTTAGAGGGCGGAACCTGGGTCGAAACTGCAAACGGTGATCGCACTCGCATCCAAGTTTCAAATAAATCAGACTTTACCGATTTAACCGTCGTTGCCAGTCGCAGCCATCGCGACGTGCGGTTCAATCAATTAATGGAACAATTCCCCGTCAAACAACAGCGTCAAATTGGTAGCGTCGGCTGTAAGATTGCGGCGATCGTCGAACAACAAGCCGATCTCTATCTCGCTTTATCCGGTAAATCTGCCGCGAAAGATTGGGATTTCGCGGCTCCCGAACTCATTCTCACCGAGGCAGGTGGACAATTTACCTATTTTGACCAATCTCCCGTGCAGTACAACCGCGCCGATGTGAATCAATGGGGCGGAATTCTCGCGAGTAACGGAAAAATACACGCTCAGCTTTGTGACGCCGCGATCGCACTACTTGGAGAGATTGATAAGCGATAACTATCTATTAAGTTTCATCACTTTTCCTGATTTAAGGTTGAATGCAGAGGTGTGAGTGAAAGTCAGGTTCGATCAGGCTGTATAGTATTAACGTACTAGCTGCTCAAAAATAATCCGGCTCATAGAGCAAAGAAGGAACTCTCACCCTTCAATTTGCCTCTACGAGAGGAGCTTGTTTTCGCTTGCATTTCCTCAACCCTACAACGTATCCCGATGAAACTAAATCGTACAGGGCGGCTATCTCGTAGCCTAGTTTTGTTTGTGCTCAGCCTTGGTGTGTTCGTCATGCTAGGGTGGTCTCGTCCCTCGATCGCCGTTCAAACGGGCGAACTATTCGCAAGCAACCCCTCGACCCAGATTAACGTCCGCACCAGTCCGTCTACTACTGCTCCACTAGCAGGCATTGCTTTTCCGGGCGATCAGGTTCAAATTCTCAGCACAACCCAAAGCCGAGACGGGTTTACCTGGTATCAGATGCAGTCTAACCGTTCTGGAATCGTCGGCTGGGTACGGGGCGATTTAGTGAGGCCCTTTGGTGCAGTAGCCCGACGAACGGTAGCCCCCTCGATCGCAGCCGCTCAACCCGTTGTAGCTCCTCAACCTCAAGTCTTCACGCCCGCAAAAACAGCAGCCGTAGAAAAGAATCCGTTCATTCCCGTTCCGCAAGTCTCCAACTGTGCTCCCGTCTATCCAGTCCGGCCTCCTGTCGTGAATCAAGGCTTTGGACGAGTCAGCGATCCCTTCAACGCTAGACAGAGCCATTTTCATACAGGCATAGACTTCGATGGCAAGATTGGCACTCCAATTAACAGTCCAGTCTGTGGAACCGTGTCTTACGTCGGACGGGAACAAGACGGAAATAGTTACGAATGGGGCTATGGTTGGCACGTCAAAATCCGCGACAGCGAAGGGAAGATTCATCTCTTCGCTCACATCAGTAAAGCCTATGTCAAGGTAGGACAGACTGTTACATCGGGTCAGTTAATCGCAGCGATCGGCAACAATGGAAATTCCACAGGGCCGCATCTGCATTACGAAATTCGCCAAGGGGCAGATACTTATCAAAGCGCGATTAACCCCATGCCATTTCTCGCGCTTGTCCGGCAGGCGGACGGTTCACAAGCTGGACTCATCCTGCCGACTGAATACCGATAGCCGCTTCAGTTCTAGCTCTATTTGCGCGATTTTAAAGAGAAAGGTTCAGGAGAGGATGCTGCCTGAACCTTTCTCTTTTAAGCGATCGGATTTGAATTATCGAAGCCAGCTTGAAGACACCCAACCACCGCTCGAAAGTTGAGAATACCCACCACTGACTCGACCCGATAGCCGTACAACCGAACCATTCGAGAGGCTGCCAATTACGCTGCCCGAAGGACTCGATCGAATCAACAAGCTACCGCCATTCGTCGAAACGGTTGCTGAGGAGACACCAGGACCACCCGTGTTCGGGCTGGTGGTGTAGGCGGAAGAGAACCAGCCCCCATCGGGTAACTGATACCAGCCGCCGGACTGCCGGATGACGCGCACGGTTTCACCAGGATACAACGGTCTGCCGTTCAAGCCGTATCCCACTCCAGGGCCGTTACGAACATTCACTGTAGTCGTTGCTCTCACCGTTTGGTTGATTGGAGTTCCAATTGGACCAGAACCACCCGTGTTCGGGCTGGTGGTATAAGCAGAAGAGAACCAGCCCCCATCGGGTAACTGATACCAGCCGCCAGACTGCCGGATGACGCGCACGGTTTCACCGGGATACAACGGTCTGCCGTTCAAGCCGTATCCCACTCCAGGGCCGTTACGAACATTCACCGTAGTCGTTGCTCTCACCGTTTGGTTGGTCGGAGTTCCAATTGGGCCAGGGCCCCCTATGTTGGAGCTGGTGGTGTAAGCGGAAGAGAACCAGCCCCCATCGGGTAGCTGATACCAACCATTCGATGAAGCAACTACGCGCACGGTTTCGCCTGGATACAACGGTCTGCCGTTTAAACCGTATTGCGATCCAGGGCCGTTACGAACGTTGAGTGCAGAAATGCTATTGCTCACTCTGACGTATTGTGCTGCTTGAGCCGATGGGACGTGAGTAACAAGCACCGAAGTTGCTAACATAACCCCAGCAAAGCCGACCCAGGCAGAACTAGGGATGTTTAAACACCACTTTTTGAGCGATCGTCCTAAGCGCACCAGCTTTGAGGTTGTGCCAGTCGTTATAGTTCCAGCGTAAATAGATTCTTCCATGGTTCTCCTGATGATCTGAAACAAAGTAGTTTTATTTTTGACCCGGAGCCAAGTTTAAGCAGTTATATTGCTGGGTCGTTTAGGTCTTACCCAGCCACAGGCAGACCCACTACCAAACCGAATAATTCGACTCTGTGCCACTGCAATCTTACTAGCGGTTTTTAGTCGAATTGGTGGTTTGTTACATTTTTCTACGTTTGTGAATAAATGTACATCAAGTTCAGAACAAACTTAAATTTTCACCCAGAAAAATCGAACAAATCGCTTGTTTACCAGGGCGAAAAACGGCGATTGCGATCGTCCTGAACTGTTAAGAAAATAGGAATAATCACCGCGTCCTAATCGATCCGAGCCGCAACCACAGCATAGAATGGATCGCCGCCTGACAGCCCAAACATTTGAAATATTGCCGGGGTTTGTGACTGTTTTGTAATCACTTCGGGTTGCGAAAATCCGGGGACAGCTTTGAAGTATTGCTTCACCAAGTTAACGCGATCGCTCTCACTCGCGTCGCGCCAGGCTGCGATCGCTTTTTGGTAGAACATGCGATTCGAGAAGCTAATAATCGCGATTCCGCCCGGTTTTAGAATTCGATGAATCTCGGTGAAGATCGCTTCGGGATACTGGATGTATTGCACCGAAACTGTATTCAAAACTGCATCAAACGACTGATCCGACAAAGGTAACTTCGGGTCTAAGTTCAAGTTCCGCACAAAGTAATGATTGAGTCGCGGATTGCGGGCGAGTTCTTCTGCATTGAGTCCATGTCCTTCGACATGCTCAAACTGCACATCGTCCGGAAGATGCGACACCCAGCTACTCATCATGTCAAAGATGCGGGCGTTTGGCTTTAAGCGATCGCGATACAGATCCGTCAACTGCTGAATAAACCCTTCATCAACGTGCGTAACGAAGCGAGGAGACTCATAAAACAGAGCATCGTTAGAAGGATCTAATTTTTCGCGCTGATTCGGATTAAGCAACATGATCGCAGCACTATGACATCAATGAAGTTATGTTAACAAATAATTTTGCTTCATTCTCTGCCTTAAGAACTACAGCAGCTCGCACTAAGCAGGAACCTTAATGATGCAAGCGATTAATTTTAGAGAAATACTATGCCCGATCACTCAAAAAACGCCTCAGAGATTTTTTACATTTCTCCAGGCTGTGTATTTCTTAGCAAAGCCGTAAACGCTCCTGCCCCTAAACAATCTTGGGGAAAGATGCGATAACAGAATTGATCGGATAAGTGCGATCGGTACTCCCTTAACTGCGGAACTTCGGTAGATTCAAACTGCGGAAGCTTGTCTAAAAGCCAATCAATCATCTGCTCATTTGCATCCGAGAACAATTGACGACTGAGCTTAATCAGTAAATTAGAAGGCTTTCCCATTGTGCTGTTGAATTCGCTCTGCCCAGACCTGGCTCTGCTCCAGGGTCAACACAATTTTCTTATAAAACTCGTTCTCTAGCTCCAAAACTAAATACTGACCAGAACGAGTCGTATACCAGAATTCCTTACCGCGATCGGTGTAATAAGTTCCTGCTTTAATAATCCCCGGAAAGAACGTACCCGGAAGCCTCACATCTGTCCAACTACTCGGTGGCTCCTCGGTCGTCACTTTTGTAATATGGCTCAATGGAATGTACAAATCGGCATTGTAGTAAAACGCCCAGAATCGCTCTGCCCAATCTAAGTCAATCTTTAACTGATCATTGGAGATAGATAACTGCATAGTTCTAACCCAGGTTATGAAACTGATTCATGAAAGTTTGATCGATCGCATCTTTCATCCGCCACAACAATCGCGATCGCACTCCAAATTTGCCATACGATGCAATTGCCGATCGATCCCCTGTTCCAATTAGGCTAAGATAATTGCTCTGCGGATGATAGGCTCTCAGAGGTTGATGGTTCAGCGCAGCAGATAGATTCTGAAACAATGGCTTTCCTTGCCTCACCGCAAACACCCCTGCTTTTGGACGCTCATAATGAATCATGGTGGCAATATCACCCGCCGCAAACACTTGAGGGTGCGACACCGACTGCAAAGCATCATTCACTAAAATAAATCCTTGTTCATCTACCTTGAGTCCAGATTGCCGAAGCCAATCCGGTGCAGAGGCTTGCGTCACCCAAACGATCGCATCTGCATCAAATCCCTCAACTGCTTCAACCACTGCGCCTAAATGCAACTGAATGCCTCGCTGAATCAGCAATTGTTTTAACTGACGACGCACCCAAGCGTTATGTTTTGGCATAATCTCACGATCGCGCTGAAATAGATGAATCGTGGTGTTTGGCAAACGATGCTGCATATTTAACACAAGCTCAACACCGCCCGTTCCGCCCCCGACGATCGCTAACTGTTTAGGATTCTTCTGGGCAAACTCATCCCACCACTTGAGAAACTTCGAGATCGGTTTCGCCCCAATTCCTTGCGCTCCTGAAGGAATGTTTGGGGTACTGCCAATATCAATCGACACCCAATCAAACTCAATCCGATGGTGCTGACACATAACTTGATTGCGCTCTAAACCAACTGCTCGATCGACAATCAATCGAGCACTAGCAAACTCACAGAGCGATCTGAGATTAATATGACATTCTTGATATGAATAAAACCCTGCCACATGACCCGGCAGCATTCCCGAATACGGCGTATCTTCTGCTTCAGAAATTAAGGTAATTTGCACCCCAACGATCGGATTCAGCCCAAACTGACGCAATGCGATCGCGTGACTGTGTCCTCCTCCGACTAAGACTAACTTTTTCATGTTAATTCGTGCACTTTCTTCAGTTTAACAGTGGCTTCGCCTAGCCGCAGGCACCGACGACTGTAAGAACACCGACGTAGAGATACAATCAATGCAAAAAATCCGTCAAAACCCGCAGCTAGAACTGCCCAGAAAAGCGTGCGTTCCGAAAAACTCTGTCTATTCTGAAACCATGTCGCTACCTGGAAAGTCTGTATGAGAAACCGTTACTGGATCACCGCTGGAATTGGACTCTTGCTGTTATCAAGCTGCCAGCCAAACCGTTCTAAACAAGCAACCATACAACCTTCTCCGCAAACATTTGCCGAACCGATCGTGCCGCCGCAGCCCAAAGCTTTACCCACACTCAAAGTCCCCGGCATGATCCCAACTTCAGAAACCAAAACTCCGTTGATGCCAGTCGCAGTTTCTAGCACTCGCGATCCGTTCGCCGCAGCTACTATCCCGACGAATCTCAAAGCCACACTTCAACCTGCCGCTTCCCAATCTGCAACCCCCTTAAATCGCAATCAACCTGTTGCTCCGATCCCGCAACCGTCGATCGCCTATCGTCCGATCCCCCAACCCGCCCCTCTAAGTGCTCAGCCGCTCCCCGCTCTGCCGATCGCGGGGACTTCAAACATCGCGCCACCCGCACCCCCGGTATCGCGAACAAACCTAGCAGACGCGATCGCACTCACAGGTGTCATTCAAACTGGGAGCCAGTTAAGCGCGATCGTGCAAGACACAGACGGCAATTCCCGCTATGTTCAAGTCGGTGAAAGCCTGGCAAATGGGCAAGTCACGGTTAAACGAATCAATCTCAACCCAGCCGGAAATCCATCGATCGTGCTGGTGCAAAACGGCGTAGAACTCACAAAACTGGTCGGTCAAGCTGAAAGCTGATCGAACCAAAAACCTGGTAGTGCGGATGTCTTGCCCGACATCGAACAACCCCTAAACCTCGCAATGGGGGTCTCCGACCCTCGTCTTATTCGCAGAATTGCTACATTGAAAGCATCTAGAGTTAGGTGCTAACTCTACACTGAGAATGCCACATTCAAGAGATCAGATATGAAGCTTTCCAGAAAGACGCTCGAACAAAAGCTCGATCACGTTTACGATGTCATCATTGTCGGTGGAGGTGCAGGTGGACTCTCCGCAGCCATCTATCTCCAACGCTATCGACTCTCTTGCCTCGTCATCGAAAAAGGTCGCGGTCGATCGTTCTGGATGCAAGAGCTGCAAAACTATCTTGGTCTTCCTGCGGGAACTCCCGGACGAACGCTGCTGCAACAGGGTCAAAATCACTTTCTCTCGCTCGGTGGCGACTACCTCATGGGCTATGTCGAAGCAGTTCAAGACGAGGGAGACACCTTCGCGGTTAAAGCCAAAGTCGGCAAACAAGATAGTAGCTATCCCGTGTTCCGATCGAAATACGTCATCGCTGCCAGCGGCATCATTGATCATCTGCCCAAACTCGAAGATATGCAGAACGTTTTTGACTATGCAGGGCATAATCTGCACGTTTGCATGATCTGCGACGGTTGGGAAATGGCAGATACGAAATGCGGCTTATTTGCAGGGACAGAAGGCGCAATCAATACCGCTTTCGTGCTCAACTGGTTCACGCCCTACATTACTGTATTCACTCAGGGCTTATTTGAGGTCAGCGATGAGATGCGCGAGAAGCTCAGATCGCACGGTTATCCATTAATCGAAACACCCCTGAAGCGATTTATCGGACATGACCACGAGATGACCGGAGTTGAACTGGTGGATGGCAGCACGATCGAGCTTCAGACCGGACTCGTGGCAATGGGTTCGCATTATTACAATGCCTACTTACAGGGCTTGGATCTTAAGTGGAAAGGCGGCAATTTGGTCACAGACGAGATGTGCCGTACCTCACATCCCAGAATTTTTGCGATCGGAGACTTAAAAGAGGGGTTAAATCAAGTATCAATTGCGGTTGCAGATGGTACATTGGCGGCAACTGCAATCTGGCGAGACATTCGCCGCTCGTCTCCTCCGCGATTATGGGAGGAAAACCTCAACTTGATTACCCCAAAGGGAGTACCTGTCTCGTGATTCAAATCGATGCTTCTCATGCCCAACAGATCCACGCAGAAAATCTTCGCCTCCAAGAAGAGCTGCAAATGCGCGATCAACTTGTGCAGCAGTTGTCTCAAGAACTGTTTCGCTTAGTCAAAGGCAACGCGACCGCACCTGCTCCGGAAGATGACGACAAGAGCGATCGCCATCTTGCAGAAGTCCAATCGCTGCGGGATGAGCTTCAAACCGTAGAACAGCAAGTAACGTTTTACCAAGAGCAGATTACAGAGCGCGATCGCGAGATTTACGAACTGCGGCAGACTACCCAGGAATTAACGGAGCGCTCTAAAATGCTGGAGCAAGTCGTACAAGAGCTACCCAAAGTTTACCGCCAGAAGTTTGCCGAGCGAATGCAGCCTGTGCGGGAAAAAGTGGCAATGATTCAGCGCGAAAATCGCCAACTTCACGCCGAATTGCAGAGCGTCAACTACCGTCTTGCCGTGAAAAATCGCCGCAACGGACACCTAGATTTGCCTTCTTTTCCCCGGGAAGAGGGTGAGATTTCGCTGCCCAGTTTTGGGAATGCTTAGAGTAGATTTCTAACGCAATTCATTCATAAAGCCCCCACAGATTCAAGGCTGTGAGGGCTTTTTGCTTTTTTAGCAATCGCGGCTCAAGCAGCTTGCAGCACTGCTTGAGGTTGAACGATCGATCTCAAAATTGCCTCATCATTCTCGTAGATCGCAAACACGCGATCGAGCTGCGTGATCTCAAAAATCAATCGAGTTGCGGGACGTAATCCACAAAACACCAATGTTGCGTCCGATTGTGCGGCTGTTTTCCACCCGGCTACTAAGGTCACTAATCCCGCACTGTCGATAAATTCAATACTCGATAGATCAACGACCCATAGTTTGTAGCGGCGACACACTAGCGTTGTCCATTGTTGCTGCAACGCTTCACCGCCTGCCGTATCTAGCTGACCTTGAGGTCGTAGCACAATCACTTCATGCTGCTCAATTAACGTCATCCCACTCTCCTCACACACTTCGTCCGATCGCATCTCAAATCACCTATCTCAGACTTTGACACTTAAAGCTCAGATAAAGTACCGTTGATTCGACGATGATCGCAATCAGGGTTCCTCATTGGCTCAGTAGTTGTACTTACTCTAAGCAATTCAACTATAGAAATTTTATTTCCGGATACCATCAGCGATTGCGCGACTTTCACTGAAACTTTATGTTGGCAGACACTGACCCTTCAGTTTGGTAAAGATTATCTGATCCGTATGGGAAATTACGGATGCTCCTTCGGTTCAGTCCAAGCATTCTAGTAATTTCATGCGGTTTCTCGTTGACACTTGGAGCGAAACCACGTCAAGATCAAGGCAGGGATTAAGCTTTGTAAAGGTTATGAAAATGTCACTAGAGCTGATTTCGCCGGAAGCGATCGAGCAACTTGCTCAACAGTATGGATATTGGGCGATTTTTCTTGGAATTTTGCTAGAGAATTTGGGGCTGCCCATTCCCGGTGAAACGGTGACGCTTGCAGGCGGTTTTCTGGCAGGTAGCGACCAGTTGAATTACTGGTGGGTGGTTGGCGATGCGGCGCTAGGGGCGACGATCGGTGGCAATCTCGGTTACTGGATTGGTCGGTATGGCGGCTGGGCACTGCTGCTGAATCTTGGCAAGCTGTTTCGGATTAAAGAAGCGCAAATCGAAGAACTGCGGCGGCAGTTTGGCGAGAATGCGGGTAAGGCAGTGTTTTTCGGTCGGTTTATTGCACTATTGCGAATCTTTGCCAGTCCGTTGGCAGGAATCGCCGGAATGCCGTATTGGAGGTTTACGCTGTATAACACTGTGGGCGCGTTAACTTGGGCAACGGTGATGGTATCGTTGGCATACTTTGCGGGTCAGATTGTGCCATTGGAGAAGTTGTTTACGCTGGCTTCTCAGTTTGGTGCCGTTGCGTTTCTACTGGTGGCAGCTTGGATTGTAGTGCCGTTCTGGTTGGAGTCGCGTAAGTCGAAGCAGTTAGTTGCAGAGAGTGCGAAGGGAAATGCGATCGTGATTGACGAGGCAATGGATCAACAGAACCAGGAAGCAAACTTGAGCAAAGATTAATCAAAAGCGGCTTAGGTTCCACTGTATTTTCAGCTATGAGATTAAGCCGCCGATCGGAGCGCACGCAGCCACGATGATTCCAAGCTACGAGATTAAGCTGTCGATCGGCGGATAACAACGGCAATCAACGAGTCGATCGTTTCCATCGAACTCACCGGAGCATTGGTTCTCTGTGTAGAAATGGATCGAACCCGTCGCGTCAGTTTTTAAGTAGAGCAAATTCACGAGTCATTACAGAATTCAGCGATGAGAAGTTGAGGATTCCTACGGAGGGAGCAGGCGAATTCGTCGCTTTAATGGCTGTAGCGCCAATGCGGATTGGCGATGTGTTTGACTTGGTACAATGATGACTCTCAATTCTCTAACTCAGAAGCGATCGACCCCGGTGCGATCGACCTTACTCACTGTAGGACTGGGTGCGGTTGCAGGTGCGATCGCGCATTAACATATCCAGAGATACTGCATTCCCGGTTTTATATTGCGCGACTTCATTCAGCAATCGTTTAACACACAAATCTCACCAAATGATTTGCACAGAATATCGAGCAATGAGCGGATCAGCGCTGAGAATCGCCATCTTCTCAACCTGCGACTGAGCAAGGAGAATGCGATCGAACGGATCTTTGTGGTAGTCCGGCAGCGTATCGAGTTGCAAGACATGAGTGAGATCGATCGCTAAACTCTCGAAGCGATTCACGTTTAAGCAAGATTGGATAAATTGCGCTGAAGGCTCTGGTAAAGGAAGCTTTCCGGTGTTTGACTTAATGATGATCTCCCAACTGCTGGCAACACTGAGATAAATCGTGTTGTCGGGATTGGAGATGATTTCTCTAACGGGTTGGGATAATTGGGGATTGTTTGCGACCCACCACAGCAAAGTGTGCGTGTCTAGTAGAGCTTTCATCAACGATTAAGGCTCAGTGGGATTGAGAAAGCTTTCTAAAATATCGTCGGGTAGTGGATCGTTGAAGTTATCTGGAACAATGAGCCTACCCGCGTATTGCCCAGGAAGGCGAGGAACCCGTTGCTGATTCGTCTCAGAAGTGGAGTTTGCAGGGGAGATGTGAGCAATTGCCTTTCCGTCTTGAGAAATGATAATTTCTTCACCCTGTATCACGCGATCAAGTAATTGAGCGATGTTGGCAGTCGCTTCGGGTAAAGTCACATGAGTAATCATGGCAACGCAGAATTAATATGTTCGCATTATAGTCGAGTCAAAAATCAATCAGAAAAATCCCATCAGTTCATTCATCGGTTAAATTTACATGAGGTGAAACACCAACTATCACGGTTCGGAAATTCCCATCAAATTTTTCTGAGTGGGAGAAGCAAGTTTGTTAGCCTAGAGATACATGAAATCGGGCATTCTGCATTGAGTAGGATGTCCATAAACCTAGACGCTATTTTTTACGAGGGGATGAGCGAGTGGCTGCAACCAACTTCAAAGATTACTACCAAATTTTAGGGGTGAGCAAAACCGCAAGCGCTGATGACATTAAGAAAGCGTTTCGCAAACTCGCACGCCAATATCACCCCGACGTGAATCCGGGCGACAAGGCCGCAGAAGCCAAATTCAAAGAAGTCAACGAGGCAAACGAGGTTCTGTCTGATCCCGACAAGCGTAAGAAATATGACCAGTTCGGACAATACTGGCGACAAGCGGATCAAGCGGGTGCGCCTCGATCGTCCTCTAGTTCTCGATCGCCCTTTAATAATACGGCTGGATTTGATGATGTCGAGTTTGGGCGCTACGACAACTTTGAGGAATTTATCAACGATTTATTGGGTCGATCGCCTTACGGTGGACGCGATCCCTTTCGCAATGCCACTTACCGCGCTCCGGGTGGATTCACGACCGACGATCGTGCCACCGCTGGGGAAAATCTCGACATTGAAGCCGCAATCAAGCTTACTTTTTCAGAGGCGTTCAACGGCACAGAGAAGCGACTGAGCGTGAACAATGAGGAGATCAATGTCCGCATTCCCGCAGGCGCAAAGGCTGGGAGTCGCGTGAGAGTGCGCGGTAAAGGGCGCCATAGTCGGTTCTACACGAGCCAGCGCGGGGATCTGTATTTGACGGTTGAGTTGTTACCGCATTCGTTCTTCCAGTTTGATGGAGATGGCAACTTAGTTTGTGAAGTGCCGATTGCCCCCGATGAAGCGGTTTTAGGAGCGCAAATTGACGTACCCACGCCAGACGGAATGGTGAAAGTGAATGTGCCAGCAGGGGTGCGATCGGGGCAGTCGCTGCGTTTACGCGGCAAAGGTTGGAAGAATCAGAGGGGCGAACGTAGCGATCAAATGGTGAAGATCACGATCGCACCGCCGAAGGAACTGAGCGCGATCGAGCGGGAGGCATACGAGAAGATCCGCGACAATCGCAGCTATGATCCGCGCAGTGCGATCAAGTCTGTGGCGCTTTAGAGCGAATCGATCGCGTTTAACAGCGTTGTAATGCTGGCGTTGTGATCGAGGAACGAAAAGAGATGCTTGTATCTCAGGATGCCTTGGCGATCGAGCAAAAATTGGGCGGGTAGGGGTGCGCCGAGGGCTTGACCTGTGCGATAGTTGCGAAAGGTTTTACAGCTTGAATCACTCAGTAACGGGAATTTTAGTCCCAAATCTTCAACGACTTTTTTGCTTTGCTGTTCGTCGGTGCTGGTAATCATTAAGAGTTCAACTTGTCGATCGACAAATTCCTGATACTGCTCGTTCAAAGCCTTAATATGCGGATAGCAAAACGGGCAATACTGCTTTTCGGTAAAAATTCGCGTGAACGCTAAAATCACAGGACGATCGTTGCGGTAATCGGAGAGTTTAACGCGGCGATCGTTTTTGACATCTCGCAAATTAAACTCTGGTGTGGCTTGTCCCAGCGTTAAAAAATTCGTAGCTGGAATTGGCATGAAATTCTGAAAAAATCGCTGATTAATTAAGCCGCTAAAGTCGGTAGAGGTCAACATAAAGTGAATTTCAGCAAAACGCACTTCTTATTATGAAGCGATCTCGCCTAGAGTTTCAGCCCAAAGCTGTCTCGAATATGAAAATCGGCTTCGGTACCGCAGTGCTCGATCGCCCAATACGTAACCTTGTGATTCAGTTGCTCCATCACAGCCGTTACGCTGATTTCAAGGGGCTGGGTCAGTTTGATGACCTCTAGATCAAGCTCGATCGTGAGTGTTGTATGGTGCGATCGGGTTTCGACTTCAAAGGGCAGCGATGAGAATGCAGTGTCTTCCTGCATCCCGGAACGATAATCATCAAAGCGGTACACATTCCAATCACCGCTGGGAGAAAGATTGAATTCCCAATAGGTGCGATCGTTTTGCGCTCCGATAAAGAACTCAAAACAAGTCGCTTCCCATAGATTATGTTTGCGATTAGGAAGCGTTTTAGCAGGAATGAGAACCTGAGATTGATAATCGATTAGATCATATTGGAGAATCAAGCGGTTATCACTTCGATCAACGCTACCTGAAAGACTCAGAATCGCTGGATCAAATGCTGCATTAAATGGATAGAGGGTGAAGTTTTGAACGCTCATCGGAAGTCTGAGATAATACTGCGGATCAAGGATTCTTGAGATTCAATACTGTGAGTAAGCTGGAATTGCACCAATGCTCGGATCAGATTGTGTTCTGGATAAGTTGTTTTGAAGTAAACATCTCCAGCCAAGTAATCGGTAAAAAATCTCAAACCTAACTCGAACGCAATGAGACGAATTGCATCAAACAAGTAGGAGTAATCGGCATCTGTTAGAAATGCCTTTGCTACCGTGAGATAGCCGCGTAAAATTCCTTGGCATAACTCTAGCTCAAATCGAACTGATTCCCACTGCCGGGTTTCTTCTCCGATCGCGTTACATCCTGATCTCAAACAGTCCCCAATATCGTAATGAATTAATCCGGGTTTCACCGTATCTAGATCGATCACACTCACTGCTTTTCCGGTTGTAGTATCCATCAAAATATTATTGATTTTCGGATCACCATGCATTAACCGGAGTGCTAACTTTCCTGAGTGTTTTGCATTCTCCAAAATGTGCGCCCAATTCTGCCGATTGCGAATAAATTCTAAGCAGTAATTCACTTCTGACGATCGCTGTATTGTTGTTTCCGCAAGAATTCGATCAAACTGCTGCAAATAAAGTGGTGTGATGTGAAAGCCCTCAAGCGTATCGGTTAGATCTGTGGCGGATAAATCACTAATTAAGCTGTGAAACATTCCCAAAGCGTAGCCGACTTCTTCAGCGTGAGCGAGATTTTGAATCGTGTCGTACGATCGAGAGTTTTCAATAAAGCTGATCGCTCTCCAAAATGCTCCACTTTCATCAACATAGTGATCTCGACGATCGCAAGTAAAAATTACCTGTGGCGTTTCCCATCTACGATCGAGTTCTAGTTCTGATAGACGTTTCTGAATATGTTGTGTGCAAAGACACATATTTCGCATTACAGATTCAGGTTGATGAAAAACCTGAGTATTAATTCGCTGTAATACAAACTTTGATTTATCTAGTGTTACTAAAAATGTGTCATTGATATTGCCACTACCGAATGACTGAATATTTTTAATCGTATCTTTTGTAAACTGAACTGCAATTTTGCCTAAGTTATTTTTTGATTCCGCTTGCTGCTGATTCATGGTGCGATCGAATCTGGTGCAAGTTATTATGCAATATTTTGTCGACTCAGCGTGAATATGACGATTTAGTGAGTTCCTTGCTAATGAGAAATCCGCGATATCACTGATTTGTACTCCCTGATGCGTGTTCTATCAGCCTGCTTGGGAAACCTACGCATTGAGCAAACTAGAACCCCTGTCCTCCTGGAGAACTTTATGGAATTCGCGGGATTACCCAACTGGAATCGCCCACTCTCACTCGAAAACGGTACACCTTCCTCGATCGCGGTTCCGCAGAATTACTTAAATCAATTCTCACAGCTTCACAATCGAGCTTCATCGTTGGTTGTGATTGATCCAACCGTGCCGAATTATCAGCAGTTAGCCGCTGGAATTCAGCCGGATACCCATGTGCTAATTCTCGATCCCGCACAAGACGCGATCGCACAAATTACACAGGCACTTCTGGGACAGACCGGAATTTCTAGTTTGCATCTCGTCTCACACGGAAGATCAGGCGCGATTCAGCTCGGTGAAACCTGGCTTGATCGTACCGCCCTCGATCGCTACCAGTCCGACTTTCAACAATGGGCGAAGTCCCTCACCGAAGACGCAGATATTCTGATTTACGGCTGTGATGTCGCTCAAGGAGACGCAGGACGCGCTTTGATCACACAATTTAGCCGTCTTACGGGTGCAGACATCTCTGCTTCGGACGATCTCACTGGAAACGCAGCCCTCAACGGCGATTGGACGCTCGAAGTGAATACGGGCGACATCGGAGCGCAGCTTGCCTTCACCGCCGAAACACGCTCCAACTATGCAGCAATTCTGCCTGTAGATTTGATTTCTGTTGGCAACCCAACTCTCGCAAAAGGCAGCGTCGGACTCGAAAGCATCGGGCGGAACTCGGTCAGCGGAGACGGGCGATATATCGTCTTCACCAGTCGCGCCACGCTCTCAGCCAATGACGCAAACGGGGTCACAGATGTCTTTTTATACGATCGTCAAGCTGATACCGTTACGCTCGTCAGCCGCAACGCAACGAATACTGGTAGTGCCACCGGAGCCTCGTTGAATCCGGCGATTAGCTACGACGGTAACTATGTAGCGTTTGTCAGTAATGCCAATGATCTGGTTAGCTCGATGACGAGCAACACAACTCAGGCAAGCAACATCTTTGTCTGGGAGCGATCGACGGGCAATATTACCCTCGTGAGTCGTGGTGCCGACGGAAAAAGCGGATTGTTCGACTCCTCCGCCCCCAGCATCAGCGACGATGGCAGCCGAATTGCCTTTCAAACCCAAGCCCAACTGCTCGGCTCAGATCCAAGCTCCGTTCCAGATGTGTATGTCTGGGATCGATCGACCAGCGCTCTGACGCACATCAGCAACAATCGCACGGATTTATTCAGCCCCACTGAGGGTGCTGAATCTCCAGTGATCAGCGGCGATGGAAATTATGTCGCATTTACCAGCCTTTATTCAAACCTGAGCTTTGGGGATTCAAACACCTCTCAAGATGTCTTCTTGTGGCAGCAGTCCGATAACACCCTTTACAACTTGACGATGAATCCCCAGATTGCGGGCAATGCTGACTCCCGTAATCCGGTGATTAGCCGAGATGGCAGGCGCGTTGCGTTTACCAGTGATGCCAACAATTTCGCACCCGACACTAACAACGTTTCAGATGTCTTTGTGTGGACGCGCTCTGGATTTAATGAATTCGGTGCGCCACAAGGCAGCCTCCAATTGGTGAGCATTAACAGTGCAGGGAATAATTCGGGCAACGGCGCTGAGGGCTTTGGTAACAATCCGGGTTCGCAAAATCCCGTTATCAGTCGCAATGGAGACGCGATCGCCTTTACCAGTTCTTCTACCAATCTGGTCGCGGGAGATACCAATGACAAGATTGATGTGTTTGTGCGAAATCTAGTCAGCAATCAAACGGTCTTGGTCAGTCGCGGCGCAAACGGCATTGGAAATGGGGATTCAGGGAATCAGAGTTTGAGCGAAGATGGAACTCGGATTGCATTTACCAGTGATGCCACAAACTTAGTTGCTGGCGATACCAATGCCCAGCAGGATGTGTTTGTGCGCGATATCTCAACCGGAAAACCGGATTCTGAGAAAACCTTTTTGATTAGCCGCACTCCCGCAGGTGCGGGCGGCAATAATGCGTCAGGTACGACTTCGAGTGAGGCTTTCTCGTCGATTTCGGTTCCGGTGATTAGTGGGGATGGCAATATTGTTGCTTTTGTCAGTCTTGCCAACAATCTCAATACGGAAGATAACAACGCTTTGTCCGATGGCTTTGTGATTCCGGTGACGAGTGGCAATGCAACCTTGATCAGTCGGCGCGATGATAATCCTGATCTCGCCTCTCGCACCGGCAGCGGCAGTTCGACGATCGCGCCCCATTCCCTCAGTGCAGATGGGCGCTACATTGTCTTCACCAGCGCGGCTCCAGAGATTGTCGATGGAGATACGAATGGAGTTTCAGACGTGTTCCTGCGCGATCGACAAACGGGAACAACGACCTTGATTAGCAAAGCGGCAACGATCGCCAACGGAGCTTCTGGCAATGCCATGATCAGTTCTGATGGGCGATATGTGGTGTTCACCAGTGCAGCCAGTAACTTGGTGGGTAGCGATAATAATAATGCGGTTGATATTTTCTGGGTCGATCGGCAAACGTCGCAGCTCCGTCTGGTCAGCCGTGCAGCCGGTGGAGCAAACAGCGCCAATGCAGAGTCAGTGAATCCGGTCTTGAGTGCCAATGGCTTGTTTGTCGCCTTTACCAGCACCGCATCCAACTTGGTGAGCAGCGATACGAACAATCAGCAGGATGTGTTCTTGTGGAATAGCCAGGATGATTCGATCGCGATCGTCAGCCGCGGTAGCGCTCAAAGCGATGGTGCTTCCGAACAGCCTGTAATTAGCGCGGATGGTCGATATGTGGCGTTTGTCAGTGCAGCAACGAATCTAGTAAGCGGTGACACAAATGCTCAGCGCGATGTATTCATGTGGGATCGGCAAACAAACGCGGTGACGTTAGTGAGTCGAGCGAGCGGTGTAAACGGTGCGGTTTCGGATGGAGATTCGTACCAAGTCAGCATCAGTCAGGATGGACGCACGATCGCGTTTACCAGTACCGCGAGAAATCTTACAGGGACACCCGATGCTGATGGGGACGAAGATGTATTTGTTCGCAATCTAGACACCAATGCAACGGTTCATGCTAGCGCGAATCGATCGGGAGGATATAGCGTCAGTCTTGAGTTCTCGCTGCTCAAAGCCTCAAACCCGATGATTAGCGGCGATGGTCAGTTTGTGGTGTTTGCCAGTGACTTTGAGGATCTCGTGGCCAACGATGCGAATGGTGTTAGCGATATTTTCCGCCGCAATCTGGCAACAGGCGTAACAGAACTGGTTAGCGTCAACAAGGAGGGAACGAGCAGCGGCAATAATGCTTCAGGTGCAGATGGGGGAACGGGCAGCGGTTCTGGTCGAGGTTCGCTTGATCCGATGATCAGCACCGATGGTCGGCTTGTGATTTTCAATAGTTTCTCTAGTGACCTTGCAGACGGAGATACGAACAATGCGTTAGATGCGTTTGTGCGAGATATGAATGCTGGGTTTACAACGTTGGTGAGCCAGATTCCATCTGAAACCAATAGCGGACGCGGTGCTTCATTTAATCCTGTTCTCAGCGGCAACGGGAATTACATCGCGTTTAACAGCCTTGCAACCGATTTAACGCCCCGTGATCTCAATAGCAGCGTTGATGTTTTTGGATTGAATCTAGAAACGACGGTTAGTTTAACGCTAGACAAACCGACGATCGCAGAAAACACTCCCGCAAACACCGTGCAGTACAAGATTCGTCGGAACCGCACCAATGGCGATTTGACCGTGAAGCTGGCGATCGATCCCTCTAGCACGGCGGCGGGCGGAGATTATACACTCACGGCTGATCCAAGTCTGAACCTAACGCGTAATGAATCAGGGATCACGATCAAACTTGCGAACGGAGTTGCTGAGGGAGTCATTACCTTAAGCGCGATCGATGACATTGAGATTGAGCCTGAAGAAACATTAAATCTCAGTCTGATTGCCGCACCGGAGTATGCGATCGCAGATAGCTTCGGAACCACTTCGCTGAAAATTACGGATAACGATATCCCAATCCTGGTTTCGGTTTCAAATGTCACAACCGATAGTACCGAAGGAAATACAGGCGAGAAAGAATTTACCTTCCAAGTGAAACTCTCGGCTCCGGCAACCACTGCTCCGGTAACAGTACGGTATGCGACTCAAACAGGCACTGCGGATGCAACCGACTTTACCACCGTATCCGACACCCTTACGTTTAATGTCGGCGATCCAGATACAAAGACGATAACGGTGCGGGTCAAAGGCGATACGCAGTTTGAACCGGATGAAACATTTAGCCTCGTGTTAAGCGATCCGAGTGCGAATGCAAGACTGGCGACGAATTCTTCAGCAACCGCCACGATCGCAAACGACGATACAGTCCCGACGATCACGATCGCAGGTGCAGATTCAATTACAGAAGGGGATACCGGAACGCAGGCTTACACCTTTACCATATCGCTGAGTGAGGCAAGCAGTACCGAAGTCAAAGTAGATTATGCGCTTCGCGATCTAACGACAGTGAGCGGGACTGATTATGTGGCTGTTCCGGCTGGCACATTGGCTTTTGCGCCGGGTGTGAGAACTCAAACCATTACGGTTTTGATCAATGGCGATCGCCTGTACGAAGACAATGAGCAGTTCCAAATCGAGCTTTCTAATCCCGTTGGGGCAAGTCTTCCAGACGAGCAGAAGCTAAAAACTGGAGCAATTACCGATAACGATACTGCGCCTAGCATCACGATCGAAACCGCTTCACAACAGTCAGAAGCGACAAGTCCCTACAATTTCGTGGTCAAGCTCTCAGAGGCATCAGGTCGCCCTGTCACCGTGAAATATGACACGATCGATGGCACTGCAACCGCAGGAGAAGACTTTACTGCTGCGTCTAACACGCTGACCTTTGCCGCAGGTGAAACGGAAAAAACAATTGAAATCCCCGTCACCAACGATACCAAGCGTGAACAAAATGAGACCTTCTCAGTTAAATTAACCGATGCAGCTAACGCAACAATTACGACCGATACTGCAACGGCAACGATCGCAGATGATGATCCAGTTCCCACCGTTGCGATTACTAATGGGTCGCAAGTAGAAGGCAACAGCGGTGATACTCCGCTGCAATTTACGGTCACGCTCTCGAATGCAAGTGATCAAGAAATTGTATTGAATTATGAAACGAAAGATGGCACGGCGATCGCTTCAGACAGCGATTATCAATCCAGTTCTGGAACAATTAAGTTTGCACCTGGAACAACAAGTCAAACGATTACGGTGAATGCAAAAGGAGATACAAAACGCGAAAGAGATGAGACTTTTGCGCTAGAGCTAACCACCGCAACACCGAATTTAGTCACGATTCCCGCAACAGCGATCGGGGTCGGTACGATTCAGAACGATGACACCACGCTCCCGACGATCAGCGTTTCACCTGCCACCGTTTCAGAAGGAGGTGTCCTAACGTTCACCGTCTCGCTTTCGGATACCAGCAGCGATGAAATTCGCGTCAACGTTGCAACCAGTGATGGAACCGCAACTCTAAGCGATTCGGATTACACAGAACGAACAAGCGAAACGCTGGTTTTTGTACCGAACGAACAAACAAAAACCATCACTGTACAAACAACTAGCGACAATAAACTGGAGGAAGATGAAACGATCGCGCTGACATTAACGAATCCGGTGAATGCAACACTTGCAGGATCAGGAAGCGCGATCGGAACGATCAGAAACGACGACCAGCGCCCGACGATTGGCATTGCCAGCACTCCCTTGAGCGAAGATGATCCGCAAGCTGCCGCTTATCCGTTCACCATTCGGTTGTCCAATCCCACTACTCAAACCGTAACGGTAAAATATCGCACGATCGACGATACCGCAACCGTTGCCGATAGCGATTACGTCACAGTTCAAGGAACTGTAACCTTTAACCCTGGCGAAGTCGAAAAAACGATCACCGTCAAAGCGAATTCCGATCGCAAGTTTGAACCCACAGAACGCTTTATCGTGCGGCTCGAAGATCCCGTCAACGCCGATCTTGCAACTTCTGCAACCGATGGATTCGGCGTTCTAAACAACGACGATGCGGCACCTCAATTGTCGATCGTGTCGCGCACTGGAACGCAAGCCGAAGGCAACAGCGGCAGGACTTCATTTGAATTCGTCGTGTCGCTCAACAATCCCAGCAGCGAAGAGATTCGCGTCAACTATGCGACGATCGATGGCACGGCTTCAGGATCAGACTACGAAGCAGCAAATGGGACGCTGATTTTCGCACCTGGAGAAGAACAAGAAACGATCACGGTGAATGTGTTGGGAGACACAGTGCTGGAGCCAGAAGAAAGCTTCCTCCTGCGCTTAAGCAATCCAACCAATGCCACCATTTCCGGCAGTAACGAAGCGCGAGGCACAATTCTCAACGACGATCAAGCGATTCGTCCAACCATTCAGATTGAGGATGTAATTGCCAGCGAAGGCAGCGTAGATACGACCTACACCTT
The DNA here is from genome assembly GCF_039962505.1 of Leptolyngbya sp. DQ-M1. NCBI lineage: Bacteria > Bacillati > Cyanobacteriota > Cyanophyceae > Leptolyngbyales > Leptolyngbyaceae > Leptolyngbya > Leptolyngbya sp. DQ-M1. The sequence continues at coordinate 154,824 of NZ_JAMPLJ010000002.1, forward strand.
CAAAGTCAAGCTCTCACAGGCAACCACCAATCCAGTCAGCGTTCAATACCGCACCCTCGATGACACAGCCGCGATCGCGGATAACGATTACATTGGCATAGCCACACCGGAAACTCTCACTTTTGCGCCCGGTGAAGTTGAGAAACAATTCTCAGTTGTCGTTCGCGGCGACACGAAATTCGAGCCGAATGAAACCTTCTTTGCCGAGTTAATCAACCCTACAAATGCAGACTTGTCCTCAGTCAATCGAGCGCGAGGCGTGATTAACAACGATGATGCTCGACCGACGATCAGTATCGGTAACGTTGTGGTTTCAGAAGGCAATGTCGAGGGTACTTTCACAAACGCAACGTTTACCGTCTCGCTATCAAACTCCAGCAGTGAAGCGATCAGCGTCAATTACACAACCGTTGACGAAACTGCACAAGCAGCAGACAACGATTATGAAACCGCAGCAGGAAGGCTGACGTTTGCACCCGGAGTCACCAGTCAGCAAATTACGGTTCGAGTTCGAGGCGATCGTAAATTTGAACCTGATGAATCCTTCTCAATCCAACTTTCATCGCCGACAAACGCTGATTTGTTCACTGCTATCAATCAAGGGATCGGAACCATTCTTGGCGATGACTTCCGACCAACCATGTCGATCGACGATGCCACCCCAGTTTTAGAAGGCAACGTGGGCGCAACTCCCGTCCGTTTCACCGTCCGCCTATCCAACGCCAGCAGCGAAGTTGTCACCACAAAATACGCCACTAAAAATGGAACTGCAAACAGTACCGATTACGCTGGCGTTACCACACCGACCACACTCACGTTTGCACCGGGACAAACAGAACAGACGATTACTGTGCAAGCGATCGGCGATGTATTTTATGAACTCGATGAAGCCTTCACCGTTGAACTCAGCGATTCATCAAACGCTCAAATCACAGACGGTAGTGCCACTGCAACCATTCAGAACGATGATCCACTGCCGAAACTGTCGATCGCGGCCGTAGCAACCAGCAACCCCGAAGGTAACAGCGGGATTACTCCGTTTACGTTTGAAGTGAGTCTGAGCGAAGCAAGCCCCACTCCGATTACCGTAAATTACACCACGGTAGACGGAAGCGCGACCCTCGCAAACAACGATTACGTAAAAGCTGCAGACACACTTACCTTTGCACCCGGCGAAACGAAAAAAACCGTTATCGTCAATATCTTAGGAGATGCACTATTTGAAGGAAATGAAACGTTCCAGGTTTCACTCAGTAATCCAACAAATGCCACACTTCAAACCAATGTCGCCACCGCCACGATCGTAGAGGACGACACACCGCCGACCATGAATAACAATAGCCCTTACGACATCTTCTGGCGGAATCAATTCACAGGGCAGAATCTGCTGTGGCAACCTGCGGGATCGCTGCTCGATCGAGAACTTTCCCTGGCAACGATTCCTGATCCCCGCTGGAAAGTGGTCGGAACAGCAGACTTTAATGGCGATGGGGCAGGTGATTTGCTCTGGCGGAACAGCACCACCGGAGATAATGCCATCTGGTGTATGAATGCCGATCTGGTCATTCAGGGTAGCTTCTTGCCAACGATCGCCGGAGCTTGGCAAATCACAGGCATCGGAGACTTTAACCGCGATCGTAAAGCCGATATCCTTTGGCGCAATCCTCAAACGGGTGAGAACGCGATCTGGTTTATGCGCGATACCGTTGTCAACACCGGAACGTTCATCTTCAAAGTCAGTGACCCAAGCTGGAAAGTTTCGCAGGTGGCTGATTTTAATAACGATGGCAGTTCCGATATTGTCTGGACAAACTCCAGCACAGGAGAAGTTGCACTCTGGCTGATGGATGGCGCGACGATTAAGGAGGATCGTTTAGAGAAGGTTAGCGACTTGGCGTGGCGGATTGTGGCAGCAGGTGATATTAACCGTGATGGTTTTGTCGATCTGCTCTGGCGCAACGATCGCACTGGTGAAAATGCAATGTGGCTCATGCGAAATGGTCAGGTTGAGCGCGGAGCATTCCTCCCATCCGTTCCTCCAACCAATTGGCAGATTGAAAGCCTGTTCGATTTCAACGGCGATCAAAGCCTCGACATTCTCTGGCGCAATGGCACGACGCAAGAAACGGTCATCTGGTTCCTGAATCAAGATCAAGTTGGCACCACCGCTTATCTACCAAACTTGCCCGATCGCAATTGGTCAATTCAAGCAGTGAGTCGATTCAGCAATCAAAGCAAGGGCGAAATCATGATGCGGAACTCTCAAACCGGAGAAAACCGCATCTGGCGCATCAGTCTCGACTGGTTCGATCGCTCCACTGTCCTCGATCCGCAGATCGATCGCGATTGGCAAGTTCAAGGAACGGCGGACTTCGATCGCAATGGGAGCGCTGATATTCTCTGGCGCAATCTCAGGACTCGCGAACTCTCAGTCTGGCTGACTCAAAACGGTCAGGTGCGCGATAAAGTCACGATTCCTGCCGGATTTGACATTCCGATCGACTGGGTGATTCAGGGCATCGGCGACTTTAGCGGCGATGGCAGTCCGGATCTGATTTGGCGCAATCGACGCACCGGGGAGACGGCAATGTGGCTACTCAACGGCACTCAGGTTACCTCTGGACTCTTCTTGCCGAAAGTAGATACCAGCTGGCAAATTCAAGATGTGGCGGATATGAATGCTGATCGCAATCTCGATTTAATCTGGCGCAATCCGGCCACTGGACAGACTGCAATCTGGCTGTTCGATCGCACTGATGTTACTCGCGGCATTTTTCTGCCTGCGATTAGTCCCAACTGGCAGATCAAAGGATTTGCAGACTTTAATCGCGACGGTCAAACCGATCTGGTCTGGCGCGATGATAGTACCGGGGAAATAGCGCTGTGGTTTATGAACGCAGGACAGGTTAGTCGTGGTGTGTTCCTGCCGTCCGCCCCAACAAACTGGGATCTGATCGGGGTGGGTGACTTTAACCGCGATAATCAGTTCGACTTACTGTGGCGCGATCGAGGATCAGGCTCGAATGCGGTGTGGTACCTGGTGAATAATTCCGTTACCTTCGCCACTTACGTTCCATCCTTGACGGATCTGGGTTGGCAACTAGAAGGCATCGACGACTTCTAGTTCACGCTTCTTATGGTAAGATTTTCGCGTCTAATTGCGAGAATCAGATCATGCGGGCAGATACGGAATTCGGTGGTACGACGGGATTAATGGATGTAGAAGCGGTACAAAAGACGCTCAATCGATCGCGAGCGTCGGTGTACCGCTATGCCAACACTGATCTAGAGTTGCTTAATCCGCCGTTTGACCCAAAGCGCCTGAATCCAGAGTTGCGCCAATCACCCAACGATCCGCTGATGTTTCACTCAAATGAAGTTGCGCGGTTTGCCAAAGAGGTGCTGAAAATTAAGCAGGTGACGATCGAAGTTCAAGAACCCCAACCGAATCGGACTCAGGAAGTGCTAGAGGCGATTTTGGTGGAACTGCAAAGTATTCATGCGTTATTAAAAACGCGATCGTAGCAGCTAGCCTTTTCTAGTTTGGTCGAGGGTTTCTTCTTTGACTAAAACGGCGTGACTCGAAGGCTCGATCGGTCTTCCCCGGTATTTGGAATAAACCTGCGTGAATTCTGCACCTAGCAGCAGAATTTGCGCGGAGTAAAATACCCAAAGCAACACAACGACCAACGATCCCGCCGCACCGTAGGTTGAACCAACGCTACTGTTACCGAGATAAAGACCGATCAAGAATTTACCAATGTTAAACAGTAAAGCGGTGACAGCAGACCCAACCCAAAGATTCTTCCACGGAACCTTTACATCTGGTAAAAACTTATAGATTGCTGCAAACAATAGAGTCGTTAACGCAAATGTGATCACAAAATTAAGCACTTGTCCAACGTGAAGCGCCTCAGGAAGAAGACCACCAAAATAAGCGCTTACGCCTGAGAATACTGCCGACAATATTAACGAAACCAGCAGTAGAAATCCAATTACTAATACCATCGCGAAAGACAGAAATCGAGCTTGAACAAAGCTCTTTACGGCTCGTCCTGGTTTCGGTTTGACTTCCCAAATGGTGTTGAGTGCCGTTTGCAACTGTCCGAATACACCTGACGCGCCGAAAATCAGAACTCCGATCCCGATCAGCGTCGCAATGCCGCCACCTGATCCGGGTCTACTCGCGTTCTGAATCATCGATTGAATGAATTCTGCACCTTGCCTACCGACCAGTCCCTGAATTTGCCGCACGATCTCCCCCTGCGCGGCTTCTTCACCATAAACTGCACCGACGATCGCGATTGCAATAATCAACAACGGTGCTAGCGAAAACATGGTGTAATAGGCCAATGCTGCTGCGAGTAATGGCACATTATCTTCGTTCCATTCGGTGATCGTATCGCGCACCAAACGCACAATCGTTTTAAATCTCATCGCCGTAGAGTATAGAGTTTTAGAATAGCCTTAACAGCAAGACCCTACTGCAAAATTTGAGCGCACGGCATCGCTCACAAGTGAGAAGAAGCTTCTGTCTTTTGAGGGAGGAGCGATCGCAAAGATTGTCTAGCTTGTGTGCACTGCGAATCTAACTTCAGAGCGGTACCCGCACGATCACTTCCCTGTTAGTTTAAGCACATGAAATATAGCTCTGAGAAATCAGATTTGAAACATCGAACTGATTGTTTCTAGAAATCTTAGGGTGAAGCTACTATTTTCAATTAACTAATCGGTAAGGAGATTACTATGAACATTCTAGCGTGGGTTGTTTTAGGATTATTGGCAGGCGCAATCGCAAAAGCAATCTATCCCGGACATCAAGGCGGCGGACTGCTCGGCACTATGATTTTGGGAATTGTCGGTGCATTCATCGGCGGAACGGTAGCGACGCTGCTTGAAACGGGAACGCTTGCAATTGGCGCAGCCTCCTTGAGCATTCCAGGCGTGTTTGTTGCCGTGTTGGGCGCAATTTTGGCAATCTTCATCTACAACAAACTGTCCCGTCGAGCTTACTAACAATTCGGGCCATTTGCGTTTTGGGTTCAGATTGTGGTTCTGTCAGTCGAGCGGTGATTTGAAGCGATTCAAGTCACCGTTTTTTTCAAGGAATTTACCAGAAGTCAAACAGAATCGGGCGATCGTAGCCCTGAGTCTACAACCGCCCGATCGCATTCTGATTAAAAGTTCTACGCTAATCGACGCTTCATCAACGGTTGAACTGCAACCAGCGCGATTGCACATAGTCCAACTAGAATCAGCAATGCTCCACCAAGGGTTACATTTCCAAAGGGTGCTTGCATGATCACACTACCAAAGCTCCAGTCCGGGTGAAGATAGAGGTAACGAATTGGCTCGATCGCATAGCTCAAGGGATTCAGCGTGGCGACGACTTGCAACCACTTCGGCATAAACGACAACGGAACGAGAGCCGTACTTGCAAACAGCAGCGGTAGATTCGTGACAAAGATCACCGCAAGCAGTTCAATATGTCCCGGTAGCGCAAACGCCAATCCTAAACTTAAGGCTGTGACCGCAACCACTAACAGCAACACGATCAGCGCAACCAACGCAAGCCCGATCGCATTCGGCAACCCTGCCCCTAAGAATGCACTCGTTGCGACGATCGCTGCCGTTTGAATCAAGCTCAGTGTTGTAATAAAGATCGCCGATGCCATGACGATCGAAAACCTCGAAACCAAGGGAGCCACAAGCAAGCGATTGAGGAATCCGAACTCTCGATCGAACATCACCGGAAGCCCAGCATTAAGCGCTCCACCAAATGCGGTAAAGACAATCACGCCAGCCCCTAAGAACTGACCATAATTCACCTGATCGCCAAACAATCCTTTGGGTGCATTTTGAAATAGCGCACCAAACAGAACCAGCCACATCAACGGTTGGATAACTCCTGCCAGCAGTGTAGAGGGGCGGCGCTGGAGTTGAATAAACAACCGTCTAGTCATTGCCGCAGTTTCTTGCACAAACTCGCCAAACGGATTCGAGGGCGCGATCGTTGGGCGAGGTTCCAGTGCAGTTTTCGGAGGGGTAATGGTCGTACTCATAGTTAAAGTGTGAATGACATTCAGAATGGGTTGGCGGCTATCTCATACTTTGCTTGCGTTCTGCTTTCGGGTCGCGACTTCCAGCGGCAGCAAGTTCGGCATCCATGAGTGTGCGTCCGGTTGCTGCAAGATACACATCGTCTAGACTTGGGCGAGATTGAGCGATGCCAAAGGTGGGAAGTCCGGCTTGAGTTAGGGCTTGCTGAACGCTGGTTAAAGCCTCGCTATTTGGCGTTACGACTAAGTTTAGCGAATTGCCCTGCGCTCCATTAATAATGACTTCTTGAACCATTGGCAGTGATTCGAGTAGCGATCGCGCTTTTTCCGCTTCGCCGATCGGCGAAAATTCTCGAATTCGTAAGGTGATCCGCTCTCCCCCAACTTGATCTTTGAGTTCAGAAGGTGTCCCTGCTGAGATCACCACGCCGCGATCGATAATGGCAACGCGATCGGCAAGGGCATCAATTTCTTCTAGATAATGGCTGGTGATTAAAACGGTTGTGCCTTGTTCGCGCAGTTGCCGCAGGAAATTCCACACTACAACTCGGCTTTCGATATCAAGTCCAACCGTCGGCTCATCGAGAACGAGAACATCAGGTTGATGCAGGAGACCTGCAGCCAGATCGAGCCGCTTTTTTAAGCCGCCGGAATATGTACCGCTCTTTTTATCCGCCCATTCATCGAGTCCCAGCACGTCCAGAACTTCAGCAATTCGAGACTTAATCGCGGCTTTGGGCAAGTGATAGAGCGCGGCTTGAAGTTCAAGCAGTTCACGACCTGTGAGAACTTTATCGATCGCGACTTCTTGCGCCACATAGCCCAATCGCTGACGGGCGGCGCGGGGATTGTCGATCGCGCTAATGCCCGAAACTTCGATTTTGCCTGCATCGGGTTCTGTCAGCGTACATAAACAGCGCAAGGTTGTGGTTTTGCCTGCCCCATTGGGTCCCAAAAGCCCGAAAATCTCGCCAGGTCGAACCTCCAGCGAAACATCTTTAACGGCTTCGAGCGATCCATAGCGCTTTTGTAACTTTTCAATTAGCACCGCAGGAGTCATCCGCTCCTCCTTTTTTGATACAAATCTTTAAGATGTCTCTTCTCTATTCTAGGAACTGTGAGGCTAGATTTCTCATGATTTGGAGATATTTAATGATTCAACTGACACGCAAACTATTTGCCAGTGTGGATGCCGCCCCTAAAACCCGATCGCCCCCCGCATTCGTCGCCGCAATCAACACGAGCAAAATACTCTCATTCGCTTGCCGCGCTAAAATCACACCGCCGACGGGTTGCGTGTTTCCGGCGATCGTTAAGTTCCCCGTCCAATCGATCTGCACTCCACCAGAAATCGATCGCACCTGTCCGGTTTGAAAATTTTCGCCTTGTCGAAACGCATTCTGAGCGGCGGTGACAAGCGCCTCATTCGGCACAACCCCGCCCACAATGCCAAGCTGTGATTGCGGTTGAGCCAGCACCGTGTAGGCTAAATGGCCGTCTGGCGCTTCAATCAGTACCGTTCCCGCTAGGGGACTCACTTTGTAATCTTTGAGAATGGCAACGACAAACCGATTGTTCGGGTCTTTGTAATCACCGCTTACCGGAAGAGTGGGAGCGCTCGGAGCCGCAGGTAAAGACGGCGGAGCAGTCGGCACGATCGGGACAACAGGTGGCGTTGCGATCGGAGAGGCGATTGGCGAGGGCGAGGGAGACGGAGAAGCGGTCGGAATCGGTGGACGATTTGCAGGCAAAGAGGGATCGACCGGAATCGGGGCAACCGGAACTCCGACCGCTCCAGTCGGACTGGGTGCGGGAGTCTGAGCCATGCTCGAAATCGCGCTAAATCCAAAAACTGCGATCGCGAAACAGCCAATTAGCCAGCGTCGTTTCATTGTTCTACCCCCTTAAAACCGACGGATTACCAAAGTAAAAGACTCCTGCCACACATCCGATCATTAAAGTGGCTAGGGTTGCCGCCCAGAGTGCCTTCCAGCCCAAACTTGCCAGATCCTTACGGCGCGATGGAATCAAGCTGGAAAAGCCACCGACAAAGATTCCGACCGAGGGCAAGTGAGCGAATCCTGCTAGACAGTAGCTAATGATCAGTAGCGCCCGATCGCTCAGCGCTCCCTGACTGGCTAATACGCCTAATTGCTGATAAGACGGGATTTCCGTTTCCAATAATCGCCGTCCAATTAAAACCGATGCCTGCCAAATCTCGTTCCAGTTTGTAGAAACGCCCGTGAGAAACGTGAGCGGTACAAACAGCGCACCGACAATATTTTGCAGCGTCACGATTTGGAAAATCAAACCAATGCGTCTGACTGCCGGATTATTACTCACTGCAAGCCCAGCCAAATTCGAGAAAAACAGATTCACGAGCGCAACCAATCCGAGAATCGCGATCAACAAAGCCGCGATCGAAATTGCCAATTTCACACCATCCATTGCGCCCACGATAATGCTTTCCATCGCCCCGGCTGGACGCTCTTGAGCGAAGCGAGCAGGCTCGCCTGTGCCAGAGGCAGCGTTCTCCGCACCTTCTTCTGGCAAAGCGCCTAAAGTCTTCGGAACTTCTGTTTCAGGAACCAGTAATTTAGAAATCACGAAACAGGCAGGAATTGCCATTAGTGATGCTGAGACTAAGTGTCCTGTGATGTTTGGGAATACTGGACGTAATAACCCTGCATATAGAGCGAGAACGGTAGAGGCAATGCTACCGTAACAGGCTGTAAGAATCGCACAAAGCTCGCTACGAGTCATGCTAGCGAGATAAGGTCGAATCACTAATGCAGATTCGATTCCCACAAAAATATTCGTCGCACCGCTTAATGCTTCTGCACCACTGAGATTCATCGATCGCCGAAAGACCTTGGCAAAGAATTTAACAATTGGTTGAATCACGCCCAAGTAATACAGCAGTGACATCAGTGCAGAAAAGAAAATTACCGAAGGCAATGCCCGAAAGGCAAACGTATAGCCTAAATTCAGGCTTTCAGGACTGAGACGATCGCCCGCAACCGGAACATAAGCCGGAGTCACTGCCCGCGCAATCCAGCGTCCCGCTAAAATTGGTCCTGGCGTTGCGTTTGGATCTGGAACCAGCAGCGATCCAAACAAAAATCTTGCGCCCGCTTCGGTGGCATCTAAAACCGCATTAATACTGTTACTAATCACGCTAATTACAAAGCGCGTTATCGGAAACGTAAATACCAGCAACCCAATTAGCAGTTGCAGCGCAATTCCCCAGAGAATCACCTTCCACTGAATCACACGACGATTTTCAGAACCGAGCCATGCAATGCCGCACAGCACAAAGATTCCAGCAAAAGATAAGAAATTTAACCAAGACATTATTGATATCGACCTAGCTGATCATTGAATCGAATTTTAAGTAAATCCAGAAGCATTTTAATCGAGTCCTGGATCAAATTAACTTTTGACAGTTTTTTCTGATGCTTGTCGGAGACTTTTGCCGGAATTTCTCCGATCGAATATCCCCAATTTTCGGCTAAATAAATTAGCTCCACATCAAACGAAAATCCGGTTAATGTTTGACAAAAAAATAGTTTCTTGGCAACCGATTTCCGAAAGCCTTTTAGTCCCGCCTGCATATCACTGTATTGCAGATCGAGAATCCTACGCGACAGGAAGTTAAAGATCTTGCCCGCAATTTTGCGGTTGAGTTTCACATCTTTCTCATTGCCCCGGGCGAGGCTGCGATTGCCGATCGCAACATCATAAGTTTGTAGTTTCTCAACTAAGCGATCTAAATGTGCTAAAGAATACGCCAGATCACTGTCTAGAAAACAAATCAAATCGCCATCGGCATACTCGACACCGCGCCGAATGGCGTAACCTTTTCCCGCATTCGGGTAGTAAGAAAGCAACTGAATCTGCCGCGTTTTTGCGAGATGAATTCCCGCCGTAATAATTTCCTTGGTGCGATCGCTTGACCCGTCATTCACGAAAATAAATGTAAAGTTCGGATGGGTTTCTAGGTAGCGCAGAATTGCTTCAAAGGTGTGACGGATACAGGCTTGCTCGTTATAAACCGGGAGAATAATCGAAACTTGCCCGATCGCATTCAAGCGGGTGGAAGTCGGTTTTTGCCAGGTTTGAGCTTGGCTGGCTGTCGCTTGGGAACGGGGCTGGCGTTGGCTCTTGAGTTGCACCCAACTCTCGATCGAGTTCCAAGGTTTCTTCATTCGATTTTCCCTAATCGTCACGCCATACACCGAGAAAGCAAACTTCAATTACCATACAGGATTCAGAGCAGGCGGACGAGTGCCAAACTCCTAAAAAAACTTAATCTTTCGAGAAGCGTAAAGACACATTCGGAATAGAATCAGCCCTTCGCGAACGTGAGCAATATTTGATTCTCCGTAGCTTCGAGGTTGATAGCGCACAGGCACATCGACAAGATGTAGCCCTAATTTTGTAGCACCAAATAAAAGATCGAAGTCACCAAACGGATCAAAATCGCCAAAATAGCTTCTGCCTGCGGCAATCTTCTCGTAATCACTGCGCCGCAATACTTTTGTTCCGCACAGCGTATCTTTGATCGATTGCCCCAACAGAAACGAAAACATCAAGCTGAAAAACTTATTTGCCCAGTTATTCAACCAGGGCATCGCTTTGCCCGATCGCGGATACACTAGGCGCGATCCATTGACAAACTCCCCGCGATCGCTAGCAATCACTTCGTAAAAATGCGGCAGATCTTCAGGTTGCACCGTCAAATCCGCATCCAGAATCATTAAAATATCGCCCGTCGCCTTGGCAAATCCCAACCGCACCGCATCCGCCTTCCCCTTCCCGGTCTGCTGAAACGCCTTGATCGTAAAGCGGGGATGCCCTTCCTGCACCACGCGCTGAATCTCATCCCAAGTGCCATCCCGCGAATGCCCCTCGACAAAAATCACCTCGGTCTGACTGCCCAACTGCGGCAACCGCTCGATCGCGCCTTGAATATTCCCCGCTTCATTGCGAGCAGGCACAATCACCGAACAAGAATACGCTTCTGAATCCGGCGCAAACTGCGGTTTTGCCACAATGTAATGGGTCAAACAAAAGTGATTCAAAATCGGCAAATGTGCCAGCACCCGATTACAAAACGGTGCGATCAGGGGAATCGGTTTCGGACACAAGAAACGACGACTCGATCGCAGCGGCAAATACCCCGTAATCTGAAGCAAATTTGATACATCGGTCATCGAGAGCCAGCTTTGTGGCGGCTGCGGGCGGCGCTGACCGATTTTTTCGGCAAAGTGCAATAGAGGCTGCCACAAAAAATTATGAAACGTCAGAATCAAGCGAGTGCGACGGTGGCAAAATGGCTGCAAATTTGCCAAGACTTGCTGCACATCACTCAAATGTCCTAATACGCCTGAAAGCACGATGAAATCAAACTGCATCTCCGGCAACTCTTCGGGCATTAGCGTCTCAGCGTCTAAACAGTAAAACTGCAACTGTGGATGCTTTTGTGAATACTTTGCCTGAGCAATTTCTACCATCGATCGAGAAAAATCAATTCCGATTCCCACGGCTGGATCGAGCGCAGCAAGCAAGCTTCCTGTTCCACAGCCAATTTCTAAAACACGGCTACCCCGTGGAATCAGAAACTGGTGTAAACGATCGAGATCTTGATAGTAATAGCGGTTGCGTTGATTCCAGGAATCGAGATCAGCAGCAATGCGATCGAAATACGATCGTACCTGCGTTTTGAACGCATTTTTCGCGCTCGATTCTGACGATTTCATAACAGAATAAGTCATCCGCATTCCTTCATTGATCACAGCTTCGAGGGTGCATATTGATAATTTCAGTCGATCTATTCTCTCATATTGATTAATAAAGTCTTAACGGATGCTCCAATCCGTACAATTCGCCGTATTGTAATCATTAGTTGTTTTCGTTCTCCGGGATAAGTGCGATCGTTGCACTAGCTTTGTCGCTGCCGTTCCCATCCGTATCCGTTATCCGAATTCCGTTGCATCTGTCTTTTTGGGCTGCAACGGTGTAAAGAAGTTTTTGCTACCAGAGTCACAGAAATATGGTGCATAAAAATTACTCCTCCACAGTTGGTCTGACGCTGCTGTTAACTACAGCGACGGTTGTAGATGTCCAGTGGGTTCGAGCGCAGTCGCCTGCATTTCAACTTCCGGCTTCTGTTGCCCAAGGAACCAGCGTTCGCGTCGATGGCTCTAGCAGCATGGCAGCCGTCAACACGGTTCTGAAGCAGCGCTTTGAACAGCAATTCCCTGGAACAAAAGTCAGTCTTGCTGCCAACGGCGCATCCACTGGCATTCAATCGGTGCTCAACGGCAAAACCGATATCGCCGCGATCGCCCGTCCCCTCACCGAAGCCGAAAAAGCTCAGGGCTTAAAATCCGTCCCGATGGGACGCGACAAAATTGCAATCCTTGTCGGCGCAAATAACCCGTTCGCAAAAAGCTTAACGATTAACCAGTTTGCGAGAATCTTCCGTGGCGAAGTCAAGAACTGGTCACAAGTTGGCGGACAGAACACCCCAATTAAGTTCGTTGATCGTCCTGATGACAGCGACACGCGCCAAGCATTCAAAGAGTATCCCGCCTTTAAGCAAGGGAAATTTACAACTGGCACAACCGCGCTCAAACTCAAACAAGACACGATTCAAGCCGTCGCTGCCAACTTGGGTAATAACGGCATCAGCTACGCGACCGCGAACCAGCTCAAAAACCGACCTGGCGTGAGAGCGATCGCAATGGACGGCGTAAAACCAACCGATGCGCGCTACCCCTTTTCTCAATCGCTCTACTATGTCTACAAAGATGGCGCGAATCCAGCCGTTCAAGCGTTTCTAGGATTGGCGACCAGTGCTCCTGGACAAACGGCGATCGCGAAAGCTGGAGTTGCAGAGAAGAACCCTGGCGAAAAGTCTGCTACGACCGGAGCGGCTTCTTCAGGCAGTCGTGAAGGCGACGGCAATCCTCTCGCTTTCCTCTTTCCTCGCGAAAATACTGCCGGAACCACTCCTGAGACTGGACTACCGCACTGGCTCTGGTGGCTGCTCCCGATCGGCTCAGGAGCCGCCTTGCTCTGGATGTTGGCGAGAGGTCGTCGCCCTCGCCCTGCCGCAACCCGCGATCGCTTGAGTCCGCCCGATCAAGCGCGTAACGAAACTGGCTCCTTTACTCCGCCTCCTTATTCAAGCGACCCGGACGCACCCTCTGTGAACGGCGCACCCTATGTTGAAGGCGGCTTTGATCCGCTGCACAACGCCAACGGCATGTCAGCGCCTTCGTTGGGAGAAGCACCCTCCAGGCAGCCGAGCAATTTTGATTTCGCTCCAAAGGATACAACCGATCGTGCCTTTGGCAACTTGAGCGCAGATTCACTGGCGCTGGGTGCAGGAGCAGCCACCTGGGCGGCGTTCAGCAACCGCCCCAACCAGAGCCGCGTGGTACTCAAGTCCCGTAGTTCTCAAGAAGTCGAAGCCTTTTGGGACATCCCCAACGATGAACGACAAGCGGCGCGGCAGCAGGGCGGCGAAAAATTAGCCCTGCGGCTCTACGATGTCACGAATATCGATTTGTCTCATCAATCCGCGCACAGCGTTCAGCAGATTGACTGTGACGAACTTACCCAGCGTCAACGCTTGCCGATCGGACTGGGCGATCGCGATTATCTCGTCGAAATCGGCTATCTCACGGGCTACAATCAGTGGCTCAGCCTCGCGAGATCGACTCATGTACGCGTTCCCGCTGCTAATCCTGGCTCGGTCAGAAGCACCACTGTAACTAGCAGTGATGCCATTGCTCCAGATGCCGTAGACTCAGCGAAAGCCGTGTTGTCAGACGATCGCGATATTGAAAATACAGCGGTCGAGCCTGCAACGACTGAATTCCCAACTGAAGCACCGCAACCCTCCACCGAGTCCCCAAGCTGGTTGCAACAGATGACCGATCGAATCACGGACACCGCTAGCAACGTGACTCAAGCAGGCGGAGCCGCCGCCACTGGAGCAGGAACTGCCGCTTGGTCTTTCATTTCTGGTCGGCATCAGGCAGACGCGCCACGGACAGCAGCGCCTCCCCCAGAAACCGCATCATTCACAACCGACACTACCCCTGAGAGCAACCTCAGCGATTCGTTTATCACAGGTGAGAAGATCGCACCTGCGGTGCAGCCAGAAAAGAATGAAGGTCGGCTGATTCTCACGCCGCGCAATTCTCGCTGGGCTTATGCAACTTGGGATTTACCCCGATCGCTGCGCTCCCGCATTAATCTCACGGGCAGTGAGAACCTGGTGTTACGGCTTTATGATGTTACCGAGAGCGGCGCGAGTCTGCCTGAGCGCTACGAGCAGCTTGACATCGACGACATGGCGCTGAGTTGCGATGTGCCGATTCCGATGAGCGATCACACCTACGTTGCCGAAGTCGGCTATGTCGATGTGAATCAGCAATGGACTCGACTGGCACGATCGACTCCAGCCCACGTCTCAGCTAACTAGAGTCATAAAAAAAGCGGTGAGGGTTATGCCCCACCGCTTTTTTAGTATCGCAATCCTATCGCGCCCAGTAAATCACTTTCTTCTCCAGCAAAACAAAGAAGCAGTAAAGCAATACCCCCATTAACGCCAAAATTAGTAGCGCTGCAAATGCAAGTGGGACATTGAAATCTGCGGTGGCTTGAACAATCAAAAATCCTAAGCCCGCATTAGAAGCCACAGATTCAGAAATCACCGTACCGATAAACGCGAACGATGCCGCAATTTTCAGCGATGCAAAGATGTACGGCAAAGTGTGGGGCCATCCCACCTTCTGGAAGGTTTCGACCTGAGTTGCGCCCAATGCCCGTAAAACATCTTTCATTTCCGGTTCAACTGTATCCAAGCCTAACGCGACGTTGACCGCGATCGGGAAAAACGCCAGCAAAAACGCCGTTAACGTTGCTGGAATTTCATTCGCCCCAAACCAAATTGCTAATAAAGGAACTAACGCTGCTTTCGGAATCGTGTTGAATGCAACCAGAAGCGGGTATAGAGTGAGATAAGCTACTTTTGAGTAGCCGATGATAAATCCTAAAACGACTCCCACTCCGACCGCAATCACAAATCCCAGCATGGTCGTCCAAAGTGTCCGCGTTGCGTTTGCAAGCAACTGAGGCGCAAAGTTGATCAGCGCATTCAAAATATTGGTGGGTGCAGGTAGGTTAAACGGCGGGATTTTAAAGATAATCACCGCCAACTCCCAAACCACAAACAGTAGAATGGTTGCCACAAAAGGAAGTACAAAGCCAGCGGACTTTGACTTAAAGAATTTTTCCATAATGAATCCTAGCTGTGGTGAATGTGCTTACGAATGTTGGCGAAGTAGTGATTAAACTCGTCGCTCAGTTCCATCTCCAGCGTTCTCGGACGCGGAAGATTAATCTTGACTTGGTAAATAATTGAACTGGGCCGCGGCCCCATGACGTAAACCGTATCCGACAGAAAAATGGCTTCACGTAGATCGTGCGTGATCAAAATGCCGACGCACTTCACCCGCATCCAAAGGCTTTGCAGCATTCCCCACATTTCCTCACGGGTAAACGCATCCAGCGCTCCAAATGGTTCATCCAGCAGCAGAATCTCTGGACTGTGAATCAACGATCGACACAGCGATGCCCGCTGTCGCATTCCTCCAGACAACTGCCACGGATACTGCTTCTGAAAATCTTGCAGCCGCACGGTTGAGAGGAGATCCTGCGCCATGCGAATATATTCTGCTTTGCGCTGGCGAAAGTTCTTTTTATACGGCTCAGCAATCTCTAAGGGCAGCATCACATTGTCGATCGTATTGCGCCACGGCAGCATCACTGGATTCTGAAACGCAATCCCAGTATTCCGCAGTGGTTTTTTGATCGGCGTTCCCCGATAGCGAATTTCGCCGATCGGAGCCGGGCTCAGCCCCGACACCATCCGCAAAATCGAGGTCTTACCGCAACCGCTCGGCCCCACAAACGACACAAACTCGCCTGGGTGAATCGATAGGTTCACTTCCTGAATAATCCGACGCATTGAGCCTTCAAACGGATACTCTAACCCTACGTTGTCAAACTCTAACAGCGGCTGTCCATCGGCTGAATCAGAGCTGATCGATCGAGAATCGGTGCGGGGCTGAACCATAGCTGTAAGAAAGTGTAAGGTGGATAAAAGCAAAAGGCTAAGCACAAGGCTCAGCCTACCAGTCGGTTTAGGTTAGTGGTTTGCGATCGGTCGGGACGGTTCGCTGTTCCTTCGGCGGTAAGAACTTATCGGTAAAGATATCGGCAACCGCAGGCGTTGTCTTCAGCCCGAATCCTTCAGCCGTCTGTTTCAGCGTTTTTTCAAGTCGTGCGGGGTCGGCGGCTCCTAAGCCGTTCTGCTCCACTTCAGGACTTAACAACATGCGATCGAGCGCAACCTGCAAGCGCACTCTCTCAGCTTCGCGATCCATCAGCTTCGAGTCATCGGATGCCATCACTGCGTCAAGTGCTGCGCTCGGATCTCTTAACGTATCTTGAAGCCCACGCATATATGCTCTGACAAATGCCTTGATCGTGTCAGGATTTTGCTCGACAAAGCTTGCTTTTGCCAGAATGGTGTTGCCGTAGAATTCAAGCCCGTTGTCGTTGTAGTAGAACACATTAATATCGTCTAGCTTCTTACCCCCTTTAAGCAATCCGGGTAGAGCCGAGGTTGCAAATCCGCTAATTGCATCGACTTGCCCTTGCAGCAAAAAGCTTTCTCGCAGTCTTGGCTCCATTGTTGTCCACTCTACCGAGTTCGGATCAATTCCGACTTGCTTGGCAAACACTGGGAACAACTTGCGGGGGCCATCGCCTGCGGGCGCACCAAGTTTCTTGGCTGTGAGGTCTTTGGGAGAAGCAATGCCTTTATCTTTGAGCGCCAAGATTGCAAATGGTGCTCGATTCTGCGTCACTGCAACTGCCATTATCTTGTCATTTGGGTTCTTCTCATTAAACTCCAGCGCGTTATACATATCGCTGAAGGACAAATCAAATTTTCCAGTGCCCAGTTTGCTAATGGTGTCGGCGTTGCCGAATCCGCGCTCATAGGTAACATTCAAGCCCTCTTTAGCAAAGTATCCATTTTTCATCGCCAAAATCAGCGGCGCATCTAAGCTTTGTTTCAAGAATGAAAGTTGCACTCGGACGTTTTTTAGGTCTTGAGTATTTGCCACAGGACTCGATGCCGAGCCGCCAGCGGCAGTTGTGGTTGGTGTTTGTTGAGAACATCCGCCAAACAAAACCACTGCGGCGGCAATGAGTGACAAACTGGATAGTTGCTTTGATACTTTCTTCACAGTGTTTCTCCAAGAGCAGCGATCGTCGATAGGTTCGCGATCAACAAAAGAGGGGCATTGAGTTTGAAAAGCAACGCTTCAGCCGACCGCTCCAAGTCAATATCAAAACGGTGGATGCAGCGCCAAAGTACAATATGGGGCAGTAGCTCAACCCCTTGATGTAACGCTGTATACAGAATACATCACTTCTTTGCAGGGTGTTATCTCGATACGATGTACCATGCTTCTTGTCTTTCAAGACACCTGCTTAAACTTTTCTTAAGAGCAGGAAAACTCCGGTTTCAAAACTCTTATGCAAAGACTATTTGCTGCATCAAGCTGCATCGATACTTTGATTCAAGCCTTTCAGCGACTTCCTACACGGAGGTTTATAGAGTTTACTCTCAACGCTGTAGAGGTATAGCAGATGACAGAAGGTTAGATCAACCTCGCAGTATCTGTAGATGTGTTTGTATACGGCATACTGCCCAGTGTGAAGAGGAGTGAGTGAACCCTATGCGTAAGCGGCTTTTGTTAGCTTCTGCTGCTGCATTGGCGGCAAATTTCGGGCTGGTGTCTATTGCGGTGGCTGAACCTGCGATCAAGGAGAAAGCAGAGCAGGATGAACTCAGCAGCTTGAAGGTCAAAGAAAATTTAAAATCTGCTGAGCCCTCTGCAAATGTGGAAAGCCCCAGCATCGAGTCAATTTCTACTCAGTTAAACTTATCCCCCAGTCAGCCCGCCAGTGGAATGCAGCGCGTAGGAACCGTCGCGGAACTGAGCGCACCGGAGCCGAAGCGTGTTACTCCTAATATGAGTCAAGTGACTTCCGTTTCGCAGCTATCGGATGTGCGACCAACCGACTGGGCATTTCAAGCATTGCAATCTCTAGTTGAGCGCTATGGGTGTATCGCTGGGTATCCAGACCGAACCTTTCGCGGCAATCGAGCCACCACTCGCTACGAATTTGCCGCCGGATTGAATGCGTGTCTCAATCGAATCAACGAGCTGATCGCCGCTTCGACCGCTGACCTGGTAAAGAAAGAAGACCTCAACACACTGCAAAAGCTGCAAGAACAATTTGCCACAGAGTTAGCAGCCCTGCGCGGACGAGTGGATGCCCTAGAAGCCAGAGCCACAACCCTCGAACGGCAGCAATTCTCAACCACCACAAAGCTAACCGGAAACGTCTTTTTTAACTTAACTGGGGCTTTTCCTACAGGCGATATCACCGCAGAGCGTAACCCCGCGACTCCTGGAAATGCGATCGCGCCCCCGGTTCGCCAAGGTGGAGCGCGAATTCCCTCAAGAGTGCTGCGTGGGCAGCCGAATATTACCTTCAGCTACTATGCATTTTTGAACCTCAACACCTCGTTCACAGGACGAGATCAGTTAGTCACACAGCTCGTCTCTGGAAACGGCAACTCTCCAGCAAACCAGCTTGTCTCTGCCGGATTTTTTAACTCTTGGGGAACTCCCTTTCTCGATCAGACCGGAGTGCTGACCACCGGATCGGTTTCAGTGCGTGAACTCTTCTACTCGTTTCCAGTCAATAACAGCGTTCGCATTGCTTTCGGGCCACGCTTGAATTTTTATCGCTACTTTGATCAAAACCGCTTTACCTTTTTTCTCACTGGTGCAGGCAGCTTTAACTCAAATGGCAGTACCCTCTCGAACGCAGTCGATCGAGGTTCCGGTGCCGTTGTAATTTGGAATATTACGCCCCAACTCCGCTTCACGACCGCATATCTTGGAGAAAACACCGAGTTTCTCAACCCCGCCGCCGGATTCAACACCTCAAGCGATCCAGCGCGAGGACTGTTCCGCGCCACAAACACGATTAGTGCAGAACTCGCCTACTCACCCACACCGAGCTTCAACTTCCGATTCTTATATACTCGATCGAACCTCAATCCCACCGCTGCTGGATTTATCGGGGGTTCGCCCGGCGAACCTGTGCCTTACGGCTATGTGGATGATGGATTTGGTGGAGCCTTGCAAGAGTCGGCATCGGATGCGTTTATTGCCAATTTTGACTGGTTGATCACACCCAGATTTGGCGTGTTTGGGCGCTACTCCTACGGGCGTACCGATGTGAATCCGGTCAACCCAGTCAGAGCAGGTGGAGATGTGCGAGTGCAATCCTTCCAGGTGGGTTTAGGATTTCCCGACTTGGGTAAAAAAGGTGCCTTGGGTGTCATTTCCTTCGTAATGCCATACGACTATATCGGCGGGCGTGAGTTTCTGCTCTCTGGTGGCGGCGATTGGGGAACGCAGTATGACTTAGAACTGTCTTATTTCTATCCCCTCAGTCCGAACGTCGCGATCGTGCCTTCGTTCTACACCATTTTCAACGCCAATAACTTTAACAGCAATTCCACTGTGTTTATTGGCAATATTCGGACGCAGTTTACCTTCTAGTGCTGCTGTCATTTCGGCAGTTTCCCCTTCTGATTTCCTAGAGCACCAGGAGGGGTTTTCCTGCGAGTTCTTTCTCTGGGCAGTATGCGAGCGAAGCAGTGCTTCTCGCAATTTTATTCTTCAAGAAGACCAGAACAGCGGGTATCTCTGCCGGACATTAATGTAATTTTGCTCAAATGTATTTTTCACTAGAATTGAATTTTTTAAAGAAGCCGAAATATCAGCCGCATTCACAAATCACTGTGTAACATTCACAAATCAAATTCAAGATTAATCACATAATTCTTATCTCTGCCTTTAGATAGATGCAAATTGAATCCTCCTCTGTCTTTCGGATGTTTCGTTTAACGGGAGTAAGTTTATTGCGGCGCTTGGGAAACCTATATAGAGAAAGCTTTGGGTATATGGTAAGACCCTGAATATGGGGAAGTCAGGTATGTTAGTTGATGATTCTTCAACCGATTCTCCTAGCGGTTTGCTTGGCATTCGCAGCCGAATGCACTTTAGTGGACGGTTAGATGTTTTTGGTAGTGGGCAACAGTGGAGTCTATACCTCTATATGGGGCGATTAATCTGGGCAACGGGTGGGCCACATCCTCACCGTCGCTGGCATCGCTATCTCACCCAGCATTGTCCCCACCTCAGTCCTAGCGCGATCGCGCTTCCCTCCACCACAGATACGCTCTGTCAGGACTATCAAGCTTTGAATATCCTGGCAAAATGCCAGCAAATCAATCCAGAACAAGCGGTTGCGCTGATCCGCAGCACCGTCAAAGAAATCCTATTCGACATCATTCAGCAGGAGGAAACCCGACCCGTCACCTTCAAAACCGATGCTCAAGACATGCCAGAAGCATCGTTGGCACTGCTCAACGCTGAACATCTTCTCAATGAAGTGCAGCAACAATGGAATACTTGGCGATCGCTGGGATTTGCAGATCATTCTCCCAACCTTGCACCTGTTCTGCGCCATCCGGAGCAACTGCAAGAACACACCCCAGAAAAACTCTATAAAATGCTCATTTCGCTCATCGATGGTCGGCGGACTCTGCGGGATCTGGCAATGTTGACCAAGCAAGACTTGCTGCAATTCATGCGCGTGCTTGTGCCCCTGTACCGCAAAGGACTGGTTGCCCTGATCCAAATTCCCGATCTGGCGCTTCCGGGAACAGCCCAACCGAGTACACCAACTTCTGGCTCTATCCAATCCAACCCCTCTAGCAACAGCGCACCCCAAAAAAGCCAACCCCAGCGGATTATCTCCTCACCGCCGATCGCAGGCTCAAACCGCGCCCCGCTAATCGCCTGCATCGACGACAGCAAGCGAGAATGCCAGCTCATGGAGCGCATTCTTACGGAGGCAGGCTATCAGTTTGTCGGCATCCAAGACTCGATTCAAGCATTGCCCGTCCTGCTGGAGAAAAAACCTGGCTTAATTTTTCTGGATTTGGTCATGCCGATTGCCAACGGATACGAGATTTGCGCTCAAGTCCGTCGGGTTTCTGCCTTTAAAGATATCCCGATTGTTATTTTGACGGGCAGTGACGGAATCATAGATCGAGTCCGGGCAAAGTTTGTCGGGGCATCAGGATTTTTAGCCAAGCCAGTTGATGCCGATCGGGTGTTAACCGTGGCGCGAAAAGCCCTGCCGATTGATAGTTAACGATGCGGAGAAGCGAATGAAAACGGTACTGCTAGTTGAAGATAGTGTGACTGAGATGCAGCTTTTGACGGTTTACCTGCAAAGGGCGGGACTGACCGTAGTGAGCGCTCAAAGCGGTGAAGAAGCCCAAACCAAACTGACGGCTCAAACTCCTGATTTAATTGTGCTGGATGTGATCTTGCCTGGACAAAGCGGCTTTGAACTCTGCCGCGAACTCAAGTCCGACCCTAAAACGAAGCAAATTCCTGTCGTGATTTGTTCAACCAAAGATACTGAAGTCGATATGATTTGGGGCAACCTGCTCGGCGCAAATGCCTATCTTCCCAAACCCGTTAATCCCGCTACACTGCTCAGCACGATTCGCGACCTCAAGGTAATTTAACGGAGGCGCGCAGTATGGTTGGTATGGCTGCTCCTTTGGAATGGGCACCATTGCGTGTCCCACAGCCCGCTTCGATCGCCAGCCTGGAATCGTTGCTGAATCCACCTGTCGAGATCAAACCGCTTGAGAAATTTTTGCGGTTTCACCTGAACCAATCTCACTCGATGCTGCTACCGCTAGAAGACATCATTGCCGTACAGGCCATTTCAATTCTGGATGTCTTGCCTGTACCGCAAATGAGCGCTTGTGTGTTGGGATTGTCAAACTGGCGCGGCGAAGCGCTTTGGCTTGTCGATCTGCTTTACCAGCTTGGATTCGACGAGATCTTACAGCCCGCACAATCCCTGACTATCTTGAACGCGATCGTCGTGCAGTTCCAAGGCAAATGGCTCGGTTTAACGGTTCAAGCGATCGGTGAAATTGAAGAACATGATCCAGAGAAACTGGTGCATCCCTCTCCGGATCTGTTTGCTCAGCCCCTCGCTGCTTTTATCAAGGGATATTTTGGGCATGACCATAGCATTGTCTTAAGCACTGCTGCCATTTTGCAAGATCCAGCTTTACATTCACAGGCTTCAATCTAACTTTTCTACCCCTAGCCTCCGGAGTCTTTCTATGTCTGCATCGCATCGTTCTGAACCTACCCTGGATTTGTCTTCCATGTTTTCCGCAGAACCCACGCTCGAAGAATTTACAGCTTTCCTCTCAGAGACTCCCGTTGAGGTGAATGGGATGAGCGGTAGAAATGCTGCGATCGAGCCTGCGCCAATGCCCGAATCCGTCGCTACCTACACAAACGGCAATGGCGCAAGTCAAACCAACTCAGAGGAGACAGGACGCGATCTCCAACAAGTTGTAACGGCGCTGACGGGATTGAAATCGGAACTCAAGCGGGCAGGACTCCTTGAGAAACCTAACATTCAAAATTTATTTCGCCAGGTTGCAGAATTTGCGGCGGTTCAGCCCAAGCAGCAGGGCGGGGTAAGAGAACTGCGCGATCACCGCAAGCAGCTTACGACGATCGCGGCTCAGATGCGCCTGATCACTGACATGGACGCTTTAATGAAGGTCTTTGTCAAAGTTGCCCGCGAAACCCTGCAAGCCGATCGCGCCCTAATCTATCGGTTCAACACTCAAGACACAGGATCGATCATTGCCGAATCGGTAGTGCGAGGATGGACACCCGCGCTAGGAGCAACCCCTTCACTGACTTGTTTTTGTTTTGATCAGCCCGAAGACTATGTGACGCATCAAGTGGTCGTTGTTGAAGATGTCAATCGTGTCGATTTGATGCCGTACCAACATCAACTGCTCGAACAACTGCAAGTCAAAGCAAGTCTAAGCTTACCGATTCGGGTGTCGGGTCAAGCTTGGGGTTTACTGATTCTGCAACAATGTTCCCGCTCCAGAGTGTGGCAAGAAGTTGAGATTAACCTCCTGCACCAGCTTTGTTTGGAACTCACGATCAATCTACAGCAGTCAGAGTTTTCCTCAAAGCTGACGCAGCAAAATGAAGCGGAAAAAGCGATCTTCAAAGTAATCGATCGCATTCGTCGATCGCTTGATCTCGACACTGTATTTCGGACGACCACGCAAGAAATCCGTCAGCTTCTCAAAGTCGATCGCGTCAGCCTTTATCGCTTTGAACCGGACTGGAGCGGTGAATTTGTGGCAGAATCGACTGCTCCGGGTTGGACTTCGCTGCTTCAAGAACAAATCGATAGTCCCATCCTCAAACAGAACATCAGTGAATGTAGCGCTAAGCAGCTAGGCAATAGTTCAGCCCGCACTACCGATACCTATTTCCAGCAAACGCAGGGCGGCAAGTTGTCGAATCCCACTGCTTTTCGAGCCGTAAGCGATATCTATGAGGCGGGCTTCTCACCTTGCTACATTGAGATGCTAGAACGCTATCAAGCAAGAGCTTATGTGATTGTCCCCATCTTGCAGAATCAGAAGCTTTGGGGCTTGTTGGCGGCGTATCAGAATTCGGCTTCTCGCGATTGGCAAGATGCAGAAATTTCGCTGATGTCCCGGTTGGGATTACAGTTAGGCGTGGCGATTCAACAAGCACAAAATCTTCAACAGCTACGATCGCAGACCGAGCAACTTGCAAAAGTATCTGAGCGTGAACGCGCTGCGGCACGAGTGATTGATAAGATTCGTACATCGCTCGATCTCAATACAATCTTTAAAACTGCAACTCAAGAAGTTCGACAGTTTCTCAACACCGATCGCGTCTGTGTGTATCGGTTCAGCCCGGATTGGAGTGGTGAATTTGTGGCAGAATCGGTTGTACCAGGCTGGATTTCACTGATGGAAGAGCAGCTTGAGAACGCCGTCTTCAAAGAAAATGCCAGCGACTGTGATATCAAAACAATAGGTAGAGCCAAATCGATCGACACCTACTTACAACAAACTCAAGGGGGTGCATACGCAAAAGGCACAAACTTTAGAGCCGTTTCGGATATCTACAAAGCTGGATTTTCGCCGTGTTATCTCGGTGTGCTAGAACGCTACCAAGCAAAAGCCTACATCATTGTTCCGATCATGCAAGGAGAAAAGCTGTGGGGCTTGCTAGCAGCCTATCAAAATTCAGGAGTCCGGCACTGGGATGATTCTGAAGTTAGCTTGATGATTCAGATTGGAACTCAGCTAGGGGTGGCGATTCAGCAAGCAGAATATTTAAAGCAGGTTGAAGCTCAAACGGAACAACTGAAAAAAGCAGCAGCACGGGAACGCAACTTCATTCGTGTGATCGACCAAGTGAATAAGTCAGTGCTGGAGCGGATTCGCCAATCGAGCGACATTGAGACAATCTTTGGACAGACCACTCAGCAGATTCGACAATTTTTGCAAACCGATCGCATCGCAATTTATCGCTTTAATGAGGACTGGGGCGGTGTATTTGTCTCAGAATCGATTACACCAGGCTGGTCGCGGTTAGTTGGGGCTGATTTTCAAACAACTTGGGATGACACGCATTTGCAGGAGACTCAGGGCGGACGATACCGCAACAATGAAAGCATTGCAGTCGATGATATCTATAAAGCGGGGCACTTGCCGTGTCACACCGAGAAGCTGGAACAATTTCAAGTTAAGGCGTACATGATTGTGCCCATTTTTGCAGGGCAGAAGCTTTGGGGACTAATGGGGGCGTATCAGAACAACGCTCCACGTCATTGGGAAGAGTCAGAGATTAATTTGCTGGCTCAACTTGGGGCACAGCTAGGGGTCGCAATTCAGCAGTCTGAGTATCTCTCGCAGATTCAACGGCAAGCTGAACGGGAAAAAATTCTGTCAAAGATCAGCGATCGCATTCGCCAGCCAATCGATTTGGAGCATCAGTCCTCGGATGTCAATTCGATTTTTCAGGCGATCACTCAGGATATTCGGCAATTTCTTAAAGTCGATCGAGCTGCTCTCTATCGCTTTAATCCAGACTGGAGCGGTGATTTTGTCTATGAATCGGTATCCGCAGGATGGAGCAAGCTGGTTGGCAGCGAGATTGGAACAAACGTGCAAGATACTCATCTGCGCGACACCAAAGGCGGGCGATACCGCAACCGGGAGAGCTTAGCGATCGATGATATTTACAATGCAGGTCACGATCCTTGCCACGTTGAGCTTTTAGAGAAGTTTGAGGCGCGGGCATATGTCCTGGTTCCCGTTTTTAGCAAACAAGAACTCTGGGGAATTCTAGCGGTTTACCAGAATAACGGCCCTCGTCAATGGGAAGACGCAGATGTCGCCTTACTCAATCAGATTGCTGGGCAGCTTGGCGTGGTACTAGAGCAAGTTAACTCCCTCGAAAGGCTGAGAATCCAGTCTGAACAACTTGCCGAAGCAGCACAGCGCGAGAAAATGGCAAAAGAACAACTGCAAACCCAAGTCATTCAACTTCTGACCGCAGTGAGACCTGTGTTCTCTGGGGATTTAACGGTTCGGGTTCCAGTCGTTGAGAACGAAGTGGGAACGATCGCCGACGCTTACAACAACACCATTCAAAGCTTACGCAAAATCGTGACTCAGGTGCAGACTTCTGCAACTCAGGTGACGAACACCTCTCATAGCAGCAGCACTGCGATTGCAAAGCTGACTGAACAAGCCGAGGAACAGCTACAGGAAGTGACACGCGCGCTCGATCAGCTTCAAGCGATGGTGAGTTCAACGCAAGCAGTCGCGGCAAATGCTCGACAGGTTGAAACGGCACTCCAGCAAGCCAACCAAACTGTGCGATCGGGCGATGCAGCGATGAACCGCACGGTTGATAGCATTCTGGCGATTCGAGAGACGGTAGCGGAAACGAGCAAGAAAATTAAGCGCCTGAGTGAATCCTCGCAGAAGATCTCGAAAGTGGTG
The DNA here is from genome assembly GCF_039962505.1 of Leptolyngbya sp. DQ-M1. NCBI lineage: Bacteria > Bacillati > Cyanobacteriota > Cyanophyceae > Leptolyngbyales > Leptolyngbyaceae > Leptolyngbya > Leptolyngbya sp. DQ-M1. Next base: position 181,026 of record NZ_JAMPLJ010000002.1, read on the forward strand.
AGTTTGATTAGCAATTTCACGACGCAAACGCAGTTACTCGCATTAAACGCTTCGATCGAGGCAACCCGCGCTGGTGAGTACGGGCGAGGCTTTACGGTGGTGGCAGATGAAGTGCGATCGCTGGCGCGACAATCGGCTGAGGCAACCCGCGAAATCGAAAAACTATCGCAGGAGATTCAGTCTGAAACAAGCGCGGTCGCAACTGCAATGGACACAGGAATTCAGCAAGTCGTCAACGGAACTGGACTCGTTAACGAGACTCGCCAACAGTTAAACGAGATCATCAACGCGACTGCGCAGATTAGTCAATTGGTCTACGCAATCACCGAGGCAACGCAAGCGCAAACTCAACAATCGAAATTAGTGACGCAGGCGATGACAGATGTGGCAGATTTAGCAAATAAGAATTCTGAACAGTCGAATCAAATCTCGACCTCGTTCCAGGAGTTGCTAAACACAGCTCAGCAGCTCCAAGTCAGCGTGACACAGTTCAAGGTGAGTTAGGGAGTGGGGGATAGCGTGCAGATGCCGCACGCTATCCCTTTAACGCTAGTTCGACGGATTTTTTCGTTTCGTTGATGCTCAGTCGTGCCCCCTAAATTCCCCATTTTGGGGAACTCTGAAGGTCGGAGAACTCCCCCAGATTTGGGAATGGCTTTGCTCTAAGTTCCCCATGAATGGGGGATTTAGGGGGCGACCCGCAGATTCAAACGCAGCCAAAAACTTTTGTCGAACTCACTTCCCTTTAGCATTCTGTTGCCCAACTTTAGTGCTTTGAGTTCCCTATGATGTCTGATGCTAAACTCCGTGAACAAACTTACTCGTACTTTCTGACAGAAGCGCAGGATTTACTGCAGTCGATCGAGCAACATTTATTCTCGCTGCGTCAAGATCGCTCTGCCGCTAAAGTGCATGAACTGATGAGAGCGGCTCACACGCTCAAAGGAGCCGCCGCCAGCGTTGAATTTGAGAGTGTCAAAACGATCGCGCACTCGTTTGAAGATGTTTTTAAGGCGTTGTTTAAGCCGGAGGTCACGATCGATGCAGAGCTAGAAGCTTTGCTATATGAAGGGTACGACTGTCTACGAATGCCCATAACGGCAGCGATCGCGGGAGTGAGTTGTCAAGAAGCAGAGGTACTAAATCGAGCAGAGGCAATTTTTTCTCAGATTCGCAAAAAGCTGGGTCGGCATTTTGATGCAGATGCTGCGATACCAACCTCGGCAGAGTTGGGGTTTGATCTCGTTCAGTCGATGTTTGAAACTGGAGTACAGGAACGGCTTGAGCAATTAGAAAGTGTACTCGCAGCAGGAAACTCAACCGCGATCGCCGAAACCCTACAAACGCAGGCAGAAGTATTTTTAGGATTAGCAGAATCGCTCAGTTTAAAGGGATTTGGCGCGATCGCTCAAACAGCTTTAACCGCACTCAAACGCCAACCCGATCGAGTGCAGGACATTGCTAAAGCGGCACTGATCGATTTTCGCCAAGGACAGAGTGCGGTTCTCAGCGGCGATCGAGTTTCAGGCGGTGAAGTGTCAACTGCACTCAAGCAGTTTGCAGGACTGAGCCAGAAGCCGAATGACTCTGTCCCCAGCGCTTGGACAAGATTAAAGCGGTTTCTCCGACGATCGCTGCTCAATCCTCCCACAGTCAAACCCGAACCTTCTCAAAATATTCCTGAGTCAAATGACCTCTTTACCGTTGATCCTGCCTTTGAACAACTTGCCACCGAGTTTGCGGCACAGGCCGAACTTCAGGATTTAGGCTTTCAGGATTTGAACTTCCAGGATTCAAACCTCCAGGATTCAAGTTCAAACATGGAATTCTGGGACGCAGAACCCGCTCTAAACGATGCGTCAAACCATGCTGCCCTAACCGTTTCTCCGCCTGTGGTAGCGGCTCCCCCGCAGTCCGTTGCTCAAAAAGCCACGCTCTCAGATACCATTCGGGTTGACCTAGCCAATTTAGAGTCGCTGAACTTGATTGCCAGTGAACTCCTGATCTATCAGAATCAGCAATTGCTTCAAGATGAACAGTTGCAAGTGATGCTGGTCGATTTGGTCGATCGGCTGAATCGGCATCAGCAGATGCTATCGCAGTTGAAAGACTGGGCATCTATTGCTCCGGAGCGCTTCGCTAGAGGAGGTCATTCTCTCGCAACAAACAGCGATTTGAAGCAGAAATTCGATCCGCTTGAACTCGATCGATACAATGAGTTTTATGTGCGCCTACAGAGAGCTGTGACAGAAGCAGAGCAGCTTGAAACCGTAGCAGAAGCGATCGGATTCCTAGCGCGAGAGTCTCGATTGACGCGGGGTAAGCAAGGGCGGCTGTTATCCAATCTACGGGATGATTTGATCACGGTTCGGATGATGCCGATCGGTACCATTTTCAATCGCTTGCCTGCTGTAGTGCAACAACTAAGCGAAACTTATGGCAAAACCGTGAACTTGCGGTTAGCTGGAACCGAAGTAATGGTCGATAAAGCCCTTGCAGAAAAGCTTTATGATCCATTGCTGCACTTAGTTCGCAATGCGTTTGATCATGGAGTCGAGCCTGATTCACTGCGATCGCAGCAAGGAAAATCGATCGGTGAAATCGAAGTTCGTGCTTATCAGCAAGGCAATCGGACGGTGATCGAAGTCAAGGATAATGGGCGCGGCTTAGATTTACAAAAAATTTGTCAGCGTGGATTTGAACAAGGACGACTGCCTTCTTGCTACGTCGATCGCTGCTCCGAATCTGAACTTCTAAACCTGCTGTTTGAGCCTGGTTTTTCGACGGCTGAGCAAGTCACAGACTTGTCCGGGCGGGGCGTTGGACTGGATGTGGTGCGATCGCAAATTCAAGCGATGCGCGGCACTGTGACGATTACCTCAGAACCCAACCAAGGGACAACTTTTTCATTGCAATTGCCGCTCACCCTGATCAGCGCGAGACTGCTGGTATGCCAAGCAGGACACGCAATCTACGGCATGATCTCTGAGGACGTAATCCGAATCGTGTCGCCCAGTAGCGCAGAGGTCGAACAACTGGGACAGCAGCGCGTTTTACATTGGCGCTATGAAGACGAGAAACAAACTGTTCCAATTCATTCACTCTCTGATGCTGTAACTTACACGAACCGATTAATCAGCCTCCAAGCGGCGCTACATTCAACTGAGGAGCTTAGAACTGTTCCGGCGCTGACCTCATCGATTCTGATTTGCAGGCATCAGAATACTTGGGTTGGGATCGAGGTCGATCGCGTACTTGGAGAACAAGAACTGGTACTACGACCTGTGGGAAATACGCTCACACCACCCAGCTACATCTATGGCTGTAGTGTTCTAGGCGATGGTCGATCGCTCTTGGCGATCGATGCGGTCGCATTAGTCGAGCGAAATCAAGCGAGGTCTAACGCTGTCCCAACTCAATCTACACTCATTGCAAAAACCGTATTAGTCGTTGATGATTCGCTCACGGTGCGGCAAACCGTTGCAGCAACACTCAACCGCGCAGGATATCAAGTGATTCAAGCACAAGATGGATTAGAGGCGATCGCGCAGCTACAGCAGCATCCTGAGATTCAACTGATTACCTGTGACATTGAAATGCCGCGTCTCAATGGCTTTGAATTTCTCAAGCGGTACAAGCAAGCGTCCCAGGCTCCAGTCGTCATGCTCACCTCTCGCACCAGCGAAAAACATCAGCAGTTGGCAAAGCAGCTCGGCGCGGCAGCCTATCTCACTAAGCCGTATGACCAGGGTGAATTACTTCAGCTAGTCGAACAGTTGATCAACGCAAAGGTGGTGCAGTAAGTCTATGAACACTTCTCAAACTCTGAACCAGAAACAAACGGTTCGATTGATAGTTTTTGAGATCGCAGGCTATCGATTCGGTTTACCGCTCCATCGCATTTTACGGGTTGTCAACTGTCCAGATGACTTGCGATCGCGCCCCGTAGAACCGCTTGAACTTTTTCCAGTGGGACAGCAGACGCTTTCGGTGCTGAATCTGCGATCGCAATTAGGTCTAGCTCCAACAGATCAGGCAGGTGACTTCTTGGTCATTGCGAAAATCAAAGCAGAACTCTGTGCAATTCGAGTGGATGCACCGCCGGATTTGATCGAAGTGGATGCTACCGCGATTCGACAGTTACCCGCGCCTTATCGCCAAGGTCATCCTCTCAGTATCGCCAGTCAAGTCGTCGTATTGCCCCAAGGAAAAGCAACACTCGCAGTCTTTCTGCTGGAAATTGAGCGGTTGTTTGCCTGCTTAGGCGCAAGTCGTTGAACTCAGAAGCGGCACTTCCAGCAGTCCTCTAACCAATCGACTAACACCTGACGTGGAATGATGGCTTGTCTCATCACGCTCCACAGTTGGACGAGCGCGATCGTGCTTTCGATATGAACGATTAGGGGTTGATGGGCAGCACAAGAACAGGAAATTTCGAGTTCGCAGAGGCGACGATACACTTGCCAGCGATCGCAGCCTTTGATCGTAAACAGGAACCCAGAGGATGCAGGATCTAAATTCATTCGCGGTTTTTCAATCAGGAATCTTTTTCGATAGTTACGAGATACAGGGTCTCAAAAATGCTGCAAGCTGCACACTTTTGTAAGGATATTGCCCAATGGCTGGAGTCTGTTTATCTATCTCAGGAGAATCGGGTGGGTCATCTGACTCTGTTTGCTTTACCCAATTGATGATGGCGTTATGACTGATCCCGGTGACGCGACCGATCGCCCTGAACCCGATGCCATCGCGATACATTTTCAAGCAAATCTGTTTGGCATCTTCTGAATAGCCTCGTGCTGAGCGCGATTCAACGAACTGACGACCACAATTTTTACATCGATAGTTTTGTTTACCGCGACAGTGCCCGCTTTTATTGATATGAGTAGAACCACATTGAGGGCAATTCATTACTTCAGTGTGCAACGTTATCTTTTACAGGGCTAATGTGCAGGAAAACAGTAATTTTGATGATTTGAATAAAACAAGATAATTTCTCATTTAGTACAAAGAATCGTTTAAAGCGATACCGTTTCAAACTTGCGTTTCATTGGAAAGTATGAGTCAATCGTGGGTAAGTAAGCCGCTCCTGTCTTTGCTGGTAATGTCCAGAAGAGGCAGACTGCATCCCTTTTGAGGTGTTGTGGTTGGTGTACCGAATTTTCTCATTGATCAGGAGAATAGAATGTTTGAAACTCAATTTCTAATGCGTCCTTTTGGTCAGATTGTTGATAATCCAATTTCTCTAGAGCGTACGGTGACTGAGCCTGTTTGTGAAGGGTTGAACGCGCTGTTGGCTAGTTTTCAAGCATTGTATTTGCAGTATCAAAAGCATCATTTTGTGGTCGAAGGGGCTGAATTTTACTCTTTACATCAATTTTTTCAAGAAAGTTACGAAGCGGTTCAGACACACGCCCACGAAATCGGTGAGCGGCTAGAAGGGTTGGGCGGCGTTCCGGTTGCGAGTTTTTCGAAGCTCGCTGAGCTGTGCTGCTTTGCGCCTGAGCCAGATGGAGCTTATAGCTGTCGATCAATGCTGGAGCATGATTTAGTCGGTGAGCAAGCGGTAATCGATCTGCTGCGTCGGCAAGCGGCTCAAGCGGAAAGCGTGGGCGATCGTGCAACGCGCTACCTGCTCGAAAAAATCTTGCTGACAACTGAAGACCGAGCCTTTCACATCTCTCACTTCCTCGCACCTGATAGCTTAAAGCGTTAGAGTGCTTGTTACGTTGGCTGTGTGTATTCCTCCTTGAATATCCATAATTTTGCGTAATTAACAAGTTGCGGTTCTACCGTCCAATGTGCCGCCTCTTCTCTATCGTTCGAGTAGGGATTGCAATTCCGTTACTCAAATGACAGGGAAGAGATTTTTTTTTGCGCTGTTGCAACTTCTTCTCAAGAAGTGAGAATAGGCTAATTGAGAACAAACGTCAAGACTTGTTTGAATAAAATTTGATCGCAAGCTAGGAGCCGCGACGAACTAGCTAAAGCCGCGATCGCGGGACTTACTTTCCCTGCGTCAGAAGTCGTGTCCAGATGTGGAACGGGCTAAGAAATCTACCGATTAGAAATTGCAACTCGCAAGCAGCAACCAGATCTTTAGAGCCGCGATGCTTCAGTTTGTGAGACACGATTTTTCGGAGATCGTTAAGCAGCAACAGTGGGAAGACCAAAGGACGCTGCCAAACCGGATAACCGAGCATTCGGAAGCGATGCTGGCTTAGTCCCGTTGATTTGAGAAACTTTAGTAAATATGCGGCTTCTAATCGCCACTTTGGAATGTAGTGATAGATGTGCATCTCTGGGTTGTACCATACTTCCCAACCTACATTCCTCATGTGGTGAAGCGCTTCAATATCCTCCCATTTGGTCGCTAATGATCCCTTGACCGGCCCCTGAAAAATCAAATTTTCTGGGACATGATCAAGCCATGCTTGCTTACGAATGGTTAATCCAGCGCCGGGGGGTAAGCCTTTTTTGTAGGTGTCGAAGTGAAGCAGGTTTTTGCGTTCGATGATTGGAAAGTACAACGCAATTCGACGGATATTTTGTGGAGGTTCAACTTCAAAGATGCCGTGAATCTGGCTTCCATAAGCTCCTACTTTTGGGTTAGCCCGTCCAAAAGCGGATGCAGTGGCGACCCAATCCTCCGCAGGAAGATTATCATCATCGAGAAAGCCGATGAAAGCGCCTTTTGCTTCTTGAATTGCACGCCAGCGAGCGATCGCGGCTCCCTGTTTTCGCTCAAGCACGTACCGCAGATCACAGGTTTTCCACTTTGACTGGTAGGCTTGCACAACTTCAGCGGTGTTGTCAGTGCTATTGTTATCGACAATCAGAACTTCCCAGCGGATTGATTCTGTATTTTGTTGCGATTGAAGCTTGTCGAGTAAGGCAGGGAGGCGATCGGCGGCATTAAACGCCCGAATTGCAACAGTAAAATCCAGTGGTAGCATACGGAGAGGCAAAATACAGGGACAAAGTGGATGTCTCCATAATGTGCCCAGAAGCAGTATAAAAAATAGGACTCGATCGAACTTCGCGATGGAGTCCTATGCTTCTTTAATTAAGAGATTTAGCCAGCAAAAATTGCAGTTTTCGCTTGCTTGTTCAGCAGGACTTGTCCTTTACCGTCCATACTAAAATCTTGTCCAGGCTGATAGCCCTGCGTAATCAAACGGCGATAAATCGTAACAGATGTAATTCGGCGAATTTCTCGCATTACATAGCCGGGAATTACATTCTCAACCGCCCAGCAGAATGCTAATTGGTCTGTCCACACTAAGCGCTCCAAGCTGACGATCACCATTCCTGCAACCTCTCGAAGAGTGAGGCGGCTTCTAAGGTTTGCGATCACGGCTTTGCCAATCTCAGTGTTACGAGTTGCAAATGCACAGGTAAGTCTGCTCAATTCTTGTTCGAGGTCTAAGCTGGTAGTGTCGTACACGGATTATTTCTTCTCCCAAAGATTCAGCAATGTGTCGTTACAACAAAGGTAAGTTTGTAAGAGTATATCCTGGGATAGATTTACGATGCTGGATAAATAACTAGCGCAACAAAACTTAACATTATTTGCTACCTTTAGGGCCTCATGCAGTACGGCAAAGCATTAGGTTTCTATGGGCAGAAAGGCGTAAAACACTACGCGCCAAAAGCGGGTAAGTTTGGGGTATTGCGTTCAATCCAGTCAGCACCGCACCGACAATGGTTTCACCCCTATCGAAGTTTGACGGCTAGAGCGATCGCCAGAACACTTCAATTCCCAACCCTGTCACCAATAGAAACGATAATCCCAACACTCCAGCCAGGGGTTTGCGATCGATCCCCGTTAACCACTCTGGGGCAGTTTCGTCATAGCTCAAAATCTCTGCTGCATCTAAACTCGCAATCATCCACACCCAGCCTGCATGAAGTCCCCAGGGTAGACCAATGCTGTTCTGGTTTTGAACGAACGCTAAGCACAGCACAACGCCCATTAGCGTTAGTCCCGGCAGTTGTGGGATATTTTCTTTGCCTTCCCAAATCAGGTGTAGGACTGCAAAAATCACACTGGAGACGATCGCACCCCACCAGAAATTAGAGGCGATTTGACCAAAGAAGAATCCTCGAAACACCAATTCTTCGGTAAATCCAATCCAGAGTGCAAGTAACAGCGTCGGTAAACTTGCCGTGAGCCATTTTCGCCAGTTCTCAGGGTTCCAATGAAGCCAACCGATCGCAGTTTGTACACCGAATAAAACCAGAATTCCGACCGCTCCGATGCCCAATCCAAGTGCAGTCGAAGTCAAAAGATCAGTATTCAAACTGATACCAAATGTAGAAAAGGGAACTCGCTTTAGCGCGGCAATTTTCCACAAAATTGGTGGCGCAAGCAGGTAAAGTGAAGCAACCAGCGGCAATTTTTGTTGCAGTTCTAGCGGCGCGAAAGGTCTCCACTTCACAAAGAACGCAATAGGGATCGCGATCGGCAACCACACCAATCCCCAAATCAGAAAAAAGAATCCTATCTGAATAAATGCAGGCGCTTGTGAAAGACTCTTAACAAACGCAGTTGCATCGATCAAGATAGGAAACAAGTTCATAATCAAACCCAATTGAAATGAAGTTGGAGGAAGAGCAATTAATTTGCCTCTCCTTCATCAACTGCACCATTTTTACTTGCTTTATCGCCATCAAGCTGAATCAAGTGAATGTGCTTATAGCCGAGTTTAATTTCAAACTCATCGCCAGGCTTTAGACCCATTGCTTTTGTATAAGCGGCTCCAATGACAATTTGCCCATTTTGATGAACACTGACGCGATACGTGGGTTCGCGTCCTCGACCATCTTTGGTGCCTTCTGGATCGAGAGGAAGCCCTTTCGCGACCAGCAAAGCATCGTAGAAATCGGTCAAATTGACTCGCGTTTGATTGTTCTTCGTAACGGTGTAGTAGCCACATCGCTTTGCCGTTTCTCGACGGGGCAGATGTGACAATTCTTTTACTTTTTGAAGTAGCGCCTTCCCAGTTAATGGGGCGGTTGCAGGTTCACTCATCTGCTACAGAATATCCCTTCGATTTCTGAAATGGGTATTAGCGTCAATCTTAAATGTTTGACTTAGTAAAATATATCCTCAAATGTTTGTTTTTGAACAGCGACCTGAAATAATTCGTTCTGGTATTAATCTTTTTGATTCATTCTTACAGTTGATCTGTGCCGTGCTTCTCGATCGTAATGAATTAAAGCATTCAGAAGACTAAACAATTCATTCTTCCCAATGTCAGAAAACAACTAGAGTTATCCCGCAGAAACTGTTCAGGTGTATCGAAGTTTTAAACAGAAATCTGAAACGGAAAACAAGTTTAATGCGATCACACCTGCCTTTAACGGCGGTGTTAAACTAGGTTTGGATCAGCCGTCTGTAAGCGTTCTGATTTGTGTCGCTCTTGGTTGTTTTTGCGAGGTTGGCAGAATGCAAGTCGTCTTTAAGATTGTCCGGCAGCATCAGAATGCCGCTCCACGGGTGGAATCATACTCGCTAGAAGTTGAGCCTGGAAATACAATTCTCGACTGCCTTAACCGAATTAAATGGGAGCAAGATGGAACGCTTGCTTATCGAAAAAACTGCCGCAATACGATTTGTGGAAGCTGTTCGATGCGAATTAATGGACGATCGGCGCTCGCTTGCAAAGAGAATGTCGGCAGTGAAGTGGCTCGATTTTCCCCGGATGCAGAAGTTCCAGAAATCACGATCGCGCCGATGGGAAATATGCCCGTGATCAAAGATTTGGTTGTGGATATGTCGAGCTTCTGGGCAAACTTGAAAGCGGTTGATCCGTATGTGAGTACGGCAGCCCGTCAAGTGCCAGAGCGCGAGTTTCTCCAGTCTCCAGAAGAGCGCGACAAGCTGAATCAGACCGGCAATTGTATCCTGTGTGGGGCATGCTATTCGGAATGTAATGCGCGAGAAGTGAACCCGAATTTTGTCGGGCCTCATGCCCTAGCCAAAGCGTATCGAATGGTGGCAGATTCTCGCGACGATCGCACCGTTGATCGCCTAGAGCGATACAACGAAGGAACAAGCGGTGTTTGGGGCTGTACGCGCTGTTATTTCTGCAATGCAGTTTGTCCGATGGAAGTTGCGCCAATGGATCAAATCGGCAAGATTAAAAACGCAATTTTAGACAGCGAAACAGTTCAAGAAAGTCGATCGATTCGTCATCGCAGAACGCTAATTAATCTGGTCAAACAAGGCGGTTGGGTTGATGAACGGCTGTTTGGCTTAAAAGTAGTTGCCAATAACTTCAGGGACTTACCCGGATTATTGAGTCTTGCACCGCTCGGATTGCGAATGCTCCAGCGACGGAAGTTTCCGCTTGGATTTGAAAAGTCGGAAGGAACGAAAACGATACGATCGCTGATTGAATCTGTCCAAGCATTTGAAGCACAATCAAGAAGCTGAGTTACAAACTAAACCATGACTGCTGAAACTCCCAAACCTGAAGTCCAAACCCCTGAAGAACAGCCAGCTTTCGGTTGGACACGCTATGCCGAATTGATTAATGGACGCTTTGCCATGATCGGGTTTGTTGCCCTGCTGATTTTGCAGTTTGTGACTCGTCAGGACTTCTTTACCTGGCTTGGCTTTTAAAGGTCAAGGCATTAAAAAAGGAGCGTTACATCAACGCTCCTCACTCTTTCTAATTCAGTTCAGCTACTCGCCCCATCCATCCTTGCGATTTGAATCGATCGGGCGGTATTCCACATACCCAGCCTCATCGGGCTGGTTAATATCTTCGATCGCATTATTGCGACGCGGACGAGCCGTATTTCTCGGAGAATTGCGACGAGTCGGACGGCTACCCAAATCCTCACGATCGCTAGAAGCTTCATTCCGGCTGCGCGTATTGCGGCGCTCCGCAGGGCCTAAGCGTGGCTCATCAGCGCGAGTAGGACGGGAACGAGCAGGACGATCGTCAAACTCATCGTCACGCTGCGGTCTTCTGCGACCTTCTCGAAGGGGTGTCCGGGTTTCGCGATTTGCGAAGCTCACCGTGTATTCATCTTCCTCGAATGCAGCACGATACTCTGGTGCGACCGGACGCTCAGTATCCACGATCGGAGTCGTGCGTTTTGCTTGCTCGGTCGAAATCTGCCGCAGCCTTAAATTCTCAAACACAAAATAAACAGCCGCCCCAGTCAGAAGCACCTGCCCAAACTGCATAATCGGGTCAAATCGCCAGCCGTAAAAAATCAAAATCAAACCGCAGAGCAAACCGACTGCCGAGAAGAAAATATCGGTATCACGGGCAATCTGCGGACGAAACGATCGGACTGCATAGAGCGCAGTTCCGCCCACCGCCAGGATGATCCCAGAGATACTTGCTAAATTGAACTGAAAATTAACCATGTCCGGTCTCCAAGGATAAGTCCTATGTTAGCGGCTTCCTTCCAATTTCTCCACGAAAATCCCGCTTTGGATCAGCAAAAACCTCAGTCTGATCCGCAAGCGTCCAGTCTCTGAGGTTTGACTCTAATATAACGGGTCGAATCAAATTGATCAGCAAGTGCGATCGCGACCTTAGGAGCGTTGGATTTTATCTTTTTGGCTGACAAAAATGAGAAAGGCGGAAGCAGGAACTACCACAATCACAACGCCTGCAAGCAAGCTGAGTAGAAAATTCATCAAAGAAGGAGTCATATTGCTTTGTCCTTATCAACAACACGCAAGTCTTCATAATTTTAATAGTTCGTCATCTATTTGTATAGCGGGGAGATCAAGAGTTGCGATCGCCGCATCCGAAGGGCGCTTCTCGATAAAATAAAGTTACAAAGCTTAAGGATTAAGTTTATGGATGTGACCACGATCGCGCTTGCCGCTCTTAGTATTTTGCTTGGTGCGATGACGTTTCTGTTTATTTTCAGAATCGTCCTGACTTGGTATCCCCAAGTAGAGCTACAAAAGTTTCCGTTTAATTTGGTGATGATTCCAACCGAGCCATTTTTAGCGCCGACCCGGAAGATGATTCAGCCGTTGGGTGGCGTGGATATTACTCCTATCTTGTGGGTGGGAATTTTTAGCTTGCTGCGTGAATTGTTGCTAGGTCAGCAAGGCATTTTGACCATGATGTTTTAGTCACACGGCTGAGCCGCCCTGAACCGGAGTTCGGGCGGATAGCGTATTCAATGCTCTATCAATCTTTGGGGGGCATCATGACTTTATCCACGAAGTTGGTATAAATGTCGCCTCTCTGAAATTCTGGGGTCTCCAGAATTCGCTGATGAAAGTTGATCGTCGTGGGTAAGCCTGTGACGGCGCATTCTCTAAGAGCGCGTTTCATGCGCAAAATCGCAGAGGGTCGATCGCTGCCCCACACGATCAATTTGCCGATGAGCGAATCGTAATAAGGCGGAATTTCGTAATCGGTATACACATGCGAGTCCATCCGAACGCCTGGCCCGCTTGGAGGGAGGTACCCGCTAATGCGTCCGGGACTAGGGCGGAAATTGTGATCGGGATCTTCAGCGTTGATCCGGCATTCGATCGCGTGTCCCCGCAGTTCAATTTCTTCTTGAGTAAAGCGCAGGGGTTCACCTTGAGCAATGCGAATCTGTTCCGCAATCAAATCAATTCCTGTGATCATTTCTGTGACCGGATGTTCCACCTGAATCCGGGTGTTCATTTCCATAAAATAGAAGTCACCGGAACGATCGAGCAAAAATTCCACGGTGCCTGCGCCGACATAGTTGATTGACTTAGCAGCCGCGATCGCCGCCGCTCCCATACGAACGCGCAACTCTGGTGTAATCGCCGAGCTTGGGGCTTCTTCTAATAATTTCTGGTGTCGCCGTTGGATCGAACATTCGCGCTCTCCCAGATGCACCACGTTGCCGTAAGTGTCGGCAAGAATCTGAAACTCGATGTGGCGCGGATTTTGCACAAATTTTTCAACATACACCCCTGCATTACCGAACGCCGCTTCGGCTTCTCCTTGCGCTGCGTGAAATAGCTTGTTAAGTTCATCGTCGCTAGGAACCAGCCGCATTCCTCGTCCGCCACCGCCAGCCGTTGCCTTGATAATCACAGGATAGCCGATCGCTCTTGCAATCTCGCGCGCTTCGTCTTCGCTCTGAACTAGACCCTTGCTTCCCGGAACTGTAGGAACTCCTACACGCTGCATGGTTTTCTTTGCAGTAGATTTGTCTCCCATCGCTCGAATTGAGTCTGGAGAAGGCCCAATAAACGAAATCTGATGGTCGGCACAAATCTCAGCAAATCGAGCGTTTTCTGCCAAAAAACCGTAGCCCGGATGAATCGCAGTAGCGTTACGAGTTAGAGCAGCCGCAATAATATTGGGAATGTTGAGATAACTTTTACTGCTAGCAGGTTCGCCAATGCAAACAGCTTCGTCGGCTAACTGAACGTGAAGCGAGTTGCGATCGATCGTCGAATGCACGGCAACAGTCGCAATTCCCAATTCTTCACAGGTGCGAATAATTCTTAGGGCAATTTCCCCCCGATTTGCAATCAAAATTTTTGAAAAGCGCATATCAATTAGCCTAGATCCCGTAAATTGTAGGATAAAGCCAATGGGGGTGCGTTGCGTAGATTTTTGCAAGGTTCAAGGACAATCGCAGGCTGGAATCTGCTGCATCACCGCAGGGGCAAGCGCTGACCACAAGGGTGTATTAATGCTTGCAGCGTCGAGCGCTTCGGCTGACCAAGTGTTACAAGTGCGTAATGCAGAGTAGTCTCCGAGCGCGGCATAAAATCCATCGGTGGTCGCGGCTCCGGGCTTGATGTAGATTAGTTTGTTCTGAGCGTCTCGCGCAAAGGAATTCTCAATAAATCGGACAAAGCTGAGGTATTGTTCGCGATCGAGTCCCACGCATCTTGTGCCTTCCGGTCGAGTCGCGTAGCCTTGAACATACATCACCGAAGCGTTTCCGGGTTTAAACAAAACCCTACCAATGTCTAATACATTCATCTGTGACCAGTCAGGAACCTCGGTATACCAGATGCGATCGCCCCAGCCCATTTTGAGATAGCGATAGTTTTCGTTGGTATCGCTGCCAATTTGCTTCAGATTAAGAAATTGCCGCCAGTCGTAAACGCCATTATCAACCTGCATAAGCAAGTTAACGTGCATCGCATCGCCTTCTACAAAAATGCGATAAGGTTGATCTTCGCAGTTGGCAGACGGAGTCCAGCGGCGGGGGGTAAAGTAGCCGATCGTTAACCCTGCCGCCAGTAACAAAACTCCACACAATACGCCCTTACTGAAGCGAACAAACGCAGTACGATACTTCATGAGACTTGAGGATAAACACTATGGGCAGAAAACCAACTCCCACTGAAAAAAGAGTGAGGCTATCGGGGGTGAGTTGGCAATCGTTTGAGGCACTGCTAGTCGAATTGGGGCAGAGCCGCACGGCACGTTTAACCTACGACCGTGGCAAGCTGGAGATGATGACTCCACTTGAAGAACACGATCGCTGTCTGCGGCTAATTGAGTCGTTGATTTTGGTTCTATCAGACGAACTGTATCTCAAAGTTTATGCGATCGGTTCTGTCCTGCTGACACTTCCTGATCTGGGCCGCGCTATTCAACCGGACGCAACTTATTCCCTCCAAGAAGTGCGGCTTCAGAAACGGGCAGAACTGGATCTGACTCAAGCCAATCCGCCAGATTTAGCGATCGAAGTGTCAATCGGCAGAGGATCACTCGATCGTGAGTCGATTTATGCTTCGATGGGCGTACCAGAGATTTGGCGTTACACTACGACCGTCGGCGATGATGTGCTGAAGGGAGAGTTGCAAATTTATCAGCTTCAGGGCGATCAGTACACCGCGACTACGCACAGTAAGTTATTTCCTGCCTTACCTGGAAGTCGAGTGCAGGAGTTTTTAGAGCAAAGTGATACGATCGGCTTAGCTCAAGCGCTAATCGTGCTGCGAGAATGGAGCAAAGAGCAACTTTAGCCGCAATCAAGCCGCAAATAGATTCAAGACTTTAAGGCTTCAATAATCTTGATGTTGGCTTTGGGGAATGGAAATTCAGGAAGTTGATCGACGGTCACCCAGCGAATTTCTTCGCACTCGATCGGCTGAGGTTCTCCAGAGACATAGCGGCAATGATGCACATTTAGGGTCACTCGAAAATGAGTGTAAGTGTGATCGACGGTGATTAAATGCTCGCCCACTTCGATCTCGATGCTTAGTTCTTCTTGGATTTCGCGTTTGATGCACTGTTCGATCGTTTCGCCGGGTTCAACTTTGCCGCCCGGAAATTCCCACAGCCCGCCAAGTAAGCCTTCTGCTTTGCGACGATCGATCAAAATTCGCTGCTCATTCCAAATCACCGCAACTCCGATCATCTTATGCGGAAGCGGCGCACGAGTTTCTGACATAGGAAGCTCCGTCTGAACTCCTCGATTGTACGCCTCACAGCGCGATCGCCACGGACAAATTAGGCAAGCCGGATTTTTCGGGGTGCAAACCGTTGCGCCTAAGTCCATCAACGCTTGATTAAAGTCGCGCCCGTTTTCAGGATCGATCAGCGCTTCGGACATCTCCCAAAGTTGCGACATTGCCCGACTTGGTGGAACTTCCAGCGCAATCAGTCGGGCTAAAACTCGTTTAACATTGCCATCCAGGATTGGCAAAGGCTGGTTGAAGGCTGCGCTGAGAATTCCGCCTGCGGTGGTACGTCCAATTCCCGGCAGTTTTAGCACCGTTTCCAAATCGGTTGGAAACTGTCCTTGCTGTTCGCGTAAAACTTGTTGGGCTGCACGATGAAAGTTGCGGGCACGAGCATAATATCCCAAACCTTCCCACGCTTTCAGAACGGTTTGCAGATCTGCATTGGCGAGAGATTCGATCGTCGGAAACTGTTTCATCCAGCGATCAAAATACGGAATCACCGTTTTTACCTGAGTTTGCTGAAGCATGATCTCAGAAACCCAGATTGCATAGGGATCACGAATCTCGCGCCAAGGCAACGATCGCCCCGATTCGGCATACCAACTCAGCAGCGACGATCGCAGTTCAGAAATAGCAAAACTCGGCAGAGGAATAATCCCTGCCGAGAAAACACGGTGCGATCGCTTATTCAGCATCAAGTGACGCAAGCGACTTCTCAAACGCTAAGCGCTGTTCTGCGCTCTTAAGGAAATAGCCGCTCATCATCGCCGAAGCCAACAGGCGGCCCAAAGCTTCGCGACTTGTAGTAATCGTCACTTCAAAATTCTCAGGCGGAAGACCACCCAACAATCCGATAATATTGCGCTCCATCACTTGCAGAACTTCCGGCGATGAAGGCTTTGAAAGTTGAGCGATCGTTTCAGGGTCAAGCGACTGCACATACTGTAAGAACTTACCGTTCGCTTCGCCGACTCCACCGATAAACTCAGGAAGTTGATTGGATGTCTCGTTCACGATCTTCTACCTCACAACTGAGGATTGATTCAATAAACATACTGTAACAAACGTTAAAGACCCGCACAGTCGTTAGAACCGTACCGCCCAAGTTCGGAAATAATCCCTAGAAGACTGGTGAAGCTTTCATGAAGATCACATCCATCCTCTGGTAGAGAAGGTAGAATTGCAGAGTATGAAGTCGCGCAACTGTATCAAAAAACACCTAGACAGTATTAATATTGTTTATGGATAACAGTTCATTCAGAAAAATCCGCTAAACTTTATTTATACGGTGAAGTCAATTCACTGTTCCCTGGGTTAACTAGGAAAGAATCAGGGCTTCCTGCTAATCCGTGTCGAATTGGTTAAATTCTATATGCACATCGGGAGTGAGACGACCGTTCCGGAACGATCGACCCCAGTTTCTACAAGTGTTATTGCAAACCTTGTTGGGGCAGCGATCGCGCTGATTACGCTTGTTCTACCACTGTTTGTAATCGCCCATTACGCGCCGGAAAGTCCACCAACACCGAGTCCCACCCGAATGAGCAATTAAACTCAGAGAAGATCGGTTCATACGACTTGCTTGAGAAAGCTTTCATCAGGCAGAATGAATTAACCTACCTTTAATCCGTGGAATCGCTAAGATCGTCCCCATATAAGATAGGAGTTCATTCTGAGGCTGATCACATGACATCTTATGCAACCTCGTCCGCTAGAGCCGACATGAGCGAGTTACGCCGCTTGAAAACCCTCCTGCCTCCAGAACTACAAAGCTGGGTGACGATCGAGACGACAACTGCTGTCAATCCCCCCTTGATTACCAGCGAAGAAATTGGTCGCGACGAGGTGGAGATTCAAATCGATATGCCGAAATGGGATCAGCTGGCGATCGACCAGCGAAATCTTCTGTTCTGGCATGAAGTTGCTCGGATTCAAGCAGACACAATTCCCAAGGACGGTTGGGAAATGGCAGCCCTGGCGATCGGGTTGGGTGGCGCAGTCGGTGAACTCTGGGTTCAAGACGGTCTGCTGTTGCTGCTAGCGATGGGGTTATCTGGGTTTGCAGGCTGGAGACTGTACCAGAAGAATAATAGCGAGAAGACGGTCAAGGAAGCGATCGAAGCGGATGAACGAGCGATTCAGCTAGCGACTCGGTTTGGTTATACCCTGCCAAATGCTTATAAGAGCTTGGGTAGTGCGCTGAAGACTTTGATTGACCAAACTCCGAAGAAGAAATTACGATCGCGCTATCAAGCCCGACTTGATGCTCTGAAGAAGAGCGCAGCAAAAGCCAAAGCAAAAATGCGATCGGCGGCTCCCTCGGATTTCTAATTCAACCGCTTTAAGTATCAACGGATGTAACAGGTGTTGACCAAGCGTTACATCCGTTTTTTGCTGCGATCGGTATGATGGATCGCGAGGCGTTCTGAAGTACGTCACCTTGAGGAGATAGCATGGCTTTTAATATCAATGCGCTTAATTTACCTGTCATTCAGCGTGGCTCAACCGGATCAATCGTGGGTGCATGGCAGCGATTTTTACAAGATCAAAATTACCCGATCGGGGCGGTTGACAATGGCTTCGGCAGTGTCACCGATAGAGTGACAAAAGATTATCAGCAAAAAAATGGACTGGTTGCAGATGGAGTTGTCGGTCGGGGAACTTACACCAAAGCCTTATCTCAAGGATTTATTTTTCGCGTTGCT
This sequence comes from Leptolyngbya sp. DQ-M1, assembly GCF_039962505.1. Taxonomy (NCBI): domain Bacteria; kingdom Bacillati; phylum Cyanobacteriota; class Cyanophyceae; order Leptolyngbyales; family Leptolyngbyaceae; genus Leptolyngbya; species Leptolyngbya sp. DQ-M1. The sequence continues at coordinate 199,134 of NZ_JAMPLJ010000002.1, forward strand.
AACCTGACAGCAGCAATGTTGCTGAGCTACTTAAACTATGGTGGGGCAGAAGTTCGAGATTTACAGGTTGCGCTGAACGTGATTGGGCGATTGAATCCGCCGTTAACGATCGATGGCAATTTTGGTCTTGGCAGTACCAAAGGCATGGCGGAAGCATACAAGATTCTCGATGTGAATTTTCGCCCGCGCTTGGATGCCCAGCTTTCAAACGCAACCAAGCAAAAACTTGGAGCCGATTATGCACCCGGATTGGCACTTCTCACCGAGTATGCGCGACGACAAAGAGTGCGATTGAGCGGGGCACAGTGGGTGAGATTTTTTCCGGCGAGTCGATCGATCGATGATTTGGCTTCTCCATTCCGCCAGAGAGTCCGAGCGTTTGAGAAAGCTTTGCGGGATGCAGGTGCTTCGATCGAGGTGACAAATACCTATCGCCCACCTCAGCGCGCTTACATGATGCACTATGCGGTGCAGTTAAACAATCGCAACATTGCTCCGTGGGATGTTCCGCCCATGATTGGAATGGATATTGATTGGGTGCATTACACGGATGCAGCCTCTTATCAAGCGGCGCGAGATATGGTGAATGCGTTTGATATTGGAGGCAATCCGGCGGCGCTAGTGTCTCGACATACACAAGCCTTGGCGATCGATTGGATTATCACTTGGAAGCCGCCGATGCAAATTCGGGATGGAAATGGTCGAACGATGACGATCGGGACTCCGGCTGAAGGCAATGATAATGCTAATTTGTGGGATGTGGGTGCAAGTTATGGCGTGTACAAGCTAGAGTACGATCCGCCTCATTGGTCGGTGGATGGATATTGAGAATTGGGGTAAGCGATTTCCTGTTTCCAGGATGCCGTAACGCTCGATCAAGCAGCATCGGAAATTCGGGCGAACTTGACCTGCTATTTATCCAGATGTTTTGTCCAGATGTTTAATACTTCCGCTCTTGAGGTTCAAACTGATTGAGGACAACAGGCATATAGTTAATATCAATGCCAGCCGTAGAATAGTACGCCAATGTATGTTTCAAGAAGTTAGGGTCATCACGCTGAGCATAGTCCTCACGGCAATGTGACCCTCGACTTTCTTTGCGGTTGATTGCAGAAAATAGAATCATTTCACCCACTACGAACAACGATCGCAGTTCCAACGCTTCAATTAATTCTGTGTTCCAAACGGTTCCACGATCGTCGAGCCGAATTTGACTGTATTTCTGCTGCAATTCCCGCAGTTTGATTAGTCCTGACTGCATCACGTCTTCGGTACGGAACACACCGCAATGCTCGGTCATACAGTCTTGATACGCTTGACGAATTTCTTGAATGCGGTATTGTCCTGACTGCTCAAACAAAGCTTGAATCTGTTGTTTCGCATCTTGAGTATAGCGATCGACGTTCAAATCCGGTAGCTTGCGATTTTGGACAAATTGAGCGATCGTGGCCCCAGTTCTACGCCCATAGACTACACATTCTAGTAGCGAATTACTGCCCAACCGGTTCGCACCATGCACCGATACACAGGACGTTTCCCCTGCTGCGAAGAATCCATCGACAAACTCATCGGCTCCTGCCCGAACCTGTCCATCTGTGTTCACGGGAATGCCACCCATACAGTAATGCACCGTTGGACGCACAGGCATCGGTTGAGTCACCGCATCGACTCCAACTAAGCGATGCGCTTCTTCCCAACAGAACGGAACGCGGCTCATAATTTTCTCTTTGCCCATGTGCCGCAAATCGAGATAGACATAAGCGCCGCCTGCACTGCCATCCGGGTTAATGCCGCGTCCCGCTCGGATTTCAGAGACGATCGCTCGTGAGGTAATATCACGCGGCGCAAGCTCCATTCGGCTCGGAGCATACCGCGACATAAACCGCTCTCCCTCACTGTTAATCAGATACGCGCCCTCACCCCGCACCGCTTCCGAAATCAACACACCGACCGGATACAATCCTGTCGGATGAAACTGCACGAATTCCATATCTTCGAGCGGTAGACCTGCCATTGCAGTCATCGCTAATCCGTCACCCGTCGAAGCGTAATCGTTGGAAGTGGTGTTATAAACGCGCCCATATCCACCTGTCGCGAACATGACCGCTTTTGCTCGAACTATCTCGATCTGTCCATCGAGCAAGTGATACATGACTACACCTTTTGCCTGTCCATCTTCAAGGATCAGACGCATTACGTACCATTCTTCGTAGATCTTGACTCCGTACTTCATCAAGTTGCAGATCAACTCATGCAGAATCGCGTGTCCGGTTTTGTCTGCGGCGTAACAGGTGCGATTGTGCGAATGTCCACCAAAAGCCCGTTGAGCAATGCGACCATCGGGAAGGCGAGAGAATAACACTCCCATGTGTTCGAGATCAATCACCACATCGGGAGCTTCTTGCGTCAGAATGGCGACCGCATCTTGATCGGCGAGATAATCTGAGCCTTTGACCGTATCGAAGGCGTGAGCTTCCCAAGAATCGGTTTCATCGACGTTCTTGAGTGAAGCTGCCATGCCGCCTTGCGCCGCGACGGAGTGCGATCGAATCGGGTGAGTTTTAGCAACCACCGCAACGCTCAAACCCGGATTCGTGCGGACAATCTCTAAGGCGGCACGACATCCCGCCAGCCCACCGCCAACAATAATGACATCGTGATCAATCATGGTCGCTCATCGGGGAATGTTTCGCATTTCCCATTGTGACGCGAATTGTGGGGCGAATCTGTGATTCTGTTAGTTTTTAACAGTTCTCTTTACAAACCAAGCTGCCACAGAGAGAGCGATCGCACCGATCGCGACAGGAAGTATCCAATTAGTTTGGGATTGAGGTGCGGGTGAGGCTTGTGGAGCTTGAGCGACGGGACTCGATTGTGGAGCGGCTCCAGCTTGAACGGTGACATCGTAGGCGAATTTGAAGGCGTTGAATTCGTTGTTCGCTTTCGGTGCGCCACTGATTTCTAGGGTGTAAATTCCCGCTTTGGGAAAAGTAATTTCTGCGCCTGGGATTCCTTTGTATTGTTCGGCGGAGATCGCTTTTAACGCAGGTTGAGCAATTGTTTGATTGTTCGATCGCACCATTAGCTGACAGTTACAACGATCGAGCGAAATGATTTCGCCGCCTGCTTTTGTCAATGCAAACCAGGCTTTTGAGGGTTCACCTGCTTTTGGGTTGTGATTGGGTTCAATGTGAAAATTGGAGGCGACATTGCCCTCGGTTTTGACATTGTGAGCGAGAGCAGGTGAAGCAAATAGTAAAAAAGGAATGAGATAAACCGATTTATTTTTTAGGTGCAACATACCATTTTTCCAACGAGAGCAGCGACCAGAAAAAGTGCGATCGCATCAACAATACGCTAATCACTGAAAAGAGAAGAACACCAACTCTAAAACGATTACCAAAGTCAACGCTAATTTCGCCTAAGTAATTTGAGCCAGATAAACTCGTATGAATCGCAGCTAGAACCAAAGCTGGAACACTCAACAAATGGATTTTTCGCCAAATTGCACCGAGTTTAGAAACCGCTTGATTAAAACTTGTTAATGCTGCGGGCAACATTAACCCAAATGCTGAAATTCCCGACCACATTCCTGCTTGTTGAGTTGGTAGCAGAAACGCGATCGCGTTTAAGTTCCAGTTAAACGTATGGTCGAGATAATGTCCGATATGGGCACAAGACAACACAAACGCCCCTACTCCTAACGCTCGTCGATACTGCAACGGAGCCGCCCAAATTCGGCTAATCGGTCGCGCAATCAGCGCTAACATTAGGCAAATCAGAGCTGCATGTCCGGTGTAATCGACCATATCGCTGCTTCTGAGTAATGTCAAAAGACCGATCGTCAAAGTCACCCAACCGCCCAATTTGAACAACTGGCTTCTACGATCGCGACTCAATGCCGACGCGAATAATCCGGTACTAACCATCATGGGCGCAGTTCCCAACCCGAACGCCAACATCGTCAAAGCACCTTCAGCCACAGTTCCGGTTTCAGCCGCTTTAATTTGGGCAGCGTAGAGAAAGCCACAAGGAATCAAGCCCCAGATCATTCCCAGCAGTGCAGGAGTCCATCCATTGTTCGATCGCGCCAATTCCGACATCAGCGAATTAAAGCGATCGTGTAATTTCCCCTGAATCGGATGCAAAATCGGCACACGCGGTAGCCAACTCGCATTAATATTCGACAACCCAAACCAAATTAAAAGCAATCCGGTAACGATCGCCAATCCTCGTCTCAGTCCACTATCGATCCCCGCAAGTTGTCCACCTGCAATTAGCACCGATCCCAGCGCTCCGATCGTTGCTCCCACGATCGTGTAACTCAAGACTCTACCAAAATTCAGCAGTAGATTAAACCGAATTTGCTGCCATCTGGAACCGCGTTCGCGAGATAGCGAAAATGCCACGGTCAACGGGCTACACATCCCCAAACAATGACCGAAGCTGCCTAAAAATCCGACACTCGCAATCAACAGTAAATCAAGCATTTTTTCATGCTATCTCATGCGAAGCGCACAGGTAAGCCATCTTGAAACGCTAGCAATTCTCCCGGCTCGATCGTTGTCCACACTTCGTTATCGGTTAACGGAGTCGTCGCGATCACGGCAACACGATCGCTCTTGTTCGTCAATTCCTGAAAATCCACCGTTAAATCCGCATCAATTAGATGTGCGGCTGCAAACGGAGCTTGCCGCACAATGTAGCAAAGCTTGGTTGAACAATGCACAAAAAAAGTTTCACCGTCTGAAAATAGATAGTTAAACGTGCCATATTTTGCGATCTGATCCGTGACCGATCGCAGCACCGGATACAACTCGGTTGAACTCGGTTTCTCGATCGGAAAGGTCTGCCGCAACGTATTCAAAATTAAACAAAACGCCCGTTCACTATCGGTTTGTCCCACAGGGCGATATATTCCGTCGGCTTCTGGCTCGAAGTTTGGCAAATCTCCGTTGTGTGCGAATACCCAATAGCGCCCCCATAATTCTCGCTGGAACGGATGGCAATTCTCTAACGCCACTCGACCGAAAGTGGCTTTACGAATATGAGCAATCACATGAGTCGAATGAATCGGATATTTACGAACTAACTCAGCTACCGGAGACGCGATCGCAGGCTTGATATCGATGAACGATCGCACTCCCGCTCCTTCAAAAAACGCAATCCCCCAGCCGTCCTGATGCTCATCGGTTCGACCGCCCCGCGCAGAAAATCCCTCAAACGAGAAGCAGATATCTGTGGGAACATTGCAATTCATTCCGAGTAATTGACACATACCTCGCGTTCAGAATCCCCGTAAAGTTGTTGGAATAGCACAGCGGTTTGCGATGCAATCGAGCTAGATAGTGTCTCAAGCGCGTGGCAAGTTAAGTTCGGACTGTGCTTCAACGATAAAGCCAAACGCGCAGCAATGACAATAATTGCTCAGTATCAACAGGCTTCGTAATGTAATCAGATGCGCCTGCTTCGATACATTTTTCTCGATCGCCCTGCATTGCTTTTGCAGTGAGCGCAATGATCGGCAGGGATTTAAATTGCGGTTGTTCTCGAATGGCGCGGGTTGTCTCATAACCATCCATTTCTGGCATCATAATATCCATCAGAACGACATTTGTATCGGGATGGGCTTGCAGCGTTTCAATGCCTTCGCGCCCATTCTCAGCGTAGAACACTTCCATCTGCTGACGCTCTAGCAAGCTTGTCAACGCAAAAATGTTCCGCATATCATCATCGATAATCAAGACTCTCTTGTTTCCTAAGACAGAATCGGCTTGATGCAGGTCTTCGAGGATTTGGCGTTTGGGCTGCGGTAGGTTCGCTTGCACACGGTGGAGAAACAGTGCAGTTTCATCAAGTAAGCGTTCGGGCGATCGTACATCTTTGATGATGATTGTCTCTGCAAGGCGTTTTAGCTGCGTCTCTTCTGGGCGGGTTAGTTCTTTGCCGGTGTAGATGATGATGGGAATTTTAGATAAAGCATCGTCTTGCTTGATCTGTTCGATGAGATCGAAACCGCTCATATCCGGGAGTCCCAAATCCATTACAACACAGTCAATTTGCTGTGAGTGTAATGTTGATAACGCATCTTTTGCTGTGTAAGCAGCAATGCTATTGACATCTCCGTTGCCAATCAGATCAATGATGCTTTGAGCTTGTACGGTGTCATCTTCAATGATTAGCAAGTTTTTAACGCGCCGATCGATAAAGCTTTGAATCTCACCGAACAATTGAGTTAAGTCGTCAGAAGAAACAGGCTTTTGCAGATAAGCGATCGCGCCCAATTGCAATCCGCGTTGGCGCTGGTCGTCGCTCGATAGAATGTGAACCGGAATATGACGCAGTTCTGGATCACGCTTTAAGCGATCGAGGACTGCCCAGCCGTCCATATCGGGCAAATGTAAATCTAGTAGAATTGCACGCGGTTTGAATTGTTGTGCCAGTGCCAATCCCGATTGACTCCTCAAGGCTGCAAGTACCTTAAAGCCCTGCCGTCGTGCAATATCTGTGAGAATTTTAACGAAGTTCACATCGTCTTCGATGATCAGTAGCACACGATCTCCCCCGTGAATCGAAGCACGATCGTCTGGAACTTCTGAAGTCAGATTGAGCGTTGGTGCAGGACGAGACACCGGAGGAGTAACGGTCTCTGGAGTCGTCGCAATTGGATCTTGAGTTTGAGGAAGGTAGAGTGTGAAGGTACTCCCGCGATCGGGTTCACTGGTCACTTCAATAAAGCCACCCAGTCGATAGGCTAACTCTCGACTAATCGACAGTCCTAAGCCTGTCCCCCCAAACTTACGGCTTGTTGTGCCATCAACCTGCTGAAATGCTTCAAAAATTAGCTGCTGCTTCTCACGCGGAATGCCAATCCCGGTATCCTGCACTGCAAAAAAAACTTTTTGATCCTGAGTTGAACCAATCCGAACGGTGACGCTTCCTTGTTCCGTGAATTTGAAAGCATTGGCGAGTAGATTCTTGAGAATCTGCTGAAGACGTTTGCTATCCGTTGAGATGACTTCTGGTGCTTGAGGATCACGCTCGATCGAGAACGCGAGTTCTTTACTGCTGGCAATCTGGCGGAAGGTGCGATCGAGACTCCGTTGCAGATCCGTGAGGTTAAGCGGTTCAATGTCGATCGCAATGGTTCCCGATTCAATCTTGGCAAGGTCGAGAATGTCATTGATCAACGTCAGCAAGTCATTACCAGAAGAGTAGATTGTTTTGCTGTATTCCACCTGCTTGTCGGTTAAATTCTGGTCTGCGTTGTCACTGAGGATCTTTGCTAGAATCAGCAAACTGTTGAGTGGTGTTCTCAACTCATGCGACATATTCGCCAAGAACTCCGACTTATACCGGGATGAAACTTCTAACTGCTCTGCTTTTTCTTGCAGTGCCAGCATCGCTTGATCAATCTCACCGTTTTTCTGTTCAACTTCGCGCTTTTGTGCAGCTAAGAGTTCTGCTTTTTCTTCAAGCTCCTCGTTAAGTTGCTGTAGCTCTTCGTTGGAGACTTTTAGCTCCTCTTGTTGTTCTTGCAGACGGAGTTCTGATTCTTCTAGAGCACGGGTTTGATCCTGAAGCTGTCGATTGCTTTGGTAAAGTTCTTCTTGCTGACTTCGCAGTTCTTCTGCCAAAGCTTGTGACTCTTTGAGTAACTGCTGCGTTTTTGCATCCGATGCGATCGCTTTTAACACAACCCCGATCGTTTGTGCTAATCGCTCTAATAAGGTGAGTTGAACCTCTGTGAATCGCTGAAATGATGCTAATTCGAGCACCGCAACGACTTCGTTTTCAAACAGCACGGGCAAAACAATCACATTGATTGGGCTTGCATCTCCTAAGCCCGATCGAATCCGAATGTAATCGCTTGGAACATCCGTTAAAAGAATGCGTTGCTTTTCTAGCGCACATTGTCCGACTAATCCCTCGCCTAAGTGAAACTGATTCGATAGCTGTTTGCGCTCTTGATACGCATAGCTACTTAACAGTTTGAGTACAGGTGGCGATAGTTCTGTATCCATCATGTAAAATGCGCCATGCCGAGATCCCACTAACGGAGCAAGGTGCGATAACATCAATCGCGACACCGTTTCTAAGCTCCGCTCTCCCTGAATCAAGTGGGAAAATTCTGCTAAGTTAGTCTGTAACCAAGTTTGGCGATCGCTCTTTTGCAAACTATCGCGCAAACTGTCTACCATTTGCCGCAAGGTGCGCGTTAGGATGCCAACTTCGTCTTGGCGATCCAGCCTGGGCAGTTGTGCTGATAAGTCGCCGTCAGCAATTCTTTCAGCACTCCGTGAAACTTGGGTTAAAGGGGTTGAGATATGGCGATTGAGCAAAACACCCAAAATTGCCAGCAGCGTAAACGCAAGCGGCATCCCGATCGCAATGCTATCCAGCGTATTCTGTGCGGCAATATTGGCATTTCTGGATCGCTGATCCAGTAGCCTTTGTTCTCGCACTTTCATCTGATCAATGACTCGTCGAATCTGATCGGTAACAGGCTTGCCGCGCCGTACACTATCATCTTGTATGACTGCTTGTAGCCCTCGCGCTCGTCTGAGGGCAATGCGCTCCTTCATCAGTTCGATGCGTTGATCAACTAGACCCGCTAACTGCCTTATATCCTGTTGTTGAGTAGGATTATCTATGGTTAGCTGGCGAACATTATCAATCCTTTGCTGAACCGTACTGATCGCGAGGTTGTAGGGCTGCAAATACGGTGTTTCACCAGTTAATAGATAGCCCCGCTGTCCGTTTTCAGCTTCAACGATCAAGGATAGAATGTCTTCGAGTTCTCCTAAGACCTGATAAGTATGAGTGACCCAGCGTGAGGTTGCGATCAATTCACGGGTTCCACTGTATGAGACAATTCCGATCGCTGCGAAAATGGAGAGTCCGAGTCCAAATGCCGCTCCGATCTTTGTCCCAATTCGCAAGCGCTTCAACATTTTTTACCCAGTGCGATCGTGCATTCAGCGATCGATTGTCTGACGGTTAGAAGAATTGCCACATCTGACTTTGGGTAGAGAGGCGAGAGAGAATTGCTTGTCTCTCACCCCTTGTTTCTATTCTGGAACGAATTCTAAAGCAACACCATTCATGCAATATCTCTGTCCGGTTGGACGAGGGCCGTCTTCAAACACATGACCTAAATGCCCACCGCACTTAGCACAGTGAACTTCAACGCGAGTCATGAAGAACGATCGATCAACTGTGGTCTCGATCGCGTTTTCTAAGGGTGCATAGAAGCTGGGCCAACCTGTACCGCTATTGAACTTAGTTTCAGATGAGAATAATGGCGTTCCACAGCCTGCACAGGAGAAAGTACCCTTGCCGTATTCCTTATCGAGTGGGCTAGTTCCGGCTCGTTCTGTGCCGTGTTTGCGTAACACTCGAAACTGGTCTGGGGTGAGCGAAGCTTTCCATTCTTCTTCGGTTTTGTTGATTTCAAATGAATTGTTTTGAGTGTTCATTACAGCAATGTTGTTTCTAGTGTTCTTAGTTTATTTTAACAAGTCCTCTAAATTTCCCTCGCAAGCATGAAGTCAGGAAAACGGCGATCGCGCTTGATTTGAGTGGTTTACTTCAAGTATGGCTATGATCAAGCGACTTCTGGGATATGTCAGTGTGTTAGTGCTGAGTTTGGGATGGCTGCTGCCTGCTCAGGCGGCTCCGTTTGGGCAGGGCGATAACTTTGTCACAGCGGCGATCGATAAAGTTGAAGCGGCAGTGGTGCAGGTGAATGTGTCGCGCAACTTAGGCGGTGATGTGCCGGGTGCTTTAAGGCCGTTTTTGGGCAATCCGCAAGCCGGTTCTTCTTCAAGAGTGCTGCGGGGATTGGGATCAGGGTTTGTGATTGATCAAAACGGTAAGATTCTCACCAATTCGCACGTCGTTGATAATGCGGATACAGTCACCGTTTCATTTCAAGATGGACGCGTGCTAGAAGGCAAAGTGCTGGGTAAAGATCCGGTGACAGATGTAGCTGTGATTCAGGTGCAAGCTGAGAACTTACCTACGGTAACGCTGGGGAATTCTGATGAGGTACGGCAGGGACAATGGGCGATCGCGATCGGGAATCCATTGGGACTTCAAGAAACCGTAACGGTCGGGGTGATTAGCGGGACAGAGCGATCGAGCGTAGATATTGGTGTTCCCGATAAGCGGGTGGGATTCATCCAAACCGATGCAGCAATTAATCCAGGGAACTCCGGCGGGCCGCTGTTAAATGCAAACGGTGATGTAATTGGAATCAATACGGCAATCATTCAGGGTACACAAGGATTGGGATTTGCCATTCCGATTAACACAGCACAAAATGTAGCACAACAATTGATCGCAACAGGAACTGTGACGCATCCCTATATTGGAGTTCAGTTAGTTGCGCTTGATCCGAATGTAAGAGACTTTATTAATCGCGCTCCCAACAGTCGCATGAAGGTTGAGGACGATCGCGGAATTCTGGTGGTTGGGGTCGGTCGTGGAACGCCTGCGGCAAAGGCAGGACTCAAAGCGGGAGACGTGATTCAAGCTGTGAATGATCAACCGATTCAAAACGTAAAAACGATTCAGCAATTGGTCGATCAAGCAGGAGTCGATGGCAGTTTGAGTGTCAACGTGAAGCGGAGCGATCGCACAGTTGCATTGACGATTTCACCGGAGCAATTACCTGCGGTTGAGGCACAATAAAATTGAGTTGTAGCGACGCGATTAATCGCGTCGCCCTACAAATTCCGCAGTGGTCATCAGGCGCAACATTCAGCCATCAAATTGGTATAAAAAGACTCCTGTAGAGCGATCGCTCACATTGCAGCGATCGCTCTGAAATCTTGAATTCTATCTTGCTCAACAACTGCCTTAAACTTCTGCTGTAATTCGATCAGCTGCAAGAAGAAATCCTAAACACTCTTCTTGTTTCGGAAGCTCAACACCGATAGTTTCTCATTCAGTCTTCAATTCTTGCTGTAGCCAGCCCAGAAAGTTCTTCGTTCTTGTAAAGCGTTGACTTACTCCAGCGTCTAATAGTGCTTGCTTAGCAGGATTCGGTTGACCAAATATCTCATCCTTCCAGAACGCTGCATCATTCGTCAATAAGACTTTTTGCTCAGTGAAGTGTTGTCGAGCATGGTGCAGAATACATTGCAAAACTAAATTATCTCGACGCTGTTTCTGCTCTGGAAGAAACCGTTGATTCAGTCCACTGACTAAACTTTCAGGAGTCAAATGCACCATTTCAAATCGATTAGACATCGCTTGTACGGCTACCTGAAATCGTGCTTCGACATCATTCAGCAGATTGCTATAACGCACCAAGGCATCATTCAAAACAGACACTAATACTTCGCTACCCTGTGCTGTTTTATCTCGTCGTGCCTCGCTCAATTGCTGATCCAGTGTTTTCCTAAAGCTTTCTCGTCTTTGTCGATCCTCTTCAAAAGCAACCAAAGCTTCCATATAACAAATACTAGGAATGCCAATTCTTACCGACTCGCACAGCGAATCTTGCAGCAGTTCTGTTGCCTCTGGATCTTGCCCTTTTGCAATCGCCAAAATTAAGTTCGTCTCAACGTACAGAATCAAGCTCAACCTCTTCTTCCGTCGTACCGTCTGCCAAGTGATGCAGCAACCCGATTTCTTCTATCGCAGCCGCCGCAGGAGGATTTGGAGATTTCCAATGATAGGCTAGGTCGCGCAACCACGCTTCTACTAAAGTCGTTAAGTAACTCTCAAAAATTTGTTTTTGTCCAAACTTTGGCTCATAAAACCGCAACACATCCTCTGTGTTGAGCACTTGAATTGGCTTTGATAGTTCTTGTCCATTCCATCGGAAAATCTGAATGTTTTCGCTATTAACCGTCATGCCAAAGGAAACGTTGCCATGATACTGACTGAGATAATGCCTTAAATTCTTCTTTGAATCGCCTCCTAAGCCGCTTGTTTTCACTTCACCAACTAAGATGATGTTTCCGTCTTTATCTTTTGCTACAAAGTCGAACTTGTCCATTGTCATCTCCTACCCTCATTCTTTGCTTTGGTCATCATCTGACATTTCCTAGCTCAATGAAGACCAAAAATAAACCAGCAGGTTCAACCCGACTTGCTTTCACTTATTGATACCCTCACTCCGTTCTCGTCGTCGAGTTGCGACAAATTCACGCTCGTAGATCGTGAAAGTCAGCCCAAATAAGCTCACTCTCGGCATTAAGAGAGCTTCACCTCTAATCCAGCATTCGATCGACGCGATCGCGCAACATCAACCGAATCAGCGATCGGAGCAAAAACACTCCCGTCACTGCCGCGATTGCAAACGCAAAAACCGCGCCGCCGCTGATCTGACCAATCAGTAAAATGGCTCCAGTCAATCCCGCAAATCCTGAAATACACGCATAGAGCAGTGCTCTCACCGAAAGATTAAGCGTTTTCAAGGCGCGATCATGCTTCAGAGAATCGACCTGAACGCGGAATTCCCCTTCTTGAAGCCGGGTTTCGATCCGCTCGATCGCGCTCTGAGTTGGATTCGGTTTAGTCAATTGATACGCTAGAAAACTCTTCGCTTGCCGCGCTAACTCACCGACCCCACTCCCCTGCCGCGCTGGAAGCGTCGCTAAACTCTTCACAAACGGCTTTGCCGCAGACAACAAGTTATATTGCGGATCAAGATCCCGCGCCACCCCATCCAACGTAGTCAACGCCTTGATAATAAAAGTCATTCTTGCAGGCAGTCGGAAGGGCTGCTGCTCAAACACGGCGTAAAGCTCATTGCGTAAGCTCTTGAAGGCTTGCATTTCAACGGGCTTATCCGCGAAGCGCTCGACCAGCACATTCACAATCCGCTTCACCGGGGTCATATCTGCCATCGGCTCAACCAAGCCCATATCGACTAGGGTACTCACCACCTGATCCGTATCTTTCTTCAAGACGGCAAAAAAGGTCTGTACCATCTGGTTACGATTAATCGGCTGCACTTCCGCCATCATGCCGAAATCGTAAAAGATCAGCTTGCCGTCGTGGCTCACTGCCATATTGCCAGGATGCGGATCGGCTTGGAAAAAGCCATCTTGCAGCAATTGTTTTAAGTAGGCACAAATGCCCAAATGGTTAATCTCGCGTGGATCAAGCCCAACAGCAAGCAACCCTTGACGGTCGTTCACCTTAATTCCCGGCACATATTCCATCGTTAACACGCGACGAGTCGTGTACTTCGGATAAATCCTTGGAACGACAATGCGATCGTGATTCGCAAAATTATGCCGAAAGCGATCAGCGTTCATCGCCTCCTGAATGTAGTCGATTTCCCGACCGAGAATTTCTGAAAACTCTGCATGAATCGCCTGAACGTCATAGTGTCGCGCACTGGGCGAGATGCGATCGATCCAGCGAATCAGTCGCCCGACAATCTGAAAGTCCATCGCGAATAGCTGATCTAAGCCCGGTCGCTGTACCTTAACAACGACTTCTTCACCGGTATGCAGTCGCGCCCGATGCACTTGTCCTAAACTAGCAGCCGCGATCGGAGCGCGATCGAACTCCTGATACAGCAGGTGCAACGGATAACCGAGTTCGGATTCGATAATCGAGATCGCCTGGTTTGAGTCAAATTCAGGCACTCGATCTTGAAGCTGTCCCAATGCCTTGACATACTCCAACGGCAGCAAGTCTGCCCGTGTTGAGAGCGACTGCCCAATTTTGATGAAGGTGGGTCCTAAATCTAACAGCGTCCCCACCAGCCACTGAGCGCGGCGATTGCGGTGATGCGCGGACTGCTTGGCAATCTGCCGATCCCACCACAGGTAAAACGTCAACTTTGCAGCCGACACGGAAATATCCACTTGTCGCGCCAGTGGAGAAGAAAGTTGCCGTTGCCAGCGTAGGGATTTGGGAGGGACAGCAGTTTGTAACATAACTTCAACCCATTATACCCATAGTGCCCGCACAAGCAGAAAAGCAATCCTGCCCGCTTTTCCAGATTCTAGACAGGAACGCGAAGAAAATCTACGCTCCAGCAATTTCTAAATTCTGCGGCAGCATGATCGTAAAGCAGGTTTCGTAAGATTGGGAGTCTGGAGCCGCCACGCTAATTGCCTCGATCGTGCCATTGAGATGCTGTACTAGACTTTTAACCAGCGCTAGTCCCAATCCAGTTCCAGGCACGGCGTTTTGAGTCATCCCCTGACACCGACGAAATTTATCAAAGATGTGCGGTAGTTCTTCCTCGGAAATGGGCGAACCCGTATTTGATAGAGAGAGCTTAATTTGCTGACCCGGCTCCAGCGTCACCTCTAGCCCAACTGTGCTATTCGGCTCGGCGTATTTGCCTGCATTCGTCAGTAATTCCAGCAAAATTCGCTGAAAACTGGCTAAATCCGTATGAAAAACAGGCGATCGAGCAGGTAATTTCACATCCAGCGTCAATCCTTTTGCTGCCCAGCGTTGATTAAACGACTGCGACAACTCCTCGATCGCGTGTGGTAATTCGACCCGCTGAAGCTGAAAGGCAACCTGTTTAGTTTCTAGTTCCTGTAGCGCCAGTAGATCGTTGATCAAGCTAGTTTCTTGAGCACACTGCTGCTCCAGAATATTGAGATACTGATCACGTCGCTCAGGAGTCAGCGTCGCCTGCCGCAACATCCGAATCGCCAGCATCATGCTCGTTAAGGGTGTCCTTAGCTCGTGGCTGAGCGTGCTGATGAACTCGTCCATCCGCTGATTCATTTCTCGTAGCTTCTCGATTTGTCTGCGGGTGATTTCGTACAGTCGCGCTTGTAGCTCTAAACTTTGCTGAAGCTGCGCCGTTCGCTCTTCAACCAGCGATTCTACCTGACGTAGGGTTTCGGTCTGAATGATTGCTGCACTAATTTGAGCGCTCAAGAGTTCAACCAGCTCAATCTCTTCCGGGAGCCAATTGCGCGATCGACTCTGCTGGACGGCAATAAATCCAAGCAAGCGATTTTTGCTTTCTAAGGGTACAAGCAACAGTGCAGGCATTTTCGTGGGATCGAAAATTGCGGCAACCCCCGCCGCTTCTTCCGTCGCGATCGAAAATGCTGCACCATCTCTAAACACAAATGATTTTGCTGTACTGCGAAGTGCGGCTTGGCAAACACCGCAATCGTTCACCCAAAACGACTGGCTCAACGGTGTCTCGGTCTCTAAGTCCAGGGGCTGCCGCCACTCGCTGTCGATCATGACGCGCATTTTCGGCACTCGATTGCTGTTCGATCGCAGACTCTGCCGCGGGTCCCAAAACTTCGCCCTCAGCACAAACGCTCGATCGATTTCAAGCGATTCGGCTAATCCTTCCAGCGCTAATTGCTGAACTTGTGGCAGATCCAAAGAATTCTGAATTGCCATTGTCACTCGGCGGAGCAGCGCTTGATATTGCGCTTGTTTTGCAACTTTTTGTTGCAGCAGAATTTGTGAAATCGCGATCGCAACCTGGTCAGTAATCTGAGCTAAGGTGTCAATCTCAAGATCGCTCCACTGATGCGCCTGAGTCCACATCAAGCTCACAACACCATTGATCCGCCCTTGAAACCGAGTCGGCAGACTAACTACCGATCGAATTGGCAACGCTCTTGCAGCGTAATCAATTTCGCTCAGGGTCAAGTCGGAGATCAATAATCCTGCGCGTTCTAGAGTCGCAGATTCAAGGATTACGGAGTTTGACACAATCTCTTTCTGCTGGCTGGCTGTGAACTGCGAGTGGGCAAACCAAGCCATGAGCGATCGATCCAAAGATTCAGACTGAATTGAAATCAAGCAAGCTTGTGCGCCATAAGCTTCACCTAACAGCGCCGCTACTTCAGATAAAACGGCATCGGGCTGAGTCGCACGACTGAGCGCCTGAACTAGCTTTCGTCCGATCGTGGCTTCCACTGTGGCGAGAGCCGATTGAAAGGCATGAGAATGCGACACAGTTTCGAGAGAATGGGTAGACGCTGAGGCAAGCCGATCCGAATCAATCCGAATCATCTCATCTCTTCTTGTAGTGTTGACAACATCCATGACCTGCCCCACAATTTCCTGCGATTTTACTGTTTCCGATCGCGAAACTTTTGCTTGCATCTTGTCACATGCCTGCTTGCGTCACGTTAGAGAAGGTTCCTTCACTAAGTTACCGTTGCTTAGTAAGGGAAACCGTGTTGCCCTGCATTGAAAAGGGAGATGGTCATTGCTTACCCCTGTCGCAATTCGCTTACTGCTTTATTGCACCATTGCTTTCAGATTACAATCTGAAGACTTTAACAGTATCCGTAAATTCCCCTGATTGCTCCCTCTAAATTGTTAAGTTCTCAAAACTCTATACGTGACGAAATCAAGCATAGATGAAGTGCGGGAGGTATTGTACCTGATGAATTGTGGATTTACGATTGATCTTCTCATTTTAATAGTACACTTGAACGAAATTCGCACTGACTTTCTTCCCAACTATGAGCCTTAAGCCTGCTTCAAACCCGATGAGCGTTGTAGGTACAGTCAAGGGACCCGGTGAGAACGGCAACCAGTACGTTTTCATCACTTCTGATAATCGCCATGTCCGAATCGGTGAATATGTCTATTACGAAGTTCGCGAGGCGGGAGCAGTCCGTAAGATCTTGGGGAAAATCTCCGATCGCCGGCTGATCGACCATTTGCCCGACCGCATTTTTGCGGATACCGAGATTAGCCCAGAGGCGATCGCGGCTTTGGTCGGATTTACCTACGACAACCCAGAGATTTATGAAGTGAGCGTGGATGTGATCGGATATTTCGATCCATCGCTTGGCTTTATGAATCCGCGAAAAAGTCCTGACCCCGGTGCAAAAGTGGTGTTGGCAGACGATGCCATGTTGCAGCAAATTCTCAATCGTCGGCAACCGCAAACGGTGGGATCAGCGCATATTGGGTCGCTGCTGCTGCGGGAAATGGGGGCAGTGCCGATCGCGCTTGATGTGAAAGAGCTTGTCAGTACCCATATGGCAATTCTGGCAGGAACAGGATCAGGAAAGTCTTATACAGCAGGCGTTTTAATCGAAGAGCTGCTGTTACCGCACAATCGCGCTGCGGTTTTGATTTTTGATCCTCACGGAGAGTACGGAACCCTAGCAGAAATGCGGGGACATCCTGCGTTTGAGGCGGCAGATGGATACTCGCCAAAAGTCAAAGTCATGACTCCAGAGGAGGTGAGAATCCGCATCTCTTCGCTCGATTATTACGATATTTTGGCGCTGCTGCCGGAAATGAGCGATCGACAACAAGCGATGCTGAGTAAAGCATTTCGGATTTTGCAACGTCACAAGCGCGGCGACTATCGCTGGGGGATTCAGGACTTGATTGCCGCCGTGCGAGAGGCGGATGTTCAAGTGGATGACGACGGCAACGAGAAAACCGGATCGTCGGCTCCCGCGCTGGAGTGGAAATTAGAGAAGATTGAGCGATCGAGCTACTTTCATACGCTAGAGCATACGGTTAGCCCAAAGGAGCTATTTGAACCGGGACAAATCACAGTTCTTCAAATGAACGAGATTAGCCAAGAAGAACAACAGGTCATTTGTGCAGCCGTGCTGCGGCAAGTAAATCACGCTCGAATGAGTACCGAGAAAGAGCTAATTTCACCTCAAGATGAAAATTTCTTACCTTATCCCGTGTTTATCCTGATTGAAGAAGCGCATCGTTTTGCGCCTGCCCATGAACCGTCTCGCTGTAAATCAGTGCTACGAACGATTTTGAGCGAAGGGCGGAAGTTTGGGGTAGGCATGGGATTGATTACACAGCGCCCCGGAAAACTGGATGCGGATGTGCTATCCCAGTGCATGAGCCAGTTTTTGATGCGAATTGTGAATCCGGTCGATCAAGAAAGCTTGAAATATGGTGTAGAAGCAGCGGGAAGAGATTTACTCAAAGAATTACCCGCCTTGACCAAGGGACAGATTATTATTTCTGGAGCTTGTGTGAATACGCCTGTGTTATGTAAAGTTCGCCAGCGTTTAACCAAGCACGGCGGGGAAACCTTAGATGCTCCGGCACTTTGGCAAAAGCACTTTGAGAGCCATCGGATTCAAGAACGTCAAATCGAGCTTGCTCCCGTTGCGGTTCCGCGTCGATCGCAGACTGTTCGCGGTAGAAGCATTGATTAATAGCGCAGCGAGCGTGGCTCTACTTCACGTTCTTTAACGCAATCTGTTGATTCTTACGGTAGAGGTCTGCGCGATTTCGCGCCACATCTGCACGCGGATGATTATCGGGCACTTGAGACATCAGCCGGGATGCTCCTCCCCACATTTCTGCGACCTGTTGCCATTGAACCGGAGTTTTTGCCTCTTTCGCGCTGTTTGCGGCTTGTTCTGCAACTCGCACCGCTGTTGCAAAGGAGTCACCATCCTGCTTCACGTTTGCAGTCCACTGGGGCGGCTTGGGTGAGACTTGCGGCTGCATCCGCGGGGTGGCAAAGAACTTACCTTGGCTCCAAGCATAAACTCCCCAACCTGTGAGCAAAATGCCTGCGCTGATCACGATACCGCCGAAGATGCCTTTGGTGAATTGGCGTTTCTCGCGCACGGCTTGGGGTGAAAGCGTCCTTGGTAAGTCATCGCGATCGCTGAAGGCTTCTCGTAGATCTTGCAGCATTCCCCGAATGAAATTTGGTCGCTTTAGAAGGATCTCTTGCGACCAGAGTAATTGTCCATCGGGATCGCGGTTGATTTCTTCAAACCAGAGCAGTTGCTGTTCTCGGACAATTCGGCTGTTAATGTTTACTCGTCGAATATGGCGGGGTGAAATCGATTCGAGAATTTTGCGGACGCGCTCAGTGAGCGCTGCGCGATCGAGCTGGTCGGAGGTGGCTGCCTCGCATAAAAGTTGTAGCACTCCATTGGCAAAGATAGCGCGAGTTCTCACGCCAGAGTCTGCCAATTTATCATTCAGAATTTGAATGATCGCGGCGACGCTGCCTTGATGGGCTTGCTTGTAGATATCATTGACCGCATTCACAATCATGAGATGAGTAGTTAACGAGAAACCCTGACTTGGAATTTACTACGTTAATATATCGCTTGTTTTGCATTTCAGAGCAAGTTTAACTGTCAGAAAAGGCGGATTCCTTAGCAAAAATTTGCTTTTTTACGAGAAATTGACCTCAGAATTTTTAATGTAAATGCCGAGAATCATTAAATCTACGAATCTGCCACAGATCGGTATTAAAACGATTTTGATTTTGCAGTTCCCAACGCGATCGATCGACCCAGAATTCAAACAGGGCAGTATTGTGGGCGCGTAATCTCCAGGATCTATCGCTTCCGAGTAATTGAGCGATTAAATGTTGCAAAATCCAACTGTGACTCACAATCCAAACTTGGTCTCCGTCGCGGTGGCGCTGCATAATTCGAGCGATAAATCGATGGGCACGATCGCGAGCATCATGTAGGGTTTCGGCTTCGGGGATCGGAATCCAATCGGGAGAAGTTTCTAATTTTCGGCAAAGATCGGGATAGCGAGATTGCGCTTCTGCCCAGGTTAATCCTTGAAAAATTCCGTTCTGAAATTCTTTTAATTCTTCGGCATATTCAAGCGGGATTTTTCGTGGGGTGGGTTCATCTTCGATCGGGCTTTCTAAATCGGAATCGATCAAATCGCTCACTGCAGCAGGTAGATGCGGTTCTTGAAAATAAGACAGCAGAATTTCAGTCGTTTGGGCAGCGCGTTTGAGGGGGCTAGAGTAAACGTGGGAAGGTCGCCAAGACTCAGCGCGCAGGTGTTTCGCGAGTTTTTCGCACTGTTGGCGACCAAGGGGAGATAATTCGTAATCGCCGTGACCTTGCATTCGTTTTTGGATATTGCCGATCGACTGGGCGTGACGGATAAAAAGGAGTTTGAGGACTTTAGACATGAGAAAATCAATCTTAGAGATGGGAAAGGATTGATGGGTAAATTGGGCGCGATCGAGAAATTTGGCGACCGAGTACAATTACAATTTCAAAAGTAAGCTACGGAATCCAGGTCAGTTTATGTTACTCAAATCTACGACTCGCCACATTCATATTTTCTCGGCAGAAGTACAAAATAATGAGTTGATCGAAAGTGATAAGGTTCTGACGCTGGATGTTGATCCAGATAATGAATTGGTCTGGAACCAAGATGCGCTGCAAAAGGTGTATAGCAAGTTTGATGAGTTGGTTGAGTCTTACAGTGGTCAAGCACTGACAGACTACAACCTGCGACGAATCGGGTCGGATTTGGAGCATTTGGTGCGAGCGCTGCTTCAGAAGGGTGAGATTTCTTACAACCTAGAGAGTCGGGTTTTGAACTATAGTATGGGATTGCCGCAGGTGAAACCGGAGTAGAGCGATCGAGCTTGCGCGGAAAGTTTCGCTTCGTTTCAGTAGGTTGCAGCTCCCTAAATCCCCCATGAATGGGGGGTTTTGAGTGTATAGGGGCTGACTTAAGCGAGTGTAGACCGTTTGAAGAATTTGAAACTTCTCACATAGAGCTGATCTAAATTCTCTAAACTAGAGACAGCGTGTATTACCAGTAATCTGATGACGTTGCCGCCCGGATTGCGTTCTCCTGCTCTTGTTCAAACTCTGTCGCTTGTCGCTGATCCGATCGCGTTTTTCGATCGTGCGTCAGCTCGATATGGGGATACTTTTACCACGCGAGTTTTGGGGCTGAACTCCCCGCCTGTGGTCTTTCTTAGCAATCCTGATGCGATTCAAGCAGTATTTACGACACTGGCAGATGCGTTTGAGTTTGGTAAGGTCACGCACGTTTTTCGACCGTTGGTGGGCAATGAGTCGCTGATTATGCAGGAAGGTGCGCGGCATCAGCGACAGAGACAGTTATTGATGCCTGCATTGCATCGGGAGCAACTGCACAGTCAGGGACACTTGATTTGTCAGTTGACGCAGAAACGCATGATCGAGTGGAGCGTGGGAGAGACGATCTCCATTCGCTCTGAAATGTCGGAGATCTCGCTGCAAGTGATTCTTCAAGTTGTGTTTGGGTTAGTGCCCGGAGTGCGCTACGAGCGTTTGAAGCAGCTCCTCGCGCAATTGTTAGAAGCCATCACATCGCCGCTCTATTCGACGCAATTCTTTTTCCCGATGCTTCAGCAGAATTTGGGGCGCTGGAGTCCTTGGGGACAGTTTTTAGAGCAAATGGCGCAGATTGATGAGTTGATCTATGCGGAGATTGTCGATCGCCGATCGCAATCGCTGCAAAATCGTACCGATATTCTCTCCGTGCTGATGATGGCGCGAGATGAACAGGGCGAATCGATGAGCGATCAGGAATTGCGCGATCAGTTGATGACTCTGTTGCTCTTGGGACATGAAACCACGGCATCGGGTTTAACGTGGGCGTTTTATTGGTTGCATCGGAATCAAGAATCGCTCGATCGCTTGCGTCAAGAATTAGAAAGCTTGGGCGAAAATCCTGATCCGGTCGCACTTTCACAAGCGCCTTATCTCACCGCAGTTTGTAAGGAAGCGCTACGGGTTTATCCGATCGCGCTGATCTCACAGCCGCGTAAGGTGAAACGAACGATCGAGATTGAAGGTTATACCTACGAGCCGGGAACGATTCTGATTCCGTGTATTTATCTGGCGCATCGGCGCGAGAAAACCTACGAACACGCCGATCAATTTAATCCCGATCGCTTCATCAATCAGAAGTTCTCGGCGTATGAGTATTTGCCGTTTGGGGGTGGGAGTCGCAGTTGTGTGGGAATGGCGCTGTCAATGTTTGAGATGAAGCTGGTGCTGGCAACGGTGCTCTCTTGGTACGACTTTGAAACGACGCTCGCTCGCTCAGTGCATCCAGCGCGGCGAGGAATTACTTTCGTGCCACCCGATACGTTTCGGCTGAAAGTGGTGCGCGATCGGGCAATAATCCCCGAATTGCTTCACAATCCGTAATAAACACGACGGAAATGCTTCACTTCATTACAAATTACAAAGGATGAATCCCTAAGTGCTTTAAGATCGGCTTAATGGTTGCCGACGTTTAGGACAATTGTTATGCCTGCGATCCAGTATCAGCTTCAGTCACAGCTTGATCCTCAAGGTCTCTATCAGTTTCTTCTCAGGTGTAAACAATCTATCTCTCAAACGGTTAATTCTTGCATTGCCAGCATTTCTTTGAGTGTTGAAGAGATTGATCTGCTTGCAGTTCTGGAAACATTGGTCAAGCCGGATCAAAAGCATTTTTATTTTGAGAACACAGAAGCAGTTTTAGCATTTGATCCGGTTTTAGAATTTCAGGCTGAAGGAGGAGATCGATTCACCCAAGTTAAAAGATTCATCCAAGCGACGTTAGATCAAACTCATCAAATTGGAGCGCTCGATACCGAATTTGCTGGAGCGCATTTTTTTTGTAACTTCTCTTTTTTCGAGCAAACAGCCGATCCATTGTTTCCAGCAGCGAATGTCTTTCTTCCTGGATGGCAAATCTCACGCGCTCAGGATCGATCGACGATCACAGCAAATCTAAAAATTTTAGAGACTTCCGACTTAGAAACAACCGTAGAGCAAACGTTTCAAACCATTCAGAGAATTCGATCGATTAAACATAATGTGATTCGCTTGGCGATTGATACACCGAAACCTTTTTTCAAACGGCAATCCGTTTCGCATCCTGGGCACTATCAAAAATCTGTTGCCGCAGCGTTAAAACTGATTCAGCAAGAGCGATTTAACAAAATTGTTTTAGCCGATGCTTTGGATGTCATCTCGCCATTACCGTTTGATTTAGTTGGATCGCTGAGTAACTTACGATCGCGCTATCCCAACTGCTATATTTTCTCGGCAAGTAACGGAAAAAATGCAGCCTTTATCGGTGCAAGTCCAGAGCGGTTAGTTAAGATTCAGCACGATCGTTTACTCACTGAAGCTTTGGCGGGTTCCGCTCCACGGGGTAAAACTCGCGCTGAAGATGCTCGACTGGCAGCAGCATTACTCAACAGTCAGAAGGAAAAGCGTGAACATCAAGTTGTGATTGATTCGATCGCTCAACACCTCAGAAATCTAAATCTCACACCGCAATTTTCACCGCCGCGATTGCTGCAACTCCCCAACATTCAGCATTTACAAACCCCAATTCGGGCTGCGATTAAATCTGATGTGCATCTGCTTGATGCAGTCGCAGAACTTCATCCGACACCCGCCGTTGCAGGTGCGCCGAAACTAATTGCCTGTGAACATCTGCGATCGTTTGAGGCATTTGAGCGATCGTGGTATGCGGCTCCGATCGGTTGGATCGATGCTCAAGGGAACGGTGAATTTGCAGTCGGAATTCGCTCTTGTATTTTGCAGGGGAATCGGGCGCGATTGTTCGCAGGCGCGGGAATTGTGTCAGGATCAGATCCAGAGAAGGAATTCGCTGAAGTTCAACTCAAACTCAAAGCTCTGCTGAATGCCCTTGTATGAACACTCCTGTAAGTCAAATTCCGCCGCTTGAGAATGGCGATCACTTAACTCGCGCAGAGTTCGAGCGTCGCTATGCTGCCTCTGATATCAAAAAAGCTGAACTGATAGAAGGAATTGTTTACGTAACCTCTCCTTTACGCTTTGAATCTCATGCTGAACCGCACAGCAATCTTGGCGGTTGGGCAGGAATCTATAAAACATTTACTCCTAAAGTTCGGCTAGGCAATAGCCCAACATTGCGGCTTGATCTGGACAATGAGCCTCAACCTGATTTAGTGATGTTTCTTGAACGAGAAGCAGGGGGGCGAGTGACGATTAGCGCAGATGGATATTTAGAAGGTGCACCAGAATTAATTGTTGAGGTTGCAGCCAGTAGTGCAGCGATCGATAGTGGAAGCAAAAAACGGGTTTATCGCCGGAATGGAGTCCAGGAATATATCATCTGGCAATCCTACGAGAAGCGTGTGGACTGGTTTCAATTGGTTGAAGGTGAATATCGATTGATGCTGCCAGATGAAACAGGGATTATTCGATCGCAAGTGTTTCCCGGTCTGTGGCTCAGCGTCGATGCCTTGTTATGTGGAGATATGATCACAGTATTAGAAACTGTTCAGGCAGGAATTCGTTCGCCAGAACATCAAGCTTTTATTAATCGGCAATGAATTTAGATTTTCGGAATGTGAATACGCTTTGGGCTTCGGTTTTAGTCGAAACTTTAGCCCGATCAGGCTTAAAAACTGCAATTATTTGTCCAGGATCGCGATCGACTCCCCTCACGGTTGCATTTGCTCGTCATCCTCAAATCGAAGCGATTCCAATCTTAGATGAGCGATCGGCTTCTTTTTTCGCACTTGGAATTGCTCGAAGAACTCATAATCCTGTGGTTTTAGTCTGCACCTCCGGATCAGCAGGCGCGAATTTTTATCCCGCAGTGGTTGAAGCGCGAGAAAGTCGAGTGCCATTGTTAATTCTGACCGCAGACCGCCCGCCGGAATTGAGAAATTGCAACGCAGGACAAGCGATCGATCAGCAAAAACTATTCGGTTCCTACGTCAATTTCTACACAGAGATTGCAATTCCTTCAACAGAATTATCAATGCTGCGATATTTGCGTCAAACAATGCTCAATGCAATGCAGCAAACTCAATATCCGATCTCCGGAGTTGTTCATCTCAATTTACCGTTTCGCGAACCTTTAGCCCCGATCGAGCAACCGGGAATGTCGATTAATTTTCCTAATGATTTCTTCGATCACATTGCTCCTGAAGTGTCGGCAAAATCAAAGTCCCCCATTCATGGGGGATTTAGGGGGCAAATCAACCCTGCCAGCCAACGCGGAATTATCATTGCTGGAGTCGCTCAACCAGAGTCACCCAACCAATATTGTGAAGCGATCGCTCATCTCGCTAAATCGCTCTCAATGCCTGTTCTGGCGGAAGCACTCTCACCGGTGCGAAACTATGCCAGCCTCAATCCGTATCTAATTTCAACTTACGACACGATTCTGAGAAACAAAACTCTGGCTAAAAATCTTGCGCCTGAAGTTGTGATCCGAATCGGAGAAATGCCAACTAGCAAAGAATTACGGCTCTGGCTTAATGCAATTCAACCGACGCAAATCGTGATTGATCCGAGCGATTGTAGTCTCGATCCGCTTCACGGCAAAACCATTCATTTGCAATGCTCGATCGAATCCCTCGAATCACTTCCAAGCATTGAGCCATCGGATTTTCTGCACGATTGGCTTAGTGCAGAATCGAAAATGCGAGGAACGATCGATCAGTTCCTGGCAAAAGAAACCGCTTTATTTGAGGGCAAAGCGGCTTGGATATTGTCACAATCTCTTCCGGCTGAAACGCCGCTATTCATTGCAAGCAGTATGCCTGTGCGCGATGTGGAGTTCTTCTGGAAACCTGGAAACTCGCAGACTCAGCCGTTCTTTAATCGAGGCGCGAATGGCATTGATGGAACCCTTTCAACCGCTTTAGGAATCGCGCATCATCAGCAAGCAGTCATGCTTACAGGAGATTTAGCGCTATTGCATGACACCAATGGATTTTTAATCCGATCGCACTTCAAAGGACATCTAACTATTGTTTTGATCAACAACAATGGTGGCGGCATTTTTGGAATGTTACCGATCGCGCCCTTCGATCCCCCGTTTGAAGAATTCTTTGCCACCCCACAGAACATTGATTTCTCCAAACTTTGTCAAACATACGACATAAAACATGAAATCATCGAACATTGGGAGCAATTGCGCGATCGCATTCAATCGCTTCCCGATCATGGCATTCGGGTACTTGAACTGAGAACCGATCGCCATCATGATGCCAACTGGCGCAAAACCAACTTCAGAACATTCGCGGACTCAATAGAACTATGACGATTGAATGGCATAGCGTAAAAACTTACGAAGATATCCTTTATCACAAAGCCGACGGCATCGCCAAAATAACCATCAACCGCCCCCACAAGCGAAATGCCTTTCGCCCAAAAACCATTGTTGAACTGTATGACGCTTTCGCCAACGCCCGCGAAGATAGCCGCATCGGAGTCATTCTCTTTACAGGTGCAGGACCTCACACCGATGGGAAATACGCCTTCTGCTCCGGCGGGGATCAAAGTGTTCGGGGTCATGCAGGCTATGTTGATGAAGCAGGTGTCCCGCGATTGAATGTGCTGGATTTGCAACGATTGATCCGATCGATGCCCAAAGCGATCATTGCGCTGGTTGCGGGATACGCGATCGGGGGCGGTCATGTGTTGCATTTACTGTGTGATTTAACGATCGCGGCGGATAACGCCATTTTTGGACAAACAGGTCCGAAAGTGGGTAGCTTTGATGGTGGCTTCGGGGCAAGCTACATGGCGCGAATTGTTGGACAAAAGAAGGCGCGGGAGATTTGGTATCTTTGCCGCCAGTACAATGCTCAAGAAGCTTTAGAGATGGGATTGGTGAACACAGTTGTTCCAGTGGATCAACTCGAAGCAGAAGGCATTCAGTGGGCGCAGGAAATTCTGGAAAAAAGCCCGATCGCAATTCGTTGTCTTAAAGCAGCGCTGAATGCAGACTGCGATGGACAGGCTGGACTCCAAGAACTCGCAGGAAATGCCACCATGCTTTATTACATGACCGAAGAAGGCTCAGAGGGTAAACAAGCCTTTCTCGAAAAGCGCAAGCCCGACTTTCGCAAATATCCCTGGTTGCCTTAACTTTTCTTTGAGCTACCACAATTTGGAGTTTTAACGATTCTGAACATTTAAGAGTTTCTTCACAGTCTTCCATAGCTCTGATTGCTCCCTAATCTTTTACTTCAGGTAACTATACGGTGGTAAAAGTAATCAACTTGTAGCGGGATGTGATACCAAATTGATTTTTGAGTGCTACAGATCTTGGAAGCCCCCTAAATCCCCCACGTGTGGGGGACTTCAAGCCAAATCTGTTTCGGATTCTCAAAGTCCCCCAGTATGGGGGATTTAGGGGGCGAAGGATCTGTCGCATTAATAAATTGATTCGGTATGAAATGACTAGGATGGAATTGTTGAGTCATTCAACCTGAATCTGTCGAGTCTGGCAGATTCTGTAAGTGAGTTTGTTGGGAGACTGTGAGAATGATTCGTTTGTTAGTTGGTATTTTGGCGTTCGTGATTAATCAGGTCTATATCAATTACTACCGAGATGGCAATCTGTATATGTTTGATGAGTTCCAAGCCAGCAGAAAGCCTGAAGAGCGCCGTCCCAAGATCGACAATTTGTATGATGTCTTCATGGCAATTCGAGATGATGAATCAGAGCACGTTAAAACCATGATTGCCCGTCAGCACCCTGATGCACAATTGATGCTACAAAGTCCGCATACGGCTTGCGCGATCGGGGGCACTGCATCCAATGAAACCAACGATGAAGCTTTTGCTGCTTAACTTCAGGGCAGAGCTTCGCTGACACTAGCAGACTGTGAACAAACTATTTCCTTAACGATCGTCTGCATTGCTGCTAGCGTTACTTTTCAGCTTTTGAATGTGTTGCTTGCTAAGTATCTGCCGAAAGACGAGGACGGCGGTGAACTTTCTCCAGACGGTCGGGTGCTGGAAATGCTGAGTGAACACACCTTATACCGAATTAAACATAGAGTGCGACAGATCATACTCAAAGTCCCCCATTCTGGGAGATTTAGGGGGCGAGAATCTGTCGCATCCACAAATCAATCTGGTGTTAGAAGGCTAGCTCCTCACAGGGCGGCATGGATTCTTCTCAACCTATGAAGCATTCATTCATGTGATTGATTCAATTTAACGTGAGCTTCACGTCCTCAGTTAAATCCTCAGTTTTGCCTGTCGTTGCCGCCTTGACAAAGCCATAAGCTTTCGCAACCCAACCCGCAGGAGCATCCCAGTATTCTGCTTTCGTCGCACTCACTTTTAGCAAAGCAATATCAGGCTCATCGAGTTCCTTCGGAAACCAAGCTTTGAGTTCTGGTGTCCAGAGTTCTTCCATTTTGGCGCGATCGCGCACCAGTTCCGCCGTTCCTGAGAGCGACACATAACGCTGTTTGTCTGGAGCAGAGAAGCTAACATTCACCTGATGATGGTGATTCACTTCAGTGACTTTGTGTGAACTCGCATAGGTAAAAAACCAGAGATCACCATTCGCTTCGACTTCACTATTGACAGACATGGGGCGACTGCGAAGGCTGCCATCGTCATCGATCGTGGTTAACATACAGAAGTTAATGTCTTTGATGATGTCGCGCAGCTTTTGTAAAGATTGATCAGAGTCGGTTGCAAGCGTCATTTTGTTGGTTCCTTCTTAGCATCATTTCTCACAATGCCGTAATCGAAAGATTTTTTCTCAAACCTTTAGAGAGGAGTTTGGCTCTATCAATTGGCAGAGGTTGCGTTGGGATCGCTAGTTTTGGCTAAATACTGAGCAGCTTCTTGAAGCTTCGACATCTTACTTTCTCCACAAAGATATGTTTGCAGTGATGTATTTGCAGTGAGTAACCTAACAGTATCCAGAGGCTTGAGAAGCTGACAGAATATGCTTGTATTTGGCTATCTGCAACAGTACCCGCGTGGGTGATGCCAGAGCAACTTTCGATCGGCCACTTTAGATACAGTTGAAGCAAGCGAACTGCTCACTATTGACCGAATCCCTGCTATGAGGTCACTGGAATGGAAACCACAATTCCTATCTCCATCACGATCGTTGGGCATCCATTGATTGAATCAGTAACGGTGGCATGGTCGGCGAACACTGGCATGGTTCCGCAAGCGCTTTCTTTTCCACCAGAAGGAGGGACGGCGGAAGCTGAACTGACAAGCGAGAATCCTGCGATCGCTAGGATTCATTGTCAAGCTCAAGTGAACTTTGCCCTCGCAAATTGGGAGGTCATTCACTGGGACGTGAGCCAATCGGTGCAACAGGGCGGCGATCGTATTGTGATTGATCCGGGACAGTGGATTCAATCTCTCAATCTGCAATTTGAGATTGAATCCATTGAGACCATGGATTCAGTTGAAAGTGTTAATCGCAATCATTTGGTGGTTAACCTCAATTGGCAGTCTCCTCATCTTTCCCGTCCGGTCAAACTCTCACACCGACTGACACCCAATCAGAACTGGGACGTGCCGTATCTGCTATTTCCTGAAGAACAGACGGTCTTTACCATTACTGCATTTGGTGTTGTCAATCAGCGCTTGGTGAAGATGTCGGCTCAGTCGCTTGAGGTTATGCGATCGCAAAAGCTCCCTTCAACATTGATCTTGCTTGCCAAAGATCAAGAGCTTCAATTGTTCGATGCAATGTCTGTATAAAGTCGCTTCGTTTTAGATACTTTACTTACCACAAACCCAGGAGGTTTTATGGTTTCTAGCCTGTCTTCCCAATATTGCGTTGCTTTGTCTGGTCAGAAATGGGATGTCGGTAACTTCACGCTTTGGCAAAGCTCAGATGATGATGTCATTCTGTTCAGTCCCAAACAAGCAACCCTGGCGCGAGATTTTAGAACGGGACGCTATCAAGCTGCAATTAGCCAATTTCGAGTGCAGAAAGATGGAGCTTACAAAACTGTTGGAGGTGGCGCACTCTTTACGCTCTCGACAGGGATTGAATTTGATGCAGATACCTATAAGCAAATCGAACAGCAATGGCGTGAGGAAGTTGTTAAATCAGGACGCTCTAAATCAACCAATCCTCGCTTTGTTCCCTTGGTCACTCGCAAAGGAACAGTGGAATTGTTGATTCCTGAAGTGATTGGTAAAGCGAGCCAATCGACGATCGACAACAAAGAATTCGGCGTGATTGGTTCTAAGGTGTCTTTGCTGGCAAACTTGACGGCTGAGGGGGCGCAAGCCTTGGCGCAAGCTGTTCGGAATCGGGAAAATACACCGATCGGCGCAATGGTACGGTATGAGTATCTGCAATCGATTCCAGAGTGTATTGTCGAAGTGGATGTGAATGGAAGCCGTGTGTTTAAGCATCTGTCCGCTCAGTTGAAAGCGAGCTACGACGGATGGTTCTACGGTGGCAGCATCGACTTGCAAGCACAATGGGAAAGCATGGTGCGGAATGGTGCCATTTCTGTAAAAGTGCAAGGCTTGGATAAGTTGCCAGATGGCATGGAGGAAGTCAAACAAAATCTGCTGAATACCTTTATTGATCAGGCATTTAAGAACTTCTTCCCGATGCTGTTTGAGAAAAAACCAGATGTTAAACCTGCTGAGGCGGGTAACACTTCTGGATGGTTTGGCGGTGCCAATTTCGCGCTGAAATGGCGGAAAGAGTCCGACGTGACCAATCTTTCCTTGAAGATGGAGTTTAACGGTTTCTCCTGGCTGAAAGGGGCAATGGATACAGGCGCAACGTTCCTTTCTGAGTTGGATGCAAGCTATCTCAATGAAGTGAACACCGAGCTAACCTTCCCGTTACTTCTGAGTGTTTCTCCTGATGAGATGGTGAAGTCGGTTGCACTGTCTTGTTCTGCAATGGAAGATGGTCGTCCGGTAATGATTCCGGCTTCTGATGTGTTTGGTGCGGATGTTACTTCTAAGCAATATCTACTCACCAGTCAAAAGCCTGATAAAGTGCGGATTAACTATCAGGCACAAATTGACTTCAACAATGCGAAGTTTCCAATCATCACCGAGAAGGGTTCGACCACGGGGGCGCAGCCTTCTATCACCATCAAACCGTCTGCTCGTCTGGGTCGAGTGAATATCTATCTCTACACCTTTGACAGCGACAATCAGATTAACTTAATGCCGGGTGACAAGGATGAATTAGTAGTTAACGTTTCGGTTGCAGGAACACATCTGAAGAATCCGATCAAGGAATCTGCTCGGATTAAGCCGTTCCCGAATGGAGAACCGATTACATTCACGTATCCAATGCCCCTTGATGGCACTCAGCCAGTCGTCACCTTCAGCGCTATGGGTGTTATCGGCACCAAGTTAGTCCGCGCCAAAGAACAGCCCATTACTTTAACCGAAGAGTCAATCTTCATCGTGGTGGATAAGAACGGGGTGCGACTGATTTCTAAAGAAGCTGACCTCCCCGAAAGCGATCCGATCGCCGATCGCCTCCTCACAGCGGGAACCAATCCGGTGATTCACCTGAGCGAATCTGAGAACAAAGAGCCTGAGTCTGAAAAGACCGAACCCAACGGTAATGGAAACGCGAACAAAAAAGCGATCGCAGGAACATTAACCGCAGTGGAGTACGGCAAATTTGGCCCAGCACTGTGGATCGAGGAACTCAGCGGCAGCAAGCAGCGTGTCATGTTGCATGATGTGGAAGAAGCTGATCCGTTTGATGATGAAGGTCGCAAGAAGGTAAAAGTTCTGGTCGATGAAACGGGTTACGCAGAATCGATCGTCGTTGAACTGTAATCCATAACTGGTCTGGATGAAAGAATTGCTTCTTTCATCCAGACCCTTGAGAATAAATGGTGAGCAACCTATGTCTGATGAACGAACAGTCTTAGTTCCTTCAAACTGCAAAATTCTCAGTCATGCGAGTACCGAGATTTTGCATACCTATCGCAACGGTGAAGTCTTAGTCCGAACTGCCGCACCGATCGATTCAACAGAAACCTTAATCAATTCGGGTGTGTGTTTAGACAGTCATTTAGACAGTCAAACTAATCGTCTCCTCGAATCTAGTCGATCGTGCTTAGACGCATTCAACGCTCGTGACATCATCACTGCCTATCTTGAATTAATTGGTCCGCTTGATCCAGATTGGTTATTGATTCTTCAACAATTAGAAATCGAATTACTTCAATTTCAGCCTGAACATAGCTTTTTGAGCCGAGGTTCTATCCAAGCTTTTCGGCAGGCATTGAAGCAATATTTTGTGATAGATGTTGTGCCGATCAGCGCTGAAACGAAGCCTCAACCGCCCGCACCCGAAAGCGGAGAAGAAGAGGTTTGGATTGTTGTGCAGGATCAGCCCGATCGCGCTGCTCTGATTCAAGAACTCAATGCGATTTCTGAAGTTTCAATTGATCCAGAGCAGCCGATCGAGAGTGTTGGATTTTATCTACGTCTGCGGGGTCGGGTTTCTGCTCAAGGACAAGCCGCTCTACTCCAGCACCCTCATGTGTTGGCTGTAGAACCTTACAGTCCTGTGCAGCCTGAAGACGAAGTGGCAGGACTGATTTTGGCGGGACAATACAACAGTTTGGGACAACCTCAAGGATCATATCTGCGATGGTTGGAAGATCATGGCATCAATGGTGCAGGAGTCACGATCGGAATTGTAGATGCAGGGGTTGAAGCAAACCATCCCGCATTTACGGGGCGAATTAAGCAACTGAATCCTGATCGCAAATCCTGGCACGGTACGTTTGTGGCGGGTCATGCCGCAGGATGTTATCTAGAAGAAAAAGATAGCAATCAATTTATCTATGGATTAGGCATGGCTCCCAAAGCGGAGATACTCATTCAAGATAACCAATCGACTCCGATCGCACTCTGCCGCGAAACCGTCACCGAGAAAAGCCCATCCGGTCAAACCGGAAGCGTCCAGAATAACTCCTGGGGGGCGGGAACTAAAAATCCAATGGATTATGGTTCACAAGAGGCAACCTACGATCGTTTAGTCCGCAATGCTGATCCAGATAGTGCGATCGCAAAACCCTTAACCATCTGTTTTTCGGCAGGTAACTCTGGTATCAATGGTTTAACCCGCCCAAAAGCTGCAAAAAATATCATTGTTACAGGAAATTCAGAGAACTATCGCCCCGCGATCGGCAAAGAACAAAGCGACAATATCGGGCAGCTTTATCAAGGCCCACGAGGCAGCAGTCACGGTAATTGTGGGGATGGTCGCATTGCGCCTCATCTTGTCGCACCCGGAGAATGGACAGCTTCTGCAAACTATGATTCTAATCCGGGCGATCGTGAATATATTAGTTCACAGTTAACTTGGGGAAGCGGCACCTCTGCGGCAAGTCCCAAAACGGCTGGAGCGTGCGCCCTTTTGATTCAATGGTGGCGACAACATCACTACAATCAAGATCCATCGCCTGCGCTGCTAAAAGCGATGTTAGTTAATGGTGCTGAACCTTTGAAAGCAGGCGGATTTATCCCCAATATGCAGCAAGGCTGGGGCAGACTGAATTTAGAGAATGTACTGCGTCCAGATATTCAACACATCTATGTTGATCAATCTATCCGACTGAAGCAGCGCGGCGACAATCAGACCTGGAAGATTCGAGCTGCAAATCCGAATCTTCCAGTGAAAGTAACTCTATGCTGGACTGATCCACCAGGAGCATTGGGAACTGGAACAAGCACTGCTTCTGCGATCGTCAATAAGTTAGCTTTACGATTAGAAGCAAACGGCGAAACCTATCGAGGCAACCAATTCCAAAATGGATGGTCTTATCAGGATGGAAGTCGCGATCGTGAAGGGTGGGATAATCTACAAAATATTTTTCTAGCGCCCGGAACTGCAACAGGCACGTTACGGGTCACAGTGACTGCACTGGAAATTACAACGAATTGCCTCACTGGGAAAATTGATATTCCGCAGCAAGACTTTGCTTTAGTGATTAGCAATGCAACGATCGAGACTGACCAGACTAGCGTCTTCGTGAGTGTCGATCCAAATACAAACACTCAAACTAAGCCTAAAGATTCAGGAGATTATTGGGCAGGAAGAAACCAAGATCGCCAAAGCGTAGACTATGACTGGTGGCAGAAGATTGACAACAATACTAAACCCAAGCCAAAACCTGCAACCCAACAGCAGATCGAAGCTTGGTGGATGAGAGAGGATATTGGATCATCTAAGCCGGAAAGCGATCGCGCACTTCCGCCTGCGATCGTCGAATCTTTAGAAGCAAGCATCACGGTCGTTACAGCAGATCAATCGCATCAGATTGTGATGGCAAATCGAACCGAATCAGAAAGCAGTCGGACGAACTCATCAGAAGGGCTTGTGACCATTGGAGGTGGCAAAATTGCTGAAAGCACAAAGGATATTACTTCACTCCTTCAGTATCCAGTCGATCTAAGCCCTGCATTGCTTCAATTGATGCAGAATTGGACTCAGTTCGGCTCACTTCAGCAGAAGCAAGTTGCAGTTCTACTGGTCGGAGCAGGAACACGAGTCACCGCAGATGACCTTTTCGCATTACGACGACTCGCACAGTTAGGACAACTCTATCTAATTTCAACAGATGCTCAGTTGCTATCGTTTCTAGTACAACGGGTACATTACTCTCCTAATCTATTCTGTCGTCTTGCAAAAGATGAGAATGCTTTACCCACTTTACTGCGTGATACGATCGTCGAAGCCAGTGGAGGACAGCAATGTGAGATCGAGATGAATTCCATTGTGATTGAGAACAATCGGCTCAGTTACTACAGCTTCAACGTTACACATCTCGATCGTCATCTAACAATCCGATTGCAATTCCCACTTCAGCAAGCGCTACCTAAAATCGCACTTTACCGACCTGGACAAGAGACGATCGAACTCTCCTCCAGCATTTCAGGCATTCAGGTCACATCGGGTGAGGATTTTTTACAGATAGATTGCGATCGCTCATCTATCAGCGCAGGAGCATGGAAATTGCTGCTCCAACAAGCGACACCCGATGATACTTACCGGATTAGAGTTTGGGCATGGACTGATCTCGGTATTTCCATCGACCAAAAAATGCTAAGTGCCTCTGATCAGGAACTTGAGTTTCTTATGACGGTTCGGGGTGGTGAGGGAATTACATTTCATCGGCTACAAGGACAACCTCGATTGATTCAGGAAACCACAAGCTCTCGTGAAGTAGAGTCCGATCGTTTCATCGAAGCAACTGCGATCGAGCCACGGGAGGGACAGCGGCAACCTGAGTCGAGCCGCACCGTTAATGCAGCAGAATTGGGAACTGTGATCCGGGTGATGCCCTCTCAGCCAGGAGCCATTGCTCTGGATGTCCCGATGTGGGTTGAAGGCACAGATCCGCAGGGCGTTCAATTCACACGGTTAATTCGCCAGAGTTTGCTTCATCTTGAACCACGATCGCAGTGGCGACAGCGCCTTGTAGAAGAAGCAGAACTCTTTTTCACGTCAGCCCGAATGATTGGCGTAGAGCGAGAAGCGGAAGCCATTGTTCGCTTGAGGCTTCAACGCGGCGATCGTACTCGATGGGTTTCTGTTACTTCACCTTCTCTCAAAACTCAATTGGAGTGGATTTTAAAGCAATCTTGGTCTACGCAGGAATGTTTAGTAGGCATTACAGGTGATGAATTGTTCGGACTCTATCGGGCTTTGAAATAAAACACACTACTTTTGGATAAACCTATGTTGAAGAACGGCTCACTTACAGAATCAGACTGGATTGCTTATCTTTCAGAAAACCTAACGTCTTCGGATACTGTTCCGACAGTTGAAGGCGATCGTCCATCTCCGATGCTTGATCGAATTGCTGTCGATAGAATTTCTCCTGTTCCAAGCAAACCGATTACTGAAGTGGTCACATCTCCGATTTCATCGGGGCTGATCAAAGAGCGATTCCGCGAAGGAATCATTGATCGATCGATATTGACCGACTTAACAACAGCAAATCTGGCAAAGTCTAATTTAGCGATTCAAGCGAAGCCAGAATGGACAGTGGCGGCTCAGCAAGTCTATCGGCAAGTTCCACCTGTTCCAATGCTCGGTGATCCAATCCAAGTTGGAAATTTCTTGCTCTGGGCTGATCCGCAAGCGGATACCATTGAGGTCAAATTACCGGAGCGATTTGTTCAACTTGACCCACGCTACATTAAGCCTTTACCAAAACCAATCTTAATCGACCAACGAATCAATCCCGTCGATCGCATCATTGCTCCCCCAATGCTGACTGCGAATCTACCAACAATGGTCGATCGAGCAACAATGATCGATCGCGTCATTCTCCGTCCCGATATCATCGATGCGCTTAAAGTTCAGAAAGTTAGAGTTCCAGTCCGGCGTGCTTTTTTTACAACCGTTGCACCAGAGCTTCAATCCTTCCGATTGATGGTGCAACAAGGTCAACCTGGACAAGCCACAGTCGGCACAGCGCTATTAACCGTTAGTCTGTACACCAAAGATTCAGCAGAACTTTTAGAAACCCATCGATTAAAGTGGACAGATGCCTTAACTCAAGCAGGCTATGGCGCTCGAATCTGGAAATTTTTGCCGATTAACTTACAGCAACTCCAACCCTTCCTAGATATTGATGCTCAACAGCTACGATCGCCCATTCAAGTTTCCACCAATGCAGGTGCAGGTACAGCAAC
Source organism: Leptolyngbya sp. DQ-M1 (assembly GCF_039962505.1). NCBI lineage: Bacteria > Bacillati > Cyanobacteriota > Cyanophyceae > Leptolyngbyales > Leptolyngbyaceae > Leptolyngbya > Leptolyngbya sp. DQ-M1. Next base: position 235,310 of record NZ_JAMPLJ010000002.1, read on the forward strand.
CTTCTTACTGGAACTTTCTGAGATTGGGACTCAGATTTGGAGGCAAGCGTTAGAACGCCGTCAGCCTGAGCAAATTACTGGAGTTGCAAGATTCACGGCTAAGTTCTATGCCCGCACTGACGATCGCCTACAAATCCGGGAGCAGAACTTCTCTGCGACTTTAGCAACCTTACTCTCTGGTTGCGGTTCAGAGCACATCGAAATCCTCAATCCGACCTTAGCCTTAACAACTTCAATTCTTGCCCAGCGACACGCCTTTGTAGACTCAACGACTGTAACTTGGGATATCGATCGATCTGAACACAGTTTTTCCGGCACTGAGGATGGAGTTTTAACGGGTGTGATTACAACAGACAATTTAGAAGGGGTACAGGTCAACTGGAAAGCACAAGTGAAGTATCGTTTCTCAAGCTGGTCGATCGGAGTTCAGCAAGGGAAACTATCTTTGCGAAACTCAATCGGAATTATTAAACCAGGCTCAACTGAATGGATTCGAGAATTCACGGTTTACACAGTGATGATGGCAAGCCCGACACAAGTTGCAACGGATCTCATTGATTTTGAAGACCTCGAAGTAGAAGCGGTTCTAACCTTTAACGCGGATTATCTCACTCTGCCACTCGCCACAACATTCAAACCTCGACATCTAGATGTTACAGAAGTTCCCTTTCCCGTCCAACCCGGACAGGCACCCAAGCAGGTTGGAATTACAGTCGTCGTGCGCTCGAAGTCCAGCGATCGCATCCTAGCCGCTCCTCCCCCTCGAATCTTGGCTCCTTCGTCCTCTTTAATCAATCTCAAAGTCTTTCGGGATGGCACGATCGATGTGGTCACAAACATCGATCCAATCTCAGAAAGCTCGATCGATGGCGATCTATTCGATTTGGTTCACAACCTCAAAGCATCCGATAACTAAAATTTGACAGCAGTTTGAGTGATAAGCGCTCTGCATCTTCAAACTGCTCGACGATACACTCAGGACTGCTCGGTGGAACATTCAAAGTCTCTCCCGAACTTACTGCTTCTCATTCTCATTCTGGTGGGAGATTGTTGCACTGACTGAATCCACAAAATCAGTGACCGCTTGCACCAGTGACTTGGGTAAGTGATTACGGAACCATTGATACATATACAGCAAGGTTAAACCATTCACTTTCTTCTGGGTAAATAGCTCCTCCTGCAAATCATTCAAATGCTCTAGAGCGCGATGTCTCACTTCTTTTGGAGCTTCTGCACTCACTTGAGCGCGGAGTTGCTTGAAGTTCTGCTGCAATGAACTGAGATCCGATCGATCCGAAGAAAGCGCCGCGATCGAGGAAATGTAGCTGCCATTCATGCTCGTAATCGGAAGCACTTTCAGGCGTTCAACGAACTGCTCTTCCCGTCGAATCTGCTCGAGTAAGCGCTTCACCTGAGCATTGTTCGGTTCGATCGCATACGCTTCTTCGAGCTGCGCGATCGCTTCATCGTTTTCACCTAGGTTGTGCAGTTCTTCAGCATAGTCATACAATGCTTCAACATAGTTATCTTGCACCCGTACTGCATCGACTAGGTAAGCTCTGCGGTAATGTTTTAAAGCCTGGGGAAACTCTCGCAGCTCTATCAAGCTATCTGCAAGCTCAAACAATGCTTCAAAGTGATTCGGATTGTGTCTGAGCGCTTCATTTAACAAGCCAACAATCTTTGGCGTTGTGCCCCGACGACGCGCCGCTTTTGCCGTTTCGTACAAGGTTTTTGCTTTGACATCCAAATCCTCTAGTTCGCGTAGTTCACGGCGAATCGGATGACGCTGCACCAGCCAACGACGCACCAGTTCGATCGACATGCGATAGGTTGCAACGCTAGGCGGCATCGAAGTGCGACGGACTCCCATCCCAGAGCGGCTTCCAGTCGTCCGAAGAAATCGCCAATCGACCAGATTGATCACTCCATTGCGAATCGGCTCCGTGAGTTCAACTCCGCATTCGCGCAACAGTTCTAGCGGCTCAGCTTCGCTAAAATCTAAGCTTGAGAGTTCCGGGTACTGCAATTGACGAGCGCGAGGCACTTCCGCCGCCGCAGAAAATACAACTCGTTCCGGTAGGGGAATCCCTTCCCAAAACCAGCCCAAGCCGCCTTCTCCAAGCTCGATTGCTCGATCGACATTTGCTCTGACATCCGATCGCGTGACTCGCCAGCGATTCTCACTCCGGGCATGAGTAAACAGCGTGAAGCAGATCACCTGAGTAAAGTAGGGATGTCCCGCAGATAGTTCTAAAATGGCATCGATCGCCTCTAAGTCATACTCCAAAATCCCTTGTGCTGGAACCGTCACCAGTTGTTCTGCACTTTGACGATCGAGCAATCCCACTTCCTGGTTGGGTGCTTCTCGAAACAAACTCAGCATCGCGGGTAAATCATCTAATTGCCGCCCAACTACCGGAATTAAATAAAGATGCGGATAGTTATACACTCCCGCTTGCAGAAAGTGAAACAGATTTCCCGCCGCTTGATCAACCGTTCGATTGTAAAGCGCGTCAAATTCGTCTAAGAGCAGCACCACATTCTCAACGGCTAACTCTCGTCGCAGATTCGGGATAAACTGCCGCAAAAATAGACTCGGATCACGCTGAAACTCCTCGATCGTCGGGATTTCCATGTGCCCCTTAAGACAATCAAACTGCTGCACCGCATCCCGCGCTAACTCGTAAACCACTTCACCGATCAATTTGCGGCTATCTCCTTCGAGCGACAAGGGCACAAACGCAAACTGCGGCAGGTTAACCGATCGTGGAATTTGCGCTAAGACCGACGACTTGCCGATGCGTCGCTGTCCGTGCAGCAAAATCACCTGCGCTCCCTGAAGCAAATTGTCTGTGATGAACTCAAATAAACGATCGCGCCCAAAAAAGCAGTTGGGTTCGGCGATCGGACGACCGATAATGTATGGATTTCTGCGTTGCTCGATTAAGTAGCTCATAGCAGCAATTCGCTTAACCCGCTTTTGATTATCACAAGATCAATCCGGTGGATAGGGCAGCAGTAATTTTTCCTAACCAGGTCAGAATAGTCGGCACCTCGTCTTTGTTTTGCCACAGCCAGCGAATTGCGTTTGTGACCGTTTCCGCTTGCCGACGGCTCATCAGATTGAGAAAGGTGCGCTGTCTCGCTTGCAGTGCTTCCTCGTCACTGTTTTCGATCTCCTTGATCACCCACCATTCCATCAGCGAGGACGCAAAGCGATAATACTTTTTGCCTTCTTGAAATTGACAGAGGACGATCCCGCGTTCTTCGAGATCCCTTAATTCTCGCTCTTTTTGACTAAAGATTACATCCGTATCACCCAAGTCATAGCGTTTCTTCAGTAACCGCCCTTTGAGGTGAGTCAGAGCGAGCAGCATCATCAAGCTTTGCTCGATTTCACTGGAGAAGTTCCAGTTGTCCTCGAAGTAGTGTTCGGTGGCGCGACGAAATTCCGCAACAAAAGCATTGGGATCGGGCAAGCGGTTGGCGCGAAATTCTCGGAATAAAAGGTAGCCCGCAACTTGCAGGAGCGTTGGACTGCCATCGGCAATGTCTCGAATGCCTTCTTTGATCGCGGGCGTGAGCGGCAGTCCGCCTAAAAGTGCGGCTGCCTCAGTTTCACTAAACGGTTTGAGCGGCTGAAAGAGGTAATGGTTATACCAGGGGGATTCATTTGGTTTGAGTTTGATCCCGGCTTCATTCAGGCGACGCAGTGAAGTGACAATGCTGGCAAGATGCTGGCTTTCTTTTGAGTGGGAGGCAAGATTGCGACAATCATTGAGGAAGTCAGCCGCATCTTGTTCGCTGTAGTCCTCAGTCGGCTGAAGCGCGACATCATAATCATCAATCAACAGCAGCAAAAATTTCTCTTTCTTGCCCAACAGCCGCAGAATCGATCGCAGCGCATCTTTACTCGCTGTAAGCCGCTCCAGGTGGCGATCGACTTCGGTTTGAATTTCCGGTTCATCGGTCAGGGCATCTTTCAGAATGAGAAAAACTTCTCGCCAGAAATTTGCCGCCGTAAATGGCGTAACTCCCAAGCAACTGAGCAGCACAATCACCGCTTTTGACGGATCGTGTCCCCGAAATGCCCAAGTCTGCGGAGCCGCGATCATTTGGAGAAACGAGGTTTTGCCGATCCCAGACCCGCCCCAAACTGCCAGATGTCCTCGAATGAGAATTTGATCGAATGCAGTTTCGATCTCGTTACCGCGCCCGATAAAGGCAAGCGGCGACACAGGTTTACCAGGCACATAGGGATTTCGTAAAAATAGGGAATCGGTCATGGCAATATCTAGGGGCGATCGTCGATAGCAATCCTAAGCGAGAGTCTTTCGTGCCCTCATCCCCAGCCCTTCTCCCCCAGGGAGAAGGGAGCTAGAATTCTTGTCCCCTCTCCCTGAGGGAGAGGGTGAGGGTGAGGGTTGACACGCTAGGCTTTCACAAATTTATAGCTTTCACAAATCAATGAGGATTTTTATAGCTCGATCGTAGCGACGATCCCCAAAATCTGCGACCTATACGTTAACCACTTCAACCCGGGGTTTCTCGATCGCTTTGATCCCCGCCAAATCAAGAATTTCTGGGATCAAGTCTTCGCGTTTGACTGCCATCATGTGAACACCCTCACACAACTCTTTTGCCAGCTTCACTTGTTCCGCCGCGATCAGCATTCCTTCTCGGAGGGGGTCAGCCGCTTTTTCTAGGCGATCGATAATGTGCTCTGGAATATTTACACCCGGAACGGCGCGATTGATAAATCTGGCATTTTTAGCAGATTTGAGTAAGAAGATTCCTGCAAGCACAGGCTTACCGCAGTTTGAGGCAATCTGAGTCATAAATTTTTCCAACCGATCGAAATCGGTAATTAACTGACTTTGGAAAAACTGTGCGCCTGCTTCGACCTTGCGCTCAAATCGCTTTTGCAAACCTGACCAACTGCCACACTGCGGATCAACTGCCGCACCCACGAATAAATCAGTTTCACCATCGGTTAGCGCTCGATCGTTCCAGTCCAACCCGCCATTCAGCTTGCCGATCATCTGCAACAACCGCACCGATTCCAGCTCGAACACTGCTTTTGCGTCAGGATGATCGCCAGCTTTGACCGGATCACCTGTGAGCGCTAGCACATTCCGAATGCCCAAGGCATGAGCGCCGAGCAAATCGGCTTGTAACCCGATCGCATTACGATCGCGGCAAGCGACTTGATAAATCGGCTCGATTCCCTGCTGCAGCAAAAGCGCCGCCGAAACCAGCGACGACATTCGCATCACCGCCCGACTACCATCGGTAATATTCACACCATGCACCCGTCCTTTGAGCAACTGCGCCATTTGCAGCATATGCGTCGGATTAGTCCCCTTGGGGGGTGCGACTTCTGCGGTGACGAGGAATTCGCCTTTTTTGGCGGCAGTGCGAAGAGCAGATAGAGGGGCGTGACCAAGGAAATTCGAGAATTGCGGATAGGTCATGAGCGATCGTTAGGGTGCGACTTCTTGATTTAGCGTATCGGGGGAGATTGAGAATTTTGAAGTCACTTGCCGAAACCTTTAGAAAAAGCAGTGAATTCAGAAGAAATTCGTGAAGTTACGGTTGATCTGTTAGCCAGGTAGCGTGTAGCCCATCGCTTTTTTTGCCTTGGTTAACGTTTGGTTCGCCACTTCGGATGCCTTTTCTCGACCCGATCGCAGTACGGATTCAAGATAGCCTTGGTCGGCTCGAATGGCGTGATATTTCTCCTGAATCGGTTTGAGGGCTGCGATCGTCGTTTCGGTGAGCAACGGTTTGAACTGTCCCCAGCCCATGTCCTGACATTCGGCAGCAACTTCATCTTTTGTTTTACCCGACAGCAGCAGATAAAGCGTCAGTAGATTGGTACATTCTGGACGCTGGGGATCACCAAAGGTTAAGCCGCGAATCGGATCAGTTTTACAGCGCTTGATTTTGTTTTGAATCACATCGGGCGGGTCGAGCAAATTAATCCGGCTCAGTTCCGACGGGTCAGACTTCGACATCTTTTTCGTGCCATCGGTCAAGCTCATGACTCGCGCACCGTCAGCCCGAATCAGCGCATCGGGACGTTTGAGAACCGGAGCATCGGGAGTCGTGAATTTGAAGTTGAAGCGATCGACTAAATCCCGCGTTAGTTCTAAATGCTGCTTTTGGTCTTCTCCGACCGGAACTTTATCCGGTTCGTACAGCAGAATATCCGATGCCATCAGCACTGGATAGGTGAGCAGACCTGTGCCGACATCTTGACCTTGCTTGATCCGTTTTTCTTTGAATTGGATCATGTCTTCGAGCCAGTTGAGCGGCGTAATGCAGCTTAATAACCAGGAAAACTCAGCATGAGCGGGGACATGAGATTGTACAAAAATGGTCGTGTGTTCTAAATCGAGTCCACAAGCGAGATAGAGTGCAGCAACTTCATAGGTGTTTTCTGCCAGCGTGGTGCGATCGTGCGGCACCGTAATCGCATGGAGATCAGCAAGAAAGAAATAGTTGTCGTACTGGTCTTGTCCTTCGACCCAGTTGCGAATTGCGCCCAAATAATTACCGAGATGAAGGTTTCCGGTGGTTTGAACGCCAGAAAGAACCCGCTGCTTAGCCATACCGTTTGTCAAATCGTCTGTGATTTTCTCTTTTGCCCATCATAGATGAGAGGCGACTATCTCGCTCTGCCGATTTGTCGAAAGAACTTTTGTACAGGAGCGCGAAATCCAGGGAGTAGCGGCGAGGTGATTTCGTCTTGGGCTTTGTACGTTGCAACTCGCTTAAGCGCAGCATTCTCGCGACGATAAACTTCGACCTGCTGGAGTTCGCGGCTGACAATCCAGTATTCCTCAACGCCTTGGGTGGAATAAAGTTTAAGTTTGGCTTCACGATCGCGTCTTTCGTTCGTTGTGCCCGGAGACAAAACTTCGACAATGAGTTCGGGGGCAGCAGTAAAATGTCCAGCTTCGTCAATGATTTGAGTCAGACGATCAACGCTTACCCAAACAACATCCGGAATGACGCTATCTGCTTCACTAAAAATGATGCCAGGAACTGGAAAAGCCTCGCCGAGTTGAGTCTCATCCGACCAGCTTTGTAATTCACCGCAAATATTACGAATGACAGATTGATGTCTAAGATGCGGCGCTCTCGTCACAAATAATTCTCCATCAATGATTTCATAGCGTTTCCATTCATCGTTGGAAAGCAGCTCAAGATCCGCAGTTGTCCAGCAGACGCGCTCAGGCAGAGTTTTACTCATGAGAATTCTCCACAGCCTTGATTTTTCTTATTTTCGCGCACTTTTCGTTAACCTCAGTTGGACAATTGTTAAGACGCTTTTAACAGGTTTCACAGACATTAACAATTCTCCATCGGGCTAGTTGAGACGGTTTTGCAGGGACGCGCTAGTGTAAGAGAACACGATATGGAGGCAACTGTAAAAATGGCAACGAAACAGCAATTCAACAGCTTTGAAGAGCTACTTTCTGGCTCGGAAATGCCAATCTTGGTAGACTTTTACGCGACTTGGTGCGGGCCTTGCCAAATGATGTCTGGATTTCTTGATCTCACTGCTGATAGCCTCAGAGACAAGCTCAAAATTGTCAAAATTGACGTAGACAAATATCCCGAAATTGCCAGCCAATACGGAATTTCAGCGCTACCTACAATGGTTCTGTTCAAAGAGGCTAAGCCCGTCGATACGATCGAAGGCGTAATCCGACCGCAGCAACTGATTGATCGCGTTCAGCCGTTCCTCTAAAACCGGAATTCGTATTCAAATACGCCTTGCGTGTCGCCGGAGAAATCCGTTGAACCCCGGAACAATAAGCGATCACTAAATCGGTAGCGCACTCCAAATTGAGTCGGTTGATCCGCCGTTAACACTCGCAACACTGATGCAGATAGGTTGCGAGTGATATCGACCCCAACTTCTGCGGCTAATCCTAGCGTTGAGCCGCGCTGCTGACCCCGATCGAGCAGGGTTGGAAACAGACGAAAATCACTCAGACCAAGCGCGTTACCAATAAATCCTTGAATGTTGGTGAGCAATGCCGACCCCGCTAGGTTAGCAATGCCTAAAGCACTATCGCCCCGTCCCAGCGTGTTGACAAATCCGCCGCCGATTAGGGAAACGATTTCACTCCGGCTACGGCTCGGACTGCTAGTGAGTTCTAAATTTTGAAGCAGTTGACTTGCAGGGCCTGTTGCTTTTGCCTGAATTCGCACGGTTCGGAGTGAGCCTAGATTCGCGATCGAGGCGGCAGAAACCGGGCTATCTGACACTTCTGCGGTTCCGGGAGTCGCAATCCGACTTCCAGTAACTTCTGGAACAGAAGCAATCAAGCGGACATCTAGCACCGGATCAAGTCCTCGATCGCGCACGAAGGTTGCAGTCTGCGGATAGCCCCTTTCCAGCACAAACTGGGTTGTGAATAGATTCACCTGCCCGCTTCTAAGACGAATCGTTCCTTCGGGGCGAAGCGCATCAAGTCTGCCGTTCACAGTCAGAGTACCAGAAGCGACAAAGTTAATCAGCGGTGCGCGGACAATCTGCACCCGATTGCCTAAGACGAGTTTCAGATCGTTTAAGCTGGCGCTGAGTTGAGGAGCCTGGGAATTGGTGCTACCTGATGCAGCAGGAGGCATTGCTCCACCTGTGGCTTCTGTATCGGGCAATTGAATTTGTCCGTCTGCGAGTTCGACCTCTCCGCCAATTTCGGGGGCAAATGCAGTTCCCAATACTGTAATGTTGCCTGTCACGCCGCCTTGATACAAGCCTTTGCGGTTGATTGCTAGACGATCGAGCGTAATTTGTAGGGGATTGTTTGGATCAGCGTCCGCCGCGACCAGAATTGGTAGCGTTCCTTTGGCGATTACCTGTCCGCGATTGAACTGTCCTTGGAGGCTCTCAACTGAGATGCGATCCCGGTTAAACAAGATCGTGCCTGTGATGTCGGTTAGGGGTTCTTGTAAGGCCGTGGATTCGATCGTCGCACCTGCAAGAACGATCGAGCCTGTGACTTCTGGGCGCAGTAGGGTTCCTGCGACGTTGAGCTTGACGGCACCTTGTCCGTCGCGCCACGCGAGTTGAGGCACTAGCACGTTTAACACAGATAGTCCTTCGTTCTTCACGTCAAGATTCAAGCTAATTTGATTGCTCTCCGGGCGAACACTATCAGGCAGGAGTTGGTAGGGGAAGCTGCCTTCGATCGTAATCGGTTCGTTGGTTGACAGGGCGATGTTGCTGCCGAAATTGAGACGCGAGTTGGTGTAAGTGAAGTTGCCTGTGGCGGAGTTGATTGCTTTGTCATTCAAAAAGCCATCAATGACTCGGATTTGTCCTACGGCAGATGGATTCGTGCGTGTACCGCTAATCGTGACTGTGGTGTTGAGTTTGCCATCGATACCGAGGGGGAGGGGGTAAAAGCGATCGATTTCGGCGATCGGTAAGTTCTGCACTTCTAGCTGTCCGAATTGAGTTTCGCCGCCAAACTGCCCAGTCAGGTTAATCTGGGATTCACCGGATTGAATTCTGAGGGGTTCGAGGGAAACCACACCATTGTTGAGGCTACCAAGGGCGATCACCTGCTGAGCGGTGAGGACACGATCGTTCACCGGTTGGAGTTTGCCGTCGCGCAATCGAATTTGAGATTGATAAGGACGGTATTCCACATCTTGTGCGCGTAAATCGAAGTTTGCTTGAACGCCTTGAGCAGCGGAAGCACTAAGCGTAATTTCACCGCCAAAGTTACCGCGAATATCAGCAGTTTGAGGAATGCGATTGTTGGCGATCGCTTGATTATTCAGTCGCAGTAACGCATTGATTTCGGCAAAGCGACGGAGTTGATCAAACAATAAAGCTTGGGGATTACCGACTGCGACTGGGTTCAGCGCATCGGCGCGGTTGTAGGTCGGTGGTTTTGCTCCACGGGTAAAGTCTTGCAGATCAAAGAACTGTAATCCGCCTAAGACATCTTCGATTCTGCCTTGAGCGATCGCGATTTTGCCGTTGAATTTGGGCTGCGATCGCAAATCGACATTGCCTGAGACAGTGTATTTGCTTTGTCCCCTAGTCAGCACTGTGTCGCCAAATTCAAAGACATTATTGCGATTTACAAAGCTAGTCGAAGCGACATCTGTGCGGAATGATCCAAGCCGGAAGTTTTGCACCGTTGCAGTCCCATCAATCACTCGCAGTCGATCGAGATCAATGTCAAGGTTGCCAGCCAGTGTGCCACCGATGCCACCGTAACGAGAGACATCGACGCCGGGCAAAATAAACCCATCGATCGGGAATTGGCGCACCGCAACCTGGAAGATATTACCCCTGGTTTGTCCAATCAGGCTAGCTTCTCCGCGTTCGACGTTGAGCGATCGGGGTCTGAAGCTGGGCGCGAGATCGAGCGCAATTCGATCCTGAACGCCTGCCACTTTCAGATCAAAGCCTTGTGGTAGCAGATTTAGGGTTCCATTTAGCACTGGATCGAAGGTGATGCCATTCAGCGAGAGTCCCCGCACTGAAACGGTACTGACGACGCTTGGACGATCGGGCGTTCCGGTAATGCGTCCGACGAGATCCACGACACCGGAAAGCTGAGTCACAGGGGGACGAGGAATCGGCAGATTCGAGAGCGCGTATCCGTTGGCTTGAATGGCTAAATTAAGTCCAGTGATTTGTGGCGTTCCGCTCAGGTTTGCCAAAATTGTGCCATTTGCTCGGAAGCCCGAAGAGGTTGCCTGCGGAATGTTGAGTTTCTGACCATCCCAGTTAATCTGCGCGACTAAGGGCGTAGTGACCAACGAGATTCCTTGAGACAGTCTCACTTGTCCATTGGCTCGAACCGTCTCTGGACGTAGAGCATTTAACGCTCCTGTCAATCTCACATTACCGCTCAAGTCTCCGCGTAGTTGTTGAGAGAATTGATTCAGTGCAATTCCAGCGATTTGTGTATCGGCTTGCCAACGTCCTGCGATCGCATTGAAGTTTGCGTTCACAAAACTATTTCCGTTCGTCAGTCTGGCTTGTCCGCTTGCCTGTATATTTTCCAGTTGCGGTGAACTTAATGATCCAGCTACCTGAGCACTGCCGTTAATGATTCCTTGTACTTGTGACGAGAATTGACTAGCTTGAACATTGGAAGCTTGAACTGTGCCACGGAATCGATCGCCGATCGTTTGTCCCTGAGCGGTAACGGTTCCGCCTGCGACTTGAAACACTGCGTTTCTCAGCGCAACGTTTCGACCTGTCACTACAACTTCACCTGTTCCTGGATAAGTTGCTTCTGGCGCTTGGAATTGGGCGATCGTTTGGACGCGATCGAGCCGTCCGATTACTTGTCCTCGTGCATTGACGCGCCCCACGGTGACGGGTAGTGTTCGATTGTTGTAGAGAGCTGCGATCGTATCTCCTGGAATGTTCCGGGCTTGATAGTTCACTGCGATCGACTGAGGCGCATCGAGGTTGAGGTTGCCACTGGCGACAACTGTTCCACCCACTTCGGGCACGGCGCGAACATTCGATAAGGCTAAGTTAAGTGTCTTTGTATCGAGGCGAAAATCACTGCTGACTTGGGACAAATTGATGCGATCGACTCGTGCCGTTTTGGTATTGCGAACGCTGCCGGAAATAATCGGGCTTTGGGTTGCACCTGTAACCCTAACATTTGCGGTCGCTTCTCCGGTAGCTGCAACCGGGAGATTAACTTTGAAGGTACTGAAGAAATCTTCGACTTTGACCGCTCGGACATTTGCCGTGAGGTTAAAGCCTTTTTCAGTGTCGATCGTTCCGTTAGCGGTGAGGGGAATCTTTCCGAGTTGCGAAGAAACTTTCTCAAGCGTAATTAAAGTATCATCGATCTGTAAATTTCCCGATGACTTTGCGAATGTCTGAGGTAATCGCGGAATTTCTACCGTAACATCCTTAAAGTTTGCAGTTCCTCTGACAACTGCACGTTGATCCGGTCTGATTTGAACGTTGACGTTTCCATTCGTGCGACCTTGTTTTAAGTTGATCGGCAGTTTGACTAAACGATCGATTTCCGCAACTAAAAATCCTTGTCCTCGAATATTCAGATTAGAATTCAAACCATTATTAACAATGGTTTCGCCTTGAAGATCGAGCTTGCCTTCTTTAGTGGATTCAGCATCAAGCGTGTAAGCAATCTGCCGATTGTTATCAAAAAAGTTTGCTTCCCCCGCGCCCTGTCGTAACGTGACTGGAATGCGCTTTTGGTTCGGTTTCGGAAACGCATCGAGTTCGATATTGGCATCTTTGAATCGAATTCTCTGGAGTTCAGTTTTGATCAATCCTTCTTGTTCCTGCGCTTTAATCTGCGTTTTGACCCAAACGCCGTCTTTTTCCTGATCCAGATAAACATCCGGTTGCAGCAACGTTATATCCAAATTTAATCGGCGCGTTAACAGCAATTGCAGCAAATTAAATCCGACTTCAACACCTTCCACTGAAGCTCGATCGCGATCGTTCGGGGTTGCGGGGATTGCACTTTTACCAAACCGCAATCCGGTCAGCGAGGCACTTTCAACCTTGCCGAGTTCCACGGGTCGATCGAGCAGTTCGCTGAGATTTCGCTCAATTAAGGGGGCAAGATCTTGCTGTACAAATTTTGATCCGTACCAAATCCCCCCTGCAATGCCCAACGCACCAAGCGCCGCGATCGGGAGTCCGACGCGACCGAGCAGCATCAGCCATAAGCGGCGACGAGTCGGAGTTTCAGGGCGATTGTTGGGGTCAGGAGATTGGGTCATCGACTGGCGGGGGCAGATAGAAAGACAATCTATAGTTACCACACCCGCGAATCTCTAGTGCAAAGAATTTGACAGAATCTATCAATTGATCGCGGTCATTCTATTGATATCCAATAAAAAACGCGATCGTCCGGATAAACGATCGCGAGTCATACCAAATTGATCTTTAATCGCTACAGATCTTGCAAGCCCCCTAAATCCCCCAGGAGTGGGGGACTTCAAACCAAAGAAGGACTGGATTCTCAAAGTCCCCCAGAATTGGGGATTTAGGGAGCACGACGGGCATCAACAAAGTGAAAAATCCGTCGAACTCACACCAATTTATGCTTCAGCGGTGCTTTTCGCTTGTTGGGATTTGCTTCTTGCCCGCTTCACTCCCCCAATAATGCCCGAAACAATTAGTCCAGGAATCGGCGAGAACGCAAATGGGACGGGTGTGATCTCACTGGCATCGATTCTGAAAGAGTTACGTATGCCGTCCCCTGCGCTCCAGGTCGGGCTTCCCGTTCCTTGAAATCTATAAGTAGCAGTAGGCGATGATGACCAACCAGAGCCGTTCTGTGCAACTGGAAGATCATTGTTGATGGTGTTTGCCCAACTGAAGCTGTTTCCCGTAACGACGAGCCAGTAGGTTGTGTTTGCCAACAAGGTTGAACCTCCTGGAGCGGTAAACACAAAGTTGTTAGTTGCTCCATTCCCTGGCACAGTTGGATTGATCAACGTGTACAGGATTGTATCGGACGGATTATCGGTATCACTTGGGTTGCTTGGATCTTCGGGAAGATTCGTTCGGATTTGCATGGCGGCTGTATCCGCAGAAGTGAACTCCCTCAAGGATAACGCCACTGAATTGAGTGTCCAGTCTCGATTATCCGTTCTAAAGCTCACCGCTTTGAGCTGTGTCGGATTGCCCGTATTAATGCCTGAGCCGTTGTCGGAGTTGATTGGCACGTACAGTGTGTTGCCGTACACATCCAATGCTTGGCTCGGCACAGCCCAACCCATACCCACGATCGTCGCTCCCACCGTACCGAGCGGTAGAAGTCTTGTTGCATTCCTTATCATCGTCTTTAGTGTCTCAGAGAGATTGCTTGCATCGTACAAGTAAAGTTTTCCCTGGTCGCTCGAAAAAACGCTTAACTCGATCGCTAAATCCCCCTAGTTCTCAGTAGAAACACGAATAGGGCGCGATCGTCCCTGATGAAACAAATTCACACTTACGCAGAAGTCGATCTTCTCCTAGTCATGCAGGCACAGTTTACGGATTCACCCCTCGCAGTGCCCGAATTCCCTCCTGAGCGGCTCGCTGTCCTTCTGGATTGTTTTGTTGTTGATACAGTCGAACGGCTGAGCCATAGTCTTTGATTGCACCTGAACGATCGCCGCGTTTAGCCACAAGATTCGCCCGATTGAAATACGCATCCGCTAAGGCTGGATCAAGTCGAATCGCTTCAGTGTAATCAGAAATTGCTTGCTCGATGTTGCCATTGTTAGCGTATTCGATGCCGCGATTGTAGTAGAGATTTGCCGCTCGATTCGCTGGAGTCGGGCTGAGATTTAGCCCCTGAGTGTAAGCCTGGATTGCCGCATTGCGATCGCCCGCCTGCGCTTTACGGATGCCTTCATTAAACCAACCTTCTGCATCGGCAATCTGAGGGCGCGATCCGGGAAACGGTTGGAACAATGACCAAAGAATGGCACCAAACAGCCCCAAAACGAATAAACTTCCGAGTCCAAGCACCAACGGCAGGGGAATGTTGCGCTCTTGCAGATATTGCGAAATCCGATCGTTCGCAGGCTCAATCTCTGAATCCGACGATCGCAACAACCGCCGATTTCTCAGAAACTGAGTCAATCGATTGCCTGAAGTTTCAAGCTGAGTCTCCGTCTCGACTTGCGGCTCAACTGGAACGATTTCAACCGGAGGCAGTGTCTCTGGTGCGGTATTTTGTGCCTCCTGCTCCATCACAGTTGCGGGTAGGGGTGCAGTCGCAAAGGGGTTTTCCGACAGTCCCAATACTTGCCGAAGCTGCAATAGCTCTGCTCGCATATTATCGCTAAGCGGCGACTGACTAACTTGTTCGAGGATGCGATCGTACTGTCGCTGTTTCTCCATCTGCTGACGATGCGGCAAGAGTGCATCTTCTCGAATGGCAATGGCGATGCTTTGAGGAATTCCCTGTCTGATGCGTTGTTCTTCCAGAATGTTGTGTCCGACTAGCGAAATTTCGCCCTGTTCCGCCAAGCTCCTGACCTGTTTGCGGAAGTCCAGATACGGCGCATAGACGACCACAATTCGGTAGCCGTCTGCTGTGCTGTAAAGGTTTGGAGCCAGTGCAGGCGATGTATCTTGCAGATGAGCAGTGATATAAGCGTGAAGTTCAGTCACATCGACCGTACCATCCAACGGACGATTGGCGCTTCCATCTGCCATTCCAGTTTCCAAAGCATCGAGTAAAAGCTGAGTGTAGGTCGATCGCGCCTTAAGTTTGTGCTCGGTTGAATAGTCGATCGAGGTAGGGGAAGTGAGCAAGGCGCGACGATTGCTGCTGAAGTCTTGAGCGATCGCATCAAAGTCCTGAGCGGCAATCATGCCTTGAGTAAAGGTGCCGCTAAAACAACAATCGAGAATCACGACTTGTTTTTGCGATCGACAAGCTTCGAGTTCAGCTTTGAGTTCACTCAATGGATAAGCAGTTTCCTCTAAGTGGGATTGCTGAGTGTTACGGCAGGGAAAAAACAATGCACCTTGATCATTCACGATCGCATGACCCGAAACATAAATCAGAGTAGTTTCATCCGGATCGCGTAGGGTGCAAAAGGTTTCGATCGTTTCTCTCAGTTGTTTGAGCGTCGGATGCTGAAGCTGCATCACATCATACGCCCGACTTGCACCAATGTCTGGTCGACGCAGCAATTCTTGGAGTGCTTCTGTATCTTGTGAAGGCGCTGTGAGTGAGGGAAAGCTGGGGTCATCATACTGCCCCATTCCAATCAGTAATGCTTCTGTCATCTGCGTCTCCCCAACTCAGTGCAATCGTGCCTGCTTATTTACCAGCAATTATCTGTAAGCAAAGACAACTTTTCAAGCAATCTTACCCATTTTTGGAGGCGAGACTCGTTCCCGCACTAAGAAACAGCTTCAGAGTTTGTCGGTTCTGGAATATTGTCGATCGCATCCTCATCGCCCGGATGAAAATAGCGATAAATCTGTTTCGCAATCTGCATTCCAATGCCGGGGACTGTCGCTAACTGCTCTGGACTCGCTTCACGAATGTAATCGATCGACCGAAATTCCGCGAGGAGTAGCTTTTGGCGGTGATGTCCTAAGCCGGGAATCTCATCTAAGCTCGATCGACGCATCCGCGTGGTACGCTGCTGACGATGGAACGTGACCGCAAATCGGTGTGCCTCATCGCGCAAACGGCGCAGCAATTGCACTCCAGCCTGTTCGGCATCGGTTTCCAGCGGGAAAGATTCACCCGGCAGGAAAATCTCTTCGCGCTGTTTTGCCAAACTCACAACCTTGATATCTTCGAGCAAGTTCATCTCGCGCAGCACATTCACCACAGCAGAAAGCTGACCTTTACCGCCGTCGATCATCACTACATCGGGAAAATCTGAAGACTTAGCATTTCCTGGAACTAACGGTTCTCCTTTCGCTTTCGCGGCGGCATACTTGCGGAATCGACGCGAAATCACTTCTGCCATACTGGCAAAGTCATCCGATCGTCCCGATCGCACCTCTGGATTTTTGATTTTGTAGTGCCGATAATGCTGCTTCGCTGGCAATCCATCAACGAACACGACCTGAGAAGCGACCGCATCCGAACCCTGAATGTGCGAAATGTCGTAGCCTTCAATCCGACGCGGCAACTCTGGCAAATCGAGAATCTCAGCGAGGTCTTGCATCGCTTCGGCATTGCGATCGGCAAACTTCTGCGTCCGCGCTAACTCAATTCCCGCATTGCGCTCGACCATCTCGATCAATTCGGCTTTGGTCTGACGCTGGGGAGCGACGATCGACACCTTCCGCCCTTTCGCCTGACTGAGAAATTCCGCCAGCATTTCACCATCCGGTAACTCATGCTGCACCAGAATCTCTGCCGGAATTTCAACCGGATCAACCGTCTGATAATGCTCTTCGAGAACGCGCTGAAGAATTGCACCATACTCACCTGACTGAGCATCCGCGATAAATCCCAAGCGTCCGACCAGCCGACCTGCACGAATTTGAAACAACTGCACACAGGCATGATGTTCATCGGCAGCAAGGGCGATCGCATCGCGTGAAATCGTATCGTCCGGCAATGCTACCTTTTGATCTGCGCTCAAGCTCTTCAGTCCAGCAATCTGATCCCGCAGTCGGGCAGCGTGTTCAAAGTTGAGGTCTTCAGCCGCTTTCTCCATCTGCGCGGCTAACGATTCCTCTAATTCCCGCGTCCGTCCCTGGAAAATCATCGCCACCTTTTGCACCGTCTTGCGATAGTCCTCCGACGAAATCATCGTCTGACAGACCCCCGGACAGCGCCCAATATCGTAATTCAAACAAGGACGATCCTTAAATAACGGCTGTGGACGCTGACGCAAGGGAAAGATGCGCTTGACTAAATGTAGCGTTGTGCGAAGGGTGCGGCTATCGACATACGGGCCGTAATAACGATCGCGCTCCTTTGCCATACGCCGCTTACGGGTAATGAAAATCCGAGGATACGACTCCGACCAAGTAATACAGAGATAGGGATACTTCTTATCATCTTTCAGCAACACATTAAAGTGCGGCTGATGCTGCCGAATCAGATTCGCTTCGAGCGCCAGTGCCTCTGCTTCGGTATCAGTCACGATCACTTCAATTTCGACCACCTGACGCATCATCAGCGTAATTCGGGGTCGAGTATCATGTCCGTTGAAATACGATCGTAAGCGCGATCGTAAGCGCTTCGACTTGCCAATATAGAGAATTTGATCTGTGCGATCGCGCATATAGTACACCCCTGGCTCTTGGGGAATTTCCTTAAGCCGAGCTTCTAAGCGCTCTGGATCATCGATCAGCGACAAAGTTTGAGGAGCAGTCACTTAAAACTTTATGTAAAAGACGGATATTTAAATCTTAAATCAATCTCCACAGACAGGGGTGACGATCACCGAACCGGAATGACTATAGTGCTAAATATTCAGTACCAGACTTGTCTAAGCTATGAATCTACAAGAGTTTGAGAGCCAAACTCGCATCAGTATCGAACGAGCGCTCAATCAACTTCAAACCGCAACTCTATTACTTTCCGCGCTCGAAATTCAAATTCAAGAGTCTGGTGATACTGTCAAGAGCCTGAGTCTCACGATCGAGCAATTCATTAATACGCATCCAGACTATGACTCGATCAGATCCAGACGCTAAGGTTGGCAGGATTAAAGCTTCACGAATCATAGTTTTCTTTACTCGATTAGTTCGGCTTGAATTGCCTGAAGCAACTCAGCCAAGCGAATCGGCTTCACCAAATAGCGCCGTGCGCCGAGGCTGAGCGCATTTTGTTGGTCAGTCATAAAGGCGCGAGCTGACACCACAATCACGGGAACTCTGCACCACTCTGAATGGCGCTGCATCTGCTCTAGAATCTCGCAGCCGTCAATATCGGGTAGCCTGAGATCGAGTAGTACGACTTGAGGCTGAAACGTTTCTAAGGCTCGATCGAACCCTATGCCTACACCCAAAGCCAATACGCTGTAGCCTTGATAGATTAGATAATCTTCAAGCAGACTTCGGTTTGCCTCATTGTCTTCAATCAGTAGTATTCGGCTCGGAGCCTCCGATCCTGTCTCTTGATCACTTGTCATTACATCTGCACCCTTGTTGACTTCCATTTTCCGGTCAACGTGGAGAAATTGCGAGAGGAGTCTTACACCTAATCTCGCGGATGTCCCGGCTGAATTTTGCAGCCGCCTTTATGCGACAAATTTCACACGGTTATCTGCGTAAAGCAAGCAAATCTCAAAAACTTTGCGTATGTTAAGTATTCATTTATGAAGAGGACGACAATAGAACCGAACGATCGACCGATTGCGGTTCACCTACCAGCACGATCGAGCATTGAATCTGCGGCAAGATCTGAGCCGTGCGACTATTTAGCGCCAGTCCTCCTGCACTAAGCAAGCGCTCCGGCGATCGCAAAACCAATAAGTCAGAAGATTTCGCTGCCATTGCGATCGTCCGAACCACATCATCATCTGGGACGATTTGAATATCGGTCTTAAGGGGTGGCAGCTTTGCAGCGAGGAGCGTGATTTGTGATTTGATCCAAGCAATCTTACTGGGAGAGGTCGCTCGATCACACACATGCAGGATTGTAATTTGTCCTCCTGTCGCGGTGGCGATATTATGAGCGAGCTGTAAGGTTGAGATCGATCGCGGGGTAAGATTTTCGACAGGGAGCAAAATTTGCTGAAATTCGCTTGGAGATTTCACTAATCGCGCAACGGCAACCGGGCAAGAAGCCGCGTATAAAACACTGTTGACGACATTTCTAAACAACCGCTCTCTAATCGCGCTTTTGCGTCCCCAACCCATCACAATCAGGTCAGCGCGATATTCTCGACTGGTGCGAGCGATTCCTTGAGCAACGTTGTCATCAATTCGCAGCAGGGGGGTCACTTTAACCCCAAATCCTTCGGTCAGTTCTGTTGCACGCACTAACCGAGATTCGCTGTCATCAATGCGTTCTTGCATCGACGGTGAGTTTAAATGGGCTTGGGACAGGGCGATCGCTAACGGAATTAATTGACCCGCGTGGGAGCGAGCAATGAGAGCTGCAAGTTCAAGAAGATTCGCTTCGGTATTGGGATTGTAGATTGGGACAACGATCGTGGTTTGGTGTGTCCAGGTCGAATCGGGAATTGTCGGTGCGATCGTGGCGGGAGTTTCGGGTCGAAGTTCATTCGCAAATCGCGCCGTTAAGATCGGCCCTAATGTCGAAGTCACTAGCATCAACACAATCACGCTATTGAGAACGCTCTCGGTGAGCAATCCTGCCCGATAGCCGACCAGCGTTGCAGCCAACGTTGCGGCCACTTGAGGCAGGGAAAGCGATCCCATCACCATCATTTCTTGCCAGCTATAGCGATAGGTCAGTTTTGCCAGCACCGCCGCCCCAAATTTACTAGCGATGAGACCGAGCACGATCGCAACAGTCAATCCCAACAACTTCGGATCAGTCAAGCTCTGAATAAACGCCGGAATCCGAATTAGCAACCCCATATCCACAAAGAAGATGGGAATAAACAAAACGCTGCCGACAAATACGACTTTCTCTTTAACAGGGCTGTTTCCGACAACGCGATTTACTGCAAGCCCGGAGAGAAACGCACCCACGATTTTTTCAACCCCGATTAACTGCGCTCCAACCGAAGCCAGAAACACCGCTAATAGAACGAACAGGAATTGATTGCCTTCATCGTCTCCCGATCGTCGAAAAAATTCTCTTCCCGCTCGATCAAACCCAAAGAGAACCACGATCGTATAAACAACCAGCGATCCCAACAGCGTGATCAGCTTGATGAGTGTAAAATCGCCTGCATGAACCCCGACACAAATCGCTAAGACTAACAGCGCCCCAACGTCAGTAAAGATCGTTGCGCCGATCGTCACCGTAACGGCTTCATTTCCCACAACCCCTAGGCGACTGACGATCGGATAGGCCAAGAGCGTGTGAGACGCGAACAGCGATCCGATCAAAATCGCGGGATTCCACTCAAACCCAAACATTCGCCCAACGATCGTTCCAGTAATCAATGGCACTAAAAACGTATAAGTTCCAAAGCCGATCGAGCGATTTCGTGTCCGAGTAAATTGGTCAATATCAATTTCCAAACCTGCCACAAACATCAGATACACCAGTCCGATGTCTGAGAGCAAATTCATGGTCTCAGAGTCATTTTGAATGATCCCCAATCCATTCGAGCCGAGTGCAACTCCCGATGCCAGCAATCCTACCAGTCCCGGTAGCTTTAACCGCTCGAATACGATCGGTACAATCAAAATGACCGCTAGCAGAATCACAAAAGAAACGATTGGTTCTTGAAACAAGCCAGCGGTTAAAAACAACATGAAGCAGCGCCACTCAATGCGATCTAACAATTACCAGGTCAAATTGAGCACGAAATCCACCTAGAGATGAATTTGACTCAGGATCACCCGTAGTCGATCGTAGTCATCTTTCAGCAGCAAGCTTAGCATTCGACCCGCTTGCACCAACCAAGCACGATCGGCTTTCCTCAGTTGATAGATTTCTCGAATTGCAGCCGCCGTCAGCGCATCAACCGGAGCACTGCCCACTTGCAGTAAGGTTCTCAAAAAATCAAGCTGATCGCTAAATTCAACAATTTCTTCTGCATCACAAGCGTAAACGGCTTGATGAATTTGGGGCGGACGGGGCGGTAAATGTTGATAAAGCGTTCCACCTGCCGAGCCATTCTTTTTATTTCCGCCCGCACGATAGCCAACGATCGCCGATCGAAATTCTGTTCTCAGCATCGCGAAAATTTGCGGCTGTTGTTCGCGCAGTTCTAGCAGCGACATTCCTAATGCTCTAGCCCGATGCACGGTATCGATCGGGCTAGTCGTCGCGTGGTAAACGACTGCATAGATTAAGTTTCCTGATTCTTCGTCGATCGCTTTGACCCAGCTTCCAAACGGCGGCATCACCGGAAACGATAGATCTTCCGGTTCCAGGCATTGTGAAAGAAATTCTGTCGTCGCTGTTTCGATCACCTCGGCAATGTGATTGGCAGGGCGATTCTGAGCAGAAAACTGGGGAAGTGGGAGGCGCATAAGCAAATTCATACCGACGATCAAGCCGACGATCGCACCGGTGCAATGTCGTACAGACGTTTCGTGAAAACGTCTCCATCCCACAATCTACCGCATTCAAACCCTGAACGTGCTTATTTTGCTGCCTTTTTCTTGGCAGTTTCGACAATTTCAAGCTCAGACATTCTGAACGTGATCAACTTGTCCCAGTTGCCACCCTCAAATAAAACTGCAACTTTTCCATCAGTGATACGCTGTACAAGTCCTTGGAACCCGTAGTAAGTATCATTCACATTCATCACACGGACGGCTGAACCTGGTAAAAACATAATTGCTGCAAGATAGCTTCCCTATCAGTTTACAGGCGGTGTCGAACACTCTGTTATCGATTGTGATCGATAGCGCGATCGCGTCTTTCCAATTGTTCAAATCCAATCGTTTAGAATTTCGGCTTTTGGCGGGCGTTTGCCACGGACTGAACCAAGCCGATCGCGATGAAATTCATCAACAGTGCCGCATTGCCGTGACTCAGCCACGGCAAAGGAATTCCAGTCACAGGCGACAGATTAATCGTCATGCCAATATTGACTGCCATCTGAAACAGAATCATCGAAAATACACCCACTGTGATCAGTGCGCCAAACTCATCTTTGGCGTTTTGGGCAATAATCAGCAATCGGTAGCAAATCAGCAAATAAGCGGCAAGCACAAAGATTGCGCCGATAAATCCTAATTCTTCACCAACCGCAGTAAAAATAAAGTCTGTATTCTGCTCAGGAATAAAGTCGAGCTGTGTCTGAGTGCCCCGAAATAATCCGCGTCCTGTGAGTTCTCCCGCCCCGATCGCAATCCGCGATTGAATCAAGTGATACCCCGCTCCCAGCGGATCTTGGTCAGGGTCAATAAACATCAGAATTCGCGCCTTCTGATAATCGTGCAGCACAAATTGCCACAGCACCTGTCCCAGTCCACCTGCAACTAAATTAATCACCACTGGAACCAGCGTTCCATAAGTGCGCCAAGGCAGCGTTCTCCAAGCGATCAGACCGATCGTCGCAATCCACAACCCGATCGCCGAGATGCCGAACGCTCCTTTGCTGATTAGCGTGGTAAATAAAATCGCGGATACGACCGGAGACAGCAGCAGCAGCAACCAGCCGGGATTGGCATTGCCCCAATACAGCATCCCGATCGTAATTGCCCCAAACACTAGAGAAGTCCCTAAGTTCGGCTGCAAAAACACCAGTGCCCAAGGCAAAGCTGCAACCCCAAGAATCTTCATCATCATCGCGATCGTCGATGCCGATCGCTGATGCAGCATTCCCGCTAGCACAACAATGATCCCAAGCTTGGCAAACTCTGACGGCTGAATTCCAAACCCGAAAAATCCGAGCCAACGCTGTGCTCCCTTTGCCTCTAGCCCCATGACCATCACGAGCAGCAGCGAGGCATTGGTCACACCATAAATCCACCACTTCCACCGCAGCAGGACATCGTAGCGCATTCGCGCCAGCGCCAGAATCAGAAACGTTCCTAGCCCACCAATGCAGAGGTGATAGATCCAGTCTTCGCGCTCAGTGTGCGTCAGTTGAACGCTAAACAGCATCACGCTACCCAAGAGCGTCAGCGCGAGGACTGCTCCGAACAAGTACCAGTCCATTCCTTGCCAGGGTTGGAGCCACGGTCTGAGGGGGGAAGGAGATTTTTTGCGAAACATAGATTTGAGAAAGGCGTTAAGCGAGGGCTGCCACGGATACTTTAGCAGCAATTTGCTGAGCAATCCGAGTTAGCGCTTTTGCCGAGGCAGAATCGGGTTCACCCACGACGATCGGCACTCCTCGATCGCCCCCCTGACGCAACGGAATTTCGAGCGGTACACAGCCCAAGAGCGGCACGTTTAATTCTGCTGCGGTTTTTTCGCCACCTGCTGATCCGAAAATGTCGTACTGACGATCGGGCATATCCGGTGGAATAAAGTAGCTCATGTTCTCAACAATTCCTAACACTGGCACGTTTAGCTGCTGGAACATCTTTAAGCCGCGTCGAGAATCAAGCAATGCAACCGATTGAGGCGTGGTGACGATGACTGCTCCTGCCATCGGAACGGCTTGTGCCAGCGTCAATTGGGCATCTCCGGTACCGGGAGGCATATCAACGATGAGATAATCCAAGTCACCCCATTGCACCTGATAGAGAAATTGGCGAATCACACCGTTCAGCATCGGGCCTCGCCAGATCACAGGCTGGTCTTTGTCGATTAGAAATCCCATTGAGACAAGCTTAACGCCGTGATTGAAAGCAGGTTCTAGGATCTCGCCTTGAGCCGTTTGGCGCACCGCAACGCCTGATCCTTCCAGACCCAACATCATTGGAGCATTAGGCCCGTAGATGTCAGCATCGATCAACCCCACTTTTGCGCCGGCTTGGGCGAGTGCCACTGCCACATTCACAGCGATCGAGCTTTTACCAACTCCCCCTTTACCGCTCGAAATCGCAATGATGTTTTTCACGCCATCAATTCCAGTCCGATCGGGCAATCCTTTCTGCTGCGGCGTTTCTGCCGTGACTTCCACCTCCACCGATTCCACGCCAGGGAGGGTCTTGACGGCGCGTTCACAGTCTTCGACGATGAACTGGCGCAATGGGCAAGCAGGAGTCGTTAGAACCAGGGTGAAGCGCACCTTGCCGCCGGAAATCGACACATTCCGAATCATGTTTAGTGCGACCAAACTTTTTTGCAGTTCGGGATCTTGAACAGGCTTAAGGACTTCTAAAACAGATTCTGCACAGAGGGTATCTAACATAGAGGGTAGAGAGCGATCGCTTGGGTTATCCGTTTGATCTTACCGCTCGGAGACGATCGCTTGTTAGAAATCGAAACAGCTAGCTTGAGTGGATTTGGAGTCGATCGGCTGTTCGGCTGCATGTGCGAGATCCTCTGCCACTCGCGCCGCGTAAGGCTTGATGATCGACCAGATTAACGGCGACAACCAGCCTTGCAGCGTTACCGAATAAGCGATACTGGTTCCCGACACCATCGATTTCACTTCATATCGAATTCGTTCTTCGATGCCTGGAATCGCCATAATTCTGATGCTGAGCAACTCTCTCGGCTCAACTCGCTCCACAAAAATCCGAATTGGAAAGGGGCCGAGGCGCGTCACTGCTTCGTAAATCAATCCTGGTTTTGCCACCTGTCCACGCGGCACATTCGTTTTGGAGATTAACGGATGCCAAGAGACATCTGCCAAATCAATCACTTTCTTCCACAAATCGTCTACAGAGGCTGAACTAATCGCTTGATAGGTTCGAGCCAGAGTGGATTGCACCCGTCGCCGCCTGCGATTAACCAATCTCCAAGGAAAGTTCAGCATCAGTACGTCTCCTAAGTAAGGGAATCGGTTTGACCCGCACCCTGAATCCGGGGTGTTCGATCTTAGCTAGATTTGTGCTGCAATTGTCATCTTTCTTGAGACGGCTAACCAGATTACACCAGTCGTTACAGCACGTTATAAACATTTACGATCGTGCTTTTCCGCTCAGGATGCACCATCCTGGGCTTGACAGCCGAGCAAGTCACCTTCTAGCTGCCGTTTCGCGATAGTCTAAATGAACCGACTGGTTTCAGCAATTCTAATGCTTGAAGCTAGTCGGAAACTTTAAACTCCTCCACTGCATAGTAAGAAGACTCGTTCCAGGAATCGACGTTTATGACTGCCTTCTTTACCTCTAACCCCACCGAAACGACACAACCGCTTCCTCCCAGTGATTCTAGAGAGCGGGTCAGCCAATGGTTAAAATCTTTTCAAGATCAAGTTTGTGAAGGACTAGAAGCCGCAGACGGAGCATCGCAGTTTCGCGAAGATAGCTGGACAAGAGAAGAAGGCGGCGGCGGTCGATCGCGGGTGATTCGCGAAGGTCGAGTGTTTGAGCAAGGCGGTGTGAATTTCTCAGAAGTCTGGGGCAAGGATTTGCCACCTTCGATTTTGGTGCAGCGACCGGAAGCAGCAGGTCATAGTTTCTATGCGACTGGAACTTCGATGGTGCTGCATCCCCGCAACCCTTACATCCCAACGGTGCATTTAAACTACCGCTACTTTGAAGCAGGCCCTGTCTGGTGGTTTGGCGGTGGAATCGATTTAACGCCGTATTACCCGTTTGAAGAAGATGTGATTCATTTCCATCGAACCTTGAAGGAAGCGTGCGATCGTCATCATCCCGAATACTATCCCACGTTCAAACTTTGGTGCGACGAGTATTTCTATCTCAAGCACCGTAAAGAAACTCGTGGGGTGGGCGGCATCTTCTTTGATTACCAGGATACTCGCGGCGATTTGTATCCCATCTCTTATCCCGGATCTCAGAGTAATACCTCTGCGGCGCTGCGCAGTAAAGAAGTGGGAGCAGTACAAAATCGCACCTGGGAAGACTTATTTGCGTTTGTGCAATCCTGCGGTGATGCGTTCTTGCCTGCTTATCTGCCGATCGTGGAGCGTCGTCAAGATACTGAGTACGGCGATCGTCAGCGTCAGTTCCAGCTTTATCGGCGGGGGCGCTACGTGGAATTTAACCTGGTGTACGATCGTGGCACGATCTTTGGGCTGCAAACGAATGGGCGGACTGAATCGATTCTGATGTCGTTGCCGCCGTTGGTGCGTTGGGAGTATGGCTATGAGCCAGAAACAGGCAGTCCAGAGGCGCGGCTGTACGAGATTTTCCTAAAACCACAAGATTGGATCAATTGGTCAACAAACGGGGCACACTAAGCCCAATGGTGATGAACCATTGACATCCATTTGTTAAGCCTTGCACTTCGGGGGAAGCATTCAACAGACGCTTCCCTTTTTTGATCTTAAAATCTTAAGAAATCGTTATCTTCCTCTATCTTTGGGCATAATTTAGAGAGGTGATCACCAAAAGACTGCATGAGGCAAGTCATGGTTTACATGGAGCAGAAGACTTTCAATACCCCAGACGGCACGACGATCGTCGTGTTCAGTCCGAGCGGGCGGCTAGATATTACGACAGCATGGAAATTTCGCACCAAACTACAGGACTGCATTGCTAAACAGGGAAATCATGTTGTTGTGAATTTAGGACAGGTGAATTTCATTGATAGCTCTGGCTTAACTTCATTAGTTGCAGGGATGCGGGATGCGGATAAGGCAAAAGGTAGCTTCAAGCTGTGTAATGTTCATCCGGAGGCGAAGCTAGTTTTTGAAGTGACGATGATGGATTCTGTTTTTGAAATTTTTGAGAGTGAGGAAGAGGCTTTATTAAGTAGTAAAGCGACTTTGCAAAATTCTGTTCCTCAAGGTTTAGCAAGTTAGCTTGAGAGCAGGACAACTGAAGAGTTTGTACCAGAAGCGATCGAAGTCAGGTTTCGATCGCTTTTTAATTGTTTAAGGCTGTTGTAACAAAATCTATCCCAGGATGCTTTGGGATGGCTAAAGCAAAGGCTTAAGGTATCCAAGGACGATCGAGGTGACTTATGGTAGATGCAATTTTGGCGCGATCAAAAGAACTGAAGCAATCGCTAACGGATTTTGTTTACGATGCGGAAGGGGAATTAGCAACGGCTTTTGAAAAGTTTGTCGCAGAGAAGTTAGCGCAATCGCAGTCAAAAGAGAGTAAGCACCGGGATACGATCGTTGATATATTTTTGACTCACGGACAAGTTGGAACGAAAACCCCGTTAGAGCTATTCATTGAAAGCGAACCAGAATTGTCGGAGGACGATCGACAACTGATTCTGAACTGGAAGCGTAATTTTTCAGGACTGTTTGCGATTCAAGAAATCTTACCCGACGGCTTCAAACTGATGAATTGGCTAACCACAAAACTATACATTGTGAAGCCGAATGATTCAGAAACACTAGAAGCAATGTCGCGATTAAAGCTTGGGGAAATGCTCGTCACGCGAATTGCACCTGTTGAGGATTACTGGACAATCTTTAGTCCCTATGTGCAGTTAGGAAACTTAGGGAAACCCAAGTTAGCGGTGGCGATCGGTAACTTTAGACAGAATTATAAATCTGATTTGTACGGGGATGCTCCAGAATTACTCGAAGAAGCCTGGAAATCGGTTGAGCGCTATCACCAAGATTTTCTCGATTTTTTCGGCACCGATCAGATGACGTTATCGGGTTATCATCTGGGTAAAAAGATTGCGGAATTTCAGGACTTTCTCACCCAGCGTCGAATGGATGAAGCAGGACTTGATCCGAATAAATCCCTTGCAGAAATGGCGCAAGAAGCAGGCGTGAGCGATGAAGAACTCACCGAAATGGCGGAAGCAATGGGACTCGACGAAGAAGCGGCGGCAAAAATGATGCAAAACAAAGCAGCCGCAAAAATGGTGACACCTCAGATCGAGCTACCGCCGGATTTGAAAAAAGCAGAAGAAGTGACGATTCTGGCGCATCCACGTTGGGGACAAATGTTACTGACAACCTATACTCAGTTTGAAGCGCTGCTGAAAGCGGAAGATTGGCAGTCGGTCAAAGGTGCGGATAGATTAGTGCGGAAGTATCTAACAGATGCTGAAGTGAATCCGTTTGTGTGGCATCAACTTGCAGAACAGTATCCAACTCAATTGGAGACTGTGTTGCGATCGTTCCTCGATCGCCCAGATTTCAACCTGCAAACAGACCTTGACCCACTGTTGCAGGAGCATCATAAACCCCTAGAGCCAGAACTACCGGACATCGCCAGTGTGCCAATACATTTACACAATCTATTTCAAGAAGCTTTGGCAGAAGTGAGCAAGACGAAAGCCAAAGAAAAAGCGGATAAGAAGCCAACGAAAGGATTCAAGCGGAGTTAGACTGTGCGATCGAAACCGCGTTCACGATTGAACGATCGATTGTGGATTGGTGTTGCGCTCATCTTTTATTCGTTTGTTGCGATCGGGATTGCAGAAGGTGGATTAGGTGTGATTCTGCCATCGATTCTCGAAACTTACAGTCTCACACCTGCAACAGTGACATTTTTGTTTATTAGTCAGGTGTCAGGGTATGCGATCGCAGCCACAGCTAGCAGTTTTCTAACCCATCGATTCGGTTTAGCAAAGACAATTCTGCTCGGCTTGCTCTTACTGACCAGTGCATTAAGCCTTTATGCTTCCACGACGCACTGGATTGTCATGATTGCAACAGGATCACTGTTAGGGTTTGGGATTGGATTGATTGATGCAGGCGGTAATACGTTTATTGCACATGAGCAACAGAATGCTAATTTGATGGGATTGCTTCATGCGTTTTATGGAATTGGCGCACTTTCGGGGCCTGCGATCGCAACCGCATTGCTCACGTTTGGCGTGCATTGGCGGCAAATTTACGCTGTGATTGCAGGGATTGTGAGCGTGTCAATTGTAGGAATGCTTTGGGCAGTTCTACACCAATATTCCCCTTTACAGCAGCGCTTTACTGGTGAGACGACCGCTCGATCGAACTTTGCCGCCGCGCTCAGAAATCCGATCGTGATTGTTTCTGCATTGTTGTTATTAATCTATGTGGGAACTGAGGTCTCGATCGGGAACTGGGCCTATACTGTGCAACACGTCGGTCGAGGCATTTCGACACAGATTGCAGGATACAGCGTGTCGGGCTATTGGGTGGGGCTGACGATCGGGCGCTTGAGCTTTGGTCAATTGATGAATCGATTGGGTGCAAATCGCACGATCGTGTTTTCACTGCTATTGCTGATTGTGGGCTTGCTGATTTGGTGGCAAATACCGAGCGCATGGCTTATTCTGCCCGTTTTAGGATTTGGGCTGGCAATCATCTTTCCCGCAATGATTTGGTTGACACCGCAACGAGTCGATCGAGCAATGGTTCCAACGACGATCGGTTTACTTGCCAGTATGGGCAGTGTCGGAGCGGCGACGATTCCTACAGGAGTCGGTTGGGTTGCAAATCGAGCGGGGATTGGAATCATTCCTGCATTGATGTTGCCGTTAGCGATCGTCATGTTAGGTTTGCACAGTTGGCTAATGTCCCGTTTGGCTCAACGCTAACACCTTCCTAAAATCGCCTACCCTAAAATCGCCTACGAGTTCATGTGAAACGGCATTTCCTGATTCAACCGTTGCACCGATTGATCGATTTGGCGTTTCTGCTCACAGGCTTGAGCGATCGCCGCAATCACCCGTGCTGTAACCTGCTCTGGAGTTTCATCCGGCATGACCTGAATGTGAATATCCGCTTGGGCATAGCGCGATCGACGTTCATCCGCAAGCTGCGTTAATCGAGCCGTGAGATCCTGGTTCTGCAGCAAAGGTCGCGTTGTATCTTGGCTGAGTCGTTCCCGCAACTGTTCTATTGGAACATCGAGCCAGACAATTACCCCATGCTTCAGATAGCTCCAATTTTCCTGTGCCAGCACAATTCCACCGCCTGTTGCCACGACTCGCCGCAACCGTGCTGAAACTTGCGCCAAGGTAGCCGTTTCGAGTTGGCGAAAAATTGCTTCTCCTGACTCGGCAAAAATCGCACTCACCGTCTGTCCGGTTGCCTGCTCAATAAACTGATCGACATCAAGAAACTCATAATCGAGCTGTTTTGCCAGCAGTTGTCCGATCGTGGTTTTGCCAACCCCCATCATGCCGATCAGAAACACACTCACCCCGTTTAGCATGACTATTCCTCCTCATCTAACTTTCGTACCGGGGGGCGAATCACACGGTAGTCTGCGTCCACGACATCCGGCTTTTTCGGTTCTGGTGCTTCGCGATAGGTGTAGGAATACGTCGAACCTGATCGCGTGGTCGAGGTGGGTTCCTGTCTGGTTTCAAAGTCTCGCTCTGATCGATTTTTGGGTTCAGTTGCCCAATCGTCGCTATCGTCGCTAAACCAATCGTCCGCATCAGGGGTGCGGGGTGCAGTGTTACGCGGCGTTTCCGTGTAGGCAAAGCCGGTCGATTGAGGTCGGGTGCCTTTGCGCTCAGAGCGCCGCGCCGTAAATCCAGTGAGTCCAAACAGCGCCGTAATAATCAGCGTTGTCGCAGCACCTAGCCCGATCGCACCGCCGATCCAGATGGGTAACGGCAAACTAGGCGACGGAACCCCAAGGAATACAAGCGACATCGACACGCCCCAGTTCGAGAGCGCGAAGATTACACCAAACCCAACGATCGCACAGAGCAGAACAAAACGCAGAAGAGCCATAAGAAAACCCCCGGTTAAATTCACCCGATCGGGTACTTTACTTCAGCTTAGCGTATTGCCAGACCGTACAGAAACGCAACGTTACGACGAATGCTGAAACAATCAATTGTTGCAATTGATTAAATCTTTGATTTCTCAGTCTTTAGACAGTCGAGAGCTAAGAACAGAGACCAGTAGTGTGGCTCTATCTAAGGATTTGAACGATTCATAACTCCCGCTTCCCAGGACGTGAGCTTCAGCTTTAGTAATTTTTGAGCTTCAGTGTTTTAGCTTCGTAGCAATGCGAGGTCTGCATCTATAAATATTGATTGATAGTGAGGAATGACGAATGAAATTCGCTTCATTTACCTGTTTGGTGACGATCGCGGCAAGTTCTTTACTGCTTGCACCTTTGAGCGTTCGTGCGGCTGAACCTGAGATTGTTCCTGCAAATCCACAAATTCAAAATAGTTTAGATCAAGTTACTTCTGTCTCACAGCTTTCGGATGTGCGCCCGACAGATTGGGCATTTCAGGCACTCCAATCTCTAGTTGAGCGGTATGGTTGTATTGCAGGGTATCCCGATCGTACCTATCGCGGCAATCGAGCATTAACCCGCTTTGAGTTTGCAGCCGGATTGAATGCTTGTCTCAATCGAGTCAATGAACTGATTGCCGCTTCTACCGCTGATTTGGTCAAGAAAGAAGACCTTGCCACGCTCCAGAAACTCCAAGAACAATTTGCGGTAGAGCTGGCAACGATTCGCGGTCGCGTGGATGCCTTGGAAGCCCGCACAACAACTTTAGAACGCCAGCAATTTTCAACGACTACGAAGCTGCAAGGTGAAGCGATCTTCGCTGGTGTCAGCGTTTTGGGCGGTGATAATGCGGTGACGAGCACCAGGGCTGAACGCAATCCCACGCTATCTTATCGGGTGCGATTGAATCTCAACACAAGCTTTACAGGACGGGACTTACTCACGGCGCGGCTCCAAGCCAATAATGTGACACCGCTCGGCGAAACAACCCAAGACCCAACTAGCGTAACGGGTGTTCGTGGTTTGGGGGTGTTAGGCACGAATATGGGACGAGTTGAATTTGATGGGGATAGTGGTGGACAGGTTGGACTTGCACTCCTGCGCTATCGATTTCCATTGAGCGAGAATACTGATGCGTTTCTTGCAGGGACAGGAAACGGGTTTGTTGATTTGGATGCGTCGTCCCAGCTTAACCCTTATTTTGACGGGGGTTCTGTTTCTCTGTTTGGGTTACGGAATCCGATTTATAACTATTCGTTTGGTGCAGGGTTTGGAATTCGGCACCGGATTGGGACGGCTGCGGAGGTTAATTTAGGGTATTTGGTTCCGAATGCTTCCGACCCAGCAAACAAACGCGGCTTGTTTAATGGTCAATATGGAGCCTTAGCACAAGTCATTCTCAATCTGAGTCCAAGTTCTCGCATTGGTTTTACCTACATCAATGCGTATGCTCCATTTGGTGCAGAGCTTCAACCTGATGATCCGTTTAACCTGAGTGCGACGGGTAGCAACTTGGCAAATAGTAACTTTGGTGCTCCGGTTAGTATTAATGCGTATGGGGTTTCTGGTGTCTTCCAAATCTCTCCAAACTTTGCGCTAGGGGGTTGGGTTGGTTATGCAAATCATAATTACATCGGTCGGGGTCGAGGAGATGTGTGGAACTGGGCGGTTAATCTAGCCTTTCCTGATTTGTTTAAGAAGGGTAATTTGGGCGGATTGTTGGTGGGGCAGGAGCCGAGATTAACGCGTAGTGATTTAGGATTTCGCGATCGCAACAACTCCTTACACTTAGAAGCGTTTTACCGGCATCGCATCAATGACAACATTTCGATTACTCCTGGAGTCATTTGGATCACGAATCCTGACTTCAATGAAGACAACGAAGATGTTGTGGTGGGTGTGATTCGGACAGTGTTCTCGTTCTAGCAAGTTGAAGGCTCTGAGCAGTTGAGAAACGGCTTTAAGGTCGCTAAGGTTATGGAATCAGTATGAACTTTTTCCTATGCCAAATCGTTTAATTCAAGCTCAGAGTCTTTATTTGCGGAAACATGCTTATAATCCGATCGAGTGGTGGGCATGGGGCGATGATGCGATCGAGCAAGCCCGCCGCGACAATAAGATTATCTTTTTATCAATTGGTTACTCTTCTTGTCACTGGTGTACGGTGATGGAGGGAGAAGCGTTTTCAGACCCGACGATCGCGCAGTATCTGAATGAAAACTATCTGCCGATTAAGGTCGATCGCGAGGAACGCCCCGATATTGATAGCATCTATATGCAGGCGCTTCAGATGATGACGGGGCAAGGGGGCTGGCCCTTAAACATCTTTCTGACACCGGATGATCTTGCACCGTTTTATGGTGGAACTTACTTTCCAGTTGATGCAAAGTACGGTAGGCCCGGATTTCTGCATGTGTTGCAGACTTTGCGGCGATTGTATGATGACGATCGTGCTCGATTGGATGCCGTAAAAGCTGAGATTTTGACGAACTTACAAAACTCGGTGCTGCTCCCGACTCAAACCCTGAGTGAAGCATTGTTAAAAGAGGGGTTAGAGTACAGTACCGGAATTGTTTCAGCTCAGATGCCGGGAACGCGATTTCCGATGATTCCCTACGCAGATGCGGCGCTTCATGCGGTGCGGTTTGGGTTTGAGCAATACAATGCCCGTGAAGCGACTACACAGCGCGGTTTAGATCTGGCTCTGGGTGGCATCTTTGATCAGGTTGCGGGCGGTTTTCATCGCTACACCGTTGATCCGACTTGGACAGTTCCGCACTTTGAAAAGATGCTGTATGACAACGGGCAGATTGTTGAGTATCTGGCAAATCTCTGGGCATCGGGAGTACAAGAGCCAGCATTTGAAAGAGCGATCGTCAAAACAGTCGAATGGCTCAAACGCGAGATGACTGCACCGGAAGGTTATTTTTATGCTGCACAAGACGCAGATAGTTTTGTCACTCCCGAAGATGCAGAACCCGAAGAAGGAGCATTCTATGTTTGGAGCTATGAGGAATTACAGCGATCGCTCTCTTCCGAAGAGTTAACTGCGCTTTCAGAACAATTCACGATCGAGCCTAGAGGCAACTTTGAAGGGAAAATCGTGCTTCAGCGTCAGCATCCCGGTCAGCTCTCGGACACTGTAGAGACTGCATTCGATAAGTTATTTGAACTGCGATATGGTGCTTGCATCGGTGAAACCTTTCCGCCTGCGCGAGACGCTGAAGAAGCGAAATCCATTGCGTGGTCAGGTCGAATTCCAGCCGTCACCGACACAAAAATGATTGTTGCTTGGAATAGCTTAATGATTTCGGGATTGGCGCGATCGTACGCAGTATTCCGCGATTTAGAAGCATTAGAATTAGCCACTCAAGCTGCAACATTCATCTTGCAGAATCAATGGATCAACGATCGCTTTCATCGAATTAACTACAATGGCTCAGTTGAGGTTCTCGCACAGTCCGAAGATTTCGCATTATTCATCAAAGCATTGTTAGATTTGCATCAAGTCACCCGGAGCATTCAATCCGAAGCGCCGGAAAATCAAATTGATTGGTTAGCTGAAGCCATTCGGATTCAAGCGGAGTTTGATCAGTATCTTTGGAGCGATGGATTAAGTGGTTATTACAACACTGCTAAAGATGCCAGTCGAGACTTACTGATTCGAGAAAGAAACTATGTAGACAACGCCACACCTTCTGCAAATGGAATTGCGATCGCGAACTTAGTCCGCTTGTCTCTGCTAACTGAGAATTTAGATTACTTCGATCGTGCCGAACAAACGTTACAAGCTTTTGCCAGTGTGATGGAACAATCGCCCTCGGCTTGTCCGACCTTGTTTACTGCACTCGATTGGTTCCGCAATCAAACCTTAATTCGGAGTACAGCCGATCGAATTGCAACACTAGAAACACAGTATCTCCCAACAACCGCATTTAGGGTGATGGAGACATTGCCGGAAGATGCGATCGCGCTTGTCTGCCAAGGTTTAAGCTGCAAAGAACCTGCCCGAACTCAGGAACAATTCATTCAGCAAATCCAGCAAAGCCAGAATAGATACGCTACCGGATTGGGATAAAGGGAAAGACAGTTTTGATGAATCTTCGCAGGCGCAGAAGTCCGATCGTTCTTCTCACTTGCGGCGAAACTTGATCACGCAGATTTACAGGCTGACCTTCTTGAAGTTGAGCTTGCAGCGCGGCATATTCCGCAGCATTTAACGGCTTGTTATCAATCGGCGATCGAGCTTCTGTAATGATTTCTGTCCGTGCTACTTCTTCGGGTTGGTCTTCCGGGGGTGGAAGCGCCATTGCAGGTGCAGCAACAGTCAGCGCTAGAAAAGCAATAAACGGAGATTTCCAAGTCATGATGTTTGATAGAACGTGAGTGCAGTGTTACCGTATCGTTTTTGACGAACAATCGTTAAAGGAGTGTCAAAGGTAGCACCCGGACGATGTTCGACTGCCAGTTCACCGTCTTGAGCAAGTAGGTTGAGTGTTGCGATCGCATTCAATACCGGAACATACAATTTACTATCGTAGGGCGGATCGAAATAGATGCGATCGAACTGTTGTCCAGATAGATTCGCTAATCGCTTGACCACATCCCCACGCGACACTTGATAAGACTGCTCGGATTGAGCCACTTGTTTCCAATTTTGCTCAATAATTCGACAAGCAGGCGCAGATTGTTCGATACCAATCACCAATGAAGCGCCTCGACACAAAGCCTCGGCTCCCATCGATCCACTTCCTGTACAAAGATCTAGCCAGCGACATCCCTCGATCGACCCTTGCCAGATGTTGAACACTGCCTCGCGCACTCTTGCTAAAGTCGGGCGAGTGTCTTGACCTGGAAGAGTTTTTAGAGGTCGATTGCCGTAGATTCGTAAGCTCATAGCTTTAATAGCTGACGTTGATTCACCAACTGAACAAAGTTCGATAGAAGCTGTAATCCAGCCGTTGAAGATTTTTCTGGGTGAAATTGAACCGCCATCAAATTCTCACGGGCGATCGCGGCTGTAACCGTTTGTGTTCCATGTGTAATTGTTGCGGCACGAACGCTTGGATCACTCGGTTCAACATAGTAAGAATGCACAAAATACACCCAAGGAGCTGCGCCTAAGTTCTGCCACAGAGAACAATCCGGTTGTGTGAATTGAAGCTGGTTCCAGCCCATGTGCGGAATGGTTAATCCAGGTTCCGGCTTGAAGCGTTTAACAGTTCCAGGAACAATGCCTAATCCGGGTTCTTTGCCTTCTTCGCTCGATTCAAAGAGAATTTGCAATCCTAAACAAATGCCTAAAAAGGGTTTACCACTGTCGATCGCATCTTTGATCGGTTGCACTAAATCCCGCGATCGCAAGTGCTGAACGGCTGGATCGAATGAACCCACACCGGGAAGCACCACCGCATCGGCTTGCTCAATTTCTTTGGCAGAATCCGTGATGAGCGTGGCTGCGCCTGCGTTGTCTAATCCTTTACAAGCAGAGTGCAAATTCCCCATGTCATAATCGACAACAGCGATCGTCGGCATCTTTCAATCCTCTAGTCTGGTATCTAAATTCTAGATGAAAATCTTATTGACTTCGTTTACAACTTGGATGGAGCATCAACGATCGAATGCTTCCGATGATTTGATTCAAGCCATCTTAGATCGAGAGCGCTTTCACCCAAATTGCCATTTTCTTAGACAGCTTCCGGTTGATTTTGAGCTTGCACCGAAGCAAACGATCGCGAAAATTAATGAGATTCAACCTGACGTTACGATCTGTTGTGGAATGGCAGAATCTCGACAGTGTTTATCGCTTGAATCAAATGGAAAGTTTCAGAGTGAAATTCTACGATCGCGACTTGATCTAAAGCACTTGATGGAATCAACGATCGCCACCGAAATCAGTCATGATGCTGGAAATTTTGTCTGTAATTATCTGTATTACTGTGTTCTCAAACATTTAGAAAGCCTAAATCGACACTGTATCTTCATTCATGTGCCAGTTTTAACCACTGAGAATACAGAAATTATTGTTCAGGATTTTTTGAACATTCTCGATCGAATTTGCATCCAATAATCCATAACAAAATACGAAAAAATTGCACGATCGCGCCCAACAAGTGCGATGGTATTTGACTGAGCATTCTTAGGTGAACTATGCGACGCGCTTGGATTCTTGGATTGTTGATAGCTGTGTTAACGATCGCACCTTCGGCTTTCTCCCAGCCAAAATTAACCGACATTCAAAATCATTGGGCGCGATCGTGCGTTGAATCTCTGTCGCAAAAATCAATCATTCGTGGATTTCCGAACAATCAGTTCCGACCGGACGATCCAGTGACTCGATCGCAGTTTGCTGCAATGGTCGTGAATGCTTTTCCAGACCAAATGAGTGCTCCCACCCGCGCACCGATTCAATTCCGAGATGTACCCGCAAATTTCTGGGCGCAAGATGCCATTCAAAAAGCGTATCGATCGAACTTTTTCTCCGGCTTTGAAGACGGAACCTTTCGACCCAATCTAGAAATTCCTAGAGTACAAGCCTTAACCGCACTAGCCAACGGATTAAAGCTTAAGCCGACCAATGAAATCGAGCTAACAAACAAAACATTTGCCGATCTTCGGGATATTCCGAACTATGCGAAAAGCGCGATCGCAGCCACAACCGAGCGCAAGATCGCAGTCAACTTTCCCAATGTTCAACGCCTCAACCCCAATCGAACTGCAACCCGTGGCGAAATTGCAGCGTTCCTCTGCCAAGCTCGATCCGACACCAAAGGCTTGATCAGCGATCGCTATCTTCCCAACCCTGAACGACAAGCAAGAGAAATTCGCGGCGTTTGGTTAACCAACATTGATAGTGATGTGTTGTTCGATCAGAGTAAGTTGAGCAATGCAGTCAACGAACTTGCGCGATTGAACTTCAACACACTCTATCCAACCGTTTGGAACTGGGGTTATACGCTTTATCCAAGCCAAGTGATGAAGCGAGATGTTGGACTTGCGATCGACCCGCGCCCAGTTGCCGCAGGATTGCAAAACCGGGACATGCTCAAAGAAATGATCACCGAAGCGCACCAGAAAGGAATGGCTGTCATTCCCTGGTTTGAGTTCGGATTCATGGCTCCTAAAGATTCGGAGTTGGCGCAAAAACATCGCGACTGGTGGACACAAAAGCGCGACGGCTCAACCGATTACGAATCCGCAGCGCTCGATCGTGTTCAGATTCCTGTTTGGTTTAATCCCTTTAAACCAGAAGTTCAACAATTCATTCTCAATCTCGTTACCGAAGTTGTTGATAACTACGATGTCGATGGCATTCAGTTTGATGATCACTTTGGCTTACCCGTTGCATTCGGCTATGACGATTACACTGTGAATCTCTACAAGCAAGAACACAACGGAAAAGCTCCACCTGACAATGCTAAAGATCCAGAATGGTCGAGATGGCGATCGGACAAACTCCAAGCTTTCCTAGCGAAACTGTTTCAAACCGTCAAAGCCCGAAAAAACAAGGTTCTGATCTCGCTTTCACCGCTCGATCTGCCTTACGCCTACGAGAACTTTCTAGTCGATTGGGACAAGTGGCGACAAGCAGGACTAATCGAAGAAGTGATCCCGCAAATCTATTTTCAGGGGCAGAAATTCGACGATCGCATCAATCCCAACACTTGGAAGACCTTACGTGCTGCCCGTGATCACATTCCAACCGCAATCGGGATCTTAAGCGGATTGTCCAGCACCCCACGCCCGATCGACGAACTCCAACGACAAGTCAAAGCCGTTCGAGATCAAGGCTATGCAGGAATGTCGTTCTTCTTCTACGAAACGCTTTGGAACAAATCGCCTGAACCGATCGATCAGCGAAAATCAGGCTGGCAGAGCATATTCAAGCAGAAAGTTCAGCGAGTGAGTCTCGTTAATCCCTAACTTCATCCCAATTACTCGATACGACAAACTCCGCCTCAGTTCAAAGTCCCCCACTCGTGGGGGATTTAGGGGGCAGAAGCCGATCGCAACGAAGCCAACACCCAGCGAACTAACCTTTCTTCAATGCCGCTTACTTCTCGTAATCCGTTTTCTTAAAAAACTCCCGCAGATCGCTGAAAAACTTCTCTCGATCGCTCTCCTGATACGCCGCTCTCACCCGATTCCAGCCATCCTCTTGCTGCCCAAGCAAATACTTATCCGCCAAATAAGCCGCCAAAATTCCTTTGACCTCAGCGTCTTTCTCGGTTCTCACTTGCTGATAACCCTGCCACAGTTTGTAAGCATCGCTGTAAATCAGCTTCGGATATTGCCGCGTCACATCGATCATTTTTCCATTGTCAAACCGCCAAATCTGAACTGGAAACGCCGAAGCCGCATAGCTCGTAAACGCATAAGCAAAACGATCGTCCGCACTATAAAATTCCGTTTTGCCATCGCGATCGAGATCCCGCAGTTGATAGCCCAAATTGCCCCAATAGGCTTGCGATTCCACATACTGCTTCTGAGCAGAATCGTACTGATAAATCAATGAATACTCACAGCAATGCGCCCCACCTGTATACATATCTGCAATCACTTCGGGGTCTTTATCACCATTCAAATCCCGAACAACAAACCCACGATCGCCATCATTTCTCCCAAACGAAACCATTGGACGATCGTACTCAGAAATCTTGGGCGCTTGATCAAATACAGTCTGTCCCGATCGCTGAATCTTCAATCGCACATTCTTGACTTGGGGAAAGCCATCGGTTGAAGTCTGTTCATATGACAATTCAGCCTTCACCTCTCCTTGCTGTACTGTCTTTGTCAATACTTCCGCTCGAACTGGCAGCCCCACAAATCCCAACACTCCCAAACCCACTAAAGCAATCGCCCGAATGCTCATCATCGCAGTATTCCATCACTGCGTTTAACTACGCTTCAAGAGTGAGGAATTACGAAATCCCGTCGCTCCCGCTTTGGACGAAGTTTCCAGTAGTCTGACAATGCAAAATGAACAGGTTTCAGCAACGCATAAAGCACTGTGAGAATGATGAATGTTAACACCATTGTCATCAATGGTTCCTTTGCAAACATCGCATCAAATACGCTATCCACAACATCATTCCAATTCGTCAGCAGGTTCCAGCTATTAAACCGCAGAAATCGTCCTAGATAAATCCCGATCGCGCTCAGCAAATGAATCGATAGTTCAACCGGAAAAATATATTGTCTTAACCCTCGCTGCTTCAGGTAGTACCCCACATTCAGCAGCGACATCACATATGCCTCGAACCCCGCGAAAAGA
Organism: Leptolyngbya sp. DQ-M1; assembly: GCF_039962505.1. NCBI lineage: Bacteria > Bacillati > Cyanobacteriota > Cyanophyceae > Leptolyngbyales > Leptolyngbyaceae > Leptolyngbya > Leptolyngbya sp. DQ-M1. The sequence goes on from NZ_JAMPLJ010000002.1 coordinate 275,338, forward strand.
AACAAAAAGAAGAGCGGCACATAAACCAGTGCAACCGTCCAGATCGACGAACCCGCCCGCACCCACCTGACAAAATGAATAATATCCGTGAGAATATAAGGCGCATTCGGCAGAAAGGCAATGAACACCGCAACCCCAAACCACCACAGAGGAGAGCGATGCCGACGCTCGATCGCGCCACCCGGCAAAGCTAGGGTCGAATTGCCAACCTGCACCTGCCGAAATAACCATACACTCAGGACTAGCGGAATGACGGCAAGAAACAGATTCCAGCCCATCCAATCGACGTTGTGATAGAGCGTATGCAGCGCTTGGGCGATAAGAGACTTAAGCGGCAAGTCCAGCATCTTAGACACTCCTCTAAAAAATACTTTCCTGCAATCTACTCAGCCCGTTTGTCGATCGTATGACAATGCCGTCTAAAAAAGTTGCCCTAGAAAATACTTTCCAGGGCAGGGTACGAGTAACACAATGAAATTAGAGGTTCAGTTGATTGCCGCGACGATATTGCGTGTAAGCAGCAACAAACAGACCCGCCAAGGTAACGGGCACAAGTCCCAATACAATACCTAGCAAAATTGGCTCAACCATGTTTGAATCTCCTCGGTTCGTAAGATTTTGAAACTTAAATCATGAAGGTCTCGTTATCTATTATCTTAGCCGTTCTTGTCCGCTCCACATAGAGCAACCCTTGTACATCAACCGAATCACAAGATTTTTTTGGCAAGATTACAGAATTTGCTGCGGCAGGAGGAGCTGAAATTTGTTAAAGTCTGTTTAGTATATGAGTGAACAAATTTTACAGTCCTTTTATAGAATCCTCTTTTGAACCAGCAGCTTGTCAAATCTGAAGGGTCGCCCCAAAAATTACTCACGATCGCGCTCCTCGTGTGTTTTGCGATCGTCCTGTCGCTTCTGGGTGCAAACCAACTTCATCGGACTGATCCCTATGTGCAGGAAGTCCTCTCGATCCCAGGGGATGCCATCCAGGGTCATGCCATCTTTCAAATTAACTGTGCAGGTTGTCACGGAATCATGGCAGATGGCAAAGTGGGGCCGAGTTTGAAAAATGTCTCTAGTCGCAAGTCGCGTACTCGCTTGATCGAGCAGGTGATCAGCGGACAAACGCCGCCAATGCCCAAGTTCCAGCCTAGTCCCCAAGAGATGGCAGACCTGCTGGAATATCTAGAAAGTTTATGACCCGCTCCTGATTCTGCGTGCCTCGGCATCAATTCGGCTGCGGACGGCTAAGCTAGCAATCCCGTTTACTCTCAAGCCGTAACGAGACTGAAATTGTTCAACTGCGGCACGAGTCGCAGCATCGTAATATTGAGCGATCGCAAAGTTACTTCTCAAAATCAGCTTCAGATTGTTGCGTAGATTTCGCATGACTCTAGACAACTGCTCTTCAGTGTCACGATTAATCGCACCCGTTTCAGAAAGCCCATACAGTCTCTGAAGATCCCGGATTGCCCGCACCGTTGCGGGATCACTGAGCGGTGCTTGCGGATTAATGTCATACCCAAACCCAGCCAAAATTGCTTTGATTTGAGGCTCAGTGTAGATGCTCAACTGCGATCGTTCAGCAGGAATCGTGGGAGTCGTAGGTGTTGAGGGAGTGGTCGGAGGGGTGAGAGGATCTTCATCATTGAGAATGGCATTTAATCGCCGCCGTGTTTCTAGCGTTGCAGTTCCCGTGATAGGTAAGCGATTTTGCTGCTGAAATTGTTTGACTGCCGCTTCAGTTTGCCTGCCGTAGAACTGACTTCCCGGAAGTTGGGGAGAGGGTTTTACGACACGATTTAATCCAGATTGCAGCGATCGTACAATCTCCGCTGCTTTGTCTTGCGTCGGATTGTTTAACGTTCCATCCACAGGTAAAGCGTACTGGACTTGAAAGTCTCGAATCGCCTGCTGAACCCGTGGATCAGTGATCGGAGCATCCAACTGCACCGCATAGCCCAGTCCATTCAGCACAGAGATAAATTGTGCTGGGGAATAGTCTTGCGATCGGGCTGCATTCGCGGCTTGAGCATAGGTGACGATCACGACACTTCCACAAACCACACCGGAAATTAACCTTGCGTTCCACATATCCAATTTATGATTTTTTCTGAGCAAATTATCGCGCGTTCTGCGGTGTTGCGCTGCATTTGCTAGAAGGGATTAATTGAGAAACGAACACTTTTTCCCACTTTATGACTTATTCGCTTCGCATTGCTGATCTTCCAGAGAGTGAACGTCCGCGCGAACGTCTGATCGCCCAAGGTGCAAGAACACTTTCAACGGCAGAGCTTTTAGCTATCTTGCTCAGCACGGGTTCAGGAAAGCTCTCAGCCGTTGGATTGGGGCAGTACATCCTCAAGGAACTAAGTCAGCATGAGCGCGATCCTCTGAGTGCGCTGCGTGAGGTGAGCATTGCAGAACTGACCAAAGTTCCAGGAGTGGGAACGGCAAAGGCGACGACAATTTTAGCGGCGATCGAGCTTGGCAAACGAGTGTATCAATCCCGCCCACCGGAAAAAACTGTGATTGATGATCCAAATGTTGCTGCTGCTGCGCTCAGTCACGAATTGATGTGGCAAACTACAGAGCGATTTGCAGTTTTGATTCTAGACGTAAAAAATCGGCTGATTGCAATGCAGGTAATTACGATCGGCACTGCAACCGAGACGTTAGCCCACCCCCGCGAAATTTTTCGAGAAGTGATTCGGCAAGGAGGAACGCGAGCGATCGTCGCGCATAATCATCCGTCTGGAAACACTGAACCTAGTACCGAAGACATCGCCCTAACCCGTCAATTACTCGAAGGCGCTCGATTCCTTGGCATCCCGATTTTAGATCACCTAATTTTAGGTAATGGCACACACTTAAGTTTGAGGCAAACCACTGCACTCTGGAATGAAGTTTCACAAGGTATATAAACCGTGTATACACAGCTTTTGCATACACGGTTCTCCTCTATCTACAAAACGCCAGCGTTACTAAGTCCAAGAATCACACCTGCACCAAGGACATGACCAAAGCTCATGGTTCCAAGCAGTTCAGGAACTCCAAACCCTTCAAACAAAGCGGGAGAATCGAGCGGCAATTTCGGACCCACGCCGCGATTTTTGATCGCGAAGCGCCCGATCGCAACCGAAAACAAACAGCACAGCGTCATGACCAAGCCAACCGCAGGTGTCCATTCGACGGTTCGGGGCATTGTGGCAAGTAGTGTTGAGTAAAGCAACGTTTTTCTCCTGAATCTTGCTAAGTCGAAACAATTCACAAGATCCATAGATACCTGTTCGCTGAATTCTCTGATCAAGATTGTTGAAAGAGTTAACGATCGACGACCGGAGCCTCAACGATTCCCTTCGCCTCTAACTCTGCCGCAACCCGCAGCACTAGCGCTTCTTGATATGGAGCCGCGATGATTTGGACGCCGATCGGGAGTCCCGCTCGCTTGACCGGAACCGAAACGATCGGCAACCCAATAAACGACAACGGCTGAGTAAACATCCCCAAATTCGGACGCACTAACATTTCCTGCCCGTCTAAGGTCATCGTTTGCTGCCCGATGCGGGGTGCAGCGCAGGGAGTCGCCGGAGCCAAAATAATATCCACTTCTTGAAAAATTTCGCGAACTTGATCGCGAAACCACTGCCGAAATCGCTGCGCTTGTACGTACCAGTGTCCCGGCACTAATGCCCCTGCAAGCAGCCGATCGCGCACGGCAAAGTCAAAATCCTGCGGTCGGGTGCGTAGCTCCTCAAAATGTAAATTTGCTCCTTCCGTTGCCGTAATCACAAAGGCTGCGGCTCGCGCTTGCCCTGATGCGGGTAAGGTTATACGACGAGTCACGCCTAGCGCTTGTGCAACTTGTTCGACAGCAGCAAACACCTCTGGTTCGCCGCCTCTGGCAAAATAGTCATCCGCGATCGCAATCCTCAATCCCTCACTACCTTTAGAAAGCTCCGGCAAGCAGAACTCCGGTGATCGCGCTGTACAAACCGGATCGCTCGGATCATGCCCCTGCATCACGTCAAACAGGAGGGCAAGATCTCGCACTGATCGGGCAAACGGGCCGACATGATCCAAGCTGCCCACAAACGGATAGGCTCCCGCTCTCGATAGCCGTCCATACGTTGGTTTCAGCCCAAAGATGCCACAAAACGACGCAGGAACCCGGATCGAACCGTTCGTATCAGACCCCAAGCTAAAGGGAACTAATCCGGCGGCGATCGCGGCGGCTGATCCTCCTGATGATCCGCCTGCGCTACGACCAAGATCGTGCGGATTGCGAGTTGCTCCGTAATGCGCGTTCTCGGTGGTGAAGCCGTAGGCAAATTCATCCATGTTGAGCGCTCCAACCAAGACGGCTCCCGCTTCCTTCAGGCGTTTGATTAACGCGGCATCTTGAGTGGCTGGAGGTTTCTCTGCATTAATTTTCGAGCCTGCGAAAGTTGGAATTCCGGCGACATCGAACAGATCTTTCACCGCAAAAGGAACACCTGCTAACGCACCTGGATCTTCTCCTGCGGCAATTTTTTGATCGATGCGATCGGCAGCTTCTAACGCCGACTCGGATAAAACCGTCGTGAAGCAGTTGTAAGTTTGGTTGTGTTCTGCAATTTGAGCAAGGGCGGCGGCTGTCACCGATTTAGCGGTGACTTCTCGGTTGCGGACGACGATCGCGGTTTGAGTCGCGTCAGGAATGTTCATGGTTCAAATACCGGGGCGGCTTCGATTTCTTCGGGTAACGGAAACTCTAGCACCAACTGCGCGACCGTGTGAATGCGTTCCATATTGGCAACCACGCTCTCACAGTACTCCGCTGGAATCGGCAAACCAACCGCTTCAGCCATGATTTCGACAAATTCACTTGCGTTGTTCATTTACTGACTCTCGATATACGCTCTCCAACCACCGTACTGCGTGATTTCGACCTGACCTTCGCACAAAAACGGCTCACCCAAAACTCCTAAAACCTCTGTACCGTCTGCGAGCTGAACTTTTCCAATACACAATCCAGGTGGCTCTTGCACCAATAAAGTTGCTAATCCACTTGCCGGAACCGCCCACACTTCAACCGCGATCGCAACTCCGCCTTCTTTCACTTTCAGCATCGCCGGATGACGATCGTGAATCGACCAAATCCGATAGCTCGGTTCCGTCTGATCCTCACGCAAAAACTGGGCATTGAGCGCCAATAAATTCTGATTCAGTTCTAAGCCGCGCATCAATGTTCCATTGACCGCCAACTGTACCGCGCCTTCCATAAAGTCATAACTAAGCTTGTCTCAAATAGTGTACAAGCGCATGTAACCCCAAACGGTAGCTATCGGCTCCAAATCCACAGATCTGTCCGATCGCAACGGGCGCAATATAAGAATGATGCCGAAATTCTTCTCGCTTATGAATATTGCTCAGGTGGATCTCAACCGTCGGAAGATCGACCGCAGCGATCGCATCCCGAATTGCCACGCTCGTATGAGTATACGCACCTGGATTGATTAAAATTCCTTGGTGTTCTCCGAGTGCCGCTTGAATCGCGTCCACTAGAACACCTTCATGATTCGATTGCAGCGCTGTAAGTTCAACCTGTAGCGATCGCGCTTCTTGCTTCAGGCGCTGATTAATTTCTTCCAGCGTAACCACACCGTAAACCCCAGGCTCTCTTTTACCCAGAAGATTAAGGTTTGGTCCGTGGAGAACCAAAATACTGCTCAAGCTGTTTACCCCGTCATGGGTGTAGGACTAACGGTGGCGATCGCGCACTGGAACTGGAATGGGAATAAGTTCCGCTTCTGGCTCTTCATCAGGACCCATCAGAGTCTCGATCACACGTCGCGCCCATTCTTTGAGCTTTTCCAATACCTTTTCAATATAATCCATCGGTCAGACGGCTCCTTTGATTGGGTTTAAGGGTACTAAAGTCAGAAGTACCTAAGCACTCTCTGATTTTAGCAAGGAGTTTTTCCAAACCATGACTCCCAAGTTAGGAGATCAGTATTCATTCATCATACCGAAAGATAGATTAAAATCAAGCGGCAAAGCTTAAGCGCCGCTTAATAGTATCCGTCGAAGCTGGTCGAGCGCACTGCAAGCACTGACTTGACGCACCCAATCACGTCCACGATCGCCAAACAGATAGCGCTGACTGGTTGCGCCTTCTGAGTTCGCTAAGCCAATATAGACCAGTCCAACGGGTTTTTCGTCGCTGCCGCCTCCGGGCCCAGCCACCCCTGTAATGCTAATTCCCCAGGTTGTTTCCAAACGCGATCGCACTCCGGCTGCCATTTGTTCTGCCACGATCGCGCTCACCGCTCCTTGAGTAGCGATCGCCTTTGGGTCAACGCCTAAAAGCCGTTCTTTGACTGAATTATCGTAGGAAACCACACCGCCCCAAAAGTAAGCAGAACTTCCAGAAACGCGGGTGAGCATTTGCCCTAAACCGCCTCCAGTACAAGATTCGGCGACGCTCAGAGTCGCTTGTCGCTCTTTTAGAAGTTCACCCACCACTGATGCCAGCGACTCTTCATCGGCTCCGTAACAATCAATGTCCGCAATCTGTCGCAGTTGCTGTTCAACAGGCGCAATTAACTCTTGAGCCACTTGCTCTGAGGCTGATTTGGCTGAAATTCGGAGCTTAACTTCGCCGTAGTTGGCGTAAGGTGCAACGGTCGGATTCTGCAAATCGAAAAATGTACCAACTTTCTCAGCCAGAGCTGATTCTGAAATTCCCCAAAAGCGCAAAGTGCGGCTGACAATAATTTCTTTTCCACAGCCTTGCTGTCTGAGATACGGAACTGCAATTTCATGCCACATCCGCTTCATTTCAGTAGGCACACCCGGAAAAGTAAGGATCGTTAGATGCGATCGCGGCTGCCAAATCATACCGGGAGCGCTCCCGATCGGGTTGTGCAAAATTTCCGCACCTTCGGGAATCAGCGCTTGCTTGCGGTTGTTGTCGGTCATCATGCGACCACGCTGAGCGAATTTTGCGGCAATGTCTTCAACAATCTCGGCTTTTTCAATCAGCGGCGTTGAGAAGAAGTCTGCGATCGTTTCGGTCGTCAAATCGTCCGGGGTGGGACCTAATCCCCCTGTGAACACTAGCAAATTGGCACGATCGCTGGCAATTTGAATCGCTTGCTTTAAGCGCTCCGGGTTATCCCCAACCACCGTTTGAAAATAATGAGGAATTCCGAGTTCAGCGAACTGTTGAGCGAGAAACTGAGCGTTTGAGTTGAGAATATTCCCTAACAGCAGTTCGGTGCCAACGCTGATAATTTCTGCATTCATCTTGCTGTCCGCCACACTTGCCAACTGGTTACGCTCAAGATGATGGTCGCGGCGATCGCATATCCAACTCCGCTCGGCATCCCGGAGACTGCCATCGCCAAACTTCCTGCCCATAGAGTCAGCGAATAGATAAACAGCACGGCTAAACGCTGAGACAATCCAGCTTTCAGCAATCGGTGATGCAGGTGACGTTTATCGGCAACAAACGGGGATTTACCGCGACGAATGCGATCTAAAATTACGGCGGACATATCCAAAATGGGCACTGCCAAAATCACATACGGAAGCAGCACGGCAACGGTAGTGACGCTCTTCACCAAGCCAATCACACCCACCCCCGCCAGCATAAAGCCGATAAAATACGCACCTCCATCACCCATGAAGATCTGAGCCGGGTTGAAGTTGTAGCGCAAAAATCCGAAGGTCGCTCCTGCAAGTGCTGCCGCAAACAGCGCTGCTTGGGGCTGCTGCATAAATAAGCAAGTCCAGAACATTACAAAGGCAGCGATTCCTGAAACGCCTGCTGCGAGTCCATCGAGTCCATCAATCCAGTTAATCGCATTTGCCATGCCGACGAGCCAGATGACGGTAATTGGCAAACTTGCCCATTCTGGAAGTGAAACCAGCCCTGCGATCGGATTGGTTAAGAAATCAATCTGCACCCCCGACTCCCAAGCTAATCCCGCAACTACAACCTGCAAAATCAACCGAGTTTTGGGAGACAGATTGAACAAATCATCCGCCAGCCCAATCAAAAAGAAGGCAATCCCGCCGATCGCCAAGCCCCAAACCTCTGATTCTTTCGTCGGTTTGAGCAGTCCAAAGCCACCTATCCACCAAACGATTAATAGAGCAATCACCACTCCCAGAAACATCGCCACGCCGCCGAGACGAACCATCGGTCGTTGATGAACTTTGCGGTGATTTGGCTGATCTACCAATCCTACGCGCTTACCAAAACGGTTAATGATTGGGGTTGCAACAAGAACAACCAGGAATGAAATCAGAAATGCGGCAAAAAACGGCATTAGAAATCGCAGGTAGGAAGGACAAAAGCTTCAGGCAGAGTTTACTACAGATTCGAGAATCCTTAGCAAAGAATTATGAACTATATTTTCTGTTTCATTCAGAAATTTATTGTCAGAATCATCATCTGTCTGAAGTTAGTTCTATGTCATTCCCAAAAATAAAGGCATCCATCAGTGGATGCCCTTACAGCAATAGTCTGTGCCTTGAAAACGAATCAGGGAAATTACCGAGGCTTTACACTAACGCCGGAACTTGAGTACTGAGATGGGGGTAAAGCGGGAAGCGATCGCATAGTGCGGCAACGCGACGACGACAATCTTGAGCAACGCTCTCGTCTTCAGGGCTAAGTAAGCGATCGGCGATGATATTCGCAATCTCCGTGAATTCTGCTGTACCCATGCCGCGTGTGGTCATCGCGGGCGAACCCAGTCTCAGACCGCTCGTGACAAATGGAGAAGCGGGATCAAAGGGAACGGTGTTCTTGTTCGCGGTAATGTTCACGCCACTGACGAGCTGATCTGCCACTTTTCCGGTCATGTTGATCGATCGCAAATCCACCAGCATCAAATGGTTGTCAGTACCATCAGAAACCAGCTTAAAGCCGCGATTTTGAAGCTGAGTTGCCATTGCTCTTGCGTTCTCAATCACTTGACCTGAATAGGTCTTAAATTCCGGCTTCAGTGCTTCTCCAAAGGCGGCTGCTTTACCCGCAATCACATGCTCCAAGGGGCCGCCTTGGCTACCGGGGAAGACCGCTTTATCTAACTGCTTACCGAGTTCGGCATCGCGGGTGAGAATCAATCCACCTCTAGGCCCGCGTAGGGTTTTATGCGTGGTGGTCGTGACGACATCACAGTAGGGGATTGGACTCGGATGATGTCCCGTTGCGACTAATCCTGCAATATGAGCGATGTCGGCTAACAAGTAGGCTCCGACTTCATCGGCGATCGCTCTAAATTTCTCGAACTCGATCACACGCGGATACGCTGAATAGCCGCAAATCAGCAGTTTCGGGCGATGTTCCAGTGCCAGTTCTCGAATTTGGTCATAGTCTAAGCGCTCGGTGGTTTGACTCACGCCGTAATGTTTAACGTTAAACCACTTACCAGAGACATTTACAGGCGATCCGTGGGTCAGGTGTCCACCGTGCGACAAATCCATGCCCATGATCGTGTCTCCGGGCTGGAGTAGCGTCAGAAACACGGCAAAGTTTGCTTGTGCGCCGGAGTGGGGCTGCACGTTTGCGTGTGCGGCTCCGAACAGTTCTTTTGCCCGATCGATTGCGAGTTGTTCAGCGCGATCGACAAATTCACAGCCACCGTAATAGCGTTTTGAAGGGAGACCTTCGGCGTACTTATTGGTCAAGACTGATCCTTGAGCCTCCATCACCGCAGGAGAGGTGAAGTTTTCGCTGGCAATCAGTTCTAGGTGATCTCGCTGGCGTTGCAGTTCTTGTTGCAGCATTTCAGCAAGAGCGGGATCGGACTGAGCAAGAAAATTTGAATGCGTCACAGTGCTTGTTCCTTTAATTCGTCGATCGGAGTTTCGTAATTTTCAGTCGTGCGATTGAGCTAAAGACGGAACCGCATGGCTAGGGTAGGGCAATCTGAGACGACTCAATCACGAATTACGAATGGGGTATCCGGGATTTTTGATCATAACGCTGTTCGATCGAGACTTTGATTGAATCTCTGGATTTTTGGAGAAACTTTGAATTCCGACGCAGAGCCGAAGAAAAAAACCTAAAGCGATTATATGTATTCGATAAAGTGCTTCAGCAGATTCGATCGAGGGGTGAACGATGAAACCGACTCAAGGTATACTCCCTCTCGTATTGAGAGATTGAAAAACCTATGGTAGCGGTTGCAATTCTGGCGGCAGGTCGTGGAACGCGGATGAAATCGGATTTACCCAAGGTGTTGCACCGCTTGGGAAGCCGATCGCTCCTTGAGCGAGTTTTAGGCAGCGCAAGCGCGATCGCGCCATCACGTCGATTGGTGATTGTGGGCTACCAATCAGGGTTAGTCCGTCAGTCGCTCACTGAGTATCCGGAGTCGATCGAGTTTGTTGAACAACCTGAGCAATTGGGAACAGGACACGCCATTCAGCAGTTGATCCCCCTTCTTGAGGGATTCGATGACGATTTGATTGTGTTAAACGGCGATTTGCCGCTTTTGCGTTCTGAAACGCTGACCTTGCTGCTCGAAACTCATCGATCAAAAGGCAATGCCGCAACGCTTCTTGCCGCTCACGTTCCTGACCCAACAGGATATGGGCGCGTGTTTTGTGACGAGAATCAAATTCTGACTGAGATTATTGAAGATCGCGACTGCACGATCGAGCAAAAACAAAATCGCCGGATCAATGCGGGGGCTTACTGTTTTCGCTGGAAAGATCTCGTTCAAGTGCTCCCGAAGCTGACCCCGAATAATCAGCAGAAGGAGTATTACATCACTGATGCAGTGAACCATTTCGATAAAGTTACAGTCGTCGATATCGCGGATTATCAGGAAGTTTTGGGAATTAACGATCGCGCTCAACTGGCTCAGGCTTACTCGATTCTGCAAACGCGGATTCGCGATCGCTGGATGAGGGAAGGCGTGACGATCATCGATCCAGCCAGCGTCACGATCGATGATACGGTCGAGCTTGAGGCAAATGTAACGATCGAGCCGCAAACTCACCTACGTGGGAATACTGTGATCCGAGCAGGGAGTCAGATCGGCCCAGGCAGCTTAATCGAAGACAGCCAGATCGGGAAAAACGTTACCGTGTTGTTTTCTGTTGTCAGAGGCAGTGTGATTCACGCGAACGCCCAGATTGGCCCCTACTCGCATCTGCGATCGCCCGTTGAAATCGGTGAAGGCTGCCGAGTCGGAAATTTCGTTGAACTAAAAAACTCGAAACTAGGCGAACGAACGAATGCAGCGCATTTGTCGTATTTGGGCAATGCCACGATCGGCAAGCGCGTCAATATCGGAGCAGGCACGATTACCGTCAACTACGATGGCGTGAAAAAATACCCAACCACGATCGGCGATCGTACAAAAATTGGCTCCAACAATTGTTTGATTGCCCCCATTACGATCGGTGAAGATGTCACCACTGCCGCAGGCTCAACCATCACCGAAGATTTACCGAACGATTGTCTGGCGATCGCGCGTGCCCGCCAAGTTGTCAAACCCGGATGGCGCAGAAAGGAAACTCCAGATCAATAACGTCAACCAGAGAGAGTTTAGCTAAGCAAAAGCGCTACGGTAGCAGGGTGTTTCTGCTGCTGTAGCGCTTCAAATCGCTTGCTCGATCGCGAACTGTCTTATCTCAGTTCCCAAATCTGTAGCGAGTATTTAGAGATGTGGGATTACTTCAACTTCTGCTTCACAAAGGTTAAGAGCTGACCCATCTGCTTCTTCAAGCCATCAATCTCAGCCTGCATTTTTGCAACTTTCTGATTCAGCGCTTCAATTTGAGCCGCTTCAGACGCGGTCGCAACTGGAGGCGCTTGCGGCGAAGGCAACGGCGCTGGACGGCGTTTCGCCTTTGCCATTGCAGCCTTGATTGCCTCAATTAGACCCTTCTGGTCAAACGGCTTCTGCACAAACTCAAAATACTCAAACGGCTCTTGTAGCTTCTCTGCTACTTCTTCTTTGCGCCCGGACATCAGCACCAAAGGAATTGTTTGCAGTTCAGCGGTACCCTGGATTTGCTGATAAACTTCCCAACCGCTCATTCGAGGGAGCAAGAAATCCAGCATGATCAGCGTCGGACGCTCCTGCCGGATTAAGTTAATTCCTTGCAAACCATCCTTGGCTTCCAACACTTCAAAATTACCTTTCGGCAACATATCTCGCACCATGTTCCGAATCACGGCGCTATCATCGATGACTATGACTTTGTGACTTGCCACAACTGAACTCCTCTAGGGTGATCTAGAAAATCGCAATTGAATCGGGGAAGATTCGCCGGAAAACGATGCAATAGAAACCTCACTGCACTCCTAATCGAATCATTACAGAAAGAAGCAGGGTTGCAATCCTGCAAACTCCGTGCCAAATGTTACTCGATTTGGTGAAATACGGACGGCTTTAGTACCCGACTCCGCTGAATTGCTCCCTTATAATGGCGATAGGTCAAAAAACTTCATATTTTTTGCTGCTGGCTTGCGCCAACTTTAGAACGAACTGACCCTTAGCATTCCCTTGTTTATGTCACCCCAAACGAATCGATCTGCAATTTCTGAGCGTCGTGCGATCGTCTCTGCCCTGCCTGATTGGCTACGCCGTTCGATCGGGAATGCCAGTGAAATTTCGACGGTGCAGCAAATTATTAAACAGCGGCAGATTCACACGATTTGTGAGGAAGGGCGCTGCCCCAATCGGGGAGAATGCTATGCCCAAAGGACTGCCACGTTTTTACTGATGGGGCCTACCTGTACACGATCGTGCGCGTTCTGCCAGGTGGATAAAGGACACGCACCGATGCCGCTCGACACGGAGGAACCCCGAAAAGTTGCGGAATCGGTACAACTTCTGGGATTGCGATATGTCGTGCTGACCTCAGTAGCGCGAGATGATTTAGCCGATCAAGGCGCGGGTTGGTTTGCGGAAACGATGCGGCAGATTCGCGTGCTCAATCCACAAACTCAAATCGAGGTCTTGACTCCGGATTTCTGGGGTGGACGGCAAGACGGCACTTCACCTGAAACCTTACAGCAGCAGCGAATCGCGACGATCGTGGCCGAAAAGCCCGCTTGCTACAATCACAACATCGAAACGATCAGGCGGCTACAGGCTCCGGTGCGACGCGGTGCTAAGTACGATTGCACACTCCGAGTCTTGCAAACAGTGAAGGAACTCGATCCTACGATCCCGATAAAATCTGGCTTGATGTTGGGACATGGAGAAACGGAAGCAGAAGTGATCGAAACGCTGCAAGATCTAAGAACGGTCGGCTGCGATCGCGTCACGATCGGGCAGTATATGCGTCCATCGCTAGAGCATCTCCCAGTGCAGAAATATTGGCATCCTGACGAATTTGAGCGTTTAGGCAAGATTGCACAAGACATGGGGTTTTCTCATGTGCGGTCGGCTCCGCTAGTTCGCAGTTCATACCATGCTGGCGAGGAAGCCTAAACTGCTGATTAAACCCTAATGGATGCCTACCCTTCGATAGAGGTTAAGAGGGATGTATCAGTTCTAATTTAGGAAATCATCGGGACTCCAGTAAGCGCGGAAAATGCAGGGTGTAAAGATTAGCCGCGTGAGGAGTAATCAAATGCAGGATTGCTGATTAGCCGCATACTTCGACCAACATTTACAACAGCGGTGAAGCTGATCTAATCAGATCGATTGCCGCTTACAGAGTTGGAGTGCTGCACAAAAGCAATCGGCTGCAATTAAAACGAATTGCATGGGTCAAATGGCCCATCTCTTTGACATGCCCAGCTCTATTTAGCTACTCAGATTGACTTGGATGTTTCTAGCGACATAATTCCCGCCAAAATTTCGCTCCTCCGCAAGGGTGATGCTGTTATTACACAAACGTTTTTACACTGAGCGGAAGTTAAAGTCGCGCTCCTCATGACTCCTTGGCAGATTTAGCTTGCAGCGAGAATTGCAGTGAGCGCTTCCAGGGCGTTAATCATAGTCCTTTCATAGAGTCAGCTTTAGATGGTGTCAGAACAAAGTCCTACTTCAAGGCAGTGTGTGAGGAGGCAGCCTTTATTCCGCTGTACTCCACCTGAAAATCCGGATCGGCGTAGAAATCGTCTTACCACGATCGCATTTACGCTCTCATTAGGATGGTTAACCAGCAGTTTAGTGCTGCCTGCACGGGCTGCGGATCTGTCGATCGGCAACCAAGGTATCCGAGTCAATCGAAATGCAACTTTAGAAACCGATTTTGTCGAGTCTCACGGCGCATATCAATCCACGTTCGGCGTGATCAACTTGACCACGAATGAGAAAACGCCCCTGCTGATAGAAACGAAACCCTCGGATAATCCCGAAACAATTTTCCGACCGTCTACCAAAATTGATGATGTCGGCAGTCAGCAAGACTTCAGTGGAACTCCCGGAAATGCGGTTCCCCAACCCAGAGGGAAGTACACATTCCAACCGAATAACGATTACGTTTTCTACCTAGAGTCTTCATTTAACGGCAGACCTACAGGTATTCTCTATTCCACCGATCGCTTAAATCCCAATGCCGAACAGCACGTTCGGTTCACAGGCAATATCACGGAGTTATGCCAAACTGGAGGAATGCAGATTGGATGGGATGATACGGGGTCAAGAATTGTGCGAAACCGTCCAGCACAAGACCGCGACTATGATGACTTTATTGTGAGGCTGCGAGATACTGCCTGTCCCGTTGGAGGGGGTGAACCCCCTCCTGTGGTATCAGGTGCTGGGACACCTCCGGTGGCTCAAATTCCCCCTGTTGCACCGATCGCTGGCGGCGGTGGCGGTGGATTCTTAACACCGCTCCTGATTGCAGGCGGAATTGCAGGATTAGCCCTTGGGCTGAGCGGCGATAGCGACAGCGGCGATTCCTCTCCCCCGATCGACATTGGCGGCGGTGGCGGCGGCGGTACTGGCGGCGGCGGCGGCGGTGGCGGTACTGGCGGCGGTGGGGGTGGCGGTCCCACAGAGCCAATTCCAGAGCCGATGACGATTCTTGGATCAGGGGCAGCGATCGGATTTGCAACCCTAATGCAGCGCCGCCGCGCTAAGAAAAAGAAAAAAGACTAACAGTCAACTCAATGATAGAAGTCCCTTGCTGAAGGGGCTTTTTTTTGCTTAAATTCAGCCATCGAGAAAGTGGCTTGTTTCCGTAAATATTCCCATACACGTTTGAAGCTTTCATCAAGAAAGGGGAATCCTACTCGATCGCACGATCGTACTGTGCTAGAAATTAGCCATGTCTTCAGCTAGGAAAGGTGCAATGTTTGGCTTAATAAGATTGTGCGCGATCATTAGTGGAATGTCTGGGATTGTTCTGAGTAGTGCGCTGTTTCCGATCGTCACTCAAGCAAAAGAAGATTGGCTGATCGCTCAAGCACCCCTTCCTGCACCGGAATCCCCTGCTGCACCTAGCTCGGTGATTGCGCCTCCGGCGGTTCCTCCCGTCCCGCTTCCCAGAAGACCTGTCATTCGGACTCCCAGAAGACCTGTTCGCCCAACTCAGATCACTCCTGCTACCCGGACTCCCAGAGTTCCTGCTCGCCCGACTCGACGGATTCCGATCGAGCCATTCCCCATGCCGGGAGATTATCGCCGCCCACTTCCTGATTTACCTGCGCCTCCCGATATTCGCACCATGCCGCAATCAGGCGACACCATGCTGAGCGGAATTTCTGGCAGAGTTTCTTTCACACCGATTTGCTCAGTGGCAGCTCCTGCAAGCACTTGCGCGACTCGTCCCTATACAGGAGCATTAAAAATTTCCACAGCTTCTCGCGATCAATTCTTCCGCGTCACACCTGACGCGCAGGGCACTTTCCGCGCTCGCCTCGCACCTGGACTGTATGTGATTGAACCTGACGCGCCGAATTTCCCGATCGGCACCGGACAAACCTTTAGTGTGATTAGCAGTATTGTGCGTCAGGTGGAATTCAATTTCCAGGGAGTATTGCCCCGTTAAGGGTTGACTGCTTCAACAATCCAGTCTTCTGAGTTGAAGTGATACTGATAGCGATTCTGTGGATTGCCGCGTAATTCTAGATGATCCACATCAGTTGGATTCAGCAGAAGTAGACAAAACTGCTGGAGTGGATCACTTGGGCTGGGTGCAGGAGGGGAAAAGATTTCGTCTCCTGCGCGGGGCTGTCCTGGATGTGCCCAAGCAAACTGAGTTCTAGCGCTATCCGATAGCTCTTGCCATATTTGTTGTCGTGCTGTTTGCAGTCGCTGGTCTGAATTTGTATGGTCGATTAGGCTCAGTTTTCCCGCAATGCGGAACTGTTCGCGGGTGTTTGGAAAGTACCAGCAGACCTCAGCCCAAGGGCAATGTTCGATGTGCTTTGGCTTTTCGCTGCGATCGTCGCTGACAAATTTAAGCTGATTTGTGTCATCCAGGAAGCCGCGAAAGACGATCGTACGATTTGCAGGTCTGCCATCGGGTCGAACCGTTGCAAGTTGGACATACCGAGCATAAGGCAGAGAGCGATTGCGATGAAGCGCACCCGCCAGAATAGAACGCCAAGGAGCTAAGGACATAGGGGAATCAAATAAATGCTTTAAGATCCTACATGAAGCGTTTCTACTGATGAATTTATGGCACTGCCGACTGTGATTTTACCGGGGTATCTTGCGGGCGCAAACGATTACCGCGAGATGCAGCAAACGTTAATTGACCTCGGAATTTCAGCCGTGACGGTTCCCTTAGTAAAACGAGATTGGTTGCCAACCTTGGGCGGTCGATCGATACTGCCGATTCTAGAAGCGCTCGATCGTACCGTTCAACAAGTCCGGCAAACTTACGCCACCGAGAAAATCAATCTGGTTGGACACTCAGCAGGCGGGTGGATTTCGCGCATTTATCTGGGTGAGAACGCCTATGATGTGCATGGAATGAGCAGCGATCGCACCTATGTCTGGCAAGCGCATCAGTTTGTTTCAACGCTGGTGACACTCGGTACACCGCAAACGAGTTATGAACGCTGGACGCTAAAGAATCTGAATTTCGTCAATTTTACTTATCCCGGTGCGTTTTATCCGCAAGTGAAATATGTCTGTGTCGCGGGTAAATCCATTTTTGGAGCGCGGCGGTTGGGTAGTTGGCTTGCCTACAGCAGCTATCAACTCACTGGAGGACGGGGCGATACTTGGGGCGATGGCATTACGCCGATCGAAGCCGCTCATCTCGAAGGCGCGGAGAATTTGGTTTACGAAGGGGTGAGTCATTCACCGCGATCGCCCGGACGCTGGTATGGCTCTGCGGAAATTGTCAAACAGTGGGCAACGCATCTCAATTGACGCAAAAAAGAGGGGTGTAATCGCACCCCTCTTTGAAGGCTATACCGTTCTACCAGAGTGCGCGAACACCGCCAGAGGTGCCGCTGCTTCCCGAATCACTCTCAGAGGGAGTAGAACTCGGAGTGGTGGATGAGTCAGGAGTCGTGGTACTCGGTGCCGTTTGAGTCGAATCAGGAGTCGTGGTACTCGGTGTCGTTTGAGTCGAGTCAGGAGTCGGTGTCGGAGTGGTCTCCGTCGAGCCAGAGGGTGTAGTTGGTACGACTACATCACCAGAGGAACCTCCCGGAGTGGTGGTGGGTGAAGTTGGGCTAGTGGTTTCTGGAGCAGGTGCGACTTGACCCGGTCGGTTAGTCGGTGTGACGGTTGAAGGAGCTGTTTGAGAAGAGGAAGGCGTTGAACCCCCTGCTTCACTAGGACTCGCTTCCACGGGCACCGACGAAGGGTTCGATCGCGGTGAAACCGGTTGCTGTGTTGTCGAACCGCCCGAAGTCGAGCCACCTGTTGTTGAATTTTGTGTTGAATTTTGTGTTGAATTCTGTACTGTTGAGTTTTGGGTTGTCGTTGAAGACTGAGCCGCCCGATTGTAGGGGGCTTCGTTAAAAATACTGGGGTTCGGATTTAGCGGGGATTGCGCCATCACAGGCAGCGACATCAATGATCCAAAGCCAGCAATGCCGATCGTACTCGCTAATTTCTTGATCTTTCCGTTCATCGGTACTCTCCCTTTTGCTTGATGTTGACAAGTTCGGTTGACTGATTGGAACTCACCGAATGGGCGGAAGCGAAATCCGAAGTTGGACTCACAACCATAGGTTGCAGTTTAGGCACTATGAGGGATCAAGGCTCTCTGCCTATGGTTCGATTTATCCCTAGAAGAAATTTCATAGATTGCTTAGTTTTTGACGACTACCTCTGTCCCCAGACCGACTTTACCGAAGAGTTCTTCAACATCGCGGTTGTACATCCGAATACAGCCATGAGAAGCCGCAGTGCCGACGGATTCTGGATTGGGAGTCCCGTGAAATCCGATCCAGTTTTTTCCGTCTGTCCAAAATCCAATCCAGTATTGTCCGAGTGGATTTTCTGGATCGCCGCCCGGAACCTTTGAGCCATTTAAGGGATGAATCCATTCGGGATTGCGGATTTTTTGCTTCACCGTATAGGTACCGATCGGGGTTTCCCATCCCGGACGACCGACGGCGATCGGGTAGGTTTTGACTCGACGATCGCCCTGATAAACATTCACCCGCCGTTGTTTCAGCCGAATTTCTAATCTCAAAGGTTGTGCGATCTGCTGTGATTCTGGAACGGGTTCAGTAACAGGTTTCGAGAAACTCGGTTGGGGACTTACTAGCGCTGCACAAGCAAGCAAAACTCCTACACACCACACTGTTTTTCGCTGCATCGGTTGTTAGGACAGAACTACACCCAAGACGAAACCAGATTGCGAAACACCGATTCATCTGCCGAAGGCGTGAGATCGGCTTCGTAGAACCTGAAGAAAAGCCGCCTGCTAGCGAACAAGACTCCTCATTTCGCAGTACGGTATCATCGAATCAGTGCATAGGAGGGAGTTATGTCTGAATCCGTCAGTGAAGCCTTTTCGCCTGCGGTGAGCGATCGCATTTGTAGCCACATGAATAAAGATCATGGCGATGCGGTGCTGGTTTACGCGCAATATTTTGGCAAGGTCAAGGATGCAACGACTGCTGAAATGAAGTCGATTGATGAAAAAGGCATGGATCTTTTGGCACAGGTAAACGAAGAAACGGTTCCGGTGCGCGTGACGTTCGATCGCACTCTAAAAGACGCAAAAGAAGCGCACATTATTCTGGTAGAAATGCTGAAGCGCGTTCGACCGAGCGACTAGAGGACGCACAGAAACTTCTTTAGTTCCTGAAATTGTGTGATCACGCTCACGATTTGGGCATTTAAAGGAAGGGTAATCTGATGCTCTTCTGGGCGGACTGCGGTTCGCCCTTTTTCCTGCTTATGCCCCAGAATCATGTTTTTGTTTTTCTCGAAATCTTCTCTTGCGAAGGCGGAATTCAGTCTTATGTCAAAGATATTCTGCGAACCTATTCGCAAATCGATACCCTGAGCGCTGATATCTTTCTTCTACGAGATCGCGCATCCGTCGGAAATCCGTTTGCATCAGAGCGATCGCGGTTTCATTACTGCAAAGATCGATCGCCCAGGTTGGGACGAGTAAAGTTAGCGATCGCTCTATTCACGCATCTTTTAAAGCACCGTCCGGACCGAGTTTTTTGCGGTCACATTCTCCTTGCTCCTTTAATTCAAACGCTCTGTAAACCGTTGGGAATTCCTTATACTGTGTTGACCTACGGGAAGGAAGTTTGGGAACCGTTACCGAGTGGAAAACAACGCGCTTTGCAGAATGCCGATCGCGTTTGGGCAATTAGTCGGTATTCGTGCGATCGAGCTTGTGCAGCGAATGGAATTGAGCCTAATAAAGTTGATTTCCTCTTTTGTGCGGTGGATGGTTCCGTGTTTCAACCTCAAGCAAAAGACTCAGAATTGTTGCGGAAATACCAGCTTGACAATTGCAAGGTTTTAATGACTGTTGCCCGCTTGTGGTCGGGCGATCCCTATAAGGGTGTAGATGTCACAATTCGCGCTTTGCCACAAATTCTCCGAGTGTTTCCCGATGTGAAATATTTGGTGATTGGGCGAGGAGACGATCAGCCACGATTAGCAAAACTGGCGGAAGACTTGGGCGTGAGCGATCGCGTTGTGTTTGCCGGATTCGTTGCCGCTGAGGAACTTCCGAAACATTATTGTCTTGCAGATGCGTATGTGATGCCGTCTCAAGAAGGCTTTGGCATTGTGTATTTGGAAGCAATGGCGTGCGGCGTACCTGTGCTTTCAGGGGATGCAGATGGATCGGCAGATCCATTGCAAGATGGGCGCTTAGGGTGGCGAGTTCCGCATCGTGACCCGGATGAAGTGGCGATCGCCTGCATCGAAATGCTCAAAGGCGAGGATCAGCGCTGCGCGGCAGAGTGGTTACGCCAAGAAAGCCTTGCAGCGTTTGGTAAACCTGCGTTTGTTCAGCGCTTAAAGGAACTGACAGGTCTCTAACCGTATCGTAAGGCACGAATTGCCTTCGGAAAAGTGTGATAAAGCTGACACACAAACAATCTTGAGGGCAGGATGATGAGTGGACTAGGTGGCCTAAGCAAGACTCCAAACGGTGTGGTTTTGGGGTTGGTGCAGTTGCAGCTTCCGAACGTGGTAACACCCGATGATCTGGCGACACAGACCGATCGTATCTGTCAAATGGTCGGCAAAGCGCGACGAAATATGCCGACGATGGATCTGGTGGTCTTCCCTGAATACTCGCTGCATGGCTTGTCGATGGACACCAATCCAGAAATCATGTGCCGCTTAGACGGAAAAGAAGTCCAAGCGTTTCAGAAAGCTTGCCGGGACAATCACATCTGGGGATGCTTTTCGATCATGGAATACAACCCCCACGGCAATCCCTATAACAGCGGTATCATCATCGACGACACCGGAGAACTGAAACTGTATTACCGCAAGCTGCATCCTTGGGTTCCAGTCGAACCGTGGGAGCCTGGAAACTTGGGAATTCCTGTGTGTGAAGGCCCGAACGGCAGCACGATCGCGCTCATCATTTGTCACGATGGGATGTTCCCGGAAATGGCGCGTGAATGTGCCTACAAAGGTGCAGAAATCATGATTCGTACCGCAGGCTACACCGCTCCAATCCGTCACTCTTGGCAAGTCACCAATCAAGCGAACGCGTTTTGCAATCTGATGTACACTGCCTCGGTGTGTATGTGCGGCACCGATGGCACGTTTGACTCGATGGGTGAAGGTATGTTTGTGAACTTCGACGGTGCGCCGTTGGTGATGGGTAGCCATCGCCCAGATGAGATTATCACCGCAGAGTTACGCCCGGATCTGGTGCGTGAAGCCCGGAAGCATTGGAGCGTTGAAAATAATATCTATCAGTTCGGGCATCGCGGCTACGTGGCGGTAAAAGGTGGAGCGCAAGACTGTCCTTACACTTATATGCAAGATTTAGTCAATGGCAGTTATCGCTTGCCTTGGGAAGACGAAGTGATTTACACCGACGGAACCTCTTGCGGATTCGCGACTCCGACACGATCGTACCGTGGCGAAGAACTCCCGACCTCTGTGACCGGAGGTTAAGCATGATGTTCGTCGAGGCTGATCCGTATCCCTATCCGTTTAATGGCGATCTGCGTCCTGAAAACACGGCGCTGATTGTGATTGATATGCAGACGGACTTCTGTGGCAAGGGCGGGTATGTTGACAAAATGGGCTATGATTTGTCGCTGACCCGCGCTCCGATCGAACCGATCCGCAATCTGTTGACGATCCTGCGATCGCTCAACTACACGATTATTCACACCCGCGAAGGACACCGCCCGGATTTGTCAGATCTACCGGAGAATAAACGCTGGCGATCGCAGCAGATCGGTGCTGGTATTGGTGATCCAGGGCCTTGTGGAAGAATTCTGGTGCGGGGCGAACCTGGATGGGAAATCATTCCTGAACTGGCACCCTTGTCCGGAGAAGTGATCATCGACAAACCCGGAAAAGGATCGTTTTATGCAACCGATCTGGATTTGATTCTGAAACGCAAGAACATTCAGAATTTGATTCTCACCGGAATTACAACCGATGTCTGTGTACACACCACGATGAGAGATGCCAACGATCGCGGCTACGAATGCTTGCTGCTGTCTGATTGTACTGGCGCAACCGATTATGGAAACTACCTTGCAGCGCTCAAGATGATCAAAATGCAGGGCGGTGTCTTTGGGGCAGTCTCCGACTCGATCGCGCTCATCACCGCCCTAAAAGCAGGATTGTGACAGATTATACAATCTGATTGGAGGAAACAGACTTCAATCGATCGCGTTTATTAGTATCCGAAAAAGGAATCAACGATGAGCAAGAATGATGAGCGTCATTCACGAGTTTCCCGCCGTCAGGTTGTGCGGGGACTCCTGGCGACCGGAGCCTTTGGCGCAACCTCGAAACTCTGGACAGGATGTACGCCGGCTAACAATACAAACACCGCAACAACGACCCCAGGTACAAGTCCAGCGGCAGGAAAAGAGCTTGCCATGGGGTTCATCTACGTCGGACCTAAAGATGACTTCGGCTATAATCAGGCGCACTCTCAGGGCAAAGAAGGGTTGAAAGCCCTGAATGTTAAAACAGTCGATCAAGCCAGCGTTCCTGAAACGACTGAAGTCCAAGAAGCCATGCGGAACATGATCGAGCAAGATCAAGCTACGGTCTTGTTTCCAACGTCATTCGGCTACTTTGATCCGCACATTCTCAAGCTTGCCGCTGATTATCCTGAAGTGCAATTCTTCCACTGTGGCGGACTCTACGATGCTGCAAAACACCCAAAAAATGTGGGAAGCTACTTCGGCTACATCGACGAAGCTCAATATGTGGCAGGTGTTGTTGCAGGGCACATGAGCAAAACAGGCAAGCTTGGTTTCGTGGCAGCAAAACCCATTCCGCAAGTGCTTCGTAACATCAACAGCTTTACGTTAGGTGCACGCAGCGTTAAGCCGAACATTACTACGCAGGTGATTTTCACGGGGGATTGGTCGCTCCCGGTTAAAGAAGCTGAAGCGACAAACAGCTTAGTTGACCAAGGCGCAGATGTGATTACTTGTCATGTAGACAGTCCTAAAGTGGTGATGGAAACCGCAGAAAAACGGGGTGTCTTTTCGTCGGGCTATCATGCAAACCAAGCGTCACTGGCACCCAAAGGCTATCTAACAGGTGCAGAGTGGGATTGGACGAAAGTGTATAGCGAATACGCCAAGATGATTCAAGAGGGCAAAACCCTGATGAATGGAGGTATTCCTCATTTGCTCAGAGGTGGATACAAGGATGAATTTGTGAAAATTTCAGCGTTTGGACCTGCGGTGTCTGATGTCGCGAAAAAAGATGCAGAAGCAGCAAGAGACAAAATGCGAGCTGGATCGCTGGTAATTTACAAAGGCGGACTGAAAGACAACACTGGAAAAACAGTTGTTCCAGCAGGTAAAGATTACGGGGCAACCGCGATCGAGCTTGAATCGATGAGCTGGCTGGTTGAAGGTGTCATCGGGAAAACCGCCTAGAAACTTACCGCCACCGCTAAACTCATAGACGTGGTTAGCGGTGGCGAGTATGAATTGGGTCTATTTAATTTTGGGATTGAGTTTCGGTTTTGTCGGGGGTTGGTTGGCAAACCGAAAAGCGCCCAAGAACAATCAGGAGCTTGAATTGGCGAATCGATCGCTGCTCGAACTCAGCCAATTCAAAGCGGGATTTCTGGCGCGAACGTCTCATGAATTGCGATCGCCCCTCAGTGGATTGATTAGCGCACATCAGCTCATTCTTGCCGATTTGTGTGAATCACCCGAAGAAGAACGCGAGTTTATTGAACAGGCGAATGAGTCTGCGCTCAAGCTAGTCAAGCTACTCGATGAAGTTATTCATATTTCTAAAACTGAATACGGAACAGGCAAATTAGACCTACAACCTGTTTCTATTTCTGATGTGTTTGATGATGTATATTCTTTAACACATCTATTATCGGAAAATCGGAATCTACCCTTTCATTTAGCCTCACCCGATCCAGACCTTAAGGCTATTGCCGATCGCAAATCGCTTTTGCAAGTGTTAACCAGTTTGATTAGCAGCGCGATCGCGACGATGCAGGAAGGCTCGATTAAACTTTCGGCACACGCAGATGCGAATTTTGTGTATATCGATTTGGAAGACGAACGCCCGATTGAGGTTTGGCAAGAAGCGATCGACTTGCTCAAACGAGAAGCGCCACCCGATTTGGAACCGCCCTCGTTAGGATTTAGTCTATTGCTGAATCAGAATCTCATGGAGTTTATGAAGGGTCGGTTAGAATTGGTCAAGCTGCCAATGAACTCAGCAGAAACTATCACTCAACTCCGATGCACTCTGCCTCGAAATGCGGTTCAATCATAAAGCGGTCAGGCTTGATTTGGCATGGATTCTCTCGTTGGTACAACGCTCTCAAATGGTAAATACACCCTGCAAGCGATTATTGGTCAGGGTGGATTCGGTGTGACTTATAAGGCAATTCATCACTTTTTGCATCAAACTGTAGTGATCAAAACGTTGAATGAGTCCCTACGATTCGAGCGAAATTTTGCCGATTTCGAGCGCAAATTCCAGGATGAAGCGCGGCGGTTGGCGCTGTGTGTGCATCCGAATATTGTGCGCGTGAGTGATTTTTTCATCGAAAGCGATCGCTCGTACATGGTGATGGATTACATTCCCGGCAAAACCCTGGAAGAGATCGTTTTTCCGAATCGACCGCTATCGGACGCGATCGCAATTCACTACATCCGGCAAATCGGCTCAGCGCTGCAAGTGGTTCACCGCAACGGATTGCTGCATCGAGATATCAAACCTGAAAACATTATTATTCGTGAAGGTACCCAAGAAGCCATTCTGATCGATTTTGGCATTGCACGGGAATTCACACCGAATTCAACGCAAATGCATACCCAAATGATGTCGGTCGGATATGCACCGATCGAGCAATATTTCGCTCAGCAAAAACGCAGTCCTGCAAGCGATGTTTACGGTTTAGCCGCAACACTCTACGCATTAGTTACGGCAACCGTTCCGATCGCAGCGATTCTACGAGATCATGAACGAATGCCCGAACCGCGAGAACTCCAACCCTCGGTTAGTCCGGGTGTGAACCAGGCAATTCTGCGGGGGATGGCAATGAACGCCGCCATGCGCTCTGCCAGCGTTGAAGAATGGTTATCCCTTCTGCCACAGGATGCCGTCCCGCCGTCACAAACTTTCACTGCTCCTGTAACGCAGGCTCCCAAAGTTTCGACTGCAACTGCCGCAACGATCGCGTATGCCCCAAGCACCGAAGAACCGATCGCAACGACAAAGCCAAAATTGCGCCTAGCTTGGCTGCTTGCCGCTTTAACCGGACTCACCTTAACTGGAGTGGCGATCGCACTGCTCTCGCCGCGATCGCGCCAAACATCTGAACCCGCCGTAACGCTGAATTCTCCGAGTCCACTCCCTTCGATTTCGCCTACGCCGTCTGAAGCCCCGAGTCCGTCTCCCGTCCAAATCGACCCGCCCCAACCCAAACCTAGCGCTTCGATTCCGCCATCTCCCAGCCCTGAAGCAACTCCGATCGCGCCGTCCACCCCAGAACCCTCTCAAACAAAAACTCAATCAACGGGTCGTGTTCCTGGTTTCGCGGTTGGCACGTCGGAACAGGAAGTGCGAGCAATTCTGGGAGAGCCTGCACAAACAGGGCGCGGCTATTGGCAAAATACTCGCAGCGCTTTGTATGAAGTTGTACCCGATCGGATTACGCTTGCCTATCTGTACGACCGATCGACAAACCAAATTCGGCAAACTGAGGCATCATTTGCTCAATCGGTTGATGATTTAACGCTGCAAGTGACCGTCAATGGAATGCTAGGTAGCCGTGCCACATCGGAAGTCATCAACGGGTTGAAGCAAGTTTATCGACGAGAACGCAATCGCTATCGATTTCAACAAGGCAATCTCAAAGGTGTCATTGAGCGGAACGAGCGCGATCGGATTTATGTCGGGGTTTGGGACTCAAATTTACATGATTAGACCTTAAGCGGGTGGTATTTCATTCTACTGTCCGAGCTTCTTGCACTTCAGAAGCTACGGCAAAATTAAAGAAGCATTATTTACGATCGCTCCTCATACCGAATTAAACATAGAATGCCATACTCAAAGTCCCCCATTCTGGGGGATTTAGGGGGCGAGAATCTGTCGCATCCACAAATCAATCTGGTATCAGGACTGAACTGAAACTCATCTCTCAGTATCCCAATTTGCGATCGCTGATTGAAGCTGTGATCGCCGAATCACTTTCGTCGGTTGAAGCTGGAATTCAACGAACTCAAACACGACTTGAAGCTTTTGAAACTCAATACCAACTCTCAACCGAAGAGTTTCTGAGGCGTTACGAAAATGATGAGCTTCAAGAAACACTTGAGCTTGATGAATGGATCGGTGAATCTCGAATGCTCAAGCGATTACAAGAAAAAGCGACCCGATTAAAAGAGGTTGAATTTGCAGATTGAGCTTTATTTTCAGCAAATTCAAGAAATAATTTCCGTTTATGTAGTATTAAACACCAATAAACGGCATGAAAGGCTTCTCTGCTTCCATGCCGTTAAGCTTTTGAGTTGTCTAACCGATTAGTAGCGATCGCGGGTTCCCGATACATCTGCCGGATCACGATATGCAGTTGCACCCGTCGAAGAATGCTCATCGCGGCTGCTCTTGCGTCCCATCAAACCGAACAATCCGAGCAAGCCCAACAGACCCCAGTAACCGTTGCGTCCTTCTTGGTGATAACCTGCATCTTGAGTGGTCGTGCCGGTTCCAGTCCCGGTTCCAGTTCCGGTTCCAGTTCCGGTTTGGCTCATTGCAGGCAGCGACATCGGAGCCAAAATCAAAGCAGAAGCTAATGCGAGTTTTGCAGCAAATTTAGTCATTGTTTTTATCCTTTTATCAACTTTGAACAGCTTCAGAATATAAACTTCAAACTCCAAATTAATCTGACTAAAGCTTGAGAAGTGACTCTGTTGTTAGAGCTATTTCGTGGTTACAAACATCGGCCGTTCGAGCGATGGAATATTTCAAAACCGTTACATTCATTGGGATTGCGGCTATACCAGATCCCCTCCAGTGATAGGCTAAGAAACGTAGAAAACAAAAGGTTTTATCAAGAGGCTTCTGCATGACGGGTTCTTCGCAACTTCCACTTTTGTTACGGGCAGCACGGGGCGAAGTGTTAGATCGTCCCCCAGTTTGGATGATGCGACAGGCTGGTCGCTACATGAAAGCCTATCGAGATCTGCGCGATCGCTATCCGTCGTTCCGCGAACGCTCTGAAATTCCAGAGGTCGCGATCGAGGTGTCGCTGCAACCTTGGAGAGCTTTCAAGCCCGATGGCGTGATTCTGTTTTCCGACATTGTGACTCCGCTTCCCGGTCTCGGAATCGAGATGGACATCGCTGAGGGAAAAGGCCCGATCATTGCTGATCCGATTCGCA
This sequence comes from Leptolyngbya sp. DQ-M1, assembly GCF_039962505.1. Lineage (NCBI taxonomy): Bacteria > Bacillati > Cyanobacteriota > Cyanophyceae > Leptolyngbyales > Leptolyngbyaceae > Leptolyngbya > Leptolyngbya sp. DQ-M1. The sequence continues at coordinate 302,780 of NZ_JAMPLJ010000002.1, forward strand.
CTCAAGCACAGATCGATCGACTGCATCCGCTCGTTCCCGAAGAAACGATGCCGTTTATCAAAACGATTTTGAAGTCTCTGCGCGAAGAAGTCAAAAATGAAGCAACGGTTCTGGGATTTGTTGGCGCGCCTTGGACATTAGCGGCTTACGCCGTTGAAGGCAAAGGATCGAAGACCTATTCGATCATCAAAAACATGGCATTTTCTGATCCGGCGATTCTGCATCAATTGTTGTCAAAGCTGGCAGATGCGATCGCGACTTATGCTTGTTACCAAATTGATTGCGGCGCACAAGTAATCCAAATGTTTGACTCTTGGGCAGGACAACTCAGCCCCCAAGATTACGATACATTTGCGCTGCCGTATCAACAGCAAGTGTTCCGCAAGATTAAGCAGGTGCATCCGGACACGCCGCTCATTCTGTTGGTGACAGGAAGCGCTGGACTCCTAGAACGCATGGCAAAAGCGGGAGCGGATATCTTGACGATCGATTGGACGGTCGATATGGCGGATGCTCGCGCTCGACTCGGTAAAGAGATGAAAGTGCAAGGCAACCTTGATCCGGGTGTGTTGTTTGGATCGAAGGAATTTATCCGCGATCGCATTCTCGACACGATTCGCAAAGCAGGCAACCGTGGTCACATTTTGAACCTCGGACACGGCATTCTCCCCAATACCCCGGAGGAAAATGCAGCCTACTTCTTTGAGACGGCGAAGCAAGTGGATCAGCTTCTTGCTGCTGCACATTGATGAAATTTCGACGATGAAAGGCATTGAGCGGATCAGAATTGGGCAGAACCGTTTATTCTGTTAATTCATAGGGTTTCCTCCTGCACTTTGTCTTTCATCATTCATCCCTGAATTCCTCAATGAGCAAGCGAATCTTCGTGACAGGTGCAAGTGGTTGCATTGGTCACTATCTTGTCGAAGCCCTGATTCAAAACACTCGACATGAACTGTTTCTGCTCGTTCGTGATGCTAGCAAGATCAAGATTGATCTGACGGCGCGATCGGGCATTACTGTAATTGAGTCAGATTTGCGTGAGATTGAGCAACATCGAGAACTTCTAAGCACGATCGATTGTGCGATACTAGCGGCGACGGCTTGGGGCGGAGAAGGGATTCAAGAAGTCAATGTGCAAAGCAATCTGCAATTGCTCTCGATGCTTGATCCAGAGCGCGTCGAGCAAGTGATTTATTTTTCGACCGCTAGCATTCTCGATCGCAACAATCAACTGCTGCCTGAAGCATTTACGATCGGCAACGATTATCTGAAATCCAAGTATATCTGTTACGAGAAGTTAGCCGGGTTGGCGATCGCACCTAAAATTACCAAGCTGTTCCCGACCTTAGTGATCGGCGGTGGAGAGCGTTATCCTTACTCGGCGGTGACAACTGGAATTCCAGAGGTGGCAAGGTGGGCGAAGCTGATTCGCTTTTTCCGTGCTGATGGCAGTTTTCACTTTATTCACGCTCATGATATTGCTCAAGTGGTGCGGCATTTTGTGGATCACCCGCCGAAGGAAAAGAGTTTTGTAGTGGGCAATCAGAAAATTACGGTCAATCAGGTATTTGATGAGCTTTGTTTCTACCGGGGTCTAAAGCCGATGCTAGGCTTTCCGTTGCTTCTACTTGCGGATCTGGTGATTTTTCTGTTTCGGATTCAGATGGGCGAGTGGGATCGGTTTGCGTTGCGCTACCGTCACTTTATCCATCAAAATCCGATTAGTCCCGCGACGTTTGGTATGGAGAACTATTGCTCAACGATCGAAGATGTGTTGAAGCTGAGCGGCGTTCGCAGAAAGCGATGAATTTTGGTTGTTGGGATGAATGTGCTTTAAAATTTGATTTGATCAACTTAAATCAGAACGCTGTATGATGACCCAAATGTTAGGGTAGCGATTTTGACGCATCATCGGAGGCGAGCATGACATATACGATCGCGATGACGAACATGAAAGGCGGAGTCGGTAAAACAACTCTATCCGTCAACTTGGCAGCTTGTTTGGCAAAGTATCACCAAAAGCGAGTTCTTCTAGTCGATCTGGACACTCAAATCAGCGCAACTCTGAGCTTGATGCCGCCCGCAGACTTCGCGAGACTGCGTAACGATAAGCGCACCTTAAGACACCTGATTCAAAGCGCAATCACTTCAGACCCAAAACTGCCGCAAGTCGTTCCGGATGCGATTCACAAATATGTGTGTCAGCTAAAAGGTTTTGATCTGCTGCCAGGTGATATTGATTTATATGATGAATTTCTGGTTTCCCAGATGCTGCACAAAACAGCGCTACAAAAGCAGGAAACTGATTTTGAGCACGTTTGGAATGTGTTTGAAAAGAACCTGATTCAGAAAGTCCTTGTGCCGATCGCGAACGATTACGACCTGATTTTGCTCGATTGTGCTCCAGGATATAACCTGATTACTCGGAGTGCCTTACTTGCGAGTCGTTTCTACTTAATTCCCGCAAGACCTGAGCCACTTTCGCTCATCGGAATTCAGCTTCTAGAGCGCCGAATTAACAAGCTGAAAGAGATGCACAAAACAGATTTAACTCAGGTCGATTTAGATCTACTTGGAATTGCCTTCTCGCTGTCTGGAAATATCTTGACCAGTCGCTATTATGGGCAAGTGATGAAGCGATTGAATGAAGATTTCAGCGAAGCGAAGTTATTCAAAACGCGCATTCCGTCGGATGTAAATGTTTCAAAAGCGATCGATAGTTTTTCACCTGTGGTACTGACCAATCCCGGAACTGCGGGATCGAAGGCGTTTGTGATGCTGGCTCAAGAAGTGCTGCAAAAACTATCGACGTTGACGCGCAGTCAAGCCTTAGAGAAGAAAATGTCGCTGTCGTCTCTGAATTGAGCCGATTCAAGCAGGATGAGTTCATCAAGTCCCTCGTCGAGTGCGGGGGGCGCTCCGTATAATCGACGCGCCATTCGATGAATTACTGCATCGGGAACTTGGCGATCGCGCATTCGATTGCGCTCTAAGCAGACCTCGATCGGTGGATTAATCCAAACTCCAGTGATATGAGTGAAGCCGGATTTTCGAGCAAGCGCGATCGCGGCTCGTCTCTGTTTTCTCACGGCATTCGTGGCATCGTAGATGGCGAACTCAATTTCACCGAATTGAATCGCGCTGACGGCTTGCTGAAACTGCGATCGCACCTCTAGCCAAATTTTGAGCCAACTTCCCTGAACGGCTTCGTCTCCGAACAGTTGAGCGCGGATAGTATCGGTTGAAATCATGCACGAACGCAGGGAGCGGGCGTAAGTTGATTTCCCGCTCCCTGGTAAGCCAATGAGTAGAATTAAGCGAACCTTAGATGATGGTTCCGTCGGGAATCACCGCACCTTTTAATGTCACAACAATTCCACTGCGAATGTAGAAACCGAGATTCTCGCGATCGGCTTCTTGAACTCGATCTTTATTCACGATCTGCACATTGCAGCCGATGTGAGCGTTTTTGTCGATAATCGCTCGACGGATAATCGTGTCCGATCCAATCCCAAGGGGGACTCCGGGACTGCTGCAATCGAGTCCCGACTGGCGCTCAGCCTGACCTTCATAGAAGTCAGCCCCCATAATTAACGAGTCCTCGATTACCGAATTGGCTTCGATTCTTGATCGCACTCCCAATACCGAATGATGCACCCGACAGTTCTTTAAGATGCAGCCCTCACCGATGATCGATTCGGTGACGTGCGAATCGAGAAACTTGCTCGGCGGTAAAAAGCGCTGACGAGTGTAGATCGGTGCGGTTTCGTCGTAGAAGCTAAAGGGTGGGCGGGGTTGCTGCGTGAGTGCCAAATTGGACTCATAGAACGCTTCGATCGTCCCAATGTCTTCCCAGTAGTCGTTAAACAGATAGGCTTGAACGTTGTAGTTCTGAGCAGAACTCGGAATAATCTCTTTGCCAAAGTCTGTTTGGCTGGGAGCTTCCTTCAGCAGTTGTTCGAGCACTTCTCTCTTGAAAACGTAGATCCCCATTGAAGCAATGTAGGGGCTTTGACGAGCTTCTTCGGGCGTTAGACCCAGCACTGTTGTATCCACCTGCATTGCTTTGAGAGCATCGCCTTTGGGCTTTTCGCTAAAGTCGATCACTCGTCCATTCTGATCAATCTTCATCAAGCCAAAATCCGAGGCGCGAGCTTCATCAATCGGCACAACCGACAGGGTAATATCTGCACCCGTATCGCGATGGCGCTGCACGAATTCGCGGTAATCCATTCGGTACAAATGATCACCAGAAAGGATCAAATATTCTTCGATATCCCATTCTTGAAACAGCCAAATATACTGGCGTACAGCATCAGCAGTCCCCTGGAACCAGTTCGGGTTTTCGGCAGTTTGTTGAGCAGCAAGAACCTCAACAAATCCTTCGCTAAAGCTAGAGAAGTTATAGGCGCGGCTCAAGTGGCGATTAAGAGAAGCGGAATTGAATTGAGTCAGAACGTAGATCTTAAAAATTTCGGAATTGATACAGTTACTAACGGGAATATCAATTAATCGATACTTTCCGGCTAATGGGACGGCTGGTTTTGCCCGTTGTTTGGTCAACGGATATAAACGGGTTCCAGCACCCCCTCCCAGGATAATTGCTAATACCTTCTTCACAGATTAACCTCGCAGTTCCACTTCGACTCCCATCCTTAGTGTCTGTCTGGATGGCAAAGTTGACAAGGGGTTTCGGTCAGAGAATTGCAATTGGGGATCGATCAAGGAAAATTTTTTATCGGTTTGCAATCTGCGATACATCCGCTAATCGAAAATTGAGAGAAATGGTAACTTTAGAGTGATGTAAAGTTCTGCGAGACCTCCCTTGAATTCTCTGCGCCGCACCCCTTTGTATGAGTTAGCGATCGAGCTAAATGCCCGCATGACCGGATTTTCGGGTTGGGAAATGCCTGTGCAATTTAGCGGAATTACCCAGGAGCATCATGCGGTGCGATCGGATGCGGGAATGTTCGACATTTCGCACATGGGCAAGTTCACGCTCACGGGTAAAAGTGTGCTGCCCCAAATTCAGAAGCTTGTTCCCTCGGATTTAAGCCGCCTACAGCCGGGGCAAGCCCAATACACGGTGCTGCTGAATCCACAGGGCGGAATTATCGATGATCTGATTTTTTATTTTCAAGGGGACGATCGCTGGGTTGTAATTGTGAATGCGGCAACCACTCAGAAAGATCGCGATTGGTTGTTAGCGAATCTAACCGATGTTGAGTTTCAGGATCTTTCCGATGCTCAAGCGCTGATTGCGGTGCAAGGAAAGAAAGCGGTTGAGCATTTGAACGCGATCGTGGATCAAGATCTTTCGCACGTCAAACCGTTTGGACATCTAGAAACATCCATTCTGGGTCATCGTGCCTTTATTGCACGAACCGGATATACCGGAGAAGATGGATTTGAAGTCATGCTTGATCCGCAGGGTGCGATCGATCTCTGGCGATCGCTGCTGGAAACGGGTGTCACGCCTTGCGGATTGGGAGCGCGGGATACGTTGCGATTAGAAGCAGCAATGGCGCTTTACGGGCAGGATATCAACGATTCGACGACTCCACTCGAAGCGGGGTTGGGATGGCTGGTACATTTTGATACGAAGGGCGATTTTATTGGGCGATCGATCCTCGAAGACCAAAAGCAAAACGGGGTCAAAAAACGGCTCGTCGGCTTACAAATGCAAGGGCGAAATATTGCCCGTCACGATTACCCGATTTTTTCAGACGGAGAAGCCGTGGGAATCGTCACCAGTGGAACCTTAGCGCCGACCGTCGGACAAGCGATCGCCCTGGGTTACGTCCCGACTGAATTATCAAAACCAGGACAACTGCTCGAAATCGGCATTCGCGGGAAAAACTATGGCGCGATCGTCGTCAAGCGTCCGTTCTACCGCGCAACGAAATAGAATAAGAAGTGCAATTTGACCCCTGATCGCTCATGGCATTTGAATATCCTGACACTCTGAAATACACCGACTCCCACGAATACGCCAAAGTTGACGACTACACCGTTACGATCGGGATTACGGCGTTCGCGATCGATGAGCTTGGCGATATTGTGTTTCTGGAATTGCCGGAACCAGGGGACACGGTTGAAAAAGGCGAAAGATTCGGCACGATCGAATCCGTCAAAGCGGTAGAAGATTTGAAAGCTCCGGTAAGCGGTACGGTGCTGGAAGTCAACACCGAGATGATGGACGCACCGGAGAAATTAGTTGATGATCCCTACGAGGCAGGTTGGCTGATCAAAGTGAGTGCAAGCGATGTTTCGGAGCTAGAAGATGCGCTGTCTGCCGATGAATATCGCAGTATGGTCGAGGGAAGCTGAGATTCTCTCCGTAATTTCCGAAATCTACTCCGTAAATTCACGATAGCTTTACACCCGCTAGTTTCGCTAGCGGGTTAATTATTGCAGAATGTTTCTAACTAATTTTGATATCTTTAACGTTCATGGTATTGACGCTCCACGTTTTTAGTTTCAAAGCCGAATTCTAGAAGCTCCACTTTGTCACCCTAAACCGCTCACCCTCTATGTCTGAACCCACAGTGACTGCACCTTTTGACTATGATCGCGCTTCTTTCGATCTCGATGCTTCTGAATCTTCCGATCGCACTCCCGCACAAACTGAATTAACTTACACCGATCGATTTGTCGATCGCCATATCGGGGTGCGGGGTGCGGGAATTCAAGCGATGCTTCAGGTGTTGGGCTTGAACTCGATCGCAGATCTAATCGATAAAGCTGTTCCTCAAAGCATTAGGATCAAACGTCCGCTCCAGATTGAATCGGGACGAAGCGAGTATGAAATGCTGAAAGAACTCAAAGCGATCGCCGTCAAAAATCAGGTGATGCGATCGTTTATCGGCATGGGCTACTCGAATTGCATTACACCTCCGGTGATTCAGCGCAACATTTTAGAGAATCCCGGCTGGTACACGCAGTACACGCCGTATCAGCCCGAAATCGCTCAAGGTCGTCTCGAAGCGCTGCTCAACTTTCAGACGATGGTGATGGATTTGACTGGACTGGAAATCGCTAATGCCTCGTTGCTGGATGAAGGAACGGCAGCCGCCGAAGCGATGGCAATGAGTTTTGGACTGGTCAAAAACAGTGCAAAAACTTTCTGGGTGTCGAGCGCGTGTCATCCGCAAACGATCGAAGTCATTCAAACTCGCGCGATTCCGCTTGGGATTCAGGTCATTGTAGGAGATCACCGCACGTTTGAATTTGATACGCCAATCTTCGGGGCATTGCTGCAATATCCAGCGACCGATGGCGCAATTTATGACTATTCCGAGTTTGTCGATCGCGCTCATCAAGCGGGTGCATTGGTCACGGTTGCGGCGGATTTGCTTAGTTTGACGCTGCTAAAACCACCTGGAGAATTTGGCGCGGATATTGCGATCGGAAATACTCAGCGTTTCGGTGTTCCTCTGGGTTACGGAGGCCCTCATGCTGCTTACTTTGCGACCAAAGAAGCTTACAAGCGCCAGCTCCCCGGAAGATTAGTCGGAGTGTCAAAAGATCGAAATGGTCAACCTGCATTAAGACTGGCGCTGCAAACTCGCGAACAACATATCCGACGCGACAAAGCGACGAGCAATATTTGTACCGCGCAAGTTTTACTAGCAGTGATTGCGGGAATGTATGCCGTTTATCATGGCGCGTCTGGATTGAAACAGATCGCTGATCGCGTTCACCGCCTGACCGTACAGTTGGCGATCGCCCTTCAACAAGCTGGCTTCAAACTCGGAACTGAGCCTTACTTTGATACCTTACGCATCGAAGTTCCGGGTAAGGCGGATCAGGTCTTGGCGCAGGCTTTGAAGCAAGGCATTAACTTACGCAAGATCGACGCAGATACGATCGGAGTTTCGATCGATGAAACCGTTTCGCAAACCGATTTGATCAATATTCTGAGGAGTTTTAGCGATCGCGCAACCCTGCGCGAAATTCCCGCCGCTCGGATTCCCACTCAATTCGTGCGAGGCTCAGACTATCTGACCCATCCGACGTTTTCGGCTTATCGATCGGAAACCGAATTGCTCCGCTATATGTATCGCTTGCAGTCGCGAGATTTATCACTCACTTCTGCGATGATTCCGCTTGGTTCTTGTACGATGAAACTGAATGCGACGGCGGAAATGGTGCCCATTACCTGGGCAGAATTCGGACAACTGCATCCGTTTGCACCGATCGACCAAACGCAGGGTTATCAGGAACTCTTCAAACAGCTTGAATCCTGGCTGTCTGAAATCACCGGATTTGCAGGAATCTCACTGCAACCGAATGCGGGATCTCAAGGTGAATATGCTGGACTCTTGGTAATTCGGCAATATCATCAAAGTCGTGGGGATACGCATCGCAATATCTGTCTGATTCCACAATCGGCACATGGAACGAATCCGGCGAGTGCAGTTATGGCGGGCATGAAAGTAGTGGCGATCGCCTGTGACAGCGAAGGCAATATCGATTTAGACGACCTCAGAACCAAAGCCGAACAGCATCGCGAAAACCTTGCCGCCTTGATGGTGACGTATCCTTCAACGCATGGTGTGTTTGAAGAAGGCATTCGGGAGATTTGTACGATCGTGCATGAAAACGGCGGACAAGTTTATATGGACGGCGCAAACATGAATGCACAGGTGGGATTATGCCGTCCTGGTGATTTTGGTGCGGATGTCTGTCATTTGAATCTGCATAAAACCTTCTGCATTCCGCATGGGGGCGGCGGGCCGGGAGTGGGGCCGATCGGCGTTGCTTCCCATCTTGTGCCCTTCTTGCCGAATCACTCGATCGTTCCCACCAGCACAGACCAAGGAATCGGAGCGGTATCGGCGGCTCCTTGGGGCAGTGCGAGTATTCTGCCAATTTCGTGGATGTACATTGCGATGATGGGCGGGCGCGGCTTGACCGAAGCCACCGAGATTGCGATTCTCAACGCCAACTATATTGCCAAACGCCTCGAAGGACATTATCCGGTGTTGTACAAAGGCAAAAATGGCTTAGTGGCGCATGAGTGCATTCTCGATCTGCGGGAGTTCAAAAAGAGCGCAGAAATCGAAGTCGATGACATTGCCAAACGGTTAATCGATTACGGATTCCATCCGCCGACCGTCTCTTGGCCCGTTGCTGGAACCGTCATGGTTGAGCCGACCGAGAGCGAATCTCAAGCAGAACTCGATCGCTTCTGTGATGCCATGATTGCGATTCGCGAAGAGATCCGAGAGATCGAAACCGGAAAGGTCGATCGCGCCAATAATCTCCTCAAGAATGCACCGCACACCGTTGCTGATCTGACGGCTGATTGGGATCGCCCCTATTCCCGTGCTGAGGCAATCTTCCCGACCGCTTGGACTCGTGCAAACAAGTTCTATCCAGCAGTCGGGCGAATTGACAATGCGTATGGCGATCGCAATCTAGTCTGTTCCTGCTTACCGATGGACGCTTACGAAAGCTAGATCACGAAAACCCTATATCAGCGCCCTCGTAAAGACGCGATATATCGCGTCTTTACGAGATCTGTCGCAAGTACTTAGAGATCTGGTATTACTTCCCCGCACAGATCACCGATCGCATCTGTCTCAAATTCACAGGCAGATCCAACCGGATTGCCTGCTCGATCAAAAAACTTGGAACTGGAATCGTCGGAGTCGCCTGCACTGCATAAGTCAGAATCGTTCCTTCCGCATATGACTGTAGCTGCAAATCGGCAGTAAAATCGCTGAAACTTCCAGATTCCAAGAAGAACTGAACTCGCTGCTGATGAGTTTCGAGAACATTCAGTGTGATTTCAACTTGAGCCGTAAAGATCAAAAACGCTTTACTTGCGGCTTGATAAATTCGCTTGGTGCGCTGTGAAATCACTTGCCGCACTTCGCTGCGCGTCACCTCTGGAAAATACTGCGTCCAGCGCGGATAATCCGTCACCTGCTCCCAAACTAGAGTCGGCGCGATCGGTAAATACATCTGTGCAGTAACAGCCCCTCCCCAAGCAGAATGCGGCTTTGTTTTCAGCAAAATCTCACCTTGCATCAAAGCAGACTCGCGTACCAAGGTCATCATGTCTAAACACTCCTCATTCACACGATCTGATCAACCGACACAATAGCAAGCATTCCGTAAAACAATTGTATTCAACTGATGAAGATCTGAGAAAGTCTGCCTATAGTGATAGAGACTAATTGAGAGAAGCATCGATTACCTTATGAATCAACCCAGCAATTCCAGAGCAATTGTTTATATTGTTGTCCTCGCCCTCACCGCGATCGTGTGGATTTTGCGCGGTGTCGGATTGCTTACATTTTTGCCTGGTTTTATCTTATGGATATTGATTGGTTTATCGATTGTACTCACGATCGTCAATGGCTTAATTGAAGTGCGTTAATCATAAAAATGTTACTTCCGTTACGCTGAGAACAATGCAGGAGAAAACCTTTCTCTAGGGAGATTGGTCACAGAATCAAGACCGCAATAATAACCGTATCTGAAATCCTATGACCGGACTTGATTCTTAATTAATTTACTATTATGACCTCTACTGCTTTACCGACCCGTGGACAACTGGAGCGGACACTTTCGCAGCGCGTACAAGCCTTTTATCGGACTCAACTCGGACACCAACCGAGTCGCGTCAGTTGCCATATCGCAGACGGCAAAGTGATTATCGTGCTAGAAGACGCAATTACTAAGCCTGAAAGATTACTACTTGAAACGGGACAAGAAGAACTTGCAGAGAAGGTGCATGACGATCTAGACAAAGCGCTGCACCCACAATTGACAGTCCTGATCGAAGAAGTCGTCGATGTCAAGGTGATTGATATTCTCAGCGATGCTACGTTTGACACGGGACGCAGCGGGACGATCGTAGTGCTGGAAAAAGCCCCCCAAGTGCGCGAATCTCACTCCCGTCGCCTTAGAGACGACAACACTGAGGTAGATGACGATTAACCACGGCTTGTAGCTCATCTAAATCGTAGGGTTTAGCCAGATAATCATCGCAGCCAGAGTCAAGAATGCGATCGCGGTCTTCGGTTCTGGCAAGTGCAGTGAGAGCAACGATCGGAATTCCAGCCGTACTGGGAGCTTGCCTCAATCGCTGAATCACCTCAATTCCATTGATGTCAGGCAGCAATATATCTAGCAGAATTAAGCTTGGCTGGTTGTGTTGTGCAAGGTGAACCGCAGCTTCGCCTGTTTCAGCGGTGACGACAGCACACTCGGTCAGCCTGGTAAGCTGATACTCTAACAAAACGAGGTTATCAACACTATCATCCACTACAAGCACGATCGGTCTACTTAAGGAAGTGCGTAAATCCATATCTAATGAGTTCATATTAAGGCTATGTCCGATCCGTTCTACAACTTCCAACTCACTACGAGAAGGTAAAGCATTTTCAAGAGCGGCAGACATCGCTCTTAATTTGATCCGTGTTGACAATTGGGCTAATGTAATTGGGCTAATGTAGGCGACTTTCATCCTAGCGGACGACTTCTCTGGCTAGTTGCGAATGCAAGAGATGCGGCTCAATTGCTACCATATGTTGCTTCGGTCGCGTACCTCTTATGATATAGCAAGCATTTTTTGTATCTGAGCTTACCGAAAAAACTTAACCTTTCTGAAATATTTGCCGATCTCGTCATCAGGGTTAATCTTTCTCTACAGCTTGAGCAGCACGTTAATACTTTAACGATCGCGAACAATTGCAAATTTAATCATAGTTTACTGATCGTTTTACACAATTGTTGGGAGAATTGTAATAGAGATATTTGCTAAAACAAAGTAGCGATCTACACGGTTTAGACTCTAATTATAAAGAAATGATTAACTTAAGCTTCAATCCGTGCGATCGCATTCTGTAGATTCCTAAAAATTAGGGAGGAAGGGCTATGGCGATCGCAACCGTAAACCCCACAACCGGAGAAGTGGTAAAAACGTTTGAAGCGCTCTCGACTGTAGAAATTCAGCAGAAAATCGAGGCGGCGCACTCCCGGTTTTTGCAGTATCGTTCTGTTCCGCTGGAGCAGCGTGCACGCTGGCTTTCCGAAGCAGCAAATATTTTGGAAAGAGAGCGAGATCGCTTCGGTGAATTAATCACTCTAGAAATGGGTAAGCCGCTGAAAGCCGCGATCGCAGAAGTCGAGAAATCTGCGTCGGTTTGTCGGTTTTATGCAGAACAGGCTGCCGAATTTCTAGCCGATGTGCCGATTCAAACTCAAGCTGCGTCTAGTTTTGTGCGCTATCAACCGCTGGGCGTGATTTTAGCGGTGATGCCGTGGAATTTTCCGTTTTGGCAAGTGTTTCGATTTGCGGCTCCGGCTTTGATGGCGGGAAATGTGGGACTGCTCAAACACGCCTCGAATGTGCCGCAATGTGCCGTTGCGATCGAGGAAGTGTTCGTTCGCGCTGGCTTTCCGGCTGGCGCATTCCAAACGTTACTGGTGGGTGCGGATAAAGTGGCGATGATTGTCGAAGACGATCGCGTTAAAGCAGCAACCCTAACTGGAAGTGAACCCGCTGGAGCGAGTCTTGCGGCGATCGCGGGCAAGCACATCAAAAAAGTCGTTCTAGAGCTTGGCGGCAGTGATCCGTTTATTGTGATGCCGAGCGCAGATTTAGACCAAGCAGTCAAAACGGCGGTCGCGGCTCGAATGCTCAACAGTGGGCAATCTTGCATCGCAGCAAAGCGCTTTATCGTGGCCGACGCGATCGCCGATCAATTCCTCGATCGTCTAGTTGAGCAGTACAAAGCGCTGAAAGTCGGCGATCCACTGTTGCCGGAAACCGAAATTGGCCCCTTAGCAACCCCAGGCATTCTGCAAGATCTCGATCAGCAAGTTCAGACCTCGATTCAGCAGGGCGCAAAAGTGCTAATCGGTGGGGAACCGTTGCGCGATCGGCCCGGAAACTTCTATACCCCCACGATTCTGACTGACATTCCCAAAGGCTGTATTGCGGAGTATGACGAGTTTTTTGGGCCGGTTGCGCTGGTGTTTCGGGTGCCAGATTTAGACAGTGCGATCGCTCGTGCGAATGATTCACCGTTTGGATTAGGGGCAAGTGCTTGGACGCAAGACGAAACGGAGCGCGAACGGTTAATCGAAGAAATTGAATCTGGCTCAGTGTTTATCAATGCGATGGTGAAATCCGATGTGAAGCTACCGTTTGGTGGCATCAAGCGATCGGGGTTTGGGCGGGAACTAGGGCGCGAAGGCATCCACGAGTTTGTCAACATCAAAACTATCTGGGTGCAATAGATAGAAAGTCTTTTAGATCATTAAATCTGGGCTATCACTATACGAAGCGAATCCCTAGCCCTTTACTTTGGAGGACGAGCATGAACACGGCAGAACTATTAGTCCGGTGTTTGGAAGCAGAAGGCGTTGAGTATATCTTCGGTCTACCCGGAGAAGAAAATCTTCATGTGCTAGAAGCGCTGCAAAACTCATCAATCCGGTTTATCACCACGCGACATGAGCAAGGTGCAGCATTTATGGCAGATGTCTACGGGCGGCTCACCGGAAGGGCGGGGGTTTGTCTTTCCACGTTAGGGCCTGGGGCCACGAATTTGATGACCGGCGTGGCAGATGCGAACCTCGATCGCGCTCCGTTAGTTGCAATCACGGGGCAGGTGGGCACCGATCGAATGCACATCGAATCGCATCAATACCTCGATTTAGTGGCCATGTTTGCGCCTGTTACCAAGTGGAACACACAAATCGTGCGACCCAGTAACACGGCTGAGATTGTTCGCAAAGCCTTCAAGATTGCTCAAACTGAAAAGCCCGGAGCGGTTCACATCGACTTACCGGAAAACATTGCAGCGATGCCTGTAGATGGAAGGCCGCTCACCTCTGACAACATTGAGAAGACCTTTGCTTCGTTCCGCAGTATCGAGAAAGCTGCTAACGCCATCAATGATGCAGCCAATCCATTAATTCTGGTAGGAAATGGGGCAATTCGCAGCAATGCAAGTGAAATGCTGACTAAGTTTGCGACTCGATTAAACATTCCGGTTGCAAATACGTTTATGGGCAAAGGAGTCATTCCTTACCCGCATCCGTTGGCGCTTTGGGCGGTGGGGTTACAACAGCGAGATTATATTAGCTGCGGATTTGATCAAGCCGATTTAGTCATCGCGATCGGCTATGACTTAGTAGAATACTCGCCGAAAAAGTGGAACCCAGGCGGCAGAATTCCGGTGATTCACATTGGCAGTACGCCTGCTGAAGTCGATAGTAGCTATATGCCGATCGCAGAAGTTGTCGGTGACATTTCCGATTCGCTGCAAGAGATTTTGTATCGTTGCGATCGCGATGGCAAACCCGACCCACAAGCGCTCGGCTTACGTCCTGAGATTCGCAGCGATTATGCTCAATATGCGAATGATGATGGCTTTCCGATCAAGCCGCAGAAGCTCATTTACGATTTACGGCAAGTGATGGGTGCAGATGACATTGTGATCTCGGATGTGGGCGCTCATAAGATGTGGATGGCGCGGCATTATCACTGTCATCGCCCGAATACCTGCATTATCTCGAATGGATTTGCGGCAATGGGAATTGCGATTCCGGGCGCGATCGCGGCGAAGTTAGTGCATCCCGATCGTAAAGTGGTTGCAGTCACCGGAGATGGTGGTTTTATGATGAACTGTCAGGAGCTTGAAACGGCGCTGAGAGTTGGAACTGCCTTTGTGACGATTATCTTTAACGATGGCGGCTATGGCTTGATCGAGTGGAAGCAAGAGAACCAGTTTGGACACTCATCGTTTATCAAGTTCGGCAATCCAGATTTCGTCAAATTTGCCGAAAGTATGGGGCTGAAAGGCTATCGGGTTGAATCGGTGGCGGATTTGATTCCAACTCTTAAAGAAGCGCTCGAACAAGACGTTCCCGCAGTGATTGACTGTCCAGTAGACTATCGAGAGAATCTACGATTTACACAGAAAGCAGGCGATCTGAGTTGCCCAATTTAGCCACGCTTCCGAGTGGGGTCGATCGCGGTTAAGTTCCATTCGTCTCCGCTCTGTTGGGCTAATCGCCAAGTTTGAGTTTTTCCTTCGATTTGACGCTGCAGATACAGATCGAAGATGTTATCCACTTGTTTGTCCTGGCGCTTCGACTGCTTCAGGGTGAAATCATACTCGCCTTTAACGTGATACCCATCAAATCCTTCGATTTTGAGCGGAGTTTGATCCGTGATTTTGACGCGATCGATCGTCACTTTCGGAGCGGAAGTGAGTTTAAGCTGCTGACTAATTTCTTGTTGGGTGCGATCGACTGTAATTGCGATCGCTTTTTTCAACACTGCACCCGGAACCGAGTAGCGCCCACCGCAGGCAGTCAAGCCAACTGCAAGGACAATCGCTAGGATAATTTGTATCGCTCGTTTCACGGTCATAGCTCCTATGTTTAAGCAGGCGTTTGGTGTCGATGAGTCTCTCTACCGCTATATTCTCTCAAACTCGCTGCAAGAATCAGACATTCTCGCGCAACTTCGCGAAGAAACGGCACAACTGCCTCAAGCCCGAATGCAGATTTCACCCGATCAAGGTCAACTCATGGCGCTGCTGGTGCGATCGATCCAAGCGAAAAAAGCTCTAGAAGTCGGAGTCTTTACCGGATACAGTTCGCTTTGTGTGGCAATGGCACTTCCTCCCAATGGAAAACTGATTGCTTGCGATGTGAGTGAGCAATATACAACGATCGCCCGCCGCTATTGGGCAATGGCAAATGTTTCAGACAAAATCGAATTGCACCTCGCACCCGCGATCGACACGCTCGATCGCCTGCTTCAAGATCAAACAGAAACTTTCGATTTTGCCTTCATTGATGCGGATAAAGGCAACTATGCAAACTACTACGATCGAGCGATTCAACTGGTGCGCCCTGGTGGATTAATTGCGATCGATAATGTGTTGTGGTCGGGTCGTGTGGCAGACGAAACCGATCACGATAAGATTACCAACACCATTCGCGCCTTTAATGCCAAAGTGGCGCAAGACGATCGCGTCTGGGTCAGCTTATTACCGATCGCCGATGGATTAACGTTAGCCCTGAAGAAATGAAATCTGGATATACCTTACCTGTTTTTGCTTGTGCCTCTGCGATCGCCGCTCTGCACCATCTTCGACACGGAATCGCGATCGATCAGGTTGAGCTTGATTTAATTAATCCGGCTCAAATTGTTCAGATCACGATCGAGCAGGTTGCGAAATTAAGTAAAAATTCTGCGTTAGCAATCACTCGCAGCGATCCGGGTGACAATCTCGACCTCACCCGCAATACGCCTGTTTGGGCAATGGTGGAATTAGAGCCAAGTGCTGCGATTGGGGATCTCGGAGGCCCCCTAAATCCCCCACTCGTGGGGGACTTTGATGTTTCCGATAATGTAGAGAGAATTACGATCGTCGGCGGTGAAGGCGTTGGACAGCGATCGGATCAACAAGCTGCCATCTACGCTTACGCTCAACAGCTAATTCTCACCAACTTAAATCGGTTGCTTCATGCTGGAGAATCGCTGCGCGTCACCTTAATCTTGCCTGAAGGTCGGCAACTGGCAAAACGCACCTCAAACGAAGCGTTCGGAGTCGTTGAAGGCTTATCGCTGCTTGGAACTTCGGGCATTGCTCAACCGCTCAGCGCTCCCGACCAGCTCGAACAATTTCGCGCAGAACTTCAGGAAAAATCAAAGCGATTTGACACCCTCGTTTTTTGCATTGGAGAGAATGGTTTGGATCTTGCCGCAAAATTGGGCATCGATCGCGATCGCACCCTCAAAACTGCGAATTGGATCGGGTCTCTCTTAGTCGAGGCGGGAATTCAGCAAGTGAAATCAATCCTCCTATTTGGCTATCACGGTAAATTAATGAAACTTGCAGGTGGCATCTTTCATACCCATCATCATGTTGCCGATGCTCGACAAGAAATTCTCACCGCTCATGCTGCAAAAGTGGGAATCGATCCAGCAGATTTGCAAGCCATTCTTGCCAGCGCTACGGCTGAAGACGGATTGAAATACTTAAGAAATTTAGGAAAAGAAATCGAAGTTTATACCTCGATCGCCCAAACGATCGACGATCGTGCTCAGCATTACATCTTTACCCACAGTGAGGCAACCGTTGAGGTCGGTAGCATTTTGTTCGATCGTGCTCGGCAGATTTTGGTAAAAAGCAGAAAAGCAACCCAACTGCTTGAGTCCGTTTGCTAATGTGATTAGAATAGCCAGAATATCTAAAACGATTCATTTTTTACCGCTCTTCAAAACGCCCGTTTATCGTCGGTTTGACTCTCGTTCATTTCATCAGGAAACTCCCGTGACTCCACACACTGACCCGTCTGTTCTGGATACCCCGATCGTATCTACTTCAGATTTGGATGCGCTCGATCGTCAAATGATCGTGATTCTCGATTTTGGGTCGCAATATTCAGAACTGATTGCCCGCCGCATTCGCGAAACCCAAGTCTATTCTGAAGTTCTGTCGTATCGCACCACGGTTGAACAGTTGCGCCAACTCAACCCCAAGGGCATTATCCTATCCGGTGGCCCAAATTCGGTTTATGACAATGGCGCACCGCATTGTGATGCGGGAATTTGGCAGCTTGGCATTCCCGTTCTGGGAGTCTGCTACGGAATGCAACTGATGGTGCAACAGCTTGGCGGCAATGTCGAACGCAGCGATCGCGGCGAATACGGCAAAGCAAATCTCGCGATCGATGATCCGACCGATTTGCTTACCAATGTCGAAGATGGCTCGATCATGTGGATGAGCCACGGTGACTCAGTGACGCAGCTTCCATCCGGATTTGAGATCCTCGCCCACACGGCGAATACGCCTTGTGCTGCCATTGCCGAACACGATCGTAAACTCTACGGCGTACAGTTCCACCCGGAAGTGGTGCATTCTCAATACGGACAAGCTTTAATCCGTAACTTTGTCTACCACATCTGCGAATGTGAGCCGACCTGGACAACCGATGCGTTTGTCGAAGAAGCGATTCGCGAAATTCGTGCCAAAGTTGGGGATAAGCGAGTGCTGTTAGCGCTGTCTGGCGGCGTGGATTCCTCAACGCTGGCATTCCTGCTGCATCGAGCGATCGGCGATCAACTCACCTGTATGTTTATCGACCAAGGCTTCATGCGAAAGCTAGAGCCAGAACGCTTAGTGAAGCTGTTTCATGAGCAGTTTCATATTGATGTTGCCTATGTGAACGCTCGCGATCGTTTCTTGGCAGCGGTCGAGGGTATCACCGATCCTGAAGAAAAACGCAAACGCATCGGGCACGAATTCATCCGCGTGTTTGAAGCAGAATCGAAGCGGTTAGGGCCGTTCGATTATCTCGCTCAAGGGACGCTTTACCCGGACGTGATTGAATCTGCGGATACTAACGTTGATCCAAAAACTGGAGAACGAGTCGCAGTCAAAATCAAGAGCCATCACAATGTCGGTGGACTGCCAAAAGATCTGCAATTCAAGCTGATCGAACCGTTGCGGAAACTGTTCAAAGACGAAGTACGAAAGGTTGGTCGATCGATCGGTCTGCCTGAAGAGATCGTCAATCGTCAGCCCTTCCCTGGTCCTGGTCTAGCGATTCGGATTTTGGGTGAAGTGAACGAAGAAAAGCTGAACATTCTGCGAGATGCCGATCTAATTGTGCGTCAGGAAATCAATCGTGCAGGCATTTACCACGATGTATGGCAGGCTTTTGCCGTCTTGCTGCCTGTGCGAAGCGTCGGAGTGATGGGAGATCAACGCACTTATGCTTATCCGATCGTGCTGCGCTGCGTCAAGAGCGAAGACGGCATGACCGCAGACTGGGCGCGAATTCCCTACGATTTGCTTGAAACCATTTCCAACCGCATTGTGAACGAAGTCAAGGGTGTGAACCGTGTGGTTTACGACATCACCTCGAAGCCACCGGGAACGATCGAGTGGGAATAAGTAGAAACGGCACGATCGCCCTTGATTAATTGAGGGCGATCGGACGGTTGCACACGATTGATCATTGCAGAATTTCTCGTAGCGGCGCGATTAATCGCGTCGCTACAATCTGAACCTAGAATTGAGAAGCTGCATTCGACTCGATATGGCACCCCACCACAGGCATCCCCCCGGTCACGGTCATACCCACCGGACTAATTCTTACAATCGCGCTTTTATTGTCAGTGTCACGCTGAATGCTGGTTTTGTCGTTGCTGAAGTGGTGTATGGACTTTTAGCTAACTCTCTAGCGCTGCTTGCGGATGCAGGACACAATCTCAGCGATGTTTTAGGATTATTACTGGCTTGGGGGGCGAGTATTTTAGCGCGTCGTCAACCGACTCCCCGACGCACGTTTGGATTTCGCCGATCGTCAATCTTAGCCGCTTTGCTCAATGCAACGTTTCTCCTCATTGCCTGTGGTGGCATTGGCTTAGAAGCGATCCAACGATTTCACACTCCAGCACCCGTTGAAGGTGGAACGATTATTTTGGTAGCAGCGATCGGGATTGCGGTGAATACGATCAGTGCGTTGATGTTCGTGTCGGGACGCAGCTCTGATCTGAATATTCGCGGCGCATTTTTGCATTTAGCCGCCGATGCGCTGGTTTCGCTGGGCGTGGTGCTAACTGGGATTGCGATTCTGATGACTGGATGGCAGTGGCTTGATCCGATCGTCAGTTTGGCAATTACGATCGTGATTGTGATCGGGACATGGCAACTGTTTCAAGAATCGTTTAATCTCATGCTGGATGCAGTTCCAGAAGAGATTGAACCGCTTGCGGTGCGAACGTACCTTGCAGAGCGTCCTGGTGTCGCTCAGGTGCATGATTTGCACATTTGGGCGATGAGTACAACCGAGGTGGCGCTAACGGCTCATTTGATCACCCCGGCTGGGCATCCGGGAGATGCCTTCTTAGCTGAACTCTGCCGCGAGTTGCATGATCATTTCGGCATCGAACACGCCACAATTCAAATCGAGCTTGGTGATCCAAGTACAGCTTGTGCTGTAGCTTGTGAAGATGCCATCCAATAAATAGAGGGATGCCCCGGTGGAACATCCCTCAAAAAGATTCTATTGGGTTAGAAACTAGGCGAGTATTCAGCGCTTACGCGATCGCTGCAATCTTCACATCACTGGTGCTGAGCAGTTCTTGCAGTTCGTCTGAATCCACCGTTTCTTTCTCAACTAGCATTTCAGCCAGTTTGTCGAGAACCGGACGATTTTGAACCAGAACCGCTTTAGCGCGACGATACGCTTGCTCGACCAAGTTCCGCACTTCGTCATCGATCGCGGCTGCGGTTTCTTCCGAGAAGTCGCGTTCTGCGGCAATGTCCCGACCGAGAAACATATTGCCTTGCTGACGACCAAGCGCTACCGGGCCTAAACGATCGCTCATTCCAAAGCGTGTCACCATCTGCTTCGCCACTCGTGCCACTTGCTGAAGGTCATTCGATGCGCCTGTGGTCACTTCTTCTTCACCAAAGACGATCTCTTCAGCAATCCGACCACCGAGTGCAACTGCCATCTGGTTTTGCAGGTAGGAGCGGGAGTATAAGCCCGAATCCATCCGGTCTTCGCTCGGTGTGAACCAAGTTAAACCACCTGCACGACCGCGAGGAATGATGCTGATTTTTTGAACTGGATCGTAATCGGGCATTAACGCACCGACTAATGCATGACCTGCTTCGTGGTAAGCGACTAGCTCTTTACGCTTTTCGCTCATGACGCGATCTTTCTTCTCAGGTCCAGCGAGGACGCGATCGATGGCATCGTTAATTTCGTCCATCGAAACTTCGGTCAGATTGCGACGAGCCGCCAGAATCGCGGCTTCGTTCAGCAAGTTCGACAAGTCTGCTCCGGTAAATCCAGGAGTCCGACGGGCGATCTTTTCAAGATCAACATCTTTCGACAGGGTTTTGCCGCGAGCGTGGACGTTGAGCACTTCCAAACGACCTGCGTAATCAGGACGATCGACCACCACTTGACGGTCAAACCGACCCGGACGCAAGAGCGCAGCATCCAGCACATCAGGGCGGTTCGTTGCCGCGATGATGATGATTCCGGTGTTGCCTTCAAACCCGTCCATCTCGGTAAGAAGTTGGTTCAGGGTTTGCTCCCGTTCATCGTTTCCGCCACCGAGACCTGCGCCCCGTTGACGACCAACCGCATCAATTTCATCAATAAAGACGATACAAGGTGCGTTGGTTTTTGCTTGCTCAAACAGATCGCGGACGCGGGAAGCTCCCACACCGACGAACATCTCAACGAACTCAGAACCCGAAATTGAGAAGAACGGTACACCTGCTTCACCTGCAACTGCTTTTGCCAGCAAGGTTTTACCGGTTCCGGGAGGGCCGACAAGCAGGACACCCTTGGGAATTTTTGCGCCAATTGCGGTAAAGCGATCGGCATTCTTCAAGAAGTCCACGACTTCATTGAGTTCGAGTTTTGCCTGGTCAATCCCTGCCACATCATTAAATGTGACTTGGGTTTGAGGTTCCATTTGAACTCTAGCTTTGGATTTGCCGAAGTTCATGGCTTGGCTACCCGGCCCGTTTTGAGCACGGCGCAACAGGAAGAATAGACCCACAAGCAGCAAGATCGGGAAGAACAGGCTGCTGACGGCGCGGAGCCAGAAGTCGTTGCCATCGGTTGCAGGCAGGACAGAAATATCGACGTTGTTGCGGGTCAGAATGCTAATGAGTTCGGGGTCGCTGGGTAGATTAACTAGAATCCGGCTACCGTCTTGGGACTGCACCAAGGCGCGCGAGCGATCGGAACTCAAACTTACTTTATTGACGTTATTTTTTTCAACTTCTTGAATAAACTGGCTGTAGCGCCAAGTTTCACGTGTTTGGGGTTGCTTATCAAAGACCGCCGTTGCTAAGGCAATCACGACGATCGCTAAAAGCGCATATAGCCCTGCATTTCTCCACCGCTTGTTCACCGGGGTGTATCCTCCTGAAAATAGGAATGAAAAGGGATCTCAGATTTGTATTGTTAATTTATATTACTGCTTATTAAGGCAGCTTGCATGGATCTGCAAGAAATCTGAGAATCACTGGTTTATCCAATTTAACGTAATGATTTGATAATGGACTTCGATTTCTGGGGCAAATTGCGATGCAGCTAAGCTTTTGTATCATTGTCAAAAATGAAGAGCAGAATTTGCCGCAATGCTTGAGGAGTGTGCAGGATTGGGTCGATGAAATGATTGTGTTAGATACGGGATCGAGCGATCGTACCGTTGAAATTGCTCGATCGTTTGGGGCACAAGTTCACTCTTTTGATTGGTGTAATGATTTCTCAGCAGCGCGGAATGCGTGCTTGAAGTATGCTCAGGGCGATTGGGTGTTAGTGCTGGATGCAGATGAAACTCTAGTGGCTGAAGTTGCGCCGATTTTGCGAAGCGCGATCGAGCAGGAGGAGTATTTAGTCTTTAATTTAGTTCGGAGGGAAGTTGGAGCTGCACAATCTCCGTACTCGCTAGTTTCTCGATTGTTTCGGCGGCATCCTGAACTTTGGTTTTCTCGTCCCTATCACGAGATGATTGACGATCAGGTGCTGTTGTTGTTGCAGCACGAACCGCACTGGAAAATTGGAGCAGTTTCAGAAGTTGCAATTCTGCATGAAGGCTATCAGGCGGACGTGATCGCGGGGCGCGACAAGGTGAATAGAGCACGATCGACCATGGAAGCCTTCCTCGCTGCTCATCCGAATGATCCTTATGTTTGTAGCAAGCTGGGTGCGCTCTATGTTGGAGTGGGTGAAACTGCAAAAGGAATCGAGCTTTTAGAGCGGGGATTATCGGCGGTCGAAGATGCTTCGACAAAATACGAACTGCATTATCATCTGGGTGTTGTGTATTCAGAGCTAAATGAGATAGAGAAAGCGGCACAACAGTATCAGGAAGCGATTCGGCAGGCAGTTCTACCAAAACTTAAGCTAGGAGCAATCAATAACTTTGCAAGCCTGCTGAAGGACTGTGGTGATCTGCAAAATGCAGCGCTTCTTTATCAACAAGCTTTAGACATTGATCCAACTTTCGCGATCGCATATTGCAATTTAGGTGCAACGCTCAAAGCAATGGGACAGTTCACCACCGCGATCGACCATTATCATCAAGCCATTGCACTCAATCCGAACTATGCAGAAGCTTATCAAAATCTCGGTGTGGTGTTGCTGAACCTGGGTCGAGTTCCTCAAAGCTTAGAGGCATTCCGAACTGCGATCGCGCTACATCAACAACAAAATCCTTCTGAAGCTGAAAGACTCAAGCTTGGTTTAAGAGAGATGGGACTATGGTGAAACATTGGTACAACGGCAGCGCGATCGAGGGCGACCAAATTCAACTCTCAATCAATGATCCAGGCTTAATTTATGGTGCAACGACGTTTACAACATTGCGAGTGTATCAATCCCTGGATCACGCTTTAACTCAGTGGGATGAACATTGTGATCGATTGAAGACCACGATCGCAGCCTTTCACTGGCAAGATCCAAACTGGAACAACATTCGCTCTGGTGCAGAATGGATGGCGCTTCACTATCCAACGCTGAGAGTTGTTGTGTTTCCAGATGGGCGAGAATGGATTACGGGTCGATTGCTCCCTTCTGATTTAGCTCAGCGTCAACAGCAAGGCATTACTGCTTGGGTAGCAGAATCAGAACTGAGTCGATCGCTGCCTCAACATAAAACCGGGAACTATCTCGCGCCTTGGCTTGCACTGCAAACCGCGCAGCAATTGAATGCTCAAGAAGCAATTTTGATTGATCAGCATGGAAACTGGCTCGAATCAAGCACGGGGACGCTTTGGGGCTGGAAAGACGATCGCTGGTGGACACCACCTTTAAGCACGGGCATCTTACCCGGATTATTGCGCTCGCGCTTAGTTCCAGAACTATCACCGATCGAGGAAGCTTGGACTGCTGAAGTGGTGAAGGGATTTGAAGCGATCGCCTATACGAACTGTGTGATGGAACTGATTCCGATTCATACGGTGATCGATCGCGACCAAAAGTATCACTACAATTCGGCTCATACAAAATTTCAGCAAATCAGAAATCTCTTTCTGACCAACTCTACCGACTTGTAGGAAGGCGCGGGATGTTGCACAGTTAAGGAAGAATAGCGCGTTATCTAAATTCTATGTTTTACCGGATTTTAATCTGTACTGACTTCAACGATGGACTCCAACGACTGGTACATTTTGTCCCTCAGTTTGCCGCCAGCGGAATGCAGCAAATTGTATTTCTTCATGTCGTGCCGCTCTCAGAAGATCTCGGAGTGCCTAAGGCCAATGCCGAAAAAGTCGCTCGTGCTCAAAAACGGCTTGCTTCTGCACTAGAACAAATTCCCGCAGGAGTCGAAGTCAAAGTCGAAGTACAACCCGGACGCGCTGTAGATGTGATTCCCCGCATCGCCAAAACCTATCAATCCGATGTGATTTTGATGGGAACCCAAAGCCGTAACCTTTTCACCGAAACTCTATTTGGTAGCACCACCGCAGAACTTTCGCAGCGATCGCCCACTCCCCTCATGACAGTGCGCCCTCAACTGATCTCAGCCCTCACCACCGAAGAACTGACCCTGCGCTGTCAGCATCTATTCCGGGGACTGCTGATTCCCTACGACGACAGCAATGCTTCAAAGCACACGATCGCTCAAATTGTTCAACATGCCCAACCTGAAATCCCTCAGACTTGCTACCTTTGTCGCGTCATTGAAGAAGGCGGCAGATTTGCTCCCTCGCCTGCGGAAGAACAACGTTTAATCTCAGAAACCTTAGCGCCTGCTCAAGCCCAACTGCAAGCCGCAGGTATCAAAGCCGAACTCGAACTGCGTCGAGGAAACGCGATCGCTCAAATCCTACAGGCTGCTCAGGATAAAGATGTCAGCGCGATCGCAATCTCCTCTAACAGCAGCAATCGTGGCTTCTACTCTGTTCCTAGCTTTGCAGCAGAACTCTTACGACGAAGTTTGCATCCCGTTTTATTTTTTCCGGCTCCGCGTTAAGCCGTACTTCTGTCGGAATGAACCTGGGTTAAATCCGACAAAACTTTCGGCTTCATCCGCTCAAATTCAGCTTTGAGCAAATCTTTACTGACGGCTGCTTTGCCCACAGATGCCCAGGCTTGGCTGGCAAGCATCCACTCGCGAATTTGCGATCGTTGGGTAGCTGTGGTCTGTACGGGTATCACATAGGCGCAGTGGTGCGGATCTTCGATCGCGAAAAACAGAATGTAATAACTTTCCTTTTCGATCAGGAGACGAGTTAGTTTTTGACCTTGTTCGGTTTTCAAATCCAGAAAACACTTTAACCAGCGCGGGTTGCCGTCTTTATGCTGAATCTGATTGTAAAGCGCTGTCACCCAGAGAACCACAGGATGCGGCGATTGAATGCACAGAAACGTTTTGAAAAACTGATTGTATAGCCGACCGATTTGAATGTTCTCAATTTCCTGCTGAGGTAGCATCACCCATATCGTTGCTGAAGTGTCCTGCTTGGTTTCGAGAACGTGGGGAAAGACAATTTGCGCGATCGGCTTATCTTTGGGCCAAGCGGTGAGTTGGCAAGCATCATCCGCAGAGAGGCGATGTGTACTGCGAGTTAGTGTTGTAACGGGTCGTTTCAGCAACGCCTCACCAATGCGATGACTAATTTGGCGATTGGCATCGTAGCGCTGTTCGAGCGGCTCTAAAGCTTTGAGAATTTCTTCGACCGTTTGAGGACGATCTTGTGGCAGTTTGGCTAAACACCGCATGACCAGGGCTTCTAGTACCTTCGGAACTCTTGTGGAGGGATTTGCCTCGGCAAAACTTTTTGGTTGCTGAAAATGATGCGTTTTGTACCAACCGCCAAACGAATGGGTATCCGCTTGCAGCGGCATTCGTCCGGTTAGCATTTCATAAAACATCACCCCCAAACTGTAGATATCCGATCGCGAATCGAGTTCGCGTCCTTCCATTTGCTCTGGGGAAGAATACGCCAAAGTTCCCATGTAGGAACTGGTTTGACTGCTGTCGGCTTGCATCAATTTGGAAATCCCGAAGTCGAGAACTTTGAGCAATTCTCCGAAACCCGTGTCCTGTGTTACGAGGATGTTGCTAGGCTTGATATCTCGGTGAATGATTGGACAAAGAGCACCCTCGATCGCAATGCCCTGATGAGCGCAGTGTAATCCCGCACAAAGCTGACGCGCCAAACTGAGAAAGCGAGGAAGCGGTAGATTTTGAGCGCTAATCATTTCGCTCAAGCTATTGCCCTCTAAGTATTCCATTACGTAGTAGGGCACTTCTTGGTCATCGACTCCGTAATCCATCACGCGGACGATGTGCATACTTTTGGTGCTGAGGAGCGCACAAGTCCGGGCTTCACTCCGAAAGCGATCGCGCATTTTCCGCGTTAACAGCGTTTGCGACAGAAACTTGACTGCGACGATCACGCCGCCGAGTAGGACATCTTCCGCTTTGTATACCTGCCCCATCGCACCACGTCCGATCAGCTCGATCAGTTGATAGCGATTGGAGAGCAATTGTCCGATTCGAGGGTCAGTCATGCGGCGAGAGATTCAAGCAACGGATAACTTCAGTATGGACACTTGCGTCTTTGAAATAACTTGATGAAGCGGGGGCTGCCTACGTAAGTGGAGCAGCTTGTCGCTCTAGGGTGGCTTCCATCATGTTGGTCAGCGCGTGTCCAGTAAGCATCGTGCTGGCAAGGTAATAGCGATCGTCGCTCAGGCGGTAGAGTGTTTCAAATCCGCTGCGTCGCTGGCGATCGCCCAAAACCCAGTGCCGTTGAACGAGCGATTCAGGCGCAACCCACCCTTCGCCTTCGATGCGTCCCAGAATACTGTGCTGCAACACAAAGGTATAGCGGCGATCGCCCTGGTCAAGCCGTCCTCGATAGTGCAGGGTCATGTCTTCGCGATCGGGTGCTTGAGGAAACGTGAGTTTGGTAATCAGAGTGAACCAGTCATCACGGCTCCAAGCGACGATGAGTTTTCCTTTCATAGCGATCGGGAGTCCGTCACGCTCTAGCCAATTTCCCTGGAGCGTCCAGCGTCCTGGCTCCATTAAAAACGTGTGGTTCACGGCGGTTCTAGGCTAAGTGGCTCCCCATGCTACCATGCAGCGCTCTTAGGCTACGTGGTAGATTTCCCCTAAAAGTACGGGTTGCGGTGCGCCTGTGACCTCCGGGAGATTACCGGGAATTCCGCGATAGCGCCAATATGCCAGGATTGCAAATGCGATCGCTTCTTTAAAGTCGGCGTTCAGTCCAGCTTCGTCGGTTGTGGTAATAATGCTGTCGGGCAGGAAGGCTTGGAGGCGAGCTTTGAGGTAAGTGTTATGACTGCCACCCCCGCAGACTAGGACGCGATCGGGCAGTTGCGGCAGGAATGTTTTGTAGCTGTGGGCGATCGAGGCAGCGGTGAATTCGGTCAGGGTTGCCAAAATGTCAGCCTGACTTAGACCTGCGGCATCGGCTAAACAAGCGTTGAGATAGTCTTGTCCAAAGTGTTCTCGTCCGGTAGATTTGGGCGGCGGCTGCTGAAAAAAGTCTTGCTGTAACCAGCGATCGACGAGTTCTTGATTTGGGGTGCCGCTAGCCGCCCAAGCGCCATCGCGATCGTAAGTTTGATCGGAGAACTGTTGGACTGCCAGGTCGATCAGCATATTTCCGGCTCCCGTGTCCCAACCCCGAATCGGTAGTCCTGATTTTACTGGAGGTAAAAAGGTGACATTGCCAATGCCGCCGATGTTTTGCACACAGCGATATTCGATCGGGTGTCTGAGTAAAGCGGCATCGATCGCGGGAACGAGGGGTGCGCCTTGTCCGCCGATCGCGATGTCTGCTGTGCGGAAGTTGCTGATTGTGGCGATTTTTGTTTGATGCGCGATCGTGGCTCCGCGTCCAAGTTGCAGGCTGTAGCCTAAGCGCTCGGATGGGGGACGATGAAAAACGGTTTGACCGTGTGAACCGATCAGAACGGCTGGCGTTTGGTTGGTTTGAATTCGCAGGGCGGCTTGGGCAAATTGATCAGCGATTTCGTCATCGAGTTCGGCAAGTTCCGCCATTGATAAAGCGGCTCCACTGCAAACCGATAGAATGCGATCGCGTAACTGTGCTGGATAGGGATAGGTTTCACCTGCGATTAGAGTTGCTTGCAAGTCATCTGTAGAGCCAGAGATCTCAACTAGAGCGGCATCAATGCCATCGACGGATGTACCACTCATCAAGCCAGTTATACGCATGGGGTTTGCTGCTTAAAGGTCAGGATTTATTGTGGAGTTGAATGGTTGAAACCGCAATCATTTGCAGAATTGATTCCAGTTTGAAACACAAATTCCGAAATGCTCAATTCCGAAATGCTCAATTTGTAAACGTCTACAAATCAAATTGAAATCAGTGCCTGGGCAGACTAATTTAGAAATCACCTGTCATTCATTATGCTATTCAACTTTTCGGCAGTGCGTCGATCGCATAGATACCCAATTCTGATCGCATCTTTAGCGCTTGCTGGTTGTAGCTCCAGTTATGCAGTTCCAAGCTCTGTTCAGCAAGCTTTCAATCTGAAGTATCCCGGCATAAATGCAAGGTGGGAAGAAAAGCCTTACGGTTATGAAGCAGTTTTTGTAAAGGATGGCAGGGAGTATGAGGCGGAGTTTTCTCGATCGGGGCAGTGGCTCGAAACGGAATACGAGGTGGGAGCTGATCAGTTTTCTGCGATCGTGCTAGAGCGGGTGAGACAGCAATATCCAGAGTATGCGGTGACAAAGCACGAAATTGAACTGACTCCGAACGGTACATTTTATGAGGTTGAAATAGAGCGCGGTAATGAAGAAATAGAGCTTTATTTTGACGAGCGCGGTAATCTGATCAGCAATGCCAACGAGGATGCTTAGGATACGAGAGCGATCGTATGAAGGACGATCGCTCTTTACAGGAGCAGTAATTTGAATGCGCTAAGTTGTATACTCTGCGTTGATTTTCACATAGTCATAACTTAGATCGCAGCCCCAAGCTTTCCCACTGCCTGAACCGTTACCAATGCTTACAGAAATGATCACTGGATGATCTAACGATTGTCGATCGCCTTCTGTACTTCTTGCAGCTTGTTGCTTCAAATATCCACTCGCTGCTGCACGATCGAACGGTTGTGGTTGTCCGTTCTGCATCATCAAAAATTCACCCAGCTTAATTTGCAAGCCTGCTTGATCGAAGGTGACATCTGCTCGTCCGGCTGCACCCGCAATTCTGCCCCAGTTCGGATCGCGTCCAAAAATCGCCGATTTTACCAGCGACGACCCTGCGATCGTTCGCGCCACTCTCCGCGCCGATGCGTCATCGGCTGCACCCGAAACCTGCACTTCAATCAGACAGGTTGCTCCTTCGCCGTCTCGTGCGATCGCTTTTGCCAAATACATACAAACTTCTGTCAGCATCGCTTCGAGCTTTTCTGCTTCGGCTCCCGCTTCGGTAATGGCAGGTGTTCTCGATTGTCCATTTGCTAAAGCAATCAAACAATCATTCGTACTGGTATCGCCATCGACTGTGATTTGGTTAAAACTACGATCGGCTGCCCGACTTAACATTTGCTGCCATAGAGGAGGAGAAACCGCCGCATCGCAAGTGACAAACGCTAACATTGTCGCCATGTTGGGGTGAATCATGCCTGAACCTTTAGCAATGCCACCGATGCGAACCGGACGATCGCCGATTGTCGTTTCGAGCGCGATCGATTTGGGGACTAAATCTGTGGTTGTGATCGCTTTGGCTGCCGCATCGTTTCCGGTTTCGCTCAGGCTTGTGACGAGAGTTGGCACTGCCGATCGCAACGCATCCATTTTGATGCGCTGACCGATGACTCCGGTGGAAGCGAGCAGAATTGTATCTGAAGCTAGATTGAGCGCTTGGGAAATCAGTTGGGCGCTTTCGAGCGCATCAATCATGCCTTGTGCGCCTGTTGCGGCATTCGCTTGTCCTGCGTTGCAGAGAATGGCGCGACAATTTGATTTCGTTTGCAGGCGTTCGCGGCAGTAATCGACCGGAGCAGCGCGGACTTGAGACGTGGTGAAGACTCCAGCTGCGATCGCATCGACTTCGGAGACAATCAGGGCGAGATCTGGTAAGCCAGAGGGCTTGAGTCCAGCCGTGATTCCTGCTGCTTTGTAGCCTTTCGGGGCTGTAATGCCGCCTGCGATTTGCTGCCAGTCTGCCATGATATCTCACCTATGTTCCTGAATCGCGATTATATCGGCAGTCGGGATGAGGGGCTAGAGGTTTAAACAAGAAAAAAGGAGGGTCGCAGTTCGCGAGTCCCCCCATCATCAGGGTGCATCTACTTATCACAGTATGACATTGACAGGGTAAGGGGTGAAACCCCTTCAGTGCAACTTCGTAAAATTTACACCTTATTTTGAAGCAGCTTCACAAAGATCAGTAATCTTACGCTGGGAAAAGCGGTGTCTATAAACTTGTAGGAAAACTCCATTTTTCCAGCAGTTCAGTCGAAAAGCAGATGCCATCGCCTTTTGAGCAAGATCGTAGACACCCTCTTCCCCCCTAGCTAGCTCACACTAGCGATGAGTTTTGCTTCTTCTTCTTTCGATAGCACTCGTCCTTCATCCTCGAAACCGGAAATCCGATCGAAGTTCAAATACTGATACAAGTCTGACGCAAACGGGTCAATTTTCTCCTGTACCACGCTCATGTACTCCTCGATCGTCGGAATTTTGCCCAACAGCGCACAGACTGCCGCCAGTTCCGCAGAGCCAAGATAAACCTGCGCCCCTTTACCCATGCGGTTGTTGAAGTTACGGGTGGAAGTTGAGAACACCGTGACACCATCCTCGACTCGCGCCTGATTGCCCATACAAAGCGAGCATCCAGGCATTTCTGTCCGCGCTCCGGTGGCTTGGAAGATTTCGTAGACTCCTTCAGCGCGTAGCTGTTGTTCGTCCATGCGGGTTGGCGGGGCGATCCAGAGTTTAGCTTTGGCGACTCCGGCTCCTTCGAGAATTTTCGCAGCAGCGCGGTAATGTCCGATGTTGGTCATGCAAGAACCGATAAAGACTTCGTGGATTGGGTCGCCTGCACATTCGGACATCAGTTTGATATTGTCGGGATCATTGGGAGCGGCAACGATCGGCTCCTTAATCTGATCGAGATCAACTTCGATGATGTCTGCGTATTCAGCATCTGGATCAGCTTGTAATAAATGCGGATCAGCCAACCATTCTTCCATCTTGCGGACGCGGCGGAGAATGGTACGAGCATCACCGTAACCTCGTGCCACCATATTTTTGAGTAGGGCAGTATTGGAGCGTAAGTATTCAGAAACGGTTTCAACCGAGAGTGCGATCGTGCAGCCTGCTGCCGATCGTTCAGCCGTGGCATCGGTGAGTTCAAAGGCTTGCTCTAACTGCAAATCGGGCAATCCTTCCATCTCGATAATTTTGCCAGAGTAAACGTTCTTTTTGTTTTCTTTGGCAACCGTGAGCTTACCTTGCTGCATCGCGACGTATGGAATCGCGTTTACCACATCGCGCAGGGTGACTCCGGGCTGTAGTTTGCCTTTGAATCGAACCAGTACCGATTCAGGCATATCAAGCGGCATTGCACCGAGCGCAGCGGCAAATGCAACGAGACCTGAGCCAGCCGGGAAAGAAATTCCAAGCGGGAAACGAGTGTGTGAATCGCCGCCTGTGCCAACGGTATCAGGAAGCAGCATCCGATTCAGCCAGGAGTGAATGATGCCATCTCCCGGACGCAGAGAAACGCCGCCGCGAGAATTAATGAAATCAGGCAGCTCGTGATGGGTTTTGATGTCTACAGGTTTCGGATAGGCCGCTGTGTGACAGAAGCTTTGCATCACCAGATCTGCGCTGAATCCGAGACAGGCGAGTTCTTTCAGTTCGTCGCGGGTCATTGGTCCTGTGGTATCTTGCGATCCAACCGTGGTCATGATGGGTTCACAAGAGGTTCCGGGACGAACACCGGGAAGCCCACAAGCTTTACCCACCATTTTTTGAGCCAGTGTAAAACCTTTTCCGGTATCGGCTGGCATTTGCGGACGCACGAATAGATCGGAAATCGGTAATCCCATTGCCGATCGAATCTTGTCGGTTAGCGTCCGACCGATCAGCAAGGGAATCCGTCCCCCAGCTCGGACTTCATCCAAGATCGTGTCCGGTTTCAGCGTGAAAGTTGAAATAACTTCACCGGATTCGTTGGTGATTTCACCTTTATAGGGATAAATCGTGATCACATCGCCTGTATTGAACTGCGTGACATCACATTCGATCGGCAATGCTCCCGAATCTTCTGCCGTGTTGAAGAAGATCGGCGCAATTTTCCCACCGAGAATGTAACCGCTCGATCGCTTGTTCGGCACAAACGGAATATCCTCGCCAATGTGCCACAGCACCGAGTTGATCGCCGATTTCCGCGATGATCCAGTTCCGACTACATCGCCTACATAAGCAAGCGGATGCCCTTTTTGTTTGAGTTCAACGATCGTTTCCAGCGATCCAGGTTGGCGCGTTTCCAACATTGCCAGCGCGTGAAGCGGAATGTCTGGGCGCGTGGTGGCGTGAGTTGCAGGTGATAAATCGTCAGTATTGGTTTCGCCCGGAACCTTGAACACCGTAACCGTAATTGCTTCTGGCAAAGGAGCGCGATTGGTAAACCATTCTGCCTCTGCCCAAGACTTCAACACGCGCTGAGCATAGGCGTTCCCGCTCTCCGCCAGTTCTTGCACATCATGAAACGCATCGTAAACCAGCAGCGTTTTACTCAGAGCCGCTGTCGCTGTTTCTGCAATTTCAGGATTCGGTGACTTGAGCAATTCGATTAGCGAATGCACATTGTAGCCACCCATCATCGTGCCCAACAGTTCAACCGCTTCTTTCGGTGAGACAAGTGGACTGGTGATTTCTTCTTTCGCGATCGCGCTCAAAAATCCTGCCTTAACGTAAGCCGCTTGATCGACTCCCGGCGGAATACGATCGCGTAACAACGAAAGCAGAAACGCTTCTTCACCCGCAGGTGGAGCCTTGAGCAATTCACACAGGTCTGAAGTCTGCTGCGGACTAAGCGGCAGGGGTGGGATTCCTAAAGCCGCCCGCTCAGCAACGTGTTGACGGTAAGATTCAAGCATATTCGGGTTGATTCGGTGTAGATCAGCAGCGTTATCACTCTATCGCGAACTTCTAGTCTAAAACTTCAGAGGAAGGATGCGGTAGAATGACTGCACTTCAAATCCTTTTCTGAACCTAAATTTTCTCCTGTATCAGTCCTTACGAAAGTTCTTTCACAAATCCGCTAAGGTCACAAGAATGTGACTCAGGTTACACCCTATGCGCCTAGAGCAGCTACAGGCATTTTTAGCGATCGCAGAAACCGGAAGTTTTCAGCAAGCCGCCCGCAAGTGTGATGTGACGCAATCGACGATCAGCCGCCAGCTTCAATCGCTGGAAGCTGATTTGGGAATGTCTTTGCTGCATCGGACGGCTCAGGCAAAATTGACCGTTGCAGGTGAGCGGTTTCTGCCTCGCGCTCGGAAGATCTGTCAAGAATGGCGCAACGCGATCGCTGAGCTTGAAGAACTCCGACTTGGAAAGCAGCCTGAACTCTGTATTGCTGCAATTCATTCGGTCTGTGCCTTTCATTTGCCGCCTGTGCTGCAACGCTTTTGTCAGGACTTTCCCGAAGTGCAGTTGCGCGTGACTTCGTTAGGAAGCGATCGCGCCTTGAAAGTCTTGAAAGATGGATTGGTGGATCTAGCGATCGTCATGAACAACCGCTTTCTCACGGCAAGTCCAGAGATGGTGGTGGATGTGCTTTACGATGAACCTGTACGGGTGTTAATGGCAGCAGCTCATCCTTTGGCGCAGTATCAAATGGTGCCGTGGTCGGAGCTAGTTCACTATCCACAAGTCGTGTTCAAGGATGGCTATGGAATGCAGCGCTTGGTGCAAGAACAATTCCAGCGCCAAGGTGCAACGCTCAAAGCGGCTTTAGAACTGAATACTCTGGATGCGTTTCGAGGCGTGGTCAGGCAGGGAGAATTGATTGCACTCTTACCTCAAAGCGCCATTCAAGACATTCATCTCGATCCAACCCTAGCAGTACGATCGACCACTGACCCAACGCTAATTCGACAAGTCGTTCTGGTGACGACGCACGATCGACTTCAAATCCCGCCCATTCAGCGATTTCGGGCACTGGTTCAAGAACTCATGCAGCCGTCGTTGTTGGTACAGCTTCCAAAAGCGCTCGTCTGATATGATGTAACACCTTGCAATGTGCAGCCATTCATTTCTTGGGTAGAAGCTATGAGCTATGAGTTTCGGGACTTGCTAAAAAAGGTCGGCAGTGGAACCCACACAAACGAGAACTTGACTCGTCAAGAAGCAGAAACCGCAACTCGACTGATGCTGCTGCAAGAAGCAACTCCCGCCCAGATTGGCGCGTTTATGATTTCGCACCGGATCAAGCGCCCCACCGGAGAAGAACTGGCTGGAATGCTGGATGCCTATGATGCTCTAAGCGATCGGTTGCCTGCGATCGCATCCAAGATTCCCGTTACGGTGATGTGCAATCCTTACGATGGTCGATCGCGCACTGCTCCATTAAGTCCGTTGATTGCGCTGGTTTTAGCGGCGGCAGGCGTTCCGGTGGTGCTACACGGGGGCGATCGAATGCCGACGAAAGAAGGTGTTCCCCTGATTGAACTCTGGGATGGATTAGGCGTGAATTGGAAGCCCTTGTCGATAGCTCAAGTGCATCAAGTTCTAGAAAATACAGGCTTAGGATTTGTCTATTTGCCGACGCATTTTCCCTTAGCTCATGGTTTGGTTCCGTATCGAGAGCAGATTGGCAAACGTCCGCCGTTTTCGACGCTGGAATTGATGTGGAACCCTTATGCGGGTGAATCGCATTTAGTTTGCGGCTATGTCCATCCACCAACTGAAGGAATGTTCCGGGATGCGTTTGCAATGCGGGGAACGACGAACTTTACAACAGTGAAAGGACTAGAAGGCAGCTGCGATTTACCTCGCGATCGTACCGCGATCATCGGCATTGGTATGGGCGAAAAGTTTGAGCGCCTAACTCTAGTGCCGCGTGATTATGGATTTGCCGCAAGAGAGTTACCCCTCACCCCGCTCGATGAACTTTTCACTGAGATGCAGGCAACTCTTAAAGGCGAATTCTCTGAACTGTCGCAAGCGGTGATTTGGAATAGTGGGTTTTATTTGTGGCGATCGCACATCTGCACCAGTCTAGAAGCGGGATTTGCTCAAGCAAAAGCGATTTTAGAACTAGGGCAAGCTGAGCGGAAGTTGCAGCAATTGATTGGAGCGATCGCGAACCTGCGATCGCCCGCCCCGGTCAATTCGATCTAGAGTGCGCCTGCTGCGGTCTTATCCAAAACGCCACCTAGATGAGTTGTGATATTCATTGCCATCAACAAGGGAGTTGCATCGGCTCCCTTGACATAATCAATCACGCTCACCGCGCCGTTACCTTGCTTGAAGTTCCAAAAAGCAGCCGGAGTTAAGCCTGCAATGTAGCAAAGGATAGCTTTGTTAATCGCATCGTGAGCAACGACGAGAATCGTTTCTCCGGGATGAGCGGACTGAACGATCGCATTCCAACCCACAACGGCACGATCCCAGACTTGCTGTAAGTTCTCGCCTTCTGGCATTTGAACCGCTTCCGGGTGTTGTTGCCACTGATGCAGCAATCCAGGGTAATCGGCTTCAATCTCAGATTCAAATTTGCCTTCCCAAAGTCCATGGCTGATTTCGCGCAGATCATCGCGCAGCTTCAGTTCAACTTCGGAATGATATTTGAGAATGATTTCTGCAGTTTCTTTTGGGCGTGCCATTGAGCTACTCACGGCAGAATCAATTTGCACAGATTTGAGAAATTCTGCGGCTTGACTCGCTTGAACTCGTCCGTTGTCGTTGAGCGGTACATCAATTTGACCCTGAAATCGTCCCTGCCGATTCCACTCAGTTTCGCCGTGTCTCACAAGCAACAGACGAGCACCTTTGTGATTCGGTCTCGTTTTAGGAATCGTTTCGCCCAGATGTGAGGTGACGTTGAGCGATTCGATTTGAACTTGATCCCCCAATTCACCAGAGAAATTGAGAACGCTGATTCCACAGTTAGAAATATGGAAGCGCTGATAATCTGCGGGTTGAAGCCCGATCGCAGTATTAATCAACGCTCTATTAATCCCACTATGCGCGACGATCAAGATGGTTTGATTGCGGTGTTGAGGAATCGTCGATCGCCAAAATCGCTCTGCCTGCTCATATAAATCCAAAACAGGAGAAAGTTCAGCCCCATCCGGTAGCGGCATTCTGACCTTGTGCGGTTCCGAGTGCCAGTGAGCATACATTTCCGGGTATTTCTCTGCAATTTCCGTAAACAGCAAGCCTTCCCAAATCTGAATATTAATCTCTTTGAGATCATCAGTCGTTTGAAGCGGAGGCGGATTGTCAAGACCTGCAAGAACAATTTCAGCCGTGCGTTTAGCGCGTTGTAAGGGACTGCTGTAAATCGCATCGAACTTCAAATCTTTCAGGGCGGTTGCAACTTGGGTTGCCATCTTTTCGCCCTTCTCGGTCAGCGTGGAGAGATCACAATGCCCCTGCGCTCTTTTTTCCACGTTATAGCTGCTTTCACCGTGGCGCACGAGAATTACACGAGTCGTCATAGAAGTTGTTTAGGGCAAAAAGTCAGCCTGATTTTATCGTGTTCGGGTGGCGAAAGTACGATCGCAATTCAGCGCGATCGACCCTGAGTTCCCTAGAATAACGGGAAGACACTTTAAGGGACTGGCATGACACCGAAGCGGATTTTATTGTGGGGTTTGACCTTAGTTGCAGTCGCGGCGATCGCGCTTGATCTAATTGGCAGTTGGAATCAACCTCAATTCCAGAGCCGATTAGAACTTTCTCAGACGGACTTACTTCTTCAAGCAGCGCAGTACCAAGGCGATTCCAATACAGCCGCACTCACCGATCGCAACCCCCAAAAAACCGCGCTGGAAGCGTATCAAAAAACGCGATCGTCGGTCGAAAAAGGAATTTCCACGGCTCAAACCCAAATTGAATCAGATTCCGATTCTGCTAAGGCCTTAACGACGGAACTTGCAAAACAAGTGACATTGCGCGATGAGCTTGATGTCAGAATTGGCATCCTTCAGGCTCAACAAAATCAAGTTGATGCGGCACTCAAAAGCTGGGCGAATCTCACCGCTCCGCAGACTCAAAAAAGCCGCAATCTCAAAATAACGGCGGATACCTTAACTGCACTGTGGCAGAATACATTGCCACCCAGAGCCGAATCGATTCTGAAGCAAAATCTGACAGGCTGGTTCCGCAACCGATCGCTCGAAAAACTCTACACGTTAGAACAGCGATCGGATGCCTTAACTGACCTTCGCAATGCAGAACAGCAAACCTCTCAACAGGCTTTAGTGAAGTGGGTCAGCGCTAATGCAGTTCCAGCGATCGCGCTGATCGTTGGCTTTGGGGTGCTGCTCATTCTAGGAGGACAATGGCTGCTCAAGCGCGACCAGTCCTTACTGTTGGGAACGAACGCAATCCGATGGGCAGTGCCTTGGGATTTTGAGATTACTTGGCAGGTGTTAGTGGTTGGTTTCTTCGCTGTTGGGCAACTGTTAATCGGACAGGTGATTGTCCCGCTCGGATTGTTGGCGGCAAGAACAGCATTTCAGCTTGATCCGACGACCTTTACCGTGCGCGATCGAGCGTTTCTCGCTTTCTTCACTTATCTATTGCTGGCAGCAGGTGGACTTAGCGTTCTGTACTTCTCGATTCGGAAGTTTTTGCCGCTTGAGAACAACTGGTTTCGCTTCAGCCTAAAGGGTCGCTGGTTACTTTGGGGTGTGGGTGGATATGCAGCAGCTTACCCGCTAGTTGCAGGAATCTCCTGGATCAATGACAAAATTTGGCAGGGTCGCGGCGGCAGTAATCCGCTCTTGTCGATCGCGCTTGAAGGTCGAGATTCGATCGCGCTCGTTCTATTTTTTGTCACGGCAGCGATCGCGGCTCCGTTGTTTGAGGAAACGTTTTTCCGGGGATTTCTCCTGCCCTCGTTGACGAAGTATTTCACGACTTGGCAATCAATTTTGATCAGCGGCTTAATCTTTGCGATCGTGCATCTCAGCTTATCCGAAGTCCTACCTCTAACTGTGTTGGGCGTGATCTTAGGATTTGTCTACACGCGGACGCAAAATCTGATGGCATCGGTGCTACTTCATGCTTTATGGAATAGCGGCACCCTATTGGCATTGTTCCTACTTGGTAGTGCAGCAACCTAACCTCGCTTCCACCTCAGCTTGATTATCGCGATCGCCCCTAAGAACAGCACAGAAAGGGCGATCGCGACGATCGTTTCTTCAATTCTTGGCGACAGAATTACGATGAAATCTTGTCCCTTCGTTAGCGCTGCGAAACTCGAAACACAAAATGGCATCAGATATAGCCTGAATGTTTGCCAGCGATCGCGCCTGCTTTGAGGGGACACGCTTAAGAGCAACCCTGTTCCAATCACGGCGCTGATGCCGATCGAGTTGATCCAGAGCTTAGGTGACGGATCGAAGTAAAAGTAAACCGTAACTAGATACCAAATGAGGTAGCACCAGAGAACCGCTTTACTGGGTTTAATTTTATAAAGATATTGAATCAATCCCTTCATTGGCACATCTTGGTGGGCAAGCGTCGGCGATCGTTTTAGCAAATTATCTCACCAATCCTGCTGTTGAGTCGTTCACAAAACTTCTCAGTAATATCACGGCTGTGTCTGTAAACTTTGTTGAGTGTTCCTGTATAAGTATTTTCTGGGGTTGGGGTACACTGCCAGCAGATAGACATGAGCTTCAAAAGGAGAAAGTATGACAAGTGGAACTTCTGGTGATGCAAGTAAGAAGATTGCAGCAGGCATCTGCGGTATTTTGCTAGGAAGCCTTGGTGTACACAAATTTATTTTAGGTTACACAACTGAAGGGCTAATTATCTTAGCTTCAACCTTTCTAACCTGCGGAGTTGGTGCAATGGTGACATCAATTATCGGAATCGTAGAAGGCATCATTTACCTTACCAAGAGCGATGATGAATTTGTCAGTACCTACATCGCCAGCAAAAAAGGTTGGTTCTAACAGTTGGTTCCAACAAAAGTAGCCTTAACACAAGGGTAGCTTAGTAATGCAGTCTAGTTTTGACGATCAACATTAGGCTGCATTTGATTCTCTTTGGTCTCGACAATGCAGAAACTTTCAAAATCTTCGCTGCTGTTCTTCTACGGTGTTCTGGGAATGGGCTATTTCAATGCCTTTTCCTCACTCGACATTAATCCAATTCTCAGAAATTACCTCATTCTCGTCCCGGTTCAGATTGGGCTAGTCGTCTATTTTCTCTGGTTCCGTCGCGACACTCTGAAAGACTAAACCCTAACGAGATTCAAAAAAAATGACCAATCCGGCAAAACATCTTCTACGCTCAAGAAAGGAGATGTCTTTGATCGGAGCGTTGGATCTTGTCGCAAACCGTTTTACCCCCTACAGACGAATCAATCGAAACGATTACCCTTGATGTCACCGGAATGAAATGCGCCGGATGCGTCAAAGCGGTCGAGAAACAACTGACTCAACAACCGGGAGTCAAATCTGCCACGGTCAACTTGGTGACAGAACTCGCTACAGTCGAATGCGATCCGTCGATCGACCCCGATAGCCTCGCTCTCAAACTCACTGAAGCGGGCTTCCCAAGTCAGCCACGCACCGCAGAAAGTTCCAACACTCCTGATCTTGCAGAACGCCGTCAAGCAGAAATGCAGCGGCAAACCAAACAACTCGCGATCGCCATCTTACTGCTCGTCTTCTCAACGATCGGACATCTCCACATTGGAATTCTTGGACTGAGTAATGTTTGGTTTCACTGTGGGTTGGCGATCGCCGCGCTGATTTTTCCCGGTCGATCGATGATCGTAGACGGTTGGCAAGGACTCCGCCGCAATGCACCGAATATGAATACGCTGGTGAGTTTGGGAACGCTCACAGCCTTTACCGCGAGTTTCGTTGCCTTGATCTTCCCGCAGCTTGGATGGGAGTGCTTTTTCGACGAGCCTGTGATGCTAGTCGGGTTTATCTTACTCGGACGAACCCTCGAACAACGTGCACGCGGACAAGCTGCCGCCGCCCTTCAATCCCTTGCCGCCCTACAACCGCGATTGGCAAGACTAATCGGCAAAAATGGCGCGACTCAACCAGGAATCGAGATTCCGATCGCTCATATTCGAGTCGGAGAATGGCTGCAAGTTTTACCGAGTGAACAAATCCCGGTTGATGGTGAGGTCGTTCTGGGTGAAACGACGATCGACGAATCCTTATTAACAGGCGAATCTATTCCCGTTCAGAAACAAGTCGGTGATCTCGTCGCGGCTGGAACGATCAATCAATCAGGCGCGATCGCTGTTCGAGTCACGCGAGTCGGCAAAGATACCACTTTGGCGCGAATTATCGATCTGGTCGAATCGGCTCAAGCTCGCAAGGCTCCGATTCAAAAATTAGCCGATACGATTGCAGGCTACTTTACTTATGGCGTGTTATCGATCGCGCTTTGCACTTTCTTATTCTGGGAGTTCATCGGCACTAAGATTTGGACAAATTTACCGCAGTGGACGATCGGTATCGAACATGCTCACGATATGGGCATGATGCCGCATCCCTCACCGATGCTGCTGAGTTTGAAGTTAGCGATCGCTGTCCTTGTCATCGCCTGTCCTTGTGCTTTGGGACTCGCAACGCCGACTGCAATTCTCGTCGGTTCCGGTATTGGGGCAGAGCGCGGATTACTGATTCGAGGGGGAGATGTCCTAGAGCAAGTGCATCATCTCGATACGATCGTCTTTGACAAAACTGGAACGCTCACGACTGGAAAACCGGTTGTAACTGATGTGATCGAATTTGAAAGCGGTTCAGTCTTGCAGCTCGCTGCCACGGTCGAAAGCGGAACTCGTCATCCGCTTGCTGCCGCAATTCTAAAGGCTGCTGAAAATCTACCCCTACTTCCGGCACAAGATTTTTACACGCAGGCAGGATTCGGAGTTTCGGCAAAAGTCGAAATTGATTCGGCTCAGCAGCAGGTCTTTCTTGGAACTGCAAAATGGCTCGAAAATAACCACATCGCGATTCCTGAAACTGCCCGATCGCAAGCTGACCAACTTGCAGCCGCAGGAAAAACGATCGTCTATGTTGGCTCCGAAGCGCTTATTGGCATTATCGCGGTTTCAGATGCGCTCAGACCGGATGCCCAATCGACGATCAAAGCGCTGAAAGATCTAAATCTGCGGGTCTTGATGCTCAGTGGCGATCGCACCTCAACCGCTCAAGCGATCGCGGCAAATCTTGGATTGTCTGATGTCTTTGCCGAAATTCCACCCGAAGGAAAAGCCAGCGCGATCGCCCAACTCCAAGCCGAAGGTTACTGCGTCGGCATGGTCGGAGACGGCATCAACGACGCACCCGCTCTCGCCCAAGCCGATGTCGGCATCGCGCTCAAATCGGGAACCGATGTCGCGATCGAAACCGCAGGAATCGTGCTGATGCGCGATCGTCTCAGTGATGTGGTTGAATCCATCCGCCTCAGTCGCGCCACCTTTGCCAAAATTCAACAGAACTTATTCTGGGCATTCGCCTATAACTTACTCGGAATCCCGATCGCTGCCGGTCTTTTACTACCTGCATTCGGTATTTTGCTCAGTCCCGCCGCTGCAGGCGCATTTATGGCATTTAGCTCTGTTAGTGTTGTCACCAACTCGCTATTATTACGACGTTTTTCAAAATCGTCAGAACGACCAGAATCAGTTACATTGAGTGAGGCATAAACGATTTAATCGTCGATCGT
The DNA here is from genome assembly GCF_039962505.1 of Leptolyngbya sp. DQ-M1. Taxonomy (NCBI): domain Bacteria; kingdom Bacillati; phylum Cyanobacteriota; class Cyanophyceae; order Leptolyngbyales; family Leptolyngbyaceae; genus Leptolyngbya; species Leptolyngbya sp. DQ-M1. The sequence goes on from NZ_JAMPLJ010000002.1 coordinate 344,721, forward strand.
AATCAGCCTGATTCATTACAATGAAACACCGAAGCACACCAGCTTGAGCGAATATCGATACTCGTACTCTGTTGCTTCGCGTAAACTAGACTTATCTTTTTTAGGATAAATCCTTCCTGCCGTTCACCCAATCCTTAATTCGAGTGTCAATGCCCTCAGAACCGCATCAAAACCATCTCATCATTATCGAAGATGATAAGGGTCGCCGGGAGTTTGTGTTAGATGCCCCGGTTTATTCGATCGGACGTGATGCCAAGTGCGATATTCGCTTAGTGTCGCAGTTTGTTTCTCGTCGTCATGCGACCCTGCTTCAGCTCCCCAACGAAGACGGAACGCATTATTACCGAATTGTCGATGGCAACCTCAAAGGTAAGCCGAGCGCGAATGGGCTTTTGATTAATGGTCGTAAACTGCAACAATGCGACCTCCGTAACCAAGATGAGATTGTTTTTGGCCCTCAAGTCCGCGCCATCTATTACTTGTTGAAACGGGATGCGGTGCTGACGGTTCCACCCGATGAGTTTGATATTACCTTGATTAGTCCGAATATGGTTGGTGATCCAGAGGACGAAGAATAAAAAAACTCCGATCTTCTACTGGGGAGATCGGAGTTTTTTAGTTTAGAGAATTAGCCCGTTACTGTTTCAATCAAATTCCAGCCCTGATTTTCGCTGATCGCTTGGCTAACCAAGTTATACATTTTGCGACAGTGATTCTCGACTTGAAGCGGTAGCTCTTCGTTCTTAACAACAAAATTCATCCGAGTTTCTTGGTCGGTTGCCGTTGTCTTATCAATCAGCACCTCCACTGTAACCAGCTTTGGAAATGCCACTTTCCCTGGAATTTCACGCGCCATCATGTAGTCTTCTGTCGCGTAAATGACATCCAGGTTGCAGGACTTCAGCGTCTGATTCAACAGCGGCTGGAGATTCTGCATTGGGACTCCAACAGTGAATAGACAGGTGTAACGAGCCATAGCAAACCCCAATCTTGTGACAAGTGAATCTTCACTTTCTCCGTTACCAACCTACGCTAAAACGATGCTCTGGTCTAGGTATCTGCCCGTAAATTTTAATTCGGTCGCCAGACCAATACAGCCAGCAGCCTGCGTAGTTCTTGTCTAGAGCATGGCACTCTTGGTGACAAGTCGTTCTAGCCCCTTTATAGCGGATAACCTCAAAAGTGATCTATTCTGCGGAGATCGAATAGAAAGCATTTAATTTGAAATACGCTAGAGGATCGGAACTGACGTGAGTTTAAGATGAGTGGAAAATTGATTGTCTTTGAAGGAATAGAAGGCTGTGGCAAGACGACGCAGCTTGAACGATCGCGCCAATGGTTAACCCGCAGCATTCCAGTAGAGGTAATTTCAACCCGCGAACCTGGCGGAACTCGACTCGGTGGGGGCATTCGTCAGCTTTTACTGCACAATGACGAGGAATCAATTCACGATCGGGCTGAGTTGCTGCTGTATGCTGCCGATCGCGCTCAGCACGTCGAAACCTTTTTGCGTCCGCATTTAGAACGAGGCGCGATCATTTTGTGCGATCGCTACACTGATTCGACGATCGCTTATCAAGGTTACGGTCGCGGCTTGGATCGCACCTTGATCGACCAACTCAACCAAGTGGCAACCGGTGGATTACAAAGTGATCTAACCATTTGGCTCGATATTGATGTCGAAGTTGGATTCGAGCGGATGAAACAGCGAGGAAAGCGCGATCGTATCGAGCAAGCCAGTCTTGAGTTTCATCATCGCGTTCAACAGGGATTTGCAGCACTCGCGCAGGAGAATTCCGATCGTATCGTTCGCATTGATGGGAGCGGCAGCGAATTAACGGTGGCAGAACAAGTTAAAGCTGTACTGAGTCAGGCACTGAAGCGCTGGGGGATGTGATGGAAACACGCGATCCGACTGCTGAGGAAATACTGAAACATTTGCGGCGAGCAAATCAGATTGCCGTGCGATCGCGCTCCTTTGGTCATCATCCGTTCGGTGCGATTCTGGTTGCCCCGGATCACGAAGCCATTTTGTTCGAGCAAGGCAACGTCAATTCAGTTAATCACGCTGAATCGGTGCTTATCCGAACGGCGTATCAAAATTTGAGTCCGGAGTATTTGTGGGATTGCACCCTTTACACAACGGTTGAACCCTGCGCCATGTGCGCTGGAACGCTGTATTGGGGAAATATTGGGCGGTTAGTGTATGGAATTGCGGAGACTCGGTTATTAGAGTTGACAGGCAATCATTCGGAGAATCCAACGCTAAATTTACCTTGCCGATCGATCTTTCAACAGGGTCAAAAACCCATTCGAGTTTGGGGCGAAATTCCAGAGGTTGCAGAGGAAATTCTGGAAGTCCATCGCGATTTTTGGACTTAATACTTTGGACTTAATACACCGTTTCGTCTTCTTTGCGCCAAGCCGGATCAACGATGCAAATAAAAACGATCGCCTCATGCCCCACATTCCGAATGAACTGCCGCGCATTCGGTGGAATGTATACAGCATCGCCCGCTCGAACTACCTGCACCTCATCATCGATATGCATCTCACCCACGCCACTGAGAATGTAATACACCTCAGAAGTCTTGAGAGAATGCGGGATGGATACCTGACCCACCGGCACGATCGCATGAGCTAAACTGTAGCGCAGCTCAATCTCTTGCTTTTCTGGATGCAGCAATTCCCGCAGCAGCGTACCGTCTCCTGCGACAAACTCAGGACAATCCGCTAATTTCCTCACCAACATTAGTTAACGCTCGTAATAATCGGGGCAGGCGATCGCATCTTCGGAAAGCGCGGTCATCGGATGCACTGGACACTTGAGATTATAGTCTCCGGTGAAAAATTGGCAGTCCGCGCAGGGAATTTGGTGCATCTGCTTGGCTTGCTTCACCGTGTCTCGTGTGATCTCAAACGTCCGCCAAGCCATGCTCAAAACCAGCGCCCAAGCCGCAATAAAACAAGTCGGAACCAAGAAGGGTTGAAACCAATGAATCAGGCTCACTAAAACTTTAAAGAACATCTCACGAAATCAACCAGATTGTTATGGGCAATTTAGGTTAAATAATAGTAGACCCCTTGGCATCTGACCCCGGACTTACTTAAGGGTGATTTACCAAACTTGCGATTGCCCACTTAATCAACACCATCATGAGAGTTTCTCTGGCTGCTAGCCCCGCCCAATCCCAACAAACCCGCCATCAGCTTGCCAACCCTGAAGACTCCCTATCCTACGAGTTAGGCAAAGCGGTACAGGAGTTGCCGCCAGTCTATACCCGAGTCTTAGCAGGCAGCATCAGCGTTTTAGTGCTGGGAACGATCAACTGGGCGCACTTTAGCGAAGTCGAAGAAGTTGCCAACGCCACCGGGAAAATTGTTCCTTCGACCGAAGTTCGACCGTTTCGCGCTCCCAGCGTCGGCACGATCACAAGAATCAACGTCAAGCCAGGAATGACCGTTGAAAAAGGACAAACCCTGATGGAAATCGACCCAGGGGCAACCGAAACGAATGTCGATAGCTTGAAGCAGGACGCGAAAAAAATTCAGGAAGATATTCAGCGACTCGAAGCGGAGAGCCAAGGACAAGGCGCAACGGGAAATGCGCTACAAGATCAACTGACTGCCTCACGCCAGCGAGAATTTATCGATAAGCAAAATGCTGCAATTGCTGAAGCCAATCGTCAAAACGCCACGATCGGTGAAGCCCAAGCCCGCCTGGAGCGCTTCCAGGAAAACTTGGTCAATGCCCGCGCAACTTTGACAAACGCGACGGCAAGTAAAGCAGATGCTCGTAAAAACCTAGAAATTGCCCAAGAGCGACAAAGACGACTCAAAACGCTAGAAGATAGCGGAGCCGTTCCGCACTTAGAATTACTGAACGCAGCAGCACAGGTGACACAAGCTAGCCAACAACTGACAAGCGCCATCAACCAAATTAACGAAGCGGAAGGTCAAATCACTTCCCTTGAAAGAGAAATTGAAGCGCAACAACAGCGGATTAATCAGGCTCGACAGGCTTTTGAATCAGCACGCAGCACCGCACAAGGACTCACCCCTCAGCGTCAATCAGAGATTTTGACGCAGTTAAAACAACGCCGGGAAGAGTTGACCAAAAAACAAGGCGAAATTGCAGTTGCAACTCAGCAACGTAAAGACCGCGAATCGATCACGGCTCCTTTTGCGGGAATAATCTATAACCTCAAAGCTACAGAAGGATTGGTACAGCAGGGTGAAGAGCTCCTCTCGCTGCTGCCAAAAGACCGCGACTTGGTACTAGAAGTGAAAGTCTCTAACCAAGATATTGGCTTTGTGCGTCCGGGAATGAAAGCAAAAGTGAAGCTGGCAACCTTCCCGTATCAAGAATTCGGCGTGATCGAGGGAGAACTGATTTCGATTAGCCCAGACGCAGTGGTCGAAAGAGATGAAAACGGGCGCGAATTAGGACCTGTTTTTCCAGCAAAGGTGAGACTCGATCGTAATGCAATTCCCGTTCGGGGTCGCAATGTCGAACTTTCTCCAGGGATGGCAGGAACAGCAGATATTGTGACGCGCAAGCGATCGATTCTCTCTTTCTTGGTTGAGCCGATTACACGACGATTTAGCGAAGCCTTCTCGGTTCGATAGAGCGGAAAAAGATTGGGTGTTTTCGGACGCTCAATCTTTGCTGAAAAAATCTGATTTACACAACGTAATATTTCAGATATGCGCTATGATAGACCATAGTGTAGCGAAACGATTGCGTCTGACCACACCGCATCTTCGAGTGGTGAGTAAAGTGAGGAAACTCCGGGAGCGATCGAGCTAATTCTTTAGGCTTCGCTGCGATCGAAGATTTCTGTTTCACTTTCCTTACTTATCCGAAGTTCTACATGGGCAACAAGCCAACGATCGCCTTCTCTCATTTGGGCTGCGAAAAAAATCGAATCGATACAGAGCACATGCTCGGTCTTTTAGTCGAAGCAGGCTATCAGGTCGATGCAGACGAAGAGCTTGCCGATTACGTCATTGTCAATACCTGTAGTTTTATCCAAGCTGCCCGTGAAGAATCGGTGCGAACCTTGGTGGAGTTAGCCGAGTCTGACAAAAAGATTGTGATTACAGGCTGCATGGCGCAGCACTTTCAAGAACAATTACTCGACGAATTACCGGAAGCAGTGGCGCTTGTGGGCACAGGCGACTATCATAAGATAGTAGATGTGATTAAGCGCGCAGAATCTGGAGAGCGCGTCAAAGAGGTTTCCGAAGAACCGACTTATATCGCCGACGAAACCACTCCCCGATACCGCACGACGACCGAGGGTGTCGCGTATCTGCGGATTTCAGAAGGCTGCGATTATCGATGCGCCTTTTGTATTATTCCGCACTTGCGAGGAAACCAGCGATCGCGCACAATTGAGTCGATCGTCCAAGAAGCGGAACACTTGGCTTCAGAAGGCGTGAAAGAGATTATCTTAATCTCGCAAATTACCACGAACTACGGATTAGATCTTTACGGAGAACCTAAGCTTGCCGAACTGCTTCGCGCTTTGGGCAAAGTTGATGTTCCCTGGATTCGGATGCACTACGCTTATCCGACCGGACTCACCCCTAAAGTAATCGAAGCCATTCGAGAAACGCCCAACGTTCTACCCTACCTAGATTTACCGCTCCAGCATTCCCACCCGGAAGTGCTACGATCGATGAATCGCCCCTGGCAAGGTCGGGTGAACGACAGCATTATCGAACGGCTGAAAGCAGAAATTCCCAATGCAGTGTTAAGAACGACGCTGATTGTGGGCTTTCCCGGCGAAACAGACGAGCATTTTGAGCATCTCAAGCAGTTTATTGGGCGACACGAGTTCGATCACATTGGTGTGTTTACGTTCTCGGCTGAAGAAGGAACATCTGCCTACAGCTTGCCGAATCAACTGCCTCAATCGGTCATGGATGCGCGTCGAGATGCCTTGATGCAGCTTCAGCAACCGATTTCCCTCAAAAAGAATCGTGCTCAGATCGGCAAAGTTGTGGACGTGCTGATCGAGCAAGAGAACCCCCAAACCGGAGAGCGCATCGGACGATCGGCGCGATTTTCCCCGGATGTGGACGGACTTGTATACATCGAAGGCGATGCTCCACTCGGCACGATCGTGCCTGTGTTGATTGTCGATGCGGATGTGTACGACCTATACGGACGAGTTGCGAATGCTGCGGATTTGATCCAGCACTCCGCGATCGCCGTTCCTGCTAGTGCTGTGTTGAAATGACGATGTACCCCGTTTGCTCTGAATGTTAGACCCTCACCGCTTCTAATTTCTTACCCCTTTCCCGCGCCTTTAGTGGCAATGCTGTAGGAGCAAATTGCTTCTATGTCCGATTCAGACGGTTTGGCTGTGATTGCAAAGACCGTCCCTGAGTTCGAGATTGTCGCTCCGGCGCAAGACCCTTACTTTTACTAGGAGACTCAATGACCCTTTCTTTTCATAGCCTTGGACTGTCTGAAGACCGGATTCGCCATTTAGAAGACCTTGGATTTACAGCTCCGACTGCAATTCAGGCGCAAGCGATTCCGCATCTACTGGCGGGGCGGGATGTTGTCGGTCAAGCCCAAACCGGAACTGGAAAAACGGCCGCATTTGGTCTACCGATCCTGGAGCGCATCGATCCCAAATCTCCGAATGTCCAAGCGCTAATTCTGACCCCGACTCGCGAACTGGCAATGCAAGTTTGCCAAGCGATTCGATCGTTTACCGACGATCGTCGAGTCAAAGTCGTGACAATCTACGGCGGACAATCGATTGATTTGCAAGTTGATCGCTTACGTCGTGGCGCTCAAATCGTCGTGGGAACCCCAGGACGAGTGATCGATCTCCTCGGTCGCGGCGACCTCAGACTCAACGATCTCAATTGGCTTGTCTTAGATGAAGCCGATGAGATGTTGAATATGGGCTTTATTCAAGATGTTGAGAAGATTCTGAACCAAGCCCCCGCTGAACGTCAGACCACGTTCTTCTCAGCCACGATGGAGCCTTCGGTTCGCAAGCTGGTGACGAAATTCTTGCGATCGCCGATTACCGTGACGATCGAACAACCGAAGGCGGCACCCTCGCGAATCAATCAAGTGGCTTACACGATTCCACGGGGTTGGACAAAAGCTAGAGCCATTCTGCCGATTCTGGAACTTGAAGATCCAGAAGCAGCAATTATCTTTGTGCGGACTCGTCGCGCTGCGGCAGAACTCACCAGTCAACTGCAAGCGGCAGGACACAGCGTGGATGAATACCACGGCGACCTGAGTCAAAGTCAGCGAGAGCGCTTGTTGCTGCGGTTCCGTCAGCAGCAGATCAAGTGGGTTGTGGCAACTGATATCGCCGCACGTGGAATTCACGTCGATGACTTGACTCATGTGATCAACTACGACTTGCCAGATAGCGTTGAAAGCTATGTTCACCGGATTGGTCGGACGGGTCGTGCGGGTAAAGAAGGGACTGCGATTTCACTCGTGCATCCGCTCGATCGCCGCAAGCTGCGCGACATTGAAAACCATGTGCGTCAGCGCTTAGAAATCAAAGCGATTCCGACTCGTGCGGAGATCGAAGCTCGCTACTTGGATAAATTACAGTCTCAAGTACGTGAAGCCCTAGCAGGTGAGCGTGTGGCATCGTTCTTGCCGATCGTCTCTCAGTTAGCTGAAGATTACGAACCGCATACGATTGCGGCTGCCGCGCTGCAAATGATCTACGATCGCACTCGTCCAGCTTGGATTACGATGGGCACTGATCCAACTCCTGAAGAGTCGTCTGGTGGACGGATGAACGGGGGAGCTAAATCTAAGCCTGTGAAGCGATCGAGACCTTCGGGATCGTCGGGTCATCGTCGTCAGCCTGCTCAGTCTAAGTAACGCTTCGCTCCTTTGTATGATTAGAACTCCGACTTCTTTAAGAGGTCGGAGTTTTCCAGCTTTCGGACTCACACTATGCCAACTCTTTCAACAGATCTGCTTGCGTTTTATCGAGATATCTGTTCGCGTCCGCTGACGGTGGTTGATCTAGAGACTTCTGGACACAAACCGCCGCGGAGTCGAGCGATCGAAGTCTCTGTTTTGAACGCGAGCTTGAAAGATGGCATTCTCAATCAAGAAACCTATCTAATTAACCCTAATGTGGTAATTTCTCCGATTATTACCAACATTACGGGAATCTCTCAGGAGATGCTAGAAGATGCGCCTGCCCCCGAAGAGGTCTGGCTGAAGTGTTTACCTTTGCTAGAGCAGGGAACACTGACGGCGCATAATATTGGCTTTGACTATCCGTTTATTCGATCAGAGTATGCGCGATTGGGCATTTCGTTTTATCGATCGAAGTCAGAGCAGCTTTGTACAGTGAAGCTGGCGCGATTGATGCTGTCTGAGTTGCCATCGCGCAGCTTACCGAATTTAGTCAAACACTTTGAATTTCCGGTGGGAGAGTCGCATCGTGCTGAAGCCGATACGATGGCATGCTGGCTTTTAGCAGAAATGTTGCTGAAGCAGATTGCTAATGAAGACGATGAAACGGTTTTAACTAGAATCGGGCAGCAGCTTTTGTCGCTGGGCGATGCTGCAAAAATTATAGGGGGTTCCCACAAAACGGTGCGGACTCGGATGGATGTCGCAGGGATTGAACCTTATGTTTCTCGGACGGGTGCTCATCTGTATCGTCGTATTGATGTTGAGCGAATGTATTGGCAAAAGCATCAGCTTTCGCTCACTTAGTCGGTGAACTGAGTGCGATCGTAATGGCTTGTATTGGTGCAGGGCTGATGTGTAGCAAGTATTTAGAGATTTGGGATAAGGCACTATTTCCGCCTGAAAGCGTCTGAGCAATTGATCGGATTCCGTTGATCGATGGAGATTTCGCTGCGGTTTAGTTGGAGCGTGCCGCCTAAACTTTTCACTTATAGGACGCTTCGATCCGGTATCGTTCAAGGTTCCTCAGTATGAGGAATTTAGAAATTAGGGCTTCTTAAATCGCGTCGAAGCACTCTATCGTACTGACGCTGGGATTTTGCGTATCTACCGAGGTCAACATGATTCAGCTTAGCAACACTACACATGATATTCGAGTCGAATTGCTGCCCGGATTGCACGAATGTAGAGATTAAGTCCTGTAAACCATTCATCGTCTCAGAGCGAAAACGACCTGACGATCGTGCGGTTGCGCCAGAGCGGATGTCCCTGCCCGACTCAACTGGTGGTATTTCTAACAGACGCGATCGCCTCGAAACGATTCGACCTACAACTCAACCGACCAAGCGAGTATTTCTTGTTGTTAACTTAGCTGGATCGCCGCAATCCTCGATCGCAGCCAGCCTAACCCGTCTCCGGAGCCAAACGGCAGCGGCGCTAAGAACGCAAGGTTTTACGGTTGTAGAGGTTCCGATAGGGCTTCCACCAGAAACCGCGATCGCTTGGATCAATCGACGTGCGGCTCCTGGAGATACAGCTTTATCGATCCAAACTGACGCATTTTCTAATCCTGATGCGCGAGGCATTGCAGCGTTCTACCGGGCAGGAAGTTTGGAGCGCCGTCAACAGGCGGAGCAACTGATTGATCAAATTTTAATGAACGTGCCGAACTGGATCGATCGCGGAGTCAAACCTGATACTGAAACCGCATTTGGTAGCCTTCCGTTTGTGCGCCAAATGAAGATTCCGGCGATCGCGCTCAGCGTCGGGTTTGCCACGAGTCCGCAGGATCGAGCGATCGTTCGGTCTCGCTCCTTGGCGATCGCTCAAGGCATTGCGACTGGATTAGTGCGTTGGAACCAAACTCCAAAGCCGATCAATCTCAGCATCAATGGCAAGGTGTTCGATCGCAAAGGGGCGATTATTGAAGGCAGTGCTTATCTTCCGATCGAGGTGTTAAATCAGCTCAAGATTGATGCCCAACGCTCTAAAACGGCGCGGCTGATCACAAGCAACAATAGCACTTATATTCGAGCGAGTGATTTACGAGCCTTGGGCGTTTTAGTGGGCTGGAGTTCTAGCCGTCGAACGGTTGTTTTACGAACAACGCCGCTTTTGACCTCAAATAAACTAAGCCGCATTATGGGACGCGGTTATTTGTCAAAAAATACCTTAAAAGCATTTCTTCAGCAGAACAATCCCCAAGCATTTAGAGCCTTTCCCGAAATTGCCGATGTGTATATCGAAGAAGCGACGATCGAAGGCGTGAATCCGGATATCGCATTTACGCAGGCTTTAATCGAAACTAATTTTTTTCGCTTTGGAGGTGTGTTTCAGCCGAGCCGGAACAACTTTGCTGCCCTCAAGGATGTGGGGAGTGCTTCAGACGGCGCGGTTTTTCCCAACACTAGAACCGGAGTACGTGCCCATATTCAGCTATTGAAAACTTACGCCAGCTTAGAGCCACTGAATCAAGCGATCGTCACGCCGCGATTTCGGTTTATCGAACGCGGAATCGCACCTCAAATCGAGCAGTTAGGACAGTATTACTCGGATGATCCTTTTTATGCAGAGAAGATTCTAGGATTGCTGAGGCAGCTTTATGAATATCAACTAACTCGAACCGTGTGAATTGATCGAAAAGGTCGATCAAGAAAATTCCCCGATCGACCTTTTTATGTAAACGTTCCCAAGCTAGTGGCTTAAGTGTAGCTGACTAACGATTCGTCTGCACTTCTTTTATCTCAACATCTTCTGCATGAGGACGCGGTTGGTCTGCCACAAGCTTCTGCGGAGTCGAGAAGCTGGAGGCAGATTCTTGCGCCAAAGTCGTCCATTCCGTGTGGAATACGCCTTCTTTGTCGGTGCGGAGATAGGTGTGTGCGCCAAAATAATCGCGCTGCGCTTGGGTTAAGTTTTGTGGCAAGCGATCGCGGCGGTAGCTGTCGAAGTAGTCGAGCGATGCGCTGAATGCAGGAACCGCAATTCCGTGACGAGCAGCAGCCATGATCACTTCACGCCATGCCCCTTGACGATCGAGAATCGTCTGCTTGAACTCAGGAGCCAGGAGCAAGTTCGGTAGCGTTGGATTATCGATAAACGCGCTTTGAATTTTGCCCAAGAAATCTGCGCGGATAATGCAGCCGCCTTTCCAAATTCGCGCACATTCTGCCAAGTTCAACTCATAACCGTAGTTTTGAGATGCCACATTCAGCAGCGCCATCCCTTGAGCATAGGAGCAGATCTTCGAGCAGTAGAGCGCATCGCGAACCGCGTTGATGAAAAGCTTGCGATCGCCCTCAAACTTCGGACTCTGGTAGCTCAATTGCTGGGAGGCTTCGATCCGCTCGGATTTGTACGAAGACATAATTCGAGCATTCACCGCAGCGATGATGGTGGGGATCGCAACGCCTTGTTCCAGTGCATCGGTCACTGTCCAGCGTCCGGTTCCTTTTTGCCCCGCAGCATCGAGAATGAACTCGACAAGCGGCTTTTGCGTATCGGGATCAAGAATCTTGAAGATATCTGCGGTAATTTCGACTAGATAAGAGTTCAGTTCTGGAGTCGTGTTCCATTCGCTGAAGACTTCATGCAGTTCGTTGTGATTGAGTCCACCGACATTCTTTAACAAATCATAGGCTTCTGCGATTAACTGCATATCGCCGTATTCGATGCCGTTGTGAACCATTTTGACGTAGTGACCTGCGCCACCCGGGCCAATATAGGTTACACAAGCCCCATCATCGACTTGCGCCGCGATCTTTGTGAAAATCGGCTCTAAAAATTCGTAAGCGGACTTAGTTCCACCGGGCATCAAGCTTGGACCATTCAGCGCACCTTCTTCACCGCCGCTCACCCCCATTCCAATAAAGGTAAATTTTGCGGCTTCAAGCTCACGCGCTCGGCGGGCGGTGTCGCTGAATAGCGAGTTACCGCCATCGATTAGGATGTCGCCTTCATCGAGGAGCGGTTTGAGTTGTTCGATCATGGCATCCACAGGCACACCTGCTTTCACCATGATCAGGATTTTGCGGGGACGTTCGAGTGAGGCAACGAATTCTTCGATCGTATACGCTGCCTTGACATTCTTTCCGCCTGCTCGATGCTCCATGAAAGCATCGGTCTTCTCGCGGCTTCGGTTGTAGACAGCGACGGGAAAGCCATTGCGCTCGACGTTTAACGCAAGGTTCTCGCCCATTACGGCGAGACCAATTACACCAAAACTTTGTGCCATATAAATTCTCTGCTAACTCTGTAACGGCAAGGAAGCGATCGTTTCTTCAAGGTAGCTCGATCGTCTCAAGGTAACGTGGAAGATTACATTAAGACTCTGGCTATAGAGGGAAGGTGAGAAATCGTTTAAGTATTGAGGCGCTGGAGTAAACCTCGCAGGAGTGCGGCTTCTAGGCTGATGGTTTTGTAGCCAACTTCGTCAAACAGAATCACGATTTTGTCACCTTCGTAGCGCATCACCGTGCCTTCACCCCAGGATTTATGCAGGATTCGGCTGTTGAGGGGGTAGGGTTTGCGGGAATCGTTTTGTTGAGCCGCAATTCCGGCACAGCAGTTGTCACAATTTCCACACAATTCTTCACGGGGATCACCGAAATAGTTCAGGAGAAACTTGCGGCGGCAGTCTTGCACTTCAGCATAACTCCGCATCATTTCGAGGCGCGATCGCTCGACTTTAATCTTACGCTCTTGTGCTTGTAACACTTCTTGCGCGACTTGTGTTAAGTCTGTTGCGTTCTCGCTGATGTTCACTTCTCCGGTTGGAAGCGTTTCAATCACACCTAAAAATTCTAGATGGCTTAAGGTTATCTTTAACTTTGTCTGAGATAGGTTGATTAGGGGTTTTAAGGCTTTTGGATGAATGGGTTCTGATTGTTGTCGAACGATGTTAGCAAGCTCAATAATCTGATCGATATCAAGCTTTCCACCTCCTGAAAAGAACTTGCGTAAGTTCAAATCATGAGGCGTATAAAACAAAATAATGTTTGCGGGATCACCAGCTCGTCCGGCGCGTCCGATTTCTTGGTAGTAACTATCGATCGAATCACTAATGTTATAGTGCAGCACAAATCGAACATTCGATTTATCTACACCCATGCCGAATGCAGTGGTTGCCACAATTACTTCTGCTTCGTCGGACATAAACGCATTTTGAGCTTGTTCGCGCTCTTTGGTTTTGAGTCCGGCATGGTAAGCGATCGCTCGAACTCCCACTTGATTCAGTGCATCCGTTAATGACTCAGTTGCTTTGCGAGTCGCAACGTAAACAATCCCCGGCTTTGTTAATTGTTGAATGCGTTTGACAAAGATTTCTTGCTTTTCGTCTTCATCATCATAGTTCTCAACGGCTAAGCGCAGATTCGGACGATCGAAGCCTCGAACAATAATTCTCGGATTGTTCATGCCTAAACGTTGAATAATTTCTTCACGCACAGGCGGTGATGCAGTTGCGGTTAAAGCTAATGTTGTGGGATGTCCTAATGTTTCGATCACCGTTCCTAATCGAAGATAATCCGGACGGAAACTATGTCCCCACTCACTAATACAGTGGGCCTCATCAATCACAAACAGCGAAGGTGGAGCCGCTTGTAGATGTTCGATCGTGTCTATATTGTTGAATTGTTCGGGTGCAAGAAACAGGAATTCAAGCTTGCCATTGTGCCAGCGATCAAAGATTTCAGCCCGCTCTGATGCTGTGATCGTTGAATTGATCACTGCTGCATTCCCAACATCAATATCTTCTTTGTCGATCGACTCCACTTGGTCTTTTTGTAGCGCTAACAGTGGAGAAACAACAATGGTTGATCCAGGAATCCTTGTGGCGGCAAGCTGATAGATTGCTGATTTACCTGATCCGGTTGGCATCACAGCTAGAGTATCGCAATGTTCTAGGACGGATGCGATCGCAGCTTCTTGTCCGGGTCTGAGGTCATCGTAGCCGAGATGAGTTTGAGCGAGTTTTTGGATTGAGACAGAGCGTTTTCTTGCCATTGGTGTGATAGTTAGAAAAGAAAATGCAGGACAAGTTAGACTTGTCCCACATTCGAGAGGTTGAACAGCATGAGAACTTGAACGCTTAACTCTTGAACATCTAACTCTTGAACATCTAACTCTTGAACATTTAACTATGGTCGTTGAATCCGCCGAAGAATGCTAATCCGCCGAGAACAGCTGCCGCAAGTACGCCGAGCGAGAACAATGGAGTTTTATCAATGTGGTCGAGGAAGCTGGGAATTTCAAGATTGCTGTAGTCGCCATTGACGCGATCGTATCCCGGTTCTTGAATTGCTTCGTACAGATTGTTCGGATCGTCCTCGCCCTTTTCTTCTTTGGTGCGTTGTGAAACGAATCCGATCGCTAACAATGCAGTATCGACCAAACCTGGAGAAATCCGTTGAACAACATCTAACACCTTGCCAACATCACTCACAATGTAATCGCGAACGGGATGTTCAGCAGCATATAGAATTGCATCTGTCACTAAGCTGGCATTGTAGAAAGGGGGTGTTGCCATTGGTTTAACACCAAGTTTTGTCTTGCCTTTAGTGTAGAACGGAGTATTGATTACTCCGGGCATAATGTTGGCAACATTAATCGGATAGCCTTGATGCTTTAGCTCTAATCGGAGTGAATCAATCATTCCCATGGTTCCGTGCTTTGAAGCAGAATATGGGCTTTGATAAGGCAGCGATCGACGTGCTTCAACCGAAGTAATATGAATCAGCGATCCACGTCCTTCTTTTTTCAAGTGCGGCAACGCGACCATTGCTCCATACACTTGACCCATCATGTTGACATCAATCACCCGCTTAAACTCTTCGGGTGTGATGCGATCGAAGGTCGAAAACAATCCGGTTGCGGCAGTATGAACCCAAGTATCAAGCCGACCAAAGCGATCGACTGCTTTATCTGCGATCGCTTTGACTTGCTCGTAATCTGCCACATCCGCGATCACCGCGATCGCTTCACCGCCGCGCTGATGAATCTCTTCGACCAAGCTTGCTAAGCCCTGTTGACTCCGTGCAGCCACAATGACCTTAGCACCCCGTTCTGCAAACTTCAGAGCCGCGTCGCGACCAATACCACTAGAAGCTCCAACGACTGCTACAACTTGTTGATTAATCGGTTTTAAGTTCATTGTTTTTTAAAAGAATTAAATTTCATCGTTTCTACGGTCTTCGTAGTCTTCGGAAGAAGAAGGCTCAAGCTCCCATCTGCGGTCATCGCGCCCTTCTAAAATCTCATTGGTGTGCAGATAGTTGTAGTCACTCATCTCCAAACCGACTGCACGTCCTATCTCGTCCACAATGTCCATATCAGGGGTCGATACTGTTCCGCCAACAGATTCGTCTCCAACCGCGTTGGCTTGCTCATAGTTCGCATCAATATCGCCACCCGTTAACACCGCAGAGGCTTCATTCAGCTCACTTTCGCGATCGCGCATTGTTCGACCGCCAATCGTGTAACCTGGCATTTCTACAACACCCGTACCATAAGACTCGGTGTATTCTTGGGGAACATCGCCAAAGTCTTGCTCTTCTTCGAGGTCATCCTCCTCGTCGTAGACATCGCCGCCTAGATTGTGTAACGCTGCCTCTAGATCGGCATCATCAGAGATGTCTTGATATCCTGGATTGCTTTTGTTGTAAGTCATCGTGTTCTCCCGCTCGTAAGGCATCGCACAATTGTTAAGTTAACGAATTGCAATCTGAGCAGTCTCCCCATATAGAAAGTTCCTTGATCCACCTCAGGAGGGACTTTTGCCTCTGTCATTTGAATGAGGAGCGATCGAGAATTTTTCTTTAGCTTGTAGAAAGCCTGTTTAAGCCGAGAATTGCGAATTTTTGGGACACAGAAGTTTAGGTAAAGGCAAGTCTAGACACAAGGAGAAGCGGCAATGGTGATGGACACGCAGCCAAAGCGGGTTGCAATTCTAATCGAGCAAGGGGTTGAAGATGCCGAATTTCAGCTTCCCTACAATGCGCTGAAAAAAGCAGGAGCCGAAGTGGTGGTACTCGGTTCGCGGGTGAATGAAGAATACAAAGGCAAGCAAGGCAAGCTCAACATCAAAGCCGATGCGACGACTACGGAGTCGATCGCAACTGACTTTGATGCCGTCATCATTCCTGGTGGTCATGCACCCGACAAGATGCGGACGAATCTAAAAACAGTTCAGTTTGTCGAAGATGCACTTGAGAATGGTGTGTTAGTTGCCTCGGTCTGTCATGGTCCTCAAGTTCTGATTGAGGGCGATATGTTAGATGGCGTTCGGGCAACTGGATTCCGTGCAATCCGCAAAGATATGCAAAATGCGGGTGCTGAGTTTGTTGATGAACCCTTGGTGATTGATGACAATCTCATTACCTCTCGTCGTCCGGGTGATCTACCAATTTTTGTGACTGCAATTCTTCAGCAGTTAAATCTCAACATTCCCGATACAACATTGCCTCCGGTTAGCGATATGGATGCGGGCTGGTGGAAGCTCGGCGAAGAATGGGGCGGTTCTAGCAGAAGCGAGATTGTGCAGGCTCTGAATACTGCCATTCAAGGAGAGCGCTACAGCTTGGAAACATTCCAGCACTATTCGGATAATGCCACCGATGATGCCATGAAGGAACTGTTTCAAGAGATTTTGCAGCACAAACAGCAACACATCCAACAGTTAGAAGCAAGATTAGGGCTGTTTAACGAAACTCCTTCGCTTCCTGCTGCAGTCAGCAATCTGTATGCCAGCGTCAAATCATTCTTCCAAAATGATCAGACCGATGTTGAAATCTTGCGGCGTGCATTAGGTGATTTACAAACGGGTGTGGTTGATACTTACAATCTCCGCAATAAGCTAACTGATCCAGCAACGGTTGAGATTTTCGATCGAATGGAAGTGACTTTGGCAAGAGATGAGCAGCGAATTGCGAATCTCTACAAAGACCGACTGGGCGATCGCACTCCTGGATCTCCTAAGCCTTCTAGCCGCCCTGCTACAACAGGCGCATAGTTCTACCGAAGTCGAAGGTTTCACTACTTTCGACTTCACTGTTTCAATCTACGTGAGTCTTTATGGAAACTGAATCAAACAAAACAATCAATTCTTCTGAATCTCAACCGCCATCGTTGACCGATACCGAAAAATGGGCATCGATCGTCGGCGGTAGCGCAATGGTGCTATTTGGTCTGCAAAAACGATCGCTTCGAGGCGTATTGACGGCGATCGCAGGCGGAAGCCTTGCTTATCATGGCGCAACGGCTGAGAAAAGCTTAACCGACAAAGTGAGTGATGCAGTCGGACTCAATAAAGCCATGAAAGTTGAGAAGACTGTCACAATCAATAAGCCCGCAGAAGAGCTTTACAGCTATTGGCGTAACTTTGAAAACTTGCCAACTTTCATGAAGCACGTCAAGTCGATCACCGTGAGCGAAGGCGGCAAGCGATCGCACTGGGTTGCAAATGCGCCCTTGGGTCAAGAGGTCGAATGGGATGCAGACCTGATCAAAGATGAACCGAATCATTTGATTGCTTGGGCATCGATTGAAGGTGCAGATGTCGATAATTCGGGATTTGTGCGGTTTACGCCTGCACCGGGCGATCGTGGGACTGAGGTGAAAGTGGTGATGGAGTATGAGATTGCGGGTGGTCGATTGACTGCTGCTTTAGCAAAGCTGTTCGGTGAGGAGCCAGAGCAGCAAGTTGGAGATGAACTTCGCCGCTTTAAGCAATTGATGGAAGCAGGCGAGATTGCGACCACTGAAGGACAACCTCGCTGTCACGGATAGTTTTCTAAGTTGTTTAGCTTCGTTTGGATCTGCGGGTAGCCCCCTAAATCCCCCATTCTGGGGGACTAAGAGAAAAAGCAGTTTCCTTTGCTGAGGAAGTTCTCCGACTTTCAAAGTCCCTCAGAATGGGGGATTTAGGGGGCAAGAAGCCGCCCCAACCGAAGCAAACCCATCTCTCAGTTCACTTAACACACAATTCACGATGAAAGCTGTATGTTGGCATGGCGCGAATGATGTTCGCGTTGATAATGTCCCTGATCCAACCATTCTGAATCCAAGAGATGCCATTCTCAAAGTAACCGCAACCACCATCTGCGGATCAGATTTACACATCTATGATGGCTATATCCCCTCAATGCAGCCCGGTGACATCATTGGGCATGAATTCATGGGCGAAATCGTCGAAACTGGGCGCGAAGTGAAGAAGCTAAAGAAGGGCGATCGTGTCGTCGTCTCTTCGATCATTGGTTGCGGTCAGTGTCACTTTTGCTCACACCAACAATGGTCGCTCTGTGATAACTCCAACCCAGGTGGCGCACTGCAAGAACCTATATTCGGCTATAGCACCGCCGGAATCTTCGGATATTCACATCTCTTTGGTGGATATGCTGGCGCACAGGCTGAGTATGTTCGCATTCCGTTTGCCGATCATGGCTGTGTTAAAGTTCCCGATGGCATGACTGATGAGCAAGCATTACCGATTTCGGATGCTTTCCCGACTGGATACATGGGTGCAGATATGTGTGATATCAAGCCCGGAGATGTCGTTGCAGTTTGGGGATGTGGCCCGGTTGGATTGTTTGCGATTAGAAGTGCATATCTGTTGGGCGCAGAGAAAGTGATTGGGATCGATCGCTTCCCCGAACGCTTAGCAATGGCAAAAGTCCAATGTGGTGCAGAAATCATTAACTACGAAGAAGTTGATGCAGGCGATGCACTGAAAGAAATGACAGGCGGACGCGGGCCGGATGCCTGTATCGATGCGGTCGGGCTAGAAGCGCATGGAACCGGATTGATGGGACTGTACGACGAAGTGAAACAGAGCGTTCGGCTGGAAACCGATCGACCCCACATTCTGCGCCAAATGATTGTTGCCTGCCGCAAAGGTGGCGTGATTTCGGTGATGGGTGTGTATGCCGGATTTATCGATAAGCTACCGATGGGAGCCGCCTTTAACAAAGGTCTCACCTTCAAAATGGGACAAATGCACGGACAGCGCTATATGCCCAAGCTGATTGATCACGTCCTCAAGGGTGACATTGATCCAGCATTTGCTTTCTCACATCATATGCCGCTTACCGAAGCGAAGCAGGCTTATGAAATGTTCAAGCACAAGACCGATAAATGTATCAAGATTCTTCTGAAACCGTAACAATGAACTACCTACGCAAGATTTTCTCAACTATTATTCTGAGTGTTGTCCTATCACTAACACTATTCTTGGTTCCGGCTCAGGCTGCGATCGCACCTCAAGAAGCTCAAAACATCATGCGCGATGCGAATAGCCTGCAAGAAGCCGGACAAAAGCTTAGAGAAGCAGATTCTTCCGAAAAGCTTCGCAACAATGAAGCGCTGAACACGGCGAAAGAAGTCCGCAAAGGTAGCCCCGCGATCGATGCCAAAGGTAACACGAATCCAATCGCGGATATCAAAGAAGGCATCAAAGACGCGGCTGAAAACGTCAAAGAAAAGCTGAATCTAGATGAACCGCTTGCGCCTTCGACCAAAGAGTTTCTCGGAAAGCGCCAAGAAACCGTTGAACCCGACGGAAAAGTTCTCGTTAAAGAAGAGCCTGGATACTATCAGCGCGGTCGTGAAACCAAAGTTTTTGAAGAGGACAGATAAATGAGAGCTTTGTGCTGGCATGGCGCGCTCGATGTTCGCGTTGATAATGTTCCTGATCCAAAGATTTTGAATCCGCGTGATGCGATCGTGAAGATCACCTCAACTGCGATCTGTGGCTCTGATCTCCACCTCTACGATGGTTTCATTCCCACCGTGCAATCTGGTGATATTCTCGGTCACGAGTTCATGGGTGAGATTGTTGAACTAGGGTCTGCGGTCAAGAATCTCAACATTGGCGATCGTGTCGTAGTTCCTTTTACGATCGCCTGTGGCAATTGCTACTTTTGCCAAACCGATCTGTGGTCGCTGTGCGATAACTCAAATCCAAACGCCTGGATGATTGAACCTTTGTATGGAACTTCTCCGGCTGGATTGTTTGGTTATTCGCATTTCTTTGGTGGGTATGCAGGTGGACAGGCTGAGTATGCACGGGTTCCGTTTGCTGATACCGGATTGTTCAAAGTTCCGCCAGAACTGACCGATGAACAAGTGCTGTTCTTGACTGACATTTTCCCAACCGGATACATGGCAGCAGAACATTGCGACATCAAACCGGGACACACCATTGCGGTTTGGGGCTGTGGCCCTGTGGGTCAATTTGCGATTAAGAGTGCGTTTCTGTTAGGTGCAGAGCGAGTGATCGCGATCGACCGAGTGCCCGAACGCTTAGAAATGGCGAAAACTCAGTGCGGTGCGGAAGTGCTGAACTATGAGGAAGTTGATGTCGGGGACGCGCTGAAAGAAATGACAGGCGGACGCGGGCCAGATTCAGTGATTGATGCGGTGGGCTTAGAGTCACACGGAACCAGCATCGATTACTGGGCAGATCGAGTCAAGCAAGCCGCTCGCCTGGAGACCGATCGACCGATCGCGCTGCGTCAAGCGCTGGTTGCTTGTAGCAAAGGTGGAACAGTTTCGATTCCGGGTGTGTATGGCGGTTTCCTCGATAAAATTCCGATGGGAGCGGCGTTTAACAAAGGGCTAACGTTCAAAATGGGACAAACCCATGTGCATCGTTATCTCAAGCCTTTGATTGAACACATTCAGCGCGGCGACATTGATCCGTCCTTTGTGATCACACACACGCTACCTTTGGATCAAGCTCCGCATGGTTATGAGATCTTCAAACAGAAGAAAGATAACTGTATCAAAGTGGTGCTGAAGCCTTAGTGGGCGGTTTGCTGTCTAATCGAACAAGCATCTCTAAATGGGGCAGAGCTTCTCTAGTGAAGCTTCTGCCCCTCGTTGTATGTCGCAGCCTTTACACCAAATTGATCTTTGAGTGCTACAGATCTTGGAAGCCCCCTAAATCCCCCACGAGTGGGGGACTTCAAGCCCAAACTGGTTCAGATTCTCAAAGTCCCCCATTCTGGGGGATTTAGGGGGCGAAGGATCTATAGCATTAACAAATTGATTCGGTATTACTTCTGATACGATCGCGTCAACAAATCAAGCTGCGTTACTTCTTCTGGCTCCAAATCCCAACCGATCGCGCCTGCGTTTTGTTTTGCCTGACTCGCATTTTTCGCGCCCGGAATTGGAATTACATTTCCCTGAGCAATCAACCAATTTAAGGCAACTTGCGCCGGAGTTCGATCGTGCTTCGCGCCGATTTCGGTGAGACGATCGATTACAGGCATCAGTTTTTCCAAGCCCTGACGACTAAATTTCGGATCAAGCTTTCGCGCTCCGGTGACAGAATCAGCATTTTCGGGCTTATATTTTCCAGTCAGTAAGCCTTGTGCGAGTGGACTATAGGCGAGAATTGTTACGCCCAACTCTTTAGCGGTCGCCAGAATTCCGTTGACTTCAATTCCTCGGTGTAGCAGGGAATAGCGCACCTGATTTACCGCTAACGGAACCCCTTTTGCCGCGAGATATCCTTGTGCCTCCCGCATTTGATCGGCGGAATAGTTGCTCACCCCGATCGCGCCAATTCTTCCTTGCTTGACTTCCTCGGCGAGTGCTTCCATCAGCGTCTTCTTCCCCATGAAAAAGTCAAACGGCATATGCACTTGATACAGTGCGACCGAACTGACTCCTAAGCGCTTGAGGCTTTCTGTCACCGCATCATGTACGGCTTGAGCGCTAAACCGCCAGGGTAATGGCATATATTTGGTCGCGATTTGAGCAGGCTGATCAGTCTGCCGCATAAACTGACCTAAAAATTGCTCAGACTTACCTAACCCGTAAATCTCAGCCGTATCAAAGAAAGTCACACCTGACGCGATCGCATTTTCAAATGCCTGCTTCAGATCGGCTTCGGTGTAATCTTTGCCATAACTCCAGAACAGCGAATCACCCCAAGCCCAAGTTCCAATACAGAGCGGCGGAACCGTCAGACTCGTTCTGCCTAATGAAATCGATTCAGTAGCCACGAGAATTCCCCTTGTAACATTTCTTTAAGTCTAACGAGGGCGATCGATTCTGACATTCTTCTTGCGATTGACTCATCTCGATTTCCTGTCCCACGGTAAACTGGTGAAATTGATTATTGCGATCGCGCTTTTGTTATGCCGTCATTTTTACTCGAAGTTGGAACCGAAGAACTCCCCGCAAGCTTTGTCGATGAAGCATTGTCGCAATGGCGATCGCGCATCCCCAAACAGCTTAGCGAGTTAAATTTGGCATCTGATTCGATTCAGTTTTATGGCACACCGAGACGATTAGCGATCGTGATTGGAGGCTTACCTGCTCAGCAGCCGGATCAAGAAGAAGAAATCAAAGGGCCTCCCGCACAAGCCGCATTCAAAGACGGCAAGCCGACCAAAGCCGCAGAAGGATTTGCTCAGAAACAAGGAGTGTCGATCGACGCATTCGAGATTCGTCCGACTGAAAAAGGCGAATTTATCTTCGTCAAGAAAACGATTAAAGGTCGCGCCATTGCAGAAATTCTCACAGAACTGATTCCGCAATGGATTACGCAGCTTGAAGGAAAGCGCTTTATGCGGTGGGGCGATGGCGACCTACGCTTTTCGCGCCCGATTCGCTGGCTGGTGACATTGCTCGATCGCGAAGTTCTCCCGCTCGAAATCACCAGCAATTCGATCCAATACAAGAGCGATCGTATTTCCTGGGGTCATCGCGTTCTGCATCCCGATTCGATTTCGATTCCGAATCCAGAATCTTACGTTTCAGCGTTAAAGTCTGCGTTTGTGGAAGTGAATCCAGACGATCGTCAAACTTTGATCAAACAGCAAGCGGAAGATGCTGCAAAACGAGTCAATGGTGTTGCCATTATTGATCCTGATTTGTTGCGCGAAGTCACTAACTTAGTGGAATATCCTTCTGCTGTTGTCGGTAAATTCGATGCCGACTTCTTAGAACTTCCCGCAGAAGTGATTACAACCGAAATGGAAAGCCATCAGCGCTATTTCCCGGTTCGCAAATCGGATAGCTCTGAACTCTTGCCTTATTTCATTACTGCTTCAAATGGTGATCCAAAGAAAGCAGACATCATTGCATCTGGAAACGAGCGAGTTATCCGGGCGCGGCTCTCAGATGGGAAATTCTTTTTTGATGCCGATCGCAAAATTCCCCTCGAAGCCTATCTTCCCAAACTCGAAACCGTAACCTTCCAGGCGGATCTCGGATCAGTGAGATCCAAGGTTGATCGCATCATCGGCATTGCGGCTCAACTTTGTACTCAGCTAAACGTTGCCGATCGTGCCTCAGTCGAACAAGCTGCACTCCTTTGCAAAGCCGATCTCGTCACTCAGATGGTTGGCGAATTTCCAGAGCTACAAGGTGTAATGGGGCAAAAATACGCGATCGCCTGTGGTGAATCTGAAACCGTAGCAACTGCAATCTATGAACATTACTTACCGCGTGGCGCAGGCGACGATCTACCACAAACTCTAGCAGGACAGATTGTAGGAATTAGCGATCGTCTCGATACCTTAGTCTGTATTTTCGGCTTAGGTCTGATTCCAACTGGCTCATCTGATCCGTTTGCACTCAGACGGGCAGCAACTGCGATCGTCAACATCACCTGGGCAGCAAACTTAGAACTCGACCTCAATCAGCTACTAGAGCAGACTGTTTCTAGCTTCAGTGCGAACTACGCCCAAGTTCAGAAACTTCCAGCAGCAGACCTACTCAAACAGCTAAAAGACTTTTTCTTACAGCGAATTGAAACGCTGCTGAAAGATGAGCGAGGCATTGATTACGACCTGGTGAATGCAGTCTTGGGTGAAAACGATCCAGATTACACCGCACGAGCCTTACAGAATTTATTAGATGTGCGCGATCGAGCCGAATTTCTGCAAGCAATCCGCACCGATCAACGCCTCGCTGCTATCTACGAAACTGTCAATCGTGCTTCTCGTCTCGCAGTTCAGGGAACCCTGGACAAGCAGCAGCTTGATCCGGTTCCAGTCATTCGTCCTGAACTGTTTGAGAAAAACTCAGAGGAAGCCTTCTTTGCTGCACTTCAGCAGTTAAATCAAACGATGCAAGGTCAAGCCGACTATACCAAACTGGTTGAAGCCTTGAGCCAAATTGCGCCCACAGTCAGCGCATTCTTCGACGGTGAAGACAGCGTACTGGTGATGGACTCTAATCCTGACATCAAACAGAATCGTTTAAACCTGTTGGGAGTGCTGCGAAACCATGCAAGAGTGTTAGCGGACTTTGGAGCGATCGTCAAAAGCTAGCTGCACGGACTATTAATTTTCCGTTGTCAACATTAATACTTTATCAAGCCAGCCTCGCAGATAAAAATTCTGCAAGGTTGGTACACCTGTTGTTGTTTCAATCGCGATTGAGAGTAATGCTTTATACATACTACTCAATCCATCATTATGCCCGGTCTATCGAATTCTCACACTGACCCTGCTCCGACTAAACCTCCTTCTTCTCGCATCGAAGCTTCAGTTAACGTCATGGAAATCTTGGTTGCCGAAGAAGTTACAAATCAGCTCGGCTCCCTTCCGTACAAGGTTGCTCGCCAAACGAACCCCTCTGAAGTTGCCGCTTTCGCCCTCAATCGGCTCCCAGCCCTGTATGCCACAAGCAAGCGGGGATGGCAGCGCCAGTGGAAGCGAGGCAAAGGAGAAATGCAAGCGCAAATTGCCACTGCTGTCCGTCAGGGAATCGTGGCAGTCCAGCGCGACCCTCTCTATGCAGATAGTCCCCTCGCCTTTGACAATCCCTCCGAAACAGCGCTACAAGAACTCAGGCAGCTCCTCCGCTGTGAGGATTTGTCCTGGCAAAATCTATCCAGCGTCGTCAGACTAACCTTGATGGATACGCTACGCGGCAAAATCACTTGGGCTGCACCTCAGCGCAATGAGGGCTTCGATTGGGAGAATCATCCCCATCATCAACGAAGCTAGCGATCGCTCTCACTCTCCTATGCCCCTTGAGAACGCGCTCCACTCTCTTAATTCAGGGGCAATAAGATCTCAAACACCGTCCCGCGGAACTCTGGCTCAATACTAGAGTAGACGCGGAACTTCCCGCCATGTCTGCCTGTAACGATGCGGTAGCTCATCGCCAAGCTGGTTTCTTGTGCCAAATCTGTTGAAAACGCATTCAATAATTGATTTTGCGTCTCGATCGATATCTCAGGATTGCTGTCGGAAATCTGAACCGAAACCCAGCGCTGTCCCGATCCGTCGAGCGAACACACTTCGGTCAAAATTGTAATTTTCGGGGATTCGCAAGACTCCAGTTCACATCGAGCCGCTTGATTGAGCAGAGCATCGATCGATCGGTTCAAAATATTCATGAACACCTGGCTAAGCTGACTGATAAAGCAAGGAATCGGCGGGAGGTGTCCGTAATGCTTCACAACTTGAATGCTACTCGTCAGGCGGCTCTTCAACAGAAGTAACACCGAATCCAGACAATCATGTAAATTTGCGGGGCGCGGATACACCTCATCGATGTGACAGAAATTTTGTAGACTATTTGCCAATCGAGAAAGGCGTTCTGCCCCTGTTCTAATGCTGTCAAGCGTTTTCGGCAAATCCTCGCAAATGTAATCGAACTCGATCTCTTCCTTCAAATCCGTGATCTTTTGCGGAACTTGAATCACATATTTCTCATACACCTGGATAATCTCAAGCAAACTCCGACTGTACTCGGCAATGTGGCTCAAGTTCCCCCAGATAAAACTCACTGGATCGAGAATCTCGTGCGAAACTCCATCGACAAGCCGCCCCAAGCTTGCCATCTTTTCACTCTGAACCATCTGAAGCTGGAGACGCTCAATTCTGACCTGCGTCTCAATTCCCCGCAATTGCCAGTAAGCAATATTCAATTCGTGAACATCGAGAATGCGGTACTGATCAGAATCGAGATGCACAACGATCGGATCACTCAAGCGATCAAACGGACGACGCAACGCTTGCTGTGCTGCACTCAAAATCGGAGTATCACCGCTCAGAATCAGGAGTACAGCGCGATCGTAGCTATGCAAAACCCGAAGCGGCTTATCGAGAAAAAGATCAACTCCGTAAGGACGCAGCAAATATTCCAGCAGTCGTTGGCGCGGTAACATTCCCACAAAGCGCCCTTGTTCGGTTAAAATGACCCCCGGAAGTAGCGAATGCTGCTCGAAGACTCGCGCTACCTCCGTTCCCAAAACGTCTAATTCTGCCGCAAAATCATACAGAGGCAGATCCTTCAGTGTCGATTCAAGCTGGATCGATTGCGTGTTCCCACGAGTCAAACTGGGAGCGTTCAGGGGCGATCGAGCAGTAGAGGTTGGTTTTGTAAACACAAGGGCAGTCGTCCAAGTTACAAACTTGCTGAATCTACACTGCCCAAATTTGCGTCTACTTCATCAGCCTTACCCGAACCTCCTGCTATGCAATTGATTTCTTTCTTGCTCCGGTCTTCTCCCAAATTAGTCGCGATCGCGATTTTTATGGGGCTTCTCAGTGGGGTGAGTAGTGCGGGATTAATTGCATTAATCAGTCGGACGCTGGGAAGTCCGAACGCAGCGATCGGGCAAATTGCAGGAGCGTTTGTTGGGCTGGCGATTCTATCCCTAGTGACGAGCGTTATTTCTCAAGTAGTGCTGATTCGTTTAGCACAAGATGCAGTATTTCATCTGCGATTGCAGCTAAGCCGCCAAATCTTATCGTCTGAGCTGCGGCATCTAGAACAGCTTGGCAACGCTCGGATGATGGCAACCTTAACCGAAGATGTGCAGGCGGTAGCAACGGCTGTTTCGTCGTTCCCGTTTCTTTGCATTGAGCTGGCAACTGTTGTTGGCTGTTTTGTGTTCATCGGCTCATTGTCTTGGGTTGTGTTTGCAATGGTAATGGGCTTGTTTGCATTCACATTTTTAACTTGTCAATGGTTACTCAATCAAGCGCGTCGTCGGATGGTTGATGCGCGTGAAGATCAAGACGCTTTGTTTCGACATTTCCGATCGATTACCGATGGCATCAAGGAACTAAAGCTGCATTCTCCCCGCCGTCAAGTCTTTCTCAATCAAGAACTAGAAACGACTTCAGCCTCTTTTCGTCGCCATAACATTTATGCACTGATTCTGTATGCGTCCGCCGGGAGTTGGGGCAAACTGATTTTCTTCTTTGCGATCGGCTTTTTGCTGTTTGCGCTTCCTAGTCTTTTATCGATTCCGATCGAAACGCTGTCAGGCTATGTTTTGACGTTTACTTATCTAACGTTGCCGTTGGATAAGTTAATTCTAAAGCTGCCAATTCTTAGCCAAGCGAGTGTTTCACTTCAGAAAATTGAAGCTTTGGGACTATCACTCAAAAATCGTGCAGAAGCCGCAAATAATCCAGCGGCGGTCACGTTTGCAGGTGAAGCCAGCGCCCAGAACTGGAGACAGATTAAACTTCATAACGTGGCTCACAGTTACTATCAGTCCGCAGATACACAGTTCAAACTAGGGGACATCAATCTCACGCTAAATGCAGGCGAAATTGTGTTTATTGTGGGTGGAAACGGTAGTGGTAAATCAACCTTAGCAAAGCTTTTAACTGGATTATACGCACCAGAATCAGGAGCTATTTTGCTCGATGGCACTCCGATTACAAACGAGAATCGAGAATGGTATCGGCAGCACTTCTCGACTGTGTTCGCTGACTTTTATCTCTTCGATCGCCTACTTGGTTTAGATGCTACAGATCAAGAAGCACAGAACTATCTGCAACAGTTGCAATTAGATCATAAAGTTCAGATTCGCAATGGTCAGTTTTCAACCACTGAGCTTTCTCAAGGACAACGAAAGCGACTGGCGTTGTTAACTACATATCTTGAGGATCGCCCCATCTATCTGTTTGATGAATGGGCATCGGATCAAGATCCTACGTTTCGTGAATTGTTCTACACCGAGTTCTTACCAAAGCTAAAGCATCGGGGTAAGACGGTGTGGGTGATTAGTCATGATGATCATTACTTTGGGTACTGCGATCGTCTGATCAAACTCGATTATGGGCAGGTTGAGTACGATCACCGCAATGAATCCTGAATCGGAATGATCGTTCTTTAAGATACAAATGTAATTCTTTTGAGAAAATTCGCCCTTAATCGCATCAAATTTTCAGCTTTAGGGAACTCTGAGCACAGTTGCTGATTGTGATTTCGCGTCGGTTCATTGCGTTTTCCGAAACCATGAGCCTGTACAAGTTCCTCTAACAGATCCCCCCGTTCTATGACCTCTTTTTCCTCGCATCTACCCGATTCGCCCCGCCCCGTAACGATGCAGCCTGATGGTCGTGACCGCACGATCACGCCCCACCCTAGCGAATCGCGGCTTGTCGTCGCCTCAAACCATGCCTTAGCTCCCAAAGGAAGGTTTTCTTCATTTCTCGCACCGTTGACTCAGGAGAAGTTCAAAGAAGTTGTTCACGAGGTTGAACACAAGCTCAAAATCGTCAATCAAACCCTATCGATGCTGGATATGCAGGGGTTTGACACAATTTTGGAGGAGATGCTGAATTCGATCACCGCAAAAACCGGGGAATTGCTCAACGCCGATCGCACGACAATTTATTTGCTCGATGAGGAAAAGCACGAACTTTATACAACTGTGACAGAGGGATCAGGGGGACGTTCGATCGAAATCCGTTTTCCCGCTGATCAAGGGATTGCTGGAGAAGTGGCAACCTTTAAGCGCCCGGTGAATATTCCCTATGATTTTTTTGATGATCCTCGATCGACCCAATCTAAAATTCAGTTCAGCAAAACGGGCTATCGAACTTACACGATGCTAACGATGCCCTTGCTGAACGATGAAGGGGGCTTGGTTGCAGTAGTTCAGTTAATTAATAAGCTCCGATCCCGCTGCGATCGTGCTCTTCCACTCGATCAGCGAATTGCGCTCGAAGGCTTTACCCCGCACGATGAAGAACTATTCCGAGAGTTTGCACCTTCGATTCGACTGATTTTAGAATCTTCGCGATCGTTCTACCTTGCAACCCAAAAACAACGGGCTGCCAATGCCTTGATCAAGGCAACTCAATCGCTGAGTCAGAGCAGCTTAGACCTCGATGACACTCTCAAACGAGTGATGGACGAGGCAAAAACTTTAATGAACGCCGATCGCAGTACGCTTTGGTTGATTGATCGCGATCGTAATGAAATCTGGACGCGCATTCCCACCGTAGAAGGCGCAATGAAAGAATTGCGCTTGCCGATCGGCGTTGGATTTGCGGGACAAGTCGCGGCTTCGGGTGAAGTCATCAATATTCCTTTTGATTTGTACGAGCAAGCAGGAGCCGAAACGGCTAAAAAAACCGACCAAGACAACGGCTATCGCACCTGTAGCCTGCTTTGTATGCCCGTTCGTAATGCTGACGGTGAACTTATTGGTGTCACTCAGTTAGTCAACAAAACCAAGCAAGGCGATTTCCCCTCCTACGATCCTAAAGACTTCCCCAAAGCACCGGAGCGCTGGAAAGCAAGCTTCAACCGCAGTGATCAAGAATTTATGGAAACGTTCAATATTCAAGCTGGAGTTGCCCTGCAAAACGCTCGACTGTTTGAAACCGTCAAGCAGCAGGAACAAATGCAGCGCGACATCTTGCGATCGCTAACCAATGGCGTGATCTCCACCGATAAAGAAGGTAGGATCATTGCCGCGAACGAAAGCGCCAAAAAACTTCTGGGACTGAGTGAAGAAGACGCGATCGAAGGACACCTGATTACTCAACTGATCCAACTCGAAAAAGGCAGCTTCTACAACTGGTTCAATCAAGCCATTACAGGCAACCGTCAGCAATACTATCCGGATCAAACCCTACAACCCGTTAGAGGCGAGGAACAGCACAGCATCAACTTATCGATCAACACGATCGCCGATGCCAATGACCACCATCGCATATCGGGTGCGCTCGTTGTGATGGACGACATCAGCGACGAAAAGCGGCTCAAAAGCACGATGTACCGCTACATGACCCAGGAACTCGCAGAACAGCTCCTCGAAAATCCTGATGCCGCAAAAATGGGCGGCGATCGCAAAGATGTCTCTGTGCTGTTCTCGGATATTCGCAGCTATACAACGCTGACCGAAACGCTCAAAGCCGAAGAAGTCGTCGAGATGCTAAATCAGTATTTTGAATCGATGGTCGAAGCGGTCTTCATGCACAAAGGCATTCTCGATAAATACATCGGTGATGCGATTATGGCGGTGTTTGGATCGCCCTTACCCTTAGACGATCACGAATGGATGGCAGTCCAAACCGCACTAGAGATGCGCCATCGGTTGACGGCATTCAATCGCGCTAGAAGCGCCTGTAATCAACAGACAATCTCGATTGGAATTGGCATCAATTCAGATACGGTGATTAGCGGCAATATTGGATGCAGTAAACGCATGGAATTTACCGCGATCGGTGATGGAGTCAATCTCGGTTCTCGGCTCGAAGGCGCAAGCAAGCTGTATGGAACCGATATCGTCATGAGCGAGACTACTTATCGCCCTTGCGCCGATCGCGTTTGGGCGCGAGAACTCGATTTCATCAAAGTCAAGGGTAAAAACAAGCCTGTTGCCGTTTACGAACTGGTGGGACTGCGATCGGACAAAATTTCCGACGAGAAGCAGCGCATCATCGACCACTATCACAACGCCCGTCAGCACTATTTGAACCGTAAATTTGCCTTCGCTGTGGCAGAATTTGCAACAGTTCTAGAAATCGACCATACGGATAAAGCGGCATCTCTGCACATGGAGCGCTGCCAGCACTGGCTCAGAACGCCGCCGTCTGATGACTGGGACGGCTCCTGGTCACTCACCGAGAAGTAAGCTTCACAATTAAATTAAATTTTCATATACAGGTAGCACACCTAGAAAGACGATGCTATCCTTAACCCAGGAATTAGCAGACAGCTCAAAATACTTACCGGACACTACGCCCGCGGGGATGCGATTTCGCAGTTGCGAAAGGTATACTAGAAGTATTAAGAGCATAATGCTCACGCCATCACTGACCTCGATGTGTCGAGCCACCATTGACAGGGCCTGTATTGCTCCTGCTTGTATTGCTCTTGCTTGTATTCCCTCTACTGTAGTTATTCACCCCCACCCTACTCATGTCTTCCCTCCACCACAACGGTCAAGCTGCTTCTATCGCTACAGCAAGCCCAGTGCATCAGCAGTCACCGGATCTATTCAGCGATCTTCAAGCGCTGATTCCGCAGAATTTAAGCAATAACAAGCGTGCTGTGATTAATGCCCTAATCGCACGTCATCTAAAGAACTCTAGCGATCGCTAAATCTTATTTCTCCTAAAGCAGTGGGTCGATATTGTCTTGCCCCAAGCGAGATATAAGAGATTTGGCTATACTATATTATAATTCCTAACTTTTCGCGAGCTTGGGGTTGTCTTTACCATTACTGAAACGGGCGACCCTTCACAAATCTTGATAGACTTTCTAAGCTTTGTGCGAAATGCACGAGAGTCGTTTTGTATTCCTAACTGTGCAACGTCCTGTGTCCCCAGATGGTCTCAGTTAGGCAAGGCAAATATGATGACCAAAGAGCAATCTCTTCAACTTCTCTCGGACTTAATTGAACGAGTTACAAAGGCTGACACCGATGACTTCTTAATTCTTGCGGAAATCGCAGGACTAAACCCGCTTCAAGACTTTTCAGGAATTGATTTGAGCGGGGTCGATCTTCGATCGAAGAATATGGCACGGGCAGATCTAATCGAAGCAACGCTGGTGAGAGCCAGCCTGATTAGCACGGATTTAACCGACGCGCGGCTCATTAGTAGCAATCTGGCACATGCAAATCTGACCGATGCGACGCTGACAGGGGCAAACTTAATCAATGCAGATTTAACGGGTGCGGTCTTGGTGAACGCCACTTTAGATGGTGCGAATCTGACGGGTGCAATTTTGACCGAGGCGAAGTTGAGCTATGCAGATGTACGACGATCGACATTAACGAGTGCAGACTTGAATGGAACGAAGCTGAGTGAGACGAACTTAAGCTACGCAACGCTGCGGCGGGCACACTTGATCAATGCAGACTTGAGTGGGGCAAGTTTGTATGGAGCCGACCTGACTGGAGCAGATCTACGAGGCGCAGTATTGTCTGATACGAATCTTGTGGGCACAAAGGTTGAGAGAACGCGGTTTAATGATTCCCGCTGGTTTTCGAGAGATGCAAAGCGGGATTTGATCCAACGCGGCGCGATGTTTGAAGCTTAGATGTTTGAAGCTTAAAGGTGCCAATGCACCGCTTCTTGTCCGGCAGGCAGCTGAACTTCCTTTGCCTCAACTGCCTACAGCCCCACCGACTCTGGTAGCTTATAGGGTGAGAGTGCAGTTGCTTCATCATGACGAACTTAGCTGGAGAGAGGCTATTGAGGGTTGCGAGCAACAGAAGAGGGGGTAATGTAGCTTGCCGTAAGGCGGAGTCGATCGAATCGATATAGTGAGTATGTCTCATGATAGAGGCTTCTAGCTTCAGCAATGAGACCGCTTAAAAACACGCTAGGATCAAGGACACACCTCGATTTCGAAAACTTGGTCATGGCGCAAGAAAAACCTCCTCAGTCTGGCGGTGGAATGGCAGTCGTGCAATATTGGGCGGAGCAAACGTTATCGCCGGATGGAGCCAAGATTTGGCAAACGCTGTTTCATAAAAGCGCGTGTTTGTCCTGTGCCTGGGGAACTGGCGGACAGAAAGGTGGATTTGTCAACGAAGACGGGGAAGTGTTGCAGCGATGTGCCAAAAGTGTGGAAGCGATCGCGTCTGAGCTACAACCTGCCACGGCTTTTGAGCAAGAGTATACGATCGCTCAATTGCAAGCTTTAACTTCCCAAGAAGCAAACAATCTAGGGCGCTTAAGTCATCCCCTGATTCTGAGAAAGGGTAGTAACCGCTATGAGCGCATTAGCTGGGATGAAGTCTATCAGATTGCAGAAGCAGCCTTTCAGAAAGCTCCAGAACGAGTGGCATCTTATAGTTCAGGACGATCTTCAAATGAAGCTGCCTATCTATTGCAAT
The DNA here is from genome assembly GCF_039962505.1 of Leptolyngbya sp. DQ-M1. Lineage (NCBI taxonomy): Bacteria > Bacillati > Cyanobacteriota > Cyanophyceae > Leptolyngbyales > Leptolyngbyaceae > Leptolyngbya > Leptolyngbya sp. DQ-M1. The sequence continues at coordinate 377,717 of NZ_JAMPLJ010000002.1, forward strand.
TGATGATGCGAGCTTTGGGATCGAACAACTTAGCCGATTGTTCCGATTTGTGTCATTCTGCTTCGACAGTAGGGCTGAAAGATATGTTTGGCTCCGGCACATCAATGGTGAGCTTAGAGAGTCTGAAAAAAGCGGATTGTGTTGTGTTGATTGGATCAAATGCGCCTGCAAACCATCCGCGATTGATGAATGAATTGATTCAACTGCGCGATCGTGGCGGTAAGGTGATTGTGATCAATCCTACGATCGAGGTTGGATTGGTTAAATTCGGTTCTCCTGCATTTCCGATTAAATCCATGTTGAAGGGCGGCTCTGACATTTCTTCACTATATCTACAACCTATTCCCGGAAGTGATGTTGCATTGTTCGTGGGGTTGCAAAAAGCACTAATCGAGCAGAATTTAGTGAAACAAGACTTTCTTGAAGCCTATACAGAACAATGGCAAGCGGTGATTGACTATGCCCAATCAACTTCTTGGGAAACCATCACCGAAGTCTGCGGAGTGTCTAAGCCTGAAATTGATCTCGCTGCAAATTTCATTGGCACTTCAGAAGGAGTCGTTTTCGCCTGGGCAATGGGTGTGACTCAACAAGAAAATGGAGTCGATAACATCTATAGCATTGCCAATACAGCCCTGATTAGTGGCAATGTGGGGAAAGAAGGGGCAGGAACCATGCCGATTCGGGGACACTCGAATGTGCAGGGCTTTGGATCAATGGGTGTCACCATTCACCTGAAGAAAGAGATTCAGCAAGCATTAGAGAAATTATTGCAAAAGCCTTTGAGCCGGATTCAGGGCTATGATACTCGCGCCTTGATTGAAGCCGCAGATGCAGGTCAGATCGATACTTTAATCTGTTTAGGTGGTAATTTATATGCTGCAAACCCTGATTTAACTCAGGCAAAACGCGCTCTCGGCAGCATCGAAACTATCTTCTATGTTGCAACTAAGCCAAACTTAGGACATTTTCACGGACTCGCTCGCCACAATACGATCGTCATTCCTGTGCTCACTCGGTTTGAGAATCCTCATAAAACGACGGCTGAATCCGGCAACAACTTCGTGCGCCTAAATGATGAGGGTCACACTCATCTGAAAAATGCGGAGTTGATTTCTGAAGTGGGATTTTTAACGGAGATTGCCGATCGCGTCCTCCAAGATTCTCCAGTCCAGTGGCGCAAGCTTCAAGATACAAAGTATGTGCGGCAGTTGATCGCTCAAACGATTCCAGGCTATGAAAAGATCGGTGAAATCGATGACACCGAAGAAGAGTTTACGATCGCCAATCGCGTGTTTACAACGCCGAAGTTCCCCACAGCTAGCGGAAAAGCTTCAATGTTTGTCGCACCTTTACCAAGGCTCTCAATTCCAACAAAACAAGACTTTGGTCTACCAGACTCAATTCCCGGATTGACACTGATTTTAGGTACAGGACGCAGCTACGCACAGCACAATACTGTGGTGTACAAGCCTGGAGATAAATATCGCGCTATGCCGCACCGTAATTGTATTTTGATGAATCAAGCAGATGCAGAGCGGGCAGGATTTCGAGAGCATCAGCGCGTCACGGTGCAGGGCGATGCAGGTAAGCTCGAACAAGTTGAAATCATCTACGGCATGATTCGATCGGGTGCCGCGATGATGTTTTATCCTGAGGTTAATGCTATTTTCAAGGCTAAGATTGATCCACGATCGGGAACGCCCGCTTATAAACGAGTTCCCGTTGTCGTTTACGCACCTGAAGCAGTCTCGACTAAATAGAGCGAATGAGAAGAGAAGCCTCTAGAGCAGCAACTTACGGATTGATTGCAATCCTACTGATGGCAGCAATTCTTCGGTTTTATAAAGTTGATCAGCCCTTTATTGATGCAACAAGTTGGAGACAGTCTGATACTGCCACGATCGCGGATAACTTTTACAGAGGAAACTGGAATATCTTTTATCCGAAAATTAGCTGGAATGGGCCAGGAGATCAAGTTGTCGGATATGAGTTTCAGACGATCAGTTATCTTGCGGCGTTGTTGTACCGCATTGTCGGGCAGCATGATTGGGTTTGTCGCGCGATTGCAATCGTCTTTGGCGTGTGGGGCATTTTCGCGTTTTACCAACTGTTGCGCCGCGTTTGGGGTCAGAACTATGCCGTTGTCGGGGCCGCAGTCCTAGCGCTGTTACCCGGTGCAGTTTATGTCGATCGCTCCTTTCTCCCCGATCCAGTTATGCTATCGCTGGTGATTACGAGCGTTTGGCTACTTGTCGCCTACCTGCAAACAGAAAAACTGCATTACTTACTACTCGCAAGCTTGGCTGGGATATTCGGCTTTCTGACCAAGATCTCCGGCTTGATTGTAGGAATCCCGATGCTTTATGCGATCGTTACCATTCTAGGCCAGAAACAAAATCGACGCTTAAAGCAGCTTACTTTAATTGCGGGTGCTGGCGTTGTCACTCTAATTCCGGTCATTGCCTATTACGCTTGGGCACTCCACCTTTTTCGCACCCAGCCGCCTTACTATGTAGCCGCTGGCGAATACTGGGTTTGGAAATATGGGCTATCGCGGTTTCTAGAACAGAATTACTTTTTACCAAAACTTTTATATCAATTGCGCTGGTTCTGGACATTGCCCGTCATAGTTCTCGCGATCGTTGGATTGTTTCTGCGTCCACCGTCTCACAACGAGTATAAAGCGCCTTGGCTATTTCACATTTGGATGCTTGCATTTGGGTTTTACTACGCGATCGCCGCTCAAGGCTTAGTGAATAATCCGACAAACCTGAACCTATCAAATCCTGCTACAGCGGCTCTCACCGCCCATAGTCTGATTAAAATCGCTGCATGGATTCGAGCAAAACTGGGAACACGAGCATCATTAGCGTGGATGGCTGTGGTTTTACTCTTGATTGGTGGACTTGGGCAAAGAGCATTGCACCGATTTGCGCTGCGACCTTTTGCCGAACAGGACTTCAAACTCGGACTCGCTTTACGCCAGGCGGCTCAAACCAATGAACTGGTTGTCACTGCGACTTCAACACCTGGGGATGCTGTTACAGTTTATTACAGCCAGCGTCGAGGATGGGTGTTTCCTCCGCTTTATGCTTGGTCTTCGTCACTCTCTCAGTTGGAGGATGAAGAAGGAATTCGATTGTTAAAAGAGCTTGCAGGCAAAGGAGCAGATTGGTTTGGACTGGTTAAACCCGAGCAGTTTGCGAGCCAGCATCCTCAGCTAATGGAATATCTCGATCGCAACCTATCTCACTATCAAGCTAGTCCGGAGTTCACAATCTACCGCATTGGGCCAAAAAAAGGGACATCGATCGATGCCCCTTTTTCATCTAATGTGAGAAACGAAACTAACTAGCAATATACTCGCGAACGTTTGCTTTGCGACGACGTAGATGATCCAACGCTTGCCGCTCAAGCTGACGAACCCGCTCACGGCTCAGATTCAAACGATCGCCCACCTTCGCCAGCGATAGCTCGTACCCATCCTGCAAACCATAGCGCAGGCTCAGAACTTCGCGCTGCTGCGGAGTCAAGTCAGTCATCAACGTCTCAAGATCCTGGCGTAAAAGCTCCTGAGTCAAGTGCATATCCGGCGAAGGGCCGTTATCCTCTAACAACTCCTGAAGCTCGGTATCTTGGTTGTCCCCGACACGCAGATCGAGCGAAACCGGCTGACGTGACATCATCAGAAACTCACGAATCTGATCCGGCTCAAGCTCTAACTCGGTGGCAATCTCAGCCGCAGTCGCAGCCCGTCCAAGCTTCTGCGCTAGCTCACGCTGAACACGCTTGATCTTGTTGAGCTTCTCGGTGATGTGAATCGGTAAACGAATCGTGCGGGCTTGCTGAGCGATCGCTCTCGTAATCGCCTGACGAATCCACCAGTACGCATAAGTCGAGAACTTATAGCCGCGAGTCGGGTCAAACTTCTCAACCCCGCGCTCTAAGCCCAGCGATCCTTCTTGAATCAGATCCAGAAACTCAAGATTGCGCTTCTGATACTTCTTGGCGATCGACACCACCAGGCGCAGATTCGCTTCGATCATCTTCTGCTTAGCACGACGACCCCGCGTAAAGATGCCAGTCAACTCAGCATCGCTCAGATGAACGTGCTCAGAAAACTCTTGCTGCGTCGGCTCGTGACCGATCTTCTTAGCAAGCTTCTCTTTCTTCTCTTGCAGCGTCATCATCTGCTGCACTTGCTTGCCGTAGAGAATCTCTTGCTCGTGGGTCAGCATCGGCACACGACCAATCTCATGCAGGTAAGTACGCACCATATCGGCGCTGTAGGTGGACTTGGGAGCGGATTTAGATTTGGTGTTGGCAGTAGCCATGTGCAGTCAACTCCATGAAATGAAAACGATTGGGGCGGCGAAACTCTGATGGATCGAGGGTAAAGACTAAGAAGCAGGTGCGCTCAAAACTGAGGCATCACAAAGGCAATCACTTAAACACAGAATGTGGAAGAGAACAACCTGAACTGAAGGGAAATAGGGTAAAGGTCTACGCTGTAAACCTGACGACAAAAGTAAGAGCTGGGTTCCTATGTCGAAGTCAATTCGACTTTAATTTAATAATAGGACGAACTCGAACAAAAGTAAAGAGCCTCGCAGGACTTTCTGGGAAAATCTCAGAAAATATATCGCTTGAGAGAACAGAACGCGAGGCATAGAGCGATCCAAAATAGAACTGAAGGTCGGTTAAATTCTTCTTTTATCATGACGGGTCTGTGAGGGAATGAATAGACGATCGCGTGGGGGATAACCGTACCATTTTTAACAATAGGAGTTGTGATTTCTACCAGTTAGATTCTTTAGTGATTCTAAACGCTCGGAAGCCTTGCCACGTGCCACTTTTGAGAGTTCGAGGAAATTTGCTCTAACAGTTTCAGGACAGCTTTATGTTTGTTAGATTGTGGCTGTTCTAACCTAGTTTTTAAATGTGAAAATGCAGTGACATTTAGATGACGATCGCATAAAAAAATAACGATCCTTAATACTTTCAATCATATGTAGATTGATTGATCCATCGTCCTCAATTTGATAGAAATGGCACTTATACTCAACGCGATTTTGTATGCGTTCGTTAAGCTGACAGGTAAGTTGTTTCAACATGAGGAAAAAGGCTTATGCTGACTGTCGCTCAATCTCGACCGACAGAGCGTGCCCAGTTTATCCAGAAGACCTATCTACACTTAGCTGGAGCCGTGGGCGCGTTCATTGTTCTTGAAGTGCTGCTGTTTCAGTCTGGAATTGCTGCCGCCATTACTGGGTTTATCGCATCGAGTCGATTTACCTGGCTGGCGATTTTGGGAGCGTTTGCGCTGTTGGGCTGGCTGTCTCGATCGCTCGCTGCAAAAGCGGATTCTGTACAAACGCAATACACAGGTTTGGCAATCTACGTTATTGCAGAAGCCCTGATTTTTGCGCCGATTCTTTACATCGCCGCGACCTTTTCTGATCCCAGCGTGATTCCGACTGCCGCAATTTTGACCTTGCTCTTGTTTGCAGGTCTGACGGCGGTTGCCCTGACGACAAAAAGAGATTTCTCGTTTTTGGGTGGTGTTTTGACGATCGGTGGATTTATCGCGCTGGGTCTGATTCTGTGCAGCGTAATCTTCGGCTTTACGCTGGGGCTGATCTTCTCGGTTGCAATGGTGCTCTTTGCCTCGGTTGCGATCCTGTATGACACCTCAAAAGTCATGCACCATTACGCGACGCACCAATATGTCGCAGCCTCCCTAGAGCTATTTGCATCGGTAGCATTGCTATTTTGGTACGTGCTGCGGATTGTCATGTCGCTATCTTCGCGCCGATAGGTTCGGAATGCTCAAGCGTCGATCGCCTGAGCACTTCCTTATTCCAGTTCAGAAATCGCTCGATTACTCGCGGCTTGCAGCATCGCTTTCAGGCTTTGGGGTTCTGGATAGGCAGGAGTCGGGCGCTCGAACTTCAGCGGCAGATTTGTGAATTTTGGCAAAATTTCTCGGCAGAACGCATCCGCAGCTTTCGATCGATAGCGGGTCGGGTTAATAATCACCGAGAGATTGCGCTTCACGACTACATCTTCAATTCTGGCGCGATGCAGCATTCCCATTTGCAACTCTTTCTCAATCGCAGACACCGACACAAACGACGCGCCTAAACCCGACTGAACCGCGTTTTTAATCGCTTCGATCGAATTCAGCTCCATCTCAATTTTGAGGCGGCGGGTTTCAATGCCACAGCGTCCTAAAACTTGGTCGATCACCTTGCGAATCGTCGATTGAGAGTCGAGAGCAATAAACTGCAAACGATACAAATCGTCTTTCTGGATCGTTTCTAGGCGGGATAAAGGGTGAGACGGAGGCAAAATCAGCGCGAGTTCGTCTTCGGCATAGGGAATAATTTCAAGCGAGTCTTGAAGTTCAGGAGAAATCTCACCGCCAATAATCGCCAGATCGATCTGACCATTCGCCACGCTCCAAGAGGTTCGTCGTGTGGAGTGGACGTGCAACTGAACCGCTACATCCGGATACTGCTGTCGAAACAACCCAATCATGCGCGGCAACAAATAGGTTCCTGTCGTCTGACTTGCGCCAATAATCAGCGTCCCGCCCTGGAGATTCTGCAAATCTTCGATCGCGCGGCAAGTCTCCTGACAAAGCGTTAGGATTTTCTCCCCATAATTTAGAAGCAAATGTCCTGCTTCGGTCAATTGCGCTCGTCGTCCACCACGATCAAATAAGGGCACGTCAAGCTGGCGTTCTAAATTCTGAACCTGTAGACTTACCGCTGGTTGAGAAACGTATAAGCTATCAGCAGCCCGCTTAAAGCTGCCCTCAGACGCGATCGCCTTCAAAATACGTAACTGATCGAGAGTGAAAGGAAGGTCAGACATACGGCTAAGCCTAAAGTGTGAGGAGCTTGAATTACACCGGGAGATCAATGCGTTCACTCTAAACTGGGAAGCCAGCTAGAGAGTGTGAACAATTATGAAGAACAATCAAAAATGGAAAAAATAGGCAAGCTTTAGTTGCGCGATCGCGCTGAGTCAAATTTCCTCCAGCGATTGATGTGGCAAGTATTGTACAAAACGATGAGCAAATCAGCCTATGAACCAGGAAGTTATTCAGGACTTTCTGAATGTACCAGGAATCACGGGAATCGCCCTATTTAGTAGACAGTCTGAGCCAGTTTTTTACAGCAGTCATCCTGAGATTTTTCAAGGGTGATCGCAATTGCTGGCTGAAGGCATTCTACGAGTTGTCGAAACTATCCCAACTGAATATGAAGTGCTTGAGTTTCAGTGCGCTCAAACTCAAGTGGTGCTGCACGACTGGTTTCGCGCTTGGGTGGCTCAGTTTATTCGTCGCTGTTCTCAAGCGGTGAGCGATTATGCCGTCCTCGTCGAACAACACGCCCTCACGGATACCCAAAAAGCTCTTTTAAAAGCTCTTTTATTGCCCTAAACACTATTGCCCTAAATATGGTGAAAACGGTACGCCTTGAACCGATTGCCCAAGACAGCGCGATCGAAACAATGGGGAATCTCCTCTCGGTGCTTCTCAACAAAGATTTAGATGTCTTAAAAGAATGTGGCGGGCATGGAAGGTGCGCGACTTGTCATATCTACGTCAAGGATGGAATGGCTTCTTTGACTCCAATCGCTCGACGTGAGCAGCGCACTTTGGAAGTGATCACCTCTTGTAAGCCGAATTCACGATTGGCGTGTCAAGCGAGAGTTATCGGGAGTGGAGTCGTCGTGGAGCTACCTCCAGGAATGTATGTCAACTCGATCAAAGACATCGAAGCGCTAATTGGTCGCAGAGCTGAACAGGATCTCCTGCATCCTTTGACCGGGCAAGTTCTGGTGGAAGCGGGAAAATTAATTACCCGATCGATGCTGAAAAAAATCGAAGACACGACCCCTTTCAATCCGTCAAATTACTTCTCGAATTCGTCTAGCGTTTAGATTCACAAAGAAACAGGGAACGCTTCAAACAACTCTAAATCGATAACGCTTATGTTGAGTCAGATCCAGCGGTTAACGCAAGAAACCGAAGGACGCTACGCCACCGATGAGGAACTCCGTTTTCTAATTGAGTATGCTCGATCGTATGAGTTGCGCGTCCAAACCTATCAGAAGCTGCAAGCCTGTGAAGCGGTAATCATACAGCAGGTACAAGCGAAAATGAGAGCGATCGATCCGATGTTGTTTCGTCAGGGCAACGAGGATTTAACAAATAAATGGAAGCGCGATACAGTGCGAGTTCTGCGCTACTCTGCCGCTACGATGCTGATTGACGACCCAGAGTCGATGCGGGAACGGTTTCTCTTTTGGTTTCAGACGATGATGCGGGCGTTTAATGCTCAGAAAAGCTGTGGTGTCACTTACACAGTAATGCAGGATGTGATTAAACAGGTTTTAACGGTCAATGAAGCGAATTTGATTTTACCGATTCTAGAATTGAATCGCCGGATGCTTGGAACAGTTTAGCAGCCAGCTTTTCGCTTCGTTCTAGACAGAGAGATGCTCCTAATTTCCCCATGAGTAGAAGACTTGAAGCAGGAAAGTTTCAAAACTCCGAATCTGGGCACACTGAAACCCATCAGCGCATCTGTTGTCGCTTCACTGATTGGCTACTTATTGCTTGACCCCCCTAGAAAACTTATGCCCATTGCACTTTCTCATCAAACCTCAGCAAAGCTCAAGAATCCGAAAAAACATAACCACTACGGATTCAAAGACTTTTATCAATTCAATTCGGATACAGGCACGATCGTTGATTGGAACAACAGTCAAAACATTCTCACATCTGAAGATTTCATCATTGGTTTGGTTGAAGGACTCGAAGAAGAAGTGGGTGATGCTTCAGCGGCAACGATGTACACGATCGGCTGCGAGTGGGGTCAAAAAGATGCGTTCTTTTTCGAGAAATGGTTTGAAAAAGAATACGATCGCCCGATGCGTCAAACCAATCTAATGTTCTTGCTTGAAACTTGGTGGTGGTCGTTTACCGCCCAGGGTTGGGGACGCTGGGAAGTGGATTTGGGCGATCGCAAACAAGGATTCATGTTCATCAGTGTGTTTGACTCAGCCGTGGCGCGGACGCTGGGGGATGTGGGTAAACCGGTTTGCTTTTTATATGCTGGATTGTTTGCTGGCTTTTTTACGGAATTGGTGAAAAAACAGCTTAGCTGCATCGAAATTCAGTGCTATTCGATGGGCGAAACCTACTGTAAGTTCCTCCTTGGCGGACAAGAACGGATTGATGCAGCATCCTTTTGGCTGAATGAAGGCGCGACTGCAAGAGACATCGAAAAACGGCTCAGAGCAGGAGAACTCCGATGACTCTCATGCTGGAACAGAACGACCTCCAAGGTACTCAGAATTGGCTATATTCTTCGGTTCAAACGTTTTTCACAACCTGCAATTGGGAAGATCAACCTATTGCTCCAACGCCGCAGGTGGTTCAACAGTTGGAACAAGCCGCCGCGATCGAGCCATTGACAGAACTTTCATTCAACTTACCAGTCGGTCAATTTTTCGCTGCAATTCATTGGGAAGGAACCGCAGCCCGACTTTCCCTAGTTGAACCTCTCGAATCTTCTTCAGAACCGACAGATGACTTTACCTTGACTGATTTTTCTGATTTGTTTTAATGTGACAGGAACGCTTATGCAATCTCCCATTCACGAAATTTTTGATGAAGCCGAACACCGCTACCTCAAACCCGAAGAACTTCAATTAATCGGGCACTATGTTGGCTCAATCACAGACCGCATCCATGCTTATCGAGCCTTGCGCGATCGAGAGCTTGACTTAATTCAACAAGCTGCCGATCAGCTCCAATTCGATCTGCCTGATGCAGAACTCGCCGTGTTAGAGCGAGCAATTAAAAACGGAATGTTAATCTTACGCCACTGTGGAATGGCGATGCTGCTAAATGACCCGAACTTTGTGCAGTCTCGGCTGCTAGATTGGCTCAAAGACTCGATCGAACTGCATCAAGCACAAGGTGCAGATGCTGCTTTCTTTGAATTGATGAAACAGCAACTGCGTCTGTCACTGGCTCCACAGCAGATGGCGCTTCTACAACCGTTTCTCAATCAAGCCGAAGCGATCATGCCAGCGCAGCCCGAAGAAATGCTCACCGTCGCAGGGATTTTCTAATCATGATTTCTGTTAGCGATTTATTGATTCGCGATCGTCTGCCCGCGAACTACTACGCCAGCGATATCTATGTGCGCGGCGATCTAGAAATGGGGTTGCTTGAAAGTCGACGGGGAGATCGATTGCTCTCGCTGCCTGAAGCATTCATTCAGGGGATTTACTCTGGGCTGAACAAAGAAACAGGTCAAGCTTCGCGATTGGTTTTATTTAACTGCGGTCGCTGGTGGGGGAGAAATTTCTTTAATCGCTTCCGGGATGAAATGAGCGATTATTATAGAGCGCCGCTAGTTGAAATGCCAATGGCAGACTTTTTGCAAGCTTTGAAGCAATGCTGGATGACTTACGGTTTAGGCAAACTGAGCTTAGATCAGACCTATCACGATCGCGGATTTCTCGTTGTGGAGACAACAAATTCGCCGTTTGCGCGAGTTGCGATCAATCCTGAGCTGCCATCTTGTCATCTAGAAGCAGGAGTGTTTGCGGCAATCTTTAGTCAGCTTGCAGAGCGAGAGCTACACTGTGTGCAAACGCGCTGTGAATCTTTGGGAGCTGCAAGTAATTTGTTTGTGGTTGGGCTGAAAAAGCGGCTAGAGCAGGCTGAGAGTTTGGTGGAAAAACAGCTTGACCACGAATCTATTCTGCCTCGTTTATTGGTCTAGCGTGGGATCGATTGAGAGGTGTCTACGCTATCAGACGCTAAGTTCAAGCCATTCAAGTATCGCATTCTAGGATTGGTGGGTCGGGGGCAGTTTGGGCTTTTCGGGTCTGCACACAGAAATCATAGCGGCGCATCTCAATCAACCTGTGCGTATTCCAGCGCATACTCCAACATCGCTGCAAACTGCGATTTCTACAGCGCTTGAGAAGTTAAAGGCGCGAAGATTTCAGTCTGCGGCTCAAATGCGGGCTGCGCTGCAGTCTGCGGCTGCACAGACATTTCAAGTAGGTGCTCAAAATCGAACAACTCCGATCGCTCCGCTATTCTATCTGCCTGAGATTTTGCGGAACGAACGGTTGCCCGCTCAAGCTGGGCAGATTGGAGTCGTAGAGACGGCTACCCTTCCCCAGTACGATCGCTATGTTCGTCGATCCGCCTTAATTTTTCTCAGTCACGTCGAAACGCTGCAAGCTCGTTCGTATCCGATGGGATTCGTCGATCGCCGAAGTGGAAAAGCTTTACCCATTGCTACCCTTGCAGAGCCAATTCGGGAATTAACTGTGCGATCGCAAGGCTGTTTTGCGGTGACAGAGCGATCTGTTTACCGGCTTTCTGAGCAAGCGCCGCAATTGATAACTCGACTGCATCACCCATCGCGAATCGCGATCGAGCCACAAGGGCGCTGGATGGTAGTTGCAACGTTGAGAGACCAGGAGAGTGCAAAGCTTTTGAGCTTTTGGACGCTGCCGCAGCCTTGCTGCAACCGAAGTTGAACATGAACGATCGCTGCTGTTAGTGCATCTCAAACCGTATCGGTTAATTCGGCTTACGATCGCAATTCGTCCTCAATTTGTTGCGGCTTTTCCTTGGGGAGTGGTTGTTTGCGACGAGGAGCAACTAATTGCAATGGATTACAACGGGCAGCAAATTGGACAATCAGAAATTCCGCAAGGCATTTGCGCGATCGCGGCGCATGGAGAAACGGGACTCGCGATCGCAACGTGGCATCAAGCGGAAAGCGCACTTTACAGCTTGAATCTTGAAGCGATGCGCTCCGCGAGCTTGTAAGCTAGATTTATTCTTCAAAGTTCGGTTAGGTATGGCTTTTGACTGGTTGACTTCCAGCCATTTCATTATGTTTGGATGGCTCGTCGGGTTCGCGATCGCGCATAGTGGGCTGGCATCACTGCGAATGGTGGCAGAAAAACGGATCGGGGCACGACTGTATCGGGTGATTTTTGCGCTGGTGAGTCTGAGTATTGCGGTACCCATGCTGATCTACTTTTTCAATCATCGCTATGACGGCTTACAGCTTTGGAATGTTCAGGGCGTTCCAGGCGTTTCTACGATCGTTTGGATTTTGTCAGCAATTTCGTTTTTGTTCCTCTATCCTGCGACGTTTAATCTGTTAGAAATCGCGGCGATTCAAAAACCGCAAGTGCATCTATATGAAACGGGCATTATTCGGATTACGCGACACCCGCAAATGGTCGGACAGATTATCTGGTGCGTTGCCCATACCTTGTGGGTGGGCAGCAGTTTTATGGTTGTCACTTCGATCGGGTTAATTCTGCATCACTTGTTCGGAGTGTGGAACGGCGATCGGCGGTTGACGGCGCGATATGGTGAAGCGTTTGCAGCGGTGAAAGCGAGAACCTCGATCGTGCCGTTTGCCGCGATCGTCCAAGGTAAGCAGACGCTTGAACTCAAAGAGTTTTTGCGGGTTGCTTATGTCGGAGTGGGGGCATTCACTCTATTATTTTGGTGGCTTCACCCAATCGTAATTCGTGCATCTGGGAACGTAGGCTGGTAGCATGATCCCAAGCCTTAGTAAAAGCAAATAATAATTTTTGGAGAACTATGCAAGCAGGAATTAGCGAAGGGGCGTTTAACCAAGAAGTTCTTGAATCAACGACCCCGGTTCTTGTGCATTTCTGGGCACCTTGGTGTGGGATCTGTCGCTTGATCGAGCCATCGCTGAATTTACTCTTGAAGCAGTATGGCAATCGACTCAAATTGGTCGGAATCAACGCAGATGAAAATTTGAAGCTGGCAAGTCGCTATCGAATTACCACACTGCCAACAGTATTGCTGTTTGAAGGGGGTCAGGTGCTGCATCGGTTAGATAGTTATCAGCGGCGTGAAGAGCTACGATCAATTCTCCAAGAACTTCTGGTTGCGCCTGCGAGATCTCGGTAAAGCCGCGATAAATCGCGGCTTTGCGAGGGCACTGGTACTAATCCAAAGGCGCTTCCAACTTGACTAGAATTCTGCAACTCGTGACGATCGTCTGCGCTTAGAAGCCAAATTAGATTTTTCCTTGAAATTCTAAAAATTCGATCGCGTCTTCCAACTGGTAGATGCGAACTTGTAGACCTATGTTCTTTGATAGATGGAAACGGCTCGACTGGGACGAGGCTCTCATTAGCGTGTAGATCGGGTAAGAATTACCCAATTGGGATCGACTCATCACACGTAAAGGAGAGAATCGCCGCTGCAAAGTGCAGAGTGCATGAGTTGGAACACCGCCCATGATGACTTTGAGTTTGCCTGTATGACCCATAACCTCATGCGGAATCTGTCCTTTGATCCTCAGCCATGTAATCTGTTACCCAATCCGACATCTTATACAGCGAGCGGAGTGCTGCAACTGGCAAGAGGCAGAATTCAGGGATGCGATGCGATCGCGGCTCAGCTACTCGGTTACTCAGTGGAAGCGTTACTTGGTCGCCGATTGTTTGATCAAGCTTGGCAGATTACGCATCTAGATGGATCACCCTTGCCGCTCGACACCGCGATCAACTGCAAGTATCACCGTGAGATCCGGCTAGGGTTAAATCGACCTGATGGCAAACGCCTCTGGCTGCATCTCGCCCTTACCCCCTTATTCCAAGCGACGACAACCGATACTGTCATTGCGACCCTTACTCCCATCACTTCACCTCAACCCCTAACCGAGCAGCAACCGCAGTTTCAGCACCTAATTCAGCAGATCGCCGCTACAGTTCCCGGCATGCTGTATGTGTATGACCTGATTGAGCAGCGCAACGTTTATATCAATCGCCAAGTTGGTGAGATTCTAGGTTACACACCCGAACAGTTCGAGCAATTGGGCGATCGCGTACTTGCGCTACTGATTCATCCGGAGGATTCAGTGCGATTAATAGATCACTTGGGTCGGTTTCAAACGGCGATCGATTCCGAAGTGCTGGAATTTGAATACCGAATGCGCCGATCGGATGGCGAATGGTGCTGGCTGTTGTCGAAAGAGACCATCTTCAGCCGAACTGATGCAGGTGCGCCCAGACAGATTCTCGGTGTAGCTCAAGAAATTACCGCTCTTAAGCAGCGAGAAACCGAACGCCAACAAGCAGAAGCAAGTTTACGCGAGAGTGAAGCGCGATTTCGTCTCATGACTGAACTCTTGCCCCAAATCTTCTGGACAACGACGATCGACGGCTCGTTTGATTACTTTAGCCCGCGCTGGGAGGAGTATGTCGGCATCGATCAAACTCTGACGATGGGATGGAATTGGAGCCCGGTCGTTCACCCAGACGATTTGCAAACCACAGTCGATCGCTGGACAGAAGCCCTGCAAACCGGGCAGTTTTACGAATGTGAACACCGACTGCGACGCTATGACGGTGAATATCGCTGGCATCTCAGTCGCGCCATGCCCCTGCGCGATCAGGCTGGGCAAATCATCCAATGGTACGGAACCGCGATCGACATTCACGACCTGAAACAAACGACAGCCGCGCTGCACCAAAGTAACGCAATTTTAAACACGATTAACGAATCGACTCCGACGCTAGTTTATGTTAAAGACCGAGCCGGACGAATGCTGGTGGTCAATCCGGCAGTTCTCGCTCTCATCGGCAAACCCGCAGAAAAAATTGTGGGTAAAACTGCGCTGGAATTTGTTGAGCCGATCGACGAAGCTGAGAAAATCATGGACAACGATCGCGTTGTGATGCGGACTGGAGAGCCACAGCAGTTTGAAGAAATTGTCGAAGTGGTTGGGGGGCGAAGAGTCTTTCTCTCAGTGAAAGCGCCTTACCGGGATGAGCGAGGCGAGATTATCGGCATTATTGGGGTTTCGAGCGATATCACCGATCGCAAGCAAGCGGAACTAAAGCGAGAACAGCTTTTAGCCCTTGAACGACAATACACGAACCAATTGCAAGGGTTGACCGCAGCCTCGATCGCGATTAATTCTGCGTTTTCGGTTGAACAAGTGCTGCAAACCATTACGGATCAAGCGGCAGCGATCGTCGGGGCGCATCAATCAGTAACGAGTTTGACGAGCGATCAAAACTGGGCACAGGCAATTACTGCCGTTTACCTTTCGGAAAAATACGCGCAGTGGCGGGACTATCACGCCCCATCTGATGGCGCTGGCATCTATAGCTGTGTGTGTCATAACCAACCCATGCGAATGACTGAGGCTGAACTCGAAGCCCATCCCCATTGGAAAGGATTTGGTAAAGAGGCAGAGCATCATCCGCCGATGCGGGGGTGGCTGGCGGCTCCCTTGGTTGGGCACAACGGGCAAAATATTGGCTTGATTCAACTTTCGGACAAACTCGACGGAGAGTTTACCGAAGCCGACGAAGCAATTTTGGTGCAACTGGCGCAGCTCGCGTCGATCGCGGTTGAGAATGCTCGCCTCTACGAAGCCGAACAACAAGCGAGATCGATCGCAGAAGCGTCTCGTGAAGAAGCGCAAGCGGCAAACCGAATCAAAGATGAATTTCTGGCGGTCTTATCTCACGAACTCCGCACTCCCCTGAATCCAATTCTGGGCTGGATTAAGCTGCTGCAAAACGGGCGTTTAGATGCGGAAAAATCTAACGCAGCGCTGGCAACGATCGAGCGCAATGCTCGATTACAGTCGCAACTGGTCGAAGACTTGCTCGACATTTCTCGTATCATGCGGGGCAAGCTCACCCTAAACAAAAGCAGCATCAACCTCAAGGCGATCGTCGGCGCGGCGATCGAGACGGTGCGGTTAGCGGCGGAGGCAAAGTCAATCCAGCTTCACTCAATCCTTGACTCTAATCCACAGGGTGCGATCGGCGATGCGGTGCGGCTTCAGCAGGTAGTCTGGAACTTGCTCTCGAATGCGGTAAAGTTCACACCAGGAGGCGGGCAGATTTGGGTGCAGTTAGCTCAGGTGGGTGATCACGCTCGCATTCAGGTCAGCGATAACGGCAAAGGCATTGATCCTAACTTTCTGCCGTATGTGTTTGACTATTTTCGCCAGGAAGATAGTTCGACCACCCGCAAGTTTGGTGGACTCGGCTTGGGACTCGCGATCGTGCGTCAAATTGTCGAGCTTCATGGAGGAACAGTTGCAGTAGACAGCAACGGAGAAGGGCGAGGAGCAACCTTTACCGTGAGATTACCGTTGCAGGTGAAGTTTGATTCTAATCACTAAGTGTTGTGCGCGATACTGCTGACGTGACTCTAGCGTTTTACAGCAAGATGAATCAAGACTCAATTGAGAAGAAACGAACGGGTAAGGACATAGGGCGCAGTGGGTTGTAATAGGTATACCCAACATTCTGTGAAGGGGGATTAGGCTTTAGAGCCGCATATTTCCCGAAATCGATCGTTGAATTTAGAAGAGTGCAAACAGATAGCATCGGTGAGGCTTATGCTAGAGGTGATCTTCAGCCTCTGATGTTTATGCCTACTCCCTGTCACATCGTAGTCGAAGGAAATCCAGCGATCGTTTATGCCAGTCGGAACGGTGCGCCGGAGAAGATGCTGCCGATTTTGGAATCGTTTCTAGATACGTTTTGGCAAGAGCGGGATGCGTTGGGTGAAACGCAGGATACACCCGAATGCCTGGTGGCTCAGGTGGTCGTGCGGTTTGGGTTTGAGATTTGCGAGGATGATTTCTCGAATCTCAAAGTGGGCTTGAAATATGATCCGAATGCGGCATATCTCTATTTCATCTCGACGGAGCGGCAGTTGAGCGTGTGGATACCGAGCGACGATTATCGATCGAACCCTACTTTGGGATTAAGAGGGTGCCATCAACTGAGAACCGTGTCGATCGGGTGACGAAAAGGTGTTAGGAGTTAAATAGCTCATGCGATCGCACGATTAAATTTTATGGCAACGATTTGGGAACTTGACTACTACTCACGTCCAATTTTGGACGAGCAAAATAAAAAGGTTTGGGAAGTGCTAATTTGCGAAAGCCCAACTGCTGTGGATGTTGAACCGGAGAAGCTGTTTCAGTTTTCCAAATACTGTCCGAGTACAGAAGTGAATTCCGGCTGGTTAAAAGATGCGATCGAGGCGGCAATTGCGAACGCACCGAATCCCCCGGACAAAATTCGCTTTTTTCGGCAGGCGATGTCGAATATGATTACGACCGCCTGCAAGGGATTGGATGTGCCTGCTGTGCTGAGTCGCCGTACTTTTGCGCTAACGGCTTGGATGCAGGATCGCGCTCAGAACGTCTATCCAAAAGATCCGGGGTATCAGCCGTCGATTAATCCTTCGGTCGTGTTTCCAGTGCTACCGCCGCAAGTCCTGCCCGATGCGTTACAAGGTCAGAAATGGACGTTTGCAACCTTGCCGCTAGAGGCGTTTGCGGATATGGGCGAATGGTCGATCGATTTTGGGGAAGCATTTCCCTTGAGTTTGACGCAGCTTGAACCGGATACGCCTGTGCCGGGGCTGATTATTTTCACGAAACGCGCGACCGCAATGGCGGCTTGGATGTCGGGATTAGAAATTGCTACGGTTAAATATGATCCAGCGTTGCCGAATCGGTTGTTGTTGGAAACTGGGGTGAACGATCGCTGGTTTTTGACCACCTTGGATCAAAGAGCGGTTCCAGAAGCGCAGCAATTTGAAGCAGCAAAGGAGCGATCGAATCAAGTTCATTTTCTAGCAATTCAGGAAAGTCCCGATGTCGAGGCGTTTGCAGGATTTTGGCTGATGCAGGAGATTGGGTTTTAAGGTGACAATGCTCATTTCAAAAGTGTCTCTTTGATAAACATGATGGTGGAATAGAACTGAAAGTCAATGTTTTTCTTCTTGGAGAATCCGTGTCCTTCATCTTTTGCCATCAGATACCACACAGGAACACCATTATCTCTCACGGTTTTAACGATCTGTTCTGCCTCGTTCAAGGGAACACGCGGATCGTTTTTACCGTGAATGACAAACAAGGGCTTTTTGATTTTTTGGGCATTGTTAAGCGGCGAAATTTTTAACAGAAACTCGCGCATTTTTGGATCGCGTTCATCTCCGTATTCAACGCGGCGCAAATCTCGACGGTAACTCTCAGTGCGCTCTAAGAAGCTAACGAAGTTTGAGATTCCCACAATGTCGATCGAAGCGCGAATGCGATCGCTGTAATTTGTTGAAACTGCCAGCGACATGTAGCCGCCATAGCTTCCACCTGTGACCAAAATTCGGTCTTTGTCCAAATTTGGTTGAGTCGCAATCCAATCGAGTAATGCACCAATATCTTTAACCGAATCTTCTCGCAAAGCACCGTTATCAAGCTGCAAAAATGTTTTACCGTAGCCCGTAGAGCCGCGCACATTTGGAAACAGAATTGCAACACCTAACTCATTTAGGTAATAGTTATTGCGTCCTAAAAAGCTCGGTCTAAATTGTGCTTCAGGCCCACCGTGGATATTGATAATCACAGGGCGCTTACCCTGAAATTTTGCAGGAGGACGATAGAGAAATGCCGAAATTGTTCGATCGTCAAAACTCTTCCACCGCACTAATTCAGGTTCAGAAAAGTTAGTGGTATTTAATCCGCCTGTTTCGCTTTCTGTCCAGCGATCGATCTGATTTGTCACCACATTGAGCGAATACGCATCCGCCGTCGATCGAGCTGAAACGAGCGTAAATCCTAAATCCTGACTGTTCCGATGCCAGCTAATGCCGCTAACTTGTCCGATCGGTAATTTTGGTAAAGGCTTCTCCTGATTCGTTGCCGTATCAATCAAATGCAGAACACTAATTCCATCTTCATTTGAGACATACGCCAGGGATTTCCCATCTTCTGAGAGATCAAATTCTTCAACATCCCAAGGAATTTGACTGGTCAAATAAGTGTGCTTGAAAGTGGCAAGATCAATATAGGCAAGTCGTTGAAATTCCGAGTCGCGATCGGTAACAACGTATAAACCTTTTCCGTCTTTACTAAACACGCCGCCTTGATAAGAGACTTTCTCTTTTCCATCTTTTGGCGTAATCAGTTTCTTCTCACCGGAATTCGTGTCAAATATCCAAAGATAACTCTCGTTTACAGAAACGAACTCCATCACCAATAGCTGTCGATCGTCTGGCGACCAGCTCATGCCACCCCAACCGCCTCCTTCCACCTGAGCCAGTAAACGATCGCTCTTTGGATTCGTCGGATCAATGCTGTAAAAATCGTTATCTTTTCCGGTGCGACGAGTCGAATTGTAAATCATGCGATCGCCTTTATTCGACCACACCCCGCCACTGTTGCGCGATTTTCCATCGCTCAGCAGCGTTACATCACCTGTCGCCAAATCATAGCGATACAGTTGATTAAATTCATTGCCACCAATGTCTTTACTAAAAACAAAGTAATCGCCTTTTGTCGGTTGATACGATGCCCGAAACACAGGTTCACTAAAGAAGGTCATCTGCTGTCTGCTGCCGAGCGGAAACGCGACGCGATGCACTTGAGCTACATCGCCGAACCGAGTTGTAATCAAAACCTCTCGACGCTGGGGATGCCAGCTTAACAGGCCCGCCGATCGAAATTGCGTGTAGCGATCGACCGTTTGCGCTAATGCTGCGGGAATCGGCGGAATGCTTTCGACGACAAGATTATCGCCCGGAGTGATGTCTGCTGCTTGTGCGACTGTCATAAGCCCTGAAAGAAGAAGAACCGCGAAAACTGTGGCAAGAAAACGGGTAAAAAATTTCATTGTCTAAGTGTAATCCGTTCGGACAATCGTGCTTAACGCTTTAAATTTCTTGTTAATGATCGCGATCGTACGGTCAATTTGTCGAAATCGCGAGTTGCGGGCTCAATCTTTAATAAGTCCTCTTGCTGCACTTGCGATCGACGTTCCAACAATTGGATCTCATAGATCTCACGCTCGAATTGTGCTTGTCCCTGCTTAAAGAAGTCCTGAGCATTCGTCGGGGTTAAATCGCGGGTGAGGCATTGACGATCAACAATCGGTAAGCTCGGAAGCGACTGAGCAAACGCCGGAAAACTTGCCATCAACACAACACCAGGAACAATCAGGAACATAGGTCTAAACATAGATCTAAACATTGCGACCTCAGCAAGTACAATCAGCAAGTACAAATTGATGCTTTTAATCTATCGAATCTTCGTGTCCTTGCACTTCATCAGGTAGGCATAACAATGCTGGAAGATGCGATCGTACCCTGATCGAATGTCCTTCCGTCGGGTGAGTCAAACACAGCTCATAGCTGTGCAACAAATACCCACAATCACTCGGAATCGAAGTCTGATTGATCGGAATTCCACCCGTCCCATAAAGCGGATCGCCCCAGAGTGGGTGTCCTGCTGCTGCTAAATGAATTCTGATTTGATGTGGTCTACCTGTTGGAATCGTCACCTCTAGCAAAGTTGTATTTGAACAACGATCGCGCCTCAGCACAACACAATGACTCATGGCTTCTTTTCCGGTTTTTGTTGCTGCGTACAAATAGCCCAACTGAGGATAAGCCACCTTGCCAATCTGAGCCGTTACTGTGAAGCGATCGGGTTCTGGAATACCTGTTGCTAGAGCACGATAGCGTTTTTGCAGTGTGCGATCGCGCAAATCCTTCGAGAGTTGCGATCGAGCCTTCTCCGTTTTCGCAAGTACCATCACTCCCGATGTTCCTCGCCCTAATCGATGAATGGGAACTGGAGGAATCACATACTGCCGTCTTAGCCATCCCCACACCGTATTCTCAAGAAAGCGTCCTCCCGGTAATACAGGCAATCCAGAAGGCTTATCAATGATCAATAAATCATTGTCCTCGTAGAGTGTAATCACATTAAATGGAACATCCGGTTCAGCCCAGGGCGATCGCTGATAAGCAAGTTGTTGTCCTGAGTCAAGCAATGTCTCTGGATCAGTAACCGGAACATCATTGATCGAAATCGCTCCAGATTGAATGCGATCGCGCCATTCCTGCTGAGTCGAATGCGTATAGCGCTGAGTGTAATACTCCAGCAACGTTATTCCTGACTGACTGACTCGATCTGTATAAATCCAGCCTTGATTCAAATGGCTCATTCTGGCTGTTCAACAAACACCGTCACCGCTGCAACCGCAACATACATATCGTCGTTTTTATCGTTGAACTCTGCGATCGCTCGTCCCTGCACAATCATGCCTCCCGATTCGAGCTTGAGCGTTTTACGCCCAAACGGTAGAACTTGTAACACCTCGTCTTCTCGCACCTGTTCAGGATGAGGAACCGCCACCTGCACTTCAATCACCATCTCGCTCGGATGCTCCAATTTAGCAACTTCCCAAATTCCGGGTAAGGCATTGTGCGCGATCGCATTTCTCACGGCTCTTGCTGCCGCAACGGTCGGATCTTGTCCATGCTGATCCACACCCATTCCCATCTCGATCACAAACCGTTTTAGCGCCATTTCACTCTCGAAACACAGCCTCTTGATCGTATCAATCGATCGCGTTCAACGATTCACTAAGTTATCAACGTATGGAACATTTGGGGACTACTTAAATACCCAAATGAAGCGAACGTTTTTGATTGAACTCACGCTAAATTAAAGGGTGAAGTATCAGATTGACGATCGCTTGCTACAAAAAAAGATTCTCCAAGTTCAGCTTGATTTCGATGACTTAACCACTGTTCCTGCTGCGTATATTGAAGTCGGATCAGGGATTCCATTGCTAATGCTACATGGATTTATGGGGAATGCGTCCTGCTGGGTGCCACTCAGCGATCGCCTAAAATCCAATTTTCGCTGCATCAGTTTAGACTTATTGGGATTTGGAGAATCGGCACGCCCGACAATTCGCTACGACATTGCTAAAGAAGTCGCCTTTTTGCGGCAAGTCGTCGAAGCCCTGCATTTAAACTCGTTTTACTTGATGGGGCATTCCTTTGGCGGATGGGTCTCTGCGGCTTATGCACTGAAGTACCCGGACTCGCTCAAAGGATTGATTCTCGCGGCTCCCGCCGGAATTCGCGACGACAGTTTTGTGGGACGATACGATCACCTCCGCCCGATCTTGTGGCAGACTCCGGTGATCGACTGGGCGCTAGACTTAATTAAACCGATCGCACCCCTGATCGCCCAAGAAAAAACGATCGCCCAAATCGCCTGGATACGCCGCGAGCTGAATACTCAACCCGCCGCCCGATCGTTTCTCGTCGATCGGATGCGTCCTGAAGACGCGATCGACACGGTGGAAAAAGAGATCGATCGCTTAACTGTTCCGACTCTGGTGATTACAGGCGACCAAGACGAAACAATCCCGCTCTGGCATAGTCAGACCTACGCCAATCAAATCCCCAACGCCCAGTTGGTGATTCTGCCCAATGCTGACCACAGCCTACCGCAGAAATTTGCCCCTGAACTCGCTGCACAGCTATCCGCCTGGTGTCTGTCCCTGACGTAACCGTTTATCCCGATACGATTGTGGGCAAGATAAATACAGTACCGTCGCATTTCCTGTATTCTGGTGCAGAATATTGCGATCACGCTTTATCAGTTGACGTGAAAAATCGAACTCATTCACACAACAAATTTAATAAGGTGTGTTTCCTTCTGAATTGCATTATCTCTTCAAGGTAGCAGGCATGGCAAAGTTGATCGATCCGGAGCCCTCTAACCAGCCCGCAGCAACCGATCCCAGCCCTGCATCCGCGCTGATTCAAGAATCTGAGTGGTTGCTGCAAACCGTCGTGGAAAATCTCAGCGACGGAGTTGTGATCACCGATTTGCAAGATCAGGTACTCTACGTCAACTCACGTCTTGCCAAACTGGTGGGATGTTCCGCCGCAGAAATGGTGGGTAAACCTGCCCATGACTTTTTTCATGAAATTGAAGGATGGCGCGATTTTCAGGACGCTGCCGAACCACAACCGTTCTATGGCTGGAAAGAAGGACAGTTACGCCGCAAAGATGGTCGCAAGTTCTGGGCAGAAGTAAACGTTACCCAACTCGAAGATGCAGCCGGATCAGCGACCGCAACCCTGATTACCGTCAAAGACATCACTGAGCGCAAATGGCTTGAAGAATACCTGCGCCTGTTGGAGTCGGTGGTGGTGAACGCAAATGAAATCGTGATGATTTCGCAGACTGAAGAAGCGGTCGCTGACCCACTCAGCTTAAGAATTATCTATGTCAATGATGCCTTCTCACGCACCACAGGCTATTCCTCTGGCGAAGCGATCGGGAAATCAGCGCTGGTGCTGCTGGGCGAAAAAACCTCAATGGCAGAAGTGAATCGCATCCGTACAGCCTTAAGAAGCTATCAACCTGTACGGGCTGAAGTCGTTCTCTACCGCAAGAACGGCACTCATTTTTGGGTCGATGTCAACATGGTGCCGATTCGCAATGAGCAAGGACAGGTGACCCACTTTGTTTCGGTCATGCGCGAAGTCACCGAACGCAAAATTGTCGAAGAACAACTGCGCCGCAATGCGTTTCACGACTCGCTGACCGGCTTGCCGAATCGGTTGCTGTTTATGGAGCGTTTAACCCAAACGGTTGAGCGTGCTCATGAAGATGAGTCTTATCAGTTTGCGCTGCTGTTTTTGGATCTCGATCGCTTCAAGGTGATCAACGACAGTCTCGGACATATGCTGGGGGATCAGTTGCTAGTTGCGATCGCTCGCCGGCTCGAAGGCTGCCTCAAACAGGAAGATATGGTCGCAAGGCTCGGCGGCGACGAATTCACGATTTTGCTAGAGAACATTCAGCAAGATAGCGATGCGGAAAAGATTGCAGAACGAGTTCAACAAGCCCTTTCAGCGCCGTTTAATCTGAGTGGGCATGAGGTGTTTACTTCTGCGAGTATTGGGATTACGCTCTCTTCAACTGAGTTCGATCGTCCAGAAGATTTGCTCAGGGGTGCAGATATTGCCATGTATCGCGCCAAAGCACAGGGGAAAGCGTGTCATGAAGTGTTTGACACTGATATGCACACGCATGTCGTCGCGCTGATGCAGCTTGAGAATGACTTACGCAAAGCGGTCGAGCGGCAGGAATTTGAGTTGTATTATCAGCCGATTATCGAGCTTGCCAATGGGCGGATTACGGGGTTTGAGGCGCTAGTGCGGTGGCAGCACCCGGAGCAAGGCACGATTTCTCCGGCAAAATTTGTGCCGATCGCCGAAGAAACTGGACTGGTGATTCCGCTGGGACAGTGGGTACTGCGCGAAGCTTGCCGGCAACTGAAGCAATGGCAAGACCAATTTGCATCAGAGCCACCGCTGAGCGTTAGCGTTAACCTTTCGAGCCGACAGTTTTCACAGCCCTATTTGATCGACCAAGTGCGGAAAATTTTGGCTGAAACAGGAGTCGATGCTCGCTGCTTAAAGCTCGAAATTACCGAAAGCGCGATCATGGAAAACACCAAATTTGCTATGGATATGCTGTTGCAACTCAAAGCAATGGGCATTCAGCTATCGGTGGATGACTTTGGCACCGGATATTCTTCACTGGGATATCTCTACCGCTTCCCAATGGATGTGCTGAAAATCGATCAGTCTTTTATCAGTCGGGTCGATGTGGATGGAGAGAAGCTTGAACTGGTTCGCACCATTATTACCCTCGCGTGGAATTTGGGCATGGATGTGGTTGCGGAAGGGGTAGAAACCATGAAGCAACTGACACAGCTAAAAGCGCTGAAGTGTGAGTATGCTCAAGGGTTTCTGTTTTCGGAGCCAGTACCTCAGAGGGATGCAGAAAAACTGATTGTGCAGTCCCAACCTTTTTTGCACCTGAGCCAGACTTTGCCTACCAGCAGCCGATTAGCTGAAGATGCTTAACGCGATCGTTTCGGCGCGTTTATCAAAGTTCGCTAAAGATATCGAGTTGTTGGGTGGGATCTTTCACGGGTTCATTCGGTTTCGCTTTGCTTTTTCGCAGACCGATCGCGATTTTGCTGTGTTTTTCAATTTGTGCCATGACTTGCCGCGCTCGATCAATCACCGAACTGGGTAAGCCTGCGAGCCGTCCGGCTTCGATGCCATAAGAGCGATCGGCTCCTCCGGGCTGGACTTTGTGCAGAAAGATGATCTGCTCTGGCATTTCACGTACCGTAACTTGATAGTTTGCCACGTTGGGCAGGATCGAGGCGAGTTCGTTGAGTTCGTGGTAGTGCGTGGCAAAAATGGTGCGGGCGCGGATTTCGGCGGCGAGATGTTCGGCGACTGCCCAGGCGATCGACAATCCATCAAAGGTGGCTGTCCCGCGTCCGATTTCGTCGAGCAGAACGAGCGAGCGATCCGTTGCGTGATTGAGAATGTTTGCGGTTTCGTTCATTTCCACCATAAACGTGGATTGTCCGGTCGCGAGATCATCAACTGCACCGACGCGGGTAAAGATGCGATCGCAAATTCCTAAACGGGCGGATTCTGCCGGGACGAAGCTTCCGGTCTGAGCTAACAGTTGAATTAAGCCGATTTGCCGCAGGTAACAACTTTTACCGCTGGCATTGGGGCCTGTCAGGACGATTAGATCGGGTGCAGGGGTTCCGAGTTCTGCCGAGTTGGGGACAAAGAAGCCCGCAGGAATCGACTGTTCAACGACGGGATGGCGACCTTCGACGATCGAGATCTCCCGCCCCGGCAAGAGTTTGGGACGACAGTAGTTTTTGAATACAGCTAGTTCAGCGAGTCCCGTAAGGGCATCGACTGCCGCGACTGCGTGAGCGACTTTGCGAATCAGTTCTGCGTGTTCTCCGACTTGCGATCGCAGTCCGACAAAAATCTCGTATTCCAGTTCGCTGATTTCTCGCCGCGCATTCATGATGCGGTTTTCGCGCAGCTTCAGTTCGTCGGTGGTAAAGCGTTCTTCGTTGGTTAAGGTTTGCTTGCGCTCGTAGCCTTCCGGGGGGTGTCCGGCTTTGGCGCGAGAGATACTGATGTAGTAGCCAAAGGCTTTGTTGTAGCCGACTTTGAGCGTTTGAATGCCGGTACGATCGCGTTCGTTTTTCTCTAGTTCTGCCAGCCACTTTTCGTCTTCTGCGGCTTGCGATCGCATTTCGTCGAGTTGAGCCACCCTGTCTGATCGAATCAGTCCGCCCTCTTTGACGGCGATCGGGGGACGTTCGACAAAATGCGTGAGCAGCGTTTGTCCCAACTGTTCTAGAACAGGCGGAACGGTTTGCAAAGCGCGGAGATGCGGAGAGTTTGCACGCGCTACCAAATGCGCCAATTCTGGCAGTTTATTCAGCGATTCTCCGATATGCACTAAATCGCGGGGGGTTGCAGTTCCCGATCCGGCTCGACCTGCTAAACGCTCTAGGTCGTAGATTTGGTGCAGCATTTGCTTGAGGTCTTCGCGCAGCACTCCATCTTTTACCAATTCCTCGATCGTGTCTTGGCGGGTTTCAATTTCAGCAATATCAAGCAGAGGTTGCAATAGCCAGCGTCGAAGGGCGCGACTGCCCATCGGAGTTTCAGTGCGATCGACTGCCCACAGCAATGATCCATGAAACGTGCCATCTCGAACGGTTTGAGTGATTTCTAGGTTACGTCGAGTTTGCGGATCAAGCGTGAGATATTCGGTAATTGTGTAGGTGCAAATGTGCTGGAGGGGAACTTGGGTCGCTTCTGGGATTTTTGATTTTGTGGTGTCGAGAACATTGCGTTCTGAAGTTGATTCGATGTATTCCAGCAATCCACCCGCCGCCCGAACCGCTAACGGTAAATGCTCACAGCCCATGCCTTCAAGCGATCGCACCTTGAAGCGCTCTAACAATCGCTGTCGGGCTTCGGCCTGAGAAAACGGAGTCTGCGATCGCAGTGTGTAGCAAAATTGCGTGGGTAGAGATGCAGGAATGTGAGGCGATCGTTCTCCGGGTCGCAGCAGTCCGCCTAAATCGGGTGCATTCGTCGGAATTAGCACTTCCGCAGGCTGTAACCGCATCAATTCACTGCTGAGCTGATCAAATCCGGTTGATTGCGTGGTTAAAAATTCCCCTGTTGAAATGTCTGCGTATGATAATCCCCAATGATTTCCAGCAATCACAATTGCTGCCAAGAAATTATTGCGCTTCGCGTTCAACATTCCTTCTTCGAGAATGGTTCCCGGAGTAATCACGCGAGTGATTTCACGACGAACTAATCCTTGGGCTTCAGACGGATCTTCTACTTGATCACAAACCGCGATCGCGTATCCTTTTTCCACTAACTGAGCCGAATAGCGATCGAGCGCGTGATGCGGAATACCGGACAATGGAACCCGCCCGACTTCTTTGCCGCCATCTTTTGAAGTCAGAACAATCTCTAATTCACGGGAAACAATCAGCGCATCTTGGAAGAACGTTTCATAAAAATCCCCCACTCGATACACCAAAATCGCATGAGGATATTGATCTTTGAGATCCGCATAGTGCCGCATCATCGGCGTGAGATGCTCACGCTTAACGGCGCGATGATCCGCATAGCGAACCGAATGCTTGATTAAGCGATCGGGCACCCCTTGAGTTGGATCAGGTTGAGTCGGAGAAACAGACATGAAATAGTACGATTTTACTAAATTTAGCTTACCTTAACTCCTCATCTTACCGTGACCCATTTGGGGCCAACTGAATCAAAGCAGGCTCGATTGAGCCACGATCGCTTTAATCAATCCATCCAAAGTGAATTCTTCTGCTTCGATTTCCACGCGGCCAAGCAGAGCGCGACAGGTTTTTGAAGTTTGAGGGCCGATCGACGCAAACTTAACAGTCTTGAGCGATTCAACCCAGTGATCCCCGATCGTTTGGTGCAACAGTTCACAGAAATGTTTCACCGTTTTGGAACTGGCGAACGTGACCAGGTTGGCTGCTTGCTCTTGAATCACAGCGATTGATTTGGCATCGGGAATTCTTGGGCAAGTCGATTGATAGGCGGCAACTTCAGTGATGATCGCACCACGATCGCTAAAGGCTCTCACCAGCACATCGCGTCCACCTGTTTCGACTCTGGGAAAGAGAATTTTTTTCCCATCGACCGACTCTGGGAAATTCACTACCATTGCATCCGCAATATACTCAGGCGGAATAAAATCAGGCTGCAATCCCCGTTGTCTTAAGCGCTGCGCCGTTTTTTCTCCCACAACCGCAATCTTAATCGCTGCTAGACCGCGCAAATCTTTGAGCTGAGACGCTAACCGCTCGAAAAAGTAATCCACGGCATTGGTAGAAGTCAAAATTAGCCAGTCAAACTCACTCAGGCTTGCGATCGCGTGATCTAATTGATCCCAACTTGACGGCGGCACAATTTCGATCGTCGGCATCTCGATCACCTTTGCACCATAATTTTGCAGCGAGTACGAAAACTGACTCGACTGCCCTGCTGCGCGAGTGACGACAATGGTTTTTCCAAATAAAGGCAAATTCATAAGAACGATCGTAGCCTAACAACTTCCCCAATCACAATCACACAAGGCGACAATCGTTGCGGATTGACCTCTTCTAGAATCTCCGAGAGTGTACTACTCCAGATCTCCTGCTGTGGATGACCCGCCCAGCGAATAATCGCGATCGGGGTCTGTTCTGATTTTCCCTGATGGCGTAGCTGTTCGACAATCAGAGGCAGATGTTTTCCTCCCATCAGAATGACAAGTGTATCGAGTTGGGCAAGATTCTGCCAGTTGAGCCGTTCTGGTTCGTGGGCAGTGATCACCGTAAATCCGCGACTTAGAACAGGATCGGTAAGCGGAATGTTGGCAAACAATGGAGCCGCTAATGCTGAAGAAATTCCCGGAACGACTTCGTAAGCGCAATTTGCAGATTTGAGTGCCTGAATTTCTGAGGTGGTTCGCCCGAAAATGAACGGATCACCGCTTTTGAGCCGGACGACTTGCTTACCTTGCTGACATTGTTCAACGAGGAGTCGATCGATCTCCGCTTGTTTCATGCTCGGCTGTCCGCCCCGTTTGCCCACATTGAGCTTGAGACAAGTTTCTGGAGCAAGTTCTAGAAATTGCGAATCGATTAGCGCATCGTAAACGAGGACTTCTGCTTGAGTAAGCAGTTGATAAGCTCGCATGGTTAAATTGCCGATGTCGCCAGGACCTGATCCGACAAGGAAGACTTTACCTGACATAAAATAGCGTTCCTGCAATCATTTCCGAATAAAAGCGATCGGATCTTCTGCCACCCACCCTAGTTTGGAGTTCGATCGCACTTCAAAATGCAAATGAGGTTGCGAGGTCGTTGGGGTTCCAGTCTGTCCAACGGTTCCGATCGTCGTACCGCGCTTGATCTTTTGCCCCACTTTGACGTTAATTCTTGCCAATTGAGCATAGCGCGTTTGATAGCCCTGCTGGTGATTGATCACAACCAGGTTTCCATAGGCGCCTTGATTACCCGCAAACGCAACGGTACCCTCGCCGATCGCTTGAGCCGGAGTTCCCAGACTTGCCAGTAAATCAATCCCACTGTGAAACACAGGTTTCGTCGCTCCATTCGGCAAGTACCAGCCAAAACCGAGCGCGATCGGGGCTGATCCCGACAAAGGTGAACCCGATAACACGCTGGAAACTCCCACCAAGGTTGGTGCGGTTGCTTCATTCGGCGACCAGTTCACACCCGGAACAAATACCACTTTTGGCGATCGCTGACAGCCATTTACCTCATACAGCACATCTGGACGCACTCGATACCGCGCTGCCAAATCCTTTAGGCTCTGTCCAGAGGGCACTTCTACGCGAATTCCGTTATAGGGGGGAATCATCAGTTGTTGTCCCACCGTGGCTTTTCCCGATCGCACATTTGGATTCAATCCCATAAGGGTTGCCGGGATTAGATTGTAGCGAGACGCGATCGACTCTAAGCTTTCTCCAGATTTAACGGTATGCCGCGCCATACGAGATAGAGCCGGAGCCGGACAGCCCACCTCAGCCGACTGAGCCAGCGGCATCATTCCAAAACTCAACATTCCAGCAAGGAGCCACCCACGGTACTGCATAGCTTGATCAATCAATATAGTGCTGCCGATTGTTGGACGAGTCTAGCACTGGGTTGTTTCACATTGGGCTAAACTGCTTGTCTTTTCAGAAATGGAATTAGGGCTTCGCACACTTTTTCGTGCCAGTCTTCTTGCGGGTAATGTCCCACTTCATCAAGCTCAGCGAGTTCGGCTTTGAGCGATCGTGCCGGAGCGATCGACAACCAAGGATCACGCATTCCCCAGCCGATCAGGAGTGGATTTTTCCAAGTCGCCAAGCCTGCCTCAATTTCTGCGGTCGCTTGCTTAAGCTGTAAGTTTTGAAGAATCGCCAGCAGCGATCGACCCACATCCGAAGTTTTCAGCCACGGACGACGATACACATCGAGATCAGAATCTTCGATCCGATAACCACCAGCGCCCTCTAGGGTGCGATCAACCAGAAGTGGATCTTGCGTCATCATGTCGCCCACCAATGGAATGCTCATTTGTTGTAGTTTCCAAGGCAGTTTTGCACCTTCGATCGGACAGTTAAAAATCGCCAGTCGCTCAACCTGCTCCGGGTGTCTGAGCGCGTATTGAATTCCGACTGAACCGAGAAAGCCTTGAGCGACGATCGACACCTTTTCAAATCCAAACTGAGCAATCAACGCTTCGAGTGCCGAAATAAACGCATCGGGCGTATAAGCAAAGTCGCGGCGATCCGGCATACTCGAATACCCACAGCCGATCCAATCGGGTGCGATCGCTCTAAATCCTTGTTCTGCTAGAACGGGTAAAACATTGCGCCAGCTGTAACCCTGAGAAACTAAGCCATGCAGCAAAATGACCGGAGTGCGAGCGCTATCATTCGTCGGTTCTGCCTCACGGTAAAACCAATTCAGCGATCCAACCTCAATCCGCTTGCCTGACTCCATATTTGTTCCTCCTGCGCCTTCCTGTGAGCTTACCGCGTTTCGGAACGCTAATCTATTGTCAGAAACTTATAACAAAGTAATATTTTGTAGTTTTAGATACAGAATTTATCTGTTATATTAGTCATATAGACAAAAAGGAGAACAGAGTATGTCGATTCAAGATCAAGCACGGGCATTAATGGTGCGTCACCGTCAAATGGCGCGGAACCGCGAACAGTCCATGTTGACTCGTCAAGCAAATGAAATTGGAATGCCTTCAGAATCTGCGCAAGTGGTTCACAACAAAACAACGAACCTCGAAGGCTACGATCGCAGCAACGTCGGCTTAAGCTGAGCAGAAATTTTGGAATTAAAGTTAAACAGGCGTTCTTCAAATGAAGAGCGCCTTTTAATGTTGGGTTGAGTCTTAGTGGGGCGAATCAATTCGCTCCCTCCAAAAACGAAATAAATGTGTCAAAGTTAAAATATGTAGCTATTGTGAAGTGTCACGGTGGCGGCTTTTCTTCGTCACCAGATTCAACTTAAAAAGAACTCAGGGTTTTTACTCAATCTGTTGTTTAGTTGCTGAAGTTTCTGTTATGAATAGTGCCTTCCTAACCCGCCTTCATAGTCCTGAGCGCCCTGTCATTGTATTTGATGGCGCAATGGGAACAAATATCCAGTCACAGAATTTAACGGCTGAAGACTTTGGAGGGGCAGAGTACGAGGGCTGTAATGAGTATTTAGTGCAAACAAAACCAGAAGCGATCGCCAAAGTTCACTGTGATTTTCTAGCAGCAGGCGCAGACGTAATTGAAACCGATACGTTCGGTACCAGCCCGTTTGTGTTAGCAGAATATGGATTACAGGATCAAGCGTATGATTTGAGCAAAAAAGCCGCAGAACTGGCGAAACACTGTGCAGCAGAGTTTTCAACTCCGGAGAAACCTAGATTTGTTGCGGGTTCAATGGGCCCTGGAACAAAGCTGCCAACGTTGGGACACATTACATACGACGAACTCAAAGAAGCCTTTACGATTCAGGCAGAAGGCTTGTTTGACGGTGGCGTGGATTTATTCATCATCGAAACTTGTCAGGATGTACTGCAAATTAAAGCAGCATTAAACGCAGTAGAAGCGGTGTTTGCCAAAAAAGGAGAGCGTCGTCCTTTGATGGTTTCGGTCACGATGGAAGTTCAGGGCACGATGCTCGTCGGAACCGATATTAGCGGTGTGTTAGCGATTTTAGAGCCGTATCCGATCGATATTCTCGGTTTGAACTGTGCGACCGGGCCTGATCGCATGGCAGAACACATTAAATATCTAACTGAAAATGCGCCATTTGTTGTCTCCTGTATCCCCAACGCAGGCTTACCCGAAAATATCGGCGGTCATGCTCACTACAAATTAACGCCTATTGAACTTCAAATGGCGCTGCATAAATTCATTGAAGATTGGGGCGTTCAAGTGATCGGTGGCTGTTGTGGCACTCGTCCAGACCACATCAAAGCATTGGCAGAAGCAGCCGCGACGATGACACCGAAGGAACGTAAAGTTCGAGTCAGTGAACGCGCTTGGATGAATGGTCAGGTCTTTGAATCTAAAACACCCAGACCAACGCTCGGATACACACCTTCAGCAGCATCAATTTACACAGCACAACCCTATGAGCAAGATAATTCTTTCTTGCTCGTCGGTGAAAGATTGAACGCTAGCGGCTCAAAGAAAGTCCGCGAATTGTTGAATGTGGATGATTGGGATGGATTAATTGCGATCGCAAAATCCCAAGTCAAAGAAGGTGCTCACGTTCTCGATGTCAACGTCGATTATGTCGGACGCGATGGCGAACGTGACATGAAAGAATTGGTGTCGCGCTTAGTTACAAATGTCACGATCCCCCTGATGCTTGACTCGACCGAATGGCAAAAGATGGAGGCAGGGCTGAAAGTCGCGGGCGGTAAGTGCATTCTCAACTCGACCAACTACGAAGACGGTGATGAGCGATTCTTCAAAGTGTTAGAGCTTGCCAAGGAATATGGCGCAGGTGTCGTGATTGGAACGATCGACGAAGAAGGCATGGCGAGAACGGCGGAGAAGAAATTCCAGATTGCTCAACGGGCTTATCGGGATGCGCTAGAGTTCGGCATTCCGCCGCATGAAATCTTTTTCGATACCTTAGCGTTGCCGATTTCAACGGGGATCGAAGAAGACCGTGAGAATGCCAAAGCGACGATCGAGTCGATTCGGATGATCCGCGAGAATTTGTCGGGTGTGCATTTCATGGTGGGTGTCTCGAATATCTCATTCGGGTTGAGTCCAGCCGCTCGGATTACACTGAATTCTATGTTTCTGCACGAAGCCACGATCGCAGGAATGGACGGCGCGATCGTCTCGGCAGCAAAAATTTTGCCGATCGCGAAAATTGACCCCGAACATCAAGAAGTTTGTCGAGATTTGATCTACGATCGTCGCCGCTTTGAAGGAGATATCTGCGTTTACGATCCGCTGACGAAGCTGACCGAACTGTTTGAAGGCGTGAGCGCGAAAGATGCGCGATCAAATAATACCCTGGCGGATTTACCGATCGAAGAACGCCTGAAGCAGCACATTATTGATGGCGAACGCATTGGATTAGAAGATGCGTTGAAGATTGCATTAGAAACCTATGCACCGTTGCACATCATTAATACTTTCTTGCTTGATGGCATGAAAGTCGTCGGTGAGTTGTTCGGTTCTGGTCAAATGCAATTACCGTTTGTGTTGCAGTCTGCGGAAACGATGAAGTCTGCTGTAGCATTTCTCGAACCATTCATGGAAAAAACCGAGAGCAATGACAGTGGTAAAGGTAAGTTCTTGATTGCAACGGTTAAAGGTGATGTTCACGATATCGGTAAGAATCTCGTTGACATTATCTTGACTAACAACGGTTACAAAGTGATTAACTTAGGTATTAAACAACCTGTTGACGCAATTATTGATGCTTACGTTCAGCATCAACCCGATTGTATTGCGATGAGTGGTTTGCTGGTGAAATCTACCGCATTCATGAAGGAAAATCTGGAAATTTTCAACGAAAAAGGGATCAGTGTCCCGGTGATTTTGGGGGGTGCGGCACTGACTCCAAAATTTGTCTATGAGGACTGCCAGAATGTTTACAAAGGTCAAGTGATCTACGGTCGAGATGCGTTCGCAGATTTGACCTTTATGGATCGATTGATGCCTGCGAAGAAAGAAGGGTTCTGGAGTGAGACCGAAGGCTTTCAAGGCGATTATGCTCAGTTTAATCAGAAAGGTCGTAAAGCGATCGAACAAGCCGAAAGCGAATTGAACGGTGAACCAAAGCAGAAATCGGACGAACCGGAAGCGATCGATTTAGTGCGATCGGAGGCGGTCGCGATCGACGTTCCGCGCCCAACGCCGCCCTTCTGGGGAACGAAGGTTCTCAATCCTGAAAATCTTCCGATCGATGAACTCTTCTGGCATTTGGATCTGCAAGCGCTAGTGGTGGGGCAGTGGCAATTCCGCAAGCCAAAAGACCAATCGCGTGAAGAATACGATGCGTTTCTGGCTGAGAAAGTTTATCCGGTACTCGCTCGTTGGAAGCAGCGCATCTGCACCGAACATCTTTTGCATCCTCAATTGATTTACGGCTATTTCCCTTGCGTTGCCGAAGGCAATTCCGTTCACGTTTACGATCCGGTTGTGATTGAGAAAGGCTTAACGCCTGAAACTGCCACTCCGCTCGTCACCTGGACGTTTCCGCGCCAGAAGTCACTCCGCCGTTTGTGCATTGCTGACTTCTTTCGCCCGATCGCCGAAAATCAGTTCGATGTTCTGCCGATGCAAGCCGTCACAATGGGACATATTGCCACCGAAGTAGCACAGGAGCTTTTCAAAGCAAACAACTACACCGAGTATCTCTACTTCCACGGTATGGCGGTACAGATGGCGGAAGCGCTGGCAGAGTGGGCACACGCTCGAATTCGTCGCGAGTTGGGCTACGGTGATTCCGAACCCGATAACATTCGCGATATGTTAGCGCAGCGTTATCAAGGGTCGCGCTATAGCTTCGGCTACCCGGCTTGCCCGAATGTGTCTGATCAGTTTAAACAGTTAGAGCTATTAGACACAGAGCGAATCGGAATGTCGATGGATGAAAGTGAGCAGCTTTATCCAGAGCAATCGACGACGGCATTTGTGGTCTATCACCCGACTGCGAAATACTTCAGCGCGTAGGAAGCGATCGATTTTAGGATTGGCGAGGTGCGATTGCTCCAGAGTGCGATCGTATCTCTCTTGCTATCGTATAAGCAGAACATTGCAGGAAATTATCATGCAATCTACTGAAGTTACACGCTACACACCTGAAGAGTACCTAGCTCTAGAAGAGACAGCCGAATTTAAAAGTGAATATCATGATGGAGAAATCATCCCAGTGACGGGTGGATCGCTGAATCACAACGAAGTTATCACAAATTTGTGCGCCTTAAAGCCTCTGTTGCGCCGTCAAGGATGTCGTTTCTTCTCTAGTGATGTTCGATTGTGGCTTCCGCAGTATCGTAAGTTCGTTTATCCAGATGTAATGGTGATTGAGGGTGAACCTGTTCTCTACCAAAATCGAGTTGATACCGTGGTCAATCCTAAAGTGATTATCGAAGTTCTGTCGAAATCAACACAGGACTATGACATGACCGATAAATTTAGATATTACCGATCGATTCCCGAACTTCAAGAATATATTGTGGTAAGCCAGTATTTTGCAGATGTGCAGCAATACACAAAAACCGATCAAGACTTTTGGATTTATCGCAGCTATGAATTGATCGAAAACACTTTGAAGTTTGGCACGATCGACGCTGAAATTACATTATCCGAAATCTACGAAGGCATCTCTTTTGATGCAGTTTAAAGACCAAAAGACGATCGCGCATTCTAATCTCGGTAAGGCGTTAAAAGTATCCGAGTAGCGCGATCGTCGAAAAATTGTTTCTTATCAATCTAAATCTAATCTCGATGTTCTTGAGACTCGCAGCCTTGCATCAAACAGCGTTCTAGCAATGCAACGCGGTAATAATACGAATAGCGTCGCGGGTTTAGAATTAACGGACAGGCGATGTGAAAAATTGGCTGATTAAGATATTGCCAAAGCGGGAATCGAAGTTTTAACATGAGCAGCCATGATGAAAGTACCAAGTGAAGGGCGACACTGAGGAAGTTAAAACTTCGCCCCCTGAGTCGTCTACTGGTTCTAGAATGACAAACTTGCCCCCTAATTTTCCTGGTAAGGATTGCGGATTCTGCTTGAGCGCTTCACTCCCAAAGATCAGTAATTTTAATGAGAGAATCTAGCGTGTAATAGGGACAGCAAAGATTTTCCTAGATACTCGTATTGCTCAGGGGTGTTGTAAAGCTGAGCAGAAATGCGAACTAACCGATGCGGGGCTTGGGGAAACGGCACGATCGGCACTTCGATCTCAAATTTCTCGAATAGCGCATCCTGGAGTTCAACATAAGAGCCATCGGGAAGTGGAATCGTTGCCAGTGAGCCGACCATTTCTTCAGGACAAGGTGGCGCGACATCCAGCAGTTCACAAAGTCGAGTTCGAGCCGCGATCGTGGTTGATCGATTTCTCGCTCTCAGTTCTGCCCAGCCGCCCGGAAGCAGCGAACCCATAAACTCGATCGCGCTCTTAACTGATAAATAAGCCGTTGGATCATCGGTTCCCATCCAATCAAACTCAAGCTGAAACCGAGAACGATCGCGCCTCGGAGAATTCGCGCCATGACTGATCGTGAGCGGTCGAATCTCAGCTTGTCTCTCCTTTTTCACGTACAGAAAAGCTGCTCCTTTCGGCGCACACATCCACTTATGACAAGTCGAAGCGTAATACGTTGCGCCCAGTTCGGTTAGATTCAAATCCACCATGCCAGGAGCATGAGCACCATCGATGAGCGTATCGATTCCACGATCGGACAAAGCCCGAACTATCTGTGCGATCGGAAAAACCATCCCCGTTTGGCTCACCACGTGATCAATTAAAGCGAGTCGCGTTCGATCGCTCACTTTAGAAAGCACTGCTTCAGTCACTTGCTCCGGGGACTCGATCGGATAGGGAACCTCTGCCACAACAACCGATGCCCCTGATCTCGCCGCCACAAAATCGAGCGCATTTCGACAGGCGTTGTATTCCTGATTCGTGGTGAGAAGTTCATCGCTTGGAGAGAAGGTCAGCGATCGCAACACCGCATTCACGCCCGTTGTCGCATTCGGCACAAACACCAATTCCTCAACCTCTGCCCCAACAAACGCCGCTAGTGCTTCTCGCGCTTGATCCAATAGCCCTTCAAATTCGCGACCTAAGAATCGGAGCGGCTGCCGTTCTAGCCTTGCGCGAAATTCTTGCTGCACTTCTAGAACCGCGATCGGACAGGCTCCGAACGATCCGTGATTCAAAAAGGTGCAGATCGGATCAAGTAACCAAAACTGCAAAAACTGATTCTTCATTTAAACTCCCCAGACAGGATTCGAACCTGTGACCAATCGATTAACAGTCGATCGCTCTACCGCTGAGCTACTGAGGATTGCGCTCTCTTGCGAAAACAATAATAACAACAAAGCAGCGATCTTTGCAAGATATTTCTCAAAATTGCTAAATCATCAATCAGACAGCGGAGTATGGTCAAATGAAAAAACCGCGATCGAGGCAAGCTTCATGGTATCAGAACCCCCCACCCTTCACCGTTTACTCAGACTCTCCAGCGCGATCGACCGATTCAACGAAGTGATCGGACGCTTGACGCTTTGGCTCGTTTTGCTGATGGTTGCACTCGGCGTGTGGAACGTCATTGGACGGTATGTGGGCAAAGCAATCGGGCAAAATCTCACCTCGAACTCTTTAATTGAGGGTCAGTGGTATGTGTTTGATTTGGTCTTTCTGCTCGGAGCCGCCTACACGCTAAAGCACGATGAGCACGTTCGGGTGGATGTGTTCTACAGCCGTTGGAGCCGCAAAACGAAAGCACTGGCTGATTTTTTAGGGACACTGTTCTTTTTGATTCCGTTTTGTGGGCTGGTGATTTATTTTTCCTGGGGGACGATCGTGGAGTCGTGGATCACGCGCGAAGGTTCTCCTGATCCGGGTGGCTTAGCACGCTATCCCATTAAAACGATGATTATTGTCAGCTTTACGCTGTTAATCGTGCAGGGCATTTCGGAACTAATCAAGAACTGGGCGATTTATCGCGGACATCTACAGGAGCGCGAGTAATGGACTTCTGGAATCAATACGAGATTGTTTTCGATTCGGAGTGGTTGGGGCCGCTGATGTTTGTTGGGGCGCTGGTGCTGCTGTCGTTTGGCTATCCGGTGGCGTTCGCGCTGGGGGGAGTTGCGATCGTCTTTGCCATTATCGGGATTGTATTAGGCGTATTTGATCCGGTGTTTCTCACGGCAATGCCTCAACGGATCTTTGGCACGATGTCAAACTATACGCTGTTGGCGATTCCCTATTTTATCTTTATGGGATCGATGTTAGAGCGATCGGGCATTGCAGAACGATTGCTCGAAACCGTTGGAATTTTGCTCGGAAAGTTACGGGGCGGTTTAGCCTTAGCGGTGGTGTTAGTCGGCGCATTGTTGGCGGCAACCACCGGAGTCGTCGCGGCAACGGTTGTGGCAATGGGACTGATATCGCTGCCGATTATGCTGCGGTATGGCTACAACAAAGAATTAGCAACCGGAGTAATTGCAGCATCGGGAACGCTGGGGCAAATTATTCCGCCGAGTGTGGTGCTGGTGGTGTTGGGCGATCAGTTGGGGGTGTCGGTCGGGGATTTGTTCGTCGGATCGGTGATTCCTGGATTGATGATGGCGGGAGCGTTTGCGCTGCACGTCTTGATTGTGGCTTGGATTCGTCCCGATGTTGCGCCTGCCTTGCCCGAAGCAGTGCGGAAAGACTTTGGCGGAAAAGGATTTTTGCAGCGGGTGTTTAGCGCGATCGTGCCTCCTCTGGTTTTAATCCTGCTTGTTTTAGGCAGTATTTTCTTCGGGTATGCCACCCCGACCGAAGCGGGGGCAGTCGGAAGTTTAGGCGCGATCGTGCTGGCAGCGTTAAACCGCCAATTGAGTTGGGAATCGCTCAAAGGCGTGTGCGATGTGACGCTGCGAAATACCAGCATGGTTGTGTTTATTTTGTTTGGTTCAACTGCGTTTAGTTTGGTATTTCGGGGATTGGATGGCGATCGCTTTGTGTTTGATGCGCTGACAAACTTACCGGGCGAAGAAGTAGGATTTCTAGCGGTCAGCATGCTTGTGGTGTTTCTGCTAGGATTTTTTATTGATTTCTTTGAGATTTGTTTTATCGTTGTACCGCTATTTGTTCCGGTGGCGCGGGAGTTAAATCTGGATCTCGTTTGGTATGGCGTAGTGTTGGGCGCAAATCTGCAAACTTCCTTTCTCACCCCACCGTTTGGATTTGCACTGTTTTATCTTCGGAGTGTTGCGCCCGAAGGTGTAACCACTACCAACATTTATAAAGGCGTGGTTCCGTTTATTTTGCTGCAATTGTTGGTGTTGGTGTTGATCATTGTATTTCCGGGAATTGTGGGATTCTTGCCGTCGATCGCAAAAACATAAATTCGGTGAAACACTGTCCATAGAATCGGTTTTACCAGTAAGCTGAACAGTGCTGCTTACTCAGGGCTATGCAAGTTCAGATTCAGACCTTCACAGTTCATAAACGGTTCGCGCTTAAAATTAGTCGCGGCACAACGGCTCAAACCACTAATGTCTGGATCAAAATTGAGCAGGATGGAATCGAAGGTTGGGGCGAAGCATCCCCGTTTTCGATCGGCGAACAACCGCAAACAACCGAAATCATTGCCCGCTCTTTGCAAGCGATCGCGCCTCTCTTCAAAGCGATTCATCCGCTCGAACGTCAGCGAATTGATCAACTTTTGACTCAATCAAAACTGCCTTCTGCGGCTCGTGCTGCGATCGATCTTGCTTTACACGATTGGTTAGGAAAATCCGCCAATCTACCCCTGTGGAAACTGTGGGGCTTGGAGCGCGACCGGATTGTGCCAACTTCGGTGACGATCGGAATTAACACGCCTGAAGGTGCAAAACAACGAGTTAAAGACTGGCTTGGTCAAGGAACGGTCGAATCTCCCTGGCAGGATATTCAAGCGCTGAAAGTCAAGCTCGGCAGCCCTGAAGGAATTGCAGCAGACCAAGCTATGTTTGAAGCGGTGCGAGAAGCGGCTCCAAACATTAATCAGATTAGTGTCGATGCAAATGGGGGCTGGACAGTTGAAACAGCGCTGAAGATGGCGCATTGGTTAAACGATCGCAATGTCACTTACATCGAGCAACCTTTAGCGAAAGGACAAGAAGCTGAATTACCTAAACTATTCAATCTTTCACCGTTGCCGATTTTTGTTGATGAGAGTTGTTTTGATAGTCGATCGATTCCAGCGTTGAGCGATCGGGTTCACGGTATCAATATTAAGCTGATGAAATCAGGCGGTTTGAGCGAAGCGCTCCGAATGATTTATGTCGCTAAAGCACACAATCTCAAAGTGATGTTTGGCTGTTATTCAGATAGTTCATTGTTGAATAGCGCGATCGCACAGTTATCTCCTTTAGCAGATTATCTCGATCTCGATAGTCATTTGAATTTGATTGATGATCCATTTGTCGGTGCAAGCTTTCAAAACGGGCGCGTCATTCCAAGTGATCGTTCAGGGTTAGGAGTTGTCCTCAGAGGAGAGAGATGATGCTGAGATCGAACGATCGGGTTGCAGTGCTTTTACACAAGGGCATTCAGGGCACACAGGGAAAAACAGGACTCACTTTTACTCGCTATCGTTCTGATGCGGTAGTTGCAATCATTGATCAAGACTGTGCAGGACAATCTTTTCGAGCATTAACCTCGATCGCGTGTGATGCCCCGATTGTCAGTTCGATAGTTGAAGCACTTAAGTATCAGCCAACTGTGCTGTTAATTGGAATTGCACCATCGGGCGGAGTGTTACCGGAGGCTTGGTTAACAGAGATTGAGCAAGCGGTTGATGCGGGACTGTCGATCGTGAATGGACTTCATACAAAACTCACGCCCAGGCTGAAGGATCGATTAAAGCCTGGACAATGGATCTGGGATATCCGCCAAGAGCCGATCGGACTAAAAGTTGGAAGTGGTGCAGCGCGATCGCTCCCCTGCTTGAGAGTGCTAACCGTGGGAACTGATATGAGCATCGGTAAGATGTCTACCAGTTTAGAACTGGATCGCGTGGCTCAAAAACGGGGGATACGATCGAAGTTTCTCGGTACAGGTCAAGCCGGCATGATGATTTCCGGTGATGGCATTCCTTTAGATGCGATTCGAGTAGACTTTGCTTCTGGAGCCGTTGAACAGTTAGTCATGCGCTCTGCGAACTTTGATCTGCTCCACATTGAAGGACAAGGTTCAATCTTTAATCCCGCTTCGACTGCAACTTTACCCTTGATTCGAGGTTCCCAGCCTACGCATTTAATTCTGGTACACAGAGCCGGACAAACACACATCCGCAACTTTCCTCACGTCCCGATTCCACCCCTGAAAACTGCGGTTCAGGTTTACGAGTCGCTGGCAGCAGGGGGTGGAGCGTTTACAGCGTGTAAAGTTGCGGCGATCGCGCTCAATACCGCTCATCTGGATCAAGAAGCAGCAGAACGAGCGATCGCACAAACTCAGACAGAAACAAACTTACCTTGTACCGATCCCGTTCGATTTGGAGCAGATCTGCTTTTAGATGCAATTCTGAATACTGAACCCGCAATCTAAGTGCAAAGCTCCATCCACATTACTTCCCAAACTAGCTGCGGTTGTACATAAGCCAGCAATTGTTCTTTTGCTTTCTCAAGCAATTGAATCGATCGAGAACTACGGCTCTGTGCCCAATACACCTGCTGCAAATAATCAATTAGCCAAAGCTGCGTTTCACCATCGATCGTTTTTGCGATCGTTCTTGCCACGGTTAAAGCTTGCCTCAACGACTTCGGAGGATTGACGACCGATTGAATCAGTTCTGGTGGAATCGATTCGAGCGTCTGTTGATGAGCGATCGCCGCTCCCGGACTGCCTTGTGCTAAGGCTAACAATTGCGGTTTCGATAAAATCTCTGCGTGTCCCACTTGTTTCAGGACTTGCGCCATTGAATCAGTATCGAGTCGTGCAAACGGAATGCGCTGACAGCGAGACACGATCGTCGGCAAAACCGAATCTACACTGGTTGCTAATAAAATAATCGTTGCTCTTCCCGGTTCTTCGAGCGTTTTTAGTAACGCATTTGCGGCGGCTTCCGGCATCGTTTCTGCTTGTTCGATCACGATCGCCGATCGTCGAGCTTCTAGCGGCGGACGACTGAGAAACTGACTCACTTCCCGAATTTGCTCTAATCGAATCATCGGCGGCGTTTTGCGCTTGACTCCAGCCGCTTCGGCCTCGATCGCGCTCAGTCGTTTTCCTTGATGCAAGTAAGTCGGCCCAACCCAAAGTAAATCGGGATGATTGCGACTGAGAATCCGAGCGCGTGAAGACGACAACAGCGATTCGAGAAAGCATTCAGCCGCAAGACGCTTTCCGATGCCCGCCGTTCCAGTGAAGAGATAAGCGGGCGCGAGACGATCGACCGTGATCGCTCGTTCTAACAGTTCAACGGCTTGAGACTGACCGATCAGGGTTGCAAAAGCAGACATGAGCTAGCGCAATGGTGAATGCTTAGTGTAATTCAATTAGAAGCACGTTGCATATGGTTTAGCTTTGCTGACCACAACTGCAATTTTTCGCCGATCTTGTTCAGCAATAATTAGCTTTTCTACGCCGAGGTCAAAGAAGAGACTGGTAAGGCCTGGGATCGGAAGCGTGTACGGTTCCTGGTGATTGTCCAACCCTCCTTTTGCAGTGCGGTTTTTACAATGCCGTGAAAGCGGTCTTTTGCAAACATTACGATACGATCGCAATTCTGAGAAACTCATTTCCATCCCAATTTTAACTTGATGGCTTTTTGCCGATGATTTCTCGCTTAAATTCAGCTTGGCAAAACTTAATAAAGAGTCAATCCACTTTGAAGAACCGCCTTTTGGTAGGATTGATAACTGAGATTGCCCATGAAAACGGCGACAAATCAGCAGTTGGAGGACTTATTACGTGGAAAACACGCTTGGTTTAGAAATCATTGAAGTCGTAGAACAGGCGGCGATCGCCTCGGCTCGTCTGATGGGAAAAGGCGACAAGAATGAAGCCGATCGCGTGGCAGTCGAAGCGATGCGCGAACGTATGAATAAAATTTATATGCGCGGTCGGATCGTAATCGGAGAAGGAGAACGCGACGACGCACCGATGCTCTACATCGGCGAAGAAGTCGGAATTTGCTCTCAGCCAGATGCTGCAAATTACTGTAACGTCGATGAATTGATCGAAATCGATATCGCTGTTGACCCCTGCGAGGGAACTAACCTCTGTGCCTACGGTCAGCCCGGATCGATGGCAGTATTGGCAATTTCGGAAAAAGGAGGTCTGTTTGCGGCTCCTGACTTCTACATGAAGAAGCTGGCTGCTCCTCCGGCTGCAAAAGGAAAAGTAGACATCACCAAGTCGGCAACCGAAAACCTGAAGATTTTATCCGAATGTCTCGATCGAGCGATCGATGAACTTGTGGTCGTCGTGATGAAGCGCGAACGCCACAACGACTTGATCAAAGAAATCCGGGAAGCCGGCGCACGAGTGCAACTGATCAGCGATGGCGATGTCGGTGCAGCGATTAACTGCGGTTTTGCTGGAACCAACATTCA
Organism: Leptolyngbya sp. DQ-M1; assembly: GCF_039962505.1. Lineage (NCBI taxonomy): Bacteria > Bacillati > Cyanobacteriota > Cyanophyceae > Leptolyngbyales > Leptolyngbyaceae > Leptolyngbya > Leptolyngbya sp. DQ-M1. Next base: position 421,391 of record NZ_JAMPLJ010000002.1, read on the forward strand.
CGCGCTAATGGGTATTGGTGCGGCTCCTGAAGGCGTAATTTCGGCGGCAGCACTCCGTTGTTTGGGCGCACACTTCCAAGGGCAACTGATCTACGACCCGGAAGTGGTCAAAACCGGACTAATCGGAGAAAGCAAAGAAGCGAACATTGCTCGACTCAAAGAAATGGGCATCAATGACCCGGATAAAGTATATTCCGCCGAAGAACTGGCATCCGGTGAAACGGTGCTGTTCGCGGGAACGGGCATCACTCCGGGTAACATTATGAACGGAGTGCGCTTCTTCAAAGGTGGCGCAAGAACTCAAACGCTGGTCATTTCTAGCCAATCGAAGACGGCTCGATTTGTAGACACGATCCATATGTTTGATCAACCGAAGATCGTTCAATTGCACTAATTGAGTGTGGGGAGTCGGGGTAGGGAGTGGAGAGTCGAGCGATAATAGTAGAAGCGTCTGACTCCCCACTCCCCACTTTCCCACTCCCCATCTCTTCTCCTTCACCCTGATCGACTTATTAGAGCGTCTTTTAATATGAACATTGCTGTTGTTGGGCTGACTCACAAAACTGCACCGGTCGAAGTTCGTGAGAAGTTGAGCATTCCGGAACCTGTGTGTGATAAAGCGATCGCACAACTCTGTAGCTACCCGCATATTGAAGAAGTCGCAGTCTTGAGTACCTGCAATCGGCTGGAACTCTATCTGGTGACTTCTGACACTGAACAAGGAATTCGCGAAGTTAATCAGTTTTTATCAGAACACAGTAAGTTACCGAGTGCGCGTCTGCGTCCCTATTTATTTACCTTGCTGCATCAGGATGCGGTAATGCACTTGATGCGAGTGTCGGCAGGGTTAGATAGTTTGGTGTTGGGAGAAGGTCAGATTCTTGCCCAGGTGAAACAATGTCATAAGCTTGGACAACAGCATCGCGGTATCGGACGCATTCTCAATCAATTGTTTAAACAAGGCATTAGCGCTGGAAAACGGGTGCGGACGGAGACGAGCATCGGAACGGGTGCCGTGTCGATCAGTTCGGCGGCGGTAGAACTGGCGCAGATGAAGGTCGATCAGCTTGCGGATCAGCGCGTGACGATCATTGGTGCCGGAAAGATGTCGCGGTTGCTCGTGCAGCACTTGTTGTCAAAAGGTGCAACCAACATTGTAATTTTGAATCGATCGATGGATCGAGCGCGAGAATTAGCGAATCTGTTCCCGAACGCTCATCTAAGACTATTGCCGATTCACGACATGATGGACGCGATCGCGCAGTCGGACATTGTATTTACGAGTACGTCTTCGACGGAGCCGATTCTCGATCGTGCCAATCTTGAAGCCGTTCTTGATCCGAATCAGCCTTTGATGGTGATTGATATCGCTGTGCCCCGGAACGTTGCAGCCGATGTGAACGAATTACCGACGGTTCGAGCCTTTAACGTGGATGACCTCAAGGCGGTAGTTGCCCAAAACCAGGAAAGTCGGCGGCAGATGGCGATGGAAGCGGAAGCGTTGCTAGAGGAAGAGGTCGAAACCTTTGAAGCTTGGTGGCGATCGCTTGAAACCGTATCGACGATTAGCTGTCTGCGCGACAAAGTAGAAGCAATTCGAGCGCAGGAATTGGAGAAAGCATTATCGAGACTGGGGACGGAGTTTGGCGATCGACATCGCGAGGTGATTGAAGCGCTGACCAAAGGAATTGTGAATAAGATTCTGCATGATCCGATGGTGCAATTGAGAGCGCAGCAGGATATTGAAGCGCGGCGGCAGGCGATGGAAACGCTGGAGGTATTGTTTAACTTGGATCGGCAGCAAGCAGGCATTTAATCGAGACGATCGTCGGAGTTCAATCGGCTATCGCAATCCTAACTATCACAATCCTAAATTGTGTTCCGACGATCGATTTGTTCTTGCTTAAATAGTTCTAGCGTACTAAAATCACCAGCGAAATCACTTTTTTGGTAGAGGAGTGATTTTCGGCAGTACACTAAGCTCTGTTTAAGGGACAAGGATATAGAGTAATGGATTCAGTCGCACATCTCACCCCGGAGCTTCAACAACGCGTACAAGAACTCAAACGTCTGTTACAGAAAGCAAGTTACGAATATTACGTGCTGGACGCGCCGACGATCGACGATGCGGTTTACGACCAGCTTTATCGTGAACTTCAAACCCTTGAGACACAGTACCCAGAATTAATTTCACCGGACAGTCCGACTCAGCGCGTGGGTGAACGTCCTGCCAGTCAATTTACTTCAGTAAAACACAATATCTCACTCTATAGTTTAGAGAACGCTTTCGGAAATGCAGACTTAGCCAACTGGGAACAGCGATGGCGCAAAGTTGCGCCAGAGGTCAACGAGTTTGATTATATTTGTGAACTGAAAATCGATGGAAATGCGATCGCGCTCACTTACGAAAAGGGTGTTCTAGTGCGGGGCGCAACTCGCGGTGATGGCGTTACAGGCGAGGAAATTACCCAAAATGTGAAAGCCATCCGATCGATTCCCCTCCGCCTCAATCTAGAAAATCCGCCTGAGATTGTAGAAGTCCGGGGTGAAGCGTTTCTCTCGCTTGATACCTTTGAGCAAATTAACCGCGATCGTGAAAAAGCCGGAGAATCCCTGTTTGCGAATCCCCGGAATGCAACGGCAGGAACGTTACGCCAGCTAGATTCTCGGATTGTGGCTCAGCGTCAACTCGATTTTTTTGCCTATACGCTGCATTTTCCCGGTGAGTTGAAAACGCAGGCAGAAGCATTAGAAACCCTCAAACAAATGGGATTTCGTGTGAATCCAGAGCGATCGCTCTGTGCCAACTTACAGGAAGTGCAGGAATACTGCGATCGTTGGGCAATTGATCGCACCAAACTACGTTACATGACTGATGGCGTTGTGATTAAGATTAACGCTCTGGCGCTACAAGAAAGATTAGGATTTACGCAAAAATTTCCGCGCTGGGCGATCGCGCTCAAGTACCCTGCTGAAGAAGCTCCAACGATTTTAGAAAACATCAGCGTCAATGTAGGACGCACCGGAGCGATTACACCTGTTGCAGAACTTCGTCCGGTACAGTTAGCTGGAACGACTGTATCACGGGCAACCTTGCATAATCGCGATCGAATTGCCGAACTCGATTGCCGAATTGGTGATACCGTTATCATTCGCAAAGCAGGTGAAATCATTCCTGAAGTGCTGCGCGTTCTTACAGAGTTACGACCCCCTGAAGCGCAACCGTATCAGATGCCTTCGCATTGCCCAGAGTGTGGTGAACCTGTAGTTAAACCTGAAGATGAAGCGGTAACTCGATGTATTAACGCTTCCTGTCCAGCAATTTTACGCGGAGCGATCACGCATTGGGTCAGTCGTGATGCTTTAGATATTAACGGTGTCGGTGAGAAACTGGTTGCACAATTGGTTGATAGTAATGTTGTTCATTCAGTTGCAGATTTGTATGATTTAACAGTCGAAAAACTGCTCACCCTGGAGCGCATGGGCAAAAAGTCGGCTGAGAAAATTGTCGCAGCGATTCAGCACTCAAAAACTCAGCCGTGGTCGCGAGTTCTCTACGGTCTGGGGATTCGACATATTGGCAGCGTCAATGCTCAAACACTCACCGGAACTTTTCCGAAAGTTGAGCTACTCGCGCAAGCCACACCAGAACAGATTGAAGCCGTACCTGGATTTGGATCTGAAATTGCTCAATCGGTGTACCAGTGGTTTCAGAATCATGGAAATCAGGAATTGATCGATCGCCTCCGTCAAGCGGGAGTTCAACTTGCAGGCGAAATAACTCCAGTTGTCAAAGACACAGCCATTACAGGCAAAGCCTTCGTAATCACTGGAACCTTACCGACGCTGAAACGCGATGAGGCAAAGGCTTTGATTCAAGCAGCAGGCGGTAAAGTAAGCGATTCTGTGAGCAAGAAAACAAATTATGTCGTGGCGGGTGAAGAAGCAGGCTCAAAGCTCGAAAAAGCTCAGGCATTAGGAATCACAATTCTCTCGGAAGCGGAGTTAGTGGCGCTGATTCAAGCTTAGTGATTCGTTATGATAGCGGTATCCAAATCGGTCGATCGATGCGTTATGAACAAGGTAGGTGTAGCTTACGTTCTCTGGCTGGGCGGTCTATTCGGCTTATCTGGGCTACATCGTTTGTACAATGGCGAGAAAAAAACGGGCTTGCTCTGGTTGGGAACGTTTGGACTATTTGGCTTTGGGCAATTGTTGGATCTGATTTTGATTCCAAAGATGGTTCAGGTGCATAACGAGCGATTGAGCGAAAAGTACAAGCCGCTTTTAGAGCAAAACCCAATGACTCTAACCACTGGGCAAATCACACTCCGACCCTCAACATTTACAGGGGTCAAATCCCCGAAACTGATTGATTCAACGCCGCCGATTTCTCAACAACAAGCCACGATCGCGCTTCTCAAAGCAGCAGAAGCAAGAGGTGGAAAGCTTTCTGTGACTCAGGGGGTAATGGCAACGGGGCTGAGTTTTCAGCAAGTTGAAGCGCTGCTGATAGAGATGCTGAAGAGCGGATATGTCGAGATCGGCAACGACGCAGAAACGGGGACTGTGCTGTACGAATTTCGAGAGCTTTAGAGGGATTTTCAGCCTCCGCTTTTTATCTTATGAGTCTCCATAGATTCAATCAGGATAATTAATAGCTATTTTTACCTAACAAAATTCCAAATTTGACAGCAATCCGGGCGAAAATTGCCTTAAGATTATCGTAACAATTAAGTTTGTGAACATAGAACTTGCTGAGATAACCAGGAGAACTTGATATGGCGCTTGTCCCGATGCGGCTATTGCTGGATCACGCGGCTGAAAACGGTTACGGCATCCCTGCATTTAACGTCAACAACATGGAGCAAATCCAGTCGATCATGCTGGCTGCCCACGAAACCAATAGCCCAGTCATTCTGCAAGCTTCCCGTGGCGCTCGAAACTACGCAGGCGAAAATTTCCTTCGCCACTTGATCTTGGCAGCGGCGGAAACCTATCCTCATATTCCGATCGCGATGCACCAAGATCACGGTAACGAGCCTGCAACCTGCTATTCAGCAATGAAGAACGGCTTCACCAGCGTCATGATGGACGGTTCACTCGAAGCGGATGCCAAAACTCCCGCCAGCTACGAGTACAACGTCGCAGTCACCGCAGAAGTGGTGAAAGTGGCTCACGCGATCGGAGCTTCGGTCGAAGGTGAATTGGGCTGTCTTGGATCGCTCGAAACCGGAAAAGGCGAAGCAGAAGACGGTCACGGATTTGAAGGTGAATTGGATCACTCGATGCTGCTCACCGATCCCGATGAAGCGGTTGATTTCGTTGAGCGGACTCAAGTGGATGCGTTGGCAGTTGCGATCGGAACCAGCCACGGTGCATACAAGTTCACCCGCAAACCGACCGGAGAAATCCTCGCAATCAGCCGCATCGAAGAAATCCACCGCCGCTTGCCGAACACCCACTTGGTGATGCACGGTTCTTCTTCGGTTCCTGAAGACCTGATCGCAATCATCAACCAATACGGCGGTACGATTCCTGAAACCTACGGTGTTCCGGTTGAAGAAATTCAAAAGGGCATTAAGTCAGGTGTGCGTAAGATCAACATCGACACCGATAACCGTTTGGCGATCACCGCAGCCGTGCGTGAAGCGCTGATGCAGAACTCGAAAGAATTTGATCCGCGCCACTTCTTGAAGCCATCGATCAAGTACATGCAGAAGGTTTGTGCCGATCGCTATAACCAGTTTGGTGCAGCAGGTCAAGCAAGCTCGATCAAGCAAGACTCGATGGAGATCTTCGCTGTGAAGTACAAGAAAGGCGAACTGAACGCTGTGACCAAAACCGCAGCAGCAGTCTAAGCTAGAAGCTTGAATAAAAAAACTGGGTAGTTTCACCGCTACCCAGTTTTTTTATTCAGTTTTTTTAAGTGCATTTGCTGAAGCCTATTAAGTAACAGTTTTATCGATAAATTATTATAATTTCGCTCCTTGAAATAAACAGGAATGTATTAGCAGAGTTCAGATTTATTAAGCTAAGTTGATTAGATATTTATATCGCATTAAGTAAATGCAATGAACGAAGGTACACTCTTCAAAGTTCGTTTCATCATTACTTGAATGACTTTTAATTTGCAAGCGAAAGGGATTTTCGCCCGGTTTCATTTGTCTAAAATTACAAGCGTGATCGTCCTTACGATTGGGATTCCGATTTGCGCTGCTACTGTAGCTCCAGGAAGAACATTTGCGATTCCGGAGACTGCTGCAATTTTTCAGACCCAAAGTGATATCGCCCCTGAAGTTATCCTGATTCGGCAAGCCATTATTGGTCAGGAAAGTGGCGCGAATTTTAGGGCGGTTAATCCACATTCTGGTGCATTAGGCTATGCACAAATCATGCCGGAAAACTTGCCGAGATGGTCAAAAGAAGCCCTTGGATATGTAGTTTCAAGAAAAGAGTTTTTAGCGCGTCCCGATTTGCAAATCGCGATCGTCGATTACAAATTAAACCAATATTGGCAGAGATCATTTGCCGCAAGTAACGGAAATGTTGCGGTTGCAATTCAGCGAGTCGCGGCATGGTGGTACAGCGGCAGACCAGAGAAATACACTTCAACGACTACACAGTTTTATAACGGACACCGCTATCCCAGTATTGCGTCATATAGTCGAGCCGTTTTAATGCGCTATCAAGCGATTTGGGACGCACAGAACGCCATGCGGAATGCAGCAGTGCAAAATGTCGGCGGTTAATTGCGCTGCAAAATCTTAGAGGTGTTTGGGATTTGGAGTAGATCGGGCGTGAATTAAATCACGCTCTTCAATTACGCGATCGCTTTGGCGGCATCTTTTGATCGATATAAAATCTCTTCTTGGACAACTTCAAAATTCTGGTTCAACCAAACCAGTGATGCTTCTATGACGCTGCTGTCTTGTAAGGTGACGATCGAGAAGTTTCGCAGGCGATCGCCGTCTTGCTCAATAATTCTTGGAACCCTAGCAGCATTGAGATGAACCGTTCCAGCAGCATCCACGTGAATCGGGCGGCGTAGCTCGGTTTTGGTGTGTCTCAGCGAATGGTGCATATGCCCAAACACCGCTAGCGGCACCAATTTTCCGCGATCACGAGTTTGAACGATCGCTTCTGCGAAATCAGGATCACCATGATCACCGCCGATCGGCTGCCAATCTCGACCGCAGGGATCTTCGGGGCGATCTCCCAAGCCTTTCGCGCCGTTGTGACCGATGAAAAGGATCGTGTCGGTTTCAGTTTGATCAACTGCATCGAGGATACGATCGACCGACTGATCAAAGCTCTCAACTCCGTAGCGTTCCCGATAGAATCTCTCATTTTTCCAGCCAGGGCCACCCCAGCTAAACGGGCGGCTCCCGACCACGCTGAGATTCAACTGCAGAAAATCAAGCTTGCCATACCCAACGTGCGCTTCACCCAGTAGATCTAATTGTTGCTGCACCCAATCCTCCTTTTTGCGATCGTAAGGGCATTTACTAATTCCCCAGTCGGTTGCTGTGTACCAAGCATCGTGATTTCCCATAATGGCGGCTTTGGGAATCTGCATTTCGGCGATCAGCTTGACAATATTGACTGATTCATTACCAAAGTCGCCCACGAACAATGCCAGATCAACGCCGAGAGATTTAAGCGCTGCTTCATCTTCAGCTTCCCATCGATCGTGAACATCACCGATCGCAGCTAATTTGATTGTCTGGTTCGCCACCTTCCGTTCTCCCTTGTTTTCTCTGTTTCTAGAATAGGCGGGGTAGGTAAATTTGGCATAGATCTAAGGATCAGCCTTCGTCCTTTACCCAGGTAGATTTCCAGGCGAGCTGGGCTTGAGCGATCGACTGCTCGCGGCGTTTCTTCTGGTAGTCCCGCGCCATTCCTTGGAGTTGCTGCTTGAGATCGCGCAGTTTGTTGCGCCAGGATGAAACGGCTGGGTCATTAAATTCGAGTTCTGAAACCCGCAGATTGACGGCGACAACGTGCATTAGGGCGGTAATGACGGGCTGCGAAGTTTCCGCCTCCTCGGTTTTTTCACTGGCGTTGACGAGAACGTTAAGCAGGTTGGCTGCGTTGGAGTCGCTGCCTTCTGCTTTTGCTGCGGCATCCAGGACGGCTTGTGGGAGGCGCTTGGGTAGGATTTCAGCGTCTTGGAGTAGGCGATTGGCGGCGCTGGAGGCAGTTTTCAGGGTTTTATTAATCGATCGCTCTAGCTGTTCTTGCCAGATGGTAAGGGCTTCGAGTGGCGTGAGCGAAGATTCGCTGGGCAAGTCGTAGTCCGTTTCGGACAAGAGGGCTTCGAGTTCATCAGGGAGATCTTCGGATTCGGGTTCAAGGGTGATTTGGGCGATCGGGATGAGCAGATCGTTGAGGTCGGTTATGGTTTGACGCGCTAGGGCTTGCAGGTTTTCCTGGAGCTGCTGCCGCTGATTGAGGGAAAGCGATAAGAAGCGGGTGGGATAGTTTTCGGTGCAAATCCGATAGCACGACAGGATGATTTGCTGCTTGACGGTTTGCCCAAGCTGCTTGAGATAGCCGCGATAGGTTTCGGTGAAGGTGTCGCCCATTGCCTCGATCTTTTGGTCGAGGGCGGCAAGCTGTTGTGTAATTTGTTCGATCGATCCAGCCATGTTTAATGTTTTAATCCCTATTCTTTTTTAGGATAGCGATCGCGGTTGAATTTAGCGCAGTGTTGCACAAAGCGTTTGGGAATTTCTGGAGTTGCGCCCCAGTGTAAATGCAGGTAGGAGGCGTGTAAGTTGGACGATCGCCAGCCGTCGAATTGCTCGGTTTCGGTGAATTGGAACAGGGGGTGGGGGGGTGGAGAGGTGGGGGTGGAGCGATGGAATTCGTGTCCGTGAACGATCGTATTTTGAGCGACGATCGGTGTGTCTTCCAGCGTCATGGCGCGACGATAACCGAGTGTCAGCCGCGATCGCATGACTGTTGTTGTGGGAATTGCTCCAACCATTGGAAAAGTATCGCCGGAGAAATCCACAATGTTTTCACTCAGATACATTAATCCACCACATTCTGCATACGTAGGCATTCCTGATCGAATTGCAGTTTGGGTGGCTTTGCGTGTCGCTTGATTTTCACTTAGCGTTGCGGCAAACATTTCAGGAAAGCCGCCACCGAAGTACAAACCGTCGATGTCTTCCGGGAAATCGTCGTTTAGAGGACTCCATTCAATCAAGCTTGCACCAGATTGTTTGAGGAGTTCTAGATTGTCTTCGTAATAGAAATTAAAAGCGGCATCACGGGCGATCGCGATTCGATACGTTTGGCTGCGTTTGGGTTGGTCGCTGCCCCCTAAATTCTCCACTTGTGGGGGACTTTGAACGGAAGTTAGGGGCATTAATGCTGCCCAATCGAAACAGGTTTCGCCGAGGTGAGCTAAGCGATCGATGAGTTCATTTAATCCGGGTAGCTCGTCGGTCGGGACTAAACCGAGATGGCGATCAGGAATTTCTATCGCATTCTGTCGCCTTAATACTCCTAAAATCGGAATTTCTAACGGTTCTAGAGCAGCTTTGAGCAATTCTAAATGTCGATCGCTGCCGACTCGATTCAGTACGACCCCTGCGAATTTCAAGCGGGGATCGAGTGAGCGATATCCATGCACGATCGCAGCAACTGAATACGACAAACGGCTACAATCGACCACCAGTAAAATCGGTAAATCGAGCAGTCGAGCAATGTGAGCGGTACTGGCAAAATCTTTTTGTCCGGCTGCACCGTCGAATAGTCCCATTACGCCTTCAACGATCGCGCAATTTCCCGCCTTTTGGGAAAAACACTGCTGCACATACGCTTCCGAAGTCAGCCTCGGATCAAGGTTGTAACAAGCCTGACCGGTGACATGGCGATGAAACATCGGATCAATATAATCAGGCCCGACCTTAAACGATCGTACCTGCAAATTTCGCCGTCTCAGAGCCGCTAACAGCGCTAACGTGACTGTGGTTTTCCCGGCTCCGCTCCGTTCCCCTGCAATTACAAACGCCATACTTTAGAGCAAAACACTATATTGAGGTCAGTTGTTCGCTTCGATCCTAAGTTCGAGTTGCCCCCAAATCCCCCTGAGTGGGGGATTTGGGGGACACGATAACTCAAAACGCAGCGAAACCGATCGCACCGACACCAACCTACAGCTTAATGATTTTTGCTGTTACTGCCATGCTTTCTTCGTACAGCACATCCTGACCGACTCGGTGAAGCTGCTCACTCAAGAGCGTTTCTGCCTTTTGATCATTCAGCGGTGTCACCTGATTGATTCGACAAGACTGTGCGCCGCCGCTCGCTTCCATTCGCATACAGCCCGTTGTGCCAGAACACAAGACCGTACAGCAATCCACATTCGGATTCGTCGAAGACAGCTTCAGGCTCACCATGTCGCCCTTGATTTCTCCGATCGCAGCCGTCGGAATTCCAGCTAATTCCGCCTCAATCTTGCGACCGTTTGAAGCCGTAAAATATACCCGTTGTAAATCGTAGATATCTCCTTCGTGTTCACGAGAATCCGGTTCCCAGCCGAGCCGACCTGCCAACCAGCCGAGATACATCAGCGCTTGTGCCGGATTGCCCTTCTCGTAGTCGATCACCACGCGATCGACTTCCCAAATTGCCTCGCGTCGTCCAGGCGCATCGAACGCCTCTGCCGCAAGTTCTTGCCAGGCGGCTAACCGTCGCCAGTTCAAATCGATCACAGAAACACCATCGTCAATCAGCGCGGACAGCTTCAGCAGGTCGCCCTCGGTATCCGCAGTAAATCGGCTCGAATCGAAAATCACCTGGCTTGAGAACTTTGCCAACCGTTGAAACAACGTTTGGTCAAGATTGGGCGTACCCTTCCACCAGATAATTCTAGGCAATTCACTAATCAACAGCGACGAAGTGAGATCGTCCACTCGCTCAAGCGCAGATTCCGTTCCCCGGAGCATGATGTATTCGCAGCACACCAGCGTTCCGTGATTTAATTTATTAATCGGACAGTACGCCGAGACCTGAGCCGAGACGCCTTCATCTTCGCCTGCAATCGGAAACAGCGAAATAATGCGGCAAGGGTTCTGGCTGGCAACTACATCAGCAATTCCACTTCCAGCAGCATCAGACACATAGCGGGGTGCGTTGCTATCTCCGATCGATTCACCCTTACGTTTAGCCAGGTCTTCACGCAGTTTCGTCAACAGTCCGGGGCTGGACTTGCCATCGATCGGTAAGCCGTAAGCCGCTTGAGCCGCATGAAGTGCGGCTTCGGTGCGAGGGCCATCAATACCATCGACAGGCCCGGTATAAAAGCCCATCATCGCAAGCAATTGCTGGGTTTCTTCTGGCTCATAAACCACCAGGGTAAACGATGTCGCACGAGTCGCAACCATGGATGAGCCGTCGCCTGTCGCGCTGTAGGACTGCCAGATCTGATTGAGTTCCTGCTCGATGTCGTTCAGTGAGACATCTTTTGGGGCTTGGAGGGAAACGAGCGGGGCGGTTTTAGTAGCCATAAGAGAGTAGGGGTTTAGATTTTAGGGGTTAAATTTTGGCTTTTAGCGTTTGCATCACATCGCTGATCTAAAAGCCAAAATGGCTAGAGTCTGCGCCAACGGCGACCATCGCGGTTAATCAGTTGCTCGGCTTCGGCGGGTTCCCAGGTTCCTGCTTCGTACTGCGGGATCAAGCTGGGATCAGTGGGAGCTTCCCAAGCGGTGAGCGCGGGAGTCACTACGCGCCAAGCGGCTTCTACTTCGTCAGAGCGAGTAAACAGCGTTTGGTCGCCCATCATGCAGTCGAGTAAGAGGCGATCGTAGGCTTCTCCCCCAGTCACGCCAAACGAACTGCCGTAGCTGAAATCCATCTCGACCGATCGGGTTCTCAAATCTGCTCCCGGCATTTTGACTTCAAACCGCATTCCGATGCCTTCGTTCGGTTGAATTCGCATGACGAGAACATTGGCGTTCGCTTGTTTTGCCGCCGACTGGAAGATCAAAAACGGGACATCGCGGAATTGAATGGCAATCTCGCTCACTTTTTTCGGCAATCGCTTTCCGGTTCGCAGATAGAAGGGCACACCCTGCCAGCGCCAGTTATCCACTAAAAACTTCATTGCCACATAAGTTGGCGTGGTGGAGTTCCGATCGACTCCGGGTTCTTGCCGATAGCCGGGAACCTCCTTGCCTTTCATCCAGCCTTCAGAGTATTGCCCGCGAATGGCCGAATTTTCTAGGCGATTAGTATCTGCCAGTCGAGTTGCCTGAATTACCTTCACCTTCTCAGTCCGAATACTATCGGCATCGAGTGAGTTCGGGGGTTCCATTGCGGTGAGACAGAACAGTTGCATCAAATGGTTTTGCACCATGTCGCGCAATGCTCCAGAAGATTCGTAGTACCCCGCCCGATCTTCGACACCGACGGTTTCAGCCACCGTAATTTGAACGTGATCAATGAATTGGCGATTCCATAGGGGTTCAAAGATGGCGTTGCCAAACCGGAACACCAATAAGTTTTGAACCGTTTCTTTTCCTAAGTAGTGGTCAATCCGATAAACCTGATTTTCCTGACAGACTTTGTTGACCACGCGGTTGAGGTTCTGAGCCGAGCTGAGATCGCGACCAAAGGGTTTCTCGATCACAAGCCGCGTCTTTTGGGCATCTTTCAGCATTCCTGCATCGCCCAACTGCCGAATCGCTTCGGGAAAGAACTTGGGCGCAACAGACAGATAGAAAACGCGATTGCCTCTGGTGCCGCGTATATTATCAATTTCTTCTAGTCGCTGTTTCAGCTTTTGATAGCTTTCGGCATTGTCAATGTCTCCAGGACAGTAGAACAATCCTTGGGCGAAATCTTGCCACAGCGCCTCAGAGCCGACTCCATCAGAGAATTCTTCGACTCCTTCGCGCATTTGCTCCCGAAAATAATCGTCACTCCATTCGCGACGGGCAACCCCGACGATCGTTAATTCAGGCGGTAGTCTGCGCTCTCGTTTGAGGTGATACAGCGCGGGAACGAGCTTGCGTTTGGTTAAGTCACCGGACGCACCAAAAAACACAATGATATTCGGTTCGGGCATCCGCTGCTGTTGGAGTCCAACACGGAGCGGGTTTTGTAGGAGAGTGACCATAGTGAAGGGGTGGAGAGTAGCCTGTGTGGTGGTGTGCCCTCATCCCCCAACCCCTTCTCCCACGAGGAGAAGGGGAGCCGGACTCTTGCTCCCTCTCCCCGTGGGAGAGGGCTGGGGTGAGGACAGAGTTTCTAGACTTTAGCGAGCCGATCGACCTTTTCTTGCATTGAACTCATCAGCGAGTTGAACGGCTGGACGAATTTATCAATGCCGTCTTCGAGCAGGTCGCTCATGACTTGATCCAAGTTGATATCAATGTCCGGATCTTTCAAGCTTTCAATCAAGTTGTAGGCTTCTTCGACTCTGGTATCAATTCGGGGAGCTACATCGCAATGATCGGCACAAGCTTCGATCGTGTTCGGCGGCAAGGTATTCACCGTCTCGGCTCCAATCAGTTCATCGACATACATCACGTCGCTGTAATCGGGGTTCTTGGTGCTGGTGCTTGCCCAGAGCAGTCGCTGTACGTTTGCGCCTTTTTCTTTCAGGGCTAACCAACGGGGATCAGCCACGATCTTCTTGTATTCTTGGTAAGCGACTTTGGCGTTTGCGATCGCCACCTTGCCTTTAACTGCAGCCAGTTTGGCTTCTTCTTGCAACATATCTGCGCCCTTAGCTAGTTTCGCATCGATCATTTCATCGATCTTGCTATCGATGCGGCTGAGGAAGAAGCTGGCAACTGACGCGAGCTTGCTGATGTCTTCGCCTTTTTCGACTCGTTTCTCTAGTCCACGAATGTAAGCCCATGCAGTGTTGATATAGCTTTGAACTGAGAACAGCAAAGTAACGTTAACGTTGATGCCTTCTGAGATCACTTGTTCAACGGCGGGTAAACCTGCTGAAGTTCCCGGAATCTTGATCATCACGTTCGGACGACCAATTTCTGTGTAGTAGCGCCGAGCTTCGCTGATTGTTTTCTCAGTGTCGTTTGCGATGTTGGGCGGAACTTCGATACTGACATAGCCATCCAATCCACCCGACTCTTCGTAGATCCCAGCAAAGATGTCACACGCATTGCGAATATCCTCGAAAATCAGCGACTCATAGATGTCAAGCAATGGCTTGCCAGCGCTGATGCCTGCCTCAATGTCCGCATCGTAAATCTTGTTGCCGTTAATTGCTTTTTCAAAGATTGCAGGATTGGAAGTAATGCCGCGCAAGCCTCGATCGTCGATCATGCGCTTGAGTTCGCCCGACTGAATCAGATCGCGGGTCAAGTTGTCCATCCAAATGCTTTGACCGTAATCTTTGATTTCTAAGAGATGGTTTGTCATTGGGAATCTGCTCCTATTTAAGGTGTGTGGTGAACTACGCTTTACAAAACGGCTTTTTCTCGAATGCGCTCTTTTACAAATGATTCAACCAGCGCAACATCATTTTTACTGCCAATAATCAACGGCACTCTGGCATGAAGTCGATCGGGCACAAAATCAAGAATGTCTTGAGTTCCAGTGCTAGCCCGTCCACCTGCCTGCTCAACCAAAAAGGCTAAGGGTGAAGCTTCGTACAGCAGTCGCAGCTTACCGTCCGGTTGCTTTCCAGTGCCGGGATAAAGGAATACACCGCCTTGATAGAGAATGCGATGAAAGTCCCCGATCAATGCGCCACCGTAGCGGGCGGTATAACCTTCATGCCGATGCACATAGCGAATAAAATCGCGATACGACTCTTCCCACTGCCAGAAGTTCCCTTCGTTCACGCTGTAGATCGGCCCGTGCTCAGGAATGCGAATGTTTTCGTCTGCCAGAATGAACTCGCCTAAGCTGGGATCAAGCACGAATGAGTGAACCCCATTGCCGATCGAATACACGAGCATCGTACTCGGCCCGTACAGAATGTAGCCTGCGGCAAGCTGATTGCGTCCACTCTGCAACAAGTCCTGCGCTTGCCCGTCGGTGTCCTCGCCTTCTTGCTGCCGAATCGCAAAGATTGATCCCACGTTGATGTTGATATCGACATTCGAGGAACCATCGATCGGGTCATACAGCAAGGTATAGCGCCCGATCGGGCAGTTTTCTGGAATGTAGTAAGGCTGCTCCATTTCTTCAGAAGCGAGACGGCAGACTAAACCGCTTTGCTTGAATACAGAGATAAATACCTCGTTGGCATAAACATCCATCCGTTTAACGGATTCGCCTTGCACATTGGTATCGCCCGTAAAGCCTAGAACCCCTTCCATCAGTCCAGCTCGACTGAGGCGACGCGCAATCAGCTTTCCGGCAAGCGCAATGCGCGTCATGATGGCGCTGAGATCTTGTGCCTCGGCTGAAAAACTGTGGAGTTGTTCTAGCACATGACGCGAGAGAGTCGTGCAGTCTCGATCGAGCAGAGTATCGCGATCGGTAAGCTGCGGATAAGCATCGACCATTCGAGTTTCCTCCCCTGAGATTCAGGGTTTTCACATTCACACTCTCTGTAGCGTAGTCAAGACAAGAGAGTGCTTACTTCTATCTTAAGAAGGCATTTCTTAACCGTGGAGTTCTTTAAGACCAACTACAGAAAGTCTCGATTCACTCGTAGCCAAAGCTACAAATTGGAAGCCGCTTGCTGGGATTGATTGAGATAGCCCTTATCGCTAATCTAGCAAGCCGCGAATCCTCTTCGACAACTGGTTCACTCAGGTAAAGTATGTACGACAATATCTGCAAGTTTCTAGCTGAAACCTTTTCCAGCGATTTTGCCTCGTGGCTTTTGGGAGAAGCGATCGAGCTAACCGAACTCAGTTCATCGGAGCTATCGCTCGAACCGATTCGCGCCGATAGCTTAATTTTGCTGCAATCTGAAGCAACCGTGCTGCATCTCGAATTTCAAACCGAACCCAGCGCAACGATTCCCTTCAGAATGCTCGATTATCGCGTTCGGCTCTACCGCCGATTTCCGAGTAAAACGGTGCGTCAATTTGTGATTTATCTTCAGCCCACGACTTCAGAACTGGTGCAACAGTCAAGCTTTGTCCTAGAGGAAACTCGGCATAATTTTGGTGTAATTCGGCTTTGGGAGCAACCGACAGATCTTTTCTTGCAGTCTCCTGGACTTTTACCGTTTGCAACGCTGAGTCAAACGAGCGATCGTACTCAAGCGCTTCAGCAAGTCGCCCAAGTGATCGAGCGCATACCAAACAAAGAAACGCAGCAAAATGTCGCTGCCTCCGCATTTATCCTAGCTGGATTACTATTAGATAAAAGTATCGTTCAACGACTTCTACGGCAGGACATTATGAAAGAATCTGTCACTTACCAAGCACTGATGGAAGAAGGAAGAGAAGAAGGAAGAGAGCAAGGAAGAGAACAAGCGCAAAGAGAGGTCGCGATCGCAATGCTACAAGAAGGCATGGCGATCGAGGTGATTGCTCGGATTACAAAGCTCTCGATCGAGCAAATCCAAGCAATCCAATCGGCTGACAGTTCTCAAGCTTGAATGACCTGATCAACCACCCAATCTTGAATCAATTGGTTGACGTGATCGGGAATTTCATCATGCGGACAATGCCCTGCATCCAGATAGTATTCCGTTAGTTGCGGATGATAGCTGCGGAACTTTGCACCCCGCTCTCGGGCATTAATCCACGGATCGCCTTCGCCCCAGAGCATTAAGAGCGGTCGAGTTAATTGATGCAGCAATACATCAACCTTTTCACCTTGGGGAGTGCGGAACACTGAAGCAAACACCTTTTCCGCTCCGGTATCAAAGGCAGGGCGCTGAATCTCTTCGATTAAGCGATCGGTAACTGCGCTCTGATCCAGATACACCTTTTGCAGCGTGTTCCGAATCACCGACTTCTGCCGCACATATTGAAACAGCAGCCAGCTCGCCCAATCTTGATGAAACAGCGTCATCACAAAGCTGCCCATCACCTGACGAATCGGATCAGGTTTGGTGGTGCCTTGAATATCCGTAAACGGGCCAGCACTGTTAATCAGAATTAACCCGGCTGCAGATTCGGGACGTTGAGAGGCAACCGTGAGCGCGACGTATCCACCGAGTGAATTTCCGGCAAGCACCGCAGGCGCACCGATCACCTCATTCATAAATTCGTGAATTTGATCGCGCCACAGCTCACCGCTATAGCGCCAATCTGGTTTTGACGATCGCCCAAACCCCAATAGATCGATCGCCCAAACCTCAAACTCGGAACTTAAACCGATCACATTCTTGCGCCAGTGATCGGTAGAAGCTCCAAACCCGTGAATCAACAACAACGGGGGGCGATTTTTCCGCTCCCCCATTCGCACATAGTAAACTGGCTCATTCCGCCAGTTCCAATACTGTCCCGGAACCGACTCGATCGAAGAAGCGACCTGCATGACACAATCCGCAATACATCATGTATTCAATTGTAAAACCTAAAAGCGATCGACGTTTTCAAAGGTCTTTTGTCCATACGCTTTCGCTGCTTCTCCGCAAGTCCGGGGAGTCGGAAATAACTTCGTCGGATTGGCGATGCCTTTCGGGTCAAAGGCTTGTCTTACCCATTGCATCGTTTCCAAATCCGCAGGCGTAAACATTTCCGGCATATAGCAGCGTTTATCGGCTCCGATACCGTGTTCGCCAGAAATACTGCCCCCAACTTTGACACAGAGCTTGAGAATTTCGCCGCCTAACTCTTCGACTTGCTCTAATGCACCGGGAATTGCATTATCGTACAGAATTAACGGATGTAAGTTGCCGTCTCCTGCGTGGAAAACATTCGCCACTTTGTAGCCATGCTTTGTGCCTAATGCTTCAATCTCACTCAGCACATATTCCAACTTCGTTCTGGGAATGACTCCATCTTGCACATAGTAATCCGGACTCATTTTGCCCATTGCGGCGAATGCTGCCTTACGACCTTTCCAGATGGTGAGACGTTCATCGGCTGCGGTGGCAACTGTAACGTTACGCGCCCCATTTTGCTTGCAGATTTCTGCGACTCGCTGACAGTTGACTTCGGCTTCGACCTCTAATCCATCGACTTCGACTAGCAAAATTGCAGTCGCATCACGCGGATAACAGCCGGTCGCAACCACATCCTCGACCGCATTAATGCTCATGTTGTCCATCATTTCCATCCCACCGGGAATGATGCCTGCACTGATAATGTCGGAAACGGTTGCACCTGCGGCTTCTACACTGGTAAAGTCTGCCAACAGAACGCGAATCGATTCTGGCGTTTTGAGAATTTTGAGCGTGACTTCGGTAGCAATTCCGAGCGTTCCTTCTGAACCGACAAACACACCCGTTAAGTCATATCCCGGCATTTCAGGAATTTCACCGCCCAGATCGACGATTGATCCATCGGGTGTGACAATTTTCACGCCCAATACGTGATTCGTCGTTACACCGTATTTGAGGCAATGCACCCCGCCCGAATTTTCAGCAACGTTCCCGCCGATCGAGCAAATGATCTGACTCGATGGATCAGGCGCATAGTAGAATCCCGCGCCGCTTACCGTCTGCGTCACCCAGCTATTAATCACGCCAGGCTGAACGACGACGCGCTGATTTTCCAAATCGACCTTGAGAATCTTCCGCATCAGCGACGTGACAATCAAAACGCAGTTCTCGATCGGTAAAGCACCCCCCGATAATCCCGTGCCCGACCCCCGCGCCACAAACGGCACCGAAGCGCGATCGCACACTTTCACCACCGCCGCCACTTCTTCAGTCGTGCGCGGCAGAACGACGATCGCCGGACGTTCTCGATAGCTAGTCAAGCCGTCGCACTCATAAACCAACAATTCTTCGCGTTTCCGCACGACTCCAGACTTTCCAACAATGGCTTCAAAGTCGCGTGCGATCGCTTGCCAATTGGGTTGAGTGCTTACCGCCGTCATGATCCTGCCCATACAACGTCACCCTTAACCTACCAAAAATAAGCCCCTGCGTACCGAATGGCAGCATTTGTAATCTTGTAGATTGAGCATTACAAAAAATCCGATCGCCCTGCCTGAGTTCGGCTGAAGACTGCTTTAAGCTCTGTCCAGCGCTCCTGTTCAATCAGATCAATGATGTTATCGAGATGCTTACGGTAGGACAACAGCGATCGCAGCACCTCTGGCTTGTTGTACTGCGCCATCATTAACCCCAATTCAGGATTACCGCCCCCGACGCGGCTAGTATCTCGAAATCCAGAACTTGCTAATGCTTCAGCCAGCTTTAACACCCTTGAATCTGACTCATCTAAACAGGTCGCAATTAAACTTGCACTCACCATCACAGGCAAATGAGAAATCGCAGCGACGGCGCGATCGTGATCTTCAGGTTCGCAATGAAACAATTTCACCTGTAGCGGACGCAACAACAATTCAACTCGTGCGATCGCGGCTTCGGGTGTCGTGTTAGTCGGGGTTAGAACATATGGATTTCCGACAAGCAATCCATGCACTGCCGCTTCAATTCCGCTATCTGCTGTGCCTGCCATCGGATGCCCGCCGACAAAATTGCTCCATAACGGTGCGATCTCGTTCACGATCGCAGCCTTCACCGAACCCACATCGGTTAAAACGGTGCTGGGTGTGAGATGTGGAATTAATTGCTGCACGGTCGGAACAATCTGAGCGATCGGCGTACAAATAAAAATCACATCAGTATCAGATAGCAGCGACACATCCGTTTCCGCCGTATCGACTGCGCCCCGCGCCACCGCAATCTCACAGGTTCTCGGTCTTCGACTCACACCCAGAACCGTATGTCCCTGCGATCGCAAATCCAGTCCCAGCGATCCACCAATCAATCCCAGCCCCACGATTCCAATCTGCATCATCTCTTCCTTAACGCTTTACTCTGACCTACATCTGGGTACGTTAACGCTAAAGCCACCCGAATTTCTAGGATAAGGATCAAAACAAGCTCATGAAGGTTGAGGAACTGCTGGAAAAATACGCTGATAATATCCGGGAATTTTCGGAGCTAAATCTGAGTGGGGTACATCTTCCAGGCGTGAATTTAAGTCGATCGACCCTGCGGAACGCTAACTTCAAAGCGGCAAAACTCACAAGCGCAGATTTTAGCTACTCGATTTGCCAGAAGGCTAAATTTCATGGTGCAAATCTTATCCTGGCAGACTTCCGGCATACTGACCTTGAGCAAGCCGACCTCAGCAAAGCAGAACTGACCCGCACCGATTTTAGCGCTGCAAATTTACAAGGAGCTGATTTGAGCTGCGCGGATCTGCGGGATGCCAAACTTCGCGGCGCGAATCTCAATCGAGCCAACCTGAATCGATCAGATGTGCGGTACGCCAAGCTGATTTCTGCCAATTTACACTCGGCAAATCTCAGCAGCTGTGACCTGAGCAGTGCAGATTTGTCTGGAACCGATTTGCGTCAGGCAGAACTGCGACAGGCGACCCTCAATCGGGCAAATTTGCAAGGTGCGAACCTGCAAGGGGCAAATTTACGCTGGGCAGACTTGAGCGGGGCGGATTTGCGCTGGGCAGATTTGAGTGGGGCAAAATTGAGCGGCGCGAATTTGACGGGAGCCAATCTCAGTCATGCCACACTGCTGGATGCCACCTTAGTTCACGTCGATCTATCCCGATCGAACCTTGCCTTCGCTGACTGGACAGGTGCAGATTTAAGCGGCTCAAATCTCACAGGCGCAAAACTTCACGCCGTTGTTCCGTATGGCATTAAAACCACTGGAGCCACGTGTCACTGGATCGATTTGAGTCAAAACGGAGATCAAAGCCAAATCTACCGCTTTATTAGCCAAGATCCGAGCGAGTATTTTCACGAAACGCCGCCGATCGTTGAGGTGGTGATCGACGACCGCCTCAGCCCGGATGCTCATTGTGCGTTAGCCGTGGCTTATCAGCAATTCGCTCGACGAGGCAACGCGATCGTGCCGCCGCAGATCCAAACCCACAAACAAAGAACGGTGCTAAGATTTCAGCTCGATCGAGACCAAGACCTGTTTTGGACTGCGTTTATCGCTATTTTGCCGTTTGCCGATGCGAACTTGACGCAGCAAGCATTAACAACGCTGGTGCGATCGATTCCCATGCAAGCCGTGAGCCACAGTCCAGAAAGCCTACAGATGTTTCAGACGCTTGTAACCACGCTGAGCCAGTCGATTCAGAAAGTGGACACCGCAAAACTTTTACGGGCAATTCCGGTCGCGATTCAGAAAATCCGATTTTTTCGCGCTCCGACGCGATCGACGTTATTCAACTCAGCCCATCGCTCTATCTTGCTGTACGACAATCCACAGTTTGGTAAACGGCGAATTAAATATTCTGAAGCGGAGGCAGAGTTCGCATTTCTGGCTCAGCCCGCGACCTTTGTACCGCCAACGCAGACTGAGGCGGTCGACTTTCTGCAAGGATTTCACATTCGGTAGGCGTGCAGGATTCGAGAATGTCCAAATCCTGCACGCCGATTACACTAGCGGAGACGCTTGCAGTTGAGTGGCCTGCCACAGCTTGTAGACAAAGAACTCGGTACGATCGCTCAACGCCGTAACAAACATTCCGGCGTGTGCTTCCACTGTCGTTGCAATCCAGCTTCCTTCGACGCTAACTTCGACAAACTGATCATCGACAGGCACGATCGACACTGGCACCTGCTCTAACCGCACCAGCCTTTCTAACTCTGCAAACCCAGGAGCCGCGATCGACAGTAAAAATGCAGCTCGGCTTGGCTCGATATGTAGCGTTTGTCCGGTTCGCAGCGCCAGAACGATTCGCTGGGAAACCAGCGCTTCTAAGGAAATCGTGACGCGCTCTAAGTGCAGTCCAGATTCGGTGTAGATGAGCTTTAACATCCGTTTGCTCCATTGAAATTGGCGAAAAATTAACCCCCGTCTCAGTGGTTTGAGCGGGGGTTATCAGAACTCTGTATCCTGATGTGCTGCCTCAGATTGGTGTTAGACGGAAACACCACCCGCTTTTTGTGTTGAATAGATTAAATTTTTGTTCTTCGCTGCCGTGAAGGTCGAATAGACGAACACCTTCTGGTGTAGCGAAGCTAACGAAGTGAATCGCCTGCACACTCACTCTGATCCATGCTGTTATCATCCATAGCCGCGCCAATACCGCACACCCTTGTTGGGGTGAGTCGGACGGTTTGATATGGCGCGACGAGATGGAACGAGTCATAGTCCTGAGTAAAAATCTGTCTTTCTATACTACAAGTGTAATATCGAGTTGTCTACACCTTTTAGAAGAAAAATTTGAGCAAGTTAGTGGGTACGAAGTAACTCCAGTTCTTCAGGGGTTAAGTCGCGCCATTGTCCAGGAGATAAATTGGTGAGGCGGAGTTGGGCGATCGCAACTCGGATCAGTCTGAGCGTGGGAAATCCCACGGCTGCGGTCATGCGCCGAACTTGACGATTTTTTCCTTCGGTTAGCGTGATTTCGAGCCAAGCGGTTGGAATGTTTTTGCGAAATCGAATGGGTGGATCGCGGGGGGGTAGATCGGGTTCATCGAGACGATCGACGGTCGCCGGACGAGTGCGATAGTTCTGGATCGTCACGCCTTGACGCAGTTGAGCGATCGCGCGCTCCGTGGGAATGTTTTCAACTTGTACCCAGTAGGTTTTGGTGTGGTGGAATTTTGGGTCGCTGAGCCGATGTTGGAGTTGTCCATTGTTTGTCAGCAGCATCAAGCCTTCGCTATCTTGATCGAGCCGCCCGACTGGATAAACATCGGGAACCGGAATAAAGTCTTTGAGGGTGAGTCGCGGTTCTGAAGGGGGCGAGTCGTCTGTAAACTGGCTCAGGACGTTGTACGGTTTGTAGAACAGGAGATAGCGATCGGGCATATCGCCTAAGAGAATTTGGTGCTGTACGATTCTACAAGATCAAGCAGACTGAGGTTGGTGAATCAAACTTCTAAATTTCAGCCATAATGATCAAGCTGTTCGCACTGAAATAATGGATCGCCCTTTGCCCTTGTTTAAATTTCCGTTGTCTTGGACATTAGTGTTAGTGATTGCGATCGCCCTCTGTTTCAATACGCCGATCGCTCAGACTGCTAAACCCCTCAGCGAGTTAAAGATTGCGCTGCAAGTTTCAGAAGCAACCTCAACCGGACGATCGCGCCGTTGGATCAAAGTATCGCTGCTGGGATTTTAGGAAATTTGTCCTTCGATCACGCCTTCTGCTTCAAGCACGATCTCTCTTAGTTGCTCTAGGGTTTTCTCGTTGGCTTGTTGCCAAAATCCGCGCTGATTGGCTTCGAGCAATCGTTCTGCCATATCTCGCAGTGCCCAAGGATTTTTAGATTGAATAAAATTCTGTACAGTCGAATCGAATAGATACGCTTCGGCAACCCCTTGATACATATAGTCTTCAACGCATTGAGCCGTGGCATCGTAAGCGAAGAGGAAGTCGATCGTCGCCGCCAGTTCAAATGCGCCTTTATAACCGTGTCGCATCGCGCCTGCAATCCATTTAGGGTTAATCACCCGCGATCGATACACTCGCGCAATTTGTTGTTTGAGCGATCGGATCTTCGGATTTTCAGGCAGGGAATGATCACCAAAGTAAGTCGTGGGATTTTTGCCTTGAGTCGAGCGAACGGCTGCGGTTAATCCACCTTGAAATTGATAGTAATCGTCGGAATCGAGTAGATCATGTTCCTGGTTATCCTGATTTTGCAGAACGATTTGCATTTGGTTTAATCGATTCTGGAATGCTTCAGGAGCAGATTGAGCAACACCGGAACTACTGTAAGCGTAACTACTCCAGTTAATGTAAGCGCGAGCGAGATCTCCATCGGTTTCCCAATTCTGAGATTCAATCAATCCTTGGAGTCCAGCCCCATACGCACCCGGTTTTGAGCCGAAAATGCGATGGCGCGATCGACGATCGGCAAGTTCAGCACTCAATCCGGCTGCTTGCCAAACTTCTGATTCTTGCTTGACCTGAGCCGCTAAGGGATTTTGATCGGGGGGTTCATCGAGTTGAGCGATCGCGCTTACTGCTTGATCAAATAAATCAATCAAATTCGGAAACGCATCGCGGAAAAATCCTGAAATCCTCAAAGTGACATCGACACGCGGACGACTCAGCACCGATAACGGCAGAATTTCAAAATCAACCACGCGGCGAGAAATGCCATCCCAAACAGGTTGAACTCCGAGTAATGCTAAGGCTTCTGCTAAATCGTCTCCGCCTGTTCGCATCGTCGAAGTCCCCCAGATTGAAAGCCCGATCGTGCGCGGATATTCGCCGTTTTCTTGGGTGTAGCGTTCGACGATCGCTTCTGCGGCTTTACGTCCGACTTGCCATGCGCTTTCGGTGGGAATCGATCGGATATCAACCGAGTAGAAATTCCGTCCGGTAGGTAGAACTTCGGGTCGTCCGCGTGTGGGTGCACCTGATGGTGCGGCGGGGACGTAACCGCCATTTAAGCCATGCAGCAGGAAGTCAATTTCTTGATGAGTGTTTTGCAAAGCTGGAAGCAAAAAGGATCGAATCCAGTTGAGTTCGGCGGTGTAGGCGCGGTCTTGGGGGATGTCTTGCTGGAGTAGGCGATCGATTAAGTTTGCGGCTTCGGTTTCGATCGCCGCGATCGCGTCTCCGACGGTTCGGAATTTTGCGCTTCGGTTGGGTGAGTTCTGCCCCCTAAATCCCCCACGAGTGGGGAACTTTGAAGTGCGTGAATTCCCTTGCAGTTGGAAAACCTCCTCGCTCTCAAAGTCCCCCATTCTGGGGGACTTTGAGAGCTTTCCGAATTCCTCATCGCAGCGAATCACTTCAAGCGACTCGTCTAAACGCTCTGCCGGATCAGCCGTTAACGGATCAAAATCAAGTCCCCAATCTTCAGCAATAGCGCGAGTCAACCCAACTCGATCGGGCTGCGGATGACGTGCGATCGCCACAATCAAATCCCTTAATTGTCGCCCTTCTGGACATTTTCCGAAAATATGTAATCCATCTCGAATCTGCGCCTCTTTTAATTCGCAGAGATAGCGATCGGTATCCGTAATCAAATCGAGAATCGAATCCGCATCGCTAGGAAGTTCAGATTTAAGATTATCTTGTTCAACCAGATCAATAATGCGATCGCGAACCACATTTAATCGGGATGGATCAAGATTTTGCGCTTCGTAATATTCATCGATCAGCGCCTCTAATTTCTGCAAGCCACCATAAAGCTCTGCACGAGTCATCGGTGGCGTAAGGTGATCGAGAATGACCGCTTGGGCGCGACGTTTAGCTTGGGAGCCTTCACCCGGATCATTGACGATAAACGGATAGAAATGCGGTAAAGCGCCGATCGCAATCTCAGGAAAACAATTCTCAGAAAGCGCCACACTTTTTCCCGGAAGCCATTCGAGATTTCCGTGTTTGCCAACGTGAACGATCGCTTGTGCGCCAAAGGTTTCTCTCACCCAGTAGTAAAACGCTAAATATTGATGCGTGGGTTCCAAATCTGGAGCGTGATAGTTCAAAGACGGATCAAGATCATATCCGCGTGCAGGCTGAATTCCAACGAACACATTACCAAGCTGAATTCCAGGAATCGCAAACGATTCTGCGGCTGAACTCCAGCGATCGACGATCGACGCTTGAACCGATGGCGGTAATGTTGAAAAATAGGTTTGATATTCCGATAACGATAGCGACTGATTCACATTGCGTAATTCTCTCGCCTCTGGATCATTAGTCACACCTCTCGTTAATTGCAGAACTAACTCATCTCCATTCTCAGGAATATTATCAACCGTATATCCTTCGCGTTGTAGCGCTTTGAGAATTTCAATACAGCTTGCAGGTGTATCCAAACCAACACCATTGGCTAGGCGACCATCGCGAGTTGGGTAATTCGCTAAAATCAGCGCAACTTTACGATCGCGCTTCTCACTCCGTCGCAGTTCGACCCAATTTCGAGTTAGCGCTGCAACAAATTCGACTCGATCGCGTACCGCCTGATAAGTTACAACTTCCGTTTGCAACTCCGGATGTCTTGCTTGCACCGCCTTAAACGAAATTGCCCGACTAATAATCCGTCCATCCACTTCCGGCAATGCCACATTAATTGCAGTATCTCGCGGCGAAAGCCCCCGCAGTTGTGCCTGCCATTGTTCCACTGTGCCACCGCTTAAAATCACTTGCAGCACCGGAATATCTAATGTTTGCCAGAGTTCGGGTGCATCCGCAGCAGCAGTCATTCCAAACGGAATCGCAGAACCCAGCGAAAAGCTTGTGGTATTCAGCAGAATATCAATACTCGATCGATCCTTCGGTTGAAAATAAGTCAGCAATTCACTTTGAACATCCGGATCACGCAGCGAAGAAACAAAAACGGGAACGGGACATAAATCACGATCGCACAACGCTGAACACAGGTCATCGATCATCGCAGTATTACCCGAAAGATAATGAGCGCGATAAAATAAAATTCCAACTTTGCGATCGCTGCAACGTTTACCCGATCGATAGCTACACTGCTCACCTGTTCGATACAATCCCACACGCGGCACAACCTGTGGATCAGCAAACTCAGCCTCAACGCCCAAATAAGTCTTCGCTAAAAACTGGATCGCATTGCGATAGTTCTCGGCTCCACCTTCGTTGAAATAGCGCCAAACTCGCTCAACCTGAGCAAACGGAACCGTCGAATGGCTCATCAAATCTAAATCCGGTCGATCGTCCCCCGGCAGCACAATCAAAGTCGCCCCCGAATTTTCTGCTGTTTCGCGCACGACTTCCAACCCATACGACCAATACGACCGCCCCCCAATAATCCGCAGCACAATCACCTTTGCTGCTTCTAACACCTCTTCTGCATAGGTATCGATCGTCAATTGCTGCTGAAGCTGAAGCAAATTCACACCCCGCACTTCGGGAAATCCAGAGGGCAATTGAGTAATCGCGCTGGAGAGCGTTTGAATATCGGTATCTGCTGCCGTGATCACCACGATCGGGGCAGGAGCTTGCTCGATAAAGACAACGCCTTCGAGATCAGGAGTCCAACCTCCAGGAGTCGCAGCGATTCGGTGCATAAACACATCGTGAGAGGGCAAGCTCTTAATCTACCGTGAATTCGCCGAAACGCCGAATTACTGCATCGAACAATCCACAATTTTTGGCTTATTGCGATCGCCCATTATGATCGAAGCTGAGAGTGAGGAAAAACCATGACGCAATCTTCTCCGATCGTTCAAAACTACATCAATGGTGAATGGTCTACACCGACTGCCGAAACCTATCTAGAAGTGATCAATCCCGCCACGATCGAAGTTCTCAGCAAAGTTCCTCTCTCTCCCGCAAGCGAGGTCGATCGCGCTGCCACCGCCGCTCAAACTGCCTTTCCTGCCTGGAGACGCACCCCCGCAACCGAGCGCGTTCAGTACCTTTTCAAGCTCAAAGCACTGCTCGAAGCACACTTTGAGGACATCGCTCAAACGATCACCCTCGAATGCGGCAAAACGATCGCAGAATCCAAAGGCGAAATGCGACGAGCGATCGAAAACGTTGAAGTCGCTTGCGGCATTCCCATTCTGATGCAGGGCTACAACTCTGAAGACATTGCCCGTGGCATTGATGAACACATGATCCGGCAACCTTTGGGAGTCACGGCAATCATTACGCCATTTAACTTTCCAGGCATGATTCCCTTCTGGTTTATGCCGTATGCGATCGCCTGTGGCAATACCTGCATCATCAAGCCTTCTGAACGGGTTCCGCTCACGATGCAGAAAATTTTTAATCTGATCGAGCAAACAGGCTTACCCAAGGGTGTGATCAATTTAGTCAATGGTGCGAAAGAAGTCGTTGATGCCTTGCTCGATCATCCAAGCATTCGAGCCATTAGCTTTGTCGGTTCCAGCCCAGTTGCGAAGTATGTTTACAGTCGAGCCGCCGCAAACGGGAAACGATCGCAGTGTCAAGGGGGTGCCAAAAATCCGGTGATTGTTCTGCCCGATGCAGACATTACCATGACTACGAAAATTATGGCGGATAGTGCTTTTGGCTGTGCGGGTCAGCGCTGTTTAGCCGCCTCGATCGCCATCACCGTCGGCAGTGCCAAAACCACTTTTACGGATGCGATCGCCCAAGCTGCTACCACTCGACAAGTCGGATTCGGACTCGATACGGGAGTGCAAATGGGCCCTGTCATCACCGATCAAAGCAAAACTCGCATCGAAACAATCATCAATCAAGCTGAAACCGAAGGCGCAAATATTCTAGTCGATGGTCGATCTCCGCGAATTTCCGGCTACGAAAACGGCTACTTTGTGCGCCCAACCATTCTGCAAAACATCGATCCGGCCGGGAAAATTGCTCAGACTGAGATTTTCGGCCCGGTGCTGAGTCTAATTCACTTAGACTCGATCGACGACGCGATCGCCCTGATTAATCGCAGTCAGTACGGCAACATGGCATCGCTATTTACCTCAAGCGGAGCCGCCGCCCGCAAATTCCGCTATGAAGCCGAAGCCGGAAACATCGGCATCAATATTGGCGTTGCCGCGCCGATGGCTTTCTTTCCGTTTAGCGGCTGGAAAGAAAGCTTCTTCGGAGATCTCCACGGTCAGGGCTGGCAGGCGATCGAATTTTTCACCCAAACGAAAGTGATTGTTGAACGCTGGCAAGATTGGACGCGGCAATTCTAATCCGTTTTATTCAGATTGAACGAAATCTCTTCTTGGAGTTCCGAAAAGTCAATAAATGCACCGTTCCGCACTTCTGCATTGTTTAACCGCTCCAGCACTTCAGGATGTAGCGCCTGAACGGCCCGTTCTTGAACACTCACAAAAAAGAAAAATCGAGTGCTTCCCACACAGATGCAATCTCCATCGTGAAGTGGCTGGCGCTGTTGAACTCGAACACCATTGACGTAAGACCCATTCATACTGTTGAGATCGATCAGATAAAACCGACCCTCGCGATACAGAATTACCGCATGACGACGCGATAGTTTGCGATCTTGCAGAGGTAGCGCTGCTGATCGATTCCGCCCGATCGTCCAGACTCTCTGCGACTGTCTTAGGGTGATCGATTCCTGTTTTAGTAAGTTGGTCACAAGATGAGCTTGTGTCCCGATGACAACACCTTGAATGTAGCGGGGCTTCGCATCCGGCAGTCCGGGCGGTGGCTCGATCGTCGCCTGAGCATCGCGCTCGATCGTTAATGTCTCGTTTCTGTTGCTCTGCGGGTCTTCAGAATTTTCCTCATCGAGTCCATCCCAAAACTCAGCCAAGGCATCCGGTGGATTCACAGATGCCGGAAACGCAGCGTAACGATCGTCAGGGCTGTAGAATTCTTGCTTCATGAGAACTTCTTAAATCAAAGACGCACTTCCGGTGTATCCCCCTAGACTTCCCCAACATCGCGCAGATTCTGACTATAAGAATGAAGAACTGTTATAAATCACCATTCACCTGCCCATAATAAAAATTTTTTACCAAAAATCCAAAGTCGCAAGTCGTGCAGAATGAAGAGTAATAGCAGTTTCCAGAAGTCCTGCGACACATCACTTCCCTCGTAAAAGCGTAGTAGAGGGAATGCTAGATTAACGCACGATCGCTAAAGCACTTTGAACCGTTGGCGGCAGTCGTCTTAAAATCTTGCCTTTTTCCATATCCACCGCAACCAGCACCACCCGACCACTGACATACAGCACCGTGTGATCGAGCGAGCGAATCTCATACCCAACCGGAAGCTTGACACCCTCGATCGGCATCAATTGCGTTCTCACGATCGCCCTCATCCCCATGCGAAGCGACTGATGATAGCGAATCGAGAGATCAATCACAGGCAAATTGCAGCCCATTTCTACCAACTGCGCGAAATCAATGCCACGCGACTTGAGAAACTCGATCCGGGCTTCTTCCAGCCAAGCAATATAGCTACCGTGCCAAACAATCCCGGCAAAATCCGTATGGTGAGCGTAGACCGTGATCGGATAATCAAACCAATTAGGCGAGATCGGCGCAGGAACGAGATCCGAAGGGGGTAGCTGGGGAGATTGAGGCACGATCGTACTTTACAAACCATAATGAACACAGAGTAGCGCCACCGCCTAGACTTGAAACAGGCGCAGACCGAGAAAAATCACTCTCGATCTCTAAACACCACTCTGTTTTAAAGTCTACGCAGAAACGAGGCGAAGCGATGATAGAAAAAATTTTATTAGCGGATTCGGGTACAGGACGTTCCGAGGATATGCTGAAAGCGCTGATGGCGATTCCGTCGATCCAGCGAGCCATGGTAACAGTGCTGCACGTCGTTCCCCCGCAAACTAGCGCAGACGCGATGACTGAAAAGTGGGAAGAAGGCGGAAAAGTGCTGGCACAGGCGGTACAGTCGCTTAAACTAGAGCCGAATCACGTTTCGGCAATGCTGCGGCAGGGCGATCCCAAAACGGAAGTGCTAAAAGCTGCCGACGAAGTGAATGCAGACTTGATCATCATGGGATCGCGAGGACTCAAGCGACTGGTTTCGATCCTAGAAAATTCTGTCAGTCAGTATGTGTTTCAGCTTTCGTCACGTCCGATGCTGCTGGTCAAAGATGACATCTACGTGCGGGCAATCAATCGGATTGCAGTGGCGATCGACAAGTCCGAAGCCTCAAAGCAATGTCTCTCTTTAGCACTCTCTCTACTGCGGGATATCAAAGGCGGACAGTTGACGCTCATCCACATCGATTCTAATCCCAAAGCCAGTGAAAAAACCGGAGCCGAAGCCGAGAAAGATTCGGTTTTTGCAGAAGCGATCGCTCAAGCGAAACAGTACGGAGTGAGCTATCGCGCAGTTACAGCAGTCGGTAAGGCAGGTCAAGCGATTTGCCGTGTCGCTGATGAAACAAAAGCAGATTTATTGATGCTCGGATCACCCGATCGCAGACCTTCGGTTGCCAAAGGACTGCCAGATCTCGATCGCCTGTTGGGAACATCGCTATCCGATTATGTGCGAGTGTATGCAAACTGTCCGGTGCTGTTAACGCGAACCGTTAGCTAATCACGATCACTCACATTTGAATTTTCAACCGGAAGCGGATCGGCAAATGCAAATCGACCTTTTCCGGTTTTTTTTGCCTCATACATGGCCTTGTCTGCCAGTTCAATCAGGGCTTCTAAGCGATCGCTGTGATTGGGAAACAAGGCAATCCCAATGCTTGCCGTAACAGATAATGTTTCTCCCGAAATCGCAAAGGCTTGCGATAAGGTATTGAGAATTTTGCGTCCAACTTGTGCGACATCCTGTACCCCTGGAATCGTGGGCAGTAGCACCACAAACTCATCTCCACCCAATCGCGCAACCGTGTCACTCGTTCTTAAACATCCGGTCAATCGTTTCGCAACTGCTTGCAACAATAGATCGCCGATCGGATGACCTAATCGATCATTAATCTGTTTAAATCCATCTAAATCAATGAACATCAATGCCAGAATTTGATCGCTTGATCTTGCAATCCCCAAAGCTTGACTAATGCGATCGTAAAGCAATGCACGATTGGGTAATCCGGTTAATACATCGTGATTTGCAATATAGTTTAATCGCTCTTGACTTAAGCGGAGTTGCGCGTTCGACTGAGACAATTCTTCTGCGGTTTGTCTGAGTTGAGCTTCGATCGTTTTTCGCTGTGTGATATCTCGAATCACGCCCACTAAGAAAAAATTGCCCGCTGCATCTTTATGCAGCGATCGTTTTGTAGCAATTTTATAGGTGATACCGTGCGCATTGGTGAATTCTTCTTCGTGTTCTATTTCATTCCCATGTTTGAAAACTAGATCATCTTGCTGCCAAAAGACTTCCGCTTCATGTTCGGGAAAGACTTCATAATCTGACTTTTCAATCATCTCGGAGATCGGCTTTCCGAGCAGTTTCGAGTAAGCCTCGTTCAGCACAATCCAGCGATGCTGCTGATCTTTCACAAAGACCGGATCAGGAATCGACTGAATAATCGAATGTAAAAATTCCTTCGATCGCTTCAATTCTTCTTCAGAATGCGCGATCGCAGCAATCACCGCAGCAGTTGAAGCGGACAGTACGATGCCTGCCGGGATTAATGGCACAATCCAGCCCGCCAGAAATAAGCCGTAGCAAATTGCAACCAAGCCGCTACCGATCACAAACACAGCGATCAAATTTCGCTGAGGAAGCCGCAGATGCCAACTCACGCTGATACCCACGATCGACCAGACCCAGATCCAAATCGCATCGATCGGCTCACTCCAGGATTTAAGCTGCGTTCGCCCATCCAGTGTTTCACTCAAAATCTGGCTAATAATATTCGCCTGAATCTCCACTCCTGCCACGTCTTCCGGGGGACGATTGATGCTGCCAGAATACGAGGTCGCGGAAAAATCCTTCAGGCTGGGGGCAAATGAACCAATTAACACAATGCGATCGCGCAGTTTCTCAGCCGGAACCTTACCTTCTAGAATGTCCTGCATCCAAACGGTGCGAAAGCGTCCCGCCCCACCCCGGAAGTTTGCCAAAATCTGATACCCGCCTGCATCGGCATTCGCATAAACGCCATCGCTAGACTGAAAGCGTTGAAATACTGCCTGTCCAAGCTGCAACTGTCTACGATCGAGCTTTGCGCCTTCTTCTTGAATGCCCTTTTGTTTGAGATACAGCAGCGCCAACTGCATTGCAAAGCTGCGATGCTTGCGCTTGTCGGCATCAAACCAGTACAGCAGCGACCGCCGAATTTTGCGATCGGCATCATAGATCACATTGTTAAAACCGACCTGTTTTAGCTCCTCCAGTACGGGCGGAGGTGCAACCCCTCGTCCTGATGAATCGGGCATCTGCTGAATTCCAATCAGGTTCGGCATCGCTCTAAAGGTAGTCAACAGTTCGGCGTGTCCATCATCAACTCGGACATCACGATAGATATCTAGCCCGACCGCACGGGGCTTTGCAGACTGAATGGTTTCCAGCAGTCTTGCCAGCGTGCGATCGCCCAGCGGCCATTTGTAGCGCTGCAACTCTTCTTCGCGAATGCCGACAATGACGATGCGATCGTCTACGGCTTCAAGCGGACGCAACCGAAAGAAGATGTCGAGACTGCCGAGTTCCCAGGATTGGAGCGCGCCTGTGAATCGGAGTCCAATCACGCAGCCTGCAATAACAGAGGCGGGAAGCCAAATTTTGGCGCTCCGTCGCAGCTTAGTTGAGACTTTTCTGCAAAATCCGAGTGGTCGCGTGAAAGGTTTACTCATTGCAGTTCACATTAGTCTGACAGACAGAACGCTTTGACTAACAAGCACGATACCAACAGGGAGTGAGTTCGATCGTCGGCTGAGAGTGAAGTTTTCCGATTCGGTCATATCTTCATCGTCTGGTTGTAATTTCTTTACCTCGCCTTGACCGATGCAGCTGATCCGTTAGGTTAGCTTGGGTGCAGCAAGGGTTGGTAGGTCACCCTTGTCAGGGGTAGTTAGCGCAAGGGGGCTTGTCGCTGGCTACCTTCTTTGGAGCCGTTAACTCAGGAAACACCTTATTTCTGCTTCACAAGCTCGATCGATTGAATCACCTGCACCGCTAACTGAGTATTGTTGAGTCGATCGACCTCACGAATTCCGGTCGGACTGGTGACATTGACTTCAGTGAGGTAGCCACCAATTACGTCGATACCGACGAAAAATAGACCGTCTTTCTGTAGAGTTGGAGCGAGTTGGGCACAGATTTCGCGTTCTCGATCGGTGATGTCAGTTTGAGCGCTCCGTCCGCCGACTGCCATATTGCCGCGAAATTCGTTGCCTGTGGGAATGCGGTTGACGGCCCCGATCGGTTCTCCATTCAGCAGAATAATCCGCTTGTCGCCGTCTTTAGCTTGTGGGAGGTAGGTTTGCACCATGATCGGGAGTGTCCCTTGCTGGGTGCTAATTTCGATCATGGAGTTGAGGTTGCGATCGCCCGATTGCAGAAAGAGAATACCTTCACCCGCTTTGCCGCCTAAAGGTTTGAGTACAGCGGTTCCTTGTTGTTCGAGAAATTGTAGAATCACGCGCTTTTCTTGCGTCACGATCGTTTCGGGAATCGCTTCGGTAAATTGCAGCGCATACATTTTTTCGTTTGCTGCCCGGATGCCGGAGGGG
Source organism: Leptolyngbya sp. DQ-M1 (assembly GCF_039962505.1). Classification (NCBI taxonomy): domain Bacteria; kingdom Bacillati; phylum Cyanobacteriota; class Cyanophyceae; order Leptolyngbyales; family Leptolyngbyaceae; genus Leptolyngbya; species Leptolyngbya sp. DQ-M1. The sequence continues at coordinate 455,514 of NZ_JAMPLJ010000002.1, forward strand.
GAGTTAATAACTTTGGTTTTGGTCGGGTCGATGTAGTCGAGGATGTAGGTCGCGTAGAGATAGGCAGTGTTGACTGGAGGATCGGTTCGCATAAATACGGCATCCATCGTTTCGAGCGGCGCGAAGGTGGGCGGCTCGATTTCAAACCAGCGATCGACGGCGATCCAGCGATTATCACCCAAGGTGACGGGAACCAGTTTGACTCGTTCGAGCGTTGCCCAAGCTTTCCCTTCAACGACGCTGAGCCGATTTGCCTGTGTGATCCAGACTTCATGCCCTAGCTGTTGTGCTGCTTCCATAAACGCCACGCTGGTGTCGTGGGTGGGGTCGAGGCGATCGATGGGGTCGATGATGAATGCAATTTTCACGGTAGTTAAGATGTGTAGTGGAGAGTGGGGAGTGGGGAGTGGGGGAGTAGATGGCGTTACGCTTTGCAAGCGGGAAAAGTGAAGTCACAGTTCTTTCTCCCTACTCCCCACTGCCTACCCATCTTCGGATCAACTATGCTGCCAGCAGCGGATCAAGCTTGCCCGATCGCTCTAGAGCGTGAATATCGTCGCAGCCGCCGATGTGCTGGTCGTTGATGAAAATTTGGGGGACAGAGCGGCGACCGTTAGCGCGTTCTGCCATTTTTGCGCGTCCGGGTTCGTCTCCGTCTAGACAGTATTCGGTGTATTGAACGCCTTTACGATCGAGCAGAGCTTTGGCGCGGATACAGAAGGGGCAGGTGCTCCAGGTGTAGATTTCAACGTTCGGACTCATAAGTGTCTCAAGCATTAGCAACGCTTTTAATTTTAGTCATAGTGTGACGTTGTGTGACGTTTCGCGACGAATCCAACCATTCAGAGTGAAGCGACTATCGGCAAAGTGGCGCGATCGACAAGTCACAGGTAGCACTTCATGGAGAAAATGACTGGGAAAGAACACGATACTGTTGTTAATCGGTTCGATGTCTTGATAAGAATCAGCTTGAATATAGGAGCTATTTTCTAAATTTAGATCGTATATTCTTAATGCACCTCCGAAGAAACTCTTAGGTTCTCGATGGAAGTAGTAGACATAGGAGATAATTCGATTTGCAGCTTCTTCACTTCCATTATCGTTGTGAACTTTGTAATAGTTTCCATCGTTATGGGCTGTGAGTTGAATTTCGATTTGAGAAATCGAAAAAGCTTGAATGTTCCAGGCTTCTATTATTAAAGACGGGATAATCAGCTTAACCTTCTCAATCATCCAGTTCTCGTATTCTTTGAAGTAGTAAAGAATGCTGGATTGGCGATAGTTGATCGCACCTGTTGAGGTTGTAGTCGCAGCAAATTGATCCTCGCGAGCAAGGACGTAATTTAACAGATTGGTGCGATCCTCGAACGATAGAAAATCATGAAGCTGAATGAATTGAGCGGGTTGATAGCAAGACAATTGATAGCAAGACATAGTAGCGTTCGATCGTAATACACCCATTTCATCCTAAGTCGAGCAAACAGGAATAAGCGTTCAATAATCTTTGATGATTTTAGCGATCAACCTAAACCGGGCGATATTCCCGCGCCAAAAGATCAAATTCACGGTTCGCAGAACGTCCTGGATCATATCCCTCATTTCGGACTCGACGACGCAAATCGCCCAGATCTGGTGAGGCTTTCACCGCATCTTCTGGCGTAATCTTACCCAGTAGAATTAACTCACACAGCGCTTGATTCATCACCTGCATTCCTTCATTCGTATCCGTTTCCATCAATCGGAATGCATCAATCTCGTTGCCTTTGATCAAGTAATCTTGCATGGCAGGCGTGTTAATTAGAATCTCGTGTGCCGCTGTTCTTTGCCCGTCTGTTGTGGGTAATAGCTGCTGAGAAATGATGGCAAGTAAAGAGTCTACAATCTGAATTTTCATTGCAGCCTGCTCATCAGGATTGTAGAAATTGAGTAAGCGATTGAGCGTTGGAATTGCACCCCGCGTATGCAGCGTTCCTAATACTAAGTGTCCGGTTTGTGCCGCCTTTAATGCCGTATCGATCGTCACGCGATCGCGCATTTCTCCAATCAAAATCACGTCCGGATCTTCACGTAATACTGCTCTTAAAGCCTGATGAAATTCGTGCGTATGTAAACCAACTTCTCGTTGACTAATCAAACATTTTTCAGAGGTGTGAACATATTCGATCGGCTCTTCGATGGTCACAACATGGCGCTGCTCGGTTTCGTTCAGATGGCGAATCATGGCTGCGATCGAAGTCGATTTTCCTGATCCGGTGGGTCCTGTCACCAGAATTAAGCCTTGCTGATGACTGACGAGATATTTCAGCACCGAAGGCAATCCTAAATAATCGATCGTCGGCACTTTTAGCGAAATTAGCCGCAGCACGATCGCGCCCCCCGTCAAACTCTCAAAGCAGTTCACTCGACAGCGCAGCAATCCCGGATAGTGAATTGCGGTATCAAGTTCTTTTTCTTGCCGAAATCGATCGCGCTGTTCTGGAGTAAGAATTTCCGAGAGAAACTGATCAAACAGCTCTGGAGAAATCGCAGGCTGAGACTGAAGTACCATCTGTCCACCCACTCGATAGCGCGGCGGTTCTCCAACCCGAAGATGAATATCAGATGCCTGTTTTGCAAAAGCGTCTCGTACCATCTGGCGAATCGTGGGTGTAGCCAACTGCTCCCGATTAACTCGCGCCGGCATCATTGGTGGTGGTGGGACATTGGGTTTGGAGATCGCCGGATCGAACGATCGCGCTCGGATTGGCTCATTACTAGGATTTTGTGTCATAAACTCAGGCTGACATGAAGACCATCATCGGAAGCAATGGGCAAATCGGGGGCAAGGTGAGAAGTGCAATGTGAGAAACGTGAGAAATACTTTAATTTTTACGACTGTAGCGGAAATTCTGGATCGTATAAACACAGAGAAACTAAATTTGCAGAAAGTTTGTGAACGTAAAATCACGGAAGGTGCGATCGAGTCTGCTAGAAATTACTGAAGTACTTGCAGCAAAAGGTTCGTAAAAGGTTCGCCAATGGCTCAGTCTGTGCATCCTCAACTTAGACTTCTTTGTAAATCCTTCACAGATCATGCGTAGCGTTACTCGGCTGACCGATTGGCTCGAATCCCGGTGGACAAATCCTGCTTATAGTGGCTGGCTCCTGGGAGGGATGGGGTTATTTTTCTTTCTCGCCGCGACCAACTCGATGGCGGGTTGGCTGTATGTCATGAGTGGCGTTGTATTTGCGCTGATGGCGATCGCAGCCGTTCTCTCCCGGCGAACCCTGCAAGGACTCACGCTCACCCGCCGCCCGATTCAGCCTGTGAGCGTCGGAGAACCCGTGACGATCGAGCTATTGATCCAGAACTCAACCCGCCAGCGTAAATCACTCATTCAAGCGGAAGATTTAATTCCTTCGGTGCTGGGATCGCCCGTCCAGCGCGTAGTGGAGTTGATTAACCCCAACAATTCCTACTACTGGGTGTACCAGCATCCTGCAACGCGACGCGGCATTTATCGATGGCATGAGGTTCGATTACGCACGGCTGCCCCTTTGGGGTTGTTTTGGTCGCGCAAATCTTTTCAGATCGACGCGATCGCGCTGATTTACCCCACCGTTCTTCCACTACAACGCTGTCCTTTAATTGATCAACTCGGACAGCAAAACAGTTTGCAGCTTCAAGCACAGCGCCCCATTCCAGCCACCGAGGGCATGACGCGATCGCTCAGACCCTATCGCTGGGGCGATCCGATGCGGATGATTCACTGGCGCAGTAGTGCCCGATACGGAGAATTACGGGTGCGCGAGTTGGAAACCCTCACCAGTGGGCGGGAGATTGTGGTTGCGATCGACAGTGCAGCTAATTGGGAGGCGGAAGCGTTTGAAGAAGCTGTGACCGCAGCGGCATCGCTGTATTTTTATGGCGATCGTCAAACTCTACCGATCCGACTTTGGACAGCAGGAACCGGACTGATTCGGGGACGTTCAGCCGTGTTAGAAACCTTGGCAGAAATTCAGCCCAACGAAGACACACAATTCTCCCCGTTGCTAGATGCAACAGTGATTTGGTTAACGCAAAATCCACAAAGCTTGAACACTTTACCAAACGATAGCCGATGGGTGTTGTGGGGCGATCGGATGCCAAGTTCGGCGCGTCCGGGGATTATTGTGGGAAAGGAGCGATCGTTGCAGTCGCAATTACAGGATAAGGTTTAGGAGGGAGATGGACACCGAAGTTTCAGAAGAATTTTGGCAAGGCATCGATCAGTTTAATCAGGGTGAATTTTACGCTTGTCACGACACGCTAGAAGCGATTTGGATTGAAGCTCCGATGTTCGAGAAGAAGTTTTATCAGGGCATTCTACAAATCGCAGTGGGGCTGTATCACCTCGGAAATCACAATTGGCGAGGGGCTGTGATTCTGATGGGAGAAGGCTTAAACCGTCTGCGAGAGTACCAACCGGAATATGGTGGAATAGACGTGGAGCAATTGATCGATGACGGTTCTGAATTGCTGAGCAAAATTCAAGCGGCTGGAGCCGATCGTGTTGCTCAAATCGTTCTCACTGCCGATCCACCGCAGGACGGTGACGATCGCATTTTCCTACATCCGCCAATGATCCAAAAGCGTTAGATGGACTTGTTCTGAAACATGTTAGGCTCGCCACTCGTCGTTAGATACAGCACACTATTTAGATACAGCACACTAGATTGACGGAATATTCAAAGATGCAGTTGATCAAATTTGATTAACTTTCTTACAGTGATATATTCGAGGTCATCCCGATCCTTTATGCAGTTCTCAGCCATGCTTCGTCTCCGATCGCTCTTCTTCCTCCCGATCCTTGCTGCCTCGGTGATTGCCAGCGGCAGCAGTTCTGCTCAAGCTCCCGCCGCTACTTCAACCCCGCTCACCCTCCGAGCCAACACCACCGAAGCCAACGCCAAAACTGGAGTCGTGGTAGCAAGGGGCAATGTGCAAATTAATTACCCCGCACGTCAAATTCAAGCGACTTCTGCCCAAGCGATTTACTACAGCAACGAGCGGCGCATCGTGCTGTCGGGCGATGTCTACGTGCTGCAACAGGGCAACAGCCTGCGCGGGGAAGTCATTACCTATTTAGTCGATGAAGGGCGATTCGTTGCGCTGCCCCAGCCGAACAAGCAAGTCGAAGCCATTTATCTGATCGAAGCTCCCGCGACACCTGCCCAGCCTACACCCGCAACTCCCGCCCCGTTCAGTCCGAGACCTCAGTTTCAATCGAAGAATCGCTAACCAGTTGTCTTTCTCTGTTGATAGTCCCAGGAGCGGGTTTTGAGAATCGTTCTAGAAAACATTCACAAATCGTTTGGCGATCGCTTGATCGTCAATCGGGTTAGTTTGTCAGTCGCTCAGGGCGAAGTGGTTGGGCTGTTGGGGCCGAATGGAGCCGGGAAAACGACGACATTCTATATCGCAACTGGGTTAGAAAAGCCTGATAGCGGTAAAGTTTGGCTAAACGATCAAGATGTGACCGATCTACCGATTAACAAACGCGCTCATTTAGGGATTGGCTATCTGGCGCAGGAACCCAGCATCTTTCGGTATTTAACCGTGCGAGACAACATTCTGCTGGTGCTGGAGCAAACCAAAGTTCCGCGCTGGCAATGGCGCGATCGCCTCAACAACCTGCTGAAAGAATTTCGGCTCGAAAAAGTTGCCTCGTCGCTAGGCATTCAGGTTTCTGGAGGAGAACGCCGCCGCACCGAACTGGCAAGAGCGCTGGCAACCGGAGTCGAAGGCCCGAAATTTCTCTTTCTCGATGAACCGTTTGCCGGGGTTGATCCGATCGCCGTTGCCGAAATTCAAGAGATCATTGCTCAACTGCGCGATCGCCAAATGGGTATTCTGATTACCGATCACAATGTTCGCGAAACTCTAGCAATTATCGATCGCGCCTACATTATGCGAGACGGTCAGATTCTCGCCTCTGGCAGCGCTGAGGAACTTTACAACAATCCCTTAGTCCGTCAGTATTACCTTGGAGATAACTTCCAGCGTTAAAGCCTTATGTCTTCCGCTTCCTTCCGACTGCGATCGCCAATTTCTGTGCTCGATCGCTATATTGCTCGTCAATTAGCAAGTCCGTTTATATTTGGCGTAGCGGCGTTTTCGTCGATTTTGGTGTCGGTTGGGGCGATTTTCGATCTCATCCGGCAGATGACCGAACTGGGACTGCCGATCGCGATCGCTGCCCGTGTTCTCCTGTTAAGAACACCAGAATTTATTGCGCTGTCGTTTCCGATGGCAACGCTGCTTTCCGCCTTAATGGTTTATAGCCGTCTGTCTACAGATAGCGAACTGATTGCGCTCCGGAGTGCGGGGATTAGCATTTATCGCTTGATCGTGCCTGTGGTAGTGCTGAGTTTTCTGGTTTCGCTGCTGACCTTTGCATTTAATGAAGCGATCGTTCCCGCCGCGAAATATCAAGCAGGAGTCACCCTAGAGCAAGCCTTAAAGCAAGACAAGCCAAGGTTTGACGAAAAGAATATTGTGTTCCAGCAGTATCGCGAGGTGAAGCAGGATGGAGCGTCGCAGCAGCAGCTTGAGCGAATTTTTTACGCCCAGCGATTCGACGGAGTGCAGATGAAAACCTTAACGGTGCTGGATTTTTCCCAAGAAGGACTCAACCAGATTATCACCGCTAATTCTGCCCAATGGAACTTCGAGCAGCAAACCTGGGACTTCTCCGACGGCACGATTTATCTCGTCGATCCGAATGGCTCATACCGAAATATTCTCAAATTCGAGCGGCAGCAGATCCAACTCCCCCGCACCCCGCTCGACCTTGCCACTCGTAAAACCGATTCCGCCGAGATGAATATCGCTGAGGTGCAGGACTATATCAAGCTGGTGGAGCAGAGCGGCAACCAAAAGAGCGTCAACCAGCTCACGATGAGAATTCAGCAAAAAATCGCGTTTCCGTTTGTCTGCTTGGTCTTTGGGTTGGCAGGGGCAACGCTGGGAACTCGTCCTCGACGCGGCGGCAAAGGCACCAGTTTTGCGATTAGCATTTTGATTATCTTTACGTATTACCTGCTTTCGTTTGTGTGTGATGCGTTCGGGCGATTGGAGATTTTCACCCCAGTTCTGGCGGCTTGGTTGCCCACGGTGGTAGGACTGAGCGCGGTGAGTTGGCTATTGGTACGGGCAGCACGATAAGCATGGACAAACCGCTCTTTCTTCGGAATCTCTGGTATTACGCGCTTCCGGGCGGATCGCTGAAACCGGGACAAACGATCGCAAAAACTCTTCTAAACGAACCGATTTTATTCGGACGAACGCGATCGGGTGACGTTTTCGCGCTGCGAGATATTTGTCCGCATCGCGCAGTTCCCTTAAGCTGTGGACGATTTGACGGCGCTGAAGTGGAATGTGCCTATCACGGCTGGCGATTTAATCAAACTGGAAAATGTTCAGCAATTCCAGCCTTAACCGAGGATCAAACGCTTGATTTTTCTCGATTTCGGGTGCGATCGTATCCAGTGCGAGAGCTTCAGGGGAATGTCTGGATTTTTATGGGAGCTGAGGATCAGAGCCTTCCCGAAGATGAACCGCCGCAGGTTCCAGGGTTCGACAGTACCTATCAAGCTGTGGTCGTGATGAATTTCCCCGCGTATCTCGATCATGCGGTCGTTGGATTAATGGATCCGGCTCATGTGCCATTTGTCCATCGATCGTGGTGGTGGCGTTCTGATCCGACCTTAGCAGAAGAAGTGAAAACCTTTGATCCATCGCCGTTAGGGTTCACGATGCGGCGGCACAAACTGGAGCGATCGACGCTGCTCTACGATTTAGTTGGTGGTGATCCAGAGGTCGAGATTTCGTTTCAGCTTCCGGGTGTGCGGTTTGAGCAAGTGATTACCAAGCAGCATCGCGTTTGTAATTTAACAACGATGACCCCCTTGAATGACAACGAAACTGAGGTCACAACGCTGTTTTATTCAACCATTCCTTGGTTTAATCTGCTCAAACCGTTTTTGGTTCCAGCGACTCGGACATTTCTGAATCAGGATCGTGAAATGGTGGTGAAACAGCAAATCGGGCTAAAACACAATCCTGGATTAATGCTAATTAAAGACGCAGATACTCAGGCGCGGTGGTATTACCAATTAAAGGCGGAATTTACGCGATCGCAAGCCGAGATGAGATCGTTTGTAAATCCCGTAAAAGAGCAGATTCTCCGGTGGCGGTGTTGATAGCGTTCTACTTTTTTTCAGGCGATCGGCACACAAATTCCATCACTTTATGCGTACTGCTCCCCGCTTTCGGTTGCAGCAACATTCCCGTATCGCCATAGTCAAATTTTTGAATCAGCTTCCGATTCGTTGTGTAAGCGTTCACTTTTCTAAGACGCTGCGATTGAGCAGCACAATCCGCCGACCAGCGCATCACTGCACCATGTACAGGCTGATCAACCTTCACGTCGAGTAGCGCATTATTCGCGTCTGGAAACTGGCGATATTCCCAGTACCAGACGATCGAGCCATTTCGCTGAATCGAACTGGTATCGACAAAAAACTGGTCTTTGACCGAATTTTCTGTGATCTTTGTCCACTGAGCCGTCTGAGCAAGAGTCGATCGCATTGGAAGAATCGTCGCGCCCAACAGTAAAGTAGCGCTACTCAAAAATGCAGCAGAGCGATTTACAAACTTCAAAGCATTCATAACTTTCCTAACGGTTCGTCGGTTTCTCAGTCATCGGAGTGGTGCGGCTAGAGCCGCGATTTGCAGTCCCTAGATTGCGGAGGGCTTGCAGGGCAAATTGATCCTGTGGACGCTCATCGAGTGCCCGTTGGAAGTAGAGCCGAGCCGCTTTTTGATCCTTGCGCTGAGCAGCGGCATAACCTGCGGTCATGTAGCGATCGTAGAATGTTTCGTTTCGGCTCGCTTTCTCAGGCTTTTCCGCAACGGTAGGCTGGTAGGCTCTCAGTGCTTTTTGCACATAAGGCGCGATTTCTCGGGCATTGAACTTATTCGCGTCGCCCGTCATCCACCAAGCTGCGACTCGTTGAACCGCAGCCGTTTCATTATTGCCGATCGCTTTTGCTTCTTCTTTCAGCACGTCGCGCACGATGCACGTCACAATCGATCGAGCGATGCCTGAATTTGCTTCAAATTCAGATGGAGAGAGCGATCGTCCGGTACAGGCTTTTGACCAGCGTGGGATATTGTCGGGCTTGACTTGCCAATCACTGAATAGTCCAGTGTTAGGCTTTTCGGGTTTTGAGGCTTGGCGTAGGGCTTCAACGATCCGATCGACTTGAGCATTGCTCAACTGCGCCGATGCGGGTAGCGCAATTAAACCGAAAGCGCTGATCACGAGTAATGGTCTGATTAGCTGTTTACAAAAGTGCATAGCCGCTAAAGGTTGCATCAAAAATATGATCGTTATTTTGATCTTAAAGTGCCTGACCCTAACAAATCTTGTTTGGATCGAGCAGTGCTGATATCAAAAAACTATGAAGGAATCAGGCTTCGAGGTCAAGCCATTGTGTGACAGCCAATTCAACAAAAACAGGGGGCTGATTTACAGCCCCCCGATTTCACGACCGTTGCGACTGCACTCTATTGCGTCACACGACCAACCACTTGTTCTTTGAGCTTGTTGAACTCCTGCCCTAATTCCTCACGGTTGGAGGCTTTCAGCAAATATCGATACACAAACCAGATGCTGTAGCCCAGTCCAACCAGTTCAAAGGTCGGCTGTAATAGGGGAACGTCGTTGATCGCACCTAAAAGGGCGAGGGTGAGCTTGACCGAAACGATCGAGCCAAAAATCAGTCCGACCGTCACCAAAGGTTTGCGGTACTCTGAGAAAAATCGACCGAGATATTCCGGCAGCGATGCCAAAACCGAATAAGTCTTGTCGGCGATTTCGCGCCACTGTTCGCTGCTTGAATTGCTAGAGACAGGCGCAAGCGTTCCAGCTTCGTCCATTTTGATCGTCGGAGTTTCGACGGTGGAGGCTTCCATTTCTTTCACTTCAGGTTCCATACTAAATACCTTGGAAACAATAACCTAGTTTGTCTCGCTGGAGCAAAATTCCAGCATTCGGACAGTAGCAGAATTCAACTTTAATTTTCGCTATCTTTCAAACATAGCGAAAGTTCAGAGATAAATTTGTCTCTTGCAAGATAGATAATCCTCAAAAATCTGAACTCTGTAAACCCTACTTTCGAGCAAATTTACCCTCCAGTGAGGAGATGTAAAGGTTAATAGTGCGTTTGTTCTATAACTTACCATTAGTCAAGCGCGATCGCATCACTAAAATTCTATAAGCTGCAAAATTCCTGAATCGCTTGCCAAATCTGCGCTTCTTGATTCACTAGACTGTGATCGCTGTCCAATTCGATCAAATTTACCCACGATCGGTCTTTTACATACAAGCGGCTTTGAGCGATCGGAATCACTTCGTCGTGGACTCCATGTAAGACCAAGGTTGGAATGGGTTTCTTGATCTGGGCTTCGTCGTAGTTTTTGAGGTCTGAAACAATATCGTAATTCAAAGGTAATGATCCACCTATGCCATAGTGATAGATCAAAATTGGCACCCCGGATCGCCATCGCTCTAGGTCAGATGGGTCGAATGCAGGAAGCCAATGATTTAAATAATTAAATGCAGGTGCAAGCAAAACGACGCGATCGATTTGATCACACTGCTCGGCAATCCAAGCGGCAGTTAATCCCCCAAAGCTAGAACCAATTAACGTTACAGGTTCGTCGTGCAACAGGCTTTTAACCTGCTGAATTTGGCGAGTCAGGGTGAGATGTGGAAAATCGTTTTGATTTAGATCAGGAACTTCTAGGGAGAGATGAATCGATCGGAAACGATCGCAAAGTTGACGAGCTTTGGTCGATCGTGGACTTGAAGCAAATCCATGCAGATAAAAATATTTCATCTCTCCGCAAAAGTTAATAACTGATTTGTAATGTGACCGATCCTTCGACTCGCTGTTCTCCCCCAACGACCGGACTCGGAGCGGCTTGAACCTTTGCATTTCGTAACTCCATCACCGCAGCATCCCGGAAAATAGGCGGCGGTGCAGAGGCTCCATTCACCTGAACATTCACAATGTCTTTACGGGTTAGATTCAAGGCACTGAATACTGCATCTGCTTGAGCTTGTGCCTCTTGAGTGGCTTTACGGAGCGCTTGTTTTTGGGCGGCGGTGATCGCTTCATCTGACGCGACAAAGCTGACCCCATCAATCCGACTTGCGCCTCTCTTCACCGCTTCATCGATGATCTCGCCTGCTCGCTCGGTCGGAACTCGAAACGAAACATTATTCGATCCCGTGTAGCCGACTAGGGTTTGACGGTTGTTGGTGTAATCATATCGAGGACTCAAATTGATTCCCGTGGTTTCGAGCTTATCGACTTGGCGCGATCGCAAGAAGGTGACGACTGCATTCGATTTGCGAGCCACTTCTTGCTGCACTTCATTAGCGGTTTTGCCTTGGACTTCGACCCCCAATCGCACTTGCGCCAGTGTCGTTTGGATATCTTCGAACCCGCGACCTGTGACAGTTAAGGTTCGCACTAATTTCTCCTGAGCCTGAACCGGACTGATCATCGATAAGCTAACAATACCGATTGCCATTGGGATGGCACTCAACCGTTGCCAAGGTGACTTCTGAATGGATTTCTGAACTGGACTCATCATCACAATTGCCGTACTTAAGAATGTACCTACTTTGCCATCGCATTGGATGAATCGTGCGATCGGTTACACTTTTCGCAACTTAAGACGGGTTGTGCTTGCGCTCATGAAGTTTCAGACGAATCTCTGCGTGAACTTCTCGCGTGATCGGATAGAAATACACCAACACCATGCCAATGAGCAGCGCGATCGTGGGAACAGGGCCGATCGACAGTCGAATCGCTAACAACACCTCATCTGGCTGAACAGGCAGTTGAACTGCTTCAGTTGGCTTGACATATCCTGCCCATCCTAAACTTTGCAGCACGATCGCCACCGCAATCCCCAAGGAAACCTTTTGCAGAAACGTCACAAAGCTATAGAAAATTCCTTCGCGGCGTTGTCCAGTTTGCAGCTCATCGAGTTCGATCACATCCGGCAACATTGACCAGGGAATTAAATACGCGACCGATACCCCAAATCCTGACATCACTGCCAACACGTACATCAAGGTCAACTGTCCCGGCTGTAAAAAGAACAATCCGCCTTGTGCAATAATCCACAGCACCATGCCCGCAGCATAAACGCCCCGTTTGCCAATTCGCTGACTCGCCGCATTCCACAGCGGAAGGACGAGCATTGCAGTCAGTTGCACGGCTAATACCACGCTTGGAACTGCCCATGGGCTATTTAGTCTCATCCAGCTTCCGACAAAGTAAGGAATAATCGCTGCTGTAAGCTGAAAACTCAGCCAAGAACACAGATAAATCCCAACGACAAATAGAAATGGACGGTTGCTGAGGGCAATTTTGATTTGTTGCGCGATCGGTATCGAGACAGGTTGCTCTGATTCAGGACGCTGTAGCCCGATCGCTTTCATCCGATCGAACGTCCCCCAAACACACCAAAACAACGGCAACGATCCCAAAACGGCACAGACGGCACCAATCACCAGATAGCGCTGCCGCACTTCGGGAAACATTGATCCAATGATGCCGACCAGCACGACTGAGAGAATACTGCCGCCGATCGAGAACGCAAATCGGTAACTGTTTAAACTGGTGCGCTCATCGTAATCCTGCGTCATCTCCGGCGTGAGTGCTGTGTAAGGCAAATTCACCACCGTATAGAGCCACCCAAACGCGATCGAAATAAAGGTGTAATACCAAAACAACCCCCACTGCTGCCCGTCTGGATTGTTGCTAAACTTGGGCACAATCCATTGCAGGAAAAAGAAAAAACCGAACGGAATTGCACCCGCCAAAATCCAGGGGTAGCGGCGACCAAGGCGCGATCGAGTCTTATCGCTCATCACCCCAACCATCGGATCGTTGACTGCATCCCAGACCTTCCCGACCAATTGTGTTTGTCCAGCCAGTCCAGGATTTAACCCCGCCACGTCCGTCAGAAACGGCGAGAGATAGAAGATCAAAATATTTGCCGTGATTGCAGGGCCTAAATCTCCGGCTCCATAAGCAATTTTTGTTTTGAGGTCGAGTTTTTCAGAAATCGGCTCGTTAGCAGAATTATTCATAACAAAGTCGCAGAATCCGGGGTAACAGTTGTATTATTTTCATCGTCTTCACCTGTGTAATCCGCAGGTTGCAGAAAAACTTATCTATTTTTGACTTCACTATGCCCGATTCCACTCAGTCCGATCTTCATGTCAGTTGGTCAGATTATCATCTGTTAATCGAAAAGCTTGCAGCTCAAATTTACCGATCGGACTGGCAGTTTAATCAAATCGTCTGCTTGGCAAAGGGCGGATTGCGCGTTGGCGATGTCCTTGCCCGCATCTTCGATATGCCGCTGGCGATTTTATCGACTTCCTCGTATCGCAGCGGCAGTCAGTCGAGAAGTACGCTTGTTTTCTCAAAAGATCTGACGATGACGACGCTGAATTTGGGCAGTCATGTTTTGTTGGTCGATGATCTAGTGGATTCGGGCGTGACGTTGCAAAAGGCGATTCCTTGGCTCGATCTGCACTACGGCTTCTATATCGAGGAGGTTCGTACTGCCGTTCTCTGGTACAAAGCCTGTTCTGTGATCAAGCCCGATTATTATGTGAATTATTTGGAGCATAATCCCTGGATTCATCAACCGTTTGAGAAATATGAAAAGATGGAACCGTCGGAACTCTTGAAGCTTCCTGAGTAAAACCTGTGCCCTAGTAAATAGAGCTGAGTTTCTGCTGTCCAGATGTCATCTGCAATATAAGGCTAGGAGCGGCTAATCATGTATGGAGCAGACCCAAAAGATAAGCATCCAATGAAGGGATTTCCGCAAATCTGCTTCATTCAAAATACGGTGTCAAATCCCAATATCATTATTGGTGATTATACTTACTACGATGATCCAGAGGATTCAGAAAATTTTGAGCGCAACGTTCTATATCATTTCCCATTCATTGGCGATCGCTTAATCATTGGAAAATTCTGTGCTTTGGCAACAGAAATTAAGTTCATCATGAATGGTGCAAATCACAAATTGAGTGGGTTCTCGACTTATCCGTTTGACATCTTTAACAACGGTTGGGAAAAAGTAACTCCTCAACCTGAAGAACTCCCCTACAAAGGCGATACCGTCATCGGTAATGATGTGTGGATTGGTTATGAAGCGGTGATTATGCCAGGAGTGAAGGTGGGAGACGGAGCCATTATTGCTGCAAAATCTGTCGTGGTCGGTAATGTGCCACCCTACACGATCGTTGGGGGCAATCCAGCCAAGCCTATTCGTCAGCGCTTTGACGATGACGTAATCCAATCGTTGCTTGAAGTTGCTTGGTGGAATTGGGACATTGAGAAAATTACGCGCAACCTGGAAACGATCGTAGCAGCAGATATTGAAGCTCTAATCAATTGCAAGTAAGTAGCCTAATCGCTCAAACAAAAAAACGGGTTAACTGTAAGAAGTTAACCCGGCAGCTTGGGAACGCGCAGAGAAACTATTTTTGAACAACCAATTTCACGTTTGCATTGTTCAAGCCAGGGCGCTTGACTTCAGCCAAGGTCTTGTTCACAGCGTACTTCTGGTTGATCGAGTTGATCAGCTCAGTTTGGTTGTGCTTCTTCGCAACACCCCAGAGGTCAGCGATCAGGTCAAACGAACCATCAGCGTTACGCGACCAGCCCAAATCATATTCGCCGTCGAGAACTGCAACAATGTCAGAACGAACGCGCTGACCGTTGTAGCCACGAACATCAGCTTCGGTCTTAACCGAGATGCCCAGATCGCGAAGCGAGGACTTGAGGATTTCAGCGTCGGTGATTTTGGTGCGAAGAGTGCTAAAGTGAGACATTTTAGGTTTCCTCCGTGGAAAGTTGATAACAACGACAACGTTTAGGTTTTAGATGTTTTGTAACTCCAAGTACTTGCGTACTCAAGTTGCAAAACAGGTGTTCATACTGCTGGACGGTTGCCCAGCCCTTTGTCCTGTGGGAAGCAGGACAAAAGCCTTTTAGAACTCAAGCCGCTGATATTCAGCAACTGAGGCTGCCGCAGGTCGCGCACGCTGCCTAGCCCAATCCCGAAGGGCTGTAACCTGCTCAGTCATTGTCTTGGACAGCGGCAGAGTCGCTCTCGATGCCGCAATGATGTCCAACTGGGTAAACTCTCGATCTTGAGCGAATGCCTCGTACATGGCTGCCACTAAGGCTTGCTCAATTTCCGCTCCCGAAAAGCCGTCGCAGACGTTTGCGAGTTGGTCGAGATCAAAGCGTTCGATCTCTCGGCGGCGTTTCGCGAGGTGAATTCGGAAAATCTCTTTACGCTCTTCAGCGGTCGGGAGGTCAACGAAGAAAATTTCGTCAAATCGACCTTTTCTAAGGAATTCTCCCGGAAGGCGCTCGACTCGGTTCGCAGTCGCCATCACAAACACTGGAGAGGTTTTCTCCTGCATCCAGGTGAGGAAGGAACCAAAGATCCGGCTGGAAGTCCCGCCATCAGAATCGGCTGAGCCAGTGGTTCCAGCAAATGCCTTATCCATTTCATCGATGAAAAGGATTGCGGGTGAAATCGATTCCGCAGTTTTGAGCGCGTTGCGGAGGTTCGCCTCCGATCGACCCACCATTGAGCCGTCGTAAACTCGACCCATATCTAATCGCAGGAGAGGCAAGCCCCACAGCCGTGAAGTCGTCTTGGCAATCAGTGACTTTCCGCAACCGGGAACACCCAGAATCAGCATTCCTTTAGGTTGGGGCAGTCCATACTCTCTCGCTCTTTCGGTAAAGGCATCGGATCGCTGTCTTAACCAGTGCTTCAGTTCATCGAGTCCACCCACCGAATCGATCGTTTCATCTTCTTCGATGTACTCTAGAATGCCGTTGCGTCGAATCAGTTGCTTTTTCTCAGAAAGAACAATGTCAACTTCTTCTTCGGTTAAGCGTCCGGCAGTTACCTGAGCTTTACGATAAACTTTTTCTGCCTCGTCGCGGGTCAGACCTAACGCCGCTTTTAGAAGCTTCTCGCGGGTCTCGGTCGTAATCCGGCGAGTCCGAACTTGATCAAGCTGAGCGGTGAGAACTTGATTCAACTCAGCCATGTTGGGGAGTGGGAAGTCCATCACAACGACTTCTTTCTCCAGCTCGATCGGGATGTTTTGCATCGGAGACATCAGCACGATCGCTTTTTGCGTTCCTTTGAAGCTGGCAATCGCATCACGCAACCACCGAGTCACCGCAGGGGAATCAATAAACGGGTGCAAATCCTTGAAAACAAAGATGCCGGGTTCGCGCTGTCGCATCACCCACTCGATCGCAGCTTCTGGAGAAACTGTGTTGTGCTGGGTCACGCTGCGAGGCTGACCATACTCCACAATTCCGTGAGTCACTGTCCACAAATACAACCGCTTGGAAGGTTTCGTCTGAGCAAGAATCGAGATCGCTTGCTCTGCCCGCTCTTCTTCCGAAGTTACAAGATAAATTAAAGGATATTGAGCCTGTAACAGGATATTTAGCTCTTCTTGCATAACCGCGACCCACTAACAACGGTGCAGATGTGTGAAGCGAACCGATCAGACTGCGAACTCTGCGATGGAAACTAGCAGGGAACGACAACCTTCTCTTCGCTGGAAGACCCGATCGAAACGGTCGATAGCTCATCCTGAGTAACAGCGTTCGAGGAGTGCCCTAAAGCAGTCAACTCGCCGTTTCGCAGGACTACCGGAGTGGTACAACTGGGACAGTCGTAAATCCGATGGGTTTGACCATGAGCTTCTTCTTGCTGCTCGACAACCTCCGGGTATGTGAGGTAAAAGTCGAGCGCCCTCTCTGCGAGGACTGACATCGCCTCTGAACTCATCGCCGCTTGGATTTTTAGCTTGCGGTGCAATTCGGGCGGGAGATACAACGTAACTTTCTGCTTGTCTTGCATAGAACTTTCAGTCGTTTTACCCGGGTATGCAATTACGATATCTGGCATATCTGGGGCTGTCAAGACGGTATGCCAGCATGACGGCAATATTGTTACATTCATTTACATTATGAAGCAGGGTTTGAGTTGGATTTTGGTGGGAGTGATTGGGCTGACAAGCTGCAATGGCTTGCCGTGGGAGCGATCGAGTTCTCAGCAGGACAGTCTTCCTGACCGCTGGCAGACCTACCGGAATCCTCGATTTGGTTTTGAGTTTTTGTATCCGGAGGGCTGGATCGATTCGATTCCACCGGAAAATCAAGATGGCATTGTGTTTAGTGATCCGAAGAATGTGGGGTTTGAAATTCGCAGTTGGGCGCAGTTGAAGCGATCGACTCAAAAATCGCAGCCGACGAACTTTACAACAGCGCAGGGGATACCTGGACGATTAGAGGTGAAGGTCGAGGCGCAGACTAGCATGATGATGTTAACGATCGACCATAAAGACGTGAGATATCACTGGCGCGGCATTGCTCCGAGTGGGCAGTTTAGCAACTACTACCGATTTTTCTCGTTTATTGCTACTCGGTATCGAGTTCCGAATTAGAGGGATTGTTGAGAGCGATGGGGTTAAATCAACCTTCTGTATAAAGCGGAGAACATATGGAAAGTTTCTGTATATGCAGCCGTAAGAGCGTACTATAAAAAATCTTTCTCCATATTGCTCTGCACCAGTGTGATAACCCGAAATAATTCATTCTAGTCAGCCAATTTAGGACACTATGCGAGAAAATTCAGTGCAGTTAGACCGCTAATCTTTCTGTGGGGGCGTAGCGAGAGATGATCGGTGAGTTTGCGATGACCAAGCTATTACGAGTTCTCTCCGAGGGCATCGTTAGGGCATTATTTGGTGAGGTGCAATCAGCTTTGCTGCTGTCCGCTGCACACGTGAAGGTTAAGTTGTAAAATTAATAAGATTTCCTGATACCTAGATTTAGCTTGGTATATAACTCAATTAGAGTAGTTGAACACTGAATCAATTTGCGCCAAAACTTAAGAAACAGAAGCAAACTTGTCGATTAACAATTCGTTTAAATCCCATGAGAGGCTACTTAGGAAAACTACTGGAGTGGTTCAAAACCCTCCTTCGGAGATTGAAACGATCCCGCGATCAGAAGCCAAAGTATACGCTTCTGACCCGAAAGTTGTCTGAAGCTGAGTTGGAAAAATCTGTAGGTGAGTCTTCCTCCTTTTCAGCAAAGGTAGAATCACCTGATGAACAAGCTAACCCACAGCCACCTCCTTCCATAGAAATAGATACGTCTCAGAAGCCGGCAAATTACCCACCAATGCCACAACGGGATCTTCTGATTGATAGACCATTTGAGGTTAAGCCGTCTCAGAAGCCGGCAAATTACCCACCAATGCCACAACGGGATCTTCTGATTGATAGACCATTTGGGGTTAAACCTGAACAGGATAGAGCTAGCTCGCCTGCGGCTTCAATACAAGAAGAAAACACCTCTGTTCGTGTTACTCCACAGTCATCAATATTTAGAAATAAAACTCAATATACTGATAAATTCAGCCGAAAGCGTCCATATATCAAATGTCATGTTGACAAGCTTGAGAGAATTGTGAATTCGGAATGGAATAATCCGGATGTTTTGAGGGAAGTACATCATGAGTTACAGTTCCGAACTCGACAAAAAGCTCGAACTTTGCTCGCCCGTATTTCAGCAAGATTAACAGAGTTAAAGGACACAAAAACATTTGTTTGGCCAACTACCACTGCAACAGTAAAGGTTGGATCAAAAAATTTATCTGAAGATGTTTTCAAATATGAGGAAGGACTTCTGAAACTCTATGGGTATAAAGTTGGTGTAAATGGGCTACCAGAAAATCAACGTAGGCAGATTCTTGATGATATCTTCTTGCATTCCTTGCCATCCATAGATAACGTCGCCTACTTAAGTGAGTGGGGTCAACTAGGTACGGCTAAGAGACTGAAAAAGCTAGCTGACTCTATTGCAGCATTTACACGCAATGCGAGACGCCGTAACGCAGGTGCTTTTGATAAGGCAATTCGGGATTGGGAAGCTGACTTAGCTTATTTGAAGCGCACTTACTATGATGAGCGATTTAGTTTTCAATGGCCTCGGACAAACACTGCGAGTCGTGAGTAGCATGGTTTAACAATGTCCATGTACCCGACCGGAGGTTTTCTGTTAGAGTCTAAGGCTGTTAGCGGCGAGTGATGGGCAACGTTAGTTCGGATTACGATCGCTCCTAATATTCCTCGTCAAAACGCGATCGCACTACTTTCAGGCTGATACCCAAGACGAGCGATCGTAACTATATGCCAATGACTTTGAGCGTAATGCGATCGCGCCCCTGTCGCTTTGACTCGTACAAACCTTCATCAGCGGCTTGAATTAAATCGTTTACCTGCAAACTAGGATTGGGAAGACAGATCGCAACGCCCAAGCTAGCAGTTACATAAGCCGCAACGGAAGAACCGGGATGGGGAATTCGCTTTTGATGGAGTCGCTGACGAATCAGTTGGGCAATACGAACCGCTCCTTCCGCATCTGTATCCGGCAAGATGACAACAAATTCTTCACCGCCATAGCGTGCAACCACATCCCCAGCGCGATTCACGACCGTCAGGAGTAGGTTGGCAAATTGAATCAGGCAGGCATCCCCAGCTAAGTGCCCGTAAGCATCGTTGTAGCGCTTGAATTCATCGATATCCAGCAAAATTAGGGAAAGGGGTTTCTGGATACGGCTACAGCGTCGCCATTCTGCTTCAGCCGATTCCTGAAAATGAAGTCGATTCGGAATCGCAGTAAGACTATCTCTGCGAGCTTGCAGTTGAAGCTGTAATTCCATTTTTTTGCGATCGCTAATATCCATCACAATGACCCCCACCTTGGAAGGTGCATGATGAGTCGACGTAATGGGGAAATAGGAGGTTAACCAGGTACGCTTCACTTCTGGCTGTACAAGACTTTTACCACTTTCCTCCTGATTTAAAACGGGTTGCCCAGTCATGAGCACCTTTTGATAAACGGGTTCCAGGTTGGGAGCCAGATTCGGAAGCACCTGCCAGATGGTTTGACCTAGATGTCGCTCGATCGACAAACCATTCATCTTTGAGAGGAGTTGGTTAATCCGCACGTATCGCAACTGGTGATCCACAATCCCTAAACCGACTGGAGCTGCTGCAAAAAAACCATCGAGAGTTGCCTTGCTCTCCTGCAACTCAGCCGTCCGCTCTTCGATTTGCTGTTCTAAAGAGTCCAGCGTTCGTTCTAGAGCCAGCTCCGCTGCTCTACGCTCCTGGATTACCGCCCCCAATACTAATGTCGTAATAGAACACACGGCAATAAACGACTGCAACAACAACAGGGAACCTGTTGTAGAGTTGGTTATGAATGATCCCAATCCCTGAGAGGTCATCATGATCGCGATCACCGAGATGATGCAAACCAGTACACTGGTGAAAAATCCACCGCACCGAAAAACTGACCAAATTAAGATAGGCAAGAACGTATATTCAATTGGATAGTTCTGAATAAACACGACCCAACCGATCACCAAGCTCAGTCCTAAAGCGAGAACCATCCCGCAGAACTGAGCGCGTGAACAAAATCTCCCGTTTGAACGCCACAGGAGTAAAGGAGGGGTGAACAGCAGATGAGCCAGCATACTCGCCAGCCACCAAGTCAACCAAGCGACACCATAGTCTGTCCACGGTGTAAGCTGTACTAAGCACGTAGAAGTAATCCCGATCGTGGCGGATAACATCGGCGAAACTACTGCTGCTACGATAAAACCGTTCACAGACTGGACTTGATTAAATGCAGGCGACGTACCGGTTAACCGTTTAATGAGGGCAACGCCAGCGGCTGGCTGAAGGCAATTAGCAACAACGCATACAAGATTTAGGAAAACGAAAACAGGAATTGAAAGGGGCGGCTCTACTTTGAGAAAATCCGGTACTACCCCAATCAGTGACCCTAGAGCAATCCCTGGAAATGCCAACCATCCACACCAGGTAAAAAATGCCAGAGTTAAGCCGGAGGGCAACCAGATAGCGGTCACTTTACCTGGTAAGGGGGCAAAAACTAGACAAAGGGTAGCGGAAACGCTGTAAGCGATCGCAATGCTCAAAGTAACAATGACCCATTTCACTATCTGGTTCAACCTAGTAGATGACATAGCTGACAATCAATTCCCAAGTAGAATGAATCACTCGCACAACTTATCACACGTTCAAATGCCAAAATTTGGGTGATAATTCGGGATGAGCAGAGGAGCGTGATCGACCCACACTGTATCTTCCACTCTATGCGGAATGAGGAGACACCGATAGAGACCTCGAAGTGCTTCAGATTCTTGGAACAGAAGGAGAAGCCTTTAGACGCTTACTCTGTGGTTTGGTATTGGTAGCTTGACCGCGTTTATTTCTGAATGCGCTATCGTTTCAGGATGCGTGAGAGACTAAATCAAGTGAACAAGAGTTTAGGCAATGATGCGATCGGTGCAAAACAGTCAAATCAGTCCGCGTGAACGATCGTGGTTTTATTGGTTTACAGTGCCAATTTATCCCTATAGCCAGCGTCGGACGATCAGGCGCGAAGTCGTCGAAAATGCTGTTTGGATATTTGAACAGCTTCAGGGAATTTTCTACGTTGTTACACCGATTCGGATGACGGTTGTAAAGCTTGATGCAGGTGGGCTTTTAGTATATGCGCCTGTTGCCCCAACCGTTGAATGCTTGCGATTGCTGGATGATGTTGTTTCCGTTCACGGTGACGTTAAATATATTATTCTTCCAACTGCTTCGGGTTTAGAGCATAAAGTATTTATTCCGCCATTCGCTCGGAAGTTTCCTAATGCTCAAATTTATGTTGCACCCGACCAATGGAGCTATCCAGTTAATCTACCGTTGTCTTGGTTGGGATTTCCTCGCGATCGGACGCATTTACTCGATGGTCGATCGGTTCCCTTTGGCGATCAGTTTGAGTATGCGAAATTAGGCCCGATTCGATTGGGATTAGGCCCGTTTGAAGAGATTGCCTTGTTCGATCGACGCTCTAAAACGCTAATGGTGACGGATTCTGTTGTATCGGTTCCAGAAGTTGCGCCAGAAATCCTGCAAATTGATCCTTACCCGTTGTTGTTTCATTCGCGTGAGACGGGGGCGGAGGGCATTGAAGATACCGAAGCCAATCGCCGCAAAGGCTGGCAGCGCGTTGCATTATTTACGTTTTACTTTCAACCCAGTGGATTAGAGGTTGCCGATTTAGTTCCGTCAGTACGTGAAGTCGCCAAAGCGCCCGATCGCTCGAAAAAAGCCTTTTTCGGTTGGTATCCGTTCCACTGGAAAGCAGGGTGGCAGCGATCGTTTGAAGCATTGCGAAAACATCGATTGATTGTTGCGCCAATTTTGCAGAGATTGATCCTGAATCGGGAACCGCAGATCGTGATTGATTGGGCGGAAAAAGTTGCCAGTTGGGACTTTGAGCGCGTGATTCCCTGTCATTTGGAGGCACCGATCGCAGCCGATGCAAAAGAGTTTCGGGCGGCGTTTAACTTTCTAGAGAAGAGCGGCGATCGAACTTTACCTGATCAAGATTTTGAACTGTTGAAACAACTTGAACAGGGCTTGATTAAAACGAAAGTGACACCCCCACCAAAAGACAAGATCTAGAGAAACAGGATAGGGAAAATTCCTTATCCTGTAGGCGCTAAACGATACAGAGCTGGATCGAACTTACGTATATTTAACGCACCGCCTCTAACATTCGCGAAAAATAGAATTTCGTGCTAGTCATTGCTGTGCGCTTAACTTTAAAGCCACAGCTTTCCAGCACTTTCACAATATCGGCTTCACGATGCTGATAAGCGCGAGTGGTTTTACTGGGGCCCGGAAAAAACTCCCCGATCCGCTTCAGAATCGTTAGCAAAAAGGTTTTCGGTGCAAAACTCAAAACCAAACGATCGTCCGCCAAACTTGCCAAATGCTTGATCATCTCTGTCGCTTGTTCCGTCGGATAGTGAATCAACACATCCAAACAAACAACCGTGTGATACTTGCCGCTCAGTGTTTCTAAGTCTTGTACAGCGAAAGCCGGATTGTCTTGAAGCCCAAGTTCGCTCGCTCGCTCCTTTGCTTCACCCACCATCTTTTCGGAAATGTCGCTAGAAAACAGCTTCGCGCCTTCTTGCGCTAGCGGAATGCTCAAACTTCCGACCCCGCAACCCGCATCACAAATGGTTAAACCTGCTAAATTTTCATCACTTCTGAGCCAGCCAAGCAGCGTATCAACCGTCTGTTGATGTCCAGTGCGGATATCAAGCTGGACTTTATTTACCTCACCATCGCCATAAATTCTGCGCCAGCGATCGAAGCCCGTTGCGTTGAAATACTCACGCACTTCGGTTTTATCATCGACTCCGTTCATAAATCTGTGTTTCTTTTTGTTGATTCCCTTTTACCTATCGTATTACTCGATCGTCCCCGGCCTACGAAAAAGTTAAACGAGCCAGTCCGCATCAATTTTTCTCAATTAGCAATCAAGAGAATTTTTGGATTGCTAATAATTTCTGTAGAAACATGAGGTTCTGATGAAATTTTGATGTAGGGGCACCTATGACACAAATCACTCAGGTATTCTACGGAGAGGCAAAACCCCAAATACCTCAACAGTGGCTCGTGATTCTACGGGTTTGTTCGAGGCTGTGAGGGAACTTTTGCTTTGACAAGTCAATCTGAGTATCTTGGGGGCACCTGAACCGTGCCCCGTTTTTTATGCAAGCTTTTTATCAAACGTGAGTCGCTGCGGTGCGATCGTTCCATTTTTTCGCCATCTCAAAAAATTAGCAGGTTGCTTCAGGAAAGAATGAGGTAGATTGATCGCAGCGCGTGGAGCGGTTGTAGCAAGCGCGATCGCGGTTCCAAGATCACAGACATTCCAGTTCACTAAATTCTGCACCCCAGACAAGAGCAATCGCGTCGTTCCCGCAAGTGTGCCATTAAGTAATCTTGCTGTCCCGTGAATCACCTCAATCTCACGCGCATCCCAAGGATAGCGCCCATCCGGTAATCCAAGCGGCGAAAGCGCATCGCTGACCAAAAAAATTCCACGATCGTACTGACTAGAGCGCAGCAAAATCTCGATCATGATCGGTGAAACATGCTGCCCGTCTGCAATCAAACCGCAGTACACATTCGGGTTAGCGATCGCGGCTCCGAGCAGTCCGGGTTCCCGGTGGTGCAAACTCGGCATCGCGTTAAAAGCATGTGTCACCATCGAAGCGCCTTGATCAAAGGCTTGCTGCGCTTGCTCCGCAGTGGCTTGCGAATGTCCCAAACTCACCGTAATTCCCAAAGATTTGAGATATGCGATCGCCTCACCAGTTGGATCAAGTTCGGGAGCCAGCGTGATCACTTTAACAATTTCCGCATAATCACCTAACACCCGCTTTACAGTTTCCACATCAAGCGGCAGAAGAAATTCTTCGGGATGTGCGCCGCGCTTCTGTCGATTGAGAAAAGGCCCTTCGAGATGGACACCCAGGATTTGAGGTAGGTTAGAGTCGGCAAGAACCGAGAGCGATCGTTGGATATTGTCGATTGAAGTCGTAACGATCGTCGGCAAAAATCCATCCACACCTTGATTCCAGAGAAACTGACAAATTTTCTCTAACTGGTCGCAGTTTTCCGAATTGAGATCTGGAAATGCTAGTCCCAATGCACCATTAATCTGTAAATCAATACCGCCCAGAGAAATCCAATCCCCGGCAACATCAACGATCGGAGCCGTTATTTCAATCCGAGGCGCAATCTCTAAAACCACCTCATCGATCAAAATTTGCTGCAATCCTTGGAAACCGGGTACTTGAGCATTGATAATCAAAAAGCGCATCTGTCACACTTGATTGCATTCGTTTTGGATCTTCGCATATGACTCAGCCGTTGATTGGAATTATTATGGGCAGCGACTCGGATCTGCCGACGATGCAAGCTGCGATCGCCGTTTGTGAAGAATTCGGTGTCCCTTGCGAGGTCGAAATTGTCTCAGCCCATCGCACCCCAGAACGGATGATGGAGTATGCAAAACAGGCACACACAAGAGGTTTGAAAGTCATTATTGCGGGGGCAGGAGGCGCAGCACATTTGCCAGGAATGGTGGCATCGATGACGGCTTTACCTGTGATCGGCGTTCCGGTACAAACGAAGACGCTGCAAGGTGTGGATTCGCTGTACTCGATCGTGCAGATGCCGGCTGGAATTCCGGTGGCGACAGTAGCGATCGGCAATGCCAAAAATGCAGGACTCCTCGCGGTGCAAATTCTCGCAAGCCACGATGCCGAGTTATTTGCCAAAGTGCAAGCGTACCGTCAAAGCCTTGCAGAAATGGTACGCGGAAAACAAGCGAAACTTGATGAATTGGGCTACAAACAATATCTAACAGAATCTTAAACGACCCACACATTCAACCTTCAATCTCATCCCAAACGAACAAGTACAGCTTGATCTCGCTTATCAGATCCGGCGCTTTCTCAAGGGCTACAACCTCACCCCTGAATCACTCGACCGGGGCAAAATCGCGCTAGAATAGTACCAATGTATCGATGCGAAACGTCATGCCGTTACGATTTCGGCAGCAACGCCATGATCTGATCCACAAAGGCTTGATGATCAACGACAGGCTTCGAGATATATCCATCTGCACCGCTTTGCTTCAGAAAGTTCTCTCGATCGCCCTCCATCGCGTGTGCTGTCACCAAAATAATCGGCAAGTTTGCAGTTTTGGCATCGGCTTTCAGTAGTTGAGTCAACTGAATTCCATTCATCGCCTTACCTTGGTACATACTGCGAGAGAGAGACACATCCATCAAGATAATGTCTGCCTCTCCGGACTGTGCAATCTGAATCACTTCGTCTACATTCTCAGTATGCTTGACTGCCAGACCTCCGCGTTTTGTCAGAATTTTGGAGAAGA
Source organism: Leptolyngbya sp. DQ-M1 (assembly GCF_039962505.1). Taxonomy (NCBI): domain Bacteria; kingdom Bacillati; phylum Cyanobacteriota; class Cyanophyceae; order Leptolyngbyales; family Leptolyngbyaceae; genus Leptolyngbya; species Leptolyngbya sp. DQ-M1. Next base: position 481,545 of record NZ_JAMPLJ010000002.1, read on the forward strand.
CCCTCGCGTTGATCAGATCATCCTCCACAATCAGAACGGTTTGCATTATAAATTCCTCTTACGAAATGCACTGGATACGGCAAAATAGAACGATTGTAAGGTAGCTCAACTGTATTAGTATTTTCAGGCAAGAGCGATCAACCCTTCGGAACCCCCAAAACTCCGACTATTGTAAAAGTTCAGCAGGATAAATAGGCTCATGGCGCGGACGCAACCTCAATCACAACAGTTAAACATTCTCCCAACCGGACAGGTGATCCCAACTGCTCTACATACGGAGATGCAGCAGTCCTATCTAGAATATGCCATGAGCGTGATCGTAGGACGTGCGCTGCCGGATGTCCGCGATGGCTTAAAGCCTGTGCATCGTCGTATTTTATACGCGATGCACGAATTAGGGCTAACACCCGATCGACCTTACCGTAAATGCGCCCGTGTCGTTGGGGATGTCTTAGGTAAATATCACCCGCACGGCGATCAGGCGGTTTACGATGCGCTGGTGCGAATGGTGCAGGATTTTTCTAGTCGCTATCCGTTAGTTGGAGGTCACGGAAACTTTGGATCAGTCGATAATGATCCGGCTGCGGCGATGCGATATACAGAAACGCGACTATCGGCGATCGGGAATGAAGCTTTATTAAATGAAATTGGCGAGGCAACGGTTGATTTTGTTGGCAACTTTGATAATTCACAACAAGAACCAACCGTATTACCCGCGCAGTTACCGATTCTGTTGCTAAATGGCAGTTCAGGGATTGCGGTGGGGATGGCGACGAATATTCCACCCCATAATTTAGGTGAAGTTATTGATGGGTTGGTGGCGTTGATCGATCGACCTACCTTATCAGATGATGAATTACTCGCGCTGATTCCGGGGCCTGACTTCCCCACAGGCGGCGAAATTCTTGACACAAACGGAATTCGAGAAGCTTACTTAACCGGACGCGGAAGTATTCCCGTTCGTGGAATTGCTAATCTCGAAGAAGTTAGCACTGGACGCGGCAAGCATCGTAGAAGCGCGATCGTGATTACAGAGTTGCCTTTCCAAGTGAATAAGGCAGGGCTGATCGAAAAGATTGCGGAACTTGTGAACACAGGCAAGATCGAAGGCATTGGGGACTTGCGGGATGAGAGCGATCGCGAGGGGATTCGCGTGGTGATCGAACTGCGCCGCGATGCGAATCCTCAAAAAATTCTTAACCTCCTCTACCGACAAACTCCACTGCAAACCAATTTCGGCGTAATTTTGCTGGCGTTAGACAATGCTCAACCGCGCCAAATGACGCTGCGAGAATTACTGAATTCATTTTTATCGTTCCGCGAAACCACCCTAACTCGGCAATATCGCAACGAATACGAGCAAGCCGAAAGCCAACTTCACATTGTTGAAGGTCGATTAAAAGCGTTGTCGAACCTTGATGACGTGATTCAAATTCTGCGGAATGCTCCGGATGGCGGCACTGCTAAACTTCAGTTGCAAGAGCGACTGGATTTGAGCGATCGACAAGCCGATGCAATTCTTTCGATGCCGCTGCGTCGTCTCACCGGAATGGAGCGTCAAAGCCTGCAAACCGAGCATGATGAACTTGTTGTGAAAATGCAGGAGCTAAATAAGCTCCTCAGCGATCGCCGTGAATTACTGAAAGCGCTGAAGAAAGACTTACGATCGCTGAAGAAAAAATACAGCGACGATCGACGAACTAAAATCGTTGCGGCTACAGAAATTGCAGCCGAAGTCAGCGAAAAAGATGATGTTCCTGCGGCAAAATCAACAACAAATTTATCATTTGAGTTTGAGGAAGAAGAACAGTCCGCAGTCGTGGAAGTGACACGGCGCGGATATGTGCGGCGAATGACTCCGAAAGTGTACGATCGCGTCAGCAAAAATCGCAACGATGACACCGCCACGAAAGAACTTGAAGACGGAGACGATTTCGCAACGCAAACCGATTTCACCACAACAGGTAAAACGCTGGTTGTCTTTACGCGCAGTGGAAAAGCTTTTGCGGTGAAAGTCCGCGACATCCCACAAGCAAATAACGGCAAATCGAAAGGGACACCGCTTGTAACCCTCCTGCCACCTGCCGCACAAGCAGAACCGGATTCGATCGCAGGCACGTTCATCCTGCCAGACGCGATCGAGGATCAATTTGTCCTGCTGCTCACCGAACAAGGACGCATCAAACGATTACCACTGTCTGAATTTACAGATTTAACCGGACGAGGACTCACGGCTCTGAAGCTCAAAGAGGGTGATCAGCTTTTATGTGTGAGTCCGGTGCAAGTCGGAGAACAAGTCTTACTGGCGACCTCAAGCGGACGAGTCTTAAGATTTGAGGTGAACGATTTGCAGATTCCGATCGCAACTCGCACCTCTCAAGGTCAAACCGGAATGCGCGTTTCTAAGAAAGAACAGATTGTCGGTTGGGCGATCGCTAACGAAGACGATACGTTTCTGATGATTTCTGATCAAGGTTACGCGAAACACATGGAGGTGAGGGCCTTACGTCGAGCAAGCGCGGGAGAACTCGGAACCCAATCCTTCCACTTCAACAACAAAACCGATGTAGTGGCAGGAATCGTTGCCGTATTACCTCAATCGCTGGTGTTCCTGTTAACGAATGAGAATCACTTAGCGCGGATTGATGTAGACGAGATCGATCTGAGCGCGAGAGACGATCGTGGTAGTCGAGTCGTCAAACTGAGCAAAACTGAGCGGGTGACTCATGTAAGTTTGCCTGTGCTGTATGGAGACGAGGAAGCGATCGAATAGATCGATGTTGCGGTGGGCAGATGGCTAAATCTCTGATCACCGCGACACAAATGAATTAAAGCTGCGACTTAAAGGATCTTGTTAGCTTAGGTAGCGCAAAAAAATGATTTGTGAATCTTGTAGCGGACAACCTATCTTCAGAAAAGTGAGACGACAACATTGGCTAAACGACAGACTCTACATTGTTGAAAATGTTGATGCTGAAGTTTGTCCAGACTGTGGAGAGCGCTATTTTCATGCCACCGTTTTAGACAAAATCGATCGACTACTCACCGCAGAACATATCCGGTCAAGCAGCTCTCCGCAAGGAGCATGACTTCCCAGATGGTGATAGGACTTAACCATAATTCAGTGTCGGAGTCTGAGATTATATTCTTCAAGTTCTGGGAAAGTTGTGGGTCATCAAACAGATACCAGAGTCAAATATGCGTATCCAGCAGGATTTTTATTGCAGCACTTCCCAAGGCTGCTCAATGGGAGAAACGATATCACCTAAAATTTCACCACGACCTTTCATACATCCAGCAGCAGGACGGGGCTTATGAGATTGCGCTGGAGTGATGATCGCAATAGGTTTGCCCTCATGAATTACAGTGAGGGGTGTATTGGTTCGTTGAAGTTCTGACAGTATTGCTTGCAGAGTTTCAAGAAGGTCATTCGTCGTAATCGTCATTGAGTTAGATTGAATGAATAAAATAGAGTTTATTCGTTACTCATTTTCTTGAGTTGATTTGAGGCATCCGCGATCGCACCCGCCACACGACGAAATGTAACGATTTGTCAAGGCAAATGAGAGAATCCCCTTTCGCATCGTGCCCGAAACTCGGTAAACTACAAAGTGACTTCTGAGATACTGCAATAACAACATGAGCGTAGTTAGCCAAGTTATCCTACAAGCCGACGACGAGCTTCGTTACCCAACGAGAGGCGAACTCAACGGGATAAGAGAGTTTTTTCAAACCGGAGAACAGCGCACTCGGATCGCGAGTGTTTTGTCTGAGAGCGAAAAGAAAATCGTAGAACAAGCCAGCAAGCAATTGTGGAAAAAACGCCCCGATTTCATTTCTCCGGGCGGTAACGCTTACGGAAACCGGGAACGGGCGCTGTGTTTACGCGATTACGGCTGGTATTTACGCCTAGTGACTTATGGCATCCTCTGCGGTAGCACTGACCCGATCGAGAAAATTGGCGTGATCGGTGCGCGGGAAATGTACAACGCGCTCGGTGTTCCAGTTCCGGGAATGGCAGAGGCAATTCGTTGTCTCAAAGAAGCTTCTCTGGGTCTCCTGAGTGAAGCTGATGCAGCAGAAGCGGCTCCCTACTTCGATTTCATTATTCAAGCAATGTCATAAGGCATTCAACTTAATCGACTCCCCGGAGTCTCTGGCAGACGATCGTGACACTATCGCGGCGTTTCTGGAGATTTCGGGGAATTTGCTTTTTAAAGTTCCGAAATTTTGTAGAAATTGATTGGAGAAAAAAGATGTCTGCAACTGAAGTTTTGTCATTCTGGTTCGGGGACAAGCTAGAAATGCGGAAGGAATGGTTTACCAAAAATCCAATTTTTGATGCAGAGGTACGATCGCGCTTTCTGTCGCTTTACGAGCAAGCTGCATCGAATCAGTTGGACGACTGGAGCAATTCTCCTGAAAGCTGTTTAGCGTTGATCATTGTGTTAGATCAGTTTCCGCGCAATCTGTTTCGGGGCACACCTCGATCGTTTGCGACAGATACTAAAGCATTAGAAATTGCGAAAGATGCGATCGATCAGCAATTTGATCAGCAAGTTACCCCAGTCCAGCGATTCTTCTTCTATTTGCCGCTCGAACACAGTGAAAATCTCGACGATCAAAACGAATCAGTCCGTTTATTTGAGCAATTTAAAGGCAATCCTGAGTTAGAAGAAATCTACGATTACGCTTTGCGCCATCGAGCGGTAATCGAGCAGTTTGGGCGGTTTCCTCACCGCAATCAAATTCTGGGTCGTTCTTCTACGCCAAAAGAAATCGAGTTCCTGAAACAGCCTGGATCGTCGTTCTGAAATCTTTTTAAGCCAAAATCATGAACATTGCCGCTGACACGATTCCCACGCTTGAGCAAATCAATCAAACAAAATCTGCGATCGATGCCTATATTCAATCTCTCAATCAGAATTCTGATGGTAGAGACGGCGCACTGCCGTATTACTTATTTCACGAACCGGGTCGATCGATTCGCGGCACGGTAATGATTTTTCACGGATTCAGCGCTAAACCGCATCAAATGTGGCGATTGGCAGATTATCTCTTTCGCAATGGGTTCAACGTTTATCAACCCTCGATCGCAGGACATCCGCTCATCAATCCAGCCAAAAACTGGTGTCAGGTCGATCTCAAGCCCGAATATGCAGAACCGATTAAAGAAAAGGTGCAAAAAGATCCGGTGCTGCAAGCGTATATCAAAAACTTCACGAATAATCCAGGAGCTACCCGTCCCGGATTTATGCAACAGATGGGATTGATGGCGCGATTAGTCATGATTGAGCCGCAACTGCTCGATATTATCAAAGCGCTAGAATTGCCCGATGATCCAGATTTCGATCGCTATTTCATTTCTTCGCATTTACGCTATCTCACCGAAGCGCAAGCAAGATTAAACGAACTTGCGGCAATGCCGGGAGATATTTTCACGGTGGGCTTGTCGGTTGGCGGTGCGGCTGCCTTGGGATTAGCGGCATCGCGTCCCGATCGCGTCCGGAGAGTGGTTGCTTATGCGCCCTTGCTGAAGATCTACGGGGAAGAACGGCGGCGCTATGTGAACTTAGCAGGCCCGTTGGACATTAGCGAATCGGGTTGGGATGCGAATTTGAGATTTCCGGTTGGATGTCTGACGGCTGCCGATCGCTTTGGGAGCAGCATGGTTTTGAGTGACAAATCGGTGCGATCGCTCTCAAACATTCCCACGTTCTTAGTCTTGACTGAGAACGAAGATGCAGCCGATATCGAAACGAATCAAGACTTTTACCAGCGCATCGGTGGAGAAGGCGAAGGACACCGATTCTTCCTGTATCCCAAAGAAGATCTCGTGCCGCATCCGATGGTTGATCCAACTGAAGTCAGCCAAAATATGAGTAATCGATTCTGGCAGAGCCTGTATCAGGAGACGTTCCGCTTTTTGACTGCTGGACGAGTAAGCACGACCAACTTGCATAGCATTGAGCAAGATCCAAATTTACCGATCGTGCCTCCTGTTTAATTGCAGTTGCGATGGGTGCTTTCTGAACACAGCGATAAAAGCACTCATCGCCCAGCGTTGAGAATTTGTTCTGCGGTAAGTTGCAAGTGTGGAAATGTGAGAGAAATGACGCAATTGCTCCCCTGAAATCGCTTGACTTGATAGACTCCATCCACCAACGAGTACACGCTAACGGTCGGACGTTTCGGAGAACCAATATACTTTGCTGCTCCAAACGGATCAGGATCAACAATCCAATATTCTCGAATTCCTTTGTTTTGGTATTCTGTCACCTTCTCGCGGTAGTCTTGCAGCGCAGTGCTATCGCTGACAACCTCCACGATTAGAATGGCAGCAGTCGTTAAGATAGCAGGTCGATCAATAGATTCTTCAACTGCTTCGATTGGCACGATCGCGACATCTGGAAGGCGAGAGGTGTTTTCTTCTGTTTGCTGTCCAGGATCGCGATGTGCTTCCCAAGGGAGCTGTCGCCGAGTAATCTCATCGTCGAATGCGCGTTCTAGAAATTTAGCAATTCGATAATGTAACCAAATAGGCGGAGTCATTAGCTGTAATTCTCCCCGGACTAATTCGTAGCGCTCTTGACTTGTTTCACAGAAGTCCAAATATTCCTGAAAAGTCAGTTTCTTCGTCTTTGCGATGTTCATGCGATCGTGCCTCGCCACTCCGGTAAGACAATCATAGCGAGCGTCGTAGTTCTTGAATACTCTGACGAATTAGGGGAATCGTTGACACTAAGATTAATCCGGCGATCGCTAAGCTAATCGCGCCATCTGCCCACATCCAATGAAAAACAGCAACGGAGAGCGCTGCAACAATCACCCCAATCGCTCCTAACGCGTCCGCGACAACGTGCAAAAATGCCGCACGTAAGTTCAAATCGTGATCGCTGCCTTGATGCAAGATTGCAATATTAATACCATTCACCGCTAAACCAACGATCGCAGTAATTAGCATCGGTAAGCTAGAGATCTCAGGTGATGTTGTTTGAAACCGGGCGATCGCTTCCCACATAATCCACAGCGACACTACGATCAGTCCAACTCCGTTTAGCAAAGCTGCCCAAGTTTCCGGCGAGCGACTCGGTTTGATGGTAACGGTATTCTCGCCGATCCAGCCCCACTGCATCGGAGCCTGAGCCATCCGCGTCGCTAATAATGCCAACACCAGCGCAAAACAATCAGACACTAAATGTCCTGCCTCCGCCACCAGCGCGAGACTGTGACTCGATACGCCGATCGCGCCTTCAACTCCGGCAAAGCTGCCTACCACAATCAGCGCAGATAAAAGCTGACGTTGCTTGGTTTGGGGATCGTGGACAGGACAGGCGCAATTGAGAGAATGAGGAGCGTGCATCGGCATCTCAACGAATACAACGGGATCATTGACTGTGACCAGTGTAGATGAGTTTCCGCTGAACGCTCCAGAAATCTACCACTTCTTGTAGGGCAGGAATTTACCATTCATGGTCAAAAGGACGCGATCGCCCTTCGGATCTTCGATTTTCTCGATGTCGAGGGTGAAATCGATCGCGCTCATGATGCCATCCCCGAATTTTTCATGAATGACTTCTTTGATCGGCATTCCGTAGACCTGCATGATCTCGTAAAAGCGATAAATCAACGGGTCAGTCGGAACAACAGGGCCTAAACCTTTCACAGACGATTGAGTGAGTTCTGAAGCAAGATCCTGACTCAATCCCAAAGCGTGTAATAGCTTTGAGGCTTCATCTTCAGAAGCCGTCGCTTGGCGGTAAAACAGGGACGCAATCCAAACTTCGTCGCGTCCGAGCATGGCTTCTAGATCGGCGAAGCTCAACCCCTTTTCCTTTTTTGCGGCTAGGAGTTTTTGTGTGATTTCTGGGATAGTCATGGGATGTATCAAATTCGGGTCGGTTCTACTTGTAGGCGAATTTGATTCTATAGATTTGTTGCGATCGCTACCGTTCGCTCATTTGGAGCGATCACGATTCCTGCCAAAATAAATAGAGACAAGTCACCGACTTGTCTCTACCATCGTTTGGATTTCCCGACACAATCCAGGAATACAGCAATTAAGATTCAGTTTAAGACTCAGTAGTTGCCTCGTCTTTCGAGGGTTCGACAGTTTTTGCTTGGGCGCGTTCCTCGCGTTTCTTGCGATCGGCAGCCAGCGCATCTGCAATCACCGCTTGAATCTGCGTCATTTTCTCCAGATTGCTGCGGTACAGTTCCAAATCTTTTTGCATCTTGTCTTGCGACACGTTCAAGGCTTGACCGACTTGTTTTAAGGCTTCAGTTAGTTTGGCAGTATCCTTGACCGAATCGGGGCTAGCCGTTTCGAGAACCGTGTACAAACCAACCGCAAATAAACGGCTGTATTTGAACTTCGGATTTGATGCGATCGCGGCTAACACCTCGCGAAACTCACCCGCCTTGTCGGGAATTACAAGGTTCTCCCAAGGATTTTGCGATGCGGCAGAAAGTAGGTGCTGGGCATCGTTGCGATACTGTTGCGGATCGGATTCGAGGGCGCGACAGAGCGAGCTGAAAATCGATTCTTTGTCGGCTTCAGGGCGATATCCCTGCATAAAGCGATCGAACGTCGTCACCACACCCAGCGCATAGAAGGGGTCGTAGCGGAAGTCCGTGTTGACGGCAAGCAGGTGCATTTCGACCATCAGTTCTTCCACCACTCGCCGGAAAATCGAATTCACCGGACGGGTGTGCAGATTGTAAAACGATCGCTTGGTATCAGAAACGGTACGAACACTATTCACGGGATTTTTCGGGGATCTACGTTAAACCATTGTAGAGGGTAACGGGAGATCGATATTGTTTTTGCCGCGATTCGCTCTCAATTTAGAAATTGTGAGCTGTCAGAATTGTTCAAATTGGTTTTAAGGGAGATGGGTATGAAAACGGTGGCGACGGTAGCGGTGGCGCTTGCAGTGTTGGGTCAGGGTGTAGCTATCGCAGCGCTACCCGATGTGGAGACGTATGAATTTGTGACTAAAAAATACAATTTGCTGATGCGTCAGAGCCGCGATGGCTGTGTTTTTTATGCTGATCCAAAATTTATCGTGGCGCGAAGCGAAAAGCCCGATCGCTCCGATAAAAATATTCGTCAACTGATTGTGTTGCAAACGATGACGAAAGACGGCGGTTCGGCTTGTAGTGGTGTGTTTCAGTTTCAATATGCGGATGTGAATTGCAGAACCAACACAGTCACCTACACGGATGGTGTTGGTTCTCCCGCAACTTGGAAAACGGCTAGCTATTCTGATCCCGCAATGGCTAAGAAAATCTGCGCTTTACCGACGGTTGAATTTGCCACGCCTACTCAGAATCTGCCACCCGCAAGATAGTTTTCGAGACTAATCGCGTTTTTTTGCGATCGGCTTCCGATAGCTCTCCGCCTGCATTTAACTGAGTTGCGTTATTTTGCAAAACGGTTGCGGCATTGCGATCGCCCAGTTGAAGCGCGGTTTTTGCCGCCGTTTGCAGCATTGTGACAGCACCTTGACGATCACCCTGCTGTAATTTCGTTTCGGCGATTTGGGTTTGGCGGTATTTCGCAAGTGTCAAGATATTCTGCTGAACCTCCGGGTCAAGTTTGGGTTGATATTGTGCTTGCGAAGCGATTTCGACGGGGAAGGTTTCGGACGCGAATCCGGTCTGTCTTGCTGCGGGGTCATCGTATCTAATCTGAACTGCGGCGATCGTGTTTTTCCCTTCGGGTAACTGATTGACATAAAGATTTGCCAGAATTACACGGGGCGCATTGGTCATCAAGTCGCCTAATCGGACGATCGCTAAATTTCCTTCTTGCTGTACCAAAAGTTCGATCGTTTCGGGAGCAACTTGGGCGATCGGTTTAAGTTCTGCAAGCCGAGTTCCAGGAGCCAGCGTGAGGTGCAGAAACGCATTGGTAAGTCCGATCGATTGAATGCGATCGAACAGTCGTCCGAATTCTGTTACCGCTTGTTCAGGTTCCTGAATGTACGAGAGCGCTCCACCACCCGCATCGGCAATCTTTTCTAAAACATCTTGATTCCAAGAGTCGCCAAATCCAAGGGAATTGATCGATAAACCCTGATTGGTGGCAACTTGAGCCAGCTTGAGGCAGCGATCGTTATCGCCATGCTCGTTTTCGCCATCGGTGAGGACAAACAGTTGCGAAATGGCTTCTCTTTTACCTTTAGCAGTTTCTTCGATGCCCAATCGAATGCCCTCGTCGATCGCTGTTCCGCCTGCAGCTTCGAGGCGATTTAATGCTGCTTTAAGACGGTTTGGATCATCGACGATTTGATTTGGCAGGAGAACTTTGGCTTTGTGGTTGAACGTGACGATCGACAGCCGATCTCCTGGTGACAAGCGATCGATTAATCGTTCTGCGGCTTGCTTGACGGTTGAGAGCGATCGTCCTTCCATCGAACCGCTTTGATCGAGTACCAGACAGAGATTAAGCGGCACTGTGCGACCGGAGGAACTGGGGAGCGCTTCAATTGCGATCGAAAGTTGTCGTTGGCTACTTGATTGAGCAGCGTCTAGATGAGCATCACTCAGCGCACACTTTAAACCGACTTGCATTGCAATCACTCCATCTGTGGAGAATTCAAACTTGCTAACAACTACAGCTTATCTCAGGCATTCTCCGCATTCAGATTCCCGCCTTTAGAGTCAGCCATCTTGACGAAATTTGCCCCAGATCAATTAGTATCTTTTAAGTCTGCATTGCTCAGGTTGTCGCTCAAACATTATTCATGCAAGCCAATTCTCTCGTCATTAAAGTCGCATCGTTTGAGCGCGATTACAGCGATATTGTCGCGATTCGGACACGGGTTTTTCAGGAGGAACAAGGAGTCGATGCAGCGCTGGAATTTGATGGGCGGGATCAAGCCGCGACGCATTTTCTAGCGTATTGGGGAGAAAGAGCGATCGCAACGGCGCGGATTCGATTTCTATATGCAAGGACTGCAAAATTAGAGCGGCTTGCAGTTTTAGCGACCTTCAGAAATCAGGGAATTGGTAGAAAAACTGTAGAAACTGCTCTAGAATTTTTGGCTGATAAAAACATCTCTGATTTACGCATTCATGCTCAAACCTCAGTCGTTGCGTTCTATCAGCAATTAGGATTTGTTACGGAAGGTGAGGAGTTTGAAGAAGCGGGGATTCTGCATATCAAAATGAACTACAAATTTCCGTGACTAATGGACTACAAATGAACTACAAATTTTCGTGACTTTAGTGAACTGGGATTGACGGGAGTGATTGCAAAGCAGCAAGAGCAAAAGTGGGTAAAAGGCTTCTGGGTCGTGGCAATCGCTTGGGCGATTGGGGCGGCGATCGATCGCATTTGGTTTGCCGTTGATCGATCGATTCCTGCCTGGGATCAAGCCGAATATCTAACGGGCGCAATGAACTTTTGGCGGGCTTTTCAGCAACCGGAGTGGTTTTCTCAGGCTTGGTGGACAAGCGTTTGGTTGCTTTCTTCTAAAATGCCACCACTTGTGTATTTAACGACTGCACCATTTATTCATTCATTCGGTTCTGGACAAGATCGATCGACGCTCGTTAATTTGCTATACAGTGCAATTCTACTTGCATCAGTTTATGGATTAGCGGTTCGATTATTCAGTGTTCAAGTTGCGGTCTGGTCGTTGGTATTGTGTTTAATATTGCCTGGATTATATGTAGTTCGGTTAGATTATTTGATCGATTTTCCACTGGTCGCGATCGTTACGCTGACGTTTTTTTGTCTCACACTCTGGGCAACAGAAACAATCTCGCCTAAATCTCATCATTTGTCGGCGATCGATGATCAAGCTGCTTCTGTACCCATTACACAATCGTTTGCGATCGTACAATCTTTTTCATTTCCAAAGATTCAATCCTTACGATCGTGGTTCTATGCGGCTGCATTTGGGATTTCATTCGGACTTGCATTTCTGACAAAACAACCTGCACTCTTTTTTCTGTTTACACCGATCGTTTGGCTTAGCATTCTCGCAATCAGAAAAAAAGCATGGCAGCGATTGCTGCAATTAGTCTCAGGTCTCATCATTGCGGCTCTAGTCTGTTTGCCCTGGTATCGAACGAATTGGCTGATTATTCTTACGGCAGGAAAACGCGCAACTGTAGATAGCGCGATCGCAGAAGGCGATCCACCGTTGACCAGTCTGGAGGCTTGGATTTATTACTTCAAGGCTCTACCCGCTTTAGTTTCTGTACCGCTATTCGTCGTGGGCTTGGTGGGATTGTTGCTGTACTGGAAGCGATCGGTGATCCAAGAACAGTGGGAATGGGTCGACGGGCGATGGCTGAAAATCGCAGATTATGGCGGTCTGGGCAGACGGGGATACCGCCGCGAGATTCATCACGCTTGGTTGCAGTCGGTTCGCTGGTTATTGATCTTTTTGATTGGCGCGTACATTCTTTGTTCTGCAAATGTGAACAAAGACGATCGCTATATCGCACCCTTGCTACCTGTGTTGGCGATTTTACTCGCACAAGGATTGCTGTTATTTCCCGATCGCTTACGCATTTTTCGCTGGGGCGCGATCGTGCTTTCAACCATTTTTATGATCGCGAATCTATTACCGATGCAATACAGTCCTCGATTTCTGCAAACGGCTCACGCTCGTCATGCAGTGCTTTCGAGCAATTGGCATCAAGCGGATGTCGTGAATGAAGTGATTAGTGCAGAACCATATTTGCAAAGTACGATCGGGGTTTTGCCGTCGCTCCCAGAATTGAATCAGCACAATCTGAATTACGCTGGCATCTTAAGAAATTATCAAGTGTATGGGCGGCAGGTCGGAGCTGATCGAAAGCAGGTTGAACCGGATGCGCGATCGCTCTCCTGGTATGTGACAAAAACAGGCGATGCCGGATCAATTCGTCGTCCAGAAGCTTACACTGCGGTCAGCCGAGCGATTGCCCATAGGCCAGATTTCCTGCTGCACAAGTCCTGGGAACTGCCCGACAACAGCAAACTCGAATTGTATCGTCGCTCGATCGCACCCGTGCGCGTCGCGCCCTCTCCTCAACCCGCCGAGCAAGTCAAACTCGAACAAATTCGCATTCCCAACCAAGCCGCTCCCGGAAAGCCGATGCCGATTACCTACCGTTGGTCAGGTTCTTGGAAGCAGTTACGCTCTGGCTCTGTGTTGCTGACTTGGACGCGAATTGCGGACGATACCACTAAAAAGCCTAGAGAGCGATGGTTTCACGATCACGCGATCGCGCTAGGTACGCTCCATTCTCCCGCAAACTCTGATAACGCTGCTTTCCAAGTCACCGAGAGCATTGCTGCATTACCGGCTCCGAATACTGAAGGCGTTTACACCCTCAGGGTTGCCTATCTCAATCGCGAGACCCAAGCGACTTACGCGATCGACAGTCCTGATGTGCGCTTAACCATCGCTCCAACCGCTATGATCGAATCGCCCGAAGTGGATGCCGTGACTCAACTCCGCGCCCTCGCTGCGACCATGCCACAGGGAATTAAGGCGCTTGATCGTATCTTTGCAAAAGTTGGACAACTGAATCAATACGATCCGAATCAAGATTACGTTACACAAGCGAGACAGATTCTAGAATACCGACTACAACAGGAACCGAATAATCTAGAGTTCGCTTATGGATTAGCTTTAGCGAATGTTTTGAAACGGCGGGTACAACCCGCGATCAACGCTTTTGAGCGTGTGACTCAACTCGATGCCAGAAATCCGATCGCCTACGCTTATCTTGCTTTTGTCAATTTGTATGATTTTCGTCCTCATGCAGCACAAAAGGCAATTAATTCTGCGATCGCGCTTGATCCGAAACTCAAAGAACTGCATACGTTGAATGCTGTTGCTGGATTGATGCAGGGAAATTTGGTACAGGCTTGGCAGGAATATCAGCGATCGCGCTAAAGTTCCGCCCACGGCATCAACATTCGAGTGCTAGGCTGAAGGAGCGCAACTTATTTGAGTTTGATCGTTTTCCAGTGACTTCTCCTTTCTCGTCCGAACGCCTATTGTTCACGCCTGCAACACCGATCGCAGACGCAGTTCCGCTTATCTTTGCTTTTCCAAACGAATACAGTGTCGGAATTACGTCACTCGGATATCAAGTCGTTTGGGCAACGCTGGCAGCACGATCGGATCTCGATGTGGCGCGATTGTTTACGGATGTGCATGAATCTTTGCCGTCTGAACCAGAGCTATTGGGCTTTTCGATGTCCTGGGAATTGGATTATGTCAATATTTTGGGACTGTTGGAATCATTAGACATTCCGATTTGGAGCCGCGATCGCACGGATGAGCATCCGATCGTCTTCGGTGGCGGCCCGGTACTCACCGCGAATCCTGAACCCTTTGCAGATTTCTTTGATGTGTTCTTACTTGGAGATGGAGAAATTCTGCTGGATGCGTTTATCAATGCGTATCAAGAAGTTCGTCACGCCGATCGCGCCACACAACTAAGGTATCTAGCACAAGTACCGGGAATCTATGTTCCAAGCTTGTATGAAGTGACTTACGAAAGTGCAGAGGGTGCGATCGCGGCAATTGTTCCGACTGATTCGACTGTTCCCGCTCAAGTTCAGAAGCAAACCTATCGCGGCAATACGCTTTCTGCTTCGACTGTTGTGACCGAGAAAGCGGCTTGGGAAAATATCTTTATGGTCGAAGTGGTACGGAGTTGTCCGGAGATGTGCCGTTTCTGTTTAGCAAGTTATCTCACCTTACCGTTTCGGATTGCAGATGTCGAAGCTTCATTGATTCCAGCGATCGAACAGGGCTTGAAGTACACCGATCGATTAGGCTTACTGGGTGCATCGGTGACACAACATCCAGAGTTTGAGAGCTTACTGGACTATCTCAATCAACCCCAGTTTGATCAAGTGCGATTAAGCTTATCTTCGGTACGAACCAATACTGTGACCGAAAAGCTTACACAAACATTGGTGAAACATGATGCGAAGTCCATCACGATCGCTGTTGAAAGTGGCAGCGATCGCATCCGGCAGATTATCAATAAAAAGCTGGCAACCGATGAAATTACCCAAGCTGCAATCAACGCTAAAGCAGGCGGGTTAAGTGGGCTGAAGCTTTACGGCATGGTGGGACTTCCCGGCGAAGAGCAAGAAGACTTAGAACAAACCGTTGCAATGATGCGATCGCTGAAAAAAGCGGCTCCAGGTTTGCGGCTGACACTCGGATGCAGTACCTTTGTGCCGAAATCACACACTCCGTTTCAATGGTTTGGTGTGAATTCGCAATCCGAAAAACGCCTACAATTCCTGCAAAAACAACTCCGATCGCAAGGCATTGATTTTCGTCCTGAAAGCTACAACTGGTCCGTGATTCAAGCAATCTTATCGCGAGGTGATCGCCGACTTTCTAAGTTTTTAGAACTCGTCCGTAACTATGGAGATTCACTCGGCAGCTATCGACGAGCATTTAAGGAACTGAAAGGACAGTTACCAGATTTGAATCATTATGTGTTCGATCGCTGGGAACTCGATCGCGTGCTGCCGTGGAGCCATTTACAAGGGGCATTACCGCAAACCACGCTAGAGAAACATTTAGCAAGTGCGATCGATCAGTTCAAACCTTTAACTGTGTAATCGCAATCTGACCCGATAAGCAAACATCCACATCAGAACCTCGATCGCGCTTTCGTGCCCCATAGTTACCACAGTAGTAAAAATCATCGCCCTCAATGCGAAAATCACTCGGAAGCGGTTGTGTGCAAGGTTCGCAGAAGACAATTTTCGGATCAGGCGCATCCGGCTCAACATAGGGAAGATTTACATTCCAGTAGAATCCCGGCTCATAGGAACGATCGCTCAATTCCTGCAAAACTTTCGCGGCGAGATTAGCCGATCGATTCCAATCCACCGGAATCTTACCTTTCTTATATTGCGAAATGGCAATCCCTGGAACGCGATGAAATGCTGCTTCTCGAATGGCTGCAACCGTTCCAGAGATATAAACATCAACGCCCATATTTCCACCTGCGTTAATACCAGATAAAACCAGTTTTGTATCAGGAAAAAGATAGTTTAGAGCAATGCGACTACAATCCGCAGGAGTGCCAGCGATCGCATATTCTCGATCGCTGCGTTTTTCCACTCGAATCGGTTGAGTCGTTGTCACTTGATGACCACAGCCGGAATAGTGACCGCTCGGTGCAACCAACACTCCGGTTCCATTTACCGCACTTAACAATGCCCGAATTCCCGGCGCATCAATGCCATCGTCGTTCGTCAAGATAACCGTCATCAGTCTCCCAAATAAATTCCGAGTTCACGCGCAGTCTTCACCAGTGTACTGTCTGCATCGCATCAAGCTCCAGTAGCCGATACTCGTTAAAATTCCGATTCGTTTGACTTCAGCCATAATCCCATACACTGAATAAGCTGTGAGTTTAGTACGATCGAAACCAACAGTATCCAAGATTACAGAATAGATTTAGGAATGTCAGAAGAAACAGACATTTTCACGATTCCCACCGCACCCGAAGATTATCGATCGGGCTTTGTCGGCATCATTGGTCGTCCCAATGTTGGCAAGTCCACGATTATGAATTTCCTGGTGGGTCAAAAGATTGCAATCACCTCCCCAATCGCACAAACCACGCGCAATCGGTTACGCGGCATTCTCACCACGCCTGAGGCTCAGATTATTTTCGTAGACACCCCCGGAATTCATAAACCGCATCATCAACTCGGACAGGTGTTAGTCAGAAATGCTAAGGGCGCGATCGATGCGGTTGATGTGGTCTTATTTGTGGTGGATTGCTCAGTCGAGCTAGGTGGCGGCGATCGCTATGTTGCCGAACTGTTGGAGCAAACGGAAACACCTGTGATTTTGGGTTTAAACAAATCAGATCAGCAGTCTGATGATGCTTTAGATAGACAGTATCGGGAATTAGCAGAAAATAGAGGCTGGACGATCGCGAAATTCTCAGCGCTTCAAGGCGATCACATGGAAGCACTGCAAACCGCTATCATCGAAAAGCTAGAACCGGGGCCATACTACTATCCGCCCGATTTAGTCACCGATCAGCCAGAGCGCTTCATCATGGGCGAACTCATCCGAGAGCAAATTCTACTTTTGACCCGTGAAGAAGTGCCGCATTCAGTCGCGATCGCGATCGAAAGAGTTGTCGAGGAGCCGAAGCTGACACGAGTTTTTGCCGCAATTAACGTCGAGCGTCCTTCACAAAAAGCAATTCTTTTAGGAAAAGGAGGCAGCATGATTAAAACGATCGGTACTGCGGCTCGCGAACAGATGCAAAAACTGATCGAGGGCAAAGTGCATCTAGAGTTATTTGTGAAAGTGCTGCCGAAATGGCGACAATCGCGGGTACGATTGGCTGAATTTGGCTATCGAGAAGAAGATTAACGATCGTTCACTAAGTCTCTAAAACTCGCCCAAATTTGTACACTTTTGTACACTGAAGAAGACAAACGTTGGTGTCCTCTTATGGTGCGATTGCGGATTTGGCAATGGATTGTGTTGGCCCTTCCGATCGCGCTTGTGGTCGGATTTCTACTTGTTGCCGCAGGCTTGCAAATTCAAGCTTGGGGCATTAGCTGGATTTGGGCGATCGTCGGATTAATCTTCTTCGCTTGGCGATGGTTGTTAGTTAAATGGACACAACCCGCCTTACAGCAAGTTGAAGCCATTGTTGCCGAACTATCCGAGGAAGCAACCGAGTTAACGGATTCACCCGCAACTGAAGTTACTCGAAAAGTTGAAGCCGAAGTCCAAAAGATTTTGACGGAAGCACAATCTGATTCGCCGCTCTGGGAAGACTGGAATACTTTTTGGCAGCGCTGTTTGGGCATGATTCGAGCGATCGCATCAGTCTACTACCCAGAAGCTCAGAAACCCTTATTAAACATCTATGTTCCGCAAGCCTACACATTGTTGCGCGGAACAGTCGATGACTTAGATCAATGGATGCGCCAACTATCCCCTGTGCTAAATCAAGTCACGGTAGGACAAGCAGTACAAGCTTACGAGATCTATCAAAAACTTGAACCCTCCGCCCGAAAACTTTGGAAGGCTTGGGGTTGGGCACAATGGTTACTAAATCCAGCCGTAGCAGTCACTAAAACCGTCACACAGCGTAGCGGCAATCAAGCTACACAAGAACTACTCGGAAATCTCAGTCAGCTATTGCGAGAAGCCGCATTACGAAACTTAGCTCGACAAGCGATCGCGCTTTACAGTGGCACAACTCCCCCAGCATTAACAACGATCGGGCAACCTGCTACACCTAAGTTTCAAACCCTACGAGACATCATTGCTCAAGCAAATCCAACGGATGTCGTCGAACAAAAACCTGTCAGCCTATTGTTAGTGGGTCGCACCGGAGCCGGAAAAAGCAGTGTGATCAATACTTTGTTTGTTGAAGCTCAAGCCCAAGTTGATGCGCTCCCTTCAACCGATCAGATTCAAGACTATCAGTGGCAAACAGAAACCGGAGATACACTTACACTCTGGGACACACCCGGGTACGAACAAGTCGAGCGTCCTGAACTACGTGATCGAGTATTAGACTATGCCAGAAACACGGATTTAGTGTTGCTAATCACACCTGCACTCGATCCAGCCTTACAGATGGACTTAGACTTTCTGAGTGAACTACGATCGCTCTCATTACCAACCATTGCGGTCGTCACTCAAGTTGATCGCTTACGTCCAATTCGCGAATGGAATTCGCCATACAACTGGCAATTCGGCGATCGACCAAAAGAAATCTCAATTCGTGAAGCAGTTGCTTACCGTCAAGAAGTATTAGGTCACGTTTGCTCATTTGTGCTGCCGCTTGTGACCCTTGGAAACAATCGTGAACCTTGGGGAGTAGATGCCCTATCGATGTCGATTCTCAACACGATCGATCCCGCTAAACAAGCCCGGCTTGCTCGATTCATGCGAAACATCGATGCTCGAAGCGCCGCAGCAGCAAAGATTATCGATCGCTACACCTTCCAGATGACCACTACTCAAGGTCTAACTACCTTTCTAAAAAGTCCCATCCTGCGATTCATCTCAGAAATCACAACAGGTTCACCTACGCTTGCATTTCTCTTAGCCGAACGCATTCCGATCGAACAATTGCCGATCGTCATTGGCAAACTACAGATGGCTTACGATCTCTACACACTGCTACAACCTAAAACTCCACTTGACCTTAAATCACTGTGGAACTTGATTGTAGATAACACAGCCACTCCGGATCGGGTTGCTTGGGCGTTTGGTCATGCACTGACCGAATACTGGACACAGAATTTATCGATCAACCAGCTTGAAGTCCGCTATCACAACTATCTCAGCCCTGAGCAACAATCTCCCAAGTGAAGCACAGATTATTACAAATTGTGTGTTTCTAGCACAATCAAACCATTAAATTCGACGATTCCGAACAATTAAAGCTTAATCTAGTTTTAAATTCAGATTAACCTTGAGCATCGCGAGTTTGTTTATTGTATTGAAGGGTTTGTTCGCCAACAATTCCAGATTACTTTTTATTGTGAATGTTCTTCAAATTTCCACCGATTGACAACTCTGAGCAGTTTGCTCGATCGCTGTTATTGGCTCACTTATGCGATCGCCTGGATTATCCATTACGCCTAGTTTTTATCAAGCCTCTATCTTAGTGATTGACGATGAAACTGTCATTCTCGAATCGCTCACTTCAGCCCTGACTCAAGAAGGATATCGAGTCTTGACAGCCAGAGATGGACAGCACGCACTTGATATTATTGAATCCCTAAAGCCCGAAGATCCGGCGATCGAACTCATCATCCTCGATCTCATGCTGCCTCGCTTAAGTGGACTTGATTTATGTCAAATTCTGCGTCAGCGAGGAAACACAGTTCCAATTTTGATACTAAGTGCCCGCGCCAGTGAAACTGATATTGTTGTCGGTCTAGAAGTCGGTGCAGATGACTATCTCACCAAGCCGTTTGGACTGAGAGAACTGATTGCACGCTGTCGAGCATTGCTGCGCCGTCGATCGCAAGACCAACCCGAAACACAGGCGATTTTGCAATACGAAGAGATCACACTGTATCTGCAAGAGTATCGCGTTTTCGTGCGGGGACAGGAGATCAATCTATCCCCCAAAGAATTCTCCCTGCTAGAACTGTTCATGAACAACCCGCGCCGCGTGCTCTCGCGAGAACAACTGTTAGAACAAGTTTGGGGAATAAGCTATCTAGGTGATTCTAAAACCGTAGATGTGCATATTCGCTGGTTGCGCGAGAAGCTAGAACTTGATCCAAGTACACCGCTATACATTACAACCGTTCGCGGATTTGGCTATCGATTTGGATAGCAATCTAACGACGATCGCCCCGATATTCACCTACAGTGCAGGGACGATTCGGCGAATCCTACGGGAGCACGATCGACCTACGTTAACCAGGTTCCCACCTGCGGCACGATAAATTTGTTGACCAACCATCCCACCCACAAGCCCTCCCAGCCAATTATCGTTAACGTCCGCATCACAGACGATCGGCGAAATCCTGCTCGTTCCATCCGATACTTCGCTCCCCCAACCGCCCACAGCCAAATGCCTGTCGCTACCAACCCCGCCGCACTCCACCGCGCCAACTCTGCGTTTTGATCCCGCAGCAGCACTCCTGCGATCGCACTCACGCCCGCCAAACTCAGCACCACTAGCCCGCTTCTACCCAACTGAAGCGATGACCCAACCGCTACTGCCAGCGCCGCCAGCGCCGCACAGACCCAAATGCCAAACGCCACCCGCGAAGCAGCAAGCCCCCAGCCAGCCAGCACATAGACAATCCACAGCAATGTCAGCCCAGATAGCGGAACGCGATCGAGTTCCCGGCGTGGAACCCGAAACGCCGCGATCGCGCTTAACACTCCTCCCAAAACCGTAATCAGCACATCTATCTGTGTCGGAACCTGAAGCATTCAACCATCCTTAGAAACCCAAACTGCCTCCAGGTTATCAAACCCGTTCATGTGTTACCCTAGATAAGCTGTTAAAACTCTCACATTCAGGATTTCGGGTGGTGCATTCTAACGAATCGCTGCTTTCTGAATGGACGATAAACCCGAACTAGGAGATCAATTCATGCCAGTTGTTTCGTTGGCTCAACTACTTGAGTCGGGAGTCCACTTTGGGCATCAGACCCGCAGATGGAACCCCAAAATGAGTCCCTACATCTACACCGCTCGTAACGGTGTACACATCATTGACCTGGTGCAAACCGCTCAATTGATGGACGGCGCATATAACTATGTGCGGACTGCATCAGAACAAGGGAAAAAATTCTTATTCATCGGCACAAAGCGTCAAGCTGCGGGCATTATTGCTCAAGAAGCAAGTCGCTGCGGCGCATATTACGTCAACCAGCGCTGGCTAGGTGGAATGCTCACCAACTGGGCAACGATCAAAACCCGCGTTGAGCGCCTCAAAGATCTAGAGCGCCGAGAAGAAACAGGCGGACTCGATCTGCTGCCGAAGAAAGAAGCATCGGTGCTGCGTCGGGAATTGGAGCGACTCCAGAAATATCTGGGCGGTATCAAGAATATGCGGAAGCTGCCTGATGTGATCATCATGGTCGATCAGCGTCGGGAGTATAACGCAGTTCAAGAATGCCTGAAGTTGAACATTCCGATCGTGGCGCTCCTCGATACCAACTGTGACCCCGATACCGTTGATGTCCCGATTCCGGCAAACGATGACGCGATTCGATCGATCAAGCTGATCGTCGGACGCTTAGCGGATGCAATCTACGAAGGTCGTCACGGTCAACTCGAAGCCGAAGAAGAGTACGACTACGAAGGCGCAGAAGAAGAGTACGAGTACGACGAAACTGAAGTTTCGGACGACGAAGAAAGCGCAGAATCATAGGACAATGTGGAGGAGAATATTTCTCCTCCATCCTCTCTAAAGACATTGGGAACTGAGGCAAATGGCAGACATTTCAGCAAAAGCGGTGAAAGAACTGCGCGAAAAGACGGGCGCAGGGATGATGGATTGTAAGAAAGCGCTGACCGAAAACGGCGGCGACATGGAAAAGTCGATCGATTGGCTTCGTAAGAAAGGCATCGCGTCGGCGGGCAAGAAAGAAGGCAAAATCACGGCTGAAGGTCTGGTTGACAGCTATATTCACATCGGCGGACGGATCGGTGTTTTAGTAGAAGTGAACTGCCAAACGGACTTTGTGGCGCGCAACGATGCGTTCAAAGAGCTAGTTCGGAATATTGCCAAGCAGATTGCCGCCAGCGCGAATGTAGAGTATGTCCGCGTTGAAGATATCCCGGCAGAAATTGTCGAGCGGGAAAAATCGATCGAGATGGGCAAAGATGATATCGCTGGCAAGCCCGACAACATTAAGGAAAAGATCGTTCAAGGTCGGATCGATAAGCGCCTGAATGAAATGTGCTTGTTGCCCACTCCTTACATCAAAGATCCGAATATCACCGTTGAAGAATTGGTGAAACAGAACATCGCGCAACTCGGCGAAAATATCCGGATTCGTCGCTTTGTTCGCTTTGTTTTGGGTGAAGGTATCGAGAAGGAAGAAACCGACTTCGCTGCAGAAGTCGCCGCACAAATGGCAGGCGGAAAGTAAGGATTTGATTGAAACAAAAAAGCGAGGAGACAATCTCCTCGCTTTTTTGTTTCATGCCTTGGGTGCGACGATCGTTAACTCTTATCCTCGCTTCGCAACCCTTTTGTAATCCGAGACAGATCGCTCTTCTCGTCGATCGCAACCCGAGTCGGCGACCCACTAATAATGCGCTCAAAATTGCGGAACGAATCCTTAATCTCAGGCCCTTGATCGCTGATTGTATATTCCCGGATTCCTTTATCGTGCCAAGATCCGCGCATCTTAAACACATTCAGCGCTCTCGACATTTCTCCCCGAATTTCTACATATTGCAGCATGATAATCGTGTCGGTAATCGTCGAGATATGCGAATCCGTGATCGAATGTGACCCCATAAATTGATCGGTGGTGTTCGTGAAGAAACCTGTAATCTCTTCTTGCTTTGCGAATCCAGTCACCCCAATCACAAACTGACGAAACGCATTATTACTCACCCCTCTTGCCAGCGCCGAAAGCGAATCGATCGCAATTCGAGACGGCTTGAATTCTGCAATTTCAGATTTAATAATCTGCAAGTGATCCTCAAGTCCTGCCGACTCCGGATACGCGCAAATAATTTTCAATAAGCCCTTTTGCTCTAGATCTTCAAAGTCAATGCCCCAAGAGTAAGCGTTTCTCGACAGTTGAGCGCGAGACTCCTCGTAAGCAAACAGAATCGCCCGATCGCCCCTGGTACAAGCTTCTTGTAAAAACTTGCTCACCAGCAGCGTTTTTCCGGTTCCGGTTGCACCCGTTGCCAGAATGATCGAATCTTTGAAAAAGCCGCCGCCGCACATTTCGTCGAGCGTTTTTACACCTGAAGAGACGCGCACATTCGACGATCGCTGAGTCAAACGCATCGCGCCCAACGGAAAGATATTAATTCCCTGATTCGTAATCGTGAACGGATACTCTCCTTTCATATGCGTCGTGCCGCGCAGCTTCAGAATCTCGATCGTTCTTCTACGTCGTTCGCCTTCCAGCACATTTCGCACGATCGCAACGTTATCCGAAACAAACTCCTCTACTCCAAACCGCGCCACCTGACCATATTCCTCGACGCGCTCTGTGGTCATAATTGTCGTTGCGCCCACTTGTTTGAGCCGCGCTACTAGGCGAAAGATCTCGCGCCGCACCACCGATGCTGCATCATACTGTTGAAACACAGCCGTCACTGAATCGATCGACACCCGCCTCGCTTTGTATTTACGAATCGCATACTGAATGCGTTCGATCAAAGCGGATAAATCAAAATTTCCAACGACATCTTGACCCTCTGGATCGGGAGAAGCATCAAGAATAAACAGCTTTCCTTCATCAATAAATTTTTGAAGATCCCAGCCGAAGCTAAAGGCATTTTTGATAATATCTGCGGGCGATTCTTCAAACGTGACGAATACGCCTGCTTCATCAAACTGAGTAATACCGTTGTAAATAAATTGAACTGCAATCAGCGTTTTTCCAGTGCCAGAAGTGCCGCTTACTAAAGTTGTCCGACCAATCGGTAAACCGCCATGACTAATATCGTCAAAGCCTTCAATCATCGTGCGGATTTTCTGGACACCCAAAAGTTCGGGAGGGTTACGTTGTTCGATCGGGTTGCTCGAAGTCATAGGGTTAGAATGTCACACAAACGGAGCAAGCTCCTTATTAATTATGAAAAGAATTAAAACGGGACTGATTCATCTATTTACCACAAAACTTGCAACTAAAAAGTCTGATTCAGTGTTGTCAGGCTGTTTTATTCTGCATCAATTTCTTCTTCGCGTAATTCTTCATAAAGCAAATCCAGTCCAATTAAAACTTTTTCTCGATCGGACAAATCTCCAATAATTTTACGCACAGGTGGGGGTAGAATTTTCGCCAATGTGGGTGTTGCAAGAATTTTGTCTTCTTCGGCTAACTGCGGATTCTTTAACACATCAATGACTTTCAGCGCATAAACACCTTGAAACTCCTTTTCAAGAATATTATTCAGCATCTTTAGTGCACGAACCGAGTTTGGTGTATTGCCGGCAACATACAGCTTCAAGACGTAGGTTTTTTTCAAAGGACTCATATTTTAATCGATCACGATGAACACTAGCGTAGCGCTCACGATGGGCTGAAGAATCCGAATTCTAAGTTAAGATTCACGCGGAATTGAGCGACGGTACATCTCGCAAAGATGGGCGATCGTATCAATCAAGGTGAGCCGATAATCGAGGAGAATTTCTTCGCTTCTTCCTTCTAATTTTAGCTGTTTTGCAAATTCGTCCATCAGCTCCATATGGATCTCAACGATGTGCGACACAGGCACATCTGCAAAAAACGCCGCATTGACAAAATTGTCGATCCGTTGATTGAGATCATGATCGTCCTGGAAATAACTCAAGATAATGACGCGATACTCGATCCGAAGCTGCTCTAGAAATTCCGCCTGCTCATTGGGAGGTAAGTTTTTGAGAAAGACTTTTGGACTGCGTTTGTAGTAGATTCCTAAGTAGCCTAATCGCTCTTTGAGTTTGTCGGTCAGTCGGCGCTGTTGCATCATTAGAAAGTTCTGCGCGAGCAGATCGCGAGTAAAATCCGGGGTCGTAATCGGATCAGGAAGCTGACACATCGGGGACAACGCTAAAAACGCTTCGATCGCTTGAGCAATCGAGATATCGAGGCGATCGAGGTCTGCGAGTGACACCCAGATCTTAGCGGTGTGGTAGAGAAAGGCGAGTTTGTGGTCAATCTGCCGTGGTTCAGGTTGAACAATCACAACCGGAAGCAAGGTCGCCGCTGTATGGAGCCACTCTAGGACAGACATTAAGTTCTGCCCGTCCTCTAAAATCAGACAATCTAGCTGCTGTTTTTGGTGCTCAATCAGTTGGAAAAAATCGGCTTCGGACTGCGCGATCGACAAAGCATAGCGGTCTTGTAGCATCTCGCCTAAAAGTGACTGCTCGACTAGCCGAGTCAGATCAGGGGAATCGAGGTACACACCGATCGAAAGCTGCGGACGCACGATCGAAGAAACAGGAACTGTCAAAACGAAAAACCTGAATGGAATGAAGGGAGCTAAATCGTATTCTAAGATTCTTCCTACAAAAATGTTGAAGAGAAAGTGCCAGAGTTAGGGCACAGACTTTTATCAAAGGTCTAATTTAGATTGAAGCGTTTGGCGCTCCGTTAATTATAATTACATAAAGCTTTTTCTCTCATATATAGGTTTCCCACTGTGTCATGATTTAGGCTTAAATAAATTTAAATTCGCTTCAGTTGAGTGTGAGCACTCAACCTCATATAAATTCCATTTCAGTTAGTGCTTTTGCAGCTCGATAAACCGTAATCAGACCTTGATCAGCGATTAAAATCAAGGACAACGCTGATTTGCAATCTTCTGCCGAATCGGTCAGGATAAAGCGATGGTGATCTATCCAGCCTCGATTCATGATTTCATCGAGCCTGCCCCCGTTTGTTTGCAGTCGGCAACTTCGGCTGAAGTAATCGAACTGCTGGGGCGGTATCACGCTGACCGCTTGGTGTTCGTGGATGAGCGGCAGTCTCCGATCGGCGTAATTCATGCGTATGCGTTGCTCTCTCACGTCGGACAGGCGGAAGAGTGCGACCTTGAACCCTTGATCGAGCCGCTACCGACGATCGCAGACACGACGGATTTACTTGGACTTGAATTTTCGAGTCCGATTCGGTATTGGGCAGCGGTGAACGCCGCGCATCAGTTTCTCGGATTAGTCGATAGCGTGGTGTTACGCACCTGGTCAGAGTTTTTGCAGTCCGAGCCGATTAAGCCGAAGGTTTCCTCTGAATCCCTCTGGCATCGCGCCAAAACCGAAACCTGTGCAGAACTGGAACGATCGCGCCTGAAGCTCTCACCTGCAATGAATCAGCTTCAGCAGCAAATTCAAACTCAGACTGCCAAACTTGGCTATGAACTCGTTGACTGCTCTACACGCTTTGATGCAGTCGCTGAACCTGACTCAAACGCAACGTTAATGCAATTTCTGGATCACCTACCGTTGCCCTTGATGCTGCAAACTCAAACTGGAGAGGTGATTGCTCAAAACAAAGTGTGGGCAGAGCAACTGGGAGATATCCTCGATCCAAACTGGGTGCAGCGAGATGCAGCCACGATCCTAGAGCTTGCCGCGCCTGCTGTTCAATCTTCAACCCGTAGCGCACCCGTGGTTGCCTCTGTGACGGCTAACCTTTGCCAAAAAGGCTCTGCACCAAATACCTGTATTTGCGTTTGTCCGCTAAAAAATGGACAAGAGCGCGTGTTACAGTTTGCCAAAATTCCGCTTGGGGAACTGTTCTCACACCAGCATATTCCAGCGGTAGATTCTGATTCAGCGTTTCGACTGGCAGCCTTTGAGCAAGGGACAGCGCACTCCGATCGTTCCCAAGCA
Source organism: Leptolyngbya sp. DQ-M1 (assembly GCF_039962505.1). Lineage (NCBI taxonomy): Bacteria > Bacillati > Cyanobacteriota > Cyanophyceae > Leptolyngbyales > Leptolyngbyaceae > Leptolyngbya > Leptolyngbya sp. DQ-M1. Next base: position 508,569 of record NZ_JAMPLJ010000002.1, read on the forward strand.
CCGATGCAAGAGAGCGTTTGGCTGGTGCTGGCGCAAGACATCACGGAACAACAGCAGCTTTCGCGAGAACTCGCAGCCAAAAACGCCGACCTGATTCAACTCAATCGTCTGAAAGACGAATTTCTTGCCTGTATCAGTCACGAACTCAGAACCCCACTCACCGCCGTTCTCGGCTTATCGAGTTTGCTCAAAGACCAGCTTTCTGGAACGCTGAACCAACGCCAGATTCGCTATGCCCAACTGATTCACCGCAGCGGGCGGCATCTGATGGCGATCGTCAACGATATTCTCGACTTGACGCGGATTGAAACTGGACAACTCGAACTGACCTTTTATTCTGTCCGCCTGAAGTCTCTGTGCGATCGAGTAATCGAGCAAGCGCAGCAAGTCTGTTTAGAAGAAGAGAAACCAGAAACTAGAACAGTTCTCGACGCGATCGGAGCTTTGCCAGCATGCACCCTAGAAATTGAGCCAGGACTGGAAGCCTTAGTTGCAGATGAACTGCGCCTGCGTCAAATGCTGGTGCACTTGTTGTCGAATGCGTTAAAGTTCACCGATATTTCTGGCAAAATTGGCTTAAAAGTAAGTCGTTGGGAAGGCTGGATTGCTTTTACCGTCTGGGATACCGGAATTGGGATTCCTTCTGAAAAGCAGCATTTAATTTTCCAGAAGTTTCAGCAGCTTGAGAATCCGATGACTCGTCGATTTGAAGGAGCTGGATTGGGATTAGTGCTGACGCAGCGTTTAGCACGACTGCACGGTGGCGATGTCTCGTTTGTGTCTAAGGAGAATCAGGGCAGCGAATTTACGCTTCTGCTGCCGCCCACTCATCCGCATCCCACCGATCGCATTGCTGTTTCTCGCCCGAAATCGAGCAGCAATCGCCTCGTTCTAGTCGTCGAAGCCGTAGTGAAGTCGATCGAACTGCTTTCAGAACAGCTTGCCGAGCTAGGATACCGCGTGGTGATTGCGCGATCGGGAACCGAAGCGATCGAAAAAGCCCGTCGTTTACAGCCTTGTGCAATGTTTATCAATCCGCTGTTGCCGACGCTCTCCGGTTGGGACGTGCTGACGCTGCTGAAAGCTGAGCCTGAAACGCGAGAGATTCCGGTGATTGTGACGGGAACTCGTGGCGATCGCGATCAAGCCTACCGCAATCAAGCCGATGGATTTGTAGCATTGCCGATCGTGCAGAAAGCGCTTCAGCAAGTCCTCAACCAACTCACGCCCGATGAGGTATCGGTGCCGTCGATCGTGGAGCCACTGCCCCAAAGCATCGTGATTTTGCGGCTGAGTCCAACCCGCTACGGGGAACTGCATCGGTTGGGAAATCGATCGGGGATTGATCTGAATGCTTTGCTGCACAGCCAGAATTACCGCGTAGTCGAAGCAGACGACCTAGAGCAAGCCGAACTGCTCGCACAGGTCTGGAAGCCGAATATCGTGCTACTCGATGCGGCGGTCTCTGACCCGATTGGCTACCTGAAACTATTAGGAGACTGTAGTTTTCTAGCTTCGCTACCCTTGGTCACGCTCGATCCGGTGACGGCACAAGCCGCGAATCAAGTGCCTGGATTAACTGTGTTTCCTTGCTTAGCACCCGTTGACGAAAGCGCAGAATTCTCCGCACTGCTGCAAGTGATTCAAGTGGCAGCAGGCTTTGCTTGGCGACCGTTCGTGTTGGCGATCGACTCTGCTAAGTTGCGCTCTCCCGAAGCTAAGCGCTCAGATTGGCTACAAGCCGTGATGCAATACTTTCAAACGGCTGGATTTCGCGGCATGATTGCGCGATCGTGGCAAGATGTCCTACAAAAGCTCGATACCCAAAGCATCGATTTACTCTTGCTTCATGCTTTGGACTTGGATCAATCCACGACCGAGCGGCTTTCATCCTTAAAGCGATTCCGGGAAACCGTTGCGATCGTGGTCATCAATCATCAGCCCGAAAATACGCCGCTGCTCGAAGCGATCGCGACCGTTGTACTGCCGCCAATGCCCATGGAAGATTTGCTCAATCGCGTTAACAGCATTTTGACGAAATGACCCTGCATGAAATTGCAGCTATCAATGCCTGGGTTGAGCAGACGTTTCCGATCGACTGTCTTTACTCTCTCGACTCTGTGTTAGATGAAGACTGGCTACCCGAAAGTTAGTTCGTTGCTAAAAACTCTAAATATGAGCTGCTAATTTCTTTGACTGCCAACTCATAGAATTGTTTACCGTGTTCGGGAGTGGCAAGTGCAGGATTCGACCCCATGCGTCCATCAGGGTAGTGATTGCGAAAATCGATCGCGCCATAAATTCGATGCCCCTTCGCTACAGGTTCACTCAACGGCGCAGATTTAATCGCTTCGGGATAAACATACTGAGTTAGTGCAACTTCACTCGGCGTTGCATGAGATCCCTCTTGATCCCCGTATAACTCTTTTGCCAGCTTATACACCGAGCCGCACATATACCAATTACTCACCACACACTGAACACTGTGCGAAATTCCTGAATCCGCTAGATAATCATACGTTTCTGAAAATGCCGCTTTTAACGTTGCAACATTTCCCCCGTGTCCGTTAATAAAGAAAAATTTGCGAAATCCCGCTTTCGCCAAACCGGAAACGTAATCCCGAATCACCAGAATCATCGTACTCGGTCGTAAACTCATGCTGCCGGGGAACGCCATGTGATGCAGCGCCATTCCCACATTGATCGTTGGCGCAACTAAGGCATCGATCGACTCCCCGGCTCCTTTGGCGATCGCTTCCGCACAAATCGCATCCGTTCCGATCAATCCCGTCGGCCCATGTTGCTCAGTCGAACCGATCGGAACAATGATGCCCGTCGATCGCGTCAAATACGTCTCTACTTCTTGCCAAGTCGATAAATGCAGCAACATAAGTGTTTTTTCAAATTCCTCCTTCCAGTTTCCTTCATTTCGCCTACAGAATCGCGTTATCATTTCCTATATTGACGTTGCTTAGAAAGCCGATTCCGTAGGCGCTGTGGACTTAAAACAAATATTCAAAACCCAAAACCCCATCATTGGGGTGGTTCATCTCCTGCCCCTGCCGACTTCTCCGCGCTGGGGCGGTAGTTTGAAGACCGTTCTCGATCGTGCCGAACAAGAGGCGACTGCCCTCGCCGCTGGCGGCGTAGACGGGATTATTGTGGAAAATTTCTTTGATGCCCCGTTTCCCAAAGATCACGTCGATCCGGCAGTGGTCAGCGCCATGACTGTGATTATTCAGCGCTTGCAGCAAATGATCACGTTGCCGATCGGGATCAATGTGCTGCGGAATGATGCTCAGAGTGCGTTGGCAATTGCCTCTTGTGTGCAGGCGCAGTTTATCCGCGTCAACGTCTGGACAGGCATTATGGCAACGGATCAGGGCTTGATCGAAGGACGCGCTCATGAATTGATGCGCTACCGTCGCGAGTTGGGCAGCGATGTGAAAATTTTTGCAGATGTTTTGGTGAAACACGCTCGTCCGTTAGGATCGGTGAATTTGACCACAGCGGTACAAGATACGATCGAGCGTGGATTAGCCGATGCAGTGATTCTGTCTGGCTGGGCAACGGGCGATCCACCTAACCTAGAGGACTTGGAATTAGCGCGGGATGCGGCTGAAGGAACTCCTGTATTTGTGGGGAGCGGCGCAGATTGGGAAAATGTGCCGCAAATGATGCAGGTCGCAGATGGTGTAATTGTGTCAAGCTCGCTGAAGCGGCAGGGCAAGCGAGAGAATTCGATCGATCCAATTCGCGTCAGCCGATTTGTGGAAGCGGCGAGAAGAGGGGTTCCGCTGCAAAAAAATGAGAAGTCAGTTCCGCCCGTGAAGCTGCGAAACTTTTAAGTTGCCAAAATGCCGTAATGATGAAATGTGATCATGCTTCACTCATTCACGTTCAACCGATGGCTTCAGTCGGCGAACGAGTTGAAGTTGAGCAGTGAGATCGCTAGAACGGAGAGTTGATCGAGCGAAAATGCGATCGTTGAGATCGTCTGGCAATTGTCGATTATTTGCTGTAGCAGCAGCGAAATTAGCCATCAATGAATTGATGCTTACACCTGAAACGGATGTAACTTTGTCTACCTCTTCCCTTTCCGTTCTTACGGATATGAGTCGATTGACATTCTGGGCATTGCATTAAAACTGATCCCAATTTCTTCCTCTATTATGCAATGCCCAGATTTTTGCGAGTTGCTTCTCGATAATGCTGTCCTCAAGGGTGCTTATCTCGATCGCTCAATTGCCCCGCAGTTTCCCGGCTCGTTGCATCGTGTGGATGACCATTTAGATGACCATCCACAGTCTGATCTGTCCTGCCATTCACCGTCACAGTTCTCAAGGGTCGTTTAATCCGATCCTCAAACGACTTGATCACAATGTACAGCACTGGAACAATAAACAAGCTGAGGAAGGTTGACACCGCCATCCCCCCGACGATCGCAGTTCCGAGGGATTGTCGAGCTGTTGCACCAGGACCCGTCGCAATCACAAGCGGCACAGCCCCGATTGCCGTTGCGATCGCGGTCATCAGAATTGGTCGCAGTCGTTCCTGCCCTGCGGCAATCACTGCACTCGCAATCCCTTTGCCGCGATCTCGTTCTTCGTTGGCAAACTCCACAATCAAAATTGAGTTTTTACTTGCCATCCCAATCAGCATGACAAAGCCGATTTGAGTGTAAACATCATTCGAGCTTCCCCGCAGTAACACTGCCAGTAATGCACCTAAAATTGCCAAGGGTACAGTCAGCAGAATGATAAAGGGATCAACATAGTTCTCGTACTGTGCCGCAAGCGTCAAGAACACAAAGACGATCGCTAATCCAAAGATAAAGAGTGCTGCACCGCCTGACTCAATTTCTTCGAGGGATAGTCCTGACCACTCGAACCCGAACCCTTTGGGTAAGGCTTCTTTTGCAACCGCTTCCATTGCCTGAATTGCTTGTCCTGAGCTTGACCCCGGTGCGGATGCGCCGTTGATTTCCACTGAGCGGAACAGATTGTAGTGCGTAATGATCGAAGGGCCATTCTTTTGGCTCACTCTAACTAAGTTCCCTAGCGGAATCATGCGTCCGGGTTCACCATTTGCACCCGCACTGCGAACATACAATCGCTTGATGTCTTCAGGATTCGATCGAAACTGTTGGTCAGCTTGTACATACACGCGATATGCTCGGTTGAACTGGTTAAAGTCATTAATGTAAGCAGAACCGAGAAAGATTTGCAGTGTACTGAAGATATCTTGAATCGAGACATTGAGTTGATTCGCTCGGTCGCGATCAACTTCAATGGCAATCTGTGGTGTATTGCCATTGAAGTTCGGGCGCAAGCCAGACACTTTCGGACTTTGTGGCGAAGGATAAGTAGAGGCACGCTGCATAAAGTTACCTAGCGTTTCACCGAGAGCCGGAAAGCCTAAACCCGTGCGATCTTGTAAGTGAAACTCAAAGCCACCAAAGTTACCGATACCCGGAACCGCAGGTAAGTTAAACGGCAGAACTACCGCTTCTTGAATAGCTGCCATTTTTGGAAACAGTCCGGTTGGTCGAGGGAAAAAGCCACCAATGATAGCTTCTAGTGATTGATTCGCTCCGGTTCTTTCTTCCCAAGGTTTGAGGGTGGTAAAAATCAAGCCATTGTTCGGTGTTGCTCCACTAAAGCTAAATCCACCCACCGCGAAGATGTTAGCAACTTCTGGCTGTGCTTTCAGAATTTCCTCAGCTTGTTCTAGAACTTTCTCGGTGTAGTTGAGTGAAACTCCTTCAGGGGCTTGAACAATGGTGATAAACACACCTTGGTCTTCATCTGGAATGAACGCTTGAGGCACAAAGTTATAGACAAAGTACGTCAGCGTCAATGCTCCTGCGAACAGTGCCAGAATCAATCCTTTTCGACGTACCGCCCGATCGAGGTTTCGTCCATAACTTTCACGAGTTTTATCAATGATCCAATTCACTCGCCGGAAAAACCAATTGTTGCTTTTGGTTTGTCCGGGTCTGAGCAACAATGCCGACAGCATTGGCGTAAAGGTCACCGCATTGAAAGTTGAAACTATAACTGAAAACGCGATCGTTAATGCGAACTGTCGATAAAGCTGTCCGGTTGTTCCCGGAAAGAAAGCTACAGGCACAAACACAGTGATCAACACCAATGAAGTTGCAATCACAACGCCGAACAATGTGTTCATCGATGCGATCGCAGCTTCTAAAGGTCGCTGTCCTTCCTCCTGAATCCGTCGGGTAATGTCTTCAATGATTACGATCGCATCATCTACAACTAATCCCGTTGCCAGTGTTAATCCAAACAATGTGAGCGTGTTAATCGAGAATCCCAGCAGTTTCACAAAGATAAACGTACCGAGAAATGCGATCGGAATCACGATCGAGGTAATAAACGAAGCTCGCCAATCTTGTAGAAACAGAAATAGAATCAACACCACTAGAATGATGGCTTCAAACAGCGATCGAATAACTTCTCTTGCACCGGCTTCAATAAAGGTTGTGGTGTCAAATGCAATCTCATATTTCAGTCCCGGCGGAAAGCTTGCCGAAAGATTTTGCATTTCCTCTTTGACCGCTTTGGCAACATCGAGCGCATTACTGCCAAACTGTTGGTTCACGCCCAATCCTACGCCTCGGTGGGTCACCCGATCTTCGGTTGTAAATCTCAGCAAAGAACCATAGTTCTCGGCTCCAAGCTCTGCACGACCGACATCTCTCAGCCGCACTAAAGTTCCAGTCCCCGCAGTTTTAATAACTAGATTGTTGAATTCCTCAGTGTCTTTGAGTCGTCCTTGTGCAGTGATCGAATACTGATACTGCTGTCCTGGAGCTGCGGGAGCTTGTCCGATTTGTCCGGCTCCTACCTGGATGTTTTGCTGTTGCAGTGCAGCAATCACATCTTGAGGCGTGAGTGTTCGACTAGCTAATCGCTCTGGATCAAGCCAGAGACGCAGTGCATAAGTTCGCTCACCAAAGATCTGAACTTCACCGACACCTTTAATCCGGCGAACTGCATCAGCTAGATACAAATCTGCATAGTTACTGAGGTAAAGATCGTCATAGAGATCTTGATTTTTCGCCTCGTCTCGCTCGGAATACAGCCCGATCGCTAACAGAAAATTATTGTTCGTTTTAGCAACTTGAACCCCAGTTTGCACCACAGGGGCAGGTAAACGCGACTGCACCGTAGACACTCGGTTTTGCACGTCCACCGCAGCTAAATCCTGATCGCGCCCCAAGTCAAACGTTAGATTAATCTGACTCACGCCATTGTTGGCGCTAGTGGATTTGATGTATTTCACACCATTAATCCCGTTGAGTTGCCGCTCTAGAATGTTCGTGACCGTTGATTCGACGACTTCAGCATTTGCGCCCACATAGGCCGAAGTCACACTGACTTGAGGCGGAGCAATTTCTGGGTACTGCGCTACAGGTAAGGTCGGAATACAAGCCAGCCCCAGCAGCGTGATCATGATTGAACACACTGTTGCAAACACAGGGCGTTTAATGAAAAACGTGGAAACTGAGAAAATCATAAATTAGCGCCATTGGTTAAGGTTAAGGTGAAGGTGGACGCTGAATCTGTGCGGCATCTGCGATCGGCGCACAGTTTTGCAGTTGTAAAATTCCCGAAGTTACGATGCGATCGTTGGCTGTGACTCCTTCTAGCACTTCTTGTTCGTTACCGATAATTCTGCCAAGCTGAATGGGCTTTTGTGCTGCAACTAACTGATCGGGAGTCACTTCAATTTTTCCACCCCCTCTAGGCGCAGCAGGCGCTTCACACCCTGAAGCATTGAACGGAGCTGCGACAAACAGAAAATCTCTTCCACCTAAGCGCGAAATTGCCGTGGTTGGCACTAACACACCCGGACGAGTTGCCCAAACCACTCTCGCTCTGACAAATTGCGAAGTTCGTAGATTTCCAACATTGGCAAATCGCGCTTTCGTCAGTACAGATTGCGTCGTCGGATCAACGTTCGGTGCAACAAAGGAAATTTGTCCGGTTTGGATTGGCTGATCTTTCTCGTTTAGCAGCTTGACAGGTAATCCCGTCTTGAGCGCGGAAGCTCGCTCTAGAGGAATTTGAATCTGAATTTCTAACTGTTGATTTTGCGTGACGTTGAGTAGTTGAGTTGTATTGCTCACCGTGTCACCCACTTTCACAGGAATGTCCCCGATCGTGCCTGCAAACGGTGCTGTAATCGTGAAATTTTGTAACTGGGCAGCGCCTTCAGCCGTATTCGCTTGCGCCTGTTCGACGGCTCGCTGATTTCGAGCAACGGTCGTTTCTGCCCGCTGAATGGCGGCACGTTGAGCAGCGAGATCCGCACTGGCTTCCCTGAGGGCAGCTTGAGCGGTTTGCAGCGCATTTAATCGCTGATCCACGACTTGCTGACTGGTCGCGCCTTCTTTTTGCAGTTGCACAAAGCGGTTGTATTCTTGTTGCGCTAATTGCACATTTGATTCGGCGGTAGCGCGTCGAGCATCAAGCGATCGCAAGTTTTCATTCGCGGCTGCTACATCTGCCCGTGCCGATTCCACCTCAGCTTGAGCGGTTTGTGTTGCAGACTGCCGACTCGCAAGCTGAGCGCGTTGTTCGGCGGAATCAATCTGAATTAAGGGTTGCCCTGCTTCCACTTGCTGTCCGGGGCGCACAAAAATCGCTGCAACTTGCCCAGAGACCCTTGGCTGCAATGTTACCGACTGGCGGGAATCGAGGCTGGCGGCATAGTCAGAGCTATCTTCGATCGTCGCTGCCTTCGGATTTGCAAGCGGTACCGGAGTCGGTTGCGGTTTCATCTGACTGGCAATCATGATCGGCAAAATCAGTCGATTAAACAGAATCCAACCCAATCCGCCGACGATCGCAGCTCCAATTAAAGCAGGAACCAAATATCGTCGCCAACGAGGAGGTTTTCGTTCTGGAGGGGTTTCGGTAGAAGTCTGAAGCGTCAGATCTCGATTAGTTTCTTCGCCGTTCATTAGTTTAGCCACTAAGGTCTAGATACGATCGGGCGTGGAGCGTAAGGACAAATTCAAGGATCAAATGGCTTTCTATATTACTATGGATGCGAACTATTTGATCTCTGCCTGTTGATAGAAGATCTATCTGGGGATAGTTAGCAAGTCGGCAGAAGTCCTTCAGCGGTCAGATGCACGAACAGTTTCAGAACAGTAATACTTTTCAGACAAAACAGTTTTACCATTTATTTTTATGAGTAGCCCGATCGAATTTAATGTGTTCGCCCCACGCAACGAAGCGGTTCATCTCGTTGGTTCTTTCACTCAAGAAGATATCCCAATGCAGAAGGGCGAAGATGGGTTTTTTCGGGTAAAAGTCAATCTCGAAGATGGGCAATATCAATACAAACTGCGCGTAAAATCAAACAGTCCCGCCTTGCAAGGACAATGGGTTGAGACAAATGATCCATACATGACGGAGATGGATCGTAAAACAGAAAATGGAGTTGTACGAGTAAAAGACGGACAACGCATTTCAGATACATATATCTGGCAGCACGATCGTCAACCGCTTCCCGAAAATCGCGATGTGATTCTCTACGAAATGCACATTGCAGATTTCTGCGGAAAAGGCACTGATATCTCTGATCCCACTAAGTTTAAGCAGGTCTTAGACAAGCTCGATCATTTAAGCGAATTGGGCATTAATGCGATCGCCCTCATGCCCGTTACCGAATACGATGGCGACTATCGCTGGGGCTATATGCCGCTTCACTTTTTCGCACTTGAAAGCAGCTACGGCAAACCCGAAGACTTTAAACGCTTGATCGATGAATGTCACGGGCGCGGAATTCGCGTTTTGATTGATTGCATTTTCAATCACACAAATGAAGAAAGCCCGTTGTTAAAGATCGATCGTGACTATTGGTACTACCACGATCGGCATTATCCCGAAGATGATGCAAACTATTGGGGGCCTGAGCTGAGCTACGAAAATTACGACAGCGATCGCAACATTCGACCGACCTGGAATTTTGTTCGCGATGTAGTGCAATTCTGGATTCGCGAGTATCACATTGATGGTATTCGCTATGATGCCGTGCGCCAAATCGCAAACTATGAATTCTTTGGCTGGTTATTTCAGCAAATTGAAATTAAAGATAAGCCTTTTTATCAGATTGCAGAGCATATTCCTGATACCAGTGAGGTTTGCAGCCCCAAAGGTGTGTTTGATGCTTGCTGGCATGAAAGCTTCCGCTACTTCCTGAAAGACGCGCTTATCGGTCAATCGGTCGATTTAGAGGAACTCAAGAAAGCGATCGATGCTCGTCAACAAGGGTACGCTGGCGCAACCTCAGTGATTAACTATCTAGCAACACACGATCGCGAACACATGATTGTTGAACTGGGCGATGTTGGCATTTTTGATCAGCCTGCTTTCGATCGCGTCAAATTCGGCGTGATTCTTCAGCTTACTGCTCCGGGTATTCCCATGATCTGGATGGGTGATGAATTCGGACAAGCCACCCACAAAACGCAAACAACTCTGGAGCCGAACCAATTAGATTGGTCGTTGCTCGACCACAATCGCGATTTGTTTGAGTTCTACAAACGAGCGATCGCCCTCCGTCACGAAAAATCCTCGCTCCGCACCGACAATATCGAATTTTTCTTCGAGCATCTAGACGATAAAGTTTTGGCGTATGTGCGCTGGAACGATGACGGCGAAAGGGTGATTGTGGTCGCAAATTTCTCTGATCAAACTTATGAGAATTATGCGATCGAGAATCTTCCAACCGATTGCTGTTGGCAGGACTGGAACGAGGGCAGCGAAATCGCAGTGAATGAGGGGAGATCTGCGATCGACCTCCCCAGCCTCAGCGCAAAAGTTCTGTTAAGTCATTAAGGTAAGGCGTAGAGGGATTAATTTTTCTCCTCTACTCCCCACTCCCCAAAATTTCCCTTACCTCTCCCCCGAATTGCTGTGATAATATTAAAAGCTGCCGTATTCATCGCAATTCAGGACAAACTCTCAATGGCACTGGTACAAGAACGCAAACAAGAAATTATTAGCCAATATCAAGTTCACGAAACCGACACCGGATCGGCAGACGTGCAAGTGGCAATGCTCACCGAGCGCATCAACAAGCTCAGCCTGCACCTCAGAAGCAACAAAAAAGATCACGCTTCCCGCACCGGACTGCTGAAGATGATTGGTCAGCGCAAGCGCCTTCTTGCCTACATCCAGAAAGGCGATGCCGATCGCTATCGCGCTCTGATTACCCGTCTTGGTATCCGGGGTTAAATCCATGCCCGATAACGCCCCTGATCCCAACTCAGAGCGACTTCCATTCGAGCCAGGACGCAAGAAAGCGAAGTCATCCGCAAAACCCGCGCCCGAACCCGCGAAAACTCCCGCAAAAGAAGCAAAGCCAGCCCTAATCGAGAAGCGCCCCAAATCTTCTCCGAAAAAGGCTCAGGCCCCCGCTCCCAGCCGCGAAGATCTCGCTGTCCCTGAAGTGGTCAGTCGGCGGATGGCGCGGCGGATGGCGTTCTTTTGCGGCGTTCCGACGACGTTGGGCATCGCTACATTTGTGGTCAGCTATTTCATCGTGACCCAAGGCATTTACAAATTGCCGAATACTGCGGTTGTGCTTGTGAGTATGCTCTTTTTTGGGTTAGGGGTGGTTGGATTGTCCTACGGCATTCTCTCAGCCTCGTGGGACGAAGATCGCGTCGGTGGAATTGTTGGAGCCAGCGAATTCTCGACCAACTTTGGACGACTGACCGGAGCCTGGAAAGAAGCCCGCGAGCAGCAGCGCCAAAAACGCAGCCAGAATTAGGGATTCGATCGAGTACGGTACGATTAATTGACAGCAGACTGATCCGGGCAGTTCACTGCTCGATCGGCACAAGAATCAACACATTCAGCAGGAACGTTTAACATGATTGTGGTTATGAAAGTCGGCTCCCCGGAAGCCGAAATCGCCCGCCTCACCGAAGAGTTCTCGACTTGGGGACTCTCTCCCGAAAAGATTGTTGGAAAGCATAAAGTCGTGATTGGCTTGGTCGGTGACACGGCTGAGATGGAGCCACTCCAGATTCAAGAATCCAGCGATTGGATCGAGCAGGTTTTACGAGTTGAGCAACCCTTCAAGCGGGCAAGCCGCGAGTATCGCCACGGTGAAGCCAGCGAAGTTCCGATTTCAACCCCGAATGGTGTCGTTTACATCGGTGAGAATCACCCAATCGTCACGGTCGCAGGCCCTTGCTCGGTCGAAAACGAAGAGATGATTATCGAAACGGCTCGTCGAGTCAAAGCAGCAGGCGCACAGTTCCTTAGAGGTGGCGCATTCAAGCCCCGGACTTCTCCCTATGCATTCCAAGGACACGGAGAAAGCGCACTCGGTTTGCTGGCAGCAGCACGTGAAGCGACCGGACTGGGGATTATTACAGAATTAATGGATGCCGCAGATCTAGAACCGTTGGCAGAAGTAGCTGACGTGATTCAGATCGGCGCACGCAATATGCAAAACTTCTCGCTGTTGAAGAAAGTTGGCGCTCAAGACAAGCCGATTCTGCTCAAGCGGGGAATGGCAGCGACGATCGAAGACTGGCTGATGGCAGCAGAATACATCCTTGCTGCCGGAAACCCGAATGTAATTCTGTGCGAACGCGGAATTCGGACATTCGATCGCGAATACGCCCGAAATACTTTAGACCTCGCAGCGATCCCCGTTCTCAGAACGTTGACCCACCTGCCCATCATGATTGATCCAAGTCACGGAACCGGACGCGCTGAGTACGTTCCTGCAATGGCGATGGCATCGGTTGCAGCAGGAACTGATTCGCTGATGATCGAAGTTCACCCGAATCCGAAGAAAGCCTTATCGGATGGGCCGCAATCGCTCACCCCGGATCAGTTTGATCAATTGATGAAGCAGCTCGCGATCGTCGGTAAACCCCTCGGACGCTGGACAGAACAACGTCAACCCATCGCCGTTTAGGTCTATCGGTTGAAATCTTACGCCTCCTGAAGATCTTCAGGAGGCGTTTGTTTTTGCACTTCTTCCGCAATGGAGAGACGATCGCTACAGCCGCTTCGCTAGAATCCTCGACTGATAAATCAAAAGGAGGTGTGAATTGCGATCGCGCAGGTTTATCTTCACGGTTGTCTTAAGCATCTTACTGATGTTGAGTTCTTCGGCTCTAGCGCAGAATCCTGTTCTACCGAGTCCAAAACTGGAACTCCCGCAATTTAGCAATACCGAGGTCAGAACGGCTCCAGTCCGTCTAGATGGACGAGAACTGTTTCAGATTGCGGTTCCAGCCAACAGTGGAGCAAGTCAGCCGAACCAAAGCAGCGCGCTTCAAGTCCGAGTGCAAGGCATCGAAGCAACGCTACAGCGCCTCGCAAATCAAACCAGCGCGGCTGCACCACAGGTTACCGCGACGATCGACACCAGCAGTAATCTGCCTATAATTACGGTGAATCGGCAGTATCTCATGACTGTGACGACGCTGGATGCTCAACTGCAAGGACAAGAACTAACGACTTATGCAGAAAGTTTGACGCAAATCATTCGGGACGGTCTGATTCAGGCACAGCGCGAACGGCAGCCTGAATTTATTGCACAACAGGCAGGGAAGGCGAGCGCGATTTTGTTGGGTATGGTTGCTTTAAGTTGGCTGGTTTCTCGCTTGCAAGCTTACCTCCGAAGGCATCAAAGACACCAGCACAGCGAAGCATTATCTCTCTCTGAATTGCCGCCCAATACGCCTGAAATGGCGAGTTCTCGCACTCAGTTGATGGTGAAACAACAGTTAGCAAATCGTCAGCAACGCACCATGAAAGATGTGCGCCGTCGATCGCTTCAGCTTGTGCAGCTCATCATTTGGGCAACGGGTGGATATACGATTTTAGGGCTGTTTCCGCAAACGCGATCGCTTCAGCCGCTTGTGCTTTCGACTCCGTTGAAGGTATTAGGAATTATTGTTCTAACCTATCTAGCGATTCGATTCAGTGAACTATTAATCGATCGTCTCTTTATTGCGCTTGATATTCCCCAGCAATCTACTCCGGATGTTTCTCAACGAGTGGCGCTGCGTGTCTCGACTTTCTCCCGCGTTGTCAAAGGGTTATCTACACTGATTTGGGTCAGCATTAGTTTGATCACAATCTTATCGATTCTTGGGATCCAAGTTTTGCCATTGTTAGCAGGTGCGGGAATTATTGGACTTGGCATCTCTTTAGCGTCGCAGAACTTAATTAAGGATGTGATTAATGGATTTCTGATTCTGTTGGAAGATCAGTACGCAGTCGGAGATGTGATCCAAGTTGGAACGATGACGGGATTTGTTGAATCAATTAGCTTAAGGATTACGCAGATTCGCAATTCAGAAGGGCGATTAATTACGATTCCAAACAGTGCGATTTCGATCGTCGAGAATCTTTCTAAGGATTGGTCGCGAGTTGATTTATCGATTGCGATCGCGTTTGATGCCGATGTGGATCAGGCGATTCACTTAATCGAAAAAGTTGGACAGGACATTAGCCACGACCCAAACTGGCAAACCAAAATATTAGAAACACCCCAAGTCTTAGGAGTTGAAAATATCAGCAATGAAGGAGTCACAATCCGAATTTGGATTAAAACTCAACCGTTGCAGCAATGGTATGTGGGGCGCGAATTTCGGAAGCGATTAAAGCGAGCGCTGGATGTGGCAGGAATCTCGATCGCCATTCCGCAACAAGCTTTTTCGGTGCGAGGCGCGATTGACGATGAAATTTTTGACCCCAATGAGAATGAGAACTCTAACCTTCAACAATCCTCTAACCCTAATAAGGCGAATTGATGTTAAAAGATCGAACAAGTCACAACTGCACCAAACGATGCTTCGATATTCCCTTATTACGCGAGATTTAGTAATTGTTGAATGCTACGACTTCAAGCTCCGATCGCTCAATCAGCGTTTCTAATGCCGTTTTCATCTCCGTTGTCGTTGTCGTTGTCGTTCCGAATCGTCTCACCACAATACTTGCTGCTAAATTGCCTAACACCACTGCTTCCCAGACCGTTGCGCCTGCAATTAATCCAAGTGTTAACGCAGCGACCACCGTATCTCCGGCTCCAGTCACATCAAAAACCTTTGTACGATTGAAAGCGGGAATATGCTGCTCGTTGCCGGAACGATCGAACAATGTCATCCCTTGTTCACCACGGGTGATCAGAATGTATTGCGCGTGCGTTAATCGTAGTAAATCTCGCCCTGCTCTAGACAGCGATGCAGCATCACTGATCGCATATCCAACGGCTAACTCTGCTTCGGGTAAGTTAGGCGTAAAAATCATTGCATCCTGATAACGCGGAATCTGCTTTTGCGAATCAACGATCGTTCTTGAATGCTCTAATGCTGCTTCGATCACCGGTTGCGTTAGCGTCCCATCGCCGTAATCAGAGCAGACGATCGCATCAACGAGATCAATCTGATCGCGAATATAAGCGGCTAACTGCTGCTGAAGTTCAAGCGCGGGTAACGCATTCGATTTACGATCAATTCTCACAATCTGCTGTGTTACAGACTGGCGCGAGTGTCCTGTAATTCGAGTTTTGGTTACAGTGGGTCGATCGACCTCCCAAACGACCCCTTCTATATCGACTCCTGCTGCTTCTAACAGTTGTGCTAGTGCTTGCCCTTGAATGTCTTTTCCGAGGAGTCCCACTGCTTTAACTGTCGCTCCCAATTGGGCAAAATTGTAGATTGCATTCGCGCCGCCGCCCGGAATTTGCTGCGTTTCTTCGTGGCGCAGAATCAGCACCGGAGCTTCCCGTGATACTCGTTCGACTTCCCCATTGAGAAATTCATCTAGCGTCAAATCTCCGACCACTAATACAGTCGCTTCAGAAAATCGATCGATTAATTCAAATAGGCGATCTCGATGCGATCGTAGTAACTCAATCCCGTCATTCATAGCCCAGCAAACCTTCAATTTGCGCTCTATTATGTCGGAAATGAAAAAATTCAGAATGCTGCTTGAGACAGATGAAAGCACTTTTTTCGTATTCAGCAGGTTTTGTGAAAGTAATAGTCTTTCGGCAGATTTCTTTCATGTAGAACATAGTTCAATGAAAACTATAAGCAACATTTTTGCTTACGACATTTTTGCTTACGACTACTCATTGAACCCACAACACTATCATGCAAGACAAGTTTAAAATTTCCTTCAAAAGCCTAGCAGACCTAGAAAAGGCAGTTGCCCTCATTCTTGGCATTACTTTTCTAACGATCGGAATCGCTGGATTTCTTCCTCAATTCATGGCACTACCTGGAAGTGCCCCTGTAACGGGTGATGTCTATATTCCTCGCCTGTCTTCTTCGGATGGTTACGGTCACTTGTTTGGATTGTTCCCGACCAACTATGTGCATAATGCAGTGCATATCGTTGTTGGTTTGTTGGGACTTGCCGCAGCAACTAGCTTCAGCGGTTCACTTGTCTACAACCAAGGTTTTGCAATCGCCTACACCGCGATCGTGCTGTTCGGCTTGATTCCTGCAACTAATACCACCTTTGGTCTGATGCCAATCTACGGTAACAACGTTTGGTTTAACGCTCTAACGGCTGTACTCGCGGCTTATGCGGGATTTGTAAAACCCGC
Source organism: Leptolyngbya sp. DQ-M1 (assembly GCF_039962505.1). NCBI lineage: Bacteria > Bacillati > Cyanobacteriota > Cyanophyceae > Leptolyngbyales > Leptolyngbyaceae > Leptolyngbya > Leptolyngbya sp. DQ-M1. The sequence goes on from NZ_JAMPLJ010000002.1 coordinate 525,195, forward strand.
GGAACTGGCAAAAGCAACCGAGGTATAATTTCGCTAGATTGCTTCTCGCACAGGCGTTTTCAAAATTCGTTTCATGATTTCAGGAATCTCAGAAGGGCGTTCAGCCACTGGGATTCCTGCACGTTTAAAGGCTGCAACCTTGCTTTCTGCGGTTCCCAAATCAGGCCCAACATTTGCAGCCTGTAAATCAATAATTGCGCCCGCGTGTCCCATGCGGCGATTTCGGGGAGCGCTGCGACCTGCCACATACGCAATCACAGGTTTGTCGATCGCTTCTGCAATATATCGGGCTGCGGTTTCTTCAAAGTCCCCGCCAATTTCCCCAACCAGCACAATCACATCAGTCTGCTCATCTTCGTCCAAGATCTGAAGCCACTGCGGAAACGTGGAACCCGCGATCTGATCACCTCCTAAGCTCACTGCGATCGATTGTCCATACCCCGCCTGTGTCAGCGTCCAAGCCACTTCATACGTGAGCGTTCCATTGCGGCTTACAAGCCCGATCGCACCCGGTCGGTAAAACTCTGGCGGATGAATCCCTAGCAGCACTTGTCCCGGTACAATCACACCCGGACTGTTTGGGCCCACAATCAAGGTTTCAGTTGCCTCAGCTTTGCGGATCAGATGTACCATATCAAGTGGGGGAATTCCGTGACTGACGAGGACAATCTGACGGATGCCAACCGAAATTGCTTCGAGGGCTGCATCCAACGCGGCATAAGGTGGCGAGAAAATTACTGTTATATCTGCCCCACCAACCTTTGGTAAGGCTTGTTCGAGCATATCGAACACTGGAATTCCTGCAAGCGTCTGCCCACCGTGACCCGGACTCACACCCGCGACAATTTGTGTGCCATACTGCTGCATGAGTGGCGCATAGAGTTTTCCCAATGGCTCTAGGATGCCCTGCACAATGACTTTGCTAGCTGGCGTAAAATTCATAAGAAGGTAGGTAAGCAAGGGATAAATAAATCATTCCGAGGAATGATGTCGGTTACTGTTCAAAGTGAGCCTTTTGCTAGGAATATAAACGGTCAGTTTCGACGAATGCAACCTGCCCAAATTGTTGAAACGAGCGGGTACGTATTCGTCTTTTGCAAGACTTACCGAACAGTGAGCAAATTGAATTTGAATCTATCTTTTTGCCGAGTGCTAGAACAGGCAAATTTTGGCTATTTCTCAAATTATAGAAGGCGCAGCGAGATTGGAAATCCTTAGATTTGCCAAAATCAACAAATGCAACTTAATTTTGTCTAGAAAAATCAGTAGAATTACCTGATTATACCTTGATTAAAAATAGATAAGAGCGCTTAACTCTCTCGTTTTTTCGCAAGAGCAATTAACCGCGCGATCGCACTATCCAAATCATCGATCAGAATGGCTGGAGTGACCGAGAGTTGCTCTTTTGCTTCGGTTAGGTTCGTGCCCAATAGCCGCACAACCAACTTTGGTGATGGAGCGCCCCGACTGATTCTAAGATCTTCTTTGTTGCTAATGGCTCTTGTCGGTGCAGGCGGACGCAGAAAGCGAACGATCGCGGTTGCAACTTGGTCGCTCTTGACCGTTCCGCTCACCATGTTGATTAATATCGCTTTAACTTGCTTATTTCTTGATAGCAACGATAAACCTTGCTCTAGTCGATCGCACAGCGTTTCGGGTTGCCAGTTGTGGTGCGTGTCACTGCCGATATTGACATAGTGCAGTAATTTTCCGCCTGCTTGAGCGATCATATCCATCGTTGTCATCGTTAAAGCGGCTCCGTTGCACAAAATCGCAATCTGTCCCTCTGGATCGATCGTCGTTAGCGACTCTGGTAAGCGATCGATGCCAAACTTGCGAGGACGGGGATCGAGAGCAGCTAATGCAGGATGACGGCCCAAAGCGGCATCATTGACGGTGATTTTCCCGTCGAGTGCCATTAGCTCACCTGTCGCACTCACGCCGAGTGGATTAATTTCAACTAAATCTAAGTCTTTGTCGATGAACAGGCGATACAGTCGCTCAACAATCTCACTGAAAGCGTTAATGAGGTTCCCTTGTAGTCCCATTTTCAGCGCTAAGCGTCGCGCATAAAACGAGGAGAATTCTTGATCAATGATGACGTGCTGCATTTCGTCAATCGCCGTTTGCACATCGATTCCCCCTTTTGTCGATCCCAGAATCACAGGTCGTCGAATTGATTGATTGAGAACAACGGCGAGATAAAGCTCCTGCTGCGCCTCATACTTTGCTTCTGCCAACAAGACTTTGGGATATTCCCCCATAATTGGCAGATTAAAAATTGAATGCGCCGCTGCGATCGCGTCGATCGTATTCGACACAAACCGCACACCCCCAACCCGTCCACGCTCACCTACATAGACTTGAGATTTGAGCGCGATCGGATACGGGATTTTCAGCGCTTTGAGATCGGTCGGACGCTCGATACATTGCGAAGGCAGCACCGGAATGCCGACTTCGCGGAACAAATCTTTGGCTTGATATTCGAGGAGATCCATTACAGGGAGGGCTGACGGTGACGAGTTTTCCATTCCTTGGCAACGCGATCGATGCCGTAGAATCTTTGCCAAAAGCGATCGACGATCCATGTGGGAAGTGCCTTTGTCATCATAAATACAGTCAAGCCGCCTGCGGTCGCTGCAATGTAACGAGAGCGGGGATGCTTCGCCACGATCGCCTTGATGATCACAGTCGCGACACGCTCCGAAGTCCAAGCCTGACGTTTTGTAATTTTATCCAAGTTTTTCAGTTGCTCAAACGCGGCTCGATAGGGTGTATTCTTCCCATCGGGCATCGTGTTATGAACTTCACGATCGACCACATCAAAAAATTCTGTACTGACAGGCCCCGGTTCGATTACGCTGACTCGAATATTAAACGGCTCTAATTCCCGCCGCAGACTATCGCTGAGCGATTCCAGCGCAAACTTAGAAGCGCTATACAATCCACCAAACGGAAACGCAATCCGACCTCCGAGCGAACTGACATTAATAATTTTGCCGCCGCCGTGATCGCGCATCACCGGAATTAAGGCTTGAATCAATCCGATCGCACCGATCACATTTACCTGAAACTGTCGCTGAACGGATTCGATCGGAATCAACTCAACAGGCCCCATCTGTCCGTAACCCGCATTATTCACCAGTACATCTACGCGCTCAAACTTGTCGATCGCCGTCTGCGCCAACGCCTTGACCTGATCCGGCTGTCCCATATCCGTTGCGACAACGAGAACTTCAACTCCAGACTGACGAATCCGATCAGCGATTTTTTCTAATTTATCGATGCTCCGAGCCGCCAGAATCAATCGGACGTTGGGCAAGCGATCGGCTAACGTTTGCGCGAGTGCGGCTCCGATTCCCGCCGATGCACCCGTAATTAAAACGACTTGAGACGACGCAGACATAAGCAAAAGGAGTGATTTCTTCTCATCGATCCTATGCTATCTGAATCAATCCGAGCAGCAGAGTTATTAGAACTTCTCAATCGGCGTAGTGGTATCAGCAAGAAATTACGGTTAAAGGCTCGTCATCTACTGCATAAACTAAGCGATGGGTCTCATCAATACGCCGCGACCAAAATCCTGCTAAAACTATTTCTTGTACAAGACTACTCATTTCAATTTGAGTCAGCAATGGTTAATTGAACCTTTCTAAACCCGTTGCAGTCTAAACAGTATCTTGAATGGATGGCACTTGGTCAGTGACTACGGCAGAAATTTCTTGGATAGGTTCTATATTCCCGGTGCAAGCAGATGATTCTCCCTCAAATTTTGCCGATCAGGGCGATCGCGAACTGATCAAAGACAGCATTGCGGGAAATACTCAAAGCTTTCGCCGCCTCTACAGACGCTATCAAAATCGCGTCCGGGCATTGCTCTACCAACTGTGCGATCCTCACGCGATCGATGATTTGGTTCAAGAAGTATTCTTGCGGGTTTGGAAAGGCTTACCCAAGTTTCGCCAAAATTCCCAGTTCTCCACTTGGCTGTATCGAATTGTCTGGAATGTGGCATCCGATTACCGCCAAGCGGCAGCAAAAAGCCGATCGCGCCTCGAAGTCCTGACCCAACACGCCCCCACCCAGCAAGATGCCCCCGATCTGATGCAGATGCACTACGAAGATATTGTCATGCGCGGCTTGAAGGAATTGAGCTTCGACCATCGCACGATTCTAGTGCTGCATGACTTGGAAGGAATGCCGCAAAAAGAAGTCGCTGATATTTTAGAAATTCCGGTTGGTACAGTGAAATCAAGGTTATTTCATGCACGTGGGGCAATGCGCCAATTTCTCGATCGTCAAGGAGTTCAACTATGAAGCCATTTTCCCAAGATGACGAGGATCTCGCTCAGTTTCTTCGGCAGCATCGATCTTCACCGCCTGCCGCAGCACCGGATTTAGAAGATCGAATTATTCAATCTTTGCCAAAGCGCCGCGTTTCTCGTCCGCTCATCTTATTTACTGCGGGAATTGCAGCAAGTTTTATTGGTGTGATGATTGCTCAACCTGTTCGATCGCCGTCACCCGATGCTGCAACCCTCGAAGCCTTTATGGAAAGTAGCTGGTCAACGGTTTTAGACGGAACTAGCGATACCAATTCTGATTACCTTGCGCTGGTCGATTCTACTAATTAGGAGTTCAGTACTATGTTGCGTCGTGTTGCCCTGATTGCAACTTCATCAGTTTTAGTATTAGTTGGAAGTGCAGCAGTATTACGGGCGGTAGATTTCCGGCAAGATCGTTTCACCGAAACGATCGCCCAAGTTCCCGCTCGTTCAATGCGCGATCGTCCCGGTAGAGGCGACGGAGGATTGATGCGTGAACTGAATCTTTCAGCCGATCAAATGACCAAGATTCAGCAGATCCGATCGCGCTATCGGGATGAGTTAAGTAACGATCGAAACGCTGCTCGCCAAGCACAGCAAGAACTTCGCGCTCTGATGGCGGGAACTGCAACCGATGCTCAGATCCAAGAAAAATATCGTCAAGTCAAAGATCTGAGAGCCAAGGTCGCAGATGCTCAGTTCAACAGTATGTTAGAGATCCGAAATGTGCTGAGTATAGAGCAGCGGCAGAAATTTGCGGAGCGCATGGACAAACGTAGAGGAGAACTGCGAGACCGATTACCGGGACGATCTCCAGGAATTTAGCGGGGAAGACTCCCCGCCCAGAGATTCTAGAAATCTTCTTCGTAAGCGGAAGTATCTCCACCTTCGTTGTCGCGCTTTGAGCCGAGAAGCTGCAAACGATCGACCAAAACCACAGGACTCGATCGGGCGGCTCCCGTGTTTTTGTCTGTCCAGGTATCCAGCTTCAGCGATCCCTTAACTCCAATCAAGCTGCCTTTGCGAACATAATTTGCTGCCACATCCGCTTGCTTGCCCCAAAGCTCCAAATTAAACCAATCGGGCTGGTCACTATTTTTTGTTTGTCGATTCACCGCCAGCGTCAAGCGACATTTAACGCTGCCCGACTCAAAATATTTGACATCAGGTTCCCCACCAACCCGTCCAACCAGCGTCACGACATTTAAGCTCATAGTTCATCTGTACCCTATTTAGCGATCGCCTCTATGTTAATCGATTTTGCTGCCTAAACGAAGACTCGATCCTTTTGGTGAATTTCATCTCACGGCTAGGTAATTCTTCGGAAATGCCCCTAGACTCAGGGTGGAAACTATAATAAGATCCACTATCGACTGACATCATTGCGTAGCATTGCAATCTTCAGCATACTCATTACACTTTAAGAGGCAGGAATCTAGTGGGTCTTTTCAGTCGCTTCTCCCTCTCGCGGGACATGGGTATCGATCTCGGTACCGCTAACACCCTAGTCTACGTATCTGGCAAAGGCATTGTTTTATCTGAACCGTCCGTTGTCGCGATCGATCAAACCGACAAAGTTCCACTAGCCGTAGGTGAAGATGCCAAACGAATGCTGGGTCGCACACCCGGAAACGTAGTCGCCCTGCGCCCCCTGCGTGACGGTGTAATTGCCGATTTTGATACGGCTGAGTTGATGCTGAAACACTTCATTCAGCGCGTCCACGAAGGCAAAGCGCTCGTTTCCCCTCGCATCGTGATCGGCATTCCTAGTGGAGTCACTGGAGTCGAGCGTCGTGCGGTGATGGAAGCAGCTTCACAAGCCGGAGCGCGTGAAGTGTATTTGATCGATGAACCTGTTGCTGCCGCGATCGGTGCCGGTTTACCCGTAGCAGAACCGACCGGAAACATGATCATCGATATTGGTGGAGGCACAACTGAAGTCGCGGTTCTGAGTTTGCAAGGAACAGTTTTGAGCGAGTCGGTACGAGTCGCAGGGGATGAATTGAGCGATGCGATCGTTCAGTACATGAAAAAGGTTCACAACCTGGTGATTGGGGAACGCACGGCTGAAGAAATCAAAATCCAAATCGGTTCTGCTTATCCGAGTGCCGCCGACGAAGAAGTCATGGAAGTACGAGGCTTGCACTTGCTGTCTGGACTGCCGCGAACCGTGACGATTAAAGGGCCTGAGATTCGCGAGAGTATGTCAGAGCCACTTTCTGTGATTGTCGATGCTGTCAAGCGCACTCTAGAGCGCACACCACCGGAACTTGCAGCAGACATTATCGATCGAGGAATTATGCTGGCAGGGGGTGGCGCATTGCTCAAAGGACTGGATACCCTGATCAGCCACGAAACCGGAATTGTGGTTCACGTTGCCGCCGATCCGCTCAGTTGTGTTGTGTTGGGGACAGGTCGCGTGTTAGAAAACTTTAAGCAATTAGAGCGCGTTTTCAGCACTCGTCCGCCCCGCTAGATTGTCCTGATCAGGCGCATCAAAGCGTGGAAATTATGTAAAGTCTTGCATCGATAAGACTCAGTTTGCTATGCAGTCTATCTCTTGAGAATGCTGAATGTACGAATTGCGCCGCTGGTGGGATCGCTTTGGAGTCCCATTTACTCTTGCTACCCTGGGACTAGGAACGGCACTCTTAGTTCGGCAGACTCAAGCTGGTTTTGTGATGGAAACCTATCAATGGCTTACCCGTCCATTTCAGTCCAAGCCTGTTTTACCCGAACAATTAGCAACTGCTCAGAATAACGAACTGCGCCAGCGGCTGATTGAGCTAGAGAGCAAAAATCAGAAATTAGAAGAATTACTGGGACTGGCTCGATCGAAGCAAGTGAAAGGGCTTCCGGCACCTGTGATCGGGCGCAGCGCAGGCCACTGGTGGCAACAAGTGACGCTTGGACGCGGCACAAATGATGGGGTCAAAAAAGGGGCTGTTGTTCTGAGCCCAGGAGGACTCGTCGGGCGAGTGACGCAGACGACCGCGAGTACAAGCCGCGTTCTCCTGCTGAGCGATCCATCCAGTCATGTGGGTGTGGTAATTAGCCGTAGTCGGTTTATGGGATACCTGCGCGGTAAAACGGGAAATCGGGCAGTGGTGGAATTTTTTGAAAAAGTCCCCGATGTTCGCAAAGACGATGTGGTCACTACTTCTTCGTTTAGCCAGTTGTTTCCAGCAGGAATTCCAGTTGGACGAGTGGAATCGGTTGATCTCACCAAAAGCCCTGCTCCTGAAGCGACGATCGAGCTAACCGCTCCAATCAACTATTTAGAGTGGGCAATCATTTATCCACATACACCCGCCCTTGCAGATCCTCAGCCTGCTGCTCCACAACCCGCAGCATCGCCCTTGCCAGAGGCAACGATTGCACCTGATGGATCTTCCGCTTCGCCTGCTCCAACCGCCTTACCCAGCCCTACGCCATGACTCTTCGTGCGATCGCAAAATTCACGGATACCTATCCGATCGCTCGCCCACTCCTCAACGGTGGGATCACGGTGGGATCGGTCTGGTTATGTCTGCTGTTGCTCCCGCTACGATTGCCTGGAATGGAATTAGCGGGAATTAGTCCGAACTGGCTTTTAATTTGGGTTGTGGCATGGAGTGTTAAGCGCGTCGTCTGGCAAGGGGCGATGGCAGGATTAATTTTAGGGTTACTACAAGATGGAATGTCTTCATCCCATCCTACTCATGCGCTTGGATTGATTGTGGTGGGGGCGCTGACCGCAAAGCTGCAAAAGCAGCGCTATGTCCAAGAAGATTTTATTTCAGTGGCGTTGATTGTTTTCTTGATGGCAGTGGTTTCGGAGACGATCACGGCGCTACAATTTAGCGTTTCAGGCGGTCGATCGCTCTCCGACATCTGGACGTATCACCAATTTATTGCACTGAGCTCTGCCATTCTCAGCAGCCTGTGGGCACCTGTGGTTTACTTCCCGCTGAATCGCTGGTGGGAGACAATGGGCATTGCAGAACAGAAACAGAATTAATGCGATCGTCTTCCACTGTCGCCACTGCCATAGCCAGCACTCGCACAACTCCCCAAGCCTGCAATTCGATTCAGACCAACTGCATCCACAATTTGTAATTTCATTGCCAACACTCCCGTGTTCACTGCAATACCCAGGTTTTAGGGGGTGCAGCCTCGGCAGTGAAATCAAATTCTTGCGCGGACTGATCGAAATCCTGCTCAATCTGTAGACGAACTCATATAGGCTTGATAAGAAAAAACTGTAGTGAAAGGCACAGTTTCTCTGTTTCGAGCATAATTGTTACGGTATTCTGACAATAGTTCAACTTTAGTTCAACTATTGAGTGCTGTTATGAGAAAGCTCTTTTCCGAAAGCCACGCTGAAACCTTGACTCGATCTCGATCAACGGTACGATCGCTGCGATATTTCTTACAGCACTTTGGAACTACCAACCAACCTCAGTTCTCTTACAGTCAAATTCTGCTCTGTTGGCTCGGAAGTTTCCTCAGTATTGCAACGCTGGCTTATCTTTCAGTACACACTCACCATCCGCTGATTGCGGCTCCCTTTGGTGCAACTGCCGTCATTCTCTCCACCCTCCCCGACAGTCCGCTTGCTCAACCCCGCAACGTGATTTTAGGAAACTGTATTGGCGCGATCGTCTGCATTCTCTCGGTTCACTACTTTGGGACGGCTCCTTGGGTGATGGCGCTATCGGTTGCTACAGCTATCAAGCTGATGCAATTAACCAAAACGATCCATCCTCCGGGCGGCGCGGTTGCCTTAGTCGGCGTGATGAATAGTGCATCTTGGGACTTTCTCTTCACTCCCGTATTAGCCGGATCGCTGATCATGGTTGGTTGTACTGCGGCGTTCAGCCGTTTCGCTACAGGAAAAGGGTATCCGAAGCGCTGGTTCTAGCGATCAAACAGAAGTATCCATTGAGGTTGACGAATCATACCTATAGAAAATTTAGAACGTTATTAGGACTTCTGTTCGCTAGATTCTTGAAAGAAGATTAAATAATAGATGGTGATTATGACAAGCTTAGGAACGAAAACTTTGGGAGCGCTACTGATCAGTGCTTCACTGCTGACTGGGAGCGTTTTACTGACAAGCTGCGGACAACCTGAAGCTGAGAAAAAACCAGAATCGCAAGCGCCACAGGAAGCCGTGAACCAACCAGCCAATCAGCAGCAACAAAACCAGAATCAAGCCCAAGATGATGACGACAAGAATCAAGCCCAAGATGACGACGACAAGAATCAATCGCCTGGTAAAGACGATGACGACGACAAGAATCAATCGTCTGATAAAGACGACAATGATTGATCGTCTTGAACAAGTCCCCTAATTCATCGTCAACTTTCAAGACAGTTTGATCAGCGTTCTAGGGTGTTGATGAACCCGTGTCGATCGGTTTTGCTGCGGATTGAGGGGGTACAGGCTGCGCGGTTGGTGCAGCTAGAATCTGAGCAATCTCGGCTTGTTGCTGGAGCTGTTGCGTCGAAGACACCAAGCCGCTTAATCCGTTAATTAATCGCCTCAAATTATCGCGCAGCTTTGGATCGCCCGTTAGCTCATCTAAATCTGAAGTGATCTTTTGCGTATTCTCAAAGGTTGCTCTAGCAGAATCTAAAGTCTGTTGCAGCATAGTTACCGTTGTCGGATTGTTCAGCGTGGCTGAAACATCCCGGAGATTTGCGGAAGTTTGAGCTGCATTTGCTGACAGTGTTTCTAAGTTGCGGAGCAAATTACTCCCCTCAACTTGATTTAGCAACGGACTGAACCGCGCTACACTGCCGCGGAGTTCAGTGCTTGTCGCACTCAAATTATCCAACGTCGAAACCAAGGTCGATCGATTCGCTGTAATGAGCTCATTGATTTGCGCGATCGTTAACGTGGCTTGATCTGCCGTATTTGCGATCGATCGTGCCGTAGATGAAAAAGTTCTCACTTCAGTTCGTGCCGTTCTCACCAATCCGGTGACTTCGCGGCTGAGCCGGGCAATCTCAGAGGCTGCCTCGCTGCTATTTTTCGTCAGGGTATTGATATTGCCAGTAAATTGAGGATTGCTATAGGTATCTGCAAAGCGAATCGTCGCCCGAATCAACTCATCGGTGCTAATCCCAATGACGCCTCTGATGCGGGAATTTTGGCAGAGAATTAGTTCGCGATCGCAGTTACGATCGCGAGGCCCCGCCGAAACCGCTGTCTCAGGAATCGCTCGACGTGGCGTAATATCTAGCACCGTTTCACCGAGTAAGCCTGTTTGATTCACGCTCAGGTCTGAATCTTTCGGAATCGCGAGATCCGACCGTGTAATCTCTAGCCTTACCTCGACCCCATTCGGCCCTGGAACGATAGTTTCAATTCTGCCCACGTTCACGCCACGGTAGCGCACCGCAGACCCCGTCTGCACCCCATTAATCGCGGCAAAATCCGCATAGACCGTAAAACTTTGATTCGCAGGATTCAGCCCCTTAATCCATAGCACCAAGCCGCCAAACAGACCTACGCCTGCCAAAATCATCAACCCGACTGAACCTTCTCGAACCGTTCGCGATCGCATAACTCCTACCTTAATACCTGAATCGGCCCATCCACACTGCCACTCAAAAACTGCCGAATTAACGGCTCGTCTGTCGTATCGAGTTCATGTACCTTGCCTTCCCACTGCACCTGCCCCTGATGGAGAAATAATACGCGATCGGCAGTCCGTCGGATTGTACTCTCTTGGTGTGTCACCATCACATAACTTTGACAGCCCCGCTGCGGATCTTGCAGCACTCGCACCAGATCCTCAATCACCGTCGAAGCGATCGGATCAAGGCCCGCTGTTGGTTCATCATAAAGTAGCACAGCAGGCGTATCTTCAGGATTCTCAGGGTTCACCATGATCGCCCGCGCAAAGCTCACCCGTTTTCTCATGCCGCCTGATAACTCTGCTGGATAGCGCTGCCCGATTCCCGACAGTCCCACCATCTCTAAGCGCTCCTCCACCAGTTGCCGAATCTGGCGACGAGACAGCCGGGAATGCTGATACAGGAGAAACCCGACATTTTCTTCAACGGTGAGTGAATCAAATAGCGCCGCTTGCTGAAACACCATGCTGATGAGTAAGGGGTCGGGAGCATCCTCGATTAATCCTTTGCGCCGTTTGCCGCCGACGTGAATTTCTCCCTGATCGGGAGCCAGCAGTCCTGCAATAATCCGCAACACTGTTGATTTTCCCGTCCCCGATGGGCCGATCACCGCCAGTGCTTCTCCCGGATAGATCGTCAGATTCACTCGATCGAGGACTTTGTTTTCCCCAAACGTTTTGCTGACTTCTCTAAGTTCAATTAACGGCTCAGCCATGCGCCTCTATCCTCGATCTGTGAATGCCAGATTGCAGCATACGCAAGGCTGTCAACAGGCGACTAGACTATCACACCAATACCAAATTAGCGATTCTTTGACGAGTTGGGCTAGGACAGATACAAGAATTTGCTAAGTATTCCAGCTAAGTATTACAAGCATCCTCTAACAAGACTTAAACATGAGTTTCCAGGCGATTTTCTCCACGATCGTATTCACACCTTCATGATGGAGTTCGATCGGTTGCTTTTTCAATCGTCGCAGTTCGGTCATGGCTTTGCGCGTGACCGCATGGCTTGTATCATCGGTGAGCAATAAGACCACATCGGCTGTCTGAATCTGCTGCACCGCTTGATCCACAATCAGCAATCCATCTTCCACGGTAGACCAGACAAAATAAACCTTGGGCAATTTCTCCTTTACATAGGTTCGCGTCGTTGTGTGTCCGCCAAACACGACTACTTTTCCCCGTAGATGGGTGTAGGATTCTTTTTCCTCAGTTTCACTGTCGGATTCACTGTCAGACGGCGCAGGCTTCGATCGTTTTTCGCTAATTGGTCTTGGTTCAGATTGCGATTGCGACCAAAGCTTACGGGCATGAGCATCCATGATTTTAAGCCTCTGGATCGCAGTCCCTTGAATCGTAATCGGCTTCTCGCTGAGTGCTTGAACTCGGTTATACAAAAACTCTACGACTTCATCTAAGCGATTGACTCCTTTTAAATCTTCGCGGTAGTGATAGACATCCATGGCTAAGTACGACGCATCATAATAATTCGTCTGTTCGCGAATGCGATCGAGCAGTTGTTCTGCGGTTTCATGCCGCTCCTGCGTTAATCTTTCGGCTTGATGCTTACTCATCTGCGCTTCGTATTCGCGCTGCGCCTGTTCTTCTCGTCGCTCTTCGATGATTTGTTTGATCAGGTCAATGTCAGCCGTGCTTTCCCCATTGTCCGCTAAAGACTGACGCGCTTCGATTAAGCGGCGAGATAGCTCCGGTAAGTCATGCTGTATCTGCGTGCGATAGTGCCGGATAGCAGTAGATAGTTGTTCGTAAGTTGCTTGCGCTTGAGTATCACTTTCGAGGATGCCTTTTTGGTCAAAGCCCTGCTTGAGTTCTTCTAGGCGAACACAGTATTGTTCTAATCGCTGTTGAATGTCTTGACGAACTTCCATTAAGCGGAGCGTTTCTTGTGAAATACATTCGAGATCGTCGATCGAGAGAAAAGATTGCATCGGGAATTCCTCTTTACTTTATAAGTCAATCTGTGAAAATTTTTGACACAGGTAATTTATGCCACTCCGTCTAGGATCTAGAACAGGTCTGAAATAGAAGCATTTTTATTCAGTCTGCCCATTGTACTGTTTGTTCGATAGATCGCGACCGAGTGAATATTCAGCATCCGTATTACTGAGTCGATGGCTAGCGAAGTCCCAAACATTAAACGCTGCCGCGAAATAATTCCTATAGTTCATGAGATGGTGAACTACCACATCTTTAGCTATACGTACACAGGGAAGTTGACTAATGTTTTTACTGAGCGCGCGATCGGTTGCGGCGAATTTGTTTGTGATTGAACCCGTGATGTAGCGATCGGGTGTTGAACTGGCTCAATTGAAGAACAATTTGATGCTTAGTATCAAGGAGCCAGAGATCTCTTGTTCCCTCTCCCTAAGGAGAGGGTTAGGGTGAGGACTGAAACGCGATGCGTTCACAAATCGACTAGGCTTGCTCTATCGTGTTTCTACACAAAATTAGCCTCTGCACAATCAAGATGATCACACAAGATGATCACAAGCGAGATGCACAGAGCGCGGCTCCAATCAGTCCAACTTGTGGATTCAACACAACCTGAACAGGAATCCGTTCCATCAACGATCGCATTCTGCCCTTTAGCGCAAACGATCGTAAAAAGCTGCCTTCTTCCATCAACGGCAAAATCTTTGCTGCAATTCCACCTGCAATGTACAATCCGCCATACGAAAGCAGTTTCAGCGACAGATTTCCTGCTTCTGCACCGTAGGCTTCAATGAAGATCTGCATCGTTTTTTCTGAAAGCCGATCGCGCTTCTCCAGTGCCGCTTGCGAGATTGCGGCTGCCGGATCAACCGTTTTCTCACTCTTGCCGATTTCCGATTCCCAGACCTGCATCAGCTTTGCAATTTCAGGAGATTCGGCTGCGAAGTGGCGATCGCGCAGAAACTGATAAATTGACACAATGCCCTGTCCAGAAACGATACGCTCGGCGGACACTCGCTCGATATTAAGCTTCTCTAATAGATAGTGCGATAGTTGAAACTCTAGTTCGGTGCGTGCAGAGAAATCTGTATGCCCACCTTCTGAACCAAAGACTTGATACTCTTTGCCGTTGTGAATCAGATATCCCTGCCCTAATCCTGTGCCCGCACCAATCAGCGCGATCGGCGCACTCGGTTCGCGCTTGCCAACTTGTAGTGTTTGCAAATCCGATTCATCTAGCGCTAAAAGCCCATAACCAACCGCCGCAAAATCATTGATTAGCGAAATCTGTGGGGTGGATAGCTGTTCCGATAAACGATCTGCTTCCAGTGTCCAGCCAACATTAGTAACCTTGCTTGTGTTGTCTACCACAGGCCCTGCGATGCCAAAACAGGCTTTTTGCGGCTGAAACGTCTGTCCGGTTTCTTCTTGCGCTTGCTTGAGAAACGTCTGCACCATTGGTACGAGATCTGGGAATTCACGGCTGGAATAGCGTTTCTCAAATCGGTTGTTTCGGGCGGTTTCTATATGATCTGCTTCCGCTTCCACCAGACGTAGAATCGTTTTCGTTCCCCCAATATCGCCAGCAAGTAACAGCGTCATTCGTTGTCGTCCTCCGATCGTGCAAGTCTTCAGTAATCTACTCTGTGTCTTTAATACAATGCAATTAGGACAAAGAATGCAATTAGGACAAAGATAGATAAAAACGATGGCTACTTCCTCGATCGCAGACCTCAGAAAAGACTACACCAGAGAAACGCTCAACGAAACAGATGTTGATCCAAATCCTTTCGAGCAGTTTCGCCGCTGGTTTGATCAAGCGGTGAAGGCAGAACTACCCGAACCCAACGCGATGACCGTAGCGACCGCATCGCAAGACGGCATTCCCGATGCCCGAATTGTCTTGCTTAAAGCGGTGGACGATCGGGGCTTTACCTTTTTCACGAACTACAACAGCACCAAGGGCAAAGAGCTAGAAACCAATCCTCAAGCCGCACTGGTGTTTCTGTGGACAGAGTTAGAGCGCCAAGTGCGAATTGTGGGCGCGGTCGAGAAGGTTTCACCGGAAGAATCGGATGGATATTTTTCTAGTCGTCCACACAATAGCCGCTTGGGAGCTTGGGCATCCGAGCAAAGCGAGGTGATTCCGAACCGTGAGGTGTTAGAGCAAAAGTTAGCGGCATTGAAGCTTGAATACGAGAATCAAGAAGTGCCGCGCCCGCCGCACTGGGGAGGATTTCGAGTGATTCCGCGTGAAATTGAGTTTTGGCAAGGTCGATCGAGTCGCTTGCACGATCGATTACGCTATCAGCTTCATGATGGGCAATGGGTCATCGATCGTCTGTCCCCCTAAGCAATAATGAAGGAGCGTATTCAAGCCAGCAGTGGGAGTTAAAAGATGGAACTGTCGCTTCCCCTCAAGTTGAATCTGGATCATGTTCATCTCAGTGATGAGCAGTTTTATCAACTCTGCATTCGTAATCCTAAGTTGAACATTGAACGGAACACGAAAGGAGTGTTAATCGTTATGCCCCCGGTTGGCGGAGATAGTGGCAAGAGAGAGGCTAACTATATCATCGATTTAGGAATCTGGAATCGCCAAACAAATCTTGGAGAAGTATTCAGTTCCTCAACATTGTTTAGGCTCCCTGGTGGGGGTGATCGCTCGCCCGATGCAGCATGGGTTGAACGATCGCGCTGGCTGGCACTCACCCCGGAACAACGCCAAAAATTTCCCCCGATCGCGCCTGATTTTGTAATTGAACTGCGCTCTCGAACCGATAGTCTGAGCGATTTGCAAGAAAAGATGCAGGAATATCTCGATAGCGGTGTTCGGCTGGGGTGGCTGTTTAATCCACAGGATCAGCAGGTCGAAATTTATCGACAAGGTCAGGATAAAGAGGTCAAATCCCTGCCGACACCATTATCTGGAGAAACAGTTTTACCTGAATTTGAGTTGCAGGCTGATTTATTCACCGATGAGTGAGTGATTGATTTTTACGCGAGGCATTCGTTATCTTTGAGGACAACGTTTGTCCTTTTGCAAAGATGTCGATCGATTTACTTGTCTTTAGCATCACGGTTGATCCAAGCGCGATTGCGGGGGCTTGTCTCTGGGCGTTGGCGCTCTATTTGGGATTCTCGCCTGTGAGCGATTGGGTGATGGAGCAACTGAATCGCTGGTTTAACTATGCGGAGCGATCGCTCTATTCATCGATCGAAGAGTTTGAGCGCACTCGATCGGCGCGAGAAGCTCAGAATGCGTTTTATGCTTCGATTCTGAGTATTTTCCCGTTTTTGGGCATCGGGGCGCTGTGCAATTTTGGGGTGGAGATTGGTTTGGGAAGAAGTTGGGCAATTAGCGTTGGAGTGCTTGCCTGTATGGGCTGCGGTGTTTATGAACTGGGTCGCCGGGATGGGCAGAAATCCGAACGCTAATTGCTTTTTCAGGTTATCGAACTACGGTTAAAGCTGAGGTGGGCTGCACTGGACGACTTACCTCTTCTTTGAGTAACACTTCTCGAATTAATCGCGCTGCGAGTCGCTGAGACAGATCGCTGATGATTTGCTGCCCCATCTTCTGAGTTTCAGGTTTCGCTAATAAACGCGGGATTAATGCAAGCATTTTCGTCTGATTGAAGCCGCGTGTTTCTCTCAGGATATTCCACACCCGCTTGAGATGGTCTAAAGTGGCTTGGTTTTCAGGCGGTAAAGGCGATCGTTCGACTGCTAAACCCACTCGTTCGCGAAAACCATAAGACAGGGTTTTCCAAGCAGTTTGGCTCAGTGAATCTAATGCTTTCGCAATTTCATCGACTAAGTTTGCGCGAATAAATTCACCCCGATCGCTAAACAAATAGTCGGCCGCCTGATCGAGCGCCTGATCTAAGTTGTAGTCTGAATTGTCTCGCGCATTCTTCAGCAAGTTCTCTAACCGATTCCAGCGAAAACTTCCATCTTTGAACAAGAGATCGCGCAGCGATGCCCGCAGTTCTGGAGCCGGATCAGTTAAGAGCCGTTTTGATACATAAGGATAAGCTTTGCTCAGAACTTTGAAATTGGGATCAACATTAATCGCAATTCCTTCAAGCGTGACCAGCGATCGAATAATTAACGCGAAGAATGCAGGCACTTGAAAAGGATACTCGTACATCAGCGCCGATAATTTATCGGTGATGCTTTTGATGTTGATTTCGGCAACAGAAGCACCTAATGCTTCGTTGAATACTTCCGCGAATGCTGGAATGATCGGAGTCAGATCCATCGTGGGCGATAGAAATCCCAGATTGACATAATCTTGAGCTAAGCCCTCAAAATCCCGGTTTACCAGGTGGACGATCGCTTCGATTAGCCCATATCGCTGATAAGGTTCAACCTGGCTCATCATGCCGAAATCGAGATAGGCTAAGCGTCCATCGGGCATTGCCAGTAAGTTGCCAGGATGTGGATCGGCGTGAAAGAATCCATGCTCTAGAAGCTGTCGGAGCGAACATTGCACCCCAACATCAATCAGGTGAGTTGCATCAATGCCCTGAGCGCGGATCGCTTCGAGTTGCGTCAGCTTGTTTCCAGTAATCCATTCCATTGTCAGAACTCGCCGTCCCGTATATTCCCAGTAGATCTTAGGAACGTAGATCTCTGGCAGGTGTCCGTAGAGTTCTTGGAATCGCTCGGCGTTATGTCCCTCATGGGTGTAGTCCATTTCTTCAAAGATGCGAGTCGCTAATTCATCAGCGATCGCAACCAAGTTACTCCGGATTTGCTTGATGTTTTTCATCGCCCACCCTGCCAAACGCCGCAGAATGAACATATCCAGAGCAATGCTTCGCGCCAGTCCCGGACGCTGAACCTTGACCGCAACGGTTTCGCCTGTTTTCAGCTTGCCTTTGTAGACCTGACCTAAAGAGGCAGCGGCGATCGGCATCGGACTCAATTCTTCGTATATCTGATCCGGGGTTTTGCCTAACTCTTCGCGAATAAATTGGAATGCAACTTCGTTTGGAAATGGAGGAAGCTGATCTTGAAGTTTGGTTAATTCTTCCAGATAGGTCGGCGGCACTAAATCCGGTCGCGTAGACAGTGCCTGCCCAATTTTGATAAATGCAGGACCTAAATTCGTCAACATCTCGCGCAGATGTATCGCCTGTTTGGGCTGACTTTCAATCGTTCTTCCGGTAATGCGATCCCACCACAGCCGCGCTGCAAAGAAGAGAAACGGTAGAAAAATTCCCAGCGTGCGCTGCCAAACTTTAAGCGATCGCGTCCGATAATAGGCTGCAATCAAATCAGGGTCATAGCGCAGCGTTGTCATATCGGCTTGATTCGGAACCAATGCTAACTCCGATGTGATCATGCCGTTCTCGGTGCGAATAAAGGGAAGAGTGTCCGTAGGTTGAGGCGCTTCAGCAGCAATAGAGGAAGGAGAGGTTACATTCATCGATCGACACCGGAGGCAAGAATTATAAAGTATTGTAACAACAAGCTCTTAAGGATTGACTGTCTTTAGTTAATCATTTTGCGGAAGCTTTGAGAGTGCCCACGATTGTTAGATTACCGAATGCCAGACATCAGGAAATCCTCACCGAGTACGAGAAGTCACACCAAAATCTTCATCTGCCTCCCTCTTGACGCAGAGATAGAATGAATTTGCTCTATCTAAAATCAAATCTTTCTTGTTATTTGCATTCTCCTCGTTCATCTTCAACAGAAATAATTACTTTGAATAAATAGAAATAGAGAACGTTCGACCCTGGTTCGACTCTGGTTCGACTCTAGGCGGTCACTTCGTGGAGCTAAGCGATCGCTTCAAGTTCTCGTTTGAGCTAATCCAGCACGATCGCGATCTAGCTTTTTCAGGGCCCAACTCTAAACTCCGTCGTCCTGTCCTAACTTCATGCCGAATATCCCGCCAAAGGTTCTCAAAGTCTTCCACAGAGCGCTGCTGCATTAAATGAAAGTGCCGTCCCTACTCCCTACTTCCTACTCCTTTTAGCGTTCACGACTCAAACGGGATCGCTATAGGTCTACGGTTTATGTTTTTTGTTTGAAGTGCTTTCAGAAGCGAATAAGTTGCGTCACAATATGGAACGGGTTGGAGTCGAAGAGAACACTTGATGCAAATTGAAACGCGCTCTGACATGCAAAGAATTGAGACAGATCGAGGCATTCGGTTCTGTCAAAGTTTCACGATCGCTAACACAGCGCCAAATGCAAAATACGTAGCAATTCACTATTGGCTAGAAGTCACCGAACCTAGCTTCTTTTCCCTGCTGGAATGGCATTCCTTCTCACCGACATCGCCAACGGCCATCGCACCGGGAGAAATCAAAACCATCACGCTCAACTTTGATATTCCCGCTCATGCGGCTCCGGGCATTTATCACTACACGATCGCCTACAAATCTGAGCAACACATCAACAAAACAGTTCGCCATCCGCTTCAGTTTGAAGTCCCGTCCATTCAGCCCCAGCAAGAAACGCTAAACGTGAGGATCGATCCAGGGACGACGGCTGAAATGCCTTGTCTATTGCGCCCTGGTCGCTCCGTTACCTTCACGATCAACATCGAAAATCGTTCTGCATTCTCTGATTTGATCTATCTCAACTGTGCGGGACTGCCACCAGAGGCATTCACGATCGAGTATCTCAATCGCAATTCCCAATCCGTCGATGCGGCTGAATCCGTCGATGGCTTACGGCTCGAAGCTCGGCACTGTGGCGAAAACTGTGGCGAAATTCGCTTTACGGTTCACCCGCCCAAATCTACGCCTGCCGGAAACTATTCGCCGACCTTGCAACTGATCTCGATGAATGCTTCAGAACTGTTGACGCTCGATGCGCTTCATATTCAAGTGTTAGCCGAAGCGCATCTCGAAGCTGAACTCAGCCCCAAAGTGCGATCGGTGCCCCAAGAAGATGCCAGCTTTACGCTAACCATTCGTAATCGCGGCAACGTTGAACAGACGCTACGCCTTGATGCCAGAGATTCAGAAAAGCGCTTCCAGTTCACGATCGAGAACAGTACGGTCACAGTTCCACCAAATCAGGAAATGGCGATCGTCCTCAACGCCACACCCCGGCAGCAGTGGCAGCGCCCGTTCTGGGGCAAGCCAATACGCTCATTGGTCAGCTTGTATCTGATTCCCACCGATCTCGTCTCAGCGACTCCGCCTTATCCGCCGCAAGCAAAACTCCTCTGGTTTCCGCAACCGAAATGGGTTTTAGCCGCTTTGCTGCTGCTTGGAGCCAGTACCATTCTCAGTCTGTTGGGTTTGGTTTATCGATTCAACCGTCAACCGATCACAACGGCTGATGTGCTCACGTTTAGTCCGACCAAGCGAACCTATCTTGAAGGCGCAAGCAATGCGGTGCGCCTAAATTGGGCAGTGCGAAATCCTGAAACCCTGAACCGACTGGTGCTGGTTCAGTTAGATGAAGGCGCAGAAATTCAAAGCAAAGCCTACAATTTTTCCACCTCAATTCCTCAAGAACTGCAAGCGAAGTCCGATCAGGACAATGGCTGCCGTCGTGTCCGCCCAGAGATACCCGCTCAGTCTGCACCTGTTCTTTGGGAACTCCCGCTTCCTGACCTGCCCTGGTTTTCCTCGCTTCAGCAGCCCGCAAACTATACGAAAATTGAATGTCAGGGGATTCCCTTTGTCTCGTCGCAATCCGGCACGTTTAAATATCGCCTGAAATTGTTCTCGAAATCGGACACCCGCGTTCCGATCGTTCAGCAAACCACTGAAACCGTCACCGTAAAATCAACCGGTTCCTCTCAGTCGTCTGAGCAATCTCCTTTATTTATTGAGCGATCGTCGGAAACCGATCGACGACCTCAAATTCTTTCGTTTACCCTCAACGGACAAGATGCCACAAGCCAACTGACACACACCTTTCCTGTTGCAAGTGGAGATGTTGCGAATGTGGAGGTTTCTTGGCAAGTTGCAGACGAAAATGGCTTAGAGGTGGAGCTTTTGCCGTTTTCGGGAGCGGTCAAGCCGCGAGGCTCAATCACCTATCCGATTATGCCGGGTAACTTAAAAACGATTACGCTCACGGCTCGAAATCGCAACGGGCAACAGGTTACACAGTCGGTGGATATTCAAGCTGTCGTTGCCGATGTTCCCCGTTCTCCTCGGCGGATGCCACGTCGATCGATGCCGCAGCCTTCACCGAGCACGAGTTCTACGCCTTCACCTGAAGTGACTCCGACTCCTGAAGTGACTCCGACTCCTGAAGTGTCTCCCTCACCTGAACCGAGTGTATCGCCCATGCCTACGCCTGAAGTGTCTCCCTCACCGAGTCCTTAACGGTGCAGCAATACAATTCCGTCTTGAGCAAAGACCTGCTTCAATCCATAGGTTTGCTGAAGCTGCTGAATTTCTGCTTCAGACATCGCTCGCCGCACTGCCCAGACTCGTTTGGCGTTGATTAACACCGCATCATATGGCTCTGATTGCTGTCGTCCCAATTGCTCGATGACTTTTCGATGACTTAGGTGGGGAACCAAACGCGCATCTGCCAGTACCCGATCGTCTTCACGAATCAGGGCGATCGCGGCTCGGCTCGCTGCCCAAGTGTCCATCCGCCGAATGTAAAACGTGAAGTAGCCATACTTGCCGAGAATGAATAATCCCACGATCGACCAGGCTAAAATCGCTCGGCGGCTCGGCAACCATTTCGGCGGATTGGCAACGGTTGCGATCGCAATTAGCATCAAAAACGGCAACAATGGCAGCGCATATTGATCGGTGAGGGTGCGCTGTCCGTCTTCCTGAGACAGCATATTCATCGCCAGTGTGGGAACGGCTGCAACTAAAGGAAGCCAATTGCGTGGATGACTTGCCCAGACGATCGGCGCAAAAATCAAAATGATGTACTCAAAGTTCCGAAAGGTGAACAGGGTCTTCAGAAAAAGCAGCGGATTGAAGATGAGATTTTTGGCGATTTCGCTGTAAGACTTTCCCAAATGGGCATAACGGAATAGAAACCGATCGATAGAAACGCCGCCCTCAGCGCTCGGTATGATCACCTGCGTTGCAATCACAAACCAACTAATCCCGGCAAGAAGCGCGATCGCACCATAAACCCGCCGATCTTCACACAACCAGAGCCAAATTCCCATCGCTGCCACACTCAATCCGAGTGCATCCCGGCAACTCAGAATAATCGCCACACAAATACAGAATTGCCACAATCGCTGAGCGCGGGCAAACCACACTGCACCTAAGAATGCGGGAACGGCGATCGTTTCAGGATGAAAATCGGCAATATTCGCATTAAACGTTAAGGGATACAGCAAATACACCCCCATCAGCAGCGTTGCCCATTTCGGTGTGATCTTTGCCTGAAGTGCCAGTTCTCGCACAATCCAACCGCCAATCACAAGCGCGATCGTTTGAATCAACAATAACCAGTACACACTGGGGTAAATCTTGTAGAGCAGGGCGATCGGGTAAAAAATTACGGCAGCATGATCGCCCAGAATATGAAATCTTAACAGCGTCGAAAACGGTGTTTGACCCTGGCTAATCAGATAAACTGCCTGATCAAAAATTCCGAGATCCCAAGCTTCAGACTGCATCATAAAATGCCGCATTCCGCTGAATCCAAACCCGATGATGCCTGCGATCGCCAAAATTCGCCACGGTATGCTTGCGGCTGGATCGTTTTTCGCTTCATTGGGGTTGGATTTGAACATGGTGGAATCTACGACCCTACGATCGCGAAGTTCTGGAATTCGCAACAGTATCCCATCAAATCTGCATGAAAAAACCGATCGATCCGACTCGATCGGTTTGCTAAATTTGACTCAAATTAATCGACTAATCACGCTGACCCATTGCAATCAGAATGTATTGCACCAATTGAAGCACTGCATACAGCGCAGTCGCTACGTAGGTAAACGCTGCTGCATTCAATACTTTCCGCGCTCCCTGATTTTCCTCACCCTGCAAAATGCCCAACTCATCGATCAGCCGCAATGCCCGATTCGACGCATCAAACTCAACTGGCAAAGTCACAATGTGGAAAATAATTACCGCTGCAAACAGCGCAATTCCAAGCGGGATGAATACCTTACCCAGTGCGCCAATGAACAGACCCGCCATGATGAGAATTGGACCAAAATTCGCACCCAAGTTCACGGCTGGAACCAGCGCCGCCCGCATATTCATCGGCTTATAACCCTTCACATCTTGCAGAACGTGACCACATTCATGAGCGGCAACGGCTGCGGCAGCCAGCGAAGTCGAATTGTAAACCACTTCAGAGAGCCGGACTGCTTTCGCGCTTGGATCATAATGATCAGTTAGTTCGCCCGCAACGGGTTCAACCGTGACGTTGTAGATGCCCATACGATCGAGAATCATCTTTGCTACCTGCGCTCCAGTCATTCCCCCACGCGAGGGAATCTCTGAGTATTTACGATAGGTGTTTTGAACGCGCTGCTGCGCCCAAAATACCAGAATCATGCCGGGAATCAGCAGGAGATATGACCAGTGAAAAAACATCGCCCTTTTACCTTTGCTTAAGTTCTGTACAAGACTTAATTGACTGCTTTTATCCCGTATGCTATCACCTGAAATTCCAAGTGTCTGCCGCAAAAACCGAACTTACGACCGGAGCAGTCGAGAATAGAGAGTTACGTTAAAATGAGGACAGAACTGAGAGGATGCAAGCGCTAAATGTCGAGGATTACTTGCTGTGTGTCGCTGACTGGAGTTAGCCACATATATGCGTGAATTGCCCAAAGCACTACAGACTGAAGGGACTTCGCCGCAGGTGAATCAATCGATCGCGCTCTCAGGTTTACTGCCTCCACCGGATCGAACTCGCGCTAGAGTCTTATCCTGGCTAAAAGGAAACGTGCCTGAAACTCGAATTCGACATATTCTGCGGGTGGAGCAGTTTGCGATCGAGCTTGCCGAGTTGCATGGTCTCAATGTCGAAAAAGCGGCTCAAGCGGCATTGATGCACGATCTCGCTAAGTTCTTTAAGCCCAAGCGATTGTTAAATATGGCGATCGCCGAAGGCTTAACGCTCGATCCGATCGACGAGTCGAATCCACATCTTCTCCATGCCGATGTGGGGGCGATCGTAGCGCGGGATGAGTTTGGAGTGCAGGATCAATCAGTATTGGATGCCATTCGTCATCACACGTTGGGCAGTCCGAACATGAGCTTACTCAGTTGTGTGGTGTATCTGGCAGACGGGCTGGAGCCGGGACGCGGGGACACCCCAGAGCTAGAAGAATTGCGTGATTTGAGTCGGCGAGATTTGATTCAGGCAACTTGGCGATCGGCGGATGCCTCGCTCAAGCACCTGATTCAAGCGGGTCATTTGATCCATCCGCGTACCGTTCAGACGCGCAATGCGTTCTTGCAGCAGTATAAAACTGGGGCACGATCGCGCTGAATCACAGTTTACTAAACCACTTCGTAAAAGGAATTCAAACCTGAATGACAGAACTTTCTAACCAACAAACCCTTTCCACACCGATTGCAAATCTCGACGATCGCAGCGCTACACTGGCACGTTTGGCGGCAGAGGCTGCCGATGAGCGGAAAGGGAGTGAGATTGTGTTGCTGAAAGTGGGCGATGTGACGGTTCTGGCAGATTATTTTGTCATGGTGACGGGCTATTCAAAAGTGCAAGTACGGGCGATTGCTCGATCGATTGAAGAGAAAGTCGAGGAAACGATGAACCGGAGACCGATTCGCTCCGAGGGCTTTGCGGAGGGCAGTTGGATTGTGGAAGATTACGGCGATGTGATTGTGCACGTCATGATGCCGCAAGAGCGCGAATATTACGGCTTAGAGTCGTGTTGGGGTCACGCGGCACGAGTGCCTTTTGTTGAGTTCTAGAGTTGTAAATTGAATCGATCGGGAGGTCACAGCTTGACCTCCCGATTTTTTTGACTGCGATTCTATTAAATTTCGAGCTTGCTGAAATGACGTGAACTTCGGTGATAGATTGTACTGTGCAAGAAATCGCATCGCACTTCTAGAGGATGATTTTGATCTAGAGAGCAACTCAAAAGAGCAGATTTTAGCCGATTTGAAAGAGTCCCTTCGCGAAGCGGAATCAGAACAAACGCTGCCGCTCTCAAAACTTTGGGGTGGCATTGTTTTACGTCTCCTTTCATCCTCTAGCTAAGTCTTTTATACTAAACGATATGTTTTCCTTTCCTCGGCTTGATCATGAACTCAGTTAGTTGTCCCGTTCCTGAAGAACAGCGACCAATCAACGAATATCAAGACCTGAAGGAATCTTGGTTTTTTCGGTGGGCAACGCTTGATCGCATTGGCTACCTGAAGCCGATTGCGGTTCTTTGGGCGATCACCTGGCTCATTTCTGCTCCCGTTGCTGCCGTCAGTTTTCCACCTGCGAAACATTTGCCGCAATTTCTCCTATTTGCATCGGCAGGAGCGCTGGTGATTCCGGGTCTAGCTTTGCTGCGGCTTTATTTGGGATGGGCGTATGTGCAGCGACGATTGCTCAATCCAGCCGTGTTTTATGAAGAGTCGGGCTGGTATGACGGGCAAATGTGGGAAAAGCCGCCGGAAGTATTGGCGCAGGATCGATTGGTGGTGAGTTACCAAGTTCAGCCAATTTTAGAGCGGTTAAAGAAGACGTTTGGGGCGGTCGCGGTTGGAATTACGATCGGGGTTGCAGTTTGGTTCTTTTTGTAAAACAGAACTTATAAAACAGAAAAGGGTGACGCATTCTAGTAGCGTCACCCTTTTTTATAAAATATTGCGAATTTTATAGGCTGGTTAAGAATCCGATGATGCCATGTCCGGTAAAGGCTTCTAAAAGCAGGAGCGAAACGAAGCCGATCATTGCAAGCCGACCGTTCAAGCGTTCTGCGTTGGTGTTGAAACCGAACTGAGGCTGGTCAGTGACATACATCTGGGGTTCGATCGCAAAATTATTTAACTTGCCTTGGTCGTCAACAATTGAACCGCTTCTCATTTTGTTTTTTCCTTGATTTCTTTACAAAGCTTAACAGGGATTGTTGAGTTTTGTAAAGAAACTGAGATTAAACGGTTGCAATCGCATCTTCGACGATCGCGATTTCTGGTGGTTCGAGTCGGACTTGTGCGGCTTTGATCGAGTCTGCGATCGTTTCTGAGCGGCTGGCTCCGGGGATCGGAACAATGCAAGGAGATTTCGAGAGCATCCACGCCAGAAGCAGGCTGTAAATTGATAAGCCTTTTTCAGCCGCGAGATCGGTCATTCCGGTGAACTGCTGTAATTGCTTGACGCGACTCATGCCACCGAGTGGACTCCAGGGTAAGAAAGTGATGCCTTCGGCTTCGCAGTATTCGAGTACGCCATCATATTCAGGGTTGCGATGCCAGGGATTGTATTGGTTTTGCACTGAAACAATTTCGACTACATCGCGAGCTTGTTTGAGCTGATCAATGCTGAAGTTTGATACGCCGACATAACGAACGATTCCCGCATTTTGGGCTTCTTTGGCGGGAGTGAGTGCATCTTTGATCGAGTAGTTGGGATCAGGGGAGTGATATTGCCAAATGTCGATCGGCTTATCTCCGCCCAATGCTTCAAAACTTTCGCGAATCGTTTTACGCAGATGATCCGGGTTGCCGTTCTGTGTCCAGGCTCCATTCGGGCGCATTAATCCGCCTTTGGTGGCAATCATGACTTGGCTTTTATCACCCGTGTATTGTTGCAGGGCTTTGTAAATCAGTTTCTCATTGTGATGCTTGTCGGATTCGTCGCGACAGTAAGCATCGGCGGTATCGATTAAAGTAACACCAAGTTCTAAAGCTTTATGAATGGTGGCGATCGATTGGTCTTCCGGTGGACGATCGCGGATTGACATCGGCATTCCGCCAAGCCCGATCGGGAAGACCATTTCTCGCGTGATTCCGAGTTCTCTTAAATGGGACATTGACATTACTTTGTCCTGAGTTTCCATAGCAACACCTCTAAACTGTTTTTCAGTAAAACGGTATTCGCTCTGTTCCTACGTCCTGCCCAAGAAAGAGTTCAGAGATAATTAAGTTTATCGAGTTAAAGTAACAATTCAAGCTCAGTTTTGAGTGAGTCAATGTCGGCAACACGGCTGACAAGAAGGCTTTCTTTGCCTGCATCTTGGAGTCGATCTTTCCAGTGGTGAATCAAATCAGAATTTTGCATCCAAAAGTTCACAACGGTTCCGACAACTTGGTCTAGATGCCAGTTGTGCTGCGGGCTGACGGTTTCGACTGAGTGAATTAAAGCATCAAGTGTACATTCAAAAGTTGAGAGATATTCAACTCCTGTAGATAGATTTTTTTGAGTAATAGTTTGTTGTTGATTGAAGAAAGACAAAACTGGAGAGACTCCAACAATATCAAAGGTATACATTAATACCGTTTCTCCTCAGAACTTCGTTAATTTTTGAACGTTATTTTAAAGAGAAACAATTTGATTTGAGTAGATTTGTTGAACAAATTTAACGTAAGTTCGACAGAAGTTTGTGGCTGCGTTTGGAGCGGTGGAAAGCCCCCTAAATCCCCCATTCTGGGGACTTTGCAGGTTGGAGAACTCTCTAAGATGTGGAAAATTACGCTAATTCTTCACTTGTGGGGGATGTATACCAAATTGATCTTTAATCGCTACAGATCTTGTAAGCCCCCTAAATCCCCCACGAATGGGGGACTTCAAGTCAAAGAAGGATTAAATTCTCAAAGTCCCCCATTCTGGGAGATTTAGGGGGCGAAGGATCTGTAGCATTAACAAACTGATTGGGTATTAGGAGGCACGATCGAACACCAATGACGCAGAAGATTCATCGCACTTACGTCAACTTAATTCATACTTGGGAGGTTTGTTATAGTTCCATTCATCCTTTGAACTTACCGTTTGAACTAAGCCTAATAAGTTTCTAATTCGGTCTAGCTAAAGTTGCGATCGCCACCGCTAATTGAATCGGCTCAACGGGTTTGGGAATGTGCATCTGAAATCCCGCCTCGATCGCTCGTTGTCGCTCATTCTCACTGGCATAAGCGGTGAGGGCAACCACAGGAATTTGCCTACCTGCATCTAGCGATCGAATCTCTCGAATCAGCCAATACCCATCGTATTCGGGCATTCCAATGTCGCAAATCATCACATCATAGCGATCAGCATTAGCCCGCAAAGCAGATAAGGCTTCTCTAGCAGAATAAACGTTTTGCACTTTAGCCCCATACATCTCTAGCGCCAGTTTGCAGAGATCGCCGGTATCTCGTTCATCGTCAACGGTTAAGATGCACAATCCATCTAAAACAGGCTCAACTGTATTGTTCGTAGAAGTTGACCAAGACGGTGTGAGCCTAGAGGGTGCTATTTCCGAGGACACATTTTGCAATGGAAGCCGAACCGTGAAGATTGCGCCTTGTCCCTCACCCGGACTTTCCGCCTGCACGGTGCCTCCATGAAGTTCGACCAAATGCCGGACGATCGATAATCCCAATCCCAGCCCTGCTTCTGCTTTGGTCGTGCTGGAATCGCCTTGACGGAATCGATCGAAAATGTACGGCAGTAAGTCTGCTCGAATTCCGCGTCCGGTGTCGCTGACTTGAATTTGCGCCTCGGTTTCAGTCGAGGTCAGCGTCACTTTAACCTGTCCCCCTGCCCTTGTGAATTTGATCGCATTCGAGAGCAAGTTCCATATCACTTGCTGTAAACGATCGACATCGCCAAGCACGATCGCAGGTTCTAAGTCTGAGACAATTTGAATGTTTTTGGCTGCAGCTGAAAGTTGAACCGACTCGATCGCTGCTTCAACCCCTAACCTCACATCAATCCAACGGCGGCTGAGATTGATTTTACCGCTCGTGATGCGTGAGATATCGAGTAAATCTTCAATCAGTTGAGATTGCATTCTGGCGCTGCGATCGATTGCTGCTGAAGCACGATCGATCACAGTTTCGCTATGCGTGTGATTGCGAAGCATTGTTGCCCAACCGAGCATCGTGTTGAGCGGGTTCCGCAGTTCGTGCGAGAGATTGGAAAGAAAGTCATCTTTCATGCGGTTGTCGGCTTCTGCCTGCTGGCGGGCGAAGCGTTCGCGCTCAAGCTGTTCACGCTCGGTCACATCTTCGATCGACAGCAAAATCATGTCTGCACCTCCGTCTCGTTGCAGCTTACACGCATTCAGCAGCATGATTTTTTGCCCGATTCGCTCAAAAGTACGACTCACCTCAAAA
Organism: Leptolyngbya sp. DQ-M1; assembly: GCF_039962505.1. Classification (NCBI taxonomy): domain Bacteria; kingdom Bacillati; phylum Cyanobacteriota; class Cyanophyceae; order Leptolyngbyales; family Leptolyngbyaceae; genus Leptolyngbya; species Leptolyngbya sp. DQ-M1. The sequence goes on from NZ_JAMPLJ010000002.1 coordinate 554,310, forward strand.
TTGTGAATCGGACGATCTTGAGTCAGCACTGCTTCGAGCATCGATCTCAGTTCGGCAAAATCCCACTGTCCGTTAGTGAACTCGGAGAAAGAAGCAGGGACAGTTTCTGAAGGAGAAACCTGAAACGTTTCATAGAACGATCGATTGACTTTGCTAATTCGCAGCTCGGTATCGAGTACCACAAGCGGGATTTGCACGGTTTCAATGATTGATTCTGCATAATTACGCGCCGCTTCTAGCACTTCACTATGGCGTTTGAGCGCATCGATATCTAGGAAAACCATTGTCACACCGTCAATCTGGTTTTGGGTCGTGCGATACGGACGAATGCGGAGCGCATACCAGTAACCGGATTGAGTTTGAATCTCTTGCACCTTTGTGTTGAGGGTGTCTAACACCTCTAAAGCCATCGCTTGTAAGTTCTCCGCATCAAAATCGGTGCGGAGGTCGTGAAACGGTCGTCCGACATCGCCAGGAATGAAATTAAACAAGCGCTGTGCGGCGGGAGTAAAGCGGTGAATTCTCAAATCGTTGGTCAGCATCAGAATGGGGACATTAATGCTGTCGATAAAGTTGTTGAGATCGCTATTGTCTCGGTTTTGTTTTAGATTGCGGTTGCGAAGTTCTTCATTCGTTGTCGCCAGTTCTTCATTCGCGGCTTGAATCTCTTCTTTCGCCGTTTGCAGTTCTTCGTTCGTGCTTTGCAGTTCTTCGTTGCTCGATAAAATCTCTTCGTTTGCGACTCTCAGACTTTGGTTGAGATAGTTCTGTTCTTGAATCACGGCTTGCAGATGAGCTTGGGCAGAGAGTTCTCGCTGAGTCGCAGCGACGAGGGCTTGCCGCAGTTGGACGATTTCGCGCTCTAAATCTTCTGGCTCTCGTCGTTCAACCGGGATTGCAGTCGAGGGCGCGATCGGCGGCAAAACCGCTTCAAAAATCACCAGAAAATAAAGCGTATTCGCGTTCGCAGGCTGGAACGGAATCACTTCTAGATTGAGCAGCGTTGTTCGCTCATCGGATTCAATCTCAACTTGTTCTTGTCGAATCAGGGCGTTTTGAGCTTGAGCGCGATAAATTGCGGTGCGAAGGGCGATCGACAATCCTTCTCGCGCCATCAGCAGCAAATTTAACTCAGTGCTACTGGGAGCCAGCTTCAAGTAAGGGTCGGTGTCGCCGCGCACTGACAAAATCTGCATTTGGTCATCGACCACTACAGTAACAGGCGCATATCGATTGGCAATCAGTTGATCGACTTCTCGCGTTAGATCAGATGACTTGGCGATGGCTTCAGCTACGCGCTGCTGGCTATTGACGTTCGTAAGCGAGAAAGAAGGTGTGGTAAATGCAAACAGAGAACGGTTTGCGCTTAACTTTCGGGTGTAGATTTTAGCGGATTCATTGATCGCACTGAACAAGTCTGAAGCAGCCTTGATGCTTTCTGAAGTGCCGAGAAGCAAACAGCCCGTTAGGTTGAGGCTATAGTGAAACAACGCCATAATCCGCTCTTGGAGCGGATCGGATAGATAAATCAGCACGTTGCGACAGCTAATCAAATCGAGATTCGAGAAGGGCGGGTCGCCGCCGATGTTATGTCGAGCAAATACACACAGTTCTCGAATCGCGCTGCTAATTTGATAGCCTCCATTGGGTAGGGGGACAAAAAAGCGATCGCGGCGCTTTTCTGAAACCCCGTACATTTGGCAGTCTAAGTAGATGCCTAGTCTGGCTTTGTTGAGGGCGGATTCGCTGATATCGGTTGCAAAAATCTGAATCGGCGGAGGGGTAGCGCAATAGCTAAGAAACTCCAACAGACAGATCGCGATCGAGTAGACTTCTTCTCCGGTAGCACAGCCTGCGACCCAAATTCGGATCGGAGTGTCTGCGGTTTTGTTTTGGCTAATCGTGGGAAAAACCTGCGTTTTCAGTTTCTCAAAGACTTCCGGATCGCGAAAGAAGCTGGTGACATGAATCAGAATTTCTTCATACAATGCCCGCACTTCAGCCGGATGTTCTTCGAGGTATTGAGCGTAGTCTTCTAGGGTTTCGAGCCTATAGAGCAACATCCGTCGCTGAATGCGGCGATTCAGCGTGGTGGGTTTATAAGCGGTAAAGTCAACGCCAGTCCTGGTTCGCAGCAGCGCAAAAATCTGGGTTAAGGCATCGCCGGGTTGGGTGACTTGCTTAACGAATTGCAGTGGCTTTGAGTTAAATAAAGCGGGTTTATGGCTAAAGGTTGTAAGTTGTTCGGCGATCGCTTGGGGCGGCATCACAAAATCGACGTTTCCCGTAGCAACGGCGGTGTTTGGCATCCCGTCAAATTTTGCGGTGGCCTCACACTGAGCGAACGTTATACCCCCTGCAACTTTGATCTCGGTTAATCCTTGTGCCCCGTCTCCATCTATGCCTGATAACACAACCGCAACCGCTTTGGTTCCGCGATCAGCGGCTAATGAGTTGAAAAACACATTTGCAGGTAGGAATTTGCTCTTGCTCCGCTGCCGTGGTGCTAAATGTAGGGTGTTATTAGCGATCGTTATTTCTGTGTTTGGCGGAATCACATAGATTTTATTTGGCTCAACGATCATCTGGTCTTGCACCTCCTGTACCGGCATTTGAGTCACTCTACCGATAATTTCAGCCAGCAAGCTTTCATAGTTAGGAGACAAGTGCTGAATCAGCACAAATGCCATACCTGTGTTGGACGGAAGATGGCTAACGAGTTCTGTAAACGCTTCTAGTCCACCGGCTGAAGCAGCAATCCCAACCACAGGAAAGAGGGCATCGCTCTGAGGGGATTGTGCTGAGTTCATAGCTTCACCTGAGAGCGGTATATCTGAGTTTTCTCTGGGGGGGGGAAGAAGTCATAGCGGGAAGGATGGGGATTGGAACACTATACGAAGCAACAAATACAAAGCAACAAATTAATCAATCAATTCCTCAGCAAACTTTGATAAGTAATCTACTCTTCAGAGTAGAAACGATAAGGAATAAGCCCTGAGGAGGAATAAATACTATATTTACAGGATTTACAAGCTAAGCGCTTTTATTTCTTGGAAATTCGACGTTCAGTAAAAAGCTAAAGTTTTATATCTCATCTCATACTTCAGCGGGTGTGTGTGAATCGCAAGTATAAATCACTCGATGTTCGCCTAGCATCTTCTCTAGGTAGATTTTTGACTTAAACTTAGAGCGAACGAAAGCTCTCATCCTATAGCAATCCTAAGTCATTTGTGAGATGCGTAGTTGATCGCGCCCCCTAAATCCCCCACGAGTGGGGGACTTTGAGCAAGAGGCGTTGAGTTTCAAAGTCTTCCAGAATGGGGGATTTAGGGGGCAGAAGCATACTGAAACGGAGCGACAAAGCCGCATTTATAATTCATTTAGGATTGCTATGGCAATCAAGCCTTTTCAAGAACTGTATAATTTCTGACTGATGTTATCCGAACTATTGCTGAATGCTGAATGAATTTATCTTTAGGGATTGATTTTGGAACTTCTGGAGCAAGAGCGATCGCGATCAATTCCACAGGTGCGATCGCGGCACAAACCAGCGTGACTGCTTCTTCAGATTGGACTCAAATGTTGTGGCAATTACTCGACGCATTACCGATCGAGGTGCGATCGCGTTTAAGTCGGATTGCGATCAATGGCACATCTTCAACGGTGTTATTGTGCGATCGTGCAGGTGTTGCGATCTCTGCACCATTACTGTACAACGATGCTCGTGGTGCAAGTGTGTTAGAGCAGATTAAAGCAATTGCGCCTGCTCAACATACGGTAATGAGCGCAACTTCTAGCCTTGCAAAACTGCTTTGGTGGCAAGCAAATAATGAAAGTTTTTCTAATGCACAATACTTTCTACATCAAGCGGATTGGTTGGCGTTTCAACTTCACGGACAACTTGGAATTAGTGACTATCACAATGCTTTGAAGCTCGGTTACGATGTGGAACGATTAGAGTATCCCAATTGGTTGCCACTCCGAGAACTATTGCCGATCGTCGTTGAACCTGGAAGCGCGATCGCACCGATTCAAGCAGCGATCGCCCAAAGATTCAACATTCCATCCGCTTGTCAAATCTGCGCGGGAACGACGGATAGCATTGCGGCGTTTATTGCTAGTCAAGCGAATGAGAGTGGAGATGCAGTTACTTCACTTGGCTCAACATTGGTGCTGAAGTTATTGAGTGATGTTCGGGTCGATCGTGCAGACTTTGGTATTTATAGTCATCGATTTGGCGAACGGTGGTTAGTCGGTGGAGCTTCTAATACAGGTGGAGCCGTGTTGCAGCACTTTTTTACATCGGATGAACTGAGGGAATTGAGCGATCGTATTCCCGATCAAGAAAGTCCGCTTGATTATTATCCATTGTTGCGGGTGGGCGATCGGTTTCCGATTAATGATCCGACGCTGGCACCTCGACTAGAACCGCGACCTGATGATCCGATGGAATTTTTGCATGGATTGCTGGAAAGTATGGCAAGAATTGAAGCGCAAGGATATCGACTGCTGGAATCGTTTGGAGCGACACCACTAAAGCGAGTTTTGACCGCAGGCGGAGGAGCAAAGAATACGGCTTGGACAGCAATGAGGCAAAGACATCTTGGGGTTTTAGTGACGCAGGCAAATCAGACTGAAGCGGCTTATGGGACGGCGCTATTGGCGCTGCGGGGAGGATTGGAGAATTAAGGGTGATTGGGGGTTTCTTTGTGGAATGAATCTAATGGGATGTGGGTTCGATGGATTCTCTTTGCTTCGTTTCAAGAGGCTTCAGCCCCCTAAATCCCCCATGAATGGGGGACTTTGAGATTTGAGAAAGGAGAACAATTCGGATTACTGGGGCACTCTTAGGGGAATTTATGAGTGATTGAATTGATGGATTCTCGGCGTATTCGTGGAACAAATCCAAATATTATCGCTGCGGCTCGTCAGCTTCGGCAGAATCTTACGCCTGCTGAAAAGATATTGTGGCAAGCACTCAACAAACGCCAACTCAATGGATTGAAGTTTCGTTGTCAGCATCCAGTCGAATCTTTTATTGTCGATTTCTATTGTCCGCAGCATCGGTTGGTGATTGAACTGGATGGTGAAATTCACGATCGACAAGTGGAGTATGATGCTGCCCGAACAGAGAAGCTAAATCAGCTTGGGTATCGAGTGATTCGATTTCGGAATCAAGAAGTCATGGCCAATTTAAGTCGAGTTCTACAAAATATTATCACCGAAATTAAGAGTTAGTTTCACTTTCAAAGTCCCCCAGAATGGGGGATTTAGGGGGCAGAACCCACCTCAAACGAAGCCGAAAAACTGATCAAAATTCAGGTTGAAACAACGTGAGTTTGACAGAAATGATTTGCTGCGTTCATGTATTGGCGTTAGCCCCCCAAATCCCCCATTCATGGGGGACTTTGAGAGAAGAGGGTTTCGATTTTCAAAGGGAATTCCTAGTTTCGTTTATTTGTCGCCGATCGACAAGTCACGATCGCAGTTCCAATCCATCAACAAATTGCTCATACAAAATGATGCGATTGCCGTCCGGATCGTAAGCATACGCCTCACGCCCATGAGAAACCGATCGAATCTCACCTACAAACGTATCCACTTGATCAAGATGAGCGATCGTACGCTCCAAGTTCTCAATCTGCACACACAGACTCACCGCTGGAAATAACGTGATCGGCGCTTTCTCTGGAGATTCTTCCGTAGTTGGGCGATAAATTCCCAGTCGAATCCCAAATGCCTCAAACTCGGCATACTTCGCAGGCGTAAACAGTGACGGTTCTTGCTGGAACAAATGGCGATAAAACTGCACCGATCGATCAAACTCCACCGCCGCGATCGTCACCCAAGCTTTCTGAATTCGCATAAAAATACTCTTACAGACATAAGCCATTTTGAACCTAAACGTTAGAGTGAATGAGAACAGTATTGAGGAAACTGCGATGACCGCTACACTCTCTGCGCCTCAGTCAGTCACATCTTGGCTAGGGGATGAAGGCGAAGACTTACTCACTCACAAAGCGAAAGTTTCTAAAGACTTACTGCATTTACCCGGAGCGGATTTTCTCGATCGCATCTTCATACAAAGCGATCGTTCTCCCCAGATTTTGCGGAGTTTGCAGCAGCTTTATTCATTCGGGCGGTTAGGCAATACTGGATATATTTCAATTTTGCCTGTAGATCAAGGGATTGAACATTCCGCAGGCGCTTCGTTTGCTCCGAATCCGATCTATTTTGATAGTGAAAATATTATTAAATTGGCGATCGAAGCGGGTTGTAATGGCGTTGCGACTACATTAGGCGTATTAGGCAGCGTTTCGCGCAAATACGCTCACAAAATTCCGTTTATCGTCAAGCTAAATCATAATGAGCTCCTCACCTCTCCCAATCAATACGATCAGGTGATGTTTGCCTCGGTGGAGCAAGCTTGGAACCTCGGAGCCGTTGCGGTTGGTGCAACGATCTACTTTGGATCAGACAATTCAACCCGCCAAATTCAGGAAGTCAGTCAAGCATTCGCTCTCGCACATGAATACGGCATGGCAACGATTCTTTGGTGCTATCTGCGAAACAATGCCTTTAAGCAAGACAAAGACTATCATCTCGCGGCAGATTTGACCGGACAGGCTAATCATATTGGCGTAACGATCGAAGCCGATATCATCAAGCAAAAGCTGCCGGAAATCAATAACGGCTATGCTGCAGTCGCCAAAGCCACCGGGCAAAGCTATGGCAAAACCGATCCAAAAGTGTACAGCGAACTGACCACGGATCATCCGATCGATCTAACGCGCTATCAGGTTCTCAATTGCTATGCGGGACGTGCAGGGTTAATCAATTCGGGTGGTGCTTCGGGTAAAAATGACTTTGCTGAAGCGATTCGGACAGCCGTGATTAATAAACGGGCGGGTGGAACCGGGCTAATCTCAGGGCGCAAGACGTTCCAGCGACCCTTTGAGGAAGGCGTGAAGCTGTTTCATGCGATTCAGGACGTTTATTTATCGTCGGAAATTACGATCGCATAAACTCAACTGATTCTGAACGCAGGAGAGAGGCTTGAGTTTGACAAGTCTCTCTCCTGCGTTCAGAGCTAAAACCAATCTAGAATCAGTTTCTCAAGCGTCGCGCTAAGAGGGCGAATTATTTTGATTTGCGCTCGCGCTTAAAAGTCCTCGCGAGCTGCACGACATCAATGTCAGTTCGATGAGGTTTTTCGCTTCGATTTGAGCGCTCTGCCCCCTAAATCCCCCACTTGTGGGGGACTCAGAGAAAGAATGGCAATTCTCCAAATTTAAGAAGCTTTCTAACCTTAAAAGTCCCCCACTCGTGGGGGATTTAGGGGGCTACCCGCAGATCCGAACGCAGCCCAGACTTGTATCGAACTCACGTAACATTAGAAGCAATCTGTGATTAACGGTCATTAAACTGAGGTTAAAGTTTGCGGCACAACGATCGAGGATCGCGTTAGAATCCTTTAGTTGCGTCCGGTTAAGACGCTTCCCTTCACCAGCCACCTTGATTCAAAACCGTTGATATGAAACTGGCAGCACGAGTAAGTCAGGTAACGCCTTCGCTCACCCTCGCGATCGATGCAAAAGCAAAAGCCATGAAGCGCGAGGGCATTGATATCTGTAGCTTCAGCGCAGGTGAACCCGACTTCGACACGCCAGAACACATCAAGCAAGCCGCCACTGATGCGCTCAAACAAGGAAAAACGCGCTACGGCCCCGCAGCAGGTGAACCGTTGTTGCGAGAAGCGATCGTCCGCAAACTCCAGCGCGAAAATCAATTAACCTACAAACCCGAAAACATCATTGTGACGAATGGCGGAAAGCATTCGCTCTACAACTTAATGATGGCAATGATTGATCCGGGGGATGAAGTGATCATTCCGGCTCCGTACTGGGTGAGCTATCCCGAAATGGTCAAGCTTGCGGGCGGAACGCCGATCGTGGTTAAAACCACCGCAGAAACTCAATTCAAAATCACTCCGGATCAATTACGAGAAGCAATCACGGATAAAACAAAGCTGTTTATTCTCAATTCGCCCTCGAATCCAACCGGAATGGTTTACACACCGGATGAAATTCGAGCGATCGCTCAAGTGATCGTTGAGAAAGATATCTATGTTGTTTCCGATGAAATTTACGAACGCCTGTTGTATGACGGTGCAGAACATTTAAGTATTGCCGCAGTGAGTCCGGAGGTATTCGATCGCGCCATCATTAGTCATGGATTTGCCAAAGCTTATTCGATGACCGGCTGGCGGGTTGGTTATCTTGTAGGCAATGTTGATTTAATCAAAGCGGCTAGTAAAATTCAGGGACATAGCACCTCGAATGTGTGTACCTTTGCTCAATATGGCGCGATCGCAGCCTATGAAGATCCGCGATCAAATGAATCAGTTGAACTAATGCGGCAGGCATTTGCAGAACGCAGACAAGCGATCGTCGATTTAGTCGCTGCAATTCCAGGATTAAGCTATATCAAACCCGATGGCGCATTCTATCTGATGATTGATATCAGCAAGTTTGGCATGAGTTCACTAGAGTTTTGTGATGGCTTATTAACTGAGCAGAAAGTAGCGGTGATTCCTGGAATTGCCTTTGATGCGGATGATCATATTCGACTGTCTTACGCAACAGATATGGCAACGATTGAGAAGGGGATCGATCGTTTAGCAACGTTCGTCAAATCAAAGCTGTAGAGGTGAAAAGCAGACTAAGTGAATCGCCAAGATAAGCTGCTGGTCAAAATTCTTCTCGGAACCTCCGATGCTAATATTCCATTTGAATCGCTGTGCAACCTTCTGACAAACCTGGGATTTGAGCAACGCATTCAAGGAAGCCATCACATCTTCTTCAAGGAGGGAATTGAAGACATCTTGAATCTTCAGCCCAAACAAGGAAAAGCAAAGCCATATCAGGTTAAACAAGTTCGTAACGTTATTTTGAAGTATCAACTTGCAGGCGAAGAAGATGAAGATTAAGTATGAACTGATTATTTACTGGAGTGAGATCGACCAGGCATTCATTGTCGAAGTGCCCGAACTGCCTGGATGCGCCGCAGACGGAGAAACGTATCAAGAAGCTGTGCAAAATGTTGAAGTCGTCATTCAGCAATGGATTGCAACTGCTCAGGAGCTAGGACGATCGATTCCCGAACCGAAAGGGCGTTTGCTTTTCGCGTAGATTGCTAAAATAGCGAATCGGATCCCAGGGATTGATACCGAATTAAACATAGAACGCGACAGATCATACTCAAAGTCCCCCAGAATGGGGGATTTAGGGGGCGAGAATCTGTTGCATCCACAAATCAATTTGGTATGAGTTGAATACAATCGATGAAATTTAACTTGGATGGACTTTACAAGATTTTGATTGTCGCACTGCGGATTTATGCGATCGTCTGTCTTGTCCTATTTTTTATTCAGACTCGATTTATCTTCATCCCAACGCGCACGGTCTACAAAACGCCTGCAACGCTCGGTCTATCGGCTCAAGAAGTTTGGATTCCGGCGAAAAATTGGTTAGGTCAAACCGAACGGATTCATGGTTGGTGGCTTCCGGGCAAAGATCCAAGCTTAGGAACGGTGCTTTATTTTCATGGCAATGGTGGGACGTTGGGCGGCATCGATCAAATGGATCGACTTCATGATTTGGGTTTTTCGGTGCTGGTAATTAGCTATCGAGGATATGCAAAAAGTGAAGGCGGATTTCCCTCAGAATCGCAAGTTTACGCAGATGCTGAAGCAGCTTGGAACTATTTGACAAACGATCGCAAGATTCCACCGAATCAAATCACGATTTACGGATATTCGATCGGCGGTGCAGTTGCGATCGATCTTGCCGCAAAACATCTCGATGCGAGAGCGCTGATTGTGCAAAGCTCGTTTACGTCGATGAAGGATATGGCGTTGAGACAGAAGCATTTTCGCCTGTTTCCGTTGGAGCTAATCTTGACACAGCGATTTAACTCGATCGACAAAGTACGATCTCTAAAAGTACCTGTGCTGTATTTTCATGGCGATGCAGATAGCTTAGTGCCACCGTCGATGAGTCAGGCTTTATACGAGGCAACTCCGACTCGAAAGCAATTAATCTTTATTCGAGGCGCAGAACATAACGATGCAGAATTTAGCCTCGAAGATTTAGAAGCGATTCGGAAATTTGTGCAAATCGTTCGATAATGGTCGATCGTGAATAAATTCTCGAAGCAAGAACAATGCCTGATTTACCTCCGTTAAACTCCGATACGATTTGGGCGATTTTGAACGACACGATCGACGATACAACCGCAAATCGCTTGGTTTGTCACTATCTCGGTTACGATGACGGAACTGCTTCTCCAGAATGGTTAGAAACCTATCCTGAACCTCCGAACTTTATTGAAAGTCGTCCGGCGGTTGTGAAATTAACGCGATCGATTCCACCAGAAGATAAGCAGTTATTAAAAGAAAAGCTTGGATTTTCGGGATATACCGTCGATCAACTCGTGCCGCGAAAAACTCGACGTGCAACAATGGCGAACTGGTTGCTAAGTTATATGCAGCAGAATCAAATTGAGGTTTAAATCATGGGAATCGAACGCCGGATGTCGAGAACAATGTTTCTCCCTGCTGAAACAGTTCAATTGCGTCAAACTTGCTTTACACCCGGAAAGGTTTATCAACCGGGTCGATACATTGCAGGTGAACTTCCTGATGTTGCCTTTGAAATGGGTTTAGTCGATAAACTGCCCCCGGTGCGCGGTAAAAATGCAGAAATTCGAGAGCAACCGAATGAAGAATGATCCGTATGCTTGGATTGAACAATCGTTTTGGTCGATCGACCGCGCAGGTTGGCATCGATCGACCAAAACGATTGATCGTCCCGGTGCAGTCATTCAGATTGATCACCGCGCTTATCTCAACTTTGCAAGTAATGACTATCTTGGACTCGCAACCGATCAGCGTTTAATTGATGCTGCAATTCAAGCTGTTGAACAATACGGAACAGGAAGCACCGGCTCAAGATTGCTCACGGGACATCGACCTTTACACCGAAAGCTAGAATCCGCGATCGCACAACTCAAACAAACCGAAGATGCAATCGTGTTTAGCTCTGGCTACTTAGCGAACTTGGGAACGATCGCAGCCTTAGTCGGCAAACGTGACTTAATTCTGTCTGATCAATACAATCATTCGAGCCTACGAAATGGTGCAATTGTGAGCGGTGCAACGATTTTGGAGTATCGGCACTGTGAAATGCAGGACTTACGCACCAAGCTCGAACAACAGCGATCGCACTTTCAAAAATGCCTGATTCTCACAGATACCGTATTCAGCATGGATGGCGATCTCTGTCCGTTGCCTGAAATTCTGGACTTAGCAGAACAGTTTGACTCAATGGTATTAGTCGATGAAGCTCACGCGACCGGAGTGATGGGCGCAACAGGTGCAGGATGTGTCGAGCATTTTGGTTGTACCGGACGGGCACTGGTGCAGATGGGAACTTTGAGCAAAGCATTAGGTAGCTTAGGTGGTTATGTAGCTGGTTCTGCATTACTGATTGATTTCCTTAGAAATCGTGCGCCAAGTTGGATTTACACAACAGGATTATCACCCGCTGATAGTGCTGCGGCTTTGTGCGCTATTCAGATCGTTCGACAAGAGCCAGAACGTCGATCGCGGCTTTGGCAAAATGTCGCTTATCTCAAATCAAAGCTAACGAACTTCGATCTGTTGCCTTCGGAATCCCCGATTCTCTGTTGGCAATTACCCGATGTTCAAACGGCTCTAAAAACCGCACAAGCATTACAAAATCAGAGCATCTTTGCACCAGCGATTCGACCGCCGACTGTTCCAACGAGCCGAATTCGGATGACGGTAATGGCAACTCATACAGCAGAGCATTTAGATTGCTTAGTTCATTGTCTCGAAAACTCTGACTCTAACTGTTGATAGAGCCTCCCATAGCGTTCAAATTGCTTGTGATACTGCTCAGATAGCTGCAAGTTTGGAGAATGTCGATCGCGAATCCGAATCATCGATCGTCCTTCCTCGAGCTGATCAATCTGATTAATCGCATACATCGCTAACACAACTGCCCCAAATCCACTCGCTTCATAGACTTCGGGCACAAGCACTTCGATCCCAAATACATCAGCCATCATTTGCCGCCAAAGGTACGATCGTGCAAATCCTCCGGATGCCAGAATCGTTTGACTCGTTCCAGTCAGTTCACTCAGCACAGTGTTAATGCTATAAGCAGCAAACAAAACGCCTTCTAAAACAGCGCGAACAAAGTGCGATCGCTGATGCTGTAAAGACATACCAAAGAACACTCCTCGCGCCTCTGCATTCCAATAGGGCGCACGTTCACCAGAAAGAAACGGTAAAAATAACAATCCCTCTGCACCCGCCGAAACAGTCCCAGCCAGTTGAATCAGGGAATCATACGAATCTTGTTGTCCAAAGTTATCTCGAAACCACCTTAAAACAATACCCCCATTGTTAGAAGCACCCCCAATTAACCATTGTTTCTCAGTCATGGCATAGCAGAATGTTCTGGCTTGTGAATCGGTTAAAGGCTCAGACACTACTTTTCGGACTGCGCTACTGGTGCCGATCGTGATTGCTAACTGATTCGATGTAATTGCCCCAACTCCAATATTGGCTAACGCTCCATCACTCGCACCCACTACAACTGGAACATTCGGATCAAGTCCCATTAGTTCTGCATAGTGTGGTTTCATGCCTTGCAGAATGTGCGTCGTTGGAACTAATTCACTCAGTTGATCAGTGCGAATTTGTGCAAGTGCTAGAACATCTTTATCCCAAGTCAAAGTTCTGAGGTTAAACAATCCGGTTGCAGATGCGATCGACCAATCCACAACATACTGATCGAACCACTGATACAGAACATACTCTTTAATCGAGATGAACTTTGCAGCCTTGTTAAATCGCTCTAAATCGCACTCCCGCATCCAAAGCAATTTTGTGAGCGGTGACATCGGATGCAGAGGGGTTCCGGTGTTTTGATAAATCCAGTTTTCTTGTTGCTTCAAGGCTTCTGCTTGCCTCACACTCCGACTATCTGCCCAAGTAATACTCTGGCTCAAAGCAGTATGATCTGCACCCATGACAATCAAGCTGTGCATTGCAGAACCACATCCAACCGCAGCAACATCTCGACTTGATAACTGTGCCTGCTGTACGGCTACTTGTACCGATCGCAAAACAGCCTCAAAAATTATGTTTGGATCTTGTTCTGCAAATCGGGGCTGAGCAGAAAGTAAGGGATATTCCTGACTAGCAATACTTTTAACTTCACCTGTCGATGAAACGACGATCGCTTTTGTACTGGTTGTTCCAATATCAATGCCAATAAAGTGCTTCATATCGCTTTGCCAAAACACCAGAAACCCTGCCTTGAGAATAAATCAAAGCAGGGTGAATACATATCCATTTTAAGGGTTGACCATCGGTTCCCTGAATAGGCGGTGGTTGCAAGTTCTCAGACTTGATGATCTTAGTGCCAGTCATCCATCAATAACTTCCCCATCTTTTGGTACTCGCGCTGAGTCGCCCGAATTAAATGCGTCATCGTAATCACACCGCCCTCACTCGCCGCTAGAAATGCGGCAGCTAGAGCAATATTGCGAATATTGGCACCGCTAATTTCAAATCGCCGTGCCATCGCAGATAAATCGACATCGGGACTACGCGGGGTCGCGGCTGGAAAAATTCGCTCCCAGATGCACAAGCGATCGCGTTCATTCGGCAGGGGAAAATCGATCATAAATCGCAATCGCCGCACAAAAGCATCATCCAGACTGCTGCGTAAATTCGTCGTGAGGATAGCAATGCCTTCGTATTCTTCCATCTTTTGCAACAGATAGCCAATTTCAATGTTGGCGTAGCGATCGTGGGAATCCTGCACCTCCGATCGTTTGCCAAACAAGGCATCGGCTTCGTCAAACAACAAAATCGCATTGGAGTTGGCGGCGGCGGTAAAGATGCGATCGAGATTCTTCTCGGTTTCGCCAATATACTTACTTACAATCTGCGACAGATCAATCTGATACAGATCAAGCTGTAACTCTTGAGCAATCACTTCTGCCGCCATTGTTTTGCCTGTTCCCGGTAATCCCGAAAACAGTACATTTAAGCCTTTGCCCCGCGATAATCGTTTTCCAAAATCCCAGTCTTGATAAACTTTCGGTCGATACTTTGCCTGATTGCAGAGTTCTTCTAGCTGTGCTTTTGAATCGGTGGACAGGATAATGTCATCCCATCCATACACTGGGTTGATTTTGCGGGCCAGTCCAGTCATGTCTTGTCCTGATTGAGCGCGAGCCGCAGCAAATAAGTTGATCGGTTCTGACTTCCATTCCGCAACATGACGAGCGGTTGCGATCGCATCAACAATCTGAGTGTCTGTCAGCCGAAACCGATCTGCCAAGGCATCAAGATCACTTGCAGCGATCGCAAGATTCGCTTCCTCTAAATGCTTTTTCCAAGCTTGCTGGCGTTGAGTAAAATCTGGCATCGGAAACATCAGCGTCACGATTCCAAGGGGTTCAGCCGAGCGAAACGGTTGTTCACCCGACAGAAGCATCCGAGTTTTGCGGAGTGCTGGAACGGTTTCAGAATCAATCTCAACATAAAGCAATGCGTTTTGAAACCAGGCTTCTCGAACCCAGTAAGCAATATCAGTCGCTTGGGCTGCAATCAGTAAAGGACAATTCAAAGCTTTTGCCAAGGCTTGCGCTGCTTTTCGTTTGAGGGCGCGATCGCTGCCCTGAAAGTATACGGGCATCTGCCAATCCTGGTCGATCAATGCCTTTAACGGTGTGCTCAAGTCATTGGGTAGTTCTTCTAAACTGATTGTGGATTGCACGAGTTCACAAAGCTCACAACCAGGATCAAGTCCAGGCTGATGCAGCAAGAATCGAATCAATTGGGGGTTGAGATGAATCTCTTGTGCGAGCAGGGTTGGTTTACTTTGCTCAGATTCCAAAGAGAGTAACCCTTCTTGAATCAAGGGCGATGTGGAAGCAAAGCGATCGCGCTTCTCTAAGCGCTCGATCGCATCCACACAGAGTAAATTTAAGGCTAAATCAACACTGGGACGTTTAGAACGAACATCATTTTGGAGATAAGCATAAAGCGATTCATAGCGGCGATCAAGTTCGGGAGCTAGCGCGATCGCGATCACGTCTAGGTCGAACTGAGACAAGCTGAACTTCTGCTGCACTGAGGCAAGCCGCGAATCAGGTGAAATCTCTGCAGTCAGAATTAGGGGACTTTGCTGCTTCTCATCGCTTGCTGCTTGTTCCAGCAGTCGATCCAATCGCTGCAAGAGAGGCAGAAGTAAGGCTAACTCGGACTGATTCATGAAGGTGCTGGAGCAGATGATTTCACATTAGAGGCTATGGCTTACCAGTCTGCTTGACCAGATGCAGAGGGCAAAGTTTGGCAGAGCCATTTACCGATCCCTGCAAATAGAACAGTAGATAAGCTTAGGGATTATTGCTTCAGTCTTGTTCCTCCTTGCTCTTTTTTCGAGCGTGACTAATCAATTCTCCTAGAGTTGAAAGCATCAGTAGCTTAGGATTCAATGTCTCTCCTGTTTCTTGCTCATAGTCTGCCAAGAATTTAGAGTTAATCACTTTCTCAAACCATTCTTTTTCTTTTTTAAGCCTCTTTGGGGGATTTGCTGCAATACTTTCTAGCCCCTTTTTGATCTCCTCATAGTGGCTATTTCTCTGCTCCTCCTTCTGCTTCTCTTTTGCTTCATGTAGACTGCGCTCTTCTGCCTCACGTTTCTCTGCTAGCTTTTGCTTTTCTTGTCTCTCAATCTCTGGGTTGAAATACCTTTCTGCTCCACTTAAACTTACATTCTCTAACTTATTTTTTCGGAAAATTTGCACTTCCACGACAGCATTTCTAGGGACTTCTACCAGTAATGTTTCTCTATTTTTTTCTGCACTATATTTATACAGCTCTAGTTCCCTTTTCGCTGTATTGTTGTATTCTTTATTTCGCAAAGATGTTTTGAAGTGATGAGACTCCTCAAGATGTTGATTGTAAATTTTATCCTGATCGATTTTAGCAAGATCGATTTTAATAACAGCCTCACTCGTAAACAATTCTCCATGATTGCTGTGGACTAGCCGATTAGGCTTTGCATGAGTCACGGAAAGCATCCGCTGCTCATCACCACTTCCATCCCGCTGCTGCAAGAACTCGCGTTCTTCTTGAGTGATAGTATCCTGTCTTCCTTTTCCCTTAAAATCATATTTTTCAGCTTGATTGCCAATTATCATTGTTGGATTTCGAGGAGACATTTTACCCTGTGTGAAAAGCTGGTTCATTTGCTGATAGCTACAACCTCTATAGACATAGCGGGTAATATATAGCCCCCGTTGATCTTGAACATATTCTTTTGAGGTTCCTTTCTTTTTATAGACGGAATTACGCAAAGGTTCCATCCCTTCTTGGGTAATGGGAGATCCAAATCTCTTACCTGCAAAAAGAATGCTGTACAGCGGCTTCTTAGTTTTTTTGCTAGTGACGACAATCTCATCATTAACGTTCTCTCCAAAGCTAACTTCTCCATTTGTTGCCTTCTCGATCTCCGTTTGAAGTTTATCTAAATTCCATCCTGTCGTAAGATAGCTGTCATGGTATGACTTCAGAGCCTCTACTTTTTTCTCTTTGTAGTTATCTCTAATCTCTTTACTTTCGCTTTTGGCATTCTCCCCCGATTGAACTTGCTTAAGTTTCTGTTCCTCTTCTCTAGTTAGCTTCACGATATTGGCATCTTTGCTAGACTCAATCTTGTTTTTTGCAACTCTTTTTGATCGCTGATGCTCTTTGATCGCCACTTCGATTTTCTTAATTAATTCAGCATCATTGTTATCAGTAATTGGCTTTGCCTCAAACGCAATCTTATCTCCTGCCCGTTGAATCGCTGGGGCAGCTGGATTAGCGCTTTGCTGGACAACATGCGCTAGTTCATGGGCAATCAATTCCTGCCCTTTGCGGCTTGTAGGATCGTAGCTTCCCTGCCGAAAGAAGATATCCTGCTGGGTGGTGAAGGCGCGAGATTGCAAGGAGTGATTCAGTTGATTTGCGTTCGCATCTGTGTGAATCCGAACCTGCTGAAAGTTCTGCCCAAAAGCATCTTGCATTGAGTGCTGCAAATGATTGGGTAATGGCTGTCCACTGCCTACTGCTTGCTGAATTGAAGCTTCCAGGGCTGGTGTCGCATTCTTGCCTTCATTAAAAGCGGGTTGCTTCAATGGCTGTAGCGATTCAGTTCGCTTGGCTTTGGGCTGTGCAGGGGCATGAATTTGCTCAACTACACGAGTAGCTGTTTGTTCCGCTTCTTGTTCAAAGCGATCGCCAGCCTCGCCAACCGCTAGTTTGGTTTGAAGCGACATCAATTCACCTGATAAACCACGGAATGACGGTTTATCGGGTGAAAAAATGGACTGGGAAGTGGGTTGAATTGACCGGATAGAAACGGGCTGCGATGACACAATTTCAGGTTTTGTTTGACGCATAGATTGCCGCATAACACGCTCCTAAATAAACGATCGATCATTGATAAGCTAGTTCAATATATCAAGTCAAACAGAGTAGATTTCACGCCGCTTCCTCTGAAGTTGGGCGTAAGAGATTAGGGGACGATCACAGGCGTTTCAACCTGCGAGTAGTTATCAGATTCAAGTGTAGAGTCTGTTTCTAAAACTTCTTCTAGAACTTGAATCGCTCCATCAATTCGCAAGAGTGTTTCTCGGAGATTCAACTGTTTTGCTTCTAAGTCCACCAGCATTTTTTGTCCAGTTTCATATTCATTTCTGAGCTGTTGTAAGCGTTGTTCCATTTTTTCTCTCATGATGCACATCCCTTAGATCTTGATGATGAAGCAGAGCGCATAATACGGGGGTCTATTTTCGTGGGCTTGGTTGCCTCCAGCATAATTGGTCTGGACTTGATAGTTTGCAAGGACATTCACCTGTTGATCAGACTTTGCCATGCTGTGACTGGTCACACTTCCGAATCCTCCCCCTCCACTATCAAAATCTAATGAGTGATTGTGGCTTGGAATCTGATTGATATTCAAGGTCACGGTATCTTCTCCGCCCGTATTGCTCAGTGCATAATTTCGACCTGCTCCAACAATGAATCGATCTTGCAAATCTGGGGTTCTGCTCTGACCATTATTGTAGGCTTGACCATTGCACAGTAACCATCCTGCTGGAACTGCATTTGCGGCTCCTGACCACATGACGATCATGCCCGTCACAATCATGTTTTCAGCAAAGATTCTCACATAGGCATCTGAGTTGAGATTGCCATCTTTGAAGTGAATGCCGTTCGTCTGTGCTTCAATGCGATGCCAAAAGCGTCCTCCGTGGTGGAATCGAATTGCGGGAAAGACTTCTGGAACCGTCACACTCGGATCTTCTTGGAATAGTTCCAGAAATAAGTGCTTTCCGCCCGTGGTTTCGGTACGGCTGCGGATTAGACGTAAATGTTCAGTCGTTGCAGCAACCGTCAACCTCGCAGTCGATGCCCCGGTTCCAATTCCCACCGTTCCGCCGTTATGCGCGATCGCGAAATTCCCTGTACTGCAATCTAACGCCAATCTTTGAGTCCAATTTGCGGTATTCGTGCTGGCGGTGGCATACACTTCAAAGCGGGGTTTTTCTCCTGTATCGTCCATTTCTAAAGTCACGGCTGTGCGAGCGCGATCGGGGAACACCCAATTACTGTTATTTGCATTGCGATGGGCATTGTAGGACAAACTACTACCACCCGCATTGCCGCTCAGGTACAAATAGTTTTGTCGAATTCCAGTTGTGCCGCTCACGTGCAATCGATTCGTGGCTTCATTACTGCCAATGCCAACATTTGCGCCGCTAGGATTAATGAGCAATGCTCCACCTCCCGTATTCTCAACCACAGAACTATTGCCACCCGCACTGAGAGGGCGTACCACTAGATTGGAACCAATGTGCTCAAGTTTGAGGCTAGATTCTGTGGAAGCACTCGCTAATTTGACTTCTAGCTTGGCATTGGGGCTGGTAGTGCCGATACCGACTTGATCGGTGATGTTTAAGCTGCCGCTCAGGGTTGCCCAACTTCTGCCTGCCATGCCGCGCGATCGCAAGTTCAAATTCGCGCCATCGGCAGTGGGAAGCTTGATGCCTGCATATTGCCGCACGGTTTGATCGCCGTCGTGGGTGACGTTGCCGTCGCCATTGAGGGTTAACCTTGCCAGTCGAATGGCGTTTTCCGGCGGCGATTCATCTGTTTTCTGTACCGTAATCGCGGGATCTTCGTGCCAGCGCCGATTTGATTCTCCACCTTCTTGAGCCAAATCGGATGCCACTTCTCGATAGGCAATGAACACGTCGATCGCTTGATTGCGAAACTCTTTGAGCGGCAAATCTTTGAGGCTGCCAAGGACAATTTGTTGCCCTTTGGGGTCGATCGCAGTTCCAGGTCGGACAATGGCGCGATCGACATCATCTCGCGATTGCTGACTGCCTGGATCGATCGTTAAACCTTCGACAATTCCAGGACTATGCAGAAACCGGAGGGAGCGACGTTGGCGATCGAGATGGTACTTTTGCTCATCGACAAAATCTTGGTCTTTTAAAAATTGCCCATCAAAATAGCGGACTCGTTTTTCGATCGGATCGTATTGCCTGTAATCTGCTGCCATAAAGTTCTCCTGGCGTTACTGCCCTAGCTGGCTGGTGCCTAAAATTGTGTTTTCGCCCACGATTAAGCCAACGCGGGGGTCATTTCTCAATTGCATAGTAGGAATGACAATTTGTAAGGCATAAAACGTGTGGGCAGGCTTCTCTTGGTCGATGATGCTGCGAGCAATTTGCTGTTTGCGGCGGAGTAACCCGCGATCGTTCGCGCTCAGGGTCATCTTGACCTGAAAATAGTGTGTTATGTGCTCAAATTCTTCGATTTCGACTTCTTCATTCGTATAGAGTTTGAGCAATTTTTCTAAGCCTGCTTTTGTTCCCCGTTGGCGATAGAGCGGCACAATCTGGCTAATAAAGCGCCGTTTGACCTCTTCCTCCCAATCTTCTCGCAACGTTAGGGCGACCCAATTTGCAAGCCAAGGGAGAAAGGCTTCTGGGGCTTGCTGGGGATCGAAATAGGTATGAATGCGATCGATCCATTCTTCTAGTCCAGGTTGTTGAGCGATCGGATCTTCCGGGTCGGGCGGAAACAGTCCACTCAAGATCCGCTCAAACGCTAGCAGAAAGCGTTGAATAAACGGATCGGTTTGGACGATCGCAGGTAAGTATTGCTCATAGCTACTGGTGCGTTCGATCATCTATGCCTCTTGGATTGTCAAGCTATTGGGAGTGAGTGCGATCGCCACAAGCTGATGCTGCTGGAGCGGAACCTCGGTCAGCGCGCGATCGTTTTGAAGCGTTACGTTAGGGACATAATCGACTCCCGGAATTTGATCAAAGAGTTGATAGGCTTCTGAAAGATAAACGCTACGACCAAACTCCCAACGCAACGGATGGAAGAACGTTTGCAGCGCTGCGATCGCTCTTTGACGCAGTGTGTCCGCCTGAATGCCCCGTTCTAGGCGTAGTTGAGCCGTGATTTGTACGGGAACGTAATCGGGCGCAATGATGTGGTGGCGAGTGGTGAGTAGGCGGCGCGGGTCGAGCCATTTCCAGAGTGCGGCTCGTAGTGCTAGGGTCGGCTGGGGCTGTAACTCCGTTTCGGGGGCATCGGGCATCACCACGATCGTGATATTTCCGGGTGCAGCGTCATGAGAAATCGCTAAATTGCGCTCTGGTAAACATTTCACTCGTCGCACAATCCCCTGTTTGCCCAATGCCTGCGCCGTGGGTGTGGTCTGCCAATCTTCTAAAATTAAGTGTTCAAAATCGTCTGCGCTAGCGGCTCGGTGGCGTTCCCGTAGCGATAAGATGGTTTCTCGAATTGCGGTTTCTAATTCGGTTGGCGGAATGGAATCTGCGCCATTTAAGAGTTTTAAGAAGGTTGCGTAATTTTTGTTGGGAATTTGATTGACGCGATAGAGCACCATTTCGGTGAGCCAAGCGAGCAATTCCATCAGAATGATTCCGGTATCGCTGGGGTTGTGATCCGTCCATTCTGGGAATTCGCTGGGGATGAGCGATCGCATCTCTGCGACAAGGTCAGCGTAGGTGCGATCGTCGAGGTTGGGGAGCGGTAGAGGCATAGAATTTTAGAGTCTGGAGTTTAGAGTTTGGAGTTTAGATTAAGGAAGAATGATTTGGTGATTGCCGGAATAGATGAGAAAGCGATCGAGCCGGTCGGCAGGTAAAGGCGTAATGGTTGGGTCATCTCCGAGAGAGGGAATGCTGACAATCCTTAAACTGGTAACGTGGTCAATCTCCGGAATGGATTCGAGCACAGCATACAAGTCAGAAGGAAACGGACGGCGACCGAAAGACCAGCCTTGCCCGCTAGAACCTCCAGTGAGAGGATGAAGAAACCGAGTCAATACAGCATTTGCAGCCGTTCTAGCAGCATCTGCAACATCTAGAGAAACCGGAACAACGGCTGCACGAACCGTGACTTCTACCCAGTCAGGCTCTGTAACTTGGAGATCGAGCGTGGGAGAGGCGCGATCGCGTAAGTATTGTTCAACCTGATTGATCAACATCAGGCTTGGAGTGGGCTGTGCTGCCGTACTTTGAGGCACAATCATCAACTCGACTTTGCCTGCATCTGTGATCTCGCGATTTGCACTACTTGCAGGCGCTTCCAACCCCTGGTTTTGCGAACCGTTGGGCGTTGTAATGGTTAGTGTCCCTTGCATATTGTTGTCGTTGTGATTCACAACAGTGATTTTCCAAGCATTGCCTAGCTCGAAGAGTTCTGGTGTGACAGTGAACGTGAGTTTGTCTCGATTCGATCGAAGGATTTGCTGAGCATAAGCATTCGATTGGGCTGGGCCGTAGAGCTTAACTTCTAAATCCAAATTAGCGGCTCGGCTGGCATCGACAGCAACGCTGGCTTGAATCTCCCCAGCTTGATCTAAGCGAATCGGATAGGAGGGAAACCATTGCAGCGTAATCGGATCAAAACGAGGTGTGATTGCTTTTGCCCGTGCCACCGCAGGAGAGGCAACCAATGCTAAATCTTCTAAGTCTTCAGCAGTCACCGCGCGATCGCGGTGGCGCAAAAATTTGGCACCCCGCGCTTTGACTCGCTCGATCGCTTCCGATGCTGCTCCGCCCCCCGCCGGTTCTAAGTTAGTGACGCGATCGACCGAAGGAATCGTTGTCTTGAGTTGCGTAATGGTTTCTACCGCTTGATTTCCTTGCGTTCCTCCGCCTGTGCGATAGTGCAATCGCAGATTATTACTCCCCGCAGGCGGAATTCTGCCCCGCTGCCCATCGCCAAACCGAATCGTGCCTGTGAGCCGATCTAAGGTGTAGTGTCGATCGGAGGCGCTAGAGCCATAGAAATCTGAGACTTCCTGCCATGGCACTGTCTCAGATTCTTCGATGACTTCGAGCGTTTGTCCCTCTAAAACTGGAGTCTGGATCGAGCGAAAACTTTGATGCGGATTGCTCGTACTGGAGCCAAGAATTTCATCGGTTCTCGTTGTGGTTTGGCTTGCCCACATTGTATTGGTGAGCAGACGACGCAAACGCGGCGGCACTCGAAAACTTCCCGTTTCCCAACGACATCGCAGCCAGTACAACGATTGCCCAAACTCCCGCCGCACGGCAAAATTATCCGGTGCAATCAACCGAATTAAGCCGCGATCGCTAAACAGTTCCGTCTCATCTTGCACGTCCAAACGCGACCAACCTGTGGGCGTTGTATATTCCCAAACGAGTTGTACCGGAGTGGCGGGACGCGGATTGTCTGTAATCTCTCCGGGCGTTGGGGGATCGACTTGGAAGTAGAGCGCGATCGTGCGATTCGGCAAGGGTCGATCGAAGCCTAAATACAATGTGGGTTGGGTATCCTCAACAGGCAGAAAAGGTTGGAAATCCCGGATTACAGAGGTGTGTAATACATGAGCATGAGTCAGCGGAGAGTCGAGGGTTACGATCTTAGTTGTAGGATCAATCTGAGTAATTTTCTTTGCTTCAGAATTGCTATCGGTGATGCGAATCTGATCGCCAACAATCCAACCCTCAACACTTTCTAGCTTCAAAGTTTTCTCGCCCAATTTGCGTTCTTGAATCAATTTTGTGGTGCGATCGATAGCAAAAGGATCAGTGAGAGTCAGACGATCGTAAACCCGAACCGCAGAAGCAGCAATTGGTGCAGCATTATATCGATATCTCAGTTTTAAGGATGCTAGAGACGGCGGCTTAAAGGTTGCATTAATCAGTTCATAGGCTGGAGGATTGCTATTCTCAATTCTTTTAGAGAAAGCAGCAGCACCGTAATCTCCCTTGATAATGCGAGCGCGAACCCAATAATTTTGTTCGCCGTTGATAGTTGTTTGAGCGATCGTTCGAGGTATCGCTAAAGTAAATTCGTTTGGATTATCAGTACCGAAAGCAGCAGGAATGTTATTTCTAGCTGTGATGATACGTTCCCAAGCTTGTCCGTTCCAGCTTTCCCAAGACAACTCGATATTATCGTTTTTAACGGTCTTACCTTCAGTCAGATCAATCGTTACCGTGATATCTGTGCCTGCTTTCGCAAAGGCATCTTGACTCGCAATATAAAAGGTGTCATTGAAGCGGGGCTGTTCCCCAAACGGATAGAAATCTTTGCTTAAGTCAATCGGTGCAGTGTTGAAAAAACAACGATCGGGCTGAATATCACTGCGCGTCATTGTCACCTGCACCTGAATCTGTTCGATGTGCAGGCGGGGGGATTGACTCGATAAGGGTGTATTAAGTTGACCTTGTAACCAACCTGCGGGAGCTTCGCTGTTGCCTCTGGCAATCGTGCCTTCCAGCGAATGCGGCTTGAGGGCAGGCAGATTCGTTAACGTAACTTGCCATTTGCCATTAATGAATTGAGAGGTTTCGGGAGTGACCTGCCAATCAGTTCCATTCCAATAAGACCAAGTGATGGCTAGATTTTTGAGTTCCTCTGCGGTCGGAGAATCGACGATCAGCGTTGCAGTTTTAGTCCCCGGAAGCGTCAATAGCTGATCGCAGGCAACATATAAACTGCGTTCGATCGTTTGTTCCCCCACAAACGCCGGAAACGCTGCATCGATTTCTCCGAGAGCAGAAGCAGTACGATCGCTATATCGATTGGGCTTAGGCTCATGCACAAACACCGCTTTTAGCTGCGCGATCGTGGCTAACAAACTATGCTCGGTCTCAAACACCACTTCCTCTGGTTCTGCGGGTGCTGCTACAGGAGTCTGAGCAGGCACCAAAACATCGGTCGTAGTTCCCTCTGCTAAATAGAACGTTAACGGGACACGAGCTGCTTGGGGTGGCAGAACTTGCGCCCCAATCAAATCGAGAAACGCGAGAAAGTTTTTCTCAGGCACCTGATTCAAGCGATCGCGCACCAACACCGCCATCCGGCTAAACAAGCGAATCATTGCCCAGCCTGCATCCGGCATAACTTTTACATTGATGCGGCTCAGGTTTTGTTGAACAATTCGTTCTGCCAAGGGCAAATCGATCCGAGTGCCCCTTAGCGCGATCGGTTGATTCCGATTGGCAGGATTAGCAATATCTTGATTGAGCACTTGTCCAAATAGCGATTTGATCGTCGGTTCGATGTCGATCGCGCCCGGTGACGATCGCACTTTCACCCAAGTTAATCCCTCAATTTGACTGATTCGTTCTGCCAAGGCTGTATCGATCGAGGTGCCGCGAGCGGCGATCAGTTCCGTTCCATCTAACACATCTTGATTCAGAATATGTCCGACCAGTGCAGAAAGGGTGGGGCGAACTTGACTGGTGCCGGGTGGATACCAACCGCCTCTAACTTTGATGTGATCGCGGTTTTCCTGTTGAGCAAGCTGACTAATTTGTTGCGCGATCGCTAACTCCAAAACAGTTCCCTGTGAAGCAATCCCCTCAATATCTTCGTCCAGGGTGCGATTCAGTAGGTTAGCGATCGTGGGTTCAATTTCACTCTGTAAATCGTGCGTGAAATACTCCGCTAACATTGCGACCTGGGCAACGATTTCGTCATAGGAACGGGAATCGATTTTCGGGGGCAACAGTGACATGGGGGCTACTCTAAATAGAACGGATAAACTAAATTAAAGCGATTGTTGGTGGTACGGACTCGGTAATGAATTTGAATCAGTAATTGACTCGACTGTTGTGGATCTGGAAACACATCGACTGCTTCTAAATCGATTCGAGGTTCCCAAGTAATCAGCGCATTGCTGACCGCGCTCATCACCTCGCCGATCGTTTCACCACTCATCGACGCAAACACGAATTCGTGAATGCCACAGCCAAAATCAGGACGCATCAATCGCTCACCCGGAGCCGTACTCAGAATCATCCAAATCGATTGGCGCACCGCAGCTTCTTCCTGCGCGAGGTCAACCTGTCCCTCCGCATTCAAACGGACTGGCGTTGTCCATCCAACTCCTAAAAAATCACCTGGCATGACTAAATTCCTTTTACTCGCAGTTGAGCAACGGCAACCGTTAAGGGCGTTCCGGTCGGCACACAGACGGAGGGACTATCTTGCAAGATTACGGGCTGTCCCATCGATTTGATTCGCATTGATCCACTTGTCCAGTTGGCAGTTGTGCAGGGGCCAACATTGGCATTGGGTGGTGGATTCGAGCAACCTGCGATCGTATAAGGACTCGTCTGCAATACGGTTGGTTGTCCGCCCAATTTCACCCGCGGATTCGGCACCGTTGGTTGAGCTTGCCCACCGTGGGCGCAGATCACGGTTGCCCCTTGTTGAACCAAATAACCTGGCATTAAGTCACCTCCAACGCACCATCGTTGATCTTTACGCCCGCCAAACATTTGATGCCAATGCTGGTGTTAGCTGCAATATCACAAGTCGCGCTTGTTTTGATTTCAATTCCTTGTTGAGCATCCACTGAAAATTTGCTGCACTCAATTGCGACATTGCCGCTATTGGTGCTTAAGCTGATATTGCCTTTCGCTTCGATCGCGACATCTTTTTCGCTTTTAATCACAATCACATTGTTCTTAGAATCGATAGAAATTTCGTTGTTGTTTGTTTTATCTTGAATGACAATCTTTTCTTCTCCTTGCGTATCATCAAACAGAATCGTATGTCCGCTGCGCGATTTGAAGAGGCGTTGATTGTTTTTGCCATCCTCATTCGTGCCAGGCGGTTTATCTTGACCATTCCACAAAGCACCCAGAACATAGGGAAACTGAGGATCGCCCTGCTCAAATGCAACTAAGACTTCATCCCCAACTTCGGGCAGCAGATACAATCCCCGTTGCTTACCTGCCATTGGAGATAAAACCCTTGCCCAATCACTTTCATCGGTATCTGAGAGCCAGGGAAACTTGACCTTAACGCGCCCCAGTTTGTCGGGGTCTTTGTTGTTCGTGACGATCGCGATCGTCACGCCATAGATGCGATCGTTCTGTGGGTTTCCATTGCCAAGCAAAACGTCCATGCCCATCATGCTGCTGTTCTCCTAACGGTAAATTCCGTGCGATATCCTGCTTCACCAGACATGGTGTGCGTCACTGCGACCACGTAATAGCGACCACTAAACCGTTTTCCCACCCCTTTAACCTCAATTACGCTGCCCGCTCGGATTTTAGGATTGCCGGTGCAGGTGCCTTCTCCGGTGATGTAATGCAGGGCGCTCTCTTCAAGTTGTCCCTGTGCCATCGCATCAGCTTCGGCTTTACTTTGCACGGGCTGATCCACAATTTGACGATCGGCAGTGCCAAATGCCCTTTGGCTAGCTCTGACACCGATTTGCGAACCTCCCATTGAGGCAATGGTGTTGTCACCCGATTGACTGACAATTGCTTGTTTCGTTTTCCAATTCCATCCGCGCACCTCAACTTGTGTCACCTGACTCAAAAGGCTCAAGCGGGGCGAAAATTCCAGCACGTCTTGCTCGAATTCTAGGGTTGTGAGTGCCAGCGTTCGATATTGCGGCGGCTGGAAATGCAGGGTTTTATCTTCGATCCAAACTTCATAGCCGATTCGCTGCGATCGCGTCTGCAAAAATGCCAAATCGCTCACATTATTCTGCAACACATAATCCAAGCTCACCTTAGTATCCGTGACCTTTGCCAGTAATCCATTCTGGCTCGCAATCTGTTGAGCAATTTGGCTATCTTTCAACTTGATATACGTATTCGTATGCGTTCCCCGCAGTAACCGATGACGGCGATCGTGCCCCCGCACAGTAACAGTCGATCCCTGTTCTTGCGAAAACTCTGGCTCCAGCCCCGTAATTTCTCCTACTATGACTGTTTCCAGAGTGTTACCGTAGCCCAACGAGATCGCGATCTCATTGCCCGGACTTAACCGTGAATCATCTACCCAATTCAATTTATCGTTGATCTCATCGTAAGTATTTAAGGTCATCGCAATCATACTCGGCGCTTCCAAATCTTCCGTGACCGTAATGCTCTCGACATCTTCTGCCAACTTAAGCATTGGAGCATTGTTGATCGAAATCGCATAGTTAGGAATTTGACTTGTCAGTACCGTGCTAAACATCGCAAATCTTCCCCGCTAATCACTTACAAATCGGTCGGTCGAGGCGGAACAGTCAAGCGTTGTCCCGGAACAATCTGCCGGGGATTATCCAGTTGATTTGCCGTTGCAATAATCCGCCAAAGCGCCGGATCGCCAAATTCTTCTGCAGCAATGCTACTTAAGGTTTCTCCCCGCTTCACCACTCGAATTGGATCATCGATCGGATTGCGGACTTTGAGCAGGAACGACTGATCCAGCACTTCCTCGAAGTTGCAATTCATCGTGGCGCGTACCGGAGTGCCATCTTCCAGGAAATGCGTCAGCGTTTTGGTGACAGATTTGAGAAAGCAGCGCTCTAGCAAGACATTCCCATAGCCCCAGCGCAATTTGCAAAATGGGGGCTTTTCTTTGCCCGCTTTGCGCGTTAGGTCATAAATCGGCTGAGTATAGATGCGGACATCTTCTGGGCGCAGTGTTGAAATGAGTTTGTTCGAGACGATCGAGGGCAAATTATCTGCGGCTAAGTTGCTGAGAAAGGAGTTCGATCGCAGCAAAGTTGTATCAAAAAAGAGCATCAGCGAGATGCTGGTTGGTTGATCGCGCCCGAAGAACTTGCCATTCCATTGGCTCCAGCCGCTGCGAGTCACTTGAATTTGCTGGGGATTGAACAGAGCTTTGATCGGCTTGGGTTTGCCCTCGATTAAGATAGTGAGTTTTTCTAGCGCCATCGGGTTTGTCCTCTGCGTTCACTTTCTACAACGAGGCGACGAAGAATTTTGCGTTCGACTTGGGTGGTGAGGGTATCGAGGTTAATGGGAGGTGGGGGAGGGGGAGAGGAAAAGGTGTCGGTCAAGGAGGGGGAGGAAGGGAATTCGCTGAATTGAGCAAGCTCTGGAGGAGTTCTGGAAGAGGATTGAGGGGAAGGAGTGGCTAGGTTGGGTTGGGCGAAGACGATCGGGAGCGTAGTTGCGGTTTCGTTGAGGTGAGTGCGGGTTTGCCAAGTTGCGGCCGGGGGAGCGGCTTCGGTTCCGGTGCGGACTGTAATGATAGGCGGGGAGGTAGAAGCGGGAGGATCAGATGTTTTTGGGCGGGTGGGTGTGACTTGAGGTAGGGGTTTTTGCCCTAAATCTCGCAATTCTGGGGGGCTTTGAAGTGTGGGGGTTCCTAAAATTTGTGGATGAACTGTGAGTATTGGATTGGGGCGATCGCTCTGAAATGGTTTGGAAATGTTTTGTGCATAGACGATCGGTGGAGTCTGCGAACTCAGGCTAGGCGATCGCGGTGGACTGGGAGATGCGATCGCATCCGCAGATTCTGTTCGCAGCAAGAACTCTGGTTCTCGCCTCAATTCCCCAACGCTCAGATTCGTTGCATTAGAGGTGTAGTTATTCAAGGGTTCTTGCCTCGATTCTCTAATGCTTAGATTTGTTGCATTGGAGGTGTAGTTATTCAAGTGTTCCTGCTTCGATCCTTCAATGCTTAGATTCATTGCATTAGAGGTGTAGTCATTCAAGGTCGAACTTGAAATCAGAGTTGCTTGAACGATCGTCAGGGGTTCACTAGCAGTTTCTATATGCGAATGCACAACCTGAACAGAACTAGACGGCTGAGCATAGACAATCGGAATTTGCTCCGGCTGAAATACGCCAGCTTGTCGCTCTGCAAACTGAACTAACAACGGTAAATGATTCGTCATCCGCTCAGTTCTAGCCAGAATCGAATCGCCCAACTGGGAACCGATCGCGCCCGGTTGCACCAAGGGACGCATCAATCGCCTCACTAAACTAGAATCTACTGCCGATTGCCAAGCCTGTTCCGTCATGCTGCACCTCCTAGAACGGTAGTTTGTCTAGATTTGCTGCGTTCCCGTAAAGCCTGCGGCTCCCGCGATCGTCCGTGCCACCGAGAGCGCTTTCGAGGCAGCAGGCTTCGTGATCCCGTGATGCACTAATTCCAATCGCTCGATCGCATAGCTAGACCCATCGATCGCACTTAACTGCGGCCCTGTCCAACGAATTGGATAAGCATCCTTAAAGTTCCACCACATTACCGGCAGCAACTGTCGATCGAGCAACATAATCGTGCCATTTTTGCGGCGAACTTGACCATGCGCTGCATCGTCATACCAATTCCATAGCGCATTAGAGTCACTCAAGCCTCGACTCAATACCAAGTTGGAATATTGAATTCGAGTCGGAAAGTGATGCGTATACTCATTCACGCCACCTTCTTGGTATTCCTCGGTTTGGAGTTGGCTTTCTAGTCCAGAAACTTCCGTGAACCCTCCAGTGAGTAGCCCTTCAATTTCGACTAGAAAGTTATAGTTCATGTAAGGCTCACGACGACTGCCCCGGAGGGTTGCGCCCGCAGAAAAAACAGCGTTTATTGGCAGAATTGGCATGGTGTTTTATGCAAGTCGGGAGGATGAATCATTCAAGGTTTGATTGATACGGGAAAGTTCTGCCACCCATTGTTGGCGTTCTCGATGCTCCATTCCCATGATCTGTTCATAAGACCAGTGAAAATGGTAGGACAGGTAAGCTACCTCCTCGCGTAGTCGGTCTGAGGGGTAGCAGGTGACTCCCCCACGGGAATGGGTTCTACCTCGAATTCTCCAGAACAATGAGGACAGGCGACGTGTAGACGGCTGTGACCGTTTTGGTTAATCCGTTGGTAGAAGTCCTGGAGATAGATGAGATCGGCGGAGTAGAGTCCTTCGATCAGTTTGGGGTTGAGTTGTTCGAGGCTGCCGAGTCGGGTGATCACCCGCGACAGCAGAATCAGAACTAGATAGCCTGGGTTTGCCTGAACCCGCGGATCACGCAGGGGAGCGATTTCATCGTAGGCAGTGGAGAGCCGCATGATGCCGTCGCGATGGGTATTGCCCTCGGCATCGACATAGCCAAGGGGAAGGGTAAAGGGAAATTCGGTAGAAGTCATGGGTTTCGTTAAAAGTTAAGTCCATTTATCAACACTGATGCCTTCATGGGCGAGTTCCAGGGTTTCGATCGCAGCCCCATCCGTTGCTGCATCCATGTCCGGAGCGGTCCAAGTGACAGGCAAACAGTTGCTCAGATTCCAGCGAATCTTTTCGGTTCCAGTTTGGTCGAGCAAAACGATCGACACTTCGCGACGATCGACGTTCCCTTTCATCACATTTTCACGCCACCTCCATAGCTCCGCATTGTTCGTAATGCCACGTTGCAGTGTAATGTTGCCGTAGGTGTTTAATCCGGGAAGTTTGCGCGTTGTGGGTGGATCGGTGCCTTCGCGATACTCCCCCATATTTTGCGATGTCGTGAGTCCGGTACATTGGCGAAATCCAGCGTGTAGAATGCCGTTCCACTCCACGTAAAAGTTATAACTCTGATAAGGATCAGGTTTATGGGGCGGTTTAATACTGGGCATACAAAGACCTCAATAGAATAGAAAACTAAAATGCGAATGCAACACCTGCATTGCCATGAATCAAACGAACCACAATGAACTCCGCCGGACTCGCCGGAGCTAGTCCGATTTCGGTAATCACTGTGCCTGCGTCTCGCACTTCAGGAGGATTCGTTTCCGCGTCACACTTGACATAAAACGCTTCTGCGGGTGTACTACCCTGAAGCGCCCCTTGACGAAATAACGCTTCACAAAAGGCAGTTAACTCGCGCTCAATCCTGACCCAAAGCCGGAATTCATTTGGCTCAAACGCCACATCTGCAAACGTGCGATCGCACCATCGCGCTAACGTCACAAACAATCGCCGCATATTGATATAGCGCCAATTCGCATCCGGACTCAGCGTCCGCCCGCCCCAGATCCGAATGCCCCGTCCGGGCAGCGATCGCAAGCAATTAATCCCCAATGGATTCAGGCGCGCTTGATCGGCATCCGATACCGCTACACTCAGATCGACGACTTCTTCAAGCCGAATATTTGCTGGCGTTTGACCAACTCCTAGATCGCGATCGCGCTGAGCATAGATGCCCGCAATGTGACCACAAGGGGGAATCATTCGACTGCTCACCTGCACCCACGGAAAATACAACGCGCCAAAGGCAGCGCATTCGGAGCTAGAGAGTCGCGTCTGTTGCACCAGAACTTGAGTCGGCAAGGCATCTAGAATTGCAAAGCGATCGTTCAATGCCTGACAATGCTCTAGAAGCTGAGTCTGCATTCGGAGAACCGTCTCAACATCGAAGCGAACCAGATCGGGAACACAAATCAGATCGAGGGCATTGATAGTGGCTAATGCTTCCAATGCCTGTTCTAATGCAGCTTCGATCTCTAGAGTGTCGTTCAAGCGAATGACATAAGCAATGTGTCCGCCATTGCTAAAAAAGCCTTGCACTGCATCTGAGAGATATCCCTCTGAAGCTGGTTCACCAAACCGTGCACTAAATTGAGTCCACAAGGTTAGGCGCTCTGGCTGATTGATTGTTCCTTGGCTCGCAAACCCAATGAATGCAGGGACACCCGTTAAAAACTCTGGAATTGGTTTGGGAAATAGATCTTCGCGGTAGATGCCTGGGATCAGATAACTCGTCACGATCCTTGCTCCCCACTCGATTGACTCAGCTTGAAGATCACAAATTCCGCAGGCTTAACCACGGCAACGCCAATCTCCGTCACCACTTGACCTGCATCGCGAATTTCCGGGGGATTCGTTTCCTCATCGCATTTGACATAAAACGCCTGTTCCGGCGTATTGCCAAACAGCGCCCCTTCTTGCCAAGCAATCAACAAAAACGCATTGATATTGCGACGAATCTTAGCCCAGAGATCGGGCGCATTCGGTTCAAAGACTGCCCATTGCGTACCTTCGTCGATCGATTCCCTCAGGTAGTTAAACAGCCGACGAATGTTAATGTACTTAAATTCTGTATTTCCGTCGCCGCCGAGCGTCCGGGCACCCCAAATGCGGATATTACCATTCAGACTCCGAATGCAGTTGATGCCCTGTGGATTGAGCTTGTCCTGCTTACTGCGGCTGATGTCATACTTCAACCCCACTGCACCTAACACGGTTTCATTGGCGGGCGCTTTAAACACACCCCGTTCGGCATCTACCCGCGCGTACACACCCGCTATATGACCACTGGGCGGCGCGTAAATCGTCTGACGACTCGCGGGGTCAAACACTTGAATCCAAGGAAAATACAACGCGGCATAGTCCGAGTTATCCGGAATTACTTTCTGTTGATTGTCGGGTTTGAGTAAGCCGAGATCAAGGCTGCCATTGGTTTCGACTTCTAATGGCGCATCAAAAATTGCAACTCGATCGCCCAAACCCTCACAGTGCGCCGCAATACTCGTCAGCACTGTTCTACTGGTGATTCCTGGCGCTGCCACGATCGCAATGTCATCGATCGCTTCAAACTGTTCTAGGGCTTGGTCAATCTCGCCCTCTTGATTCATCCACACCACATAACAACTGGTGCCGCCATTTCGGAAAAATCCAAACACCCCATGAGCCAGCAAATTCTGCCCTGCATTGTCCGAGAAATCACCAAAGAATTTTTTGAACTCTGAAAAGTTTGTACAGAGCTTAACTTGATTCGCCGTTGCAAGCGTTGAAGATACAGGTGTCGCTACCGTTGCAGCAGGGGCAGGAGTTGCAGTTTCTTTGAGTTGA
Source organism: Leptolyngbya sp. DQ-M1 (assembly GCF_039962505.1). Lineage (NCBI taxonomy): Bacteria > Bacillati > Cyanobacteriota > Cyanophyceae > Leptolyngbyales > Leptolyngbyaceae > Leptolyngbya > Leptolyngbya sp. DQ-M1. The sequence goes on from NZ_JAMPLJ010000002.1 coordinate 587,579, forward strand.
AAAAAGCCCGTAATTTCAGCCTTGTTATCCGGAGCATCTCCAGTAAATGTAAGGGTTGCCTTCCCATCTTGCAGGGTCAGTTGCACATCTTGGCGTTCAGTAGTACCTACAAAAAATCCAAACGTTCCCGCAGTTGTCACTACTTCTGCGCCTTCAGACTGCGGCAAATCAAAGCTTTTTTTCCGACCTGTTCCCGTTCCAACGGCAGTCGGTTGTTCGCGTGATCCAATAGATCGAGTCGTTACTGTAGGCACTGCCGGGGTGGGCGCACTGGCAGCCCCAAATACCCCAATAAATCCCGCCGTACTGGTTCCGACTCCTGCGATCGGCGCTGATCCAGACGGCACTTCCTTAACATACACACCCGGAGATTGGTAGGCTGAAACCATAGTCGCTCCCTAGTCTTTAGTCGATTACTTGCGCGTCAAAGTCAGATCCAACGATTTCATTTCGCCCACGCTCAACCAAACGCCTGACGTGGCGCTCTGATACCCTTGAGCCGAAACCGTTACCAATGGTCTAGCAGACTGAGAAGCGCGATCGCGCCGCCACACTTCTAGTCCAGTCAATCCATAATCGCCATTGCGATCGCTAAACACCGCTACAGCATTGCCCTCAATTTGCACTTTCGCCATCGCCACCGGTTTTTGCTCCGAATCTAGGATTCGTCCTTTAATTCCCGTGGGTGGCAAGCTGAGATTGGCGATCGCAGCTTCGCCCGTCACGTTGAGATTCTCGACTTGACGCGTGCCATAGCGAGTCCCCAGATGCGGCAAAGCGACTTGCAAACTGTAGATTCCATCGGGCAGATCGATGAAATAGTAGTGACCGTCCAATGCGGTGTAGGTCACTAGAAACAAAGCATCCTGTTCCCGCACTAACGTCAAAGTTGGATTCAGTTGAATCCGCCCGTCTCGGTTGAGCGCATGCTCAAACGGCAAGGCTTTGAGCGCCAGCCAAGGGTTGAAAGCAGTTGACACTTGCCCAAGTTTGACCTCAGCACCTGAAATCAGCTCGCCTGTTTCAGCATCACTGACGATGCCCGCGATCGCAACTTGATGTTGGGTTGATTGCAACTTCATCCATGCTGCCACTTTAGAACCTCGCTTTCGGGACAATGTAGCCTTTGTTCTTTTGGTCTAGGGTCAATTCTGAAGTAGCGAATTCGCTTTAGCCATAACTAATAGGATTTCTTCAGCTTTGATGTTGCAATCTTGCAATTCAAATTTGCGTACTCATGACTAAAGGCACAGATTGTTCAGCTTCATCCTCAACCGGAAGCGCGAGCGTCACGGTATAGTTCATGGCTGGTTTGGGTCTGCCGCCCATTGCCTGCCAGAATTCTCCTAAGCTTTGTAATTGGGGTGGGCGCAGTGTCAGCGCTCTAGGAACGGGGTCTTGATCGCTCAAACTTCCCTGAAGCACTGCTTTGGGAATGGTAGGGTGACGTAGCAGGGCTTTCATTACTTCCCCCAATAAGCGGTGTTCGGTCTGAAAATCTGCTGGGTCTTTTGCCCAAACTGTTACTAAATAAGAGCAATCGATCCGCACGGGAGGACGCCGCCGAGTCGCGCTCCCATTGCCGTGGCGCTGCACCGTCCATTCAGTGTTTCGCAACTCCAAATTTTCTCGCACATCGTAAAGAAAAAGATCGATCGCAGGTAGACTGATTTTCTTTGTGAACTCTTGATCGGGTGTAGCAAAACTAATCGTCACGGGTGTCCGTGCTTCCGAACCCACCAAGCTAGGAGGTAATTCTCGTTTGAGCAGTTCTTCTAGGGTGCTGTCTAAGTCATTGAGCATTGCAGCAGCTATCCTAATCGGTTAAAGTAACTCTCAACTAGTAGCCCAGGTTTCCAAAAATACACCCTTCGTCATAACAATTCTTCAAGGTTAGGATGTGATAGACGAACGAGACCCGTTTGTATGGCTTTAAGCGCTCACTCCGAAACGTTCATTAATAAATTAGTCTAAAAAATTAACTAACACCAGGATTGTTCAGTGAGAGATTGTGCAACAATTCGCAGATATTGGCTTCGATCACGTGGTAGCCCACATTTCCATTCAGTCTTTGCCGTCCTTTGTTAAAAATCAAGGTAGGACTCACAGAAACCGTGTGTTCTTCCACCAATCAGAACATCGCTTTTTCTAGTATCACTGATAGCCTGCCGCTTGAATCGCAAACAAATGCGCGTATCGTCCCCCTAACCTCACCAATTGTTCGTGGCTCCCTTGTTCCACAACCGCACCTGTTGACATCACAAGAATCCGATCCGCCATTCGGACGGTTGAGAATCGATGTGAAATCAAAATTGCCATCTGATTCGGGGTCATTTCGCGAAAACGATCGAAGATTTGTACCTCTGACTCTGCATCCATTGCAGAAGTCGGTTCATCTAACACCAAAATATCGGCGCTAGTTCGCATAAAGGCACGCGATAGTGCAATTCGCTGCCATTGTCCTCCCGATAGCTCTCGTCCCGTTTTGAACCATCGCCCTAAACGGGTATCAAATGCTTCTGGCAGTTCTTTGATAAAGGAAAGGGCATTGCCTTTGTCGGATGCAATCTTCCAGCGATCGCGATCGTCTAAGTTCAACACATCGCCCACACCCACATTCTCGCCGACGCTAAATTGATAGCGCATAAAGTTCTGGAAAATTACACCGATTCGGCGCTGCAATGCTTCGAGGCTCCAAGCTTGCAGATCTAGTCCATCGAGCAGAATGCGTCCCGAAGTTGGCGTATAGAGTCTTGTGAGCAGTTTGATCAGCGTTGTTTTACCCGAACCGTTTTCACCAACGATCGCTAATTTTTCTCCGGGCTTGAGATGAAACGAAACGCGATCGAGTGCAGGCCTATCAGCTTCGGGATAGTAGAAAGTCACGTCTTCAAAGCGCAAACCGTCGCCGGGTAAGGTTCCCTGCGTTGCACTGCCTTGCGATCGAGGAATGTCTTGACCTAGAAATTCGTAGAGATTCGATAGATAAAGCGAGTCTTCGTACATTCCACCAATTGAAGTCAGAATTGATGCAAACGCGCCCTGTCCTTGACGAAAGACGATCAGGTACATCGTGAGTTCGCCGAGTGAGATGTTGCCTGCGATCGTTTCCCACACAATCCACACATACGCCCCGTAAAATGCAGCAGAGCTAACTAATCCCAGCAAATAGCTCCAGATGCCCCGGCGGACTGTCAAATCCCGGTCTTCAGTGTACAATCGCCCGAAGATAGTTCGATAGCGATCGAGCAACAATTCGCCCAACTGATACAGCCGAATTTCCATTGCGGGTGATTCGTTTGCAATCAGCCATTCAAGATAATTTTGTTCGCGGGTTTCAGGCGTGCGCCAGCGAAACAACCGAAAGGCTTCCCCAGCAAATCGCGTCTCTGCAATAAAGGCAGGAACGGCGGCAACCATCAGCATCACCACTGCCCAAACCGAAAATCCGATTAACAAACCGCCATACGTAATCAAAGTCAGCGAGTCTTGCACAATGCCAAACGTGCGACCAACCAAGCTGAGGGGACGGCTTGAGGCTTCTCGTCTTGCCCGCGTCATTTTGTCGTAGAACTCTGAATCCTCAAAGTGCGTCAAATTCAGCGTTAACGCCTTTTCCAGAATCAACTCATTTACTTTCTGACCGAGCAGCACTCTCAGCAGCGATTGCACCAAAACTAAGCCTTGCTTACTGCCTGATTGAATCGCGACCATCACCGCTTCAAAGCCCAGATAGCCTAATGCTGTCCAGCGATCGTTCTCCAGTCCCGTTCTTGATGCTAATACCACCGCATCGACAATCAGCTTACCTGCATACGCAACCACCGCAGGCACAAGCCCTCCGATGAGCGTAAACAGTGCCAGAACGATCGTTAAGCGTCGATTCGTTGTCCAAACTAGCTCGATCGCCCGTCCGCAATAGCGAAAAATCGATAGAAATTGAGTAGTGCTCCTGAAGAAGCGTTGAAGTCGTCTCTGCATTCTTTTACGATAGCGTTTGATTGTGCAGTTGAGGAAGAGAGAATGCAGCGATCGCCAATTTGTAAAGATAAGTTGTTCCACACTCTACCGAATCCAGCATGAAGCGCATTGTTACTTGTCAGGGAAGCATTCAACTCATCGCGGCACTATCCGCACTGTTCTACCGGGATCGATCGGGCACAGCAAATGTTCAAAACTATCTTGTCATCTACGAGCTTTATGCGCCAGAGCAGCAGCATTATCAGTTCGCTGAATTCATTCAGCGCATGGCGGAATCTGTGTGTGATTGGGAAAAGATTGTTTATCTCACCCCGGAACAACTAAACGCGATCGGATATCAGTTAGATTCCACGCCACCCCACCGCATCTATAACAACGTTCATCAATGGATTGGCTTAGATGATGCAGACGAACTGTATCTCTGTCGCAATTGGCAGTTCACAAATCAACTATTAAGCAATGCCTATCCTTCTGCAAGTCGAATTTGCTACGGCGATGGCATTGGATTGTATTTTTCTGAGCACTCTGCTGTAGTGCGTCGTCCTTTCACACCCCCGCCCACGCCGAATCAGGTGATCGCTTGGACGCGGTGGAAACTACGATCGCTCTATCATCGAATTCGCGAACGATTAAAGCTGAAAACCAAGCTGTATTTGATGCCATTTGATGTCGGCTATTTTGTGCTGCCAAAAATCTTTGGTGAAACGCCGCCAATGCCGATCGTTCAATTAGCACCCTCCAACTTACTCACCTGGTTCGAGCGGTTTACCTCTTTTGTCGATGCGGCTCAGGTAGCGAAAGTACAAGCGGCGATCGAAAACTCACCTGTTACAGTTCTGCTCACCTCTAATTTTTCAGAAGGCGATCGCTTGCCTCAAGAGCATGAGATTCTTGCTTATCGAGAATTTCTAACCTCATATGAAGTTCTCCCAAATAGCGTTTTGATCATTAAGCCGCATCCCAGAGATGATCTGAATAAGATTTACCGGTTGAAAGAAAGCTTATCGGATTTATATCGCGAGATTGTGGTGCTTACTGAACCAAACCTGTTCTTTTTGCCGTTTGAAGTCTTTTTTCTAAAAGCTTTCCAAACCTTTGAAATTCGTGTGTTCGCATTTAGCTCAGCTTGTCTATCTCTAAAACTTCTATTTGATGTTCCTAGCTTTATTGGTTTTGGAACAGCACTAACAACTTGCTACTTTGCTCCAGAATTTGTTGCCGCCCGATTAGAACATGAGCAAGTTTTACAAAACGCGATCGCACAGCTTTAGAATATTCCCATGATTAGAGCAATTCGTAAGCTCCTACGCCTCATTCCATATTATTTTCGATAATCCAGCGCGATAGTTCGGTTCGATTGCTCAACAGCGTCTTTTTTAACATATGACTAATGTGACTTTCGATCGTCCGCTTACTCGCATTCAGTCGCTGAGCAATCTCTAAATTCGACAATCCCTGCGCCACCAATCGCGCCACAGTTAATTCTGTATTCGTCAATCTCACGCCATCAGGCACTGCAATTCTAGACTCTGCTCGCTTGGCTCGACTTTGCTGAATCAACTGAGACGATCGTAGCGCTGATTCAATTTGCGCGTTCAACTCTGCAAGATCAAGCGGCTTGGTCATGTAAGCCATTGCCCCCGCACTTAATCCACGCACGCGATCGTGAGTTTGATCCCGTGCAGAAAGAAAAATAATTGGAATCCAATTACTTTCTGGCGATGTACGGAGAGTCTCTGCAAACTCATAGCCATCCATTTCCGGCATTCCAACATCTGAGAGAATCAGATCCGGCTTCACATCGCTTAACCGCTCGATCGCTTGTTTCCCCGTTCCGGCGGTCGTCACGTCATATCCGTGGTGTGCTAAATATCCAGTCATCAGCGTGACAAAGTTTAGATCATCATCGACCAATAGGATTGAACTCTTTCTGTCTACTTGCAAAACCATACCCTCTGCTATTCGTATCTTTAGTCGAGTTTGACGAGCGTTCAGTATTCCATCCTGTTTAGGACTGACCCGATTGTCATCCGCATAAACGTCTGCTTCAAATTTCCCTAACGACCCAGAATTTACGTAGGTACATTTCCATAATCTCCGTATTATTCCTCAATCTCTCTTTTCAGAAGAAAGTGATTCTCTCGATCGTTCCCGGCTCACTGCTGCTCAAAGTACCACTCCAGCTAGGCTTCGCGCCATTTGTTCATCGGGATCTCGCCTTCAAGCGCTTCTCTGTTCTCAGTCGTAAAAACCAGGATAATGCTGACTCAGCGCCAGAAAAAATCCGTAGGACGGATTCTCCAATATTGGCAAACGATAGGACGATCGCACCTTGAAGCCGCACTCAATCTAGCGGATATCAGCTTCCACATCAAAATTTTACAAAACTAGCATGAAAATTAAGCTGCATACGTAATTATCGTTTCTTCCTGATATCGGTAATTACGGTCGTAGTTCTATATAGTTCGGACTTAAAACTTAACCTTGGCTTGATGGAGCGGGCTTCGATGGTCATTTGATCTCAGTCTCTCCCCCGTAACCTTCATTCAGACAGGAGGTCGAATTGCAGAAGCGGTGTGATCGAAATCGGAAACGCTCTAAGCGGCGCAGTCTTTACTGCCCGAAGCATAGATGTTATCTGCACAGCGTTAGTCAGAAGCATCCAATCTATGCCGATCGTGCAGAACAGTTACAGCAGCGAGGACTCACTCGCCGACATGCACTCCTCGCAGTTGCGACCCGAACAACAGTCATGCTGCAAGGTGAATGGCTAGAAGCTTTTTGGTGCGACGAGTGCCAAACGCGGGAGTGGTATCATGTACGGCGCTTAGAGAACAATCAATATGAAGTGTCGATCGCGCCCCCAGAGCTATGGCAGCAAGCGATAGGCGTAATTCAGCCCCAAGGAAACCCTTCCGTCAGCGAATTTACGCGTAAAAGTTCTCGTAGGACAACCTATCAAGGTGTAAAAGACTTTAGCTGTATTGGATAGCTGTATTGGATAACGCTGGGCTGAAGCTTTATGCGATCTTTGCGATCGTTTCCGCTCGTTAGAGCCAACTTAACAGCGGAAGCGAAACGCATTCTCTATGCTTCATCATCCATAAGACCCAGCATGTTGAGTCGCGCAGATTAATTGAGAAGTCATGCAAAAAAAACGGCAACGATCGAGATCCGTCAGACCCTTGCACCCCAGCCATGCAGATCAGCAGGTGGTGGTCTATCGCCCTGATAGCCAGATGCTTAATCCCCTCCGACTATTTAGAGCCATGTGGTTCGATCTCTTAGGGTCACGATCTCTTGCATGGCAACTGATACGGCGTGATATTAGCGCCAAGTACCGTCAATCTTTCCTCGGTCTATTCTGGGCATTCTTGCCCGCCCTGATCATGGCGGCTGGCTTTAGCCTTGCAAGAGGAAGCGGTGTCATTAATATCGGCAAAACGGATCTGCCTTACCCCGCTTATATTATGTTCAGCATGACGTTATGGCAGACCTTTGTTGAAGCATTAAACGCACCTGTACAAGCAGTTGCAGGCGCGAAATCTATGCTTTGTCGCGTGAATTTTCCGCGTGAGGCATTGATTCTCGCAAAGCTTGGTGAAGTTGGATTTAACTTTGGCATTAAGCTAATTTTCATTGTTGCATTGTTCTTATGGTTTCGCATTCCCGTAACCTGGAGTGCAATTCTGGCTCCTGTCGCGCTGATTCATCTCATCGCCTTTGGCACATTTTTAGGCTTGCTACTAGCTCCGATCAGCGCTCTGTACCAGGATGTTTCGATGGCACTCACGCTGATGACAGGACTGTGGCTGTTTGTCACACCAGTCGTGTATCCCATTCCTCAGACTGGCGCTTTTGCACAGATTGTGGCGCTCAATCCGGTAACTCCGCTCTTGGTCACAGTTCGAGAGTTAGCAACCACGGGGATTGTGTCGAATCCTACCGGATTCTGGATTGCAAGCGCGATCGCGCTGTTTGGCTTACTGTTTGCTTGGATTTTTTATCGGCTAGCGCTTCCGTTTGTTGTTGAGAGAATTAGTTCTTGAGAATTATGGCTGTCACCCATTCAATCGTTCCTGAATCGATCCCGTCGACTTCGCAAGAGGTGATTCTCTCGGTAAATGGAGTCTCTAAAAAGTTCTGTCGAGATTTGAAGCGATCGCTCTTTTATGGCATTCATGACATTAGCTCAGAATTAGCCGGTCGCAGACGCTCCCGTACCTCGTTGCGGTCTCATGAATTCTGGGCATTACACGATATTAGCTTTGAACTGCGACGCGGAGAAGCACTCGGACTGGTCGGCAAAAATGGCAGCGGCAAGTCTACGCTGCTGCGGATTATCTCAGGCTTGATCCGACCCGATCAAGGACAGGTCGAGGTTCGCGGTCGCGTTGCTCCTTTGATTGCGCTTGGAGCCGGGTTTAATCCGATCCTTACAGGACGAGAAAATATCTACGCCAATATGTCGATTTTAGGCCTGAGCAAACCGCAGATCGATCGCGTGTTTGATCAAGTCCTAGAGTTTGCTGAAATCAATGATGCGATCGATTCTCCGGTACAAAGTTATAGTTCGGGAATGGCAGCGCGATTAGGCTTTGCCTGTGCCATTCATACTGAACCGGACATTCTGCTGCTCGATGAAGTCTTAGCGGTTGGCGATTTGAGATTTCGAGCCAAGTGCTACCGCCGACTGGCAGAACTGCGCGATCGCGGAGTTGCGTTTATTTTGGTGTCGCATAGTTCCAACACAATTCTGTCGAAGTGCGATACAGCCCTGTATTTATCGAAAGGACAGCTAATTCTGTCGGGGGATGCGGCAGTCGTGACGCGACGGTATGAAAATGAACTATTTCTAGAAGGTGCACCGCCTGCAACCGGAGAACTTCAACGCCCGCAGCGAGCCACGCACGAAAGTTCTGGATTAGATATTACCGGAGTCTTTTTCCGCGATCGCAATGCCACTAAAATTACAACGCCGATCAGCGGAGAAAAGCTAGATCTTTGTATTCAATCCGAAGCACGGCATTCGATTGCTGAAACAAATATGGTTGTCTCCATTCGAGAGCGAGCAGGAGAAGGAGATAAAGTTTTAGTGCTGAGTACTCTACATGACAAAACTCCGATTCGTGTCACTGCTGGAGCGAATGAGATTCGAGTTGAATTTCCTTACCTTGGGCTAAAACCTGGCTCTTACTTATTAGATCTACATCTCTATCAGGGCAACTACATTTTGCTTGATTCGATCAAGGAATTTAGCTTTGCAGTAGAAGGAACAGGCAGCATGAGCGAATGTTCATTTTATCAGCCTCGATGCTGGACTGCCGTTCAGACCGAAGCGGAATGAAGGTGCATCGACAGAGAGAAACTTGATGGTTGTTTGGAGGATGTGATGAGATCGTTATTTGATGCCATAGAAAAGCATGAAGTATTTACTGAACCTTTTCCGCATGTAGTGATTCGCGATGCGTTAGACGAAGACCTTTGTACTCAATTGATCGCTGAATTTCCTACTATCAATACCATTACGCAAAGTCCTCAGTTTGTTAGCAACGAGCGGTATAGCTATCCAGCCCGCGATGTGTTTGCTAATCCGCAGATTAGCGACCTTTGGAAGTCTTTTATTCAGCTTCATACCTCCGATCGCTTCCTCAAACAGTTCGGCACTTTGTTTGAGGATCACATTCGCCAGTATCATCCAGAGTTTGAGCAGGTAATCGGTGAGATTCGCGCACTTGAAGCAGGTGTGCGAAAAATCGATGACTTTTCGAGTGCTGATGTGTTGATGGATGCCCAAATTTGCATTAATGCGCCGGTCACTGAAGTCCCAAAGCCGATTAAGCAAGCGCACATTGATCGGCCTCAGGTTTTATTTGCTGGGCTTTACTACTTGCGACATCCAGACGATCGTTCAACGGGCGGGGATCTCGAAATTTATCGCTTCAAGTCCGGCAAACCCTACGGTTTTCAGGGACAATTTATCGACGATCGCTATGTTGAACTCGTGAAGACGGTGAAATACGATCGCAATGTCTTAGTTCTTTTTCTCAACTCAATTCATTCTTTACACGGTGTAACGGCTCGATCAATTACGAACTCTCCTCGCTGTTTTGTTAACTTAATCGGAGAAGTAAAGCAGCCTTTATTTAACTACCGCCTTTATGAAGAACAGACAAACTTAGTGCGTCAGTTTACGCGGAAACTGCGGGGATTAGTACCTTAGGGAAAGCACTGAGATTGATGTAATGTGTCATTCGTGGTCTTGGTCGCTTGAGTAAAAGCAGTGGTTCAGCTTTCATTCTTAGAACAGATTGCTCAGATTTGAAGAAAACAGCATCAGGGTGGTTCATCCTCGCATCAAACTAAAGGTGTGCGTTCGTCTTAGCACCCTTAAACCCAATGTTCGTTTGTATCAAACATTATTCTGTTTCTAAACGCCTTTCATGTTAATCAACTATAATACCTTCTCAGGCGCGACCGGACTCGCCCTGAATGGCAATGCGTCTTTAAATGGTGGCGCTTTACAATTAACCCCCGATGCCTCGCTGCAACGCGGTAGCGCTTTTTGGAATACGCCTTTATCATTGAGTGGAAACGCATCGTTCTCTACAAATTTCCAACTTCAGATTACGGGTAGTCGAGGCACAAACGGTGCAGACGGAATGACCTTTATGCTGCAAAATAGCAGCCAAGGCATTGCCGCACTCGGAGGGGTGGGTGGACAACTCGGTTACGGAACGATCGACAAAAGCTTAGCGATTAAATTTGATACTTGGGCAAACACAGGCGAAGCGAGCCGTAACTATGTTGGAGTGGTTCTGAATGGGGCTTCGGTTGGCGGAGTGGTGGGAACCGAAGCACCCGTCGATCTCAATGGTGGCAAAGCTGTAAATGTTTGGATTGATTACGATGGGCAGACTGATAAGCTTGCTGTTTTTATTGCAGGCGACACAGCAACCAGTAAGCCCACCAATCCGCTATTTACCTACACAGTCGATCTGCTTAATCTGCTCGGTACTCAAGCTTATGCAGGCTTCAGTGCAGGCACTGGAGGCGCAACCAACGCACATCGCATTAATCGGTGGCAGTTAGATACCTCGCTCCCCACGGTACCCAACCCCACCCCTGGAACTTCGGGTTCGTTTAACTATAATGATTTCTCTACGCTCACCGGAATCAAAACAAACGGGAGTACCTTTCAATCAGGGAACGTACTGCGATTAACCTCCGACCAACAGCTTCAAGCGGGAACCGCATTTACAACAACCCCGATCGATATCTACGGTAATACTTCATTTAGCACAAACTTTAGACTACGATTTTCAGGCGTGCGGGGAACCAATGGCGGCGACGGAATGACCTTCCTACTGCAAAATAGTAGTGCAGGTGCAAACGCAGTTGGAGTTGCGGGTGGCAGCTTAGGGTATAGCGGCATTAATGATAGCTTGGCAATCAAGTTTGATACCTGGCAAGGATCAGGAGAGTTGAGCAACAATTATGTTGCGGTGTTGACGAATGGAGATTCCACGACAACTTACAACTGGACTGATCAAAACTATGTGACGTATCGTGCACAAGCACAAGCGCCCTTCGATCTCAATGGCAGCGGCACTATCTTGAACGCTTGGGTTGACTACAACGGGGTCACGGACAGCCTCCAAGTCTATCTTTCAAATACCTCGACGAAGCCAACCACCGCCCTGATTAGTACGAAGATACAACTCTCAAATGTTGTGGGATCACAAGCATTTGTCGGATTTAGCGGGGCAACGGGTGGAGCTACCAGCATTCAAGATGTGTTGAACTGGAGTTTTTCGTCTTCGACTCCCGCTCCTCCTGCTCCTCAGCCTGGAGTCGCTCGGATTCTGGCGCTCGGAGACTCGATTACGTTAGGAGTTACGGCGCGAACAGACGACAAAAATCGAACTGCCATTCCAGGCGGCTACCGTCGAGTGCTGTGGAATAAATTTGTCAATGCTGGAATTGCTGTCGATTTTGTCGGCAGTGAAACCGATGGAACTTCTACAAATCCAGCATATCAATGGACAAACGGGGGAGATAAGAACGATCAAGGCATGTCAGGTTGGAGAATCGAAAAAATCATTGCCAATGTGGAGAACTATCTCAAGCGAGAGAAGCCAGACATCATTACGCTGATGATTGGAACGAACAATCTCTTTACAGATACTTCGGGAGCGCAAATGCTCAGCAGGCTCAATACTCTGATTAATAAGATTACCGCATTCTCACCGAATACGAAGCTGCTGGTTGGTTCGATCCCACCTGCTTATCCTGATATCGATCGATTCGCGACTCCTGAACGAAGTCAACAACAGATGCAAATGATCACAGACTACAATAACGGCATCCCCGGACTGATCAGCAATGCTCGTGCAGCGGGTAAGAAGGTTTACTTTGTCGATATGCGATCGCTGACGGTTTCTGATCTCGCACCGCGCAGCGATGATAATGGGTTACATCCCTCAATGGCGGGCTACGACAAGATTGGCACGCTGTGGTACAACGCTTTGCTTGATCCCAACGTAGTCGGAGTGAATGGAAATACGCTGAAAGTAGCATAGAGCGATGTCGCGCCAGGATTTGAATCTCTTTCAACCTGGCGCGAAAATTCTCCGGGTTACGGCACTCAGAACTGTAAGACTGGTAAGAATGCTAGTTCGACAGAATCTTTCGTTGCGTTTTGGGCAACTTCTGCCCCTCTAAATCCTTTACTGGTGGGAACTTTGAGAGCGTCGACTCGAAGTCCTCTATTCTGACAATTTAGGCAGCAGCCTAGATTCAGTATCGCAGCGAATTCTTTCTGTCGAACTGACATGGCGACATCTCAGATTGATTAGATCATCGTGAACTGTGGCTCTTTTCTTTTCCGGCACACAATGACAACCCCTCTACTCGATCCGAGAGCCGAAAAAACGCAGCGCAAGGCTAGTCTTTTTCCCTATGTGATTGCTCTGCGCCCCCACCAGTGGACAAAGAATTTAGTTGTCTTTGCGGCTCCTCTGTTTGCCTTCTCCATCCGCCTAGAGACAGTTCTTGAGAGTGTATTTGCGTTTGCGCTCTTTTGCTGTGTTTCTAGCAGTTTTTACTTAATTAACGACATTGCAGATGTCAAAGACGATCGCGCTCATCCCATTAAATGTAAACGCCCGATCGCGTCTGGAGCCGTCAAGATTCCCGTCGCGGTTGGGATGGCAGTTACGCTCTTGACTAGTGCTTTAGTTTTTGCGTTTCTGCACTCAATAGCGTTAGGTTTTACGATGATCAGCTATGCTGCTCTTCAGACGGCGTATAATCTTCGGCTCAAGCGCATGGTGATTTTAGACATCATCGCGATTGCAATGGGGTTTGTGCTGCGAGCTTACGCGGGAGCAAGCGCGACTGAGATTCGGCTCTCGATTTGGTTTGTGCTGTGTACCGCAATGTTGGCATTGTTTCTAGGCATTGAGAAACGTAAGGCAGAATTGAGACTGCTACAGCGCAAGGGCGGGAAAACGCGATCGGTGTTACGCAAATATTCGATGTCTCTGTTGACCCGGATGGAAAGTACCGTCGTCACAGGAACAGTGCTGACTTACGCACTCTGGAGCGCGGGGCCAAAACTGTCAGGTGCCTCGACTCCTTGGATGGTGATCACATTACCGTTTGTGCTGTATGGCGTATTTCGGTATCAGTTACTGAGCGAAATCATTGGGGATGATCCAGAGTGCGACAAAACGGAGCGACCCGATGAAGTGCTGCTGACGGATCTGCCCATTTTGCTCACTGTGCTTTCCTGGGTCGCTACTGTTTTTGCGATTTTGCTGCTCAAGCACTATGAAATTCTTCAGTAAGGCGCGATCGGTCGTCGTTTAAGCATGACAAAGATTGGATTTTGGCTTGAGGTGATCGGGTGGAAGCTGCTTCATCTTGTTCGCTTTTCTAAGCATTTTTTACCGATTTCGCGAGTAGATTTGTTGGCAGACATCAGCTTAAGACTGTTGTATGCCCACGGAATTCGCGGTGTGATATTGGATTTAGATAACACGATCGTGTCCGAGGACGATCGCTATGCTTCTCCAGAAGCAGAAGCTTGGATTGACACCGCGAAGCGAGCATCATTCAAGCTTTTGATCCTAACAAACGGGAAGCGCGAGGGACGGATTGACTACTGGACAAAGCGCTTGGGAGTTCCAGCGATTCATCCAGCCCGCAAGCCTTTTCCAAAAGCATTTCGTCAAGCTTTGAACCGAATGCAACTCAAACCGCATCAAGTTGTTGTGATTGGGGATAGTCTTCACACTGATCAATTGGGCGCGTGGTTTGTGGGTTGCCCAATGATTCAGGTTGCCTCTTTGCCGCACCCAAAGCGATCGTGGGAGCGAGTGATCGGGCGAGTTGTGCATCGGTCTTACCCACGCGATCGCGAGCTTTGGACAATCACAGATGGCAATGTTAACTGTTGATTCTGGATAAACGCACTGTACTCTCGCAAGAACAACTTGCCTCAGAGAAAATGTCATTTCTGAGGCGATTGGCGTTCTTCCTGATGATTGACGCGATCGCGTTTGGCAACCCGTTGCATTGTTTCTCAGCTATCTAACAACCAAACTATGAAGTGTGTTTCAGAACTTTACGATCGCTATCCAAACAGTGATATCTATGTGGTTGGTACTGGCGCAAGTCTGCGAGTCTTTCCCCTCTCGCTGCTAGACAACAAAATCACGATCGGACTCAACCAAGCCTGGAAAACGGTTCCAGTTCGCTACAGCATCACCATTCACCCGGAGTTGAGCATTCCAGAGTTTCTTCCCAGCGAACCTGCTCATCCAGAAATCACCTGGATCACGAAGTACGAAAAAACAAAGGGCGTGGCTACCCCTGAACAACTCCGCTATGCAGAGGAGCAGTTTTACTTTTTTGAGACGGCAGGGCGACCGAACACTCAGCCGCCGAACAAGCCATCAGACACAGGACGCATGTTAGATTGGGTACGCCGACCGACCGACGATAAGCTATATCTTTGGACTTCGATCGCTCAATCTGGGGTTAACTTAGCGGCAAATATGGGCGCAAAAAATGTCTTTCTGATCGGCTGTGACAACTGTGCGCTGCTTGGTAACAATCACGCTCACAAACAACACACCCGCTGGCGCGATGCTTCTGCCGACAGCCGCTATCGAGAATACTATGAAGGCTTAGCAGAAATGCGTCCGGTGCTGCGAGAGCGAGGAGTCAACTTAGTCAGCTTGACTCCGTTTCTGAGCTTAGCAGCACCCGAACAAGACTTTATGCGACTTTGTGAAGACCTCGATCGACCCAGCTTGATCGAAAGCGGTGCCGATATTTCTCCAAAGTTAGATTACACAGGCTACTATGTCGATCGCTTCAAAAAATTTGCTCGTAAAGTGTTAGCCGCCCGTTGAGACTCCTGATGAAAGCTAAAGTCATTCCACCTGTTGCCGTTGCGCTGAGTTCGTATCGTGCTGATGTAGTGATTGTGAGTTTGTTGCTGGTTGTGACAAGTGTGATCACTTATGCGACTAGTCAGATGATCGATCCAGTTTTGCTGAAAGATTTCACCGAAGATGTTTGGTTTGGCTCTGATATTGAGCGTGTGTTCTCAAACATGAGCATACGATCTGCACCGAATACGCGGGCACGGGTGCATCCTTTATTCGCATTGTTAGTGTTTCCCCTAGTGAAGGGGATACGGGCGATCGCGCAAGTGCCGCCTGAAACCGCAGTCATGTTGCTCAATGCAGCGACGACTGCGATCTGGGTCAGCTTGCTATATGCGACACTGCGGTTAATGGGCTGTCGGCGGTTCGATGCGACGGTGTTTAGCGTTTTATCCTTGTCGAGCGCGGCGCTGCTTTTTTGGACAACGATCCCCGAAACTTATCTATTTGGCTCGTTGAGTCTGCTTGTGCCGTTGTTTTTGGTCGTGCTGTCCCAGACAAGAAGATTACCGCTATGGAGCTATGTGATAGTGAGTGCATTCTCGCTCAGTATCACCACGACCAATTGGATCGCGGGAATAGCAGCAACAATCGTGAATCACACCTGGAAGCGGACGATCTCGCTGACTGGAGCCGCACTCGCGATCGTCTTGGGGTTGTGGGTGGTGCAGTATCGAATTTTTCCGGGGACAACTTTCATTACTGACATTGCAGGAGAAACAAACTATATCCTGCCCAAGACCGCCGGAGGCCCGTTGCGGATTGTATTGGGGCTATTTCTTCACCCGATGGTTGTTCCCGCCCTGCAAGTCATTCCCAGCAATCGCAATCAACCGGAATGGCCGATGCTGAGTGTGCAGCACTCGCTTCCTGGATCGGGGGGTATCACCGGCATGATTGCATTGCTCTTGTGGATCGCACTGCTGGGATTCGGGGCGTGGGCTTGCTGGACAGTGAGACAGAATCAGAAATTACGCATTGTCGTTGGGTTGGTACTGTTGGGACAGCTTGCTTTGCATCTGGTGTATGGCGAAGAAACCTTTCTTTATGCAATTCACATGATCCCCTTTCTCTTGATTGTGGTTGCAATGACGACGTTAACGAAATGGCGATCGCTCGTTCTGGGTTTAGCAGTGCTGCTGATTGTGTTTGCTGGGTTGAATAATGGAGCGCAGTTTTCACACGCAACTGAATTTCTTAAGTACCGGGGTCACTTGCGGCAACAGGTTCCACAAGTGAGATCAAATCATACTGAACCTTTGATCTCTGCTCAATTCATTCAGACTTCTGTATCCCCGATCGTTTCATGAGCAATAGTGCTGCTTTTCACTTTGGACAAACATTCCAGAAAGGAACAAAGCTGATTCAACGGCTGCTCGCAAAGCTGCAACATCTTATAAAGACCGTTGTGCATCAGCTCAGTTGGGAGATCCAGCTTAAGACCTACGATCTGGTATTTGTCACAGATGCAGGTAATAAAGGCTGGATTTTAGATGCAATCTGCCATGAAATCGAAGCTTATTTTTCTGGAACCTGCCGCCATTATTACTCGACTCATTTTCTGCCGCCTGCAAAAGCCTACTTTTTCTCGCACTATTCGCTTTATCCTGCTGCGCTCAAAAGTACGCCTCAGATTGCGAATTCAGCGGCTCTAATTTGGTACACGCACCCCAAGCCTTTAGACATTCCTGACCAAGAACTGATCGCAGCACTCAATCAAGCTTCTAAGGTGATTTGTACTTGTTCAGGCTACGAGAAACTGCTGCATTCTCAGGGACTAGCGCCTGAGCGAACTACAGTAATCTTAGGGGCGGCTGATCCTGAACTGTTTCAACCTCATGCACGATCGCAGGGCGCCGTTGGTTTCTGCACCGCCTACTATCCCCGCAAAGATCCCGATCGCATCTTCAACATTGTTCGAGCAATGCCGCATCGATCGTTTATTTTGCTAGGAAAAAATTGGGAGCAGTATGAACGGTTTGAAGCGTTGTGCAGCTTGAAGAACTTTACTTACATCAAAGCAAAGTATGCGGATTATCCGAAATACTATGCTCAGATGGATGTGTTTGTTTCTGCTTCTAAATTAGAAGGTGGCCCAATTCCGCTGATTGAAGCCATGATGTGCAATGTATTTCCCGTTGCCAGCAATACCGGATTTAGCCCCGATATCATTCGACATGGCGAAAATGGATTTATTTTTGATATCGATGCGCCGATCGAGGAGATCTGCGATCGCATTGATCAAGCGTTCACCCTGACCACCGATGTTCATGAAACGGTCAAGCACTTGAGTTGGAAAAACTTTTCACTGGATGTTCAAAAACTGCTGTAGGAGTAACCGCTGATGATAGACCCGATTCGGATTTTTATTGGCTCTAGCCCCAAAAACACTATCGAAGAAAGCGTTTTTCGCTATACCCTGCTCAAACAAACTCAGCACCCAATCGAAATTTACGCGATCGATGGAACGAGCGGCTCTGCCAAGAATTTAACCACAGGTGAAGTGAAACGCTTGCCAGCAGGTGTGAGCGATCGGATTCAAGGCGCGACGGCGTTTTCCCTAGCACGTTGGGCAATTCCAGAATGGTGCAATTATCAAGGTCGCGCCATTTACTGTGACTCAGATCAGATTGCGCTGCAAGACATGACTGAACTCTGGAACTATGGCTTAGGCGACAGTAGCCTTGCAGCCGTTCCGGTCAAACAAGCCAAATGTTATCAGCATTATATTGCAGATTCAATGGGGGTGTTTTTACACACTGAGGAAACGTTTTATCTTGCTAGTGTCATGCTGATGGATTGCGAAAAGATTCAGTGGAATCTCAGTGAGCTTGTCGAGCTACTCGATCGCAATGCCTTTTCTTTGCCGAATTTGATGTATTTGGGGGAACAGTTCCGGCAGCATTTTAATCTAAGCGTTAGCGCATTACCGAGCGAATGGAATCACTTAGATTATGCTGATCGTGAGTCTAAAATTGTTCACTTTACGGATTTAACCAGCCAACCTTGGAGATTTCATCACAACCCGATCGCTGAGGTCTGGGAAACGGTTTTTCTAGCCGCAGTGGATGACAATGCTCTAACCCAAGCTCAGCTTGAGACTGCGTATGCAAACGGCTGGATCAATCGCAGAATCAAAGTTCTCGCTCAACTGCCAAGTCTAGTTCGCCGCCCGATCAATTGGGTTTGGCGGAGTTGGGGAGCAACAGTGTTCAAGGTAAGAACCACGCTCGATCGTCAAGTTCAGCGATTGAAATCAGGACTATTTCGCTTAACGCAGTGGAAAACCATCCGAGCTTAAAGTTATGCCCGTTGAATGTTCGCGAATTGATCAAAATCGCGTGATTGCCGATCTCGATCGCTTTGCTTGGGATGCGATTTGCGATTGGTCAAAGCATACGCAAGCCCGCACACACTACAACGGCATTGATTATGCAGAACTATCCCGATGTTTTCTGTGGGATAAAGTAGCGAGAGCCATTCGGAAGCAGACGCACCCCAAGCGATTCGAGTTTGAGCAAGCCCTGCTCGATCGTCGCCCTATTCCGAACTTACCTACGCCTAATCCAAATCAATTCAAGTTCTGGCTGAAGCGATCGCTCACCGCTCTGCAAACCTGGCAAGATGCGCGATCGCTGTCGTCAAAACGAATTTTATATGTTCCTCACGCTCATCCTACGCTGCAAACGATAGTTCGCACCTTGGCACGGACTCTCCCGGTAGTTGCGCCTGAGAACGCATTCGATCAAATCCCAGAACTCCAAACCATCCGTTTGCCTTTGTGCGGAGATTCTCCAAGGTTGGCTCAAGTCAATGAGCTGCATCGCGGTATTCTGGAGGGATTGCAGGCGTTTGCAATTGCATTATTACCTGAAGATATAGTCGTTCTTCGCGCTCAACTTGCCCAGCTTTTTCTTCGCACTGAGCAGATCGATCGAGAACTTTCGCTGCTTCGCCCTGCTGCAATTCTAGTGTTTGCGGACAATCACTTTCCAGTTCAAAGCTACGTGTTGGCTGCGCGTAAACATGGAATCAAAAGCATCATGCTCCAGCACGGGCTAGATTGTGAGCATTACTGCTTAGATGAAGCTTATGCAGATGTCATTAGCGTTTGGGGAAAGTCGAGGCTCCAGCGCTACCAGACTCAATCGAGCTGGCAACCTGAACAAATTCAAGTGAATGGCAATCCAGAATATGATTCATTCAGCTTACCGCATCAGATCGATCTCGCTGGCTGCTACTGGTTATGGGCAACTCGTCCACACTGTCCCGAAAAATGCTACAGTCCTTCACGCCATCCCCAAGAAGGCATCCAAATTTTAGAAGCACTGCTAACGGCATTAGCGAGATTGCCGCAGGCTCGGCTAGTGATTAAACCGCATCCACTCGATCAGATTGATTTGTATCAATCCTACCTTGATGAACATTGCCTTGCAGATCGCGTTGCAATCTCAACGGAATCGGTACGATCGTTGCTTCCAGAAGCAACCGTTGTGATCTCGGAAGATTCAACGATCGGGCTAGAAGCCATGTTTTTCGGCAAAATCGTGATTCACGCACACTTCGCTGCTTCTGAACCTGTGCTCCCATTGGTGCAATATGGTGCAGCACTGCCCGGATATTCACCGCAAATGTTACAAACAGCGCTGCAAACCCTAGAACAGTTGAGCGACACCCAATCGCTTGCCGCAGGACAGCGCCGATTTATCCAAGAGTTTGCGGACTACACTGGACAAGCTCAAGAACGAGTGACAGCAATGATTCGAGGAGTGTTAGATCAGTGAAAATTGCCTTTATTGCCGTGAACAATACCGCCCCTTGGGGCGGCAGCGAAGAACTCTGGGCGCAGACTGCGATTTACCTAGCAAAATCTGGGCATCAGGTCGCAGTCAATGTCAAGGGCTGGGCAACGAAGCCCGCTCAGATGCAAGCCATAGAAGCAGTCTGCTCAACCACCTATCGCGGCTACGATCGCAATTGGATGGAAAAGCTCAGCTTTATGGCACAGCGCGGCAAAAGTTTTTATCGCTGGCTCGATCGAGTGCGTCCTGATCTCGCTGTCATTTCTCAATCTAGCAACAATGACGGGCTTTCCTGGATGGAAGCTTGCAGCAGCAGAAGCATTCCTTATGTCACGATTTCGCATATTGCAACAGAGAATTACTGGTATGCGGATGCGCTCAATGCTCGATTGGCGATCGCCTACACTCAAGCAAAACGAGCCTATTTCGTCTCGCAAAACACTCGCGATATCACGCTTAAACAAATCGCAACGCCTCTACCCCAAGCCCGAATTGTCAGAAATCCGTTCAACGTCGCTTACACGGCTACGCCCCCTTGGCAGCCTACCGAAGCTGGATTCAAGCTGGCTTGCGTGGGAAGACTGCATCCTCCTAGTAAAGGGCAAGATCTGTTATTTGAAGTCTTGCGATCGCCCAAATGGAAAAATCGTCCGCTCACCGTCACGCTGTTTGGCAGCGGTAGCCACACGGAAACGCTCAAACGCCTGCAAACTCTGTGGGAACTCGACCAAATCGAATTCGCATCCTTCACCTCGGATATCGAAGCTCTTTGGGCAACGCATCATGGATTGATCCTGCCCTCTCGGTATGAAGGATTACCCCTTGTGGTGGTCGAAGCAATGCTGTGTGGACGAATGTGTATTGTGACTGATGTGGCGGGTAACACAGAACTGGTCGAGGACAATATTAATGGCTTCGTTGCCAAAGCTCCCACACCAGAACTACTTGATGAAGCGTTGGAGCGGGCTTGGCAGCAGCGAGAATCTTGGTATGAACTGGGAAAAGCAGCAGCAGAAAAGGTGCGCCAGGAAATTCCACCCGATCCGATTGCCGTCTTTGCCGAAGAAATAGAATCCTTAATGAATTAGAGGCAGTCTAATTTCTACGTCCTTCTACAGCCGTCTCCGGACGGATTTCACCCTTGTTTACTTAGGATTTATCTAAGCGAATTTCCGCACAACATCTACGAATTTTTCCTGAAAGTGCAATTCAACTTGGAATAGAAGGGTAGCAAACTGCCGTATTTTCACCAGGTTGAGCTTCGATGGTCGCTTTTGATCTCAGTTCACCACCGTCTTGCATCTAGCTCTGGAAGTGGATGTAGGCATTTAACAGAGTTTATGTATCAATCAGACTAACAAAGAAACGGCTCCAATCTATCTCAAATCTATCCTGTTGTCCTTATTTTTTGGTGGGAGGCTCTTAAACGTGCCATTGACTCAAACTGAGCTACATTGGTCGCACGTTCAATCGCTGCTGCAACTCGAAGCAGATGCGATCGCAAAGACGGCTCAGCGACTTAATCCCCAAGCGGTGAATCTCGCAGTGACGCTGTTACTAAACTGTCGCGGCAAAGTGGTGCTGTCAGGGGTTGGAAAGTCTGGAATTGTTGCTCAAAAAATTGCTGCAACCCTCAACAGCATCGGAACGGTAGCTGTATTTTTACATCCGTGCGATGCGTTGCATGGTGATCTTGGAATTGTCAATGCTGCAGATGTGGGGATTGTGCTGAGCAATAGCGGCGAAACCGATGAACTGCTTCAGATGATGCCTCACCTGAAGCATCGCAACGTACCCGTGATTGCGATTTTAGGCAATCTCAGTTCAACCTTGGCCCAGCAAGCCACGATCGCGCTAGATGCCTCGGTCAATCGCGAAGCTTGTCCGCACAACCTAGCACCAACCACCAGTACAACAGTCGCACTCGCGCTTGGAGACGCACTAGCAATTAGCGTGATGCAACTCAAAGGTACAACCCCCGAAGAGTTCGCGTTTAATCATCCTGCCGGTCGGCTTGGAAAGCGATTAACCCTGACCGTGCGCGATTTGATGCACCCAGATAGTCCGACGCTAACTTCCCAAGCCTCTTGGCTAGAAGTGATTGAAGGTATCAGTCGGGGTGGACTTGGAGCCGTGAATATCGTCGATCAGCAAGGCAAGCTGCTAGGCTTGATTACAGATGGAGATTTACGGCGCTGCATTCAGAGAACCAAGCCAGTCGACTTAGAAACCCTGACGGCGGCTCATATCATGACCCAAGATCCGGTTTCGATTCAGCCAGAAGTGCTTGCCTATGACGCGCTGAAGCTCATGGAGAATCGTCCTTCTCAAATCTCTGTTTTACCTGTAGTAGATGAGGCGCAACACTGTATGGGGCTGTTGCGCCTGCATGACCTGTTTCGCAGCGGACTCTAGCGATCGATCGTTCTGCTTCATTCTCTTTCAGCGATAACAGATTGTATGTTCTATTTATTGGGTTTCAAGAATCGTTTAACTCAGGTTTTGCCAACTCAAGCAGATCCTACAGTTGCCTGAAACTCTGGTGCTGCTCCAATGTGATGAAAAAACGCATCGATCGCCCAGAGGCACCATTCTGATATCAAATTAATTTGGTATGACGTTTAGCGAAACAGAACGCCAGAACTTACTGGAATGGTATGCGGCTGACTATCAGTTTCTAGATCTCTGCAAGCGATTGTTAGCGCAGGAGAATTACAGCACACAGGGGATGCAGAAGTTAATTTCACGCTAGCCGCGATCGTGCCACAGGGCTAAGTCATAGTTAGATTCCGTTTCCCTATCCCTTTCCTGTCCCTATGCAATTAGAACAGACCAGCGATCGCCGCAACACCTACATTGATTTTCTCGATCCCATCCGTGGATTTGCAATTATTGGTGTTTTTATTTTCCATGCTTTGGATGCTCTTGCCGATAACTATGCGCAGCTTCCCTGGGGAGACTGGTTTCGGACGCTACCCACACCGCGATGGTTGCTGCTAGTTACCCCCGGCACCCTCGGTTGGGCAGGCGTTGCCGTTTTCTTCGCTGTCAGTGGCTTTTGTATTCATTTGAGTTTTGCCCGTGGTCGTCAACCTAACTTTACGACCTTCTTTCTGCGGCGGTTTTTTCGCATTTACCCACCTTATCTGTTCGCGCTGATTCTCTTTGCGTTCATCATTCCGCGTCGAGAACTCGCATCAGGCCCGTTTTCAGCCTGGACGCAGTTGGGTGTGCATCTGGCGCTGATTAACAACATTGATATCCACTCGATCTATCGGGTGAATAACTCGTTTTGGAGCATTGCGATCGAGGCTCAACTCTATGTTATCTATCCAGCGCTGTTGTTTCTGGCATCCAAATTTGGTTGGCGTAAATCACTTGCGGGATTAGCAGTGCTTGAAGTCTTTTTGCGACTTGTGGCGCCCGCTCTCTTTCTCAGTTTTACAGCGCAAACGAGGATTCCCACTTGGATTGAATTTTCACCCTTTACCTACTGGTATAGCTGGTCGATCGGGGCGTGGCTGGCAGAGGCGTATTTGCTCAAGCAGCCCTTACCGTTTGCGCGATCATCCCTCTGGCTCTGGTTTGCGCTTGCGGTCGGAACCTACTGCTTTAAGCCGCTCTATCCGTTGTCTTTTATGTTTTTTGCGATTCTCTCTACCACCTGGATTGCCAAACTGCTGAATGGAGAGCAATTTAAGCTGCAAGTACCACAGTTCTGTACAACTTATCTCAGTCGGATTGGTCTCTTGAGCTATAGTATTTATCTGCTTCATCAGCCGTTAATGGAGCAGCTTGTGATGTTGATGATTAGACTGCGTCCTAGTTTGTTTGCAGACCCGGTCCCGAAGTTCTTAGTCGCATTATCCGCTTGGCTCTTTATTGTTCCGCTATCGGCTTTGTTGTATCGATATTGCGAGTTACCAAGCATTCGTCTGGGCAAGATTGTAATCGAAAAATTGGGAACAGCAAAGGCGCAATAAGTCTGATTCGGAAAACCGATCGACGCAATAAGGTACTCAGTTTCAACTGCTTCGAGATTAGCTGTGAATACTCAAAAATTTCAAAATCATGATGCAATCCTTATTATCTTCCAGTGTGGAGCAAGATATCGTTACTGATCCTTTTCCTTATTTCAGTACTCAAACTGCGATCGCTCCAGAAGTTTGTGCTCAGTTAATCGCTGAGTTTCCGCCTTTAGAAACTGTGACGCAAGGAATGCCCACTGCGAGTAACGAACGTTTCAGCTATCCAGCAAGACTCGCTTTATCTAACAAGGGTTTAAGTCCGCTTTGGCGTGAATTTATCGAGTATCATGTTTCTCAAGCGTTTTTGAATCAATTTGTTCAGTTATTCCAGAATCAGATTAGAGCTTGTTATCCGAATTTTGAGGCTGATTTTGGTCGTATCGATCAGTTAAGGGCAGGCATTCGCGGTCTTGATGATTTCTCGAATGCCGATGTGCTACTCGATGCTCAGATTTGTATTAACACCCCTGTTGTTGGCGCTCCTTGCTCGGTACGACGCGGGCATGTGGATGCTCCAAACAAGCTGTTTTTCGGGCTATTCTATCTTCGTCCTGAGGCAGATTTCACAACCGGCGGCGACTTAGAAATTTATCGGCTAAAAGACCGAGAACAAGTTTATCGAGGTGGCTTTGTAGACGATCACTATCTCAAACTGGTGCAGACAATTCCTTATCAAACGAATCACTGTGTGATTGGAATCAACAGTATTCGCTCGCTGCATGGTGTGACTGTTCGTAATGTCACCGATCAGCCAAGATTATTTTTTAATCTTGTCGGTGAGGTCAATCGTCCGCTGTTTGATACCAGTCCTTATGCGTTGTCGCCTACCTGGGTTGATCGCACGATCGAGCAGTCGGCGAAAGCAGTCAAAAAGCTTGCGAGAGTGGTTCGCTCAAGAACTGCTTGAAGTGGCTCAGGGTACTCAGACTAAACTAAGGAAAATTTTACGGTTTGGTCTGAGTATTTTCCATTGTTTCTTTATCAAGGCTCTCGATGATGCAAATTCTTGCAGTGATTCCGGCTCGATACAGTTCCCAACGCCTTCCTGGAAAAGTATTGCTCAAAATTGGCGATCGACCCATGGTGCAATGGGTCTATGAAGCAGCGATTCAGTGCCCGGCTTTCTCAAAAGTGGTGGTTGCAACCGATAACGAAGCAGTTGCCGATTGTGTTCGGGGCTTTGGAGGGACAGTTGAAATGACATCGAATCAACACGAAACCGGAACTGACCGAGTTGCGGAAGTGGCAAGCCGCTATCCTGAGATGGATGTCGTAGTGAATGTGCAAGGCGATCAGCCCTTTGTCACCGCTGAAATGCTATTAAAGCTTGTGCAGCCTTATCTACAGGGCGAAACGCCAGAAATGACCACTTTGGCGACTCCGCTCGATTACGAAGCGGGATATCACGATCCGAATGTGGTGAAAGTCTTGTGCGATCGCCATCAATACGCTTTATATTTTTCGCGATCGCCGATTCCTTATTTTCGCAATCGAGGCGAGGTTCCGGTACACCATCATCTGGGACTGTATGCGTTTCGACGAGATTTTCTCGCGGATTATGCTCGACTCGAACCGACTCCCTTTGAGCAATGTGAAGCACTTGAACAACTGCGGGTGTTAGAACATGGCTTTCGGATTCGAGTCTGTCTGTCTGAGCGAATGACGCTCGAAGTGAATACAGCTGAGGATTTGACGGCGGCAAAGGATTTGGTGATGAATTCATCGCTGACTGCTTAAGCAAATTTGCGGAACGAGCAGCAAGCCCGGTTTCGCCTACCGATTAATTGTCTCTCGGTGATTGCTCCAGAGATTTTTCAAGCAGTTCGAGGAGCGGCAGTGGTCAATCAGCAATTAAACTCTATAAAACAGTCCAGCATTCAGCAAGTCGTTGTGCAATACAATCTATGTCGAGGGAATGCGATTTCTTAAACGGGAAATTGCTTGGACTGAGGTGAAACAAAATCAGCCACTTCCTTGCCAAAAGCGCACTCAGTTTTGTCGATCGAGGACTCTATTTTGTCCAATTTCCTAAACGATAAAAAAGTTCAGTCATCTTTCTTAAATCCATCATGAATCTAGCAACGATCGGTTCAAACCTCACCATTGGCGAAGGGCATCCACTGACTTTAATTGGCGGTCCTTGCGTGATTGAATCAGAAGATTTCACGCTGAAGATGGCAGATGAAATTAAGCAAGTGTGCGATCGCTTATCCATTCCGTTTATTTTCAAATCTTCGTTTGATAAGGCGAACCGCACTTCGATCAACTCGTTCCGGGGACACGCGATCGACGATGGCTTAGAAATTCTGCGAAAGGTCAAAGAAAAGATTGGTGTTCCGGTGCTGACTGATATTCACGAGAGCAGTCAAGCAGCAGTTGCGGCTGAGGTTGTAGATGTGCTGCAAATTCCAGCATTTCTCTGTCGTCAAACGGATTTATTAATTGCTGCCGCAGAAACAGGACGGGTTGTGAACGTGAAAAAAGGACAGTTCCTCGCACCTTGGGACATGAAAAACGTGGTGCGTAAGCTGGAAATCAGCGGCGCGCGAAACATTTTGTTAACCGAGCGGGGCACTAGCTTTGGATACAATGCGTTGGTTGTAGATTTTCGATCGCTGCCCCAGATGCGAGAATTCGGGTATCCGATCGTGTTTGATGCGACTCATAGTGTGCAAATGCCGGGTGGACAAGGCGATAAATCCGGTGGGCAGCGTCATTTTGTTCCGACTTTAGCGAGAGCCGCAGCCGCAGTGGGGATTGACGCGCTGTTTATGGAAATTCACGAAGACCCGGACAATGCACCGAGCGACGGTCCAAACATGATTCCACTCTCGCAATTAGAATCTGTGTTAAAACCAATTCTGCAAATTCGAGCAGCAGTATCAGGATCATGACAATCATTGCTCAGGCTGAATTTGAAGCGCGACTCGCTCAGGTGCAGTTGCTTGCGCTAGATGTCGATGGCGTTCTCACGGATGGAGGACTCTACTACACCGAAACAGGCGAAGAACTGAAAAAGTTCAATGTCAAAGATGGGTTAGGCATTCAGCGAGCGATGGGTTGCGGTGTTCAAGTTGCGATTTTTTCGGCGGGTTCTTCTTCAGCAACCCTACATCGTGCCAAGCGTTTAGGAATTAAGCACATTTATCTTCGTGTTCCAGACAAGTTAGCTGCAATCAAACAGTTGTGTGAAACATTAGCGATACCGCTCGATCGCGTTGCTTACATGGGCGATGATCTGGTGGATATTCCTGCTATGCAAACTGTGGGAGTTCCAATCACGGTCGCCGATGCCATGCCAGAGAATCAAGCGGTTGCGGTCTACATCACCCAAAAATCAGGGGGGCAAGGCGCAGTCCGCGAAATTTGTGACTTGATTGCAAAACAACATTCATCTACCGATCATGCACGTTCTTCATATCAATCAATCTGATATTTTTGGTGGAGCCGCGATCGCAGGGTATCGTTTGCATCAAGGACTGTTGCAGCAGGGAATTGATTCGCGCTTGCTGGTGGGTCGAGTCAAAACACAGAGCGATCGTGTGGCTCAAGCTCCGCGCGAGTCCTGGCTTGATCAAAAGCTCAAGCGAGTTACGGAAAAAGCTGGTTTGAACTATATTGCACAGCTTTCAACCTTTAAAGTGCAGCAACACCCGTTTTATCAAGCGGCTGAAGTCCTGAATTTTCATAACTTACATACTAGCTATTTTAATTATCTTGCAGTTCCCGCCCTGGTTCGTCATAAGCCTGCGGTTTTAACGCTGCATGATATGTGGTCGATGACTGGACATTGTGCCTATAGCTACGGGTGCGATCGCTGGAAAATCGGGTGTGGTCAGTGTCCTGATTTACACAGCTATCCCTCCGTGCGCCGGGATAGTACCCGCTGGGAATGGAAGCTGAAAAACTGGGTATATCAACATACAGAGTTGTCAATCGTTGCTCCGAGTCAGTGGCTAGTGAATGTAGCAAAAACAAGCCTACTCAACCAATTCCCGATCCACTACATTCCGTATGGAATTGATACGGAAACCTATCAACCCGAAGATCGCAGTCGCGCTCGTGCTGCGTTGAGAATTGAGAGCGATCGCAAAGTCTTGTTGTTTGTGTCTCAAACCCTGGAAGATACGCGTAAAGGCGGAGATTTATTGTTAAAAGCGATTCAGGATTTACCTGAATCGCTGAAATCTGAGGTTCTTCTACTTACCATGGGCGAAAGCCAAATTGCTCAAGATACCTTTGGGATCAAAACCTTGAACTTAGGGTATGTAAGTGAAGATCGAACCAAAGTGACTGCATTCTCTGCCGCTGACTTGTTTGTGTTTCCGACTCGTGCTGATAACTTGCCGCTGGTACTTCAAGAAAGCTTAGCTTGTGGGACTCCAATGGTGTCTTTTCGTGTGGGTGGAGTGCCTGATTTAGTTCGTCCTGGAGTGACGGGATATCTAGCAGAACCGGAAGATGCAGCCGATTTGAGTCGCGGAATGGTTCAGCTTTTAGAAAACGATGAGTTGCGCGATCGCATGCGTCAGAACTGTCGGGAGGTCGCTGTGCAGGAATACGAGATCGGGCTTCAAGCTCAGCGATATTTAATGCTTTATCAACAATTGGTGCAGGCAAAAAACAGCCTGAGAAAACATGACCAATAAAAAAAAAGATGCGTTATCACTTTGAAGCAGTGCGATCAAATTCAGATTCTAAACATTCTTGAATTGCCCGCTTGCCTCACTCAATATTCAACTCATTAATCTTTACGATTTAATCACTGTGATTACGATTATTACTCCGGTCTACAACGGCGATCGCTTCATCGAAAGCTGTCTGCAAGCCGTGATTCAGCAGAACTGCTCAGAAGTCGAACATTTGATCGTAGACGGTGGCTCTAGCGATCGCACGATCGAAATAGTCCAGCGCTATGCTCAACAGTATTCACAGATTCGCTGGATCTCCGAGAAAGATCGGGGACAGTCCGATGCGATGAATAAGGGCGTTACTTTAGCAAAAGGCGAGATTATTGGATTTCTCAATGTGGATGACTACTACGAGCCTAATGTTCTCAACCGAGTTCTAGAACTCTTTCAGTCCCTTCCTCAGCCGAGTTTTGTAGTCGGAAATTGCAACGTTTGGAATGATGCAGGTGAATTAAAAAAATACAATCGTCCTGCTAAATTACGGTTAACGGATCTGCTGCTGGGTGCAGAAGTGAACCCTCATCCGATCAATCCATCTGCTTACTTTTACCACACTGCTCTACACGACGCGATCGGACTCTACAAAGTCGATGAACATTTTGCGCTGGATTTAGACTTCATCTTGAGAGCCGTACAAGTCGCTCATGTAAAGCATATTGATGAAACTTGGGGAAATTATCGCGAAATCGAGGGAACAAAAACAATCTTAGATTGGCGATCGGGCGAAGGGGCTAAGCGGGCACAAGCATTACTGAGAACCTACCGCAAACAGCTTCCACCGCATTTGCAAATTCAAGTGGTGATGCTTTATTTTCTGCTGAATTCTCCCCGACAGACGGTGAAATGGATGAAGAAAGGAATTGGTAGAACAGTGCGATCGCTGCCCAAGGTCTTACAAACATGAAAATTGGTTATTTACACATTGGCGCATTGCAGCACGGCATTCGTCGTTATGGACGTTTACTTGCCGCAGAAGCTCAGAGTCGATCACAGCTTCAAGTGATCGAAGCGGAAGTAAATTTAACCGGAGACCGACAGCACGATCGCACCAGTCTCATTCATGCAGCTCAAACGCTTGCTCAGGCAGATGTCGTTCACTTTCAATACAATCGTGCAATCTGGCGGGATCACTGGAGTCAGCTCAGCTATCTTGATGCGTTTCTCAATCACTGCTCTCGTCCTTTGGTTGTGACGCTGCACGACATTTTCTACCCACCCTCTAGCGCCACGCTGACCCAACGATATTTCTCCCATCCTGGTACAGTCCGCTTCTCTGATTTAGCAAAAGCAGTCCTGCGCGATCGTGTCGCGCCGCATATTTTAGCCTTACAGAAAGTAATTGCTCGATCGCGAGTTGCGATCGTCTGTACTCAAGAAGAAGCGCAACGGCTTAGCGATCGCATCGATCGAGCAAAACTTAGCATTATTCCTCATTTTGTTGAATCGCGGCACCTCCAGAACGATCGAGCAGAAGCGCGCAGGATATTAGGATTAGAGCCGTTCACGGTGATTACACTGCTGGGATTTATCTATAGCGGCAAAGGACATTCACTCCTGATTCGAGCTTTGCCAAAGCTTCCAGAGACGGTCAAAGTTATCTTTGCCGGGGGAGTGAGCGTGGGACATGAAGCGTATTATCAAGAGTTGCTGGCACTTGCAGAGCAAGTAGGAGTTCGCGATCGTCTGCGAGTGACAGGCTACTTGTCCGAAGCAGAATTAGAACAATATCTGCTCTCAACCGACCTTGCCGTTTGCCCCTTTAGGCAAACTTCGGCATCAGGATCACTTTCGACCTGGATTTCTGTAGAGCGTCCAATTCTTGCTTCAAACATTCCCCAAGTCGAGGAATACAACCGGTTACAGCCCCATGCAATTGCGACATTTGAACCTTATACGAGTGACGCGATCGTAGATGCCTTAAACCATCTCATTCCCAGCTGTTCACCCGAACCAGACCCAAATGTTTCCCGCCTGCGTCATCACCTGTCGATGCCCAAAATTTTCGATCAGCATCTGAGCCATTATCAAGCCGCCTATGAATCTCAGTCCTACTCGTCCGCTAAAATTGCCTAAACAGACCCCCCCTGTACCTACCAATGCTGTACTGATTGATCCTTTTTATCCGTTGGATGTGAATGGGCATGGCGGTTCCCGGCGTACAGTGCAGGTGATTGAGCTTTTACAGAAAGCGGACATTGAACTTTCGCATCTAGAGCGAAAGATTTTGCGAACTCAGCGCGATCGCTATTTGACGGGGATCAGTTCTGTGTTGAATCCCAACACACTACGATTCATTGTTCAAAATCAGCTTCAGATTCGTTCTTCTTTGCAGTCACTCGCATTTTGCGGCTTTCAACGTCAGGTTTACCACGACGAATTGAGCCATCATCAAGGCAGCAAGCTGCTGCTCTGGGAAACGACAAAAAACTATGTTGCGCCTTATGTTGCCAAAGCGATCGGATATCGCGTGATTGCATTGCCGCACAATATCGAAGCGCTGATTCCCCGAAATGACTGCTGTGAAACACTAGAAACCGAGATTGCATCTTTAGGCAAAGCCGATGCGGTCTTTTGCATTGCTCGCGAAGAAGAATGGCTATTAAAAGCCAAAGGCGTAAATGCGTTTTATTTACCTTACTATCCACCCGACCCAATCCTCAAAGACCTGGCAACCGTGCGTCAAGCCAGATTAACCACCCAGAAACAACGATTTCTCATTCTAGGAACCGCCAACAACACGCCGACGCTGCTTGGAATGATCGAACAGATCGAATGGTTAAAGCAAATTCAATCCACGATCGAGTTTGAGGTTGACTTTGAGGTTGACATTGTAGGATATGGCACTGAACAACTCAGCCGTTACTGCGATCTTCCGGGCTTCACGGTTCATGGTGCTGTCGAAACCAAAACGCTGAACCAATTCTTGCAGTCGGCAAAAGCGGTTTTAGTTCATCAAAAAGCAGGAGTCGGCGCACTCACTCGCATTCCAGAGATGATCATGGCGGGAATTCCGGTGATTGCCAGCAGTAATGCTTGTCGAAGTGCGTTTGAATATGCTGGAGTCTATTGTTATGAAGATTGGCGAGAGCTTGCAGAATGGTTGAGCCGTGATTTAGCCATGCCAGAAGTCCTACCGCGTCCAATTTCCGCCGAGCAGCGATTGATTGAATGGGTGTTACAACTGGCGCAGGCTGAGTAGAAGAAATTCTGCTTTGTTTACCAAAGTCTCCGGTTGAAGCGATCGAGTCTCTGAAGGGTACAAAAGGCAACAACCCAGAATACTCTATGAGAATTTGCCATGTTATCTATATTCCAAGATTTTCAGGGGCGGAAATCTTAGTGCGGAGTCTTGCGATCGCGCATCAAGCCTTGGGGCATCAAGTTGCGGTGATGGCACTCATGCCGCCGCAGCCTTCGTTTTTGAGCGAACTTGCCCAAATGCAGGCAGCTCAGGTTTCGCTGTTTCTCCCTGAACAAGAACTCAGCAAAAGGGAGCGAATCACATTCCTAGTCCAGCATTTGAAGCAGTTTAAGCCAGATGTCGTCGTTGCTCATGCAGTGATCCCCAGTTTATATGCGCGAATTGCGGTGAGGTTGGCAGCGCTTCATCATACTTCGACCCTGAGCGTGTTACACGATGCCTCTCAAGACGACTACGCATCGCCTTATTTCCGCGCCCTTGAACGCTGGTTCGTGCCCGCGCCTGACGCGATCGTCGCTGTCTCGCAAACAGGAGCAGAGAACTACTGCAACCGCATTAATTCGATCGCGAAGCCTGTCGTGATTCCTAACGGAATTAATTTAAGCGCAATCAAGCAAGCGGCGACTCAGCGAGACAGAGTCAGGCAGACCATTTTTGCCGTGCAGCCAGAGGAGGTTGTGTTTTTGCAGGTGGGGCGGTTTAGCTCGACCAAACAGCAGCATCTTTCGTTACAAGCCTTTGCTCAGGCACAACAGCAAGCGCCTTTTTCGGGAAAGCTGTGCTTTGTGGGAAGTTCCGAAGATCAGCCTTACGAACAACACCTGAGACAACTCGCACAGCAATTTAACATTGAAGATCAACTCCTCATTCTAGGGTCTCGTTCAGATGTTCCTGACCTACTATCTGGCGCAGATGTGTTCCTGATGCCTTCAAAAATCGAGGCGCACTCGCTTGCGTTTATTGAAGCACTCTCTAGCGGCATCGCGATCGTCGCGTCTGACATTCCCTCTTTGCAGTATGGCAAAGCCTTTCCGGGCGTGAAGCTTATTTGTCCTGAGCTGATCAATGAGTTCACTCGTGCGATCGTTGAGACTGTCCGTAGTGGTGTCAAGGTTCGCTGGCAGCGAGATTTGAGTGCATATTCAGTGGAACAAACCTCCAAAGCTTATCTAGAGCTTTTTGGCAGATTGAGCGCGATCGCAAGTTGAGGCGAGATAACCAGACGTGAACGTAGTATTGCAGCACATCATCGCCGTTGAGGACTCAAACTATGCTGTCTCAGTGTGATCTATCCGTTTCAACCCAATCGAGTAGCGATCGTACCTTTTTGCTGTTTGATCTCTCACCGCGAGGACATCACCCAGTTTATTTTAAGCATTTGGTAAAAGACTGGTCTCAGCAGCAGCGACCCGGATGTTTGCACTTGGTCGTTTCTCCGGCGTTGGTCAAGAACCATCCTGACTTAATCGCATTTAGCACAGAATCAACGCTGAGTCGTATTCGATTTAGTTCGATCACTGAAGCAGAATACGAAACCTATCTTCGCGCTCGATCGCTCGTCGCCAAGTCTTTTATCGAGTGGAAGCTATTTTGTCGTTATGCCAAACGGCTCAACCCGACTCAGGCGCTTTTGATGTATCTTGATAGCCTGCAGTTGCCTTTAGCTTTTGGAGAACGATCGCCCTGCCCCGTGTCGGGAATTTACTTTCGTCCTAGTTTTCATTACCATCAGTTCTCGGCACATCCTCTTTCTGCAAAAGAGCAGTGGAGACAATGGCGGCAAAAAGCCGTACTTGCCCGGATTCTCCGGCGGTCGCAGTTCAAAACGCTGTTTTGTCTCGATCGCTTTGCAGTGCCAGAAATTCAGCAGTTGACTCAAAAGCCAATCTTGCCGCTAGCTGATCCGGTTGAAGTTCCTGCTTGTCAGCCTGCTGAAGTGGAAGCCTTGCGCCGGAAACTTCAGATTCTGCCGGATCGACATCTCTTTTTGCTGTTTGGTGAACTGAGTGGTCGTAAAGGAGTTTATCAGGTGCTACAGGCTCTAAAACAACTGCCGATCGAGACGCAAAGCCAGCTTTGTCTCGTGCTTGCGGGGTCAGTGAACGAGCGCGATCCAGAGATTCGGACTGAAATTGAGCAGCTCAAGCAGATCACTCAGGCTCAGATTGTGTTATGCGATCGCTATATCAAAGGTGCAGAAGTGCAACAATTCTTCGAGCTTGCAGATACCGTGCTGGCGCTGTATCAAAAGCATGTAGGAATGAGTTCGATTTTGGTTCATGCTGCTGCTGCTCATAAACCTGTTCTCTCCACGAACTATGGATTGATGGGAGCAATGACACAGCAGAATCAACTGGGACAGACCGTTGATTCTGAAAATCCAGCCGCGATCGCGAAAGCCCTGCAAGCCGCGATCTCGCAGCCGATCTTCTGCAAGTTATCAAAAATGAACCAGGTGGTGGATGAAAATCGTGCTGATCAATTTGTCAGTGCTTTGATGTCTGATTTTTTTGTAGAGGTGCAGCCATGAATGAGCTTTCATTCAAAGCAAAATTGATTGCAATTCTGTTAGCTTGTTATGTTCATGGCTTAACTTTCTACTTTTCGGTGAGTGGGCTAGTAGGCGCTCGTACAACGCTCTTGACTGCAATCTTTCAGGTCACTTTGGTTACGATCCCGTTTGTGCTAATTGTGCTAACCCGCGCACCCCGACAGCGATTGTTTCGCGTTAGCTTCGTCGAACTCTTTTATCTGGCGTTTGTTGCAATGTTCTTAGTGGACTATATGACAATCAAGGATAAATCTACTTTCCCAGAAAATCTCCTCATCTATTTTGGTGTGTACTGGACTGCCTTGTGTTTGATGAGAAGCCTAACGTTTGCACAGTTTCGACTGTTGTGCCCCGCTTCTAGTGCGATCGCGGTTTTCACCTCGCTGATTTTGCTGGTTCAAGTGCTGACTGGAGGTGCTCAATGGGCGGACAACGGTGGACGGTTAGTTGCAGGCACATCCAGTAATCCAATCTTAGTTGCGTATACGGGCGCTTATGCGTTTCTATCTTGCCTAGTGATGTGGCTAACGGGTCGGTATGCTGGCAATCCCTTGTTATTAGTTCTGATGGTTCCAGGTTTTTTGGTGTCTTCTTTTGCAGGAACACGTAGCGCTACACTTTCCGTTCTGGTGAGTGCAGCATTTGTTGTGATCTATACGGTCAATCTGTTGATGTCTTCTAACAAAAGTGCTGTGAGAGCGATTTCTAACTTTCTTTTGTATTCTGGGGTTGGGCTAGCCAGCTTGCTTATGTTATCACCGCTCTCAGCCGCGACCAGTTCGAGCAACGCTGAAATTTCCCCGGTCGAGCGTGCGCTTACCAATGGCTTTCAGAGAATTGACATTTTATTTAAGCTAATTACGGGTAGCGGCGGTGGAGATAGGTCTATTCAGGGACGAGAAGCCATGTACAGCGGTGTTTCAAGCTTGTTCTTTAGAAGCCCGATTTGGGGTCATGGTCTCTACAGTTACGGAAGCGTCCATAATGCCTTTATGCAGGTTGCGATCGAGTTTGGCATTTTCGGAATTATTACGTTTGTGTTGCCGTTTCTCTACTTGGCATTCCGCGTGATGCAGATTGCTTTATCTCCGGCGAAGCAGTGTGCAGATGCTCGCCAATCTCCCTCCCAGTTTGTTAAAAGCGACTATGCCATGATGACCTGCTTTACAGTTGTCTTTTTGTTCCAATCCATTTGTCTATTTAGCTTTCACGGAGATCCGTATCGAAACTACCTGCCGATCGCTTCGGTCGGGTTAATGATTGCCTTTCTAAGATTCAGTCGGCGAGAGACTCAAGCCGCTTCTCAGTCGCAGAACTTTCCACCTCTTCTCTAAACTATGACGAGTGTTGCGCTCCTGTTTACAAACTATGGGCCTTATCATTTTGCTCGATCGAATGCAGCTCATCAGCGATTCGAGCAGATAGGGTGGCAACTCCACGCGATCGAGCTTGCTCGCGCTGATCAGGACTATGCTTGGAAAGCAGCCGTTGAACAGTCTGATTGCCCGTTTATCACAGTGATTCGGGATCAACCGTTGCAGGCGATAACACCCAACCGATTATTTCAATCTGTTTACAACGTTCTATCCCAAATCAATCCTGATGTCGTGGCGATCGCAGGCTACTTTCAAACGGGCATGTTATCAGCACTATGTTGGAGCCGTTGGCATCGCAAGCCTGCAATTCTGTTATCTGCTTCTAAAGAAGATGATGCTGCGCGACACGGACTGAAAGAGCAGGCAAAACGGTTGTTGGTGAATCAGTATCAATCGGCATTAGTAGGAGGACAGCCCCAAAAGCGGTATTTACTCAAGTTGGGAATGCCAACCCAGAGCGTTTTTACCGGATACAACGTAGTGGGAAATGATGCGTTTCATCCCGATCGACTGCGATCACTGCCAAATCCGATCAAGGCTCCTTTCTTTTTGTCGATCAATCGATTCCTCGAAAAGAAAAACTTACCCAATTTAATCACAGCTTATGCAGCTTATGCTGCCCAAACTTCATCGTCTTGGGATTTAGTGCTTTGTGGGGATGGTGAGCTTCGACCCCAGATCGAACAACAGATTCAGGCTTTGGGACTGAGCGATCGCGTTCATTTACCCGGATTTCTTCAGCAGGATGAATTATTGCCGTACTTTGCTCATGCTAATTGTTTTGTTCATGCAAGCCAGCAGGAGCAGTGGGGATTAGTCATTAATGAAGCAATGGCGGCAGGTCTACCTGTATTGGTCTCCAATCGCTGCGGATGCTTTGAAGATCTAGTCATTGAGGGCGTGAACGGCTGGGGATTTGATCCAGACAATGTAGAACAGATGCAGCAATTGATGAGCAAAATAAGCTCAGACCCGCAGCTTGCGGAAACCATGGGAAACGCTGCCCTAAAACACATCCAGAACTTCTCTCCTCGTTATTTTGCTCAGGGCTTACATCAAGCCGTTGAGTATGCACTAAAACGGCGATCACTATGAAAGTTTTAATCGTCATTCCTGCGGTTAGTTTGGTTTACGGTGGAACCTCTAAGCTGCTGTTTGAGCTGGCTCAGGCACTCGGCGATCGCGATCTGCACGTTGATGTTGTTACAACCAATGCCAATGGTTCGACCAATTTAGAGGTTCCACTTTGTACCTGGCAGCAAGCAGGCTCTTATCGAATCCAATATTTTCCCAGATGGGGAGTAAGCGAATATAAGTTTAGTTATCCGCTGACCGCTTGGCTGTTTCAGCATCTTAGAGACTATGATCTGGTGCATACGATTTCGCTGTTTACCTATCCGGTTGCGATCGCACACTGGCTCTGCCAGCTCTACAAAATTCCCTACATTGCCAGCCCTCACGGAATGTTAGATCCCTGGGCATTGAATTACAAAGCCTGGAAAAAGAAGGCTTATTACACGCTGATTGAACGACCCATTTTATGCAAAGCCAGTATGATTCAAGTGCTTTCCCAATCTGAAGCCAATGCCGTGCGATCGTTAGCCTTACCCACTTCATTAACAATCCTTGCCAATGGCATCCACCAGCGCGACTTTGAATCTTTGCCTGATCCGGAACTGTTTTACCAAAACTTTCCAGCCCTGCGTGGCAAAACCTTGATTCTATTTCTAGGACGAGTTGATCCGAAAAAAGGACTGGATCTCTTAGCCCCTGCTTTTGCTCAAGTTCACGCTGAATTTTCTCAAACTCATTTAGTGGTAGCTGGGCCGGATAACATTGGATTTCTGCCGACGGCTCGATCGTACTTTGCCCAAGCAGGATGTCTTGAAGCCGTCACATTCACAGGAATGCTCACGGGAACACTGAAATCCGCTGCACTTGCAGCAGCCGGTCTGTATGTTGCTCCGTCTTATTCAGAAGGTCTGAGCCTGTCGGTGCTTGAAGCGATGGCATCAGGATTGCCTTGTGTATTCACGGCTGGGTGTAACTTCCCGGAAGCCGCGATCGCGGCTTCCGCGAAAGTCGTTGAGATTGATTCAGGCGCGATCGCTCAGGCAATGAAAGAGCTACTCTTAGACCCGAATGCAGCCAAGCAAATGGGTAAACGAGCACAGCAATTTATTTTTGATCACTATACCTGGCAACAGATTGCAGCGGGCTTGAGCGAGGTTTACAGCAAGATCTTATTCGAGCACGATCGTCTTTCTTAGAGTTTCTCGATGTTAATGCAAAAAGACCTTCCACCCACCTATTTTTGATCTAGTAAGACGTATGCTAGTCTTCATTATTCCATTGAGAAGTGCCCAGTCCTCAAAGTCTTGGGAAAAAGTATCGAAGTTATTAGAGCGCACGCTTCGCTCAATCTGTCATCAGACCTCTACGGAATATCATGTCATTATTCTCTGTCACGATCGTCCAATTCTTCAAGATGACTATGCTCAAGTTGAGTTTGTAGAGGTTGATTTTCCGGCACCAAATCAAGCAAGTTCGATCGCAGAAAGACGAATCGATAAAAACCGCAAGCTTTGGACTGGAATTCATCACGCTGCGAAAAACTTCAAAGATGCACATCTGATGATTATGGATGCGGATGATTGCATTCATAAAAATCTTGCAGCATTTGTCGCTCAACATCCACAGGCAAATGGCTGGTATTTTAGCCAAGGCTATCAATATCAGGAAGGAAGCTGGTTGATTCGACACCGCAAGCGAGGATTTGAGCAGTTTTGTGGAAGCTGCAACATTGTGAAAGCTGGAATCTTACTGGATTACATCAAAGAAGTGCAATTTTCAGACATTACCCAAAGCTTTTTACTGCATACCCAGCTACCTTATCGCTTAGCCGAGCAGAATATTCCTTTGAAGTCTCTGCCTTTTCCTGGTGCAGTTTACATTACCGACCACTCGGAGAATACCTTAAACCAAGCAGAAACGATTCGGCGAGAATTCATAGGCAATCATCCCTTCAAACTGATGAGATTTTATGTTCTGAGGCTGTGTAAGCCTTTCATTTCTCAGATTCTATCAGCCCCAATTCGAGATGAGTTTAATCTTTATCGGATTGAGCCATCGGATTAGTTAAAACACAAAACCTTGGGACAATCATTCACGAGGGGATAAGACAATGCAGATAAATATCGCGATCGCTTCAGATCGAAACATGGAAGTTGGGCTACACGTTACGCTCTACACTGCTCTACAGTTTTTAGATCCGGATGCCTTCGTCAACATTCACCTGTTCAGCAAAGATTTCTCTAGTCAGGCGATCGAGCGAATTCATCAAACTCTGTCTCCTTACCGCGATCGGTATCATCTACAAACCTACGATGTCGCAACCTTAGATTTAGGAAGTGGCAAGGGATTACACTACAACAAAATGCCTTATGTAATTCTCTTGGCTGCGAATCTCGTCGAAGCGGAAAAGCTGTTGTTTTTAGATGCAGATCTCATCATTAGAACTGACTTATCTAAGCTATTTGCCTATCCCCTTGAAGACAAAATTATTGGAGCAGTGTTTGAATCTTATGTTTCAAACACTTGGAACAAAGAATACGGGCTACTCAAACAAATTGGTCTACCGGATGATGCCCCTTATTTTAATTCTGGCGTGGTCTTATTTGATGCAAAAAGATGGAAGCAGGAGCAGATGAGCCTTCGCTGCTTCAAGATTATTGATGAGTATGGAAAGCTTCTGCACAATACCGATCAGACTGTTCTGAACGCAGCAGTAGGCGGAGAGTTTCTTCTGTTGCCTCACAAGTACAATCGTCCCTTTTACCCAGGAGGATACGGAATCACAGATGACTCAGATTGTATTTGTCATCTCGTGGGTTCTCCAAAGCCCTGGGATCTGTTTGGTGAAGTCTTGCATAACAGCTATCCTGCCTTTTATCGGTACCTCAAGGAAACCGCCTTGCAGAATTATAAAAGCTATTTAACCCCTTCAATTCCTCGCCTCCAGCGAACCTTTGCGTTGTCTCGCTCCTATTATTCATTGGTGAAATGGCAAGTTAAACAACGATTCTTCACCAATTCAGCATTAGACAAAAGAGCTAACTGAGGATCACTATGCTTGTTTTTGTCATTCCACTGAAAAGTAGGGTTGCCTCAAAGTCGTGGGAAACAGTTTCTAACCTGCTTGAGCGCACGCTTCAGTCGGTCTGTAACCAAACTTCTCCCGATTTTCAGGTCATTGTCGTCTGCCACGATCGACCCAATCTACAACACAATTACCCTAAAGTTGAGTTTCTAGACGTTAATTTTACCCCACCGAGTCGGCTCACTCCTTCGAGCGGCATGGCTGATCAAGAACGAAAGCTCAGAATTGGAGCTGATCATGCAAGCACGATCGCACCTGCTTCGCATTTGATGTTTGTCGATGCGGATGATTGTGTCAGCAGCAATCTGGCTGAATTTGTCAAACAACACCAGCACTGTCATGGCTGGTTTCTGGATCAAGGCTACGAATATCAGGATGGAAACCCCAGACTAAAACATCGAAAGCAAGGGTTTTCTAAGATTTGCGGTACATCGAATATCGTCAGAGCCGATTTGATCCATCAGTACATCGAAGACTTGCAGCTACTCGAAACCCGATTTGCCGAAAAACGACTGTTTCACACTGAGATCGCGAAAGCAATGCAAGCAAGAGCAACGCCGCTGTCTCCTCTCCCTTTTCCTGGCGCGGTCTACATCACCGATAACTCAGAAAATCTTGAAAATCAATCTACACTCGTGCTTCAGCAAATCAGAAGCCAGCCTGTGAAATTGACTAAGTTTTACGCCATGAAGCTATATAAAAGGCTAGCTGCTCAACCTCTTACACACGCATTGCAGCAAGAGTTTAAGCTCTACTCGATCGCGGCGATTGGTTCTGCTCAGCGAATCACAACTGATCCACGAGTTCAACAATAGTTAGAGATTAATAGATAGTCAGAGATTTATACATTGTCGTTCCTGCTACCTCGATAAGCTATGCTGATCTTCATTATTTCACTCCGCAGCGCCAAGGTTTCAAAGTCTTGGCACCGGGTATCTAAACAATTAGAACGAACATTACGATCGGTCTGCAATCAAACATCACCAGATTTTCAGGTCGTGGTTGTCTGTCATGAGCGGCCTGTGATCCAGTATGAGCATCCTCAGATTAATTTTGTTGAGGTCGATTTTCCAACGCCAGATCCAGCCCATATGGAAAGTAAATGTGCTGACCAACATCGCAAATTTTGGGTGGGTGCCCAGTATGCGATGCAGTTTTCTAGTTCACACATCATGGCTGTTGATTCTGATGACTGTATCAGCAAGCGGCTTACAGCCTTTGTTCAGCAGAATAAAGACTGTAACGGTTGGTTTATCAATCGTGGGTATAAGTACCGCGATGGCAGTACGCTTATCCAACCCTTGAAAAATAGGTTTGAGCAGATTTGCGGTACCTGTAACATCATCAGGACAGACCTTATCTATGCTTATCTCCAAACAATGAAGTTGGACGACATTCAGGATCGGTACTTACTCCATCATAAGGACCTGCCCAACATCATGAAAAGCAGAGGATTTCCGCTTCAACCCCTGCCATTTCCAGGGGCAGTGTATGTGACTGATAATGCTGAAAATATACAAGCTGATACAGCCTCGGCTCTCAAGGGTTTGAGCGGAAGCTGGCGGGGATCAATTAAATATCGACTGTTGCTGCTTCAAGGCACGATCGCGTCACGCCCCCTCACACGATCGGTTCGACAAGAGTTTGGA
This sequence comes from Leptolyngbya sp. DQ-M1, assembly GCF_039962505.1. NCBI lineage: Bacteria > Bacillati > Cyanobacteriota > Cyanophyceae > Leptolyngbyales > Leptolyngbyaceae > Leptolyngbya > Leptolyngbya sp. DQ-M1. The sequence goes on from NZ_JAMPLJ010000002.1 coordinate 629,477, forward strand.
CTGCACCGGCTCAGCTACTAATCGTCTAACTCAGTCTTACAAGCGAATTTTATGAAAGTAACGCCGTTAATTTTGACCTACAACGAAGTCGCCAATATTGGGCGAGTGCTAGAGCGCTTGATTTGGGCAGAGCGAATTGTCGTGATTGATAGCGGGAGCACTGATGAAACCATAGAAATTCTCAAGGCTTACCCACAGGTTGAGATTTTTACCCGATCGTTTGACTCATTCGCCTCACAATGCAATTACGGCTTGTCTAAAATCCACTCTGAATGGGTGCTCTCGCTCGACGCTGATTATGTGCTAACCGATGAACTGATCACCGAGATTCAAGCCTTAGCTTTAGATAAAACCACAGATTACTACAAGGCCCGCTTCAAATACTGCGTTTTTGGCAAGCCCCTGCAAGGCACGCTGTTACCCCCTAGAACGATCCTCTATCGCCGCGATCGCGCCGTTTACCAAAACGATGGTCACGCCCATCGAGTCAAGGTGAATGGAAACCCGCAGATGCTAAGCGGATACATTTACCACGACGATCGCAAGCCACTCTCGCGCTGGCTCTGGGCACAGGATCGCTACATGGTACTGGAGGTCAAAAAACTGCTCTCTACACCCCCTAGCAAACTGAGCTTGGGCGATCGCATCCGTAAAACAAAAATTCTCGCACCCTTTGCCGTTTTGATTTACTGCTTGATCGTTAAACGTGGCATTCTCGATGGCTGGGCAGGTTGGTACTACACTCTTCAGCGCGTCTTAGCCGAAATTTTGTTATCAATTCATTTAATTCAAGCGGAGAAAGATTCATAAAATGAAAAAACCGAGTACACTGGGTCCAGGGTTCTACCAATGATTCAGAGTTTACCGTGTTATTTCGTACTCGACTGCTTCAGTGCATCGCCGCTGCTGCCGTTCTGCTCGGCTCAGGATATATTCCGACCCGACTGACCATTGCGCGTCAGCAATCTCCCTCTCCAGAGATGATTCTCATTCTGGGAGGCAGTCCAGATCGAGAGGAATACACGACACAACTCGCCCAACGCTATCCTTGGCTCAAAATCTGGGTGTCGAGTGGTTCTCCGAGTGCCGTTCGCATCTTTGAGAATGCGGGCATTCCCCGATCGCGCCTGTACTTTGACACCCGCGCCACCGATACCGTCACCAACTTTACAACCGTTGTTCCGGATCTCAAACGGCGGGGCATTCAGCACGTTTACATTGTCACCTCTGACTATCATATGCCGCGAGCAGAAGCGATCGCGACAGTTGTGTTCGGGAGCCAAGGCATTACTTTTACGCCGATTGAGGTTTCTGGTGAGCATCGCCAAGAATCAAAGATTCGAGTTTTGCGAGATGTGGGGCGCTCACTGGTGTGGTTAATCACCGGACGAACGGGAGCAAGTCTGCGTTATCGATCGTGGTTCAAATAAAGTTTTGCTGCAATCGCGCCTGGGTGCGACACAGCTAGCATTGTTCCTGTTGAACTAACCATGAAAACAAAACCCCTGCTGCTGGGACTGCTTGGGCTTGGGCTGAGCATTGGTGTCCTAGAGCTCGCACTGCGTCTGTTTCTCGGACTGGGTAACCCGCCACTGTACCAAGCGGACAGTCAAACAGGCTACCGCCTCCAGCCGAATCAAAAGCTATTTCGATTTGGCAACTCGATGGAGGTCAATCAGTATTCTCAGCGCAACGGTACAATCTCGCCAACCAAGCCACCGAACACCCGCCGGATTTTAATGCTGGGAGATTCAGTCCTGAATGGAGGTGCCCTGACCGATCAATCTCGCACCCTTACAGAGCGATTTCGCGATCGATTGGGCAATTCAACAGAAGTAATTAATGCTTCTGCTGGCTCATGGGGCATCGAAAACCGCATCGGTTACTTGCGCCTATTTGGCAGCTTTCAGAGCGATGTGATTATCTTCCAAATCGGCACCAGCGACCTGATTCAGAGAACAAGCACAGGAGGGATGGTTGGAGTCGATTCAAGCTATCCGAATCAGCGTCCTGGGTCAGCGATCTCAGAAGGGATGTCGCGATATTGGATGCGTGTGATCCGGAGATTGACAAGTCAAGCCACGATCGCGCCTGCTTATGCACAACAGGTACGCACCCCGCAAGATAAAGCGGAATGGTTTGCCCGTAACAGTCAAAGTTTTAGCCAAGCAATCCGCGCTTTAAGGAGCAATCCCGAAACGAAAAACGTTCCCATCATCGTGCTATACACCCCAAACCTGGAAGATGTTGCGCCGACTCCGCAAGCCCCCCTATACAAAGCAGAATTTCTTAACCTGCTGAAGCAGCTCCAGATTCCAGTAGTAGATGCACATCAAGCTTGGTCATCGCTACCAGAAAAGACAAAATCAAGCTACTTCAGCGATGTCATTCACCTCACCGAGTCTGGAAACCAGGCGATCGCAGACTTATTGTTTCAGCAGCTTTGTGTTCAATCCAAGTCCGATTGGTGCAAAGAACGAACAACAAAGCAATAGGTTCAGAAAAACTTTTCAAATCTAGGAGTTCCTTGAATGTCTCATATTTGGAATCGCAGGCAGTTTCTTACGCTGCTAGGGGGAAGCATCTTGCTGCCCAGTGCTTGTCAGAGAGTCGAATCTCGTCCCAATCGAAGTGCTAATTCTTTCACGATTTTCGATGCGCTGCTTTACGCTGAGAAGCCGAAGATTGGAATGACTCCGATTCGAGTCGATGATCGAGGATTTTGGAAAAACAAGGATCGATCGCGCCCCGATCGCGATGCCTGTCAGCAAAACGCCCGCACTGCTTCAAAAGACTTTTCTCACTTTGTCATCGACATCGAACACTGGAAAATGAACATCAACCAGGCTGGGAAAGACACAGTTCAAGACAATATTAAGAAGTACGTCGAAATTATTCAGTGGATGCGAGAAGCAGCACCATCGCTTAAGCTTGGCGTTTATGCGGTTCCACCTGTGCGCGACTATTGGACACCGGTGCGAAATCAGCCCGCAGGTCTTACCTCCTGGAGAGCAGTCAACCAATTTCTTAAGCCCATCGCTGAAGCCGCGGATTTTATTGTGCCCTCACTCTATACCTTTTATGCTGACATTCCCGGATGGGTGACTTATGCACGCGGAAATATTGAAGAAGCACAGCAATTTGGTAAACCTGTCTATCCTTTTCTTTGGTGTCGATACCACACTAGCAACCGTCTTCGCGGGAATCAATTCATCGAAGGTGATTTTTGGCGAACGCAGCTAGAAACCGTGCGCGATCGTGGTGCAAATGGAGTCGTGCTGTGGGATTGGTTTGGTCATGACAGTCCCAGGACAAACATTTTGGATACACGACAAGGTTGGTGGCAAGAAACGGTCAAGTTTGAAGCCACTCTCTAATTCCTCTTGCTCTGAAGTCATTGTTCTGACGTTATTGTCTTAAAATCCTGTGAGTCTGATTCATCTCAATCAATACACACCCGGAGAATATACCCCAGGCGCATCGGTCTGGAAGCAGCTTTTATGGTTCTTTCTAGGCGATCCGATCGTCAAATCTCGACTGCTTCCGATCTCCAGCCTGAAAGTATGGATACTCCGATCGTTTGGAGCATCGATCGGGCAAGGAGTCCGCATCAAACCGGGAGTACAAGTAAAATTCCCGTGGCGCTTAACCATTGGAGATCACTGTTGGATTGGCGAGGATGCTTGGTTCGATAACCTTGCGCCCATTGTTCTTGGCGATCATGTCTGTGTGTCGCAATCGGTTTATTTCTGTACTGGAAATCATGATTGGACTAAGCCAACCTTCGATCTCCGGATCGCTCCGATTTCGGTTGGATCAGGAAGTTGGTTAGCTGCACGATCGACGATCGCGCCCGGTGTCGAGATCGGAGAAGGTGCAGTGCTGAGTTTGGGGAGTGTTGCGGTGCGATCGCTTGCTCCCTGGACAATCTACGCGGGAAATCCAGCGGCTGCGATTAAACCTCGCATCCTCAAAGACCAAAGCTTGTCTTCTACAGTGTTAAACGCATGAGAGTTTCCATTATTACAGTCACCTACAACGCAGGCGCGACGATTCGAGACACGATCGAATCGGTGCTGGCTCAAGATTATCCCAACATCGAACATATCATTGTGGACGGAGCATCTAGCGATAACACCGTCGAGATTGTGCAATCGTATGGAGATCGCGTTGCGAAGTTTATTTCTGAACCCGATCGCGGCATGTATGACGGCATGAACAAAGGAATCAAGCTGGCAACGGGCGATGTGGTTGCGATTCTGAATGCCGATGATTTTTATGTCGATTCGCGGGTGATTTCGACGATCGCCGAGCAGTTTGAGCAGCATCAGGTTGATTCTGTGTTCGGAGACTTAGTGTATGTCAAGCACGACAATCCAGAGAAAGTTGTGCGCTATTACAGTTCTGCAAGCTTTCATCCGGGTAAGTTTGCATATGGTTGGATGCCTGCTCACCCGACTTTTGTGGTCAAGCGATGGGCATTCGATCGCTATGGCTATTTCAAAACAGATTATAAAATCGCCGCAGACTATGAACTGCTGATTCGGTTCTTAGCGATTCACAAACTGTCTTATCATTACCTGCCTCAAGTGCTTGTGAAGATGCGAACCGGAGGAGCTAGTACCGCCAATCTCTCAAGCAACTGGATTCTGAACCGCGAGATTGTTCGAGGATGCCTTGAGAACGGTATTCAAACCAATATGACAAAGGTGCTCTCGAAATACTTTGTCAAAGTCTTCCAACTCGTTGTACGTCCAGCATGAACTTCTTGATTACTGGAGCGACAGGCTTTGTTGGCTCAGCCCTTTGTCAGCTTTTAGAATCCTCAGAACATACCCTCTATGGTGTGATTCGTAATCCTGATGCAATCTTACCGGCATCAGTAAAGCCAATTCTGGTGTCCTCGATCGCACAACTCAGCGACCATCCAATTTTGCCCAAGATTGATGTAGTGATTCATCTGGCTGCAAGAGTGCATCAGATGAAAGATACTGCAACTGATCCACTGACTGAGTTTCGGTTAGTTAACACTGAAGCAACAAAAAATCTAGCGATCGCGGCAGCAGCAGCAGGTGTAAAGCGATTTGTCTATCTCAGTTCGATCAAAGTCAACGGCGACGGACAAGCGGAACCCTACACCGAACAGAGCCAACCGCAGCCCAACGATCCCTATGGCATCAGCAAGTGGGAAGCAGAATGTGCCTTAAAGTCGATCTCCGATGAAACGGGTTTAGAAGTGGTGATTCTCCGTCCGCCGCTTGTTTACGGTGCTGGAGTCCGAGCTAATTTTCTTAATTTAATCAAGCTTGTCGAGAAAGGCATTCCTCTGCCCTTGGGAGCCGTCCATAATCAGCGCAGCTTAGTCTATGTCGGAAACCTCGTTGATGCGATCGCCACCTGCGCTACGCACCCAAATGCGACGGGACAAACGTTTCTCATCAGTGATAACGCGGAAGTTTCAACGGCTGAATTAATTCGGAATTTAAGTATATTTCTCAATCAACCTGTCCGGTTAGTGGCAATTCCTCCCGTAATACTAACCATGCTCGCCCAGATCTTCGGCAAAACGGCAACGGTCGATCGCCTACTTGGTTCACTGACGATCGACAGTTCAAAAATTCGCCAAACCCTCGATTGGCAACCTCCCTTTAGCCTAGCTCAAGGTCTGGAACATACCGCGAGATGGTTCAAAAAGATTGATTGACTTGTCAAAGTAACAGTCGCCTTGGAGGTTGTGCCCTGACCAGTTAGAGCAAATAAGTGTTCTCCTGATGAATATATCTCTCAGTCTTTTGCTGGCGAGTGGCGGCTTGAGTTTTCTGCTGGTTGCCTCAATCAAGCAGTATTTCAGTCGCTTTCTATTGGACATTCCCAACGATCGCAGTTCTCACACCCAACCGACTCCCCGTGGAGGTGGACTTGGCTTTGTCGTGGCATTTGCGATTACCAGCGCAGCAATTGCATATTTCAATTGGCAGACGGTCGGTCGTGATGTTCTCTCAATTTGGGCAGCTTTAATTCCGCTCGTGGTTGTTGGTCTTTTTGACGATCGCGGTGATGTTCCTGCTCGGATTCGGTATCTAGTTCAACTCAGTTCAGCAGGAATTGCGATCGCAGCTTTCAGCGCGTTTCCGCAACCCTGGCTAACTCAATTTGGCATGATTGGGATCGCGGTCGCAATCGTTCTAACGATGATCGGCATGACTGCACTGATCAATTTCTACAACTTCATGGATGGACTCGATGGACTGGTGGCGAGCGTTTCTGCCGTGCAGTTGTCGTACTTAGCGATCGCGCTCAATCAACCCCTTTTGTTTCTACTCGTTGTAGCACTGCTGGGTTTTTTGTGGTGGAACTGGTCGCCTGCCAAGATTTTTATGGGCGATGTGGGCAGTACAACGCTGGGTGCAATGGTCGCGATCGCGCTGTTGCATCAGTCCGATGATCCCGTTCGTGCTTGGTCATCTTTAGCCATTACCTTGCCGCTCACCGCCGATGCTATTTACACGCTGATCCGCCGCTTGCTGCGTCACGAAAACATTTTTAAGCCGCACCGAACTCACCTGTATCAGCGTCTTCAGCAATCGGGCTGGAATCATGCTCAAGTTGCAACAGCTTATGTCTTGGTGACGATCGCCATTGCTCTAAATCTGTACTTCTTGCACGAAGTTGGAGCGATGCTTAGCGGAGTCGAAGTGATTTGCGCGATCGCGCTCCTAGAGCGTTATCTCAGCCATCAGCAAGGCGTAAGAATGCGAACAGTTATCTATTCTTCGGTACGCAATCTAATTACCGGACTCCGAGCCAGTTAATGCTAGATCTCTAACTGCTTGCTACAGATCCGGGTAAAGACGCGAACACTTTCGGTGCAGCGAAGCTCCTAATTGCGTCTTTATGAAGGGGGACTGATGTGTTGCAGAACTTCTAGGAATTCGCATAAAGTCTTGCTCAAATACGGAGAAACCTCTGCAACTCTGCAAGATTTCTCCGTGTTTACCGAATTGCTTTAATGAAAAACTCAAAATATCTACTGATATCGATCGAATCTCTCTGTAGAAGTAAGCAGCTTATATTTACTGCAACTTACCGGGGTAGTTGATGAATCGCGTTTTGGTAATCGAAGACGATCCAGAAATTTTAGAAAATATTGAAGAAATTTTAGAGCTGCAAAGCTACCAAACTTTAGCGACGAGTAGCAGTCTTACGGGATTACAGCTTGCAAAAGAAATGCTTCCCAGCCTAGTGATTTGCGATGTGATCATGCCTGGACTTGATGGCTATGCCGTTTTGAGTGAACTCCGTCAGCAAACCGAGACGGCAACGATTCCGTTTATTTTTCTCACAGGTCGCGCCGATCGCGCCGATATCCGCCTTGGTATGGAGTTAGGGGCAGACGATTACCTTACTAAACCTTTCACTCAAGCGGAATTAATTGGCGCAGTGCAAAGTTGCCTCACCAAATACGATCGCTTATCGCGCCAATATAAGAGCCTAGCTCAACAAACACAAAGCCTTGAGAAACAGCTACAGACCCTGCAAGAACTCGTAGATTTAAACCGGCTATTGTTGCAGCAGCTCTGCCAGGGATTGCGGCATCCCGTCTCAAACTTGACGATCGCAACTTATCTGCTGAAGCAAGATATCCCGAAAAAAGACTTCGATCGCTACCTTACGATTCTTGAAGAAGAATGTACCCGCAGTACAGCTTTGCTCAGTGAAGTTGCCAGCTTACAGGAATATCTTCACCCCTCTAAACTTAATTTGCTCCGCAGCAAGCTCAACATCCGCCTATCGCCCTGACTTATCTAAATGGAACGTGAGTTCGAGTGAAATGCTTCGGCGCGCTCTGCAACTCGATGCTGAATCATTGTCGAGTGCCTAGCGATCGTCTACATTTGGTCGCACTCTTTAACCGTTATTGAACTCCATCACAGATTTGGGCGTTCCTGAATATAAGGATGAACCGCCCTCATCCCCAACCCTTCTCCCTGAGGAGAAGGGAGCTAGAACGCTCTTGTTCCCTCTCCCTGGGGAGAGAGTTAGGGTGAGGGTAAATCCAGATTCATGCTTCAATTCAGCAACGCCGAAAAGTTATGCTTCCATCGACAATCCTGGAAATGGGTGAGATTACGATCGCACTTGGACAGGCATCACCAAATAAGTCATCTTCAGATTTCCGAGCGGCGAGAGAACCACAGGACTGGTTGAAGTGTTCAACTGCATTTGGATTTCTGACGTGTTGATTGCTTTCAAGCCATCGAGCAAGTATCGCACATTGAAGGCAATCTCCATGCCATCACCAGAGATTTGTGCGGGAACTGCTTCTCGTCCACTTCCCACATCTTGAGCATCAACCGCCAGCGTAAGTTGCTGATTCGTCGGGTCAAGCTGAACTTTGACGATGTTGTTTTTCTGATCCGCAAGCACCGAGATACGCTCTAATGCACTCAGGAAAGATCGACGATCGACTGTCATCTGATGCGTAAACTGGCGCGGCACAAGCTGGCGATAGTTGGGATACTGCCCTTCCAACAATCGGCTCGTCAGACGCTGACCCGTCCACTCAAAGATGACCTGTCCTTGATCAAACTGCACATTGATCGCGTTACCGCTCTGGCGATCGAGCATTTTCATCAATTCCTGCAACGCCTTAGCTGGAACCGTGACATCGAACTGAGAATCTGCTTCTGGAGCATCCTCTTCGACTGTTGTGACCACCGCGAGTCGATGCCCATCGGTTGCAGCAAACTCCAATCCATCAGGCTGCATACTGACGTGAACTCCGGTGAGTACCTGTTTCGTTTCATCGGCACTCGCTGCAAACAGCGATCCTCGTAACCCATCCACCAAACGATCGGCAACTAACTGGGTTTGCTCTCCTTCTTCAATTCTGGGAAGTTCGGGAAACTCTTCAGCGCCCATGCCGCGCACCTGATAGCGTCCAGAGGCAGAGGTGATGGTTGTGACGTGATTGGATTCGATATCGCTTTCGATCGTAATGTCGCCTTCGGGAAGTCGCGATATGATGTCTCCCAGGAGTTTTGCCGGGAGTGTCAGAACGCCGCTCGTTTCGACGTTCGCCGGAAAGCTAGTTTGAATCCCTAAGCTGAGGTCGAAGGCGCTAAGAATGACGCGCTGAGTTGCAGCATCGGCTCTCAGCAGAACGTTCGCCAGGATTGGATGGGTGGGGCGCGAAGAAACCGCCCGACTAACCAGCGACAAGTGTGAATTGAGGTGAGTTTGAGCGCAGACCAGTTTCATAGGAGTTGCCAGAGTATGGAACAGATGGGGGGTTGTGGAAAAGTAAAGCGTACTCTATATAGGTGTAGCTCTAAAATTTGGGGTGCTATATCTAGCGTTTTAATCGATGTTTGAGCATAGTAACACCCTTCGTCGGATCGATCCACTCCCTCTTTAACCTAAGCGCGAAGCTAGAAAGAAACAGTGGTTATAAGTACTATTGTACGATCTGTGGAAATTGTGGAAAACGCAGCAAATCTCGATTCTTGCGGGGGAGTTGCGATCGCAGTCTGTGGAAAACTCTGAATCAATCGATCGCGGCTTCAAAGATTTCCGCAACTTGAGAGTATTTTTCCCACAGGTTTTCCACAGAAACATAAAAGTTTTCCACAGAGGGGGTTTGATAGATAGGAAAAAACTATGGATTGGCAGGGTAATAATAACGTGCGCTTTCGTTGGAGACTCACGTTAATGAGGCTGGTTCAGTTGTTGCAAGGTGCGGATTGGGTTGGAAGAGAGATCGCGCCTCGCTCTCTACCCCTCACTCTTCCATCTGGGCGAAGTGGTCTTGTAAGAGTTTGTGGATGAAGCGGTAGCGACCGCCAATGCGCTGGAGAAACATTCGCTCGGTGGTGTAGTTGAGGAAGCGGGCGTAGTTCCAGGGGATGGAGCGGTTGAAGAAGAGGACGAGGCGGAGAGAGAAGTGTTGAATGCAGGCTAGACCACCGCCAGCAAAAAGGCTGAACCAAATTAGGAAAGGAAGACAATTGGTTAAAACGATAGATGTTTCATCTCTGCTCAAGACTTGACCGATCAATTGAGCTAAGAAGCCTTGCACTAGAAAAGCAATCAACAGAGAAACGCTAATGACAATGATCATATTCTTAGCAGAACTGATTATTCCCTGATTGGGGCGAGTTCGCAGCGTGATCTCAGTTTTTGAAGCATTAATCAGCCCAAACACCAGCCCAAACACCAGCCCAACAATCAGCCCAAGAATCAGCCCACCAATCGCCCCACCAATCCGCCTAACACCAATCGGCCCAAACATCAGCCTAACACTCAGCTCACCAATCAGCCCAACAATTGGCCCAACAATCAGCCCACCAATCAGCCGCCGGATGATTTCTCGTCGAGCGTCGCTCGACATCGAAATTTTGATAGCTTCGATTGGCTCAATACTATTTAGCCCACCAATCAGCCCACCAATCGGCCCATCAATCGGTCCCAGCTCAACAATCAGCCCAAGACTCAGCCCAAGTATCGGCCAAGAATCAGCCCAAATATCAGCGCACCAATCAGCCCAGATATCAGCCAATTAATCAGCCCAAATATCAGCCCAAATATCAGCCCAAATATCAGCCCAAATATCAGCCCAAATATCAGTCGATATGCCCACTTCTGATGAGCGTTTTCTAACCAAGTTGGCTGCATCTTCTCAATCAGAAGTTCTGTTGCATCATCATGCCGTAGCTGCCTTGCCAGGATAATTAACCACTGACGAGTTTGTTCGGCAATCGGTTCTGTGTTCGTAGAGTAGAACCGACTATTGAGTTGACGATGCAGCATTTTGTCAACATAGGCATCGAGCAGAAACGTGAGCCGCTCCTGAGTCGATCGCAGTTGCTCCCACTGTCCCGCAAGCTCTTTTCGGTACGCCACCAGCGTAATGCTCAACAATAAGGGTTGTCGCACCAGATCCAACAATGCTGCATCTGCTTCAAGAACTTGCCAAAGCGAAGCACGATCGACCTGATTCAAATAGCGTTCAATCTGTCGTTCGTTCAATTCTTGTAAATGAATCGCCCCATTCAGATTAAGCTTTTCGGGATACAGTTCATACTCCTCACGCCGACTGCATACGACGATCGCTCTCGGTTGCTCCTCAGCGCTCATCCACTGATTAATCGCTTTCACACAAGCAGGCTGAAGATCCGATCGCACTTCATCTAACCCATCCAGCAAGGGCAGCATCTTTTGATCTTCAAGCCACTTTGCCCCAATCTTGGAGCCAATTCCTTTGGTCGTCAGTTCCGCGATCGCCCAATCTTTGATGGTTTGCTTCGGATCTTTCCAAGATGACAAGTTCAGCAAAAACGGTATTGATTCGTTTGGATCGTCGATCGCGCTTCTCACCAAGGCTCTTGCAAGCTCCAGTAACGTTGTCGTTTTTCCCGCTCCCGGTTTTCCCAAAATCAACAACTTACCTGCAATTTCAGGACGATCGAAGATCTCTAAAATTCCCGTCTCTGGCAAAATTGTTTCGGTAATCTGTCCGCTTTTAACCTCCATATCCCAGAGGCGATTCACCTGTTCTGGCTGCGCCTCCATGCCCAGATTAATTAAGATTTGATTGTGCAGTGAACTCGTTAACCGCCCCTCGATTTCTTTTTCAAAGGCTTTGAGCCAAGTCAATTCTTTATCGGGACGCTTTCTCGATCGAGCCTCTCCGACATAGACATTGCCGTGAACATTCTCGATCGGAATTTGATCGCGCCCTCGATTGTCATACTGCCGTGACACTACTAAGATCCGCCAATTCTAGGATTACCTGTGATGTTATCGATATTAATCTGATCGCGTCCTTGATTGATATATTGGCGATCGGCAGTATTTTGCACATTCGTAATCTGATTCGCAAGCTGTTGCAAGCTTTGGGCAAATTGCACATCGTCCATTTCATCTTCCAAATACACCGAAAGCTTATTCAACGCTTCAGGCGATTGCTCTTTCTCGATTTTCTCGATCGCTTCCTCTGCCTTCTTATTCCCAGCAAACCGCTTTTTAATCAATTCTCGTAGTGGTGCGATCGAGCCGACAGTTTTCTTGGCAATCTCTCCCGCTCCAGCTTTAACAAACTCGCCAAACGCAAGCATCGCAATTCCAGCCGCCGTCATCGTCACAGGTTCCATAAGGCTTCTGCTCAAGGACTACATTTCTCTTGTAACTGATTCTCCCTATTCTGTCTGCCAGCTTCAGCAAAACGACACAATTTAGCCGTGTAACAGTGACGATCGACCCAGTGCTTGTATCTCCTAACCCTGTCGCCGCAACTGGGTTTGTTGTCACCGCGACTTGGTTTCTGATCGTCGCCACAACAAACCCAATCCTAGTGAAAACCGCAACGTTCACCGTATCTCCTAACCCTGTCGTCGCGAATGGGTTAGCTGTCGCGACCAACGGGTTAATTTTCTCAGCAACAATACCGATCGACTAGAAATCAGCTAAAGAAATCACGGCTTTCACTGCCAAACTTTCATTGAATCAACATGACTTTTTGCGCGATTCACTCAACCGCACTGCAATTCAAACCAGCCAGACTAGCATTATCCATTTATCGCAAGGAAGCATTTACCTATGCCTCGTTTACACCGCACCTCGCGGATGCTCGACAAAGGGCAACTGCGAATCTTGAGACTCAAAAACATTGATCCTTACATGAGCTTCGGCAACGATCGCAATCTTTCCACCCTCGAACAGCAGATCGAGCAGCTACACGACAAATTGACTGAGTACAACACCACCCTTGCAGCACTCGACACCGCCAAACAAGAGATCGAGCAGATGGAGAAAAACATGGGTAATCTCCTCGATCAACTGCTTCAAGGCGTGGCGGCAAAATACGGCAACGACAGTCGTGAATATGAAATGGCAGGCGGAACGCGCAAAAGTGATCGTGTTCGCAAAAGTGCTGCAAGTCGGACAAAAAACAGCACAAGAAAGCTTGCTCTAGCTACAAGCAACTAAGCATCCTTGATCGTCCGAAGGAGCATTGTTCTAAAATGCTCCTTAGTGATTCGTGCAAGAAATTCTGCAAGCAGTTTAGCGCGATCGACTAACATTCTCAGCCCGCACCACATACTTCGATGCTGGAACATCCTGCGGTATCGGTTGAGCATAGCCTTTACGCACCATCGCTTGATAAACGATCGCCGCAACTTCCCCGCGAGTTGCAGGGCGTTGTGGCTCAAGCTGTCGAACATTGGGATGATTGACGACTACGTTCAATCGCGTGGCTTCTGCAACCGAGCTAACCGCATACTTTGGAATGCGATTCGCATCGGTGTAGTATTGATTCAACGACAGGGAAGGCTGATTTTTAGGAGTGCTGGCTTTTGCGGTAGAGGCAGCAGTTTGTTGGGCTGGAATTGCAGCAGCAACGCGATTTGCAACCGGAGTCACAAAGGGCTGAAGTAGCATCATGCTTGCCATTGGAAAGGGGAACATTAAGCCGCGATTGGCTCGCCCTTGCGGAGCGGCTTGATTGTTAGCAGGTTGAGTATTCGTGTTTTGAGTAGTGGCAGCTTGATTGTTAGTCGGTACTTTTGAAGTTAGCTCTAGATTTCGTGCCAGTGACACTAATGCTTCCACTTTCGTCACAGGCTGATTCGGGCGAAAATAACCGCCGGGATAACCGCGCATAAATCCGGCTTCGTAAGCTTCTTTGATTGCAGGAGCCGCCCAATAACCCTGTGGAACATCGCGATAGTCGCTACCACTTCTGATCTGTCGTTCTTGGGGTTGGTTGAATGCAGTTCTCAAAATTGCGGCAAACTCATCGCGATCGACGGGCTGATCAGGGCGAAAGGTTCCGTCTGGATAACCTTTGATCACATCGCGACCCGCTAAGGCTTCGATAAACGGTTTTGCCCAGTAATTTTGTGTGTCGCGGAAGCTTGTGTTTTGAGCGGTACTGGGTGTAAAGAGTGAAGATAAGAGGGCAGCAGAACTCGCTGTGATTCCAACTCCAAGTAATGCAGCATTTCTCACCCAGCGATTACTTCTTAAGTTAGACATCGAATTTCCTCCTCAATGGCATTTACCCTTATCAGGGTTTATGCTAGTCGCTTTTGCGAGTAATTTTCTCTGCCGTATGATAGAGACTACGAACGTAATTGCTGCTTTGTCAGGGAATGTAAACGGGCAGCGGTTCAATCCCAAGTTCCGATCGCCAGTGTGCAAGTGGTCTTTCCCAGTGTTCTTCCCATCGTTGCGCAAGAAGGGGCTTGGCTTTTGCGCCCATACGATAGCCCGCAGCAATACGATCGAGCAATCCGCCTAATTGCTCTGGTTGGTTCAGCAGGGTATTGAGAAACGCACCCGCAACGAGTACACCTGCAAGTGGACGACGAGTTTGAGCAATTTCAAACGCTTTTAGCCCAATCTCACCGGGAACATCCACACTCATGCCTGTGACGACGTGCCAAATATCATGGGTTTGGCGCAATCGGAACAGCAGACAAGTTGCATCATCTACGACATCAATCTTGCGATAAAACCCCGGATCAAAGCCTGAACTAGAGATGTATTGAGCAAACGCATACCCTAACGAGGCCGGGGGATAAGTCATTAATTTCTCAATATCTGGTACCGGAGCAGAGTAGCGATCGCTTACTAAAGCAGCAACTCCTGGATCGTTCAGCATGTGCTTGACGGATGCCGCCATTGTTTGGGGATGCGATCGCAAGAGTGCGTCTTCGACATCGTAAACAGATTCAGTTCCGCTTGAACTTTTTAATAAATTGAGAACTGATCTCAGCGTGTTCAAATAATTCAGATTAAGACGACGCATTTCTTTAAAGTGCATAACCTTAGAATTGGGTTAAACGTCATGCTCACCATAGTCGATCAACCTTTTCGATGTGATCGATTATTTAGATTTCTTTTTACCTTTCTTGGGTTTCTCGTCGAGTGCGCCTTCGATCTTGGCATTAAAGCCGTAGACTTGACGCGAACCCGCGAGGGCAACGAGTGTGACTTCTCGATCATCTCCAGGTTCAAAGCGAACGGCGGTACCTGCGGGAATATCGAGGCGCATTCCACGGGCACGATCGCGATCAAACTCCAACGCCGCATTCACCTCGAAGAAATGGAAATGTGACCCGACTTGAATCGGTCGATCGCCTCGGTTTGCCACGCTCAAAGTCACGGTTTCTCGTCCTGCATTCAGTTCGATCTCACCGTCTTCGACGAACATTTCACCTGGAATCATGGCGCTATTCTCCTATCGAATTGGGTTGTGAACGGTGACAAGCTTGGTTCCATCCGGGAAGGTGGCTTCGACTTGGACTTCGTGAATCATTTCGGAAATTCCGTCCATTACGTCGTCTTGCGTCAGCAGCGTGGTTCCGTAGTTCATCAACTCGGCAACGGTTTGCCCGTCTCTTGCGCCTTCGAGAATTGCCGCAGAAATGTAGGCGATCGCTTCGGGATAGTTGAGTTTCAATCCTCTCGCTTTGCGACGTTCTGCGACTAAAGCGGCAGTAAAAATGAGAAGCTTATCTTTTTCTTGGGGCGTGAGTTGCATCGATTCTGTCTCTGGTCGGCTCGGAATTAAATGTATGACAAAAGCAGAGCAGATGTTGTGAAGAATTTTGGAAATCTTGGATGCGTCCAGCTTATGCCCAATTGATCTTTTGATCTTTGAGCGCCACAGATCTTGGTGGCCCCCTAAATCCCCCACGAGTGGGGGACTTCAAACCAAAGAATTATTGGATTCTCAAAGTCCCCCAGAATGGGGGATTTAGGGGGCGAAGAATCTGTAGCATTAACAAACTGATTGAGTATTACAATTGCGCCCCAAGCGTGGAAAGCAGGCTACTTGCTGCTTCTCGCACTTCTTCGGATTCGTCTTTCTCTGCAAGTTGCTTCACAATCTGCTGCACTTCTGGAAATTGGGCTTGAACTTGCCACAGGTTTCTAAGCAGCGCCATTCTGACCTTAACGGATTTATCCGATTGAATGGCTTGTTTTTGGCTTTGGTAATTCTCTGGCGACATTTCGCGGAATCCTAATGCAACTGCCGCTTCAGCGCGCACCGCTTCTTCTGTGTCGCTCTGTAGGGTTTGAGTTAAGCGTCGATCGATCGTTGGCTCAGGAATTAGGCGCAGAGATGAAACAGCGATCGCTCGAATCTCTGCCTGCGGTGAATTTGTCAGCTTTGTAATGGCATCGAGCGATCGAGCCGAGCCAATATTCCCTAACACCAGTAAGTTTTGCTTGATGTCATCGGAAGATTGCGATTTTTGCAGTCGCTCAACAAAGCGATCGGCGATCGGGTTCGCCCGATTCGGCGCAGACTCAAGTAAGTTGTGTGCAGCTGTACCGAGGGCGAGTTGCGCGGTTGAGGCAACTTGCGAGTTGTCAGAGTTGAAGGCGAAATTGCTTAAGAGCGCGATCGTTTCTGGAGTTGGAGATTTTACGGTTGCAAGACTGGGAATTAGTGCCGCGAGTGTTTTCCAATCCTGAGTTTGAGAATTGATGATTTGAACTAAAGCAGCTTGTGCTTGTGAATGTCCAACGGCACTCAGCGCACCTACAACTAATTGCATCGCTGGAGTGGCTTCACTCTTGAGAATGCGTTGAGCAAAAGCTTCACTGGTTTCTGGTTTGAGATAAATCAAAGCTTTGATCTTGAGATACAGATCAGTGGTGTTCTGAGCTTTGTCGGGTGATTTGCTCAGCGCGTCTAACTCAGATAACAAGCTTTCTAAGGTGCTTTCTCCTAACTGTTGGCGCTGAATTTTTGCTTCCGCTTCTTCTTCAGGGATGGTATAGGAGAGCGCGATCGCTTGCGTTTGCCGCGATGCACTAGCTTTTTGTAAGGCTGCTAAATCCGTCGCGTTTAATTGTGTCTGTGCAGAATAACTTAGATTTAGTGTTGTTTCGCTTTGTCCAATCTTTTTCTTAGAGACTTCAAAGCTTTGAGTCTCCTTCCCACTCAGGCTTAGAAGGCGACCTGCTTTGATGTCAAATTTTGCGGTTAATTGTCCTTGTGGAGTAATAATGGGTGTGAGTTTGGTGCTTCTAGGTTTTTTATCGGGTTGTAGATAGCGTAGTTTTGACTTTTGGAACTGATCAAAGTTACTGCGATATTGAGCAATGTACTGTCCGTTCGGATCGTCTTCCTGTGTTTCCCAAGTGCTAACTGTGGGAGATTTTGCGGTGACAAACTGAGTCGAAGCCAGCAGCGATCGTGCAAAACTCTGAGCAATGTTGCTCATGTTCGGATCAAACCGCACCGATAGAATCTTGCCCTGAGCATCAACCTCAGCAAAGATATCTTGAGCGAGATCTTTCTGAATCAATTGAGACTGTTCTGCAATCAATTGACCATTCGAGAGAATCTGCACATTGAGATTTTGCAAACGATAAGCAACTATGACGCGATCGTTCTTCTGCTCCAGAACAGTCATGACTAAATCTGCTTGTATCCGATTGTCAAAATTACTCACAAAGGTACTTGGAACTTCTGCATTACTATCTGGTTTTAGATCCCCAAACAAAGCTCGTAGATCAGAATTTCCAAGATTACGATAGTCCAATTTGTACGTCAAACGATCGCCCACTTTGAACTGATACTGCGGTGAAGGTTGAGCAACAATCGACGAACTCAGAATTGTGCCAAATTCACCAATCTGTTTGCCATAGGTTAGTGTTCCAGGAATTGCTAATGCAAGTAACAATCCAGATAATGCAAACAGCGATCGACGATGCAGAGGCAGCATTTTAGAAGACATAATCTCATCCCAAGAGCAGTAGAGTGGTGTAATTCTGTCTTTCGAGACAGTAAAAGACAGAATCAAATCGAACTAACCGTTACAGCGCAACTTTGTAAGATTCATCAAACAGATAACCGTCGGTCTTGAAGCCCGTCCAGCTCCAGATATTCCAGTTCCACTGTTTCTTCTTCCACGGTGGGATACCAAACTTCGGAACATACATATAGGCATAAGCATAAGCATTACCGCTCAGCGCTTCCAGCGAGTTGTATGCCGATAGCTGCATCATCAAGTAAGGGTTGTTGTTCTGGAGCGCCAGATAAGCTCGACCCCGCATATCTAGATCATCGCGTACTAGAAGTAAGTTCGTACCGACACCTGCACCAGCCACATAGATGTCCGCGCCACCTTGACCATAAGCTCTTGCATCCACAAACGGGCTGACTTGAGCATACGCCGAGACAATGGCTGGATTTGCGATCGCGAGATACTGAATGCCTGCGCTTCCCCGCACCCCAAATGAGGCTCGCATCGGAATTGGGCCTAAGCTAAACCGCAGATCCGCAACCTGACGATCGACAGAACGCGAGAAGCTATCAGACTTGATTAGCAGCGTGTTACGACTGTCTTGGAAGTTATAAACGCTCTGTCCCAGCACATTCAGCCGGACATCAATGGTAGAGTTGCCAGACTTCTGCGAGTTCATTGAAGCAGTCGCCCGGATCAGGTTGGCTTGGTTGTTAAACATATAGCCACCCGCATTGCCCTCCGCATAAGCATTCGAGAAATTCGTCGAGCCTTTAAGCTGAAGTTTTCCGTTGACGTAAGCGGAGAAGGTGCTGGGATTGCCGAGGTTGTAGTTCCAGGCTTTGTTGTAGCCTTTGGGTGCAGGCGGGATGACTCGGATTAAATCGGGATTGATCGGCTTGAACACGGGCGATCGCAGTTGCTTTTGCCGCAAAGTGCCGAGATCGGGCTGCTGGAGAGTATCAAGATCAAATTTAGGATTGAGTTGCGATTGTAGTGCGCCGGGTCGGAGTTCTAAGTTGGGAATGGCTTCGGGTTGCCTGAGAACTAGACTCGGATCAAGCGTGGTTTTAAACAGCGATCGTTCTAGACTGATCTTGCGGTGATCACCTGAAACAGAATCAATCTGCCGTTTCAGTTCGCTTTGATCAATCACCGTCTCTTGCAACAAGACACTCTCTTCTGGTTGTCGGAATGAATAACCAATCTGGCTGAATTGTTGCTCAAGACGATTCAGCTCAGCATAGTATTCGCCTGCTTTGACTTGTTTACCATCTGGCAGCGTCAGAACCGTGTCCGGCGAGATTGGCTTTCCGGTTTCGGGATCTCGCACCTCAAAAGGTTGAAATTGAACGGGTGCCCGCCTGTTGATCCGGACAGTCTCCGGGTTGATTCTTGCAGCATTTGGATTGATGTCGAGTTGACGGGTTTGCGCTGAGACGGACAGGGTGCTTGCTAGATTGAGTGCAGAGAGAGTTGCGATCGAGCTAAGCGCAATTAAACGTTTAGACATAGGTTAGTTCGGCTCCATCGAATGAATGGGGGGATACCACTTCAGCTCTGAACGAGGGGTAGTGAAGTGAATCTTGGTTCAATCGTATGCAGCGCGATCGTGTTTCCCTCTTACCCGTTTGGGTAATTCCTCGGAGAACAAAGTGTTCTAAAGCTGCCAGACTCTCGGAATGCAAATCGGGCGACCAGACATCGATCGCACCAATCCCCAAACTGCAATTAGCCAGCGTCGGACTTCGCTGCTAGAGTGACCCCGATAGCGGCACAATAAGCCCAAGGGTAAGCGCGTTACCCCAATTTCGCCCTCACTGCCTGTCCAAAGGGCGCGTGCTTTTTCCACCAGTTCGGACTCTACGGTCTGTCCAATCCAAGCGAAACTAGCGACGATCGGGCAGCCTGCTAATCCGTGCGGACTGTTGAAAGTCGTTTCACTGCCCGGAAGCCATTGTCGATCGATCCAAATGGGTTTTCCCGCTTGCCAAACTTCGGTGTGCGATCGCCAATTTCCTTCGAGAAATCGTTCCCCTCTGGCACTCCGTCCAAAGCGGGTAATCTCCCACCCAATCCACTCTGCACCCGGAGCTAAGTTCACGCGCATTGCTTGGCGGAATGAGGCTTGATTAAACACGATCGTTTCGAGCGGCAACCATTCTAGACAAGCGCCTTCTGCTAAATCGATCTCGGTGATTTGCTGAGCTTCGCGCCCATTGGTGCGATAGATTTTGGCGGCGGCGGGAGTGGTGATTAGTGCTTGGCTGTGAGGTGCAAGTTTAACATCGAAAGTTAAGCGATCTCCCCCGACGATTCCGCCTGCGGTGTGCATGATGACACTGTGGCAAGTTCCGCTATTTTCTGGATAGAACGGGCGCTGGACTTTGAGCGGCGCTTTTCCCTGATTTTGAATCAGTTGAGTAATCCCACGGCGATTTTCAAATTCGAGGCGCAAACTACCATGCCAATCGGTTTGGGTTAGCTCAGAAGCAACAGGTCGAGGATGATTCACAGCAATAGAGCGGCTAAAGTTTCGTATTTTTAGCTTCTATCGGGAAAGGCAGCGATCGCAAAATTTACAGAAGCTTTTCAGATTTGCGATCGGAATGCCACAATACTCACAACTTTATTACAGAATGTAAAGGCTATTTCAAAGGAGAAAACCGTGCGAAACCCCTACCCGAAGCTTGCAGCCTTGACCCTGTTTGCAGGCTTAATGATTCCGATGATGGCGCAGGCAAAATCGACCAGTAATTTGAAGATCGTGGTCAACGGTATTCAAAGACAGCAAGGACAGGTCTGTGTCAGCTTGTTTGCAGGCAGTCAGGGATTTCCCGACAAGAGCGATCGAGCGGTACGGGCGCAGTGTCTTCCTGTAGGGCAAGGGCGCACCGCAGTCACGTTTCAGAATTTAGCGTTAGGCAATTATGCGATCGCGGTGTATCACGATCGCAATGGAAATGGGAGGCTCGATCGCAATTTTGTTGGCATTCCCACCGAGGGATTTGGGTTTTCGCGCAATCCGGTGATTCGGACAGGTGCGCCGCGATTTAGTGAAGCGGCTGTGTTTGTCGCAGGAACAGAGACAACCGCTCAGATTCAGTTGCAGTATTTACTAGGCGGTTAAGGTCTAGGTCAATGCGCCGCCGCATGAACTTCCTGCCCCGGCGGTGCAGCCGAAACAATGTCGCCCAGTTACGATCGTCCGATTCCTCAGCTTCTCTAAATCGAGATCCCGCAGGTGTGGTGTTTCACATTTCAAATCAAGCATCTGATTAAAGTCGCAATCATATAAGTATCCATCCCATGAGATCGATAGTGTGTTGCGACACATTAATCCGTTGATTGTTGAAGGATTGAACGAATTGACTAACAATTCCATGTAGCCCTGTAAGTTTCCGGTGGATTCGAGCCATTCCAAAAATCGCGAGATTGGCATGTTGTTCAGCGTGATTAAGCGATCGAAGCTCACGCCTTGATATTTCATCAGTCCAGCTTTCCATTCTTGTTCGAGTTTGGCTTGTCCACTGGCAAGAAATGCGCCAACTGGATTGCTCATTAGAGTTAGCTGCCGATCGGGATCTCCCGTGCCATAGCCTGCTGCATTTAAGCGCCTCAAAGCTTCGATCGATTTCTCAAACGTACCATCACCGCGTTGAGCATCGGTGTTTCGTTGGCGATAATGCGGCAAAGAGCAAACGACTTCGACTTTCCGTTCTGCTAACCATTCGGGCAGATCTTCCATCGTGGGAAGCAGTAAAACCGTGAGATTACAGCGATCGATTACTTTTTTCCCACGCGCCACACATTGATCGACCAAGTAACGAAAATTCGGATTAAGCTCCGGTGCGCCACCTGTGAGATCGACCGTGTGAGCATTTGTTTGATCCAACGCCTGCAAACACAGATCCACGGTTTCGCGAGTCATAATTTCTTTGCGATCGGGACTCGCATCGACATGACAATGCCGACAGGTCATATTACACAACTTGCCAACATTAATTTGGAAAATCTCCAGTTCAGCGGGTTGAAGGCTATCCCAACCGTGAACAGCTAAGCGATCGGAGAAATCTCCGTTGTTTAACGGCAGATTGTCTAAAAGGCTTTGCTGATAATCGGTTGAGGTGAGGGGCGATCGGCGCTTTAAAAGTGAAGTCATGCTCTACATTGCTAACTTGTTAACTTGATCCAGCATTTGCAGCCCGTGAATCAGCGATGATCCACCTCGAATGGCTGTGGCAACATGAACCGCTTCGGTCATTTGCTCTAGATCTGCGCCTTGCTGGAGGCACTCTTTAGTGTAGGCATCAATGCAATAAGGACATTGAACCGTGTGAGCGACCGCGATCGCAATCAGCGCTTTTTCGCGCTTCGACAATGCGCCTTCTTCAAACACGGCACCATAATACGCAAAGAACTTTTCAGCCAGTTCGGGATTGCCTTCGCTGATTTTGCCAAAGTTGGGTAAGTGGTCGGGATTGTAGTAGGTATCCATGTTCGATTAAATGGTGGGCTATAACAATCCTAATTGACCGATGGGTTGAGCATCTTGTCTAACCTACTCCAATACCCAATCTGCCGCAGCCTCCCAACCTAATCCTTTTCGCACGATCTCAGGCTCATCGGTGGTGAGATCCAGAATCGTCGATACTGCCTGTGTCGGTTCCTGTCCGGTATCGACAATCAAATCAACCAGCCGATCCATACTGTCGAATAGTTCTGGTAGCGCTAAATTCTCTGGATTGCGTACCTTAAGCGGAATCGTTTCATCCTCCACTGGAACATGGGCAGAAGTCGAGATAATTGGATTTCCGAGCGATTTTAGCAGCGCCTGACAAACGGGATGGTCGGGAACTCGAATTCCAGTCGTTTTCCGCTTGGGATTCATCACCAGCTTAGGCACTAATTTCGTCCCAGGCAGGAGAAAGGTATAACTTCCCGGAACCAGACTCCGCATAATCCGATACGCCCGATCGCTCACCACGGCATACTGAGAAATATCAGAAAGCGAGGAACAAAGAAACGTTAACGGTTTTTCGTTTGCCAACTGCTTGAGTTGCCGGACACGCTGCACTCCGGATTTAGAATTGAGATCGCAGCCGATCGCGTAAACCGTATCCGTTGGATAGAGCATCACGGCTCCGTTACGCAGTTCTGAAACTACTTGATCGACGCTGCGCGATTGAGGTGTATCTGGATGAATTTTGTAGAGGGTTGCCATAGCTGAGCGGGTGTATTGTGGAGAGGTATTTAACCCTTTTCATGTGTGATGAGCAAGATTGCGTACCTGGATTGCCCCACGGGAATTGCTGGGGATATGTGCCTTGGAGCATTAGTCGATATGGGCGTTCCTCTAGGGTATCTAACCGAAAGCCTCGATCGACTAGGCATTTCGGAAGAATATCAGCTTGAAGCCGAAACGGTATACCGCAATGGACAACGCGCAACTAAAGTTCATGTGCGATTAAAGTCGGATGCTCAATTCTCACCTGCTCACGAGCATCCTGCTCAGGAGCATTCCCACGCTCGCGCTCACAATCATCCTCATGACCACGCCCATTCTCACGCTCGCAATCATTCTCCCACTCACAATCATTCGCATAATCACGAGCATTCTCATAACCATGAATATCAGCACGAGCATCACCCCCATGACAAACTACGCCGCCTACCCGAAATCGAGCGCATGATCCACGGTGCAAACCTGTCTCCACGGGCAGAAGCTTGGAGTTTGGCAGTATTCCGGCAGTTAGCGATCGCAGAAGGAGCCGTCCACGGCATTCCACCGGAGGAAGTACATTTTCACGAAGTCGGCGCGATCGATGCCATTGTGGATATCGTCGGCACCTGTCTCGGCTTCGACTGGCTGAACGTCGATCGCATTGTTTGCTCACCTTTACCCACCGGAGGCGGCACCGTCTGGGCGGCACACGGACGCTTACCTGTTCCTGTTCCCGCCGTGCTGAAATTATTTGAACTGCGGCAAGTCCCGATCTACAGCAACGGCATCGAGCGTGAATTAGTCACTCCCACCGGAGCCGCGATCGTCACCACTCTTGCTGCAGATTTTAGCGCTCCGCCAAAGATGACGCTGCAAAAAATCGGACTCGGAGCCGGAACGATCGATCTCCCGATTCCGAATATGATGCGAGTTTGGATCGGCACCACCGAAGATCACCAATCTACAGCGCATCAGATGACCACACCGCAAACGGTTACAGTCCTCGAAACTCAAATTGATGATCTCAACCCCCAAGCGATCGGATATGTCTTCGATCCCTTATTTGAAGCTGGAGCGCTCGATGTGTTTACGCAAGCGATCGCGATGAAGAAATCACGTCTTGGAACGTTATTAACAGTGATTTGTCCACCAGAAAAGGCAGCAGAGTGCGAAACAATCTTATTTCGCGAAACAACCACATTAGGAATTCGACGCACAACACAGCAGCGAACAGTTCTTGATCGTAGATTCGAGAAAATCAGCACGGGATATGGCTCAGTTCAGGTCAAAATTGCTTCTCAAAATGGCGCGATCGTCAACGTGCAGCCCGAATATGAAGACTGTGCCCGCATTGCGCGAGAAGCAGATTTACCCTGGCGAGAAGTGCATCGCATCGCCCTGCAAACCTGGCATTCTACGCATTAGGAAACTTGCTGCCGTAGCGGAATTTCAATGACAAATTCTGCACCTTGTCCAGGCGTGGAAAAACACTGAAGCGTCCCTCCGTGGTTTTCCGTAATAATTTGATAGCTAATCGACATTCCCATGCCTGTGCCTTTGCCCACAGGCTTTGTCGTAAAGAACGGATCAAAAATACGCTGCTTCACCGCTTCTGGGATGCCGACACCATTGTCTGCAATCCGAATCTGAACGCGATCTCCATTCAAGACCTGAGTGCGAATCTCAATGCGGTTGGGAGATGCTTTAATCTGCTCAAAAGAGCGGTGTTGATTTTGCTCCTCTAGTGCATCTAGCGCATTGGCTAAAACATTCATAAACACCTGATTCAGTTGTCCGGCGTAGCACTCCACCAACGGCAAATCGCCATATTGCTTAACCACTTCAATTGCAGGTTGCTCAGCTTTTGCTTTGAAACGGTTTTCTAAAATGATTAAGGTGCTATCAATGCCTTCATGAATGTCCACTTCTTTACAAGCTGCCTCATCCAACCGGGAGAAGGTTCGTAAAGAATGAACAATCTGACGAATACGATCGGCTCCCATCTTCATCGACGTGAACAAGCGAGGCAGATCCGCCTCAATAAATTCCAAGTCGATTTCCTCGATCTTGTCTTGAATGACCGGAGATGGAGTCGGATACTGCGTCTGGTAAAGGTCGATTAATTTGAGCAAATCCTGAATGTACTCACCCGCAGGCGCGACATTACCATAAATAAAGTTCACTGGGTTATTGATCTCGTGAGCAACACCCGCGACTAACTGACCCAAAGATGACATCTTCTCAGCCTGAATCATTTGCAGTTGGGTGCGCTGGAGTTCCTGCAATGCCGCTTCTAGCTCCTGTGCTTTCTGTTGCAGAATGATTTCAGCTTGTTTTTGTGCTGTGATGTTGCGAATAATTGTAGAGAAATATTCAGGAGTGCCATCGGCTCTTTTGTGGGCAATGACGACCTGTGAGACCGGAATTTCACATCCACTACGGGTCAAGACGATCGACTCGCCTTGCCAAATGCCTTGCTGAATCGCGATCGGAAACGCTTGAGCAGCAAGCATTTTACTGGCGGCTGGCGGATGCACACTATCAATTGGAAAACCAATCAGGTCTTCTTCAAGTGGAATTTCAAGTAAGTGGTGTCCCGCCGCATTGAGATAGAGAATTCTACCTTGCATATCCGCAATGCCGACAAAGTCAGAGGTCGCTTCTAGAATAGCGGTGAGTCTTGCCTGTGCTTGTTCTGCAGCTTTGCGATCGCGAATATCGCGAATGATTGATAGAGCGCAAGGCTGATTGTTATAGAGAAAAGGAACCGCAGTGACTTCAATATCAATGCAAGTGCCATCTTTGTGCAGATTGATCGCCTCGCAGAAAAACTGTTTTCCTGCCTGAATTGTCTCAACAAACCGAAAGAACTTTGGAAAAGAGTCTGCATGAATGTACTTAGACGATTCAAACTGAAGAAATTCTTCGGCGGTATAACCATGCATCTGGCAGAACGCAGGGTTAACGGCGACGACCCTGCCTGTTTCTAAATTAACGATGCTGATCCCATTGTTGATCGCTTCAAAGATACTGCGGTAATGGACTTCTGCCTGTTGCAGCGCAGTTTCAGCCGCTTTGCGATCGGTGATGTCAAACGAGGTCACGACAATCCGGCAAATTCTGCCGCGATCGTCTTTAATCGGATTGAGAGTGGTTAACCACCAGACATCACGTCCTCCGATTGGTAAAAACTCTTCGTAGGTAATTGAAGTGCCCGCGTCTAGGCAGCGATGATAATCCTGCCGTACCATTTTGCCATGCAGTTCACCCATTAACGATTCTGGCGTTTGACCGACGATCGCTGCACTGGAAATTCCGGTAATTTTTTCGGTTGCAGGATTCCAGCCGACAAAACAGAACTCTCCATCTTCTCGCACATCAACCGTCGTGATGCTGTGTTCGACCGCTTCGTATACACTGCGAAGAAGTTGCTCCTGCTCTTGCAGGTGGATCTCTGTGGCTTTGCGTTCCGCCTCGCGGTGCTTCGCATCGTCGATGTCTCGCACAATTCCTTGCAGCCCGATCGCGTTTCCACTGTTGTCTTGAATTAATGCCACATTCAACGACACCCAATGCCAGCTTCCATCTTTGAGCGCATGACGAAACTCAATACCTGAGAGGTTTTCACCCGTTTTGATTACATTCTGTAAAATTGCTTCGATTCGGAGAAAGTCTTCAGGATGGCTCAGGGGCATCCACGATCGTCCCACCCATTCTTCTGGTGCATACCCGAACAATGTCTGGAGTTGAGGTGAAATGTAGGTTAGTGTCCAATCTAACTGACAAACCCAACTGAGATCATTGGCTGCTTCAACCAAGTGCCGAAAGTTGATGACATCCTCCGGTTGAGCATTCTTTTCTAGGTGACGGTGAATGGTATCCTGCATAGAATTGAAACAGGGACAAAACAGGTAAAGGGCGTTACCTCAGCTCAAGCGATTGAGATGGGGTGTATGTTTCCAGGATGCCCCTGTATTAACTTTTCTATCGAGCAGTACAAAATCTATTCCTTCAAGAAATCGTCGTCTGTGCGATCGGTTGAATCAACAGTGACTTAATATCTCTAGAAACCGATAAATTACAATTCGATCGCGGCTCGGAACTTTGGAGTCAATTTGTCAAACGAATTAATTCTCTTTTCACCCACAGATACTTAGAGATCGAACGACGGTAGCTTACACTAGAAGCGTTTGTTAACCCATTACACCGATCGTCATGACGATATTTGTGGGCAAAACGCTCTCAAACGGCAAATATACCCTCGATCAAGAACTCGGACGGGGAGGGTTTGGCGTGACCTACCGTGCGACTCACCATTGGCTCGCTCAAGTCGTGGTGATTAAAACAATGAATGATGCACTGCGGCAAGACCAGAACTTTGCCAACTTCCAGCGTCAATTTCAAGATGAGGCAAAACGGCTCGCGATGTGCGTTCATCCAGGCATTGTGCGGGTCAACGACTTTTTTGCCGAAGAAGGCTTGCCCTACATGGTGATGGATTATATTCCGGGTCTGACGCTGGCGCAGGTCGTCGCTCATTCGCCCTTGCCCGAAGCGACCGCGATCGCCTTCATCCAGCAAGTGGGAGCAGCGTTAACAGCCGTGCATCAGTTGGGATTACTGCATCGGGACGTGAAGCCACAAAACCTGATTTTGCGCCAGGGAACCGATCAGGTGATTTTGATTGACTTTGGCACAGCGCGGGAATTTTCTCCAGGCTTAACGCAAGCGCACACGAGTATGTTTTCCGAGGGCTATGCGCCGATCGAGCAGTATTTACCCCAAGCCAAACGTACCGCTGCAATCGATGTCTATGGACTGGCGGCAACGCTTTATACTCTCGTCACAGGTCAGGTGCCGATCGCATCAGTTTTGCGCGATCGCCAACCCCTCCCGGAACCGCGATACCTTCGCCCCGATCTGAGTCCGAGAACGAATCAGGCGATTTTACAGGGCATGGCACTTGAACCGCACCACCGACCTGCCACCGTGGAAGACTGGTTAGCCTTGCTGCCAGACCTAAAGCAGGAAGCGATCTCGGCCCTGCCGATCGCATCGGTTCCGGCTCCAAGAGCACCCATTAGTCAAGTTGCTACCCTCGCGGTTGGATCACCTCATTCTGATCGAACGGATCGAATGGATCGCGTGAACGTTCACACAGAACCGCCGCTCCCCCAACGCCACGATCGATCCAAACAGCCTTGGCTCTGGGGTGGGATTGCTGCGATCGGGTTAGCAGTTCTGAGCCTGTGGGCAACCCGATTCTCAACACCATCCAGCGCTCCAGTGTCTCCTCAACCCACTGCGTCACCCCAGGATGAGCCATCGATCAGTCCAAGGCAGCGTGAGGATATCGTTGCACCGTCTGCGCCAGCGCGTCCCAAGCCAGCACCGACTCCAGCCAGCCAACCGTCTGCTCCTGAAGCATCGCCCTTGGATACACCAGAGCCATCCCCTGATCCCCTACCGCCAGAACCAGCGCCCGCTCCAGAACCGCCAACGATCCCATCGCCTTCTGCCAGCCCGACGACTTCGCCGTCTCCAGATCTAACCCCTGACCCGCTACCCCCTGCGGTGCAACCCATTCAATCCGAGCAGGAGGACAAAAAAGAAAGAAAAGAGCAGCGCCACGACGAGAAACGAGAAGAAAAAGGGGAGAAGCCAGACAAAAAGTAGCTACTTGTGCCGATTCGGCGTAGGCTCAAATTCTGCAAGCTGTGTAAATAGACCTAGATAGAGCAGTTATGTTTGATTTTCAATTTGTGTCGTTCCCTGCTGACTGGCAGGCTTTGGCGCAACATCTCCCCATTGCTTTCATCGCAAAAGCCTTTTTAACACTCTTTGTGATCGTCGATCCGATCGGATTAGTTCCTCTGTTTATTACCCTAGTTGAAGGTCGATCGCCGGAGGAACAATCTCGCATTGCTCGACGCGCTATTTTAGTCTCAGCCGGGATTCTCTCAACCTTCGCCCTCACCGGAGCCTTTGTCTTACGCTATCTTGACATCAGCATGGAGGCGTTTCAGGTTACAGCCGGAATTTTGCTCTTCAAGATTGGGATTGATATGGTGTTTGCCCAACGAGAACGGGAAACCAAAGAAGAGGAGCAAGAAGCGCAACTGCGTGAGGATGTGAGTGTCTTTCCGTTGGCAATTCCATTAATTGCAGGTCCTGGTACGCTCGCCAGTATGCTGATTTTGATCAAGGAAGCGGATAGCCATGTGCTGGGAGAAGTAATCGTTTTGACAGATGCTGCGATCGTGCTGGTGATCGCTTACGCATTGTTGATCCTGGCAAAGTATTTAGCTCAAGCCCTGGGTCGAACCGGGGTCAATGTGGTGACTCGGATTTTAGGGGTGTTGCTGGCGGCGCTGGCGGTGCAATACATTGCGGATGGCACGATCGCTTTGCTACAAACGGGCGTGATCCACTTTTTGCAGCAGTACCAAGCTTAGGACTCTGTTATGCAGAGAGTTGTAAATTGCAGCTTGCTAACTTCGGTTGCTTATGTGAAGTAGCGATGTCATTGATGCAATGGCGAAGATTGCTCAGGCTGATGCTGCTTTGTACAGCACCAAACGTCAGGAACGTAATCGGGCGATCGCTGATCAGGCTTAAGTCAGTGTCCTCGCTGCAATTACAACTGATTGGTTACTAGTTCAATAGTTTAATCATTCTAGATGTAACGAAGCCAACAATGAAAGCAAGCAGAAATGGCACAATAATTACCCAAAAAATGAAAGTTACGATCATAATGTCCACACCAGGAAGAGAAATATTGGAATTTGAGTTGAGATCGAAGTGTAATTGATCGGTTCTAATGGCTCCTAGCTTCAGACAGAATCTACCGTTGTGTGTTAGATGACTGCCACCCCGGCAGATACCGCTTAACATAGTCATCCGCCCACCCAACTAGATGCTGAAGCGATGATTGTAATCGCGTTATCAAGTCCTGTTGCATCTTGTCGGGGTCTTGTCCTAAAGCTGCGCCTAGTGCAAAACCAATGCCCCAAATCGAGAAAATGAGCGCGATCGCAAAGAGCAGTAGGAAAAACAGCAGCGCGATCGCTTGCTTCAGGAGCATCCAGGTTTTACTCAGCGCTTGCTTATAAATCACAGCCGTTTCCCGCTCTGTGAGCGTTTCCCAAAGGGCGGTACTGTAGATTTGAATCGGAGTCGTTTGGGCTGAAACTTTCTGGAGCTCGCCCCCGGAACTAAGCTTTACCATAGCCGATTGAGATTTAGTGTCTACTGAAGGGGTATTCATCACCATTGCTCTCCTATTGTTCTAAGGATTTCATTTCTAATACCTGATTGTTTTTTGTGGTCATTGTTTTTGTTAACTCCTCTTCTAATACTTGAATCGCGCCACTAATTCGCAGTAACGTCTCTGTAAGATGTGTCTTTTGACTCTCTAACTCAGACAATGCTTTCTGACCTGCCGTAAATTCTGCTTTTAATTCTTTAAGCCGTTGTTCTAGTTGTTCTTGCATGAGTAAAATCCGTTTTCTTAGCCAAACCAAGATTTTTTATCTGCTTTCTGTTCTAGCATTTTAACTTGTTCTTGTAACCTACAAATCTCCCATTGCTGGCGATCGCAGAGATACGACAATGTTAGGGTTGTCTGTCGTTGATCTTGAATCGCTTTTGTCAGAATTGCCAGGATATCTAGCGGGTTAATGGCTTTCTTGTCCATTGATGCTACTAAATCGGGAGCATCTTCAGAAATGAAACCTACCCGAATTTTATCTGCCTCCGCTATATAATTAAACTTAACTGGATGCAATTCCTCTAGAAGTTGATCCACCTCTTGGCTAGATAGTTGAGTGATGTTCTTTTTCAACGTTCGAGAAGAAAGTTGCTCAATGTCCCCTCTCACATTGTTGCCAAAGATATGTCCATTCACATACAGTTTTGTTTCTAACAACGGTGTACTGAACTGAACTGGACGATCGGAATCGAGTTTGCCAATGACGACTAGACCGTCTGCGGTAATCATTAATTGATTTTCGCCCTTGCTATTTGCAAACCGTGCGATCGGCTGGTTGTATTGCAGGGTAGCTGCTGTTGGAGCTGTTTCAAAGTGAGGGACGAACGAAAACATAGAACCCTCAGCACGAGTAATGAGCCGCGGGGATTGTCCTGCGAGCGTAATCGTATCACCTACATGCAGAGCAGCATTCGATCGAACTAGGGTGGAACCAATATTAATCACATTGCCTTGCTGAGCAGTAGAGCCTTGCACATACAATCTGGCAAGTTCTCCGGGCTGAAGTTCAGTTGCAGGGGTTGTGGTTAAATTCCCGGTGATCGTCAGTGTTTTAGTGGTAAGGTCTGTCTCAGCAGATTCATCAGTGTTCGAGGGATTAGCAAGACGAGATAAGCTTTCTGCTAACCGAGTATCAACATAGGTTTTGACAGCTTGTTCCGTTGGTACAGCCCTCGTTGTATTTCGTAACCTTCCATCTGTAGAAAATTCATTGATGTCGGCACCATGCAGCAGTTTCAGAATGCCATCAACAGCCAAATTTTGGACACTAAAATCAACTTGATTAGAGCCATTGAGAAGTGCTCGTTCATTGAGCGTTGTATTCAATCGGTTAAAGCTGGCATCAACGTAAGCTTTAATCGCTAGCTGAGTAGAGAGCGTTTGGTCATTGGCATTTTGAAGCCTGCCATCTGTAGAAATCTGATGAATGGACTGTCCTGTACTAAATCTAAATGAACGATTGATCACTAAGACACCAGTTGTACTGGTATTCGTGACACTCAAGTTTGTTGTATTGACTTGACCATCTACCCATACTGTTGCCGTTTCCTCCCCTGCTTTTTCGATAAACACATGATTGTCGATCGTAAGTCCCCCTGTGGCACGGCTACTTAGCTTGGTGCTTCCTTGAGTAAACTGGAGTGCATCGCCTTCAAATTCTGTTGCTTTGACTATCCCTGTTACTTCTAGGGGAGCCGAGGCGAACAGACGATCGTTTTGTCCTTTTAAGGCCCCTCCATTCACCAATTCCAATTGCTCTTGGAGTTGAACAACTCTTGCTTTCAGCGTTCCTACTTCAAAGGTGCTTTGTGGCGGTAGCTTGAGGTTATCTGTCTCGATCGTGCCTCTCACTTGTAAGGCTTCGGTAGGGGTCTCTGTGCCGATGCCAACTTTTCCATCAGCCGCCACAATCAGGCGAGTAGAGTTTGTGCTGTCTAGAAAACGAGCGATCGCAGATTGGTCTGATTGTCCTTGAACAGACAGTTTTGCTGTTGGTGTCTCTGTTCCGATGCCAACGCGACCTTGGGCAGTAATGATGACTTCAGTCTTGTCTTCATTGTTCTCTAAGCGCGAGAAACGAGCGATCGGCTTTTGATAACGGAACTGCCGATCGGCACCTAGATCGATCGGAGGCTCAATTTGCAAAGTTCCAGACTGATCGTCTGGTAAAATCTTTGTGATCAGCGTGGTTTGGCCATTAGCAATAATCGTGTCGCCAGGATTCAAATCCTCTTTCTTCAAACTTTCTTTGTCATCGATGCTTGTGACTGTTACTTCGTTGGGTTTATTCCCTGGGGAAATCCTGCCCTTTTCGATTTTTTCAGCCCCTTGAACATGCAGTTTTGCAAGTTGCTTTGCTGCTCCTAGGTTCAAACCTTCGGTCGTCTGTAAACAAGTAAACAAAGGAGAAAACTTTTGCCGTAAGTCCTTTACTTTGCTAAAAGCTCCGTCCTGATAATGCACCTGTGCTAGGCGACAATAATGATGATGAATGCCTTCACGAGGTCTAAACGCGGAAGAATCAGCCACATTATCCCCGCCATTCACCCCTTCAATCTCCTTGGCAGCACGGGTTGGAATTAGCCAGTAATCTCCAGTCTCGTAAACAAATTCTGCTCCAAACTGAACTTGAATACCCTCGTTGCCCAACGGAATCGGTTTTGCTGAATCGGTAGGAATGCCAGGCT
The DNA here is from genome assembly GCF_039962505.1 of Leptolyngbya sp. DQ-M1. Lineage (NCBI taxonomy): Bacteria > Bacillati > Cyanobacteriota > Cyanophyceae > Leptolyngbyales > Leptolyngbyaceae > Leptolyngbya > Leptolyngbya sp. DQ-M1. Next base: position 662,426 of record NZ_JAMPLJ010000002.1, read on the forward strand.
GAGTCGTATCAGAGGTGTAGTCCCAACGACGAACTTTAAGCTTCTGGTCTTTAGCTGCCTTCTCGGAGATAAATTCTGGTAGTGGCACATTGGAGTTGTCTGAAGGGGCAATTTTGCCAAAAAACAGCTTATCATCAAAAACTTGTACTAGGCGAACTAATGTTCCTGGCTTTCCTTTTAATTCTTGTGCTTCATCGGTAATTTCGAGCCACTGATCTGGCTGAGAAGATTGCCAACTCTCAGCACTTTTCCGACTAATCGTAATAATATTGCCTTCAATGCTCCCGATTTTACTCACAATCGTTCCATTGTTGCGTGACCATTTAAAGGTTGCAGTTCCAACGGGTCCAGGAGCATGAATTTCAATTCGATATAAATTATTCTCTAGCGTACCGCTTGTAGATACTTGGATCGCTGGCTTGCGATCTTGTTTTGACTTAAAAAACTCATCCCATTGCTCATCAATGGAACCTGTGCCTTTTAGTAAGTGTAATTTGACTTGGGCGATCGTTTGAGTTCGCGTTGCCGTGTCTGCTCCATTCAATGCAACTTCACAAATGCCTGGATCTTCGATCGCAGTGATATGACGTTGCCAAACATCAAGATAGACTAAATAGTCTTTGTTATCTTCTAAACCATTCTTTAAATCTGTTTTGAGTGCGTCCTGATAGTGCTTTTGCGTTGCGTAGGTGATGGATTCCTCTAATTCACAAAGAATGCCATCAACGTAAATTCGCCCCCACCCAATCTTCAGATCTTTGCCATCGGCTGTTGGTTCGATATTAAAATTTTTAGGTGATGTGGGGTCTTCCACCGCTCGTGGTGCCCCACTTAACCCAATGATGTCCCGCACTTGAGTTTCCATCAAGTGATTTTGAATATCAACTTGCTCATTCCAGTCAGCATCTAACTGCAACCGTCCTTGCTGCATTCGGACACTGCTATAGTGTTTCTGTGGTTGAAATGTAGACCGAGTAAAATCCCCTTTCATAGCTCCCGCTCCCTAAGTCATGTAAAAAATGCTTGTTTTCAAACCAAACCGCAAATACTCTTTGAGACTTGCCCGTAAATTTTCTTCCTGTTGGGGTTGCTTCAGAAAATGGAACGCACCCATTTCAGACCCATCCTCCGCGCCTCGGCGAATTGCTTGAGCACAGGTTTGGCTCAGTTGCCCATAACCGGGTTGACCATGATCAGGAGAAGTCCAGATTGGCTGAATGCGGCTCAGAATTGGAATTGTATTGTCAATGCTGGGTAAGCCTTGATTGTGAGGAGCCCAACTGTTCCCGTGGTCGGTGGAATAAAGAACGCTGCCGATCGATGTCCCCGCGCAGATCATGCCTGTTTTTGCATCGACAATGATCGTGGTGATGCTGCGATCGCTCAAGCGGAATGGCGACGTAACCACTGTCCAATTCTTGCCCTGATCGCTCGATCGCCAAATTCCACTGCTCATGGTGCCTACAAACAGATAGGAACTCGTAAACGGCACTTCGCCTGACACTTCAGGACAAAATTCACGATCGAGCGTGCTTTCCCATGTCTGCGGGTTCACCTTACCCACAATCCGTGTTTGTCCTCGAATGGTAATCGTGCTTCCCTCAGCTAAGTGTTGCAGATCCGTGCCTTGAATGCTCAACCCAGCTACCGTAATCTTGCCCGTCACTGATTGAATTGCTAACGAAGTGATGGTTGATCCAGATAGGTTCTGGCTCACGGCAGACCAGCGATCGCCCGGATAAGCGGCGCGAAAAACTTGACCCGCTTCAGTTCCAACAAAAAGTTGTCCATTATGGTCGATCGCTAGGGCAGTAACAAGCTGATTTTCTAATCCTCGATTCAGCGATCGCCATTGCATAGGTTGATCTGTCGAGCGGAACAAACCACTTCTCGTTCCCACTAAAATGCGTCTTTCTGAATCGATCGCTAGTACAGTAATATCCTGGTTTGGTAAGCCTTTCATCGGCTTCCAACCCGTTGACTCGCTGAACTGAAAAACGCCATCTCCGGCGGTTCCAGCTAGTAGCATTGCCTCCTTAAAGGGTGGTGCGTCAGCCACAAGGGCGGTAACTCTTGTTCTGATTGGGCTGTCGCTCTGCAAAACAGTCCAACTTGTTTTACCATCTATTTTACTGTCCATCAATCGATAAACTTCTCCACCCCCTGCTCCAGCTAAGAGCGAGAGCTTAGTTAGAACAAAGAAGAAGGGAGTATTCGATAAATTACGGCTAAAGGGTTTGTCGATCGTTAGAGTATGGTCAGAAGCAATATCTTCAATGCTTCTCATTTCATTACCAATAATAATCAGGCTTTGTTTCTTTAGCTGTGTTGTAAATTTGGTAGTGTCGCGATCCACCGTACTATCTGTAATCGTTAGTCCATTGCAATCTACATTGCCGTTTCCTTGACTTGGAATCCAGAAAACGGTTTCCGTTTCCAAATCGGGTTGAAAAGGTTCGTCGATGCTGACTACTGTATTGCTATAGCCCGCGACGATTCGGACTTGTTTTTGAGCGATAAAGATACCCCTGTCTGATACTTCACGGCTAAAGTTAGTTTGATCACTGCCAATGATAGTATCACCGATGCTAGAAATTGTTCCTGTTCCAGGTTGTGCAGTAAACAGCGCAGTTTCTTCTGGTATCTCGGAACCGAATGGTTCATCGACGGTCAAATCATTGCCGTTAATGCTAACAATGGTGCGAATGCGCTGATCGGATGAAAAAAGGATGCTGCCTTCTTCGACATTGAAATTATCGAGAAGCGTGCCTGGAGCGGTCTGAAATGTGGTGCGATCGCTTAAAATGCGTCCTGTTAATCGGTGTGGGAAAAATAGGGTTGTACTTGCTGGTACGGTTTCGCCAAATGGCTCGTTTACAGTAAGTTCATTCTCATGAATAGCAGTAATGGTTCTGATGCGTTGATCGGCTCCTAGCACAACATCTCCTATCTTCAAGTTCAAGTTATCAATCAAAATGCGATTACTGACTTGGAACTTAGTACGATCGCTTGAAATCTGTCCTGTCTCCTGTAGAGGAACGAAAAAGAACGGCTGATTCTGCAACTCAGGATCAAACTTTTCTTGAATTTTAAGCGCAAAATCTTTCACGGTTCGGATCTGATCTTTGGCAACAATCGGAGTGCCGATTCTCAATTGAGCGGTGAAGTCTGTGTGAGTTCCATGAACAGTGATGCCCGTACTCTGAATCTTTCCTGTTCCTCGCAGCGAATCTGTTTCATAGGTGTGTAGTGCAGAACAATCTAACAGAGCAGGAGGAGTGCTTGAGTCCTGTTCCCATTGTTTCTTTGAGGTGTCCCACTCGAAGATACCGCGTCCTGCGGTTCCTAAAATCATCTGCTCGTTAATTGGATTGATCGCGATCGCAGTGATCGCAGCAGGTAATTTTGTTAGTTCTTGGAGTGCCAGATCCGGTTGGCATCGATAGCGCGAGGGCGTTTTTGAACCAAGAGGAACATAGCAAAACCGCATACAGCCCGATTGTTGATCAAGGACAGACACGAGTTCAGCAAAAATGCTATCGCTGGTGCTGAGGCTCCGAACTCGCGTAGCACCGAAAACGGTTGTGGTTTGAATCTTTACTGTTGCTCCCGGCGCGACGATCGCAGTCTTTCCAATGGAGCGCAATCCATTTTCATCAATACCAACATCAATAATGCTGTCCTGAATGCTTAATTCTGGAACTGAGTCTGCCAGGAGAATGCGTCCGCAAATGCTATGGTCGATTGCGATGGATAGTTCATCCTGCATTCCCAGGTTGGTTGGAACGGTGTCTGGACAGAACCATGAGGACAAGCATGAATCGATGGAGCCGTCTTGCTCTGAGCGCTGACACTGAGCGAGGTTTTCTTGTAATGCACAGTAGACTTGGGACAGCCCAATTTTGAGAAACTGAGTGAGTTGCTGAAGGCGGTGTTGGGGAGACAGATCACGACGATCGAAGCTGAGTTGAATCAGTTGCTTCAGCATTGTGAGACTATAAAGCATGATCGCAAGCAATCCCCAGCTATCGGAAGGTTGCTCCTCATCGCGATCGCGATTTGACTCTTCTTGGATAGTGGGCTGCGTTGATGCAGTTTTGACTTCTAAGCCCCACTCGGAATGAGGAACTAGGGTGCAATGGGCAAGCCGTAGCTGTTTGAGATAACCCGGTTGAATCGTGAGTTTGCCTTCAATTAAAAACCCATCCAGCAATAACTCACCGGGCTGAAACAAGGATTTCTGTGCACCAACTGGAACACTCGCCTGCACTGAAAGATCGCCGCAGAGGTGAGGACGGCATCCATTAGCAGCAACGATCACTAACTGTGTCTGCAGCTTCTCAGTGGAGGGAATTACAAGGGTGAGATCTCCTGTGTAAGTCTGATTGTCTTTCACAAGAATTACGCCCATTTTCTTCGATCGTTTATCTTGGAACTGAGGTTCTACAGGAACAGTCCCAAGATGTTGCCAGCTTTTGCTCATTTCAGCAGGCTTCACATCAAGGGGTTTCCATCCCTGATTTCGTTCGTGAGCAACGAAGAGAACTAGCGATCGATGAGGGTACTTGCCGAGATCCACTTCACACGGCTCTTCTAAGGTGATCAATCGTCCTAAACAATCAGCAGCTTTCCCTGCGCTAACGCTCACTTTGCCATTGGATAGTGAAGTGACACTCAGACCCTGAATAATGCCTGGATTGAATTGAACACGGGCATCTATCGGCGACGCTGTGAGTCTTCCTGTGAGTCCGATCGACAAGCGAGCTAACTTCAAATAGTGCTGGTTTACAGGGTCGGCGGCGGCTTCAGCGCTCAGAAATTTGATCTCCCACTTAGGTTCCCAGGGCTGAGATCGAGCCGCGATCGCAACTGTCACGGTTTGATTGCGATAGCGTGCTAAATTGCCAATTCGATAGGGACGGTCTAGCTGAATTTCTTCTCCTGTTGCACCGATCGCTCTCCCCGCAGCAATGGTTAAGCTCCAAGCTCCTTTCTCGGCTTGCACCTGTAAATCTTGCTGCTGAATCACACCAGGTGTAAAAGGAGGCAGGTTAGATGGGCGATCAAGAATATCAGTCTTGACAATAGGTACAGAAATCTCTGCCAACCGAATATATATTGCTTGGGGATAGTGCTCTAGCTCTGTTTTAGGCAGAATATGGATTTGCCAGTTTGCATCAGCGGGCATTTCAGAATACACAATCGCCAAGACGATCGTTTGATTTTGATAGTCTCTCAGATCAATCGGGATGTTGCGATCGAGAAGCATGGTTCGACCTAATTGGTCTACTGCGGTTCCTGGGGTCACGATCGCTTCTAAAGTCTCTGGAGGCGTGAGCACTGTCAAGCCCTGTACAATTCCGGGTTGGAAGGAGCCAGATTGCGGCGTAAACGAGGTTTCAATCTTGCCTTGGGCATCGACGCTAAGTCCAACTAATCGTAGATAAGTGCCTTCCGAATACTGCTCTACTTGCGCTTGAGAAATGACATTCAGTTGATAGCGAGGTTCGATCGAGGTTGCCCAATAGGAAAGCACTATCCAGAGTGTTCGTTCTGCTCGAAGCTGAGCACTCAACTGGCTCAGGTGCAGGACATCTATTTGGTCGTACTCGATCGCACGTCCCTGAGCATCGACCGCTAATCCCGTATTCACAATCACTTCATCGGTTCCGATAGTTGCGATCGCGCTCAATCCCTTAACAATTCCCGGATGAAACCGAGGGCGGGTGTTAGCTTGGCTCTGGCTCACTCGACCTGGAGAAATAGTGATCTGGGCAAGGGGAATGTGAGTCAGATCATGCAAATTCTGCCAAGCTTTCACTGTTCCATTCCAGGTCTGAACAGCTTCAGCTAGAGGGTTTTGATTGCCCGATCGCGCTTGTTCCACTTCCCAATACAACGGATATAGATATTTGCTGTCTGCGTCTTCCCTAGAAGATGAGTTTATCCATAGCTCTGAAGACAATTGTTCTGAAGACCAAAGTGGTGTGAGCGATGCACCGCGACCGTAGGAACCGCCACCCATATCACCGCTAAAACCATAGGCATAGTTGACTTCTACTTGGCTAGGGAGTTTGTCGTTGAGAAAAGCGATCTGTCCCAATTTAGGATTGACGGCAACGACTTTAGTTGCTGCTGGAGGTTGCGTCAATAGAGACGGCGTTTGTTGTAGAGTTTCTAATTGGGTATTCTCGTCGATCTCCAGATGAGTGATCAGCACCTCTTGGGCTGGAATTGGCTGGGGCTGACGATTGATGAAAATTTGAAAAACGGGTGGCTCCGCACGATATCCAGCATAGTCTGGGTCAGGTCGTAATTTGCCTGGAACATTTACTTCCTCAGCAAGCTGTGTGATCTCTGTTTGCGTTTGAGGTTGGTTAAAGAGATTAACCTTGGCATCTCCTAAAGGATTAAACGTGTAACAGCGATCGCGGAGTGAAGGATGAACTTTTTGAAGAACGCCAGCATTTCCTTTAGTAATGGGGTAACTTTGCAGCCGCCAGAGAAACAGACCCAGGTTAGCAATGTTATAACGACCTTGTTGGCGCACTTCTGCGGTGTAAGCAACCTGTTGTTCAAATGGGGTTCCTAACCGTTGGAGAGCACTGGACGATCGCAGATCGACGGTCGCATTTCCAGAGCGGATATGGTTCACATTTTGACTGATTGCCAGTTGCTCAAAAAATTCGACAGCCCTAGCCTGCCATCTCGTCACATCTCGCGCCAGTTGTTCTACAACCGAAGCAGTTCCCTTTCTGCGCCGATACGCTAGCGTATTGGCGACATAAGCTCGTTGTTCCTGTTGCCCGTAAGTGCGCGATCTTAAGCTTGTGATGGCATTACGAGTGCTGACCCCGCTCACGCCTAACAAATCTCCGATATACGGAACCACCCAATCCGCGCAAGTTTCAATGAACCAGTTTTCGTAGAGTTCGGCAATATCGCCCTCTAGAACATTCAGTTCTTGCTCAATCAACCTCAGCAGCGATCGGAGTTCTTGCCGTTCAAGATCGAGTTCTTGCGGGTCTTGCCGTTCGAGGTCGAGTTCTTGCGGGTCTTGCTGTTTGAGGTCTCGGAGCTTTTGTCGATCGAGATCTCGTTCGCGGTAAATCGCGGGTAATAGTTTATAGAGGCGATCTGAAGGGAGAGTCATAGCGTTGCAACTGGGGTGAGCGTAATATTCGGGAGACGAAGCAGTAACAATTGAGCAGGCTGAATTTGGTTTTTCTGGGCATCCCAGGCTGCCGGGTTAGCAGATAACCTCGACTGAAGCGTTCGGCTAGCATCGCGCCGATGTAGGGCATCTAGATCGACCGCCAGAACCCCCGGAACAGACTGAATGGCAGCAATGACTTCAGATTGGGTCACGGGTTGAGCAAAGGCTCGTCGCTCGAACGCAAACTGAGCTAAAAGCTGCTGGCAGATAGCAGCCTCGACCTTATCTGCTTGATAACCCGCCTGCACAAGAAACCTTGCGTCCAATTTGAAAAAGAGCGGTTGAAACGAATTGACTTGAACTCGTTGAATGGGATCCCGAACGGCATCGATCGCGCTCACTAAGCTGCGATACAGGTCTGAATCGGTGGCGACCGTTTCTCCTGCCACTGCCGCAACGGTCAGATGTACAATTTCTGCTTCGCCGTTCCACAATGACACTGCCTGAGCTTTTCCAATTCCAGCAAAGGTTTGGGCAAAGTCTTCAAAATCCTGTAGCGACACAATGCGATCGAGGGTGCGGGTTATGGCAGGAACGCTTGTGCGGGCTGAGTCTAACGATTCTCTAGGTGCAGCTCCGGTGGCGGGAAGAGGATTGGTCACGCCCAGAATACTCGATGGCCCCGTTTTCTTTTGACTGATGCGACCGGCTCCTGTTTGTCCACTCAGACCAATTCCACTGCGATACACGACCGAGATATTTTCCCGTCCGCTGGGCAACCGTGCGCCCCGTTGACCATCGCCAAACGTGAGCAGGGTCGTTCCATCTTCTTGAATTTGCACGATGTAGCGTTGATCTTGCCTGCTGAGCGGATAGAGAGAAGCAGCCTCCGTCCATTCAACGTCATTGACAAAGACTTTGAGCGTACTCTGACCACCGCTGGGGGTTGGGGCGGCAGTATAGGTTAGCGGTGGCTTATTTAAGGCAAAGCGTTGGTTGGGAATCGCACCATTTCCACTGCCCAAGATTTCGCGAACGGTTTCACCATGCGTTGCTTCAACTACATTTGCATAAACGCTTACTGTTGCTGGATCATAGCTATATTGCAAGGGCTGTGCGAGCGTCAGAATAGGGCGGTCTTCGTCGTCAGGAGGAACTTGCAAAACACAGGTTTCACTCACGATCGGATCGTCTTCGATCGCGGGTTCTAACTGGATATCTCTAGCATCTATGATCGTGAGCTTGCCTTGAAACCCGTTGCGATCAGAAACAATCCATTGCTTTGCGGTTTGGAAGTTAGAATCGGTTTCTGATAGGACAGTTGGGGCTTTCACGACTTGGAGCAAGTCATCGACTTGTAGTTCTACAGAGGTGAGAGAATCCAGTGATGATAAGATGCCAATTCCACCAACATAGAGATTGCGCTGTTCAATCAAAATGGCGCGAACATCAATATTGGTCAGCTCGGTTTGAAAATCTGCATTGGGTAGCTTGGTTCCTAGCGGTTTCCAGGAGGCGCCTTGATCAATTGATCGAAACACACCACTCATTGCAGTGCCAACAAGCAAATCCTGAGTTTCTGGATCAAAGCGAAGACAGCGAATTTCTAAATCATTGGGATTCAATCCGGTATTAATGGCTTCCCAGCGTTGCCCTTGATTGGTCGATCGAAAGATTCCACTCCCCGCAGTTCCAGCAAGCAGGACAAAGGATGTTCCGGACGGAACTAATGCCAAAGCAGTGATGTATAGATTTGATAGACCAGTGTGAAGCGTGAACTGTGTTCCTAGCTTGAGCGCAGGTTTGAAAGGAGAATCGACCACCAGGATTGCAGGATTGTTCGGATCGATGCTAATGACTGTTCGGGTTTGTCCTTCTGCTTCAAGCGTATCGCCTGGTCTGAGTTCTGCTAAAAAGTTAGTACTTTTTTCTCCGGTGACGATCGCGCCTGTGCTAGAAATTGTGACTGCTCCGGTTCGAGTATCTGTTAATTCTTTCCAACTGCTGCCTTGATCAGTAGAAAGAAAAATACCATTGCCATAACTGCCTGCGACGATCGTTCCATTACGGCTGGCTAAGGTTCGGACGTTCTGCTTGGTTAAACCAACAGGCATCCAGGTTTGACCAATATCGATCGATTTATAGATTCCATTGCTTGTTGTTCCTGCAAATAGAATTTTTTGATCCTGATGCTCATACTTCATTAAGGTTTGTACATTGGGACGAACAACACCAAGGTTAATAGGTTCCCAGCTTTTGCCGCGATCGCTAGAATAAAACAATCCTTCCTTTGTTCCGGCAAAAACCTTAGAGTCAGAGCCTGAGATCGATTCAACGTGCAAGGTTTGAACTTCTAGATTTCGTAGCCCTTGATTCACAGGTTCCCAACTTTCTGCTTCAGTTTTGGAGCGAAAAACACCCGATCGAGTTCCAGCAAATAGATACAGTTGATTGTCTATGCGACCAGAAGCCAGTGCTTGGACAGTATGGTAAGCAAGACCTTGATTCGTATGCTCCCAGTGAACATCCGTCCAATTTTTACCATCATCGGACGAGCAGAAAATCCCTGCATTGGTACTTGCTAACAGGAATCTTTTCTCGGTATCGATCGCAAGACTATAAATTTCTGGACTTGCCAATCCAAAATTAAGCGGTTCCCAAGAATTACCATGATCGTTAGAACGAAACACACCTTTGTGTGTGGTTCCTGCAAACAAATAATTCTTGCGAGAATTCACAGCTAAGCTACTAACCTGATTCAGATCTTGATTATTAATTAAGTCCCAAGAACTACCATCATTGTTCGATCGAAACACTTCTGAACTAGCAGTTACAGCAACAAGATAGGTAGTGTCAGATTTTGTATAAACTACTAATGCCGTGACGGACTTTAGTTCTAGCTTCGATTCGCTAATAAACTGTGGCTGAGTTGAGGTCGTTTGCTTAAATACACCTTGATCCGTTCCGATGTAAAGTTGCCCATCTACCGAGTTAACAGCTAAAGAGCGAACGGAATTGATACTAGCAATTCTCTGCCATGCTTGTTTTTTATCAGCATTCACACTTAAGCGAAAAACTCCGTCCTCTGTTCCCGCAAACAATGTGTTGAGATCATACGATCGAGACCTCCATGAATTTTGGGACAACGGACGATCGATAGTGAGATAGATTTGCTGAGGGATTTCATCCTTAATATTGGTAATGATTCTAGATTGTTTCTCAATAACGATCGTATCTCCAACTTGCGGTTTGTTGGAATCAGAAATACTACCACTAATTCGTATATTCAATCCGTCATTTGCAGCGACTTCTCCGCCTCCTTTTCGTGTATGGGCTGCAAGGCACTGAACCTCTTTGTTCTCTGGATTTTTAATCAATTCTTTCCAGGATTTTCCCTGATTCTCAAAGTATAAAATTTGATCTTTAGTGCTAGCAAAGATAGCACTATCAGGCTGATAAATGACAAGAGATCGAACAGCTTTATCGACAGGATTTGCTGTGGAAAAATCCCAATTGCGCGATCGAAAGATCCCTCCCGTATTTGCCCTTGCGCGAATATGCTTACCGCTCACAACGAGCATTTTGCCTGGTGCTAAACCATGAGTGTACTGGTTCAAGAAGATCTCATTATCCCAAATTGGATCTTGAAAAACTTTCTCCTTCTGTACAGAAACCGTTAGGCTTTCTTCTGCGATCGTTAACAATTCGCTTTGAACTAATGCAACGCTTGTCCGCAAGCCAAAATCTCTAAAGTTACTAATATCTTGTTCTGGCAAAATACGAGTAACTTTTGTGTCTAATGTAAAGTCTTGACGCTGAACGGTTGAAACGTCTGCAACTTGTACTACAGCGTGAGTGGGTGTTTTGTCGGCATCAGCTTGATTGCCGTCTTTCTGATTAATTAGAACCATCCAGCTATCTTTCAAGACTTTAGGATAAAGACTATCTAGATCAACTTGGTTCTGCCGGACATGAAAATTTTTCCATTCTGCTGGTTCTGAAGGATCTTGTCTTTCTTCAACAAAGCCAGAAAAACGTGCGCTAGTAAATACTTTCTGGGTATCTGGACTGATGACGATCGAAGTCAAATCTGTAGTAGTTAACCCTTCATTAATTTTTTTCCACTGCCAGTTTTGATCAGCAGGTGGAAGCAGGGTCGCTTGAAACATGCCCTGCTCGGTCACTGCAAAAACTTTTTGAACGGTATCATCCGCATAGATCGAAAAAACAGTTGTCCCTTCTACATTTTTTAGTTGCTTTTCTAAGGTTGGTGGCGATGAATTGATGGAGTAATACCAGACCCCTTCATTTGTTCCTGCTAATAAATAGGCATCTGTTCCAACTTGATAAGTTGTTAACGAGTAAGTAATTTTGTTTGAAAGAGGTTCTTCCCAACTTTCGCCATGATCAATGGAAACATGGATTCCTTGATCCGTTGCTGCAAAAATTTTACTTAATGTAGACTCAAATGATTTTTTCTCTAAATCTTTCGGAAAATTCCGATCAAGTGTAAGTACATAGCTTTCTATTTTGGAAATTTTTTGCGTTTGTGTCCCAACAGTGAGCGTATCTCCAGTCTTCAGGGTTCCCTTCGGCAACTCAACCGTTATCGCTGTACCGCTAATTTCGCTAAGTGTCCCAGCTGCATCTGTAGAAGATGTAAACGATGCTCCACTGATCACGCTAGCGTCAAAACTTTGCTCAAGATTGATTTTAATCGTGTTAATTTCAGTGATTTTCCAAGTTTGCCCATCAACAGCGATCGGGCGACCGATTACAGGAGTATTAGTCGCATCTTTAACTGTAATTGTTTTGTTACCGGAAGCTGTCTCAATTTTGCCAGTTGTAATTCCTGAAGTTTCTGAAATACTCAGCAAATCATACACAACTCGATTGGGCAAGCCCTGTAGATGCTTATAGGTTTTTGGATTTTGGATATCTGTTGAAATCTTTTCTGAAGACCAATCTTGTCCTTGGTTGGTCGTGCGATAGATGCTATCGTCTGTTCCCGCAAAAATATAGTAAGTCTGCCCCGTTGCATAGGCGAGCAATGAGCGCACAACCACATTCGGCAAACCCGTATTCACTGCTTTGATTTGATTTCCCGCGCCTTTTTCAACACGGACATTGCCAATATGAATCGGACTCCAGGTGTCGCCATTGTCCTTCGATCGATAGACTCCGCCTCCAGGAGTTCCAGCAAACAGATCTCGCTCATCGTGCACAAACAAGGCTTGCACATTCAGATTGTTCAATCCCGTATTCACTGCCGTCCATTGCATGGAATCCGCTTCAGACGCTGGAATACTACTGCGGAAGATTCCTCCTCCGGCTGTTCCGGCAAAAAGCAATTTGGTTTGATTCGTAGATTTAGATGCAAGACAAAAAATATCTTGGTTAGGCAATCCCTTGCTGTTCGCCTCCCACACAGGTGACTCAGCAGTCGTAGAAGCCGCAAAGACCCCTCCTCTGAGTTTGGCATTGCCCACGGTGCGCTTGATGTCATCGGAAACGTTCTGCCAGCGAGGAGCACTGTTGCCGAACAGTCCAGCCCGTTGTCGAAACGCAAAAATCTTGGGGTTGCGGAGGATTGTTTTACCGTCTAGCTCTAGTGGCGGTTCCCAGGTAACGAAAGTGTTGTCAGCCTCCAGATTCTCCTGAACTGTAGTAAGAGTGAGCAAAAACCGCTTGGGCTGTTGGTCTTCTATTCCCGTGAGTAAAATCCAATCTCCTGCTGCCAGCGATGTATTAATGCCTGCAAGATAGAGTTGGCTCGTATTGCGCGTAATAACCTGCGGTTTTGTAAGACGTGGCTTCAGCGCATTCCAGTGGGGATGCGCTAGCAAATTTTCACTCGTTTCAAACGTTTGAGGCGCACCTCCCTCATTGGGAACACTCATCAATTGTGTTCCCTGGGGAATCAGAACCGTGTCCGGTGCTTCAGGATTGTCTTCGATCGTAAACGCAATCTGGGTACTCGCAGCCACCCCTGGCTTGAGTTCGTATCCCACCAATCGCGCCAATTCGATCATGGATTGTCGTTCCGTGGCGGTTCCCAAAAAACCTTCATTGGCAAGGCGTTCTTGATAAAACGTCAGCACATCTGAAACAACTGCCCAAGCATCCAGCAACGCGATCGCACTGTCCTCTGGATCACGGGTTTTCAGTCGGGGGAGCAATTCCGGTAAGTGAGCCAGCAAGCGTTCCCGAAAGGTAAGATAGGTACCAATTCGGTAATTTAATGCGGATAAACCAGGGCGATTATTGATTTTTGGGGGATCAGGAATGCCGTTCATAAGCCGCCCTCCAGGTTAAATTCAATGCGTCCTTGATGAGGATTGCCAGGATCGTTATTCAGGCGAGGAATTTCTAAAGCGCCAAAGGTCATTTCTCCGGTTTTGAGTTCTGCTTGAGCACGTCTACCCCAGCGTTGGAAGCGAGTCACCTCCACCGATCGAACGCCCTCAACTTGTACCGCCGTTTGAATCACCTGGCTCAAAAAGATCGATTGCCCAAAGGTCAGTTGATCTGGATAGAAAAATCCAACCTGCCCATTGGGAAGCACACGGTTACTAAAAACATCTACGAGGGCTTGCTTCACAGCCGTCTGGAAATACCCAGGATCAACCTGTACCGCGATCGCAATGTCCAGCGGCACAAAGCGCGGTTCCTCGATCGCGAGATCCTGCCCTGCCATGCGAAAGGGTTCTAAAAACGATCGCAGATTTTGTGTAAACGACTCGTCTAAGGGTTTGCCCCCCTCGCGATCGACAGCTAGAAAAATCGTGTACCAACTGCCCGTCCAGCGCTGAGTCGCCCGGACTCTTTGCACTTCTGGAAAGCGTTGAGCTACTTCCTCATAATCTTTTGTCGTTACTGCTCGTTGCGGCACCCGAAACGCTTGAGGAGCATACAATTTGACCTGCTCGATCGGTTCTGGATCAATCCCGCCTTGAGCCGGTATAGGATTACGAACAGCGAGAATGCCCTGCTGCTCGCTGACAATATGCGCGATCGCCTCGGCACCCACATTGCCCGCACTCCCATTGCCTACCCGATACGTTACTTCAAAATAAGTCCCAACTTCGGGCTGCTTGCCTAACACGCCATCACCAAAGCGCAGATAAGCTTGTCCATCATCTTCGGTCTCGACGACAAAATCGCGGGAAAATCGCTCACTATTGAGCAAATCCCGCTGATAGTTCCAGCTAAATTCCTGAGCATTGTATTCTTTCAGGGTAATACTGGGACGCACAAACCGCCGTTTTTGATCCAGTTCTTCTCGCGTTGCTTCTTGTGCCTTATATTCTTTCTGGGCAAGCCGAGAACGAGTCTCGCGGTTTTGCCACTTCAGCACCGCTCTAGCCGCTTTTTCAGGGTCAACTAACACCCATCCACCCTGTTGACTCAAGACATAGCTTTGTTGAGTGAGAGGACTATATTTGAGGCGAGGGCGGTAGCGATCGAGCGGCATCACCCGATTCAGTTTACTGGCATCCAAAAGGGTTGGATTTTGATTTGCTTGCGCTTTTGCTGGTTCAATCAGATCTTTGTCGATCACAGCATCTGGATACGTGCGACCGTGATCCACTAAAACGACATTGCCCCGGACTACACCGATGTCGGAGTAAACTCTGCCTTCAATGCGTTTAGAAATCCATAGATCAAAGGGAAGTGCATCTTCTGCATACCATTCCACTTCAACTAAGCTTTGGCATTGAGTTGGATCATTGGCATCTGCTAGAAGCAGGTCTGTTTTAGGTTGCACGTTCTTGAGCCGAACGGCGTGGCGGTGAGTCAAGTCAATGCCTTGTCCTTTGCCCGTATTGGGATTGCGGATTTCCTCGAAGATAAGCACCTTTCCCTGAGTTAAACAGTGCTGTAACTTACCGCCGGAATCTTTCAACGTTGCTTGAGTAGTGCCCACAGGCAAGTAGCAGTCTGGTTCTCCCCAAGTGTAAATGTGAATGTTATTGCAAGCTTGGTATAGCGTAATGTTCTCTAAGGTTTCAAAGACTTGGGCATCAGAATTCAAGGCTTGGCGGATCTGCTCTTGATTGTCGTGCGGATGCAATACGGGAGGCAATCCGTTAATTTGGCTGAAGAAGCGAGTTCCAGCACGGCGATCGCGGGGGGAAGCTCCCAAAAGGTGAATCCCATCGGTTCTAGGATTGAATCGTTGCGGATCTGCTTGCGGTTTTTCCACCTCTAAAGCGACCCAAGCTCGTGCATTGCATCCGTCATGCACAAAGTAATCTAACAGGCGAGCATGACGACGCACCGAAACCCGTTTGCGAGCCGTTCCGAGATAGGCTTCTGTCGCCACCGCATCTTGATGGTAACTAAGGTGATCAGCAGCGTAGGCGAGTATCTCCACCAGCATCACACCGATATCTGACGGGTTCCGTTCTTTCCATTTCGGCAGAGTGATGGTTAATCGATCGAGCATCAGTTGCCGAAAACTAGCATAGTCCTTTGCCAGATAGTCAATCTCCGGTGGCGGTACGATCGCATCTAATGGCGGAGCTTGAGGTTTGCAATCAATGTCGCTATTACCCGGTGATCGCAACGAGAATTGAATTTCAGAGAGTTGGGGATCGAATCCAGTCGGTGGCTCGATGCTGTTCAATTGCCCTAATTGGAGGCGTTGTAGTGGAGATGCCACCAAGCGCAAGAAATAGCTAGATGCGCGATCGCCATCCGGTTTCAGCCGCAGGCTGAACCGTTTACCCGTGGCACTCGCACTGTCGATCGCAACACTCTGACCTGTAGCGGTTGTGATTTGAATGTTGTCTGCTGTGAAGCGATCGTTGCTCTGTAGCTCGTGCAGCAGATGAACGATCACCGTATTTTGATCCGAAGCAACCTCCAGATAGTCAATGCCGTTAACATACTGCCCATCCACTCCAGGCTGAGTGCGAGCGATCTGACGGCGAAGCTGATTCTGGCAGTGATACTGGCTGAGCATCTCAGACCTCCCGGACAAATCGGCTAACCTGGCGCTGCTGAGTTCGGCGCACAATGTATTGAATCGTGATCACCAAGCGAGAGTCGTCACTATCGACTTGAACTCCCTCCACGACAATCACATCTTCTAACCAAGTCGTGAGTGCACCTTGAATCAGAAATTGAGTAGCGGTAGCTAGTTCGTCGCTATTCGGCGCAAACACCAGTTGTAATAAGCCGCAACCAAAGTCAGGGCGATTGACTCGTTCTCCCGGATTGGTAAACAGCACCTGCTCAATCATTTGGCGGACGTGAGCTTCGTAGGGCGTTTCTGCGACTCGTCCCCGACGATCGATTTCAAAAGGGTAAGCAATATCCATCATTACATTCCTCTCACACGCGTCTGCGTCAGAACAACCGTGAGCGGTGTTCCAGTAGGGGCACAGATTGCTTGGCTATCCTGCAACAAAACTGGCATTCCCATCGCTTTGACCCGCAGAGCCGCTACAATCCACATTCCAGTGATACAAGGCCCAACGTTGGCAGGTGGGGGCGGGTTGGCGCACCCAACAATGACATAGGGCGGTGGCTGTACTGTTACGGGCATTCCCATGACTTGCACACGCGGGACTGGCATGGTGGGTTTTGCCTGTCCACCGTGGGCACAAATCACAACACTAGAAACATTGAGTAGGAATCCGGGCATAACATATCCTCTGAGGGGCAATGAGGAGAATTAGGAAGAAGGAAGCGCGATCGCACGGTAGAGAGAGGCGGTAGAGAAAGATTGTGGCAGGAGTTGCAACGGTAAGCTGAACTAAATGACTTCTAATGCGCCGTTATTAACATTCACGGTGACGGGTGAAAGCTTGATGTTAGCGGCAGCATTACTAAGTTCGATTTGAGCAGGCGTAAGCTTTACGCTGGGGGCTGCAACGCTCAGTTCAATGCCCGTCGAATTTAGTTTTGTGCTAGCAGGACTATTGTTTAACTCAATTCCCGAGGCGGATGATAGCTTGACTGTCGCTGGATTGCAGATCAAATCGATCGTAGTGGCTGTCAATTTAGTTTCAGTGCTACTTTCTTTGAGCTGAATGGTGTCTGCTGTCAGGGTGACGGTTGAATTGGCTCGATTTTTTAGTTCAATGATATCAGCTTTGATTTTAATCGTGGTTTCGTCCTTGTTATTAATTTCGATGCCCTCTGCATTAAAAATCATCTTTAGTTTCCGTTCGACCGTGGGCGACTCTACCTCGATCGTTAATCCTTTTTTGTTCTCCAGATTACTGAGTGTAAGGGTCATGCCATGGGTTCTAAATACCTGCACTTTGTCCTGTTGCTCGACTTTGGCATACTGCGGCAATTCATCTTTTCCCCAAAAACAACCGCTCCAAATCGGATAATCGGGATTACCTTCCTCAAACTCCACCCAAATGTTCGATCCCACGGGCGGCACTGTGAAGAACCCAATATCCTTACCGGCATAAGGAACGGAAGGAAGTGCCCAAGAATTCCGCTCGGCTCCAAAAACGGACGGTACCTGAACTCGGATGCGCCCTAAATTCAGCGGATCTGCCACAGCCGAAACTTTGCCTCGATATTTCCCAAAAAACTTTCGCATGTTGGATCTCACACAGGTAATCGATCAACAGTTGAGGTAATCCCCTCACGAGTTAGCGTAAAGCTCTGTTTGTACTCTCCTTTTCGCAGTTTGTGTGTAACTTGTTTCACGTAATAGTGACCGTCATAGCTATAGCCCAGTCCCCGTAGCCCTACCAGTTGCCGGATTTGCAGCAGTGCTCCATAACGCACAGTATCCACTTCTCCTGTCGCCGTCACAGCAGCATCCACCGATTTGTTTGTCATCGCTTGGGCGCGGCTACGGGCTTCAGTGAGGGTGTGTCCGGTTTGCTCGAAAAACGTTTGCTTCACACAAGTTTTGTTTTGGATTGATGGATTGGCGGATAAGTGGGGTCGATCGCTGTCTGCGATCGTAAAGTCTTCAATCCGGTTGCTTTGGCGATCTTGCAATCGACCAACCACCTTAGTAGGCGAGAGCGCATTGTGCTGGAAGCTAATCGAATCGAGATTGGTGTACGAACCCATATTCGCAGTGAGGGCTTTTTGGGCTTTTTCTCTCGGTTTTTTCGGTGGCCCCCAGTAGGCAGTATTCTTTTCTAATCCAGGGCCTGGAGTGATGTAGAAGACAAAGCCATTGCGCTGGGCAAGAAACTGAATTTGTCCTAGATCGGTACCTTGCTTCATGGGGATGCGGTCTTGCTCAGAAGGCGCACTCAAGGGTGGTTTTTCCACTTGAGGCTGCACACCATAATCGCTGTAGTTCTTGAGCAACTGTTCAACAATTCTCTGCTCATCTTGCTTTGGATGTTGAGCGGGCTTTTCTGCTCGATCCATCATGACGCTCACATCTTCACCGGTGATTGTGAAGCTAGAAGCACCTGGCTCCATACTCGGTGAAAACTGTTGATGCGTAATGATTCCATCTATGAGCAAATAGGCTTTGGCATTGAGGGTAACGATTAGGATGACCCGATGACCGGGTGTCAAGAGCGGATGTTTGAGCAGTTGATAGTTCTTTAAATCCGCAGGGCCTAAACGACCCACTTGCAGCACGATCTGAAAGCCCGATCGCCCCTCATCTCGATGAGTAACTTCCACCGATTGAATCGCATCCACGATCAGTCGGGGAGCAGGGTCGGTTTTCTTTTCGCCGAGACGTACTGTTAACGTAATCCCCGTTGGCAACATACTGTTCTCCTCATACTTGCGGCATGGGGATACGGAGCCGTTGCCCAAGTTGAGCCGTGAGTGCCGCCGGATGCATCGCATCATTAGCATCTGCAATCTGCCAGAATTGTTCTGCCTCTCCTAAAGTCCGGGCGGTGATTTGATCGAGTCGATCGTCTTCCCGAATCGCGACTTCTTCCAAGGTGGGCAGTGCTTTTCCAGCAGGCAAAAAGCGCCGCTGCACGTGAGTAATGGTTCGCCCATCTAAAGTGGTAAATTGGGTCGTTTTGAGATTGTAATAACGGCTTGTGGGTTCAAACATCGTTTTCTCCAATCTAGTTTTTCGGTGCTTGCTCTGGTATTTCTAGCTTGTTAAGTAGACTCCGGAACAGAGCGCGGTAGCTATCGGAAAATTTGTTGAACTTCGACTCCAGTTTGCTTGGCATCGTATCCAAAGTCTCGTTGAGTTGCCAAAGCTTCTTTGCGCTGGTGGTGTGCAAAAAATAGCTTAGAACCCCGTTGATTCCAGGGTAAGTCATCGTAGTTCAACACGCGCACACTGAGTGAGACCTTGGCGCGAATGGGATTGAGATTTACATCGTATAGTTCTTCGGTGATGCTGAAATCGGTTAGTCGTACCGGTAGCACCCGATTTTTGCCCCAGATCAGTAACGTCATCGGCGCTTCCAGGGGCACAATTTCCACGATGCCTTGTTCTGCTTGTTGCATTGTGTCCCTAACTTGAGCACTCTTCGGGTAAATCAGGGTTTCCAACGCAGAGAGTTGGGGATAGATTCCCAAGCTGAGGGCGTTCTCTTTTTCGGTTTTGGACAGTGGGCCGGTGGAATCAAACTCAATGTCTAGTTTGATTGTTTCGATCGGCGCACCCTTGAGCCGCAGGGTTTCGCTGCGATCGCCGCCTTCTTTCCCGCTCGCTTGGGCTTTGAGGGTTCGTGTTAGCGTTTCTGGATTGTATTGGAAGTATAGAGTGCTAGAGATCGCATTGGCTGAGGGGTCAAGCACAACGATCGCACCCTTGAGCAAGCGGGGAAAATTGCTAGGAAATTGAGTCGGGGGCTGAATAGTGACCATGCAAATTAACCAAGAATGAAGGCAACACGAATCAATCGATTCTTGGTACACCCATCTCTCACCAGGAGCTAAGGCAGGCAGACTCTGTTACCAAAAATAGAATTGATTTCGTTGACGTAGCAAGTCGTAAACTTTGTTTCGGAGCGTTAGTTTAATCACAGATCTGCTATTTTGTTCAAGCAAATACTGTTGTCAAAATAAATCAGTTCTACAGACGTGACTAAATCGTAAAGCTGATTTCGGAGCTTTGCTCTAGTAACAAGCGGGTTAGTTCTAACGTCGGTCAATTATTAGTCAATCTGCCGTCCAAGGGATTGCCCCCAGATGTTGTACTAGAGGCATAGCTTGTAGTTCTAGGCTTGTAGTTCTAGATGCACCTTCAAAGATAACTTCTTCATTTTGTTTTGCCTCGATTCTTAACCTTTTGTCTTAAACTTTCATCGTTTTTCATACACTACCTATTTATTCTGGAGCATTATTCAGCTAGACAAGGCAGAGACAAGCGAACAACGAATGTAAAAACCATTTATGTCTTTTTTTTACAACTCTGTTTGTTTCTAGACAAATTTGATTTCATTGAAGGAGAGCTAAGGCAATTTTCTGAAGTTGTGTTGTTTCGGACTCGCCTGATCGAAGTATTTCCATTAATACCTGCGGGTATCTTACGTCTGATGACTACCGAGCTATCACGGCAAATTACGCTTCACTAGCCAGCTGTTAGGGTTTGCTTCAACTGCGATGAATTTTATGCTGCTCGTAGGTCTTTTGATAGCGCAGGCTTAATTCCTCTTAAAGACTGACTTAAGCCGCTCATTATCTCTCTAGGTTGAATTGCTAAATTCTGCTGCACTCACACTGAATAACAATAAGGAAGGTTTGATCCATGACTACGATTAAAGTAAGCATAGGGGCGCAAATTGAGAAAGGACCTCAAGTTTCCATCTCTAAAGATATACCGGTTAATACTTACGATAAAATCGACGAAATCGTCATTGCTCCAGGTCAAGAACGAACGGTCAATGTTCAACCCAGTTCTAAAGATCAAATCAGCTTTTTATTGATTACTTCTAGCTTATACACTGATCCCAGCAAGCCAGAGCAGAAGATAAGTTACGGGGTTGATGCCCCGACAATTGGATTAGATCAGCCCCATATTTACTTGGGCAAAGGCTCTGTGTCGGTCTTAGGGGGCGATCCGAAGGTTCTTAAATTTAAAAATGACTATCCTGCTCCTGCGGCAGACGACAAAAACGCGCCCAAAAATGAAGCGAAAATAGAAATTTTAGTCGGACGAGATGCGCTACAGCCTTCTGCATAG
The DNA here is from genome assembly GCF_039962505.1 of Leptolyngbya sp. DQ-M1. Taxonomy (NCBI): domain Bacteria; kingdom Bacillati; phylum Cyanobacteriota; class Cyanophyceae; order Leptolyngbyales; family Leptolyngbyaceae; genus Leptolyngbya; species Leptolyngbya sp. DQ-M1. The sequence goes on from NZ_JAMPLJ010000002.1 coordinate 683,686, forward strand.
CCTCATTAATCGCAGCCTGGTTGATTCTTTTATTGGATTGTTTCACGCTCAATTAAGAAGGTAAAGAGTTATGCCTGTTACCCCAACCTATCCTGGTGTTTACATTGAAGAAGTTCCAAGTGGTGTTCGCACGATCGTGGGGGTCGCGACATCCATTACAGCATTTATTGGACGCACGGCGAGGGGTCGTGTCAACGAACCGATTCGGATTCAAAGTTATGCTGATTACGATCGAGAGTTTGGCGGGCTGTGGGGAAAAAGTACAGTCAGCTATGCAGTGCAGCAGTATTTTCAGCATGGCGGACAGGATGCCATTATTGTGCGCGTCCACAAAGGTGCAACGAATGCAACTTTGAGTATTTCTGGTCTAGACCTTCAAGCATCTAGTCCAGGCGCTTGGGGTAACCATCTCAAAGCTACGATCAATCACAACACGAGGGACGAAGATGGTGATAATACATTATTCAATCTCGTGATTCAGCAGCTTGAAAATCCAGCCGTATCCTACAACAAACCCCTTACTTCAGATGATGTGGTGGCGACAGAGACGATCCGAAACCTCTCGACTGCTGAAGATTCTCCTAGATACTATAGGACGGTAATCCGAGAAGAAGCAAAGCTGATTGATCTGCGGAATGACACACCACTTACAGGACGACCGGGCGAAGCTACAGCAAATGCAGGTGGCGGCAGTGATGGGGAGGACATTACTGATGCTGAAATCACTAGCGATGATTTAGAAGACAATCGACAAGGGCTATATGCGCTCGAAAAGGCAGATTTGTTTAATATTCTCTGTATTCCACCCCTGACCCGCTCGAAGGACGTTCCGCTTCCGAGCTATGCAAAAGCAGCAGCATACTGCAAAAAGCGTCGGGCAATGTTGATTGTTGATCCTGCCTCAACTGTGAACACAATACCTGAGGCAGTAGAGGCGATCAACAGGCTCCGTGGCGAGATCGGCAACAAACTCGGTACAAACGTCGCCGTCTATTTCCCGCGCCTGAGAATGGCAGATCCGCTCAAGGAAAACTTGACCGAGGAGTTTGCTCCCTCTGGAGCAGTTGCAGGCATCTATGCTCAGACCGATGTGAGCCGTGGGGTTTGGAAAGCACCTGCGGGCATTGATGCTTCACTGGTCGGAGTCCGCGAACTTTCCTACAAAATGACGAACGGCGAAAACGGGATCTTAAACCCATTGGGAATGAACTGTCTGCGATCGTTCCCGGTTTATGGACAAGTGGTATGGGGCGCAAGAACCCTGGTAGGAGCCGATCAGCTTGCCTCAGAGTGGAAGTATGTTCCCGTGCGTCGATTTGCGTTGTTTTTGGAAGAGAGCCTTTATCGAGGAACCCAATGGGTCGTCTTTGAGCCAAACGATGAACCATTGTGGTCACAGATTCGGCTCAATATCGGGGTGTTTATGAACGACTTGTTCCGTCAAGGTGCGTTTCAAGGTAAGACTCCGAGTGAAGCTTACTTTGTCAAATGCGACAAAGAGACGACAACCCAAAGCGATATTAATCGGGGCATTGTCAATATCATTGTCGGTTTTGCTCCGCTGAAACCCGCAGAGTTTGTAATCATTAAATTCCAACAACTTGCTGGTCAACTCGTCACGTAAGCAGGCGATGGAAAACTAATACGGCTCAGTACAACGGCAATTGCAAGCAAGGAGAATTCAACATATGCCTGCCCCTCAATTTCCTGTGAATACTCTTCGGTACGATCCCTATAAAAACTTTAAGTTCCGCGTGAAGTGGGATGGTCGGTATGTTGCTGGCATCAGTAAAGTCGGTGCTCTGAAACGCACAACAGAATCGGTTGAACATCGTGAAGGGGGCGATCCGAGTATGGCGCGGAAATCTCCTGGCCGCACGAAGTATGATCCGATTACGTTAGAGCGAGGTGTGACCCACGACAAAGATTTTGAACAGTGGGCGAACATGGCATGGAACTATGGTTCTGGGCTAGGAACAGAAGTCTCGCTAAAAGACTTTCGTAAAGACATCATCATCGAATTGATGAATGAAGCGGGTCAAGTCGCGATCGCTTATAAAGTTTTCCGCTGCTGGGTGTCAGAATTCACGGCACTGCCGCAGTTGGATGCGAACGCCAATGCGATCGCAATTCAAAGCATTCAGCTCCAGAACGAAGGCTGGGAACGAGATTATAGCGTGACTGAGCCAACGGAACCAGAACGATTGATTGAACCCACGTAACCTGTAATGCACGCTTTATCTGCTCGTGAAATTGTGCAAGTTTGGGAAGCAGGGCAAAGTCAGCACCCCATTGATCGAGCTTTGGCGCTGCTGGCTTGTGGCTCTCCAGAGCTATCCGTGCCCGATCTGGTGACGCTCACCGTTGGACAACGAGATGCTTACTTGTTGACCTTAAGGGAGCTCACGTTTGGATCTAAACTCAATAGTGTTGCCGCCTGTCCTCAGTGTCGGGAACAGCTAGAGTTTGATCTGGATGTGCCGGATATTCGCGTAGCTGATCTGGAGCGTCCCATTCAACCCGAATATGCCTTGACGACAGAAGGGTTGAACTTACGCTTTCGCTTGCCCAACAGCCAGGATCTTGCTGCCATTGTTGGGTCTAAGGATGTTGCGATTGCAGCAGCAACGTTAGTTCAGCGCTGTGTGCTAGCAGTCGATCGCGGTGATAAGTCAGAGATAGATGAACCGTTGCCGCAGAGTGCGATCGCGGCACTAGCAGAGTATATGACTGAGTGTGATCCACAAGCTGAGATTTACCTTGCACTGACCTGTCCGGCTTGTGGTCACGCTTGGTCAGTTCTGTTTGATATTGTGGATTTTTTCTGGACAGAGCTGAGTGCTGAAGCTCAACGCTTACTACAGGAAGTGCATTTGCTTGCTAGGTTCTATGGTTGGAGCGAGGCGGATATTTTGTCGATGAGTGCAGTTCGACGGCAGTTCTATCTCAATTTAATCGGATCATGAGTGACTTTTTCACACGACTTGCTAAACGCACGCTGAGATTCCTCCCAACGGTGAAGCCTCTGATTGCTCCGATGTTTGCACAGGGGCTGATCTGGGGGCGAGATCGTGCTTTTACTGCTTTGTTCCGTCGTCAAGCCAAAGCTAATCTATCGGAGCAGGAAGAAGCATCAAAAGGGTTGATGAAGCCTTCTACCCTGCGGGTGCCTCCATTAGTTGCTACTTCAGTTACGACTTCAAATCAGATGGTTCCTTCAGGGTTGAGTTCTGCACCGATAGCAGATAGAGCTGGGAACAATTCCTCTTTTCCTGGGGAAGTACCTGCTGTTGCTCAGACAGTTCTGGAGCCACCTCACCAAGCGAGTTTGAGCAAGGCGCTAACGATTTCTGCGTCTGGGGAGGTGCAGTCTTCGGAAACAATTCAGCCTCAAACTCACTTGGCTCATTCCGTTATTCAACGTTCTTCGGATCAGGCGATCGCTCTCCCAGAGATTGATTCTTCTGAAGTGCGAGTTGTAGAAAATCCGTTACCAACATCTAGCACATCTAGTTTTCCTAGTAATCTAAGCGAGTCTAGTTCAACTGGTCTAGAAATTGACTTGAATCGGTCACTCCCTGAATCCGAGAGAACTCAACTGCGGACTAATGCCATAGCGCCGCTTCCGATGGAAAACCAGCCGTTTGACTTTGCTCCAACTCACAACTCAGATTCTCGCGATCGATTAGAGCAATCCATCTCAACTCATCTTCAAGCAACACAGTCCCAGTCTTTGGCTAGAACTGTAGCAGATTCATCGAATCCGTCGGTGTTCTCTAGTTCTCCTGTCTTACCGCTTGTACGATCGCACTCTTCCCAGGCTAGGGTTCCTTCATTGCGCCAAAGTAGCGTTGCTGAATCAAGAGATGAGTTGTTGTGGGATGGTTCATTGAGGAGCGATAACTCGGTCAGTCCTCAAAATTCCGCCAATCTGAAAGATTTTGAAGGATTGGAAGCCAGAGACATTTCAGGAACTTCACCCATTTTTCTGTCCGATGCTTCTTCCCTGATTCGATCGAGTTCTGATTTGGAAGTTGCACCACTAAAACTGGCTTCGCCCTCGGCAATAGAGATCGAAGAAGATCCACTAACGCCAACATTACCCACATCAACATTACCCACATCAGGAACGTCAACATTACCGATAACGTCTACAGAGCAACAACTCGTTCCTCCGAGGGATTTTGAAGCTGCGCGATCGACAAATCCACGATTCTATTTCCGCTCTAGCCTGACCGCTGCGGCGGCTCCCGTTGCTGTTAAACCTCGTCTCGAACCGACAGAATCCTCCGTGATTGGGTCTGACTTTCCTGGAGCATTACCCTCTAGTTCAGCAGAGCGCCGATCGCTATCTCACCCATCACTCACAACTGAACCTGCCCCAACTATTCAGGTGACAATCGGGCGCGTAGAAGTTCGAGGCGCAACGCCTGCCCCTGCTGCACGATCGCAAGAGCCATCCACTCAGCAGAGATCACGGCTTTCCTTAGAAGACTACTTGAAGCAGCGAGAGGAGGGACACGGATGAGTAATGCCTTAGCGATCGCTCACATTACGGCTGCGCTAAAAAAATTCCTCCAGGAAAAAGCAACCTGGAGCGTTCCCGGTGCAGAAGTAACCACACTACGCCCTCAAGCAATGACGAATCGGGCTGCTGATACGGCAACCCTTAACTTGTATCTCTATCAAATCGTTCCAAATGTAGCATTTCGGACGGCAGATTTACCCACCCGCCGATCTGATGGCACCGTGATGCAGCGCCCTCAATCCGCTTGGGATTTACATTACCTCTTTAGCTTCTACGGCAATGAACTGGACTGGGAAGATCAGCGGCTGCTCGGTAGTACCGTCAACATTTTGCACGCACAGCCTTTTCTCAATCGTCAAAAGATCCGAGAAGCGATCACCGACAATGGTTTTCTTGCAACCTCCGGTTTGTCGGAACAAGTGGAATCAATCAAGTTTTCACCGCTGCTGCTCAACCTGGAAGAACTCTCGAAAGTGTGGTCGATCTTCTTCCAAACGCCCTATGCCTTGTCGATCGCATACCAAGCTTCTGTAGTGTTGATCGAAGCTGAAGATACGCCGCAGCCTGTATTACCAGTACGAACCCGCAACATCTATCTCGTCCCATTCCGTCAGCCACTGATCGAGCGTCTACGATCGCAAGCCGCAGAAGGACAGCCTATTCTGACAGATCAACCGATTTTGCCGGGATACCGATTAATTCTAGAAGGTCAACAACTGCGAGGCGACGATACTCAAGTCAAAATCGGTCGTGTAGAAGTGCCGCTCAATCCAAATGAAGTGGGCGATACGCGCATCAGTTTTGTCATTCCTCCAACCGTCAGGGCAGGGGTACAAGGACTGCAAGTGGTGCAGCGCATTCCCATTAGTGAGCCGCCGCGCCCCTACCGCTATGTCGAGTCCAACATCGTAGCGTTTGTCTTGCGTCCCCGCATTACTGGCGAAATTACCCCCGCAGCGGGACAACTCACGATTCCTGTGACTCCCGCGATCGCGCCCAAACAGCGTGTGGTTCTGCTGATGAATGAATTGTCTGGTGATCCATCTCGAAGCGATTTGGCAGCCTACTCTTTCACCGCTCCCCTCAGAACTGAGGAAACCAGTTCGATTCCGATTCCAATTACTAACGTTCGACCAGGGCGGTATCTTGTGCGCTTGCAGGTCGATGGCGCTGAAAGCTTACTTGCTCTCGATCTTGATCCCAATAGTTCTACGTTCAACCAATACAATCAACCCACTGTGCTCATCTCATGACTTCTTCTGCCCGCGATCGCTGGCTGGAGTTGAACCAGCATTACTTGATGACGGCTTTAACAGAAGTGCGCCAATGGCTAGAACTTCTGCTAAAGCGTCTGCGCCAGGCTGATCTTGCTCAGCCTGAGCAAGATCAGCACAACGCTGTTCCTAACGTAGATGCAGCATTAAACGCGATCGCAGCAGAAATGCAAGATCCCCCAGAGATCGAGCAGCTTTGCGAAGTCTTCGGACTCACGCCGTTTGAACGCAAAATCCTGCTCCTCTGTGCGGGTGTGGAACTAGATTCTACGGTGGCTGCTTTGTGTGCAGCCATCCAAGAAGACTCACGGCACGCCTATGCCACCTTTGGTTTAGCGTTGAGTGCTTTTCCTGCATCCCATTGGAGTGCATTGTATCCAAACCGTCCGCTACGTCGCTGGCGTTTGGTCGAACTTGCAAATAGTGGGAGTCTCACCCGCAACGCGCTACAGATTGATGAGCGAGTGTTGCACTATCTCACAGGTGGGCAGGATCTCGATGCGCGATTGACGAGCCTCGTCGATCGAATTCCAGTTCCTAAGGATTTAGTTCCTTCTCATCAGGTGTTAGCGGATCAGATCGCTGCAAGTTGGGTTCAAACCTCTTCAGGAACTCGCTTGCCTATCGTGCAACTATCTGGAGAGGAAAGCGGAAGTCAACGTGCGATCGCATCTCGTGCTTGTGCCTCATTAGGACTGGATTTATATGTTCTATCCGCCCAAAATCTTCCTCTAGCACCCGCAGAACTAGAAGCATTAGTCCGGTTGTGGGAGCGAGAAGCTGCATTCAGTCAAAGTGCACTCTTGCTGGATTGTCGATCGCTGTCAGATGCTAGCCGAGAACCTGCGATCGCTCAATTCATGGAAACGCTCAACAGTGGATTAATCCTTGCGAGTGCAGAGCGTCGCCAGGCAGAAAACCGAACATTGATTACGATCGATGTTCATTCCCCGACTTCTGAAGAACAACAATCCCTCTGGCAACAGACGTTAAAGTCAGCTTCTGTAGATCTCAACGGAACGATTCCCGCGCTCGTGGCGCAGTTTGACCTGAGTGCTCCAACGATTCGATCGATCGGAGCAGAAGCACAGGCACAAGCCGCGATCGCGCAAACTGCTTCAGAAGGAATGCCCACATCCCCCAACCCATCACTGCAAACGCTTCTCTGGAATGCCTGCCGTGCTCAATCTCGTCCTCGTTTAGCAGAATTAGCCCAGTGGATTGCTCCCGCCGCCACCTGGGAAGATTTAGTTCTACCAGAGCCACAAAAACAACTCTTGCGCGAGATCGCCATTCAAGTGCGCCATCGTAACACGGTCTATGAACGGTGGGGATTTGCTTCCAAAGGCGCACGCGGGTTAGGCATCAGTGCCTTATTTTCCGGGTTAAGCGGCACAGGCAAAACAATGGCGGCAGAAGTTTTAGCAAATGAGTTGCAGCTAGATTTGTACCGCATTGATCTCTCGTCGGTAGTGAGTAAATACATTGGTGAAACGGAGAAAAATCTGCGGCGAGTATTTGATGCGGCGGAACAAGGGGGTGCAATTTTGTTGTTTGATGAAGCAGATGCCTTGTTTGGGAAGCGGAGCGAAGTCAAGGATAGTCACGATCGCTATGCCAATATTGAAGTGAGCTATCTACTGCAACGCATGGAAGCCTATCGAGGGTTAGCAATTCTGACAACAAACCTGAAAAATGCCTTAGATACTGCCTTTCTCCGTCGCATTCGCTTTATTGTGCAGTTTCCCTATCCAGACGTGGCACAACGCGCCGAAATTTGGCAACATATTTTCCCCGCCAAGACCCCCACAGAAGCATTAGATGTACAGAAGTTAGCGCGACTGAACGCATCTGGCGGAAATATTCGTAATATTGCAGTATATGCTGCCTTTCTCGCCGCAGAGGATCAAGAATCGGTGCGAATGAAGCATCTTTTACGAGCTGCCCGCATGGAGTTTGCCAAATTTGAGAAAACGCCAACTGAGGCAGAAATTCAGGGCTGGGTATAGGGAAATCAGGAGGATGGTTCTATGGGAAGTCGTCGAGTTCATACTGAAGCCAAAAAAAATACCACGCTTCTAACTCCTACAGTTACCTTGCAGCGATCGCGCTTGCTACAACGAAATCCTGACGAGAACGACCAGGAAACGATTCAGACAAAACCCTGCGGTTGCTCAGGACAAGCTAGTGCTTTGCCTCTCGGTCACAGTTTTGGACAAGTCTCAACACAAAATTTTCCAGTGTCACGCATTCAACCTAAGTTGACGATCGGTCAACCGAATGATCCGTATGAGCAAGAAGCCGATCGCGTCGCAGATCAGGTGATGCGGATGCCTGAACCTAAAATTCAGCCCCTCTGTCCCGAATGCAAAGATGAACTGCAACGGCAGCCTATAGAGGAAGAGGAGAAGGAGGAAGAAACCTTACAAACTAAGCCACTCGCAGAGTCAATTACTCCTCTGATTCAGAGGCAAACTGAAGCAACGGAAGAAGAAAAGCAAATGGAAGAGGAAGAAACCCTACAAACTAAAACTGCTTCTGGTGAGCCACCAACTGTATCCTCCAGTCTCCAAAACCGGATTACAGCTTTACATGGCAGAGGCCAGCCCTTGCCTCAATCGGAGCGTAATTTCTTTGAATCCCGCTTTGGGGCTGATTTTTCTCAAGTGCGTATCCACACAGACAATCAAGCATCTGAAGCAGCGCGTGCTGTTAACGCTCGTGCTTTTACCCTGGGTCAGGATGTGGTGTTTGGGGCAGGGGAGTATCAACCGCGATCGGCTGAAGGGCGAAGACTATTAGCCCATGAATTAACCCATGTAGTACAGCAGCGCGGTACCCCCAAAAAACATCCAGCGCGACTTTCGATTCAGAAAAATGCTGGACACCGAGTGATGAGAAGTCTTGCGCTTGATAGTACGGTCAAGATATGTCATAGAGTATTAACTTCCAGAAATATTAAAGTGTCACAAGGTGGTTTAAGAGTCGTTCTGCTTCTCAATCAACTTGATACCACAATTCCGAACTGTCAGAATCATAAATTTTGGGTGACATTAACCAAGTCTGTGGATTGGGGGTTTGACGATGAAATAGCAACTTGTCAGGGAGAAACTGGAGGAACTAAATCATTCTCCTTTGGGAATCTTTCCTCTGGCACGTACTATTTGACGATTCATCGAGTTTTTGATCATCCCCATTGTTGTCTGGAAGGCGATATTCTTGTTTTTGATGAACCGATTCGTGGAGACTCCTCGGGTTGTGTGCGGGATAACGATCCTTCCGTAATGGATGTTGTGCATGGTGCTCTAGACATCGCTGGATTTATTCCAGTGCTTGGAGCGATTCCTGACGGGATCAACGCTGGAATTTATGCTCTGGAAGGGGATTGGGCAAATGCTGGGCTTTCCGCAGTTGCTATGGTTCCCGCTTGGGGAGACGGTGTTAAGTTGGGTGCAATAGCGGGTAAAAGTGCAATAAAAATCTCTGAAAAAGCCGCTATAAAATTAGGAGAAGAGGGCATCGCGAAAGGCTTAAAAGAAGTGAAAGCGGCAAGTAAAACAGTTCATGCTGCGGAAGAGACAGGAAAAGCTGCAAAGTTAGGAGAAGCAGCAGCTGGGAAACTTGAAAAAGAAGCCGCTGAGAAACTTGAAAAAGAAGCGGCTCAGAAAGCACTTGAAAAGAAAATTGCCGAATGTGAAGGCATTCACGCATCCTACAAAGCCTTGAAATGCTCTTCGTGCAAACCAACCGATACTCGTGCAGAGCGCCTTGCCAAAATCGCATGCCTTACGGCTCTCCTTGCTGGACGAAGAAAATATCTGCAAGAGAAATGCGACTACGTGCTAGCAGGAAGCATTGCTAGGGGAAGCGCGGTTGCTGAAAGAGGGCATGAGATACAGGCTGAGCAAATTGCAAAGATGCTATTAAAGTGTTCCACTCTACCAACAAGCTAAAGGAGATTGTTCGATGAGGTTGCCTAGCGAAGACGAGATCAATATTCACAACTCCTTGGATGAAATATCTGCAAGTAAGCATTTCTTGAACAAGACCTTACAAGAAGCTGAAGCATTGTTCCAGGAAAACAGTGCATATTATCAGGAAGATCTGATGTGGATGGGTTCTCAAGCGTTCCAGTTTTATTTACAAGCTGTAATAAATTACTTGAAAAGCGAGCATTCCTTAGGCGACGATCACCTAATTGATTGCTTGTACGAAATTGTAGTGTTTAGATCACAACAAGATGGTTTCTTGGTGACTCGTGATCGCGTCAAAGAGATGATTAATTACGTGATAGAAAACTATGCAAAATTTGACGTTGATGAAGATGTTTATGGTGATTTATTAGGGAAATACAGGCAACTCCAAAGCCAGTTGAAGGAATGACGGGTAGTTAGGGAGTCTGGGAAGGCGATTTTGCTTTGTAGATATTACGCGATCGCCAATCTAAAAGGAGCGTTAGATGACTACACACACTCAGGTAGAAGCAAAATCAACATTGACTCCGATTCCGGCGATGCAGCCTGCCCATTCTGGTTTGTTGCCCCAACAGGAACAGGAGGAACTCGATCGATCGCTCCTCTCTTCAGAAGATCAGCTGCGATCGCCCAGTTCCCCAACTCCACCGCCTATTAATCCATCAGTAGGGCATAGTTTTGGAACAATGGCAATTGGTTCTATGTCCTCACCTGCGCTGCAACGAGCAGCGATCGCAAATAACATGGTGCAACGGCAGGACAACACCGAGGAAGAAGAGAAGCAGGAAGAAGAACCGATTCAAGCAAAAGCGATCGCTCCCCTCTCAGCAACCTTTCTTCAACAACAAGAAGTTACTGAGGAGCAAGAGAAGGACGAGACAGAATCCATTCAAGCCAAAGTATTTCCTGGGCAGGGATTGACTCATTTCAGCCAAAGCTATGGGCAGAGGGTCACTGAGATGGGGGTGCAGAATGCTTCCAGAGTACCGATGCTGCAACGGAAATTGACGATCGGGCAACCAAATGATCTGTATGAGCAGGAAGCCGATCGAATGGCTGATCAGGTGATGCGAATGCCGGAGCGATCGTTAGAGGATGAGACAGAAGTAGTTCAAACTCAGCCTCTAGCAAACTCAATCACGCCTCTAGTACAGCAGGAGCGGGAAGACAAACCAGCAGAAGGAGAGATTCAAGCCAAGGAAGGTACAGTTCCCACAGTAACACTTTCCTTAGAAGCTCAGTTGCAGGAGCAGCAAGGCAAAGGGCAACCCTTATCGGAGAAAATCCGTACCTTCATGGAATCTCGATTTAGGCAAGATTTTAGTGGTGTACGGGTGCATACCGACAGCAATGCAAAACAGATGAACCGTGAATTGAATGCTCACGCATTTACGCATCAGCGGGATGTGTTTTTCGGTGCGGGGAAATATACTCCGGAGTCAATAGAGGGAAAGCGACTATTAGCGCATGAGTTAACTCATGTCGTACAACAAACTGGAAAAGTTCAAGCAAATCTGCCTCTCTCGAGTCATAACAGAAATAATCCAGTTACTGGGATAGTGCATACGGTAGACAGCTACGCCGCTATCCAACGACAAGACACAACCACTCCAGTAACAGCAGCACAACTCATCGACCAGCATACAAGCTGGGGAAACTTGGATGAAGAGGGATTAGGGAAAGATTTAGCAAGTCGGCTACCTTCTGAAAGTCTTTTGGCAAGTGACGTACTCAGTAAGCTTTCGAGTAGCGATCGAGATGATGTTGCCTATGAAATAACCGCTGCTTCAAGTGGAAAGTTAGCAGCTATCCCCGACTGGCTACGCATAAGATTCGTGGAGGAAATGGTCTCTGGGGTGGTTACAGACGAAGAGGAAGGAGCAATTTCCATTATCTGGATCAGTTTTGAACCAAACCTCGCTACGATCGCTGAGAAAAACCGAAGTCTTTGGAAAAAATCGCTTTGGGAAAGTGATCAACTCGTCGAACATGTACAACCCATCAGAGAACAATTTCAAGAGGATGTCATCGGTTTAGCCAGAGCATACCTCTCAGAGAACAAGCAAGCCCTTGTAACCGAGGCAGGGCGTTATGGTGTAGATCTCGATGGTAAGCAAAGCATTATCCCAACTTTACCAGGCTACCAAGGGTCTGTTCAGTCCATCATTCCAGGTGTACTGAAGCTGAAGAATTACCTGGATGAACTGAAACAGATTAGAGTTGGTTACGTTACTATCATACATCCAGGAAGCGGCAGAGAATTCAAAAGTCCGGTCACTTTTGATCCAGAGAGAAAACCAGAAAGCCCTCCTAAGAAGACGGAGTCGCCACCATGGCCTACCTGGGAACAGGTCAAGACTCAGTATGACCGTACAAGTGCTGTCATTTCTGCTTTTGCAAACATCTATCCTTCAATCTACATCTTGATCCAGAGGGATAAGCTTGAAACCGTGGCTGAATCAACTGATGCTGCCAAGGCACAACAAGTCATTACTGAAGCAATGCAAAAGACCAATGAGAAGATTAAAGAAGCAACCGAGAAGCTGGGCAAAGACATTACACACTATGATTTGAAGCTGATTCAAGCACAACTCTTCAGTGGTTCCGCCCAAGTCCCCTACGAACCAAAATACCATTGGGAACAACCCTTCTACCAAGACATCGCTAATGACGACATCAAAGGACATGAAGCTAGACAGTTCTGGATTGATTTGGGTTTGAGCCTTGCTGCTACTGCTGCATTGATTGCGGCTCCCTTCACAGGTGGTGCTACAGCTGCTTTCCTTGTAGGCTTTGGTCTTGGCATTGAAACGGCGCAAGCTGGGATGAGTTGGGACAAGTATTTAGACATGGCAACTATGGGTGATGCAACTGTTAAAGAAGAGTTGACATTGATTTCTACAGGAGAGATTAATGCACAGTTGGTGGATGCGATTATCCAAACAGTGGCTGTGTTCTTGGATGTCTATGGGGCAAGAGCCGCGACAACTGGGGCGAAAGCGAGTCGCGAAGCCCTTGAAGCTGCAGAGAAAGGAGTTAAAGAACAGCTAGCAGAAGAAATTAGGAAGAAAGCACTTCGGGAAGCAGGGAAAGAGGCAGGCATGACTGCTGCAGGGGCAGGTGTGGCGATCGGGATGCATGAATTCGCAGATGATGAGCCGGATTATCAAATTGGAGGAACAGCCACGCGTCATCAGATCGATTTGGGCCAAGAAACACCTGAAAGTACCCAAACGACCGTAAGTCCCATGCTGATCCAGCGGGCTAATGGTGGAGGAAGTCCAGGAGCAGTTGCAACTCCTCCTAAACAACCTATTATTCTCACAGGAGGAGAATTTGAGGTTTACGTGGAGAAGGCTCTACTAAAAGGAACCGATGGTCTACCAAAAATGGACTTCGTCATTCCTGGTCAGTATAGAGGCGGTTCAGGATGGGGAATCGATCGAATTGGAATTGTTTACGATGATATTACTGGAAAAATTAATGTTTATCACTTCGAAATGAAGTTTGTTTCAAAAGAGTCCGATTTTGTACCTGGGCTTAAAGGCAGCGGGGCCGGCGCACAAACAGGAGCAGGTTGGACAGATAATGCAATAGATGGTTTCTTAAACAGCCAACATCGAAACGCGCGGGCTGGGAAAGAGCGATTGCGCAGGGCAATGAAAAAAATGAACCTTGACAGTGATATTGCGAGCATGAGAAAGTTTCTGAAAAATGAACTAGTGAATGCCCCTGTTATCATTGTCACTCCTAATTGGGCAAAGCTAAGCAAACTATATAAACAAGTAGCAGCTTTTATAAGGCATGGGCGTGACATAAAAATATTGACAGTTTTTAAGAAATAACCTAGGCCAGATTATGAATGAAGAACTGAAAGAAATATTGCAGACCCATTACCAGTATGGAACTGGGGCTCGGATTGCCAATGCTGCTGAGGCGGAAGTTGCTCTGCAAGAAGATGATATGCCCTACTATTTCGACCTTAATTTAAACATTGAGCTGGCTGATTCCTGTTGGGCACTTGAGAGATGGGACGAAGCAAAGTATTGGTATCGTCACAACGCTCGTGTGATGCTGGAGCAGCGTAACTGGCACCTGGAGCACAGTGGCCCAAATTATCCGATTGAGGCAACATCGGATTGGATGTCTAGTACTTTCATCAAAGCGGGTGATTTGGAAGTTGGGCAAAAGCTTTTAGACAGAGCAATTGCCTACTGGAAAGATGAACCAGACGCACAACTCGTGTTGACAAGGTTAGGTTTGCATGCCGCGCAAGCTAACCTAGCTGAATTAGCAAAATATGCAGCTTGCATTATTGCTGCTCGGCAAGAGCTTCCAGGAGGAACTGGATCAAACATCGATCAAGCACGAAAAATCCTCCACTATGAACCTGCTCAAGTAAGCTTGTTGCTGGGGCAATGGGATGAATTCTTAGAAAATACCAACGTGTTTTCGCAAGGGGCACGACTGGTAGAAGACAGTCCGAGTTTAGCTTTTCCCGATCCTATGCAGAATGCATTAGTATCAGCATCTTATGGACTTCAGACACTAGCTTTGCTTTATGTTGGCGAAATAGAACTAGAAAGGGGGCGGGAGTTAGCCAGACAGGCTTTTGAAGAAGCAATGTTGCATTTCTATCGATTTAGCGGACAAGTCGATTGGAATTTATACTTCATGCGTCTGAATACACGCTTTGCCGATGAGTTGGCTGCAAGCCATACACTCAATCCAAACCCATTTGCCAGTGATGTTAAGTCAGGTTGATTGCCTCATTTGAGGCGCGATCTTAGGTTAAAGTTATGCAAGAACGATCGTAGTTGTGAAGGGAAAGGTAATCACCAACAGCGTTACGAATCTCATCAAATAGCACACTAGTTCTGGTTTGCTTCCACAATAGAAGGAAGAGAGTTCAGTCAAAGCGATGCAAGAAATAGACAGAATCACTCCATAGATGAATACGATCGATCCCCAATCCCAAGTATGTCAAGACTTCGATGCAGGACTTCGCTTTCCTCATCTCATGAGTATGCAAACCAAGCTCAACCTCGCCGATCTCACAAGCACCTTGTTTGCTCTACTCGAAGAACTCGTCGAAAATGGAACTCAATGCCGATCTCTTTGATGAACGCAGATCGCGCCTTCAAGAACAAGAAGAGGCCCGTTTGAAAGAGCGTCCTCGGGCAATGGGACTATTCCAAGCTCTATCGAATCGCTTAACGGAGAAAATGATCGATTTCACATCAACATTCTTATGAATATCAACCTTCACATCGATCGTCTCATTTTAGAAGACGTTGATCTTTCTCCCTCTGAACGTCTTCGCTTACAAGCCGCGATCGAAGCTGAATTATCTCGTCTTTTAACAATCAAAGGTTCTTCATCCCGTTGGGGAAGTAACAACTGGATTCCTAAGCTATCTATACATCTCGATCAAACTACAACAACAAATTCAGTTCAACTTGCACATGAAATTGCCCAGTCTATTTATGCAGAAATGCAGTCTCACTCTTAGTTCTGGTGTTCAGGCTAATGTAGAGAGATATTGTCAAACATAAACGGGGTGGCAAGAAGATAGCAGGACGATCGCCTCAGGAAGCAGTTAGGCTGAATGATATTTGATTGGGGGAACTGTCGCATGACGATCGTGTCCTTAAAGTATATTTGCTTTAGTCCCCCTCACCCATCTATCCACTAATCAAAGCTTCTACAAACTCGTAGCTAGAAAAGGGACGTAAATCTTCGATGCCTTCTCCGGCTCCAATAAAGCGAATCGGCAGTCCAAGTTGCTCGACCACTGCCAGCGCAATTCCGCCTTTTGCGGTTCCATCTAACTTCGTAAGCACAACTCCGCTGAGTTGTGCTGCTTGTGCAAAGACTTCTGCTTGTTTCAAGCCATTTTGTCCCAAAGTGGCATCAAGAACGAGCAGCGATTCGACCTTAGCATTTGCGGCTTTTTTGTCGATGATGCGGCGAACTTTGCTGAGTTCATCCATTAAGTTCTTTTTGTTCTGAAGTCGCCCTGCGGTGTCAATTAACAGCAGCTCTGTGCCACGAGATTGAGCTGCAGTAATGGCATCGAACACCACTGCTGCTGGATCAGTATTTTGTCCGGGATTGGCGATGACCTCGACGTTGCTGCGCTGTCCCCAAACTTTGACTTGCTCAACTGCCGCCGCTCGAAAAGTATCTGCCGCTCCGATGAGACATTTGTAGCCAGATTTTGTAGCGATGTGGGCGAGTTTGCCGATCGTCGTCGTTTTCCCCGCACCATTCACACCTGTCATGAGCCAAATGTTGAGGACATCTTTTTCGGGTGCGAAGAAGGCGCTATGGGAACCTTGGAGGGGCTGATCCAGCAAGTCTCGCAGAATTTGCTTCAAGTATGCGATCGCTTGATCTGGCGGTAAGGTTTCTTGGCGTAGCTTAGTTTGCAGCGCTTCGATAATTTTGTCGGTTGCCTCAACCCCTGCATCGGCTTGTAGCAACAAGGATTCAATTTCGTAGACGGCATCTTGATTTAGAGGCCCTTGACCAACGATCGCTTTTAGCTGATTGACTAAGCTGCGACGAGTTTTATCGAGTCCCTGACGCAAGCGTTTGAGCCAGGTGATCTCTTCGATCGAGACATCTTCTGCCCGACGACCCATCGCCGCAAGCACATCCGCTGACCACATAAAGCCCTCGTCGATCGTAAACACTGGCAGCTCTGGGACGAGTGCTTCGGCAACAGGTTCGACGGATTCGGGTTCTTCTTCGATCGCGGTGGCTCTGAGGCGTTCGAGTCGAGCTTGGCGATCGGCTTCGGCTTGTGCCCAGAACGGTAGCGCCGGCTGGGGGGCAGTTTCGGCTTCGTCGGGTTGGTCGGTCACGGATTCAACGGCTTCTGGAGCTGCTGCCGGAACTTCGGTCGATGCTCCAGGTTCAACGACTTCTGGAGATGTTGAAATGTCTGAGACTGCTTCAACCGATCCCACAGGTTCAGCCGTTTCGGTCGATTCTTCCTCAGCCGATTCTGTAACTTCAGGCTCCTCAAGCTCTGCGGTTTCTTCGTTGATTGCGTCGGTTTCTGCAACGGGGGCTTCGGCTTTCTGCGCTTCTTCTTGCTGTTTGCGGCGAAACGCTTCGACGATCGCTCGTGCATTGGCGATCCGGATGTCTTCCTCGGAGGGTTGCTCGTCCGCAGGTTCAGCAGACGTTTCCTCGATAGCTTCGCTTCCTGGAAGGTTCGGTGTTTCAGCCGCCGGAGTGGGTTCGGGCTGATTTTGCTCGTCTTTTTTGTTAAACCGATTGAACCAATTAAACGTCATACCAAAATTCCAGATCGCTTATCTTCACTTTACTCCGTACTTTAATGGAAATTAGCGATTCACATTGAGTGAGTCGGTGACGCGGCGGAGAATTCCGTTAATAAACTTGTGTCCGTCTTCGTTGCTGTAGCGCTTTGCCAGTTCTACGGCTTCGTTGATTGCCACTCGATCGGGAATGCCCAGAAACATCATTTCGACTGTAGCGATGCGGAGAATGTCGCGATCGATCGTCGCTAAGCGCTCAACCTTCCAATCGACCAAAATATCGTTGAGCAGCTGATCGATGGCTGTACGCTCAACTTGAAGCCGCGTGATGATTTCCATCGCATAAGTGCGGACTTCGGCTTGGTTTGCCAGTTGAATGAATTCGGGAAGCTCGATCGCACCGCCGATACGATTAATCGCGCTTTGAGCCAGGGCGATCGCTTCTTGTACCATCGTGCGGGCAGACTCAAGATTCGCCGCGCGGGTTTGACTTTTGAGCAGTTGGGCATCGCCGCGTTGCAGTTCTGCCGCAGCCGTTTCAAGCGTGTCGCGGGCTTCAGCGGCGAGTGTCCGAATCGAAGCAAGAACGAGATCTTGAATTCTTTGTTGACTCACTTTTTCCAAATCAGAAGGAAGCTGGCTGATGCTGAGAAGTGCCAGTTCACGGGAAATTCGACGGGCTTGCATGGCAGGTTTGGGGTTCAAATTGGCTCACGTATCTTACTGTATTCGAGACCCCGCTTAAAGGCCTGATGTTAGATCCGTCAATCCATCAGACGGTTTACCCACCGCTAATTTTGGCTTTATATCCCAATTCTGTGAGCAATTGCAGCAATTTTTGCGCGTGATCGCCCTGGATCTCGATCGTCTCTTCCTTGACCACTCCCCCCGTTCCACACTGCGCCTTCAATTTCTTGGCTAAATCACTCAAGATTTCTGGTTTGTGTTGAAATCCTGAAATTATCGTCACCGTTTTACCGCCGCGCCCTTTGCGAGACACCTGAATGCGGACATTTTGCTGATTGGGAGGCAAGTCAGGCACAGCGCGTTCAAACACTTCTGAATTGCCGAACTCAGAATAAACAACGCGGTCACGCTGGCGTGTGCCGGAGGTATCGCGATCGGGCTTCGGTTTCTTTCCCATAGCAAATCCTGATGTATCCAAATATTACAGACAAACACAACTGAATCTTAAGGAGGGCTGAGTCTCGAAAGGGAGAATGTTAGAATTCCTAGCAGAATCACTTTAGAAGCTGAGCTTGCTCAATTCTAAACGTGATGGGTGCTGTGGAAACGCAATCCCGCTGCAACGATATCAACCTCGATTTAATAAAACTCTCATCCGACTTGTGCATACCCAGAAGCATCACAAGATTGATCTCGATACGGATTATCCCTGCCCGTGCCGCCGTCGCGGTCGCTTGATCCCGATCGCGCTGACCGAAGCGTTTGGCTGTAATCGCTGTCAGCAGATTTTCGTTGTTGAAGAAAATGGTTGTGTGATTGAACAGCTTGCCACCACTTATCCGTATAAGCGATCGTGGCGCTGGACAGGACACCAGTGGAATGTGGTGCAACCGGGATTAGGAGATAGCTATCTGCCTTTAGCGCTCGGTATTTTGCTGGTTCTGCTGAGTATTTGGCTACCTGTTGCGCTGCATTCGCCCTCCGGAGCAAGTATTATGTTGTGGGCGATCGTGGCATTGGTGTTAGCGGTGCTACCTGCGCTCATGGTTTGGTTAGCCTATCGACGGTAGCCCAATGACGACGGATAATTTGGGGACATTTGACCCGATTTCAGCCCTACGTGCGGCTCATACGGCTTCGGTAACGTTGTCATCGGCGAGCGGCGTGAATCGGAGTCGAGCAGTTCAAGCGATGGCGCAGGCGTTGTGTCGTCGCCAAAATGACATTCTAGAAGCGAATACGCTCGATCTCGAAATTAGCCGAGAAATGGCGATTTCGGAGTTGCTGCTGGAGTGGTTGAAACTAACCCCAGAACGGCTGCAAAACGTCGTGCAAATTCTCAATCGGTTAAGCGAACTGCCAGACCCGATCGGGCGTGTGATGCCTGCGAATTTTCAGACCGATCGCGCTCAGACGTATTCGCAGTTAATGCCGCTGGGTGTGATTGCGCTGATTTACGAAGCGTTTCCCGAACTCAGCGCGATCGCGGCTGGGTTGTGTATCAAAACGGCAAACTGTCTGATTCTCAAGGGAGGCAGCGAGGCAAGCCACTCGAATCTGGCGATCGCGGAAACATTACAGCAAGCGCTAGAGGATGAAGGTTTACCGATTGAAAGCGTGCAGTTGCTTCCGGCAGAAGACGCGCCGATTCGAGATTTGATTATTCAAGATCGATATTTGAATTTGGTGATTCCCTACGGGCGACCGAGTTTGGTGCAGCAAGTTGTGCGGCAAGCGACTGCGCCTGTATTGAAATCGGCGATGGGAAATTGTTATCTGTATTGGTCGCCGTCGGGGAGTTTGGAGATGGCGCGATCGATGATTATTGATAGTCACCTGAGCGAACCTGATCCCGTGAATGCGATCGAGAAAGTGCTGATTCATCGACAGCAGAATCCCGCATCTCTAGTCATGCTTTGGGATAGTTTGCGTGAAAAAGGATTTGAAATTCGAGGTGACATGACGTTAGCCAACGAATTCCCAAGCCTTCGGCTGGTTGAGGATTCGGAATGGAATCAAGCGTATCTCGATCGCATTATTAGCTTTCGGATTGTGGATGGGTTGCCAAGCGCAATCAACTGCATCAATCATTACAGTAGCGGTCATGCGGATTGCCTTGTCACCGAGTCCTACCAAGAAAGCCGCCAGTTCGCTTTGGGAGTGAATAGCGCGACAACGTATATCAATGCGTCGCCCCGGTTTTATCGCAATCCGAAACGCGGGGATGCGATCTTTTTGGGTATGTCGAATCAGAAAGGGCATCGACGCGGATTAATTGGCCTGGAGACATTAACCACTGTAAAACATATTGTTCAAGGAACTGGACTGATGTAGCGCTTGGGTGAACATAAACCTCCTGTGAGTCCGACGAATTAGAAGGCAGCCAGAATCGCTCTACCCCCAGCCTAAAAAAATCTCGAATCCCAGCCTTGCGGAAAAGCCAGAATTCGAGAAGAGTGAGCTACGGATTTGTGAATTGCTTTCTAGACACCCCTAGGGCTGTCTGCACGCTTTGAACTCGTTCTTAAAGTTCTGCGGCCCCTTATAGCCAGAACTCTCTGCTAACTGCTGCAACGTTTGCCGCCCACTGTAAAATCGTCCGTTAACCTGCCAAGTCGGAAATCCTACTTTTTGCCCCGTCTGCTTTTCTGCCTCTCCTAAAACCCGCTGACAAGTCTCGATTTGAGCATCTTTTCCGCCCTCAGCGCATTCTACATAAGGGAATTCTTTAGACGCTTCCTTACCAAAGAATTGCTTTTGTTCGCAGCAGTGCGGACACCAGTACGCCCCGTACATCGTGGCTCCGGTCTGCTTCAAATGCTGTGCCAACTGCGTCTCCGCCTCTCCCGACGTATTCTCGATCACAAAATAAGGATTTCCCTGCGCGTCTGAAATTGTGACCGCATCGGCAGAAACTTGCCCAACCGAGGCACCCCAAGCGATCGACCCGATCAGCGTCACAATCCCGACGATCGACCCCAAGAATACTAATTGTCCGCGATCGTTCCAGTCCCGCCCGATCAGCGTCAGCACAAACATCAGCGTGGCAAAAGTCGCCGATGCCAGACAAAAATAACAAATCCCGTTGACCCCAAATTGCGACACAAATTTGGAGAACATAATGTACATCAAGTAGCCGCTAAACAGTAGCATCGCCGTTGCGCCCGCAAACAGCAACAGCCAAGTCTGATTTTCTAAATTCGTGCGTAACGATTTCTTTTCCTCTGGATTCACCAGTAGCGGAGCCAGCGCAAACACCGCCATCGCTAAATAGGCTAGCAAGCCGTACAGCGATAGCGGTAAGCCAAATAGCACGGCATACGGACTTTCTAGCACCCGTTCGCATCCAGTTGTGGGGCAGGCAACGGTGGCACTAGCCAGTTTGTTAAAGGTGATATAGCCCGTGTTGAGAATACCGAGTGCCGCGATCGCGCCGATCAGCAGGCGAGAGTTTCGGTAAATCCAGGGCGTAGAACGTCGGCGAGTCATAGGATGATTTCAAAGGAAGTCGCTTTGTACTCTATCAGGGTAACGGTTGCAACCATGACTTGGAGTCTGTAGTTTATTTTGGCTGAATTTTGGGCGATCGTACCGTTTGTTTTCCTGACTGTAATTGCAGTTCTAAGTTTCTTGGCAAATTCACTTGCAAAGTTTTGGTTCTTTTGCTAAGTTAATTAAGCGCTGAAAAGCGCAGTCGCCGGGATAGCTCAGTTGGTAGAGCAGAGGACTGAAAATCCTCGTGTCACGAGTTCAAGTCTCGTTCCTGGCATAGGTTCTAAGATTTAGTGAAAAACATTCCCCTAAATTTCCCCCAGAACCTGCTTACAACCGAATAAAGTAGACTGCGGATCAATGCCGTAATCACAACTTTTAACGGGGGGAAATACCCATACAGAGATGTGAATACCAATATTGATACCGCCATTTTTACCGCGTGTGAGAAGCTGATTTATTTAACTAGAACGCTTATACTCCGGTTCTCACACCCAGTATTTTGAGGATTGGAAAGGCGATTGCGCTCAGTCTGGGAACGCTAACCCCGTCCCTTATTCCCAGTGGCAATGGAAGACATCGATCTTTGAATGAATTCTGAACCCGCGATCGCGCCCATGACGATCGAAGCATGGCTGATTCTGGGGTTCACGTTTGTGCTAGTAGGTTGGGAATTTCTAGCAGAGCGGCGCGATTCATCTGTTGAGGGTGTGATCGCGCTGAATTCTTCTATTGAGGCAAAGATTTTGTGAAGTATCAGGACGTGTAGGAAGAAAACCGTAGAATGAAGTGCTTCCTTCATCTCGACCGGATTATGGAGAGTAGGCACAAACTCAGTTGGGCGCAGCCTTGCAACTGCGATCGCGCACAAAGATACTTCATCAATCTAGGGGGTTCTAAGTATGGGTACATTTGATCGCATTAGTCGCATTGTTCGCGCTGAAATGAACAGCCCTAAGTCTCAGTCGAGCTATAACTCAAATCAGCAAACGAGAGAACTAGAAGAACAGGCTATTTCTCTACGTCAGCAAATTACAAATTTAGAAGCTACGAATAAAGACTCGATGAGTAGCGCATTGCGGCAAGAGTATGCGACTACGATTTCAAATCTCAAGCGATCGCTGGCAACGCTAGAGCAGACGATCCTTAATCTTGGTGGGTCTATTGAGCCGAGCGCCGATAAATACGCTCTTATTGATGCAGAATTAGAAATGCTAAAGCAAGCGTTAGACGAACTCTAAAGCGATCGCACTCAATCTGGAAACTCTGAGCTCGCAATCCCGCAATTCGATTTGAAGGGGGGTTAATTGGGTTTGCAGCTCGACCACAATCAAAGTGTCCATAGAAAACCGCCCTTATTGGGAGCGGTTCCGTTGGTGGATTCAGTTTGCGGGAATGAGATCGATCGAGTCCTGAATCTACAGCGCTTTTCACGCGAATGCACAATGCAAAATCATTCAACTGCCGTTCGAGCCATGACTCTCTGATGCGCTAACCGACGTTCTGCCCGCCTCATTGACCACACCTGACTGGCGAATGGGCAGCTCAACGACAAATTCAGCACCCTGACCGGGAGTTGAGTGGCAGTAGAGTTTACCATGGTGCTTTTCGACGATGATTTGGTAGCTAATCGACATGCCCATGCCTGTGCCTTTGCCCACAGGTTTCGTCGTGAAGAAGGGATCAAAAATCCGTTGCTGAATCGGTTCCGGCACGCCCATGCCGTTATCCGCGATTGCAATCTCTACCCAGTCATCCACCACGGAAGTTCGGATGGTGATTCGCGGCTGGGCGGTAGCTTCGAGTGCATCGATCGCATTGCTCAAGAGATTCATAAAGACCTGATTGATTTGACCTGCACGACATTCGATTTGAGGCAGTGCAGCATAGTCTCGCACGATGAGAATTTCAGGACGCTGAGGCGAGGGTTTCAAGCGATGTTGCAGAATCAGGAGTGTGCTTTCGAGTCCTTCATGCAAATCGACCGCTTTGAAATCGGCTTCATCGAGCCGAGAGAAGTTGCGTAGCGACAGGACGATTTCGCGAATGCGAGTGGTTCCAATCTCCATTGAGTTAAGGAGATTGGGGAGATCGGAATGAATAAATTCAAAATCGGTCGCCTGCAAGTGGCGTTGAACAGCGGGGTGTGGGAATGGATGATGAAGTTGATAGAGGTTCAAGAGGGTCAGAATCTCAGTGACATAATCATGTAAATAAGTGAGATTGCCGTGAATGAAAGAGACAGGGTTATTAATTTCATGAGCAATGCCTGCTACTAGCTGTCCCAGGCTCGACATTTTTTCACTCTGGATCAGTTGTGTTTGACTGCTTTGGAGATTGCGGAGGGCTTGTTCTAGCTGAGCGGTTTGCTGTCTCAACTTCTCTTCGATCGTGATGCGCTCAGTGACATCGTGACAAAAGCCCAGCACTGCGAAAACCTCACCCTCGGCAGATAGAGGAATTTTCTGTGTATCAAAAATACGGGTGGTGCCATCCGCTGCGGTTGCTGGGTCGTAGGAATTATGAATTCTTTGTCCTGCAAGCGCAGCCTGATCGTCCGTCCGAAACCCGCGAATGCCTTGATCTGGATTACCGAGGACGAGATCCATAGGAAAGCCTAATTCCAGATCATCTTTTCCGAGCATGTCTTGGACGGTCTGTCCGATGGCGGTGGCATAGCTTTGGTTCACCAAGAGATAGCGAAACTGCTGGTCTTTGACAAAAATCCAATCTTGCGTTTCGTCGATCACTGTTTGCAGCAACTGCGCTGGTTGTTCTATGGTCTGACAGGACGGTACGGGTTCCCTTGAGCGAGCTTGAGCAAGCTGCAAAGACTGTGGTTCATCCTGACCGGTGACAGGCGGTTGCACAAACAGAATACCATTCCAAAGCTGTCCTAAAGCGGTTAGTGAGTCTGAGGTGGCAATCAGTTGAATGAGCTGAATCTGTCCAGATGCCAACCGCCATCGTCCTTGCCATTGCCATGACTGTTGTGTTTGGGTCGCTTGGGTGAGCGTCCTATAAAATGTCGCCTGATCGTCCGCTTCAATCTGAGCGAGCCACTGTGAGACATTGGCTTGAATTTCAGTAAATGGGCGCTCGAACACTAGGATGCAGTTTGGACTGATAAAGGGAAGGGTAATTGACCCATCAGAATGCGAAAGCAATTGGAAAATCACACCAGGTCCTGTTTCCAAGATTTGCTTCAAGGGAGGCTCGATCGAGCTGTTCTCACTGCGCTGCAAATTATGTAAATCAATCTTTGCGGGAAGTGGGGAGGCGTGGGGCATGAACACACTGAGGGACAAGCGACAGCAACCCTATTTTTCCCATCCTTCAACAAAACCCGCTTTAAGGCAGAACAAAAATTACAGAGAGAAGAAACAGTGCTCTATAGCACATTGCGAATGGTGATAATACTTTATCATTACTTAATATTTTGTTGGATTCCGTGACCTAGCCCCCGGTATGTGAGGAAGATTGAATGAAAAGGTTCTTGTCTCAAGCCATGAATGTAGATCATCGTGGCTGTTTTTGGACTGCGCTAGATCAGCCTTGGGCTGAGGTGAACTATGTGGAAACGTTAGCAAACAAAGTGCGCGGCAACCACTACCATCAGTACACCTATGAGCTTTTCTTTATCATCTCAGGTGAAATCGAGATCAGCATTGAGTCATTACAGTCTGGAGAGCGCACCACCTTCTTGGCGACAAAAGGAGAGCAAATTCTGATTGAACCTTACGAGTTGCACACTTTCCGGACAAAGACCAACGCTCAATGGATTGCAATGCTGTCCCAGAAAATTGACCCCCACAATCCAGATTTTCATCGCCTTTCCAGTGCTGCACCCGCTCATCAAGAGGGAGACATCGATGTGGGTCTACCCAGTTTGGTGCCAACCCAACCCTTGAGTCTCCTGGATAATTGAGTTCGCCAAATGTGTCACTCTGGCTCTAAGAACATGCTTGACTGAGTATCGTTAGGTGTACCGAGACTACAGCAAGGGAGCGGATTAATTTGAGAATTGCTGTAGTCTCGGCATTGCTCCCATTCAATGGAATCATGAGTACAAAAGATACGAATTG
Organism: Leptolyngbya sp. DQ-M1; assembly: GCF_039962505.1. Taxonomy (NCBI): domain Bacteria; kingdom Bacillati; phylum Cyanobacteriota; class Cyanophyceae; order Leptolyngbyales; family Leptolyngbyaceae; genus Leptolyngbya; species Leptolyngbya sp. DQ-M1. The sequence goes on from NZ_JAMPLJ010000002.1 coordinate 709,018, forward strand.
TCTCTCCCTGCGCCTGCTTCACTTGCCGTAGGCGTTCTTGATTGCGGCGACGAACAAAAGAATCCACATCTCCAAGCCGTTGTAGAATCGACAACCCAAGTGGACAGCGAGGCATTTCCGTCATTTCATCGCGATGATAATAAGCATCTCCAATGTGCAGCAACCATCCTTGCGAGCTTATTCCAACTAGATCGGTTCTGGCATCGCTAAACTGCGTAGATTTCTTTCCAAGTCAGTGGTTGCAGCCTAATTGCTCAGACGATCACTCGCCCACCCGTTTGGGAACACTCAACAGCTCAATTTTTTGTTGTCATCCCGTCAGTCTGGTGGGATTTTTTGTTTGAGAATGAGCGTGATCGCTCAGCTATAACCCTTAAAGTCGATTGCAGGCGCAAGCGTCCCTTAAAGAGGGGAATCCTTAAAACATTCCCTTTTTAGATAGCGATGAATAAATTCCAGTGGCGCTCTCAATGGCATATCAGGCGCGATCGTATCCCCCAGATGATTCTCGTCATTGCGATCGGTATAATCCCCCTCAGCTATGCGATCGCTTCTGGCATCTCCAAGCTGCGACGATCGCGTTCCCAATGCCTAATTTCATGCCGGCCTCCTTGCTGCTCGTTTGTTGTCAGTCAAGCCAATCGCTAAGGAAGCATTAAAGCCCAGCAGTATGATGAAGTCTCCTCCGGTCCGGTTCCTCGATAAGTTGAAGCTGCGTGAGAAAACCCTACTGGTTTTGAGCCTCACGCTTGCGAGCTTAACCGGGGTTGTCTACCTAGCCTCTTCCACCATCCTGTTAGGCAGCCTCAAGATTGCTGAAGAACAAAGCGCTCGGGAATCACTCCAAGGTGTTCTCAACCTCTTCACGAAAGATCAAGAAGCCTTCACTGCTCGCTACAGCGATTGGTCTGCCTGGGATGATACCTACCAGTTTATTCAGGATCGCAATGACGCTTACCTCAAATCCAACTTGGTTCCCGAACAACTGGCAAGCTTGAAGGTCAACTTAGCCTTATTTGTGGATGTGCAAGGGCGAATTGTCTACGGGACAGGATTCGACCTGAAGACCAAGCAACTCCAACCCATCCCAAGCCTGCCCAAACCGTTGACGAAGCAGTTACTTCTCGAGCAAGCCCGGACAAACGGGCCGGTGACTGGGATTTTTGTGCTGCCTGAAGGACCAATGCTAATGACGTGTCAGCCGATCTTAACGTCCGAGGGGAAAGGTCCGGTGCGAGGCGTGCTCATCTTCGGTCGCTACATTGATGCGGATGCCATTGCCAATTTATCCAAGATCACTCGCTTTCCCCTCCAACTCTACTCCCTCAAGAACTCCTACCACCCACCCGATGTTGCCGCGACTCGCTCCGCTCTCTCTGTGCAGAATCCCCTTCTGATTCACCCGCTGACTGAAACAACGCTCGTCGGCTACGGGCAACTGACGGATCTCAATCACCAACCTGCGCTTCTCCTCCGTATCGAGATCCCTCGCAAGCTCTATCAGGAGGCGACAAAAAGCCAACAGCAGCTTATGCTCGCGATCGTCCTGCTTGGACTCACGTTCGGCGGCATTACCGTCTTTCTCTCGGAACAACTGGTCCTGGCTCGCTTACTGCGTTTGAGTAGCGGCGTCAGCAGCATTCGCATCAGTCAGAACTTGGCTCACCGGCTTACCATGTCAGGCCAGGATGAAATCTCGAGTCTAACCCATAACATCAATGAGCTACTGGAAACGCTGGAGCAAGCGCAAGGAGACACAAAAGCAGCACTCGAACAAGTAACGCAGTCCAATGGGGAACTGCAGGCGGCTGTGGAACAGTTGCAGGGGGAGATCTGGGAGCGGCAGCGAATAGAGGACGCACTGCGACAATCCGAAGAGCAATTGAGACACCAGACGCAATCCTTGGCGCAAACCCTATCGGAGCTGCAGCAGACGCAGATGCAGTTAGTGCAGAGTGAAAAAATGTCGAGCTTGGGGCAGCTGGTCGCTGGCATTGCCCATGAAATTAATAATCCCGTCAGTTTCATCTACGGCAACCTCGAGCCTGCTGCAAACTACTTTAATGACCTCTTACAGGTATTGCACCTGTATCAACAGGAGTATGCTACCCCTACCCCATCATTGCAGACCGCTCTTAAATCGCTCGATCTGGAGTTCGTAATTACCGACTTGCCCAAAGTCCTTACCTCGATGCGAACCGGAGCGGAGAGAATTCGGGAGATTGTAACATCGCTGAGGACGTTCTCACGGCTTGATGAAGCGGAAGTCAAAGCGGTTGATATCCACACCAGCATTGATAGTACCCTGTTGCTCTTACGGAGCCGATTGAACGTTAAGGGGAGTGGTACAGCAATTCGGGTTGTAAAGGACTATGGACAACTGCCGTTGGTCGAATGTTATGCCGGACAGCTGAATCAAGTCTTTATGAACATTCTGACGAATGCGATTCAGGCTATTAAGGAGGCAGAAGCTGCTCGACCAGTGACAACAGCGCAACCCTCTGAAGCTTCAATGACGCGTGCAGATCATCCGGTCGGGACCATTACGATCCGCACGCTCTGCCAAAATGATGACACGATCGAGATTGCCATTAGCGACACGGGAGTGGGCATGTCCGAAGCAGTCCGAAATCGGATCTTCGATCCATTTTTCACCACAAAACCTGTGGGTCGAGGAACCGGACTAGGCCTGTCCTTGAGTTATCAAATCATTGTCAAACAGCATGATGGGGCCTTAGCGTGTCACTCAAGGCTTGGGCAAGGCACGACCTTCATCATCACACTGCCTAATCGCTTGCCCTAAGGGTATTGATGCTCCTTCGCTTGTCCTTACCGAATCATGTTCATCTCCGATTTCAAGAGCAAACAATCCCCTTAAGATTCTTTTTCCGAGAGTGATCAGCGATTGCCTTTGAGAAGCGCGAGAAGCTGCTTAGCGCCTGTAATTCCTGACACTGCTGCACCTTCCATAAATCCTTGCCACTCATAGAACGAACTGGTATGCTCACCTGCAAAGAAGATATTTCCTACAGGTTTTCCTTCTAGGTTGGCGATCGTCGTGAAATACCCTGGAGCATTGCAGGTATAACTGCCTTTTGCAAAAGGATTCGGCTGCCATGCTTGTAGATGAGCCGAAATTTGATTATTGCTTCTACGAACAGTCGAGGCGGCACCTGGAAAAACTCGATTCAGATCGTTGATAAAGAGTTGAGCATCGGCTTGTAGCTGATTCGGGTTTAATTTGCTTGCCAGAATGCCCCCCGTGTAGTTGGTTAAGATGCTTTGTTGGGCGGTTGCATTGATCGGATTCGTTTCCCAAGTGTTTTGTAAGTAGGATAAGTCTGCATACGAAGAGCCGTTACTGCCAAGTCCTATCCAGGGACGATTGGTGAACCCAACCATAAGCTTGGCATTATTTCCATAGACAAAATTTGTAATTGCTCGTTGCTTTTCAGGGGGCAATTGCAATCCGCGTAAATCGACATCCCGCAGGGTCGAGAATGGAATAGCAAACACCACCGCATCAAACTTATCACTTGTACGATCGCTGAATGTAAGTTCTACCTTTCCTGCACTATCTTTTCGAGCGGCAACCAGCTGTTTGCCCAATTGCACCTGATTTTGCAACCGATTGTACAATCCTTCCGCAATTTTTTGGTTGCCACCGACAACGTGATAGCGTTCATCGCTGAAAACGCCAAACGGTTGAAACTTGGATCGTCGATCGGCATGAATGAATAACAAAAATGCTAGACAACTTTGCTCATCAATCTCGCGTCCGTATTCGCCTGTATAGGCTGCTTTGATTACTGCTCTGATGAGATCTCCAGCACCTCGATTGTCGAGATAGGTTTGTAGCGATGTGAGATCGAATTGTCGATCGCGTTCAGTAAAGTTTTCTGCGGTCGGCTGTGGGGAGAGCGACCGCAAGTCTTCCTGCATCGCAGTAACAAACGCACGAAACTCTTCTACAACTGATGCTTCTGAATATCGCTGCCCCTTGAAGAAGTAGAAGGTTTCTCCGGGCTGCTTATTCACGTCCTCAAGCGGTAAATTAAATTCCTGGGCATACCCCAGCATCGTTTTGTGTAGCGTGTCGATAAATTCTCCACCTCGCTCGGCAACTTGATTGGGGAACGTATTACTAAGCGAATAACACCGTCCACCAACGCGAGTGCTTGCTTCGTAAAGCGTGGCAATGATGCCTTGTTTCCTGAGTTCGTCTGCACAGGTCAACCCTGCTAATCCAGCCCCAACGATCGCAACTTTAGGAGCGCTGGGATTAGGAGCAGCAATCACACGATGGAGAGAACCAGAAGCGATGCCTGCGATTGTGCCTGTTGCGGTGAGCTTTCCCATTTGCAGGAGTAGGTTGCGCCGGGTTGTGCGTTGGGCTGCAAGATGGGCAATATGCGCCAATCCATCCTGAGTTGAAAGGTGATGCTGCTGACAGTAGTGAACTGTTTGAAGAATGTGAGCAAGTCGATCAAAAAGCGGTGAGTGGCTCATGTCTAACAAAAAGAAGGGTAGATCAAATTGCCCTACACGTAATACTATCAATGTGATGTTTAATACATGCAAGGCATACTGATTATACATCACGGCTTCAGAGGGCATCGATGCTCTCATAAATGTCAAGAAGTTGCTGATGCTAAATGAATCTGCCCCATAACGCTCTCCTCTTGATCATTTTTTGACTGGCAGCACCCAATCCTCCAATCTTAAGCGCAACTAAACGGGGAGGTTTGGTAGAGATTACGCAAATTTCTCCAATCTTCAAAGATTCTTGTCAAAAGAATTATGAGCTCTCGATGGACGAATTTATCGACTCAACTTAATCAATCGCTGGTTACGTCACTACACAACAAGGGAGTGCCGATTAAAACGATCGCATCAATCACGGGGCACGAATCCTTGAATGAATTCTCTCGATATTTAGAAATGACCCCGGAGCAGCGACGATCGACGATCATGCAACTTCTTTAAGCATTGCGGCATCTCAAGGTCTATGAAATTCCCCATACACCTTACAAACCCTGCATCTACAAATTCCTTGTTACGGCTGAACGTAAAAACTTACCTCCATTTCGTGTATAAGTCATGTTCAAATACACGAAGAAATGCCTGGTAGATCATGCAATGTGATTGATGCCCATCTGAAACTGTTTCTAGGATGCCTAGTTATTTGAGCGCGGCTTGTCTTCCCCATGCGGTCAAGGCTCGATGCGAAAGCGGACAGGATTACGACCAACGATTCTGAGTTGGTTCTGCTGATAGAGTTCGAGCAACGCGTAAACCAGGTTGATGTGAATGGCTCTGATTGCAATGCTGTCATCCAGCAAAAACAGCCGCGATTCTCCGGGATAGTGCTGCTGAAGATCCGGCACACTAAAAGACTGTTGCTGAAGCTGCTCTTGCAATTCCAGCTTGATTTGCTCGATAGCACTGAGATCGATCTCCTCATCGGACGATCTGTCGATTGCGAACCTCATGCCTCACATTCCTTTCAAGGTTGAGTCGCTCCAGGTCGGGCGGAATGAGACCGTTCCCTTCCTGAGGAGCGCTTGAGCTAGAATTTCCTGCGGCATGACTCAGGAATCGCAGTGCTGAGGATGTTTATTGTCTCCTCGCAAAAAACATTCAAGTTTGAAGCAAGGAAAAAGACCTGACTGAATGACTTGAATGGGGAGGAGCTGAGCTAGATACTGATTGACATCCGAGCGCTGCTTTCGGCTCAGTGAAGCCCTCCGAAGTTTAGAGTGCAGCATCGAGGCGAGCACTTCGTGGTGCAGAGCATTCGCTTTCTTTTGTATTGTCATTAGAGATAAGAAACAGGCTAGTGGGTCCAAAATGCATCACGATTACATGGCTTGTCTAACGAGATTGCACCCAGCGATGGAGCGAGTCTACTTCAGGAAAAGAGTCACAACCCATCGAACACATGCATCATAGGAAAAGGCAAAAGCGGTTGAACAGAGTGACAGGACACGCTAGGAAGGTGGCGCGTGCCGTCTTGCTCACGCCTTCCTCTCCGTGCAATCGCTGAGAGAAATGCGAAGTGCTCGTTGATGTGTAAGGCACACACTTAGCTGAATTATCGTGATTTTTCTGCAACTAGACTAATTCTGAGCAACTTGCAATCTTTTATACACAAAGACAGAATTATTTATGCCACAGTGAATTGCAGATCTCATCCTTCACTTGCAATCCCTCAATTCCTAGGTCTACCTCAGTCATGACAAAGATCCTCCGTGCTAATGAGTCGGACTGCCAGTTGTTCAAGTTCTGGTTCTGCGATCGCGTTTGTGATGGTATCCGTTATCAGGACCAATTGTTCCTTCAGCTTGCCAGCTATAGTCTTGGTTGCCGTCATCAGGCGGATGAGTTCAGCGCAAAGTTGATGGAGCGTGGACTTTCAATTATTTTCTGCTGCTCTCAGGAGCGATACTTGCTCGGCATCAATCCTTGTACGGACTGGGCTGAGCTTGATACGAGCGGCAAGCGGCAAGCGTTCGGCGAAGGGCAGGGTAGGGCAACAGCCTTGTTTGCAGCCTGGGTGCTTCAGACTTAATGGCAAAAACCACTGCACCAGTATGCTCATACCCGGTCAGCAATTCCGCCCCTGCTGATGAAAGATGTGCTGTGGATTACTGTATCGGCTCTCATATTTGTAAGATACTAAAAAACTGACGCCAGATATCTTGTGATAGCCCAAGCTTTGATTCAAGCCTAGAGAAGCCTCGATCTCAGGAACCGTGAGTACTAAAACTGTCTCATGCTCAAACAGCAAAACAACCCAAAGATTTCTGACACCCTGTTGGATCAGATTGTGAATGCCGTCTCGCTTTCTGGGGAGCACGAAATTGCAAAACTGACCATGACAATTAAAACGCTGAGAAGCTTCAAGCAAGGGTTAGCTGTGTCTGATCTAGCGCTATGGTATGCGAGTGAGGAATACGATCAAGCGCTCTGCTTGAGTTTGTACCGAGCGCTACAGCAAGTGTATGCGATGAGCAGTGCTGGGGGTGTAGACGTGAGTGTATTGCACAGACTTTGGAAGGGTAAACACAGCCCGCTTCTCGATTCGGGCACAAGACTCTCCGAGCCTTAAAGAAGCCCTACTTTGCTGTGACTCAGAGACGCTTTCTGAAGGAGCGAACTTCATCGAATGGATCGATAGGCAGCGATCTCTGTCCTTTGGCATGCAACAGGGACAAGGACAGGATGAGGGTTTTCTAACAGGCGCAATCGCAATACTCTCCCCAGATTGCCCAATTTTACTGATCAATGGGGTAGACCTACTTCGATAGTAAGAAGCGCAAGAGCACGATCGCGAGCGTTAATGCTATGAGACAAAAGGATAGTTATACATCATGATGACTAGAAGGCGATCGTTCTTAAGCGCGATCGCGATCTGCGTGTCAGTCACTTTCTCAGCAGAGTGCAGGTCAAGAATCAGGGCATTACGAACAGTCGGATCATTTGCGATCGAGGATGCCAGTTCAAACACTCCCATCTGGACCGGCGTTCCTCGTTCTGGGTTGCCGTATTCATCCACAATCCAGCTTTCCGTTGTGCGATATCCGATCTCGACTACCAGAGCATCGCCGCGCTTCAGTTGGTTCAACTCAGAAGCAAGCCAGAACGCGCCCAGACCTTCGTGAACTAGCTGAATGTCTACCACGTTTACATCGACTTCGCGATCGTTACGGATGAAGTGATGCCGTCCTAAAAGTTGAGTTTTTAGCCGCGCTTCAATCACCGGATCATGGATGCTGTGATGCGAGATTACTAACCGCACATCTCCGTTATCACTGGGAAGTAGCAACGGCATGATTAAGTGCCGCGCCTTCTCTGATTTGTCACAAGTGGAGGTTGCAATTGACTGATGCTTTCCTTTAGCGGGTTTCTCTCCAAACCAAATCAGATCGCCGCTTTCGGTTTTAACTTGTGGGCTTTCTGCTGTTCCCTTGCCGATCGCTAATGGTTCGATATCAGTAGTCCAGGCAGCGTGGACGATCAGGGCTTCTCTGTCGCCTTCTCCGTATCGTTTGCCTTGAGAATTGGAAAGCTCGATCGAGATCAGCTTGGGCTGTGTTCCAATCTGGGAGGTAAGTGATCTTGCTTCGGTTAATGGTGTCATTGTGGATGCTCCTAAGTGAATGTGGACAAAGAAAAGCCCTCAGTTGTGAGCTAAGGGCTTGGGTGATTTGGTTGAATGCGATCGCTAGGCTTGCGATCCTGATTGCCATTCGCCCGGACTATCGGGAGGAAACTTGATTTTTCCGTCCTTGATGGCTTGTTCGAGTCGATGAAGCACGATCGCGGCTTCCTCAACAATTCCATAGTGTTCAGCGTTTCGGACTTTCCAAATTGCATTAATCTTTGACTCAAATCCCTCGATGAGCCGATCAACGCGGAAATCGTAATCACTGCACTCCTTGATCTCTGGATCAGTCGTGAGCCAAAGACCTCGAAAAACGTCTTTAGGGTTGCCGTGGCGATAAACAAGGTAGATGTGTTGCCCGTCAGAACAACAAGCTAGAAGTCGTTTCTGGTTGGTTCTCGTCATTGTCTTGGGCATGATGTTTTTCTCCTTTGTTGGGTGATCTGGATGCGATCTCAAGGGACAGCCAGAAACGCTTATTCATGGCTGTCACCTGCATTAAAACGGCAGCAAACTCGCAAAATAGCAAGCCTTCCGCTTCGGTGAGGTCTTAGCACCTTCCTCTAGTCCGGCTCTCGCTTTCGTCAAGCAAACATTGGAACTAGAGCAAAACTCTCTGCATTGTGAACAGGTTGGAGCGGTTTCGAGTGTTAGCATTTGGATGAATCCTCGTTATTGGGGACAGCCGATCGCAATTCTTTCCAGGGAGCGCGATCGGCTTTTTGATTAGCGGTTAGCGTCGGAATTCGTGGTTAACGATCGTGCGGGTGTGTTCATTTCCCTCGCCGTTGCATTCCAGCGAGAGGCAGCCACAAGCGCAATCAGCAGCACGAAAACCGTAAAGCCTTTGATTTTCGTCACAATTAAGAAACTCCAGTGATTTGATAGTTGGTGGAGTGAGCCGTCCTTAGAGGCGGCTTTTTGATTGCCGAAAATTCCGGCGGATCGGCTTCTGCGGTGAAAGAAGCGCGATCGCTGAAATCTTTTTTTTGAATCTTTGCCCCTGGACTTATCGGAGTGATTCCGCCTCATCTCGCTTCACGGGGTCATTCAGTTGTGTTGGTTCTGTAATGCGGCGGTGAGCTATCTTGCTCACATTTCAAATGTATACGTTTGCTATTCAAACGTATACATTTGATTTATTGTTATCGCTTATAAGCTTTTTACAGAAGAATGGAGCTGTAATCGCTTTAAGAACTGAGTTGCAGCTCTATTTTCTGAATGAGTTTTAGATAGTTTTATCTGATACCAATCGTATACGTTTGTTTAGGAAATTTTGCTAGACTGCGTTTAACCGATTTAATTAGTGAGGAACTAGCTGATGACTTCAATTCTGTTCATGCCGCGAAAACTTGCCTCATATCGAATAGACGAACGAGTTTTAGCGGTAATCTCAACGCTTGCTGAACGCGCTGGACTTGAGCCACAACGATATCTGGAAAGCTATTTTTTTGCTAAGGGTAAAGAGCTAGGACTTATTGCGCCAGACGAGCAATTATTAGGAGAAACACGCGGCGGTAAGCGTCCGGGCGCTGGAAAACCGAAGAAAACTGAGCAGGAACACGATCGCGAATCATCCACCGACAGTAAGGAGCCAGAATCATGAGCTACTCAAGACAACGGTTGATTAACGAAACCAAGAAGGCGATCGCAGACTTCCTGCTTTACTGCAAAATTTATGGACTCGCTCCCGCTACTGTCGATATGAATACGATTAATAGAACTCTTGCAAAAACTTCGTCTACCAGTGTGCAGGAGGCTCTTGAAAAACTCAGGCTTGCAGAAAATAGCGATCGCACATCATTCAGCGACAATAAGGAGTCAGAGCCATGAGCGAACGGTTAAAGATTTTACTAAACTTTCTCGATCGAATTGAGAAGGAAGACAAAGAAAAAAAACTACAACAAGCTAGTTTTCAGCAAGACACTGATAGTCCGGTTACTGAAGTCAGTCCGAGACTTGATGGACAAACCACGCAAAAAAGCGAGGACAGCGAATAGTGCCGATCGCAGGTAAGTTAGAAGTCGTTATCAAGATCAACGAATTACCTAAATCCGAGATCGTTGAGCACACCTGGAGACGCTTCTTTGTTGAGTGCGACGGAAAAATCATCTCAATTACCGTCAAGCCGAAAGTTTGGAACAAGCTCGAAGCAGCGAATGAGCAGTTTTCTTTGTGGGTGGCTGCGATCGCTGGAACAATGGGACGGACGACCAGGAACGGTTTTATCCTGGACAACCCCGCAATTCAGGTGTTTGAGCGCAAGCCGAAAGAATCAAAGAGCAGTTAGAGCAAGATACACCATAGTCACGATCGGGAAGTTGAGCGATCTCACCCGTTTCGAGGCAACAACCGCGCTATTTCTCCCACATTTCCAGACCTACAACTGACAGCAGAGCAGATTCTAGGAGCAAATTGAGAGCATGGACTCACACCTCACTCGACGGATTCCGAGAGATTGGCAAAGTGCAATCGATCGACTAAAAAACCTACCCGAATTGACTTGGCTCATGGAGTGTCGCACCGACGAGCAGAGAGAGCATTGGCGTGATTGCCGGGAATTCTGCCAGATTCTTAAGAATTTGCTGAACGACTATTTTTCGGGAAATGCCAGCGACTTAAGCCAATTATCAAAAGACGAGCGCACCTACTGGACGCTGCATCGCGATCGCTGGATTGCACTATACAACCTGATTCAACAGGCTTGGTTCGACATTCTTCAAGCTGTGCAAGAACACGGATTGCAAGCGGATTTCCCGAATCAATCTGGAGAGATGCTGATTCTAATGCTAAAGATGTGGGCGGCAGAAATGTTTTCGCCTTGCGTCATCGGAGTTCACCCAGAGCTAGGACGCTTCTCACCTCGAAAAGCGCACACGGCATACCTCAATCGAAATAAACCGATCGCACTGCCAGAAAACCTCACCCTTGAAGAGTGGCGAAAAAGGTTTTCTAAGGCAGATCGCGAAATGATGACTTTTTCTGTACATGAAACTTTCTGTCTTCTTGTCTGTGAGCAGGTTGCTAAGAAGGATCGGTTGCTCAAGGACAAATTAAAAACCTTTCGCCGTATCGAAGCAGACATTGAGCAAATCAACTACGCCATGATTCATCCGCGAAAGAAAGTGCAAGGCTATCAGTGGGTCAACGGACGCAAGGAGCGGCTTGTTTAGCCAGTCTCTTAACATTGCTTAACATCCTCGTACCACCTGAGTGAAACGTATATACGGTGGGTGTTTTGCAAGTTATTTTGGTATTTGAACAAGATTGTTAGCTAAAAAGTTCTATATCAAAAATCGCAAACGTTTGCGGTATCTGATGTAAAGCGATCTTTGGCAGCGATCGCACCCAAGAAAAAGACTACGGTATATATCAGCCAGCTTGCATGGGGATTCTTCAATGACTCAAGGCAAAAACAAAGTAATTTTCCCTTTAGTTCTCAAACCAATTGAAATGGAGCAACTCCGTGAAGCTATTCCCTCACAGAGTCGATCGAAGATTATTCGAGAGCTACTAATCCGAGAAGGCTATCTAAGCAAAAATCCCTCGAAAGTAGCTTAGGAACCACAATCGAGGGATCACCTGTAAACCCTTGCAATAGCGTCAAACTCTCACCTTCTTCGCTATGCAGGGACAAGCCGTACCCAAAGAGGTACGTGAGATTAATATGGCAGAAGCAGTACGAATCAGGCAAAAATCTTGTAACTCAAGTTTAACAGGCAGTACCCGATCGCCACAAGGCAAAGCGCAAACTAGCACACAGCTAACCTTCTGGCAGACAGAGAGACCTTTACGCGAATCGCGTAAACCGGATTTAACGATCGCACCCGTTCCCGAAAACCTTGCACTTGCCCCCGATCACTTCTACCTCTATTGCGGTAACTGGTTCGCAGCGATTCAGCTAACGAGAGAGCAAGCATATCGAGCGGATCGAGCTTTGCGGTAAAAGTCGAGAACCTAACGCGATTTGGAACGTGATCGAGCGCACGATCGAGGGAGGCACGAGATAATGCGAACTTCCCTTGGCTTTGATAAATCCCGATCGATTGATATCGGCGTCTCATCTAATAATTTGAAGAGTCGATACGATCGCGAGTTCAACCGATTCAACATTCCAGACAAGCCGATCGCGACAATTTACACAGATGGATCGGGCACTCAAGAAGCGCCATCTGGATTCGGAGTCTGCATTTTATTTGCTGATGGATCGATCTATGAGATTGGAGGATTCGAGCGTAACTCGACGAATCAACGCGCAGAACTTCGAGCAGTAATCGAAGCTCTCAAGATTGTTAGCCAGCGTCCAAAATCGGAACAACTCACGATCGAGATCTACAGCGACTCGCAGTATGTTTGCAACGGATACAACGATCGATGGGTCGAAGGATGGCAAAAACGCAGTTGGACGAACCCTGAAGGAAATCCCGTAAAGAATCGGGACTTGTGGGAAGAGTTAGAGCGCTATCGCAGTGTTGAGAAAATCAATCATTTGAGAGGTCATAGCGATCGCGGCGGGAAGGACGGCGCTCAGAGACGTGCGACGAACTTCGAGCGTTATGGCGATATGGCAGAGCAACATAATAAGGGAAACTGCCGAGCCGATGCGATCGCGGGATATTGCCGCATTAATCTAGCTGTACTTTCTCGCGAAGGCGTTTCTCTAAATTTGATTTGGGAAGCTCCACAGACTGCAAAACAAGCCAATCAAACAACGCAAGAATGGGTGATCGCGGACTGGAAACCAAGCGGCATTAGCGACGAAATGATCGAGCTCAATATGGAGACGATCGACGGTGAGGAAGTTGCCCAAATCCTTGCAGAGCATGAAATTGCGCTTAATCAGAGCGTTCAATATGTGACGAGATCGGCTCAATATATCCTGAGACGATACGAGAATTCAGCTCATGGGGTTTGGGTAGCCTGGGGAAGCACGATCGACGGAGATCGCGCAGAAATCGCTTACGTTAAGCCGAGAGTTCCCCGGTACGATTTCAGCAAGGGGAATCCGAAACCGATCAAATACGAGACCCCTGGAAAGTGCGAGGCGTTGCCGATTCTGCCATTTGTAGATGTTGCGACCGCAGAAAAGACTTTCGAGAAATATGGCGTTGTTCCGTTAGAAGGTGAATCATTCTGGAGAACTGTTAAGCGGTGCAATCTGCCTGTTTGCATCACCGAAGGATTCAAGAAAGCGGTTCTCTTAACTCAGCAAGGGTATCCAGCGATCGCGCTGCGTGGTGTCGCTAACTGGCACCCTAAAGGCAGTACCGAGCTATTCCCGATTCTGAGCGAATTCGCTACTGAAGGACGGCAAATCACGATCGTCTTTGACCAAGACACTAAACCCAAGACGATCGCGAATGTCGGCTGTCAAATTCGGCAGCTTGGACAGATTCTCCAGAATCACGGCTGCAAAGTCTCGGTCACAACTTGGAATAGTGCCGATGGGAAGGGAATTGATGATGCGTTTGTGAGGATGGGGTCGGATTGGCTAGACCAAACGATCGCAACATCGCTTGCCCTTGACGAGTGGCGTAAGTGCGGATTGATTCGGCAATACTTCGAGATTATTCGCAAGCTCAAAGCTCTGACGCTGACACCCGATCGCGATACTGTAGGCGACTATTTGCCCGAATTGCCTAGCGAGATTCTGATCGGTTCGATTACCGCGATCGCCGCAAACATGGGGAGTGGCAAGACAACTCGAACCACTGAAGACATTATCCGAAACTGGAGACGAAATGGCGGACGGGTCTTGATTCTTTCGATGCTCAACTCACTGGGGCAGCAAATCGCAAGAGGCGCAAACGTTCCCCACATCTCGGATTATGGTGACAATCAGCACGGTGCGTTTGTGCGCGACATTAATGAGGCAAACGGCGCGGCGATGTGCATCGATTCGCTTCGGCGAATTCCCGGCGGGTTTATCACAGAAAAGCCTTTATTGCTTGTTCTAGATGAGGTGAATCAATTTCTTGATCACTCAGTCAAGGGTGAGACACTTGGCAGTAAACACGGGGAAATCCTTGATCGATTCTCTGAGATCTGCTTTGTATGTGGCATCAACGGCGCGATCGTAGTCAGTGAGTCCGAAATTCACTCACGCTCGATCGAACTGCTCAAAGAGTATTCGAAATCAGACAACGTTCGATACTTTAAGCACCATCGGCAGAATGCACCCTGGCAAGTGACGATCGGGTCTGGCGGATTGAGCGGATTCATGAGCAAGATTCTGTTTGATGCCGTCGAAGGTGAAGGCTACGCAGAATTAAAGCGGCTTCTAATTGCAATCGACTCGCAAGCGGGCGGGAAACAGATTGAACGGCGTTTACGGTGTGAGTTCCCCGATAAAAGAATCGTGCGAATCGACTCAGAAACCAACCGAAAAGGCAAATTCAGAGCTTTCTTTGACGATCCGAATATCTGGTTAGAGCAAAATCAGCCTGATTTCCTGATCGTTTCTCCATCCATCAAAACGGGTGTATCGATTACTTGGGAAGGCTTCGATGCTGTTTATGGCTATTTTGTAGGTGCGATCGATCCGGATGGTTGGATGCAGATGTTAGGGCGTTATCGTCCGACCGTTCCCCGCTTCGTTTGCTGTCCTAAGTTCGTGTTGACTTCTGGCGATGAATCGCTCATGTTCCCCCGCGCAATCGATCGCAAGCTCACCCAGGATAAACAAGCATTTTCGGCTCACTTTGCCGTTGAAGCTCTAACGGAAACCGACGATCGCAAAGTCGCAGTTCTCACGGCGGCTCAGTCCTATTATTTGGAAATGTGCGCGTTGCGAGGGGCGCAGAAAGCAATCGCCCGTGAATATCTGATCTCAGTCCTGCAAGAATCGGGGCACACGGTCGAAATTCAAGAGTGGGGCAAGGATTCCGACGAGCAGAAGGCTTTGAGCCAAGTTCGAGACGAAATCGATAACGAGGATGCTGCTAAATATGCAGATTCCCCGGTGTGCGAGTCGATCGATGCGGCTCATAAGATTCTCGCTTCTGAATGCAGCCTTGAAGATGAAATCAAAGCGCTAAAAACATTAGCGTGTGAACGCTTCCCCGGTCGCAACTTCGATGATTTTGACAATTGCTTGTGGCTCCTGATTAAGCAGCGCGGCAAATTGGGACGGGGAGCAGAAATGCAAGCATTGATCGAGAATATCGCGGCTGCGAAAGAACTCGATCGCGAATTGGTCGAAACAATCTGCCGTGACGAACTTGGAATGACTCACCGACTGCCCAGGCGGTACGTTAGAGCGCAACTGCTCAGACAGAGTGGGATTTTGCAACTTGCCGATCGCGGTGCGGAATTCTCAAACTCTGACCCACGCTGCATTCAAATTCAGCAATGGGCAGTCAAACACGCGAACCAGCTTCGATACTATTTTGGGCTGACGATCTCACCCGAATACACCGACTCGAAAGGACGCAAGCAACATACACCTGTTGATGTGTGCGGTAAACTGCTTAAGAAAATCGGATTGCAGTCAGTCGTTATTAGGACTGAAGGCAAGCGCGGGGCACAAAAGCGTGTCTACACGGTTGCAATTGATCGCGTGAAGGAAAGTGATCAAGCTACTGCTTGGGAATATCGGGATAAGGCACTCGCAGCAGCGCGGGAACGGTTAAATCTGATTGCCCCTATCGAAACGCCTTCTGGGTCAGAAACACAGGCAGAATCGGCGAATACTGTCGAAGTGAAACAACATCCAAACACGGAATTAGGACAGGGTTCCGATCCACCGCATTTACAGGATTTTCGGAGGCAAGTCGCATGATCGAAGCCTCTGAAGCTAATACAGCGCAATCCTCACACCCAGATGAGGTGCGCTTGCGATGCTACAGATTAATCGATCGCATCGCGAAACGTCCCGGTTCAGCAAAATTGCTGCAACTGGCAGAGAGAGCATTAACCAATTTCGCAAATTACAAGAAGAATCGTAGCTATGAGCGGTAAGACTTGGTATTTTACGAACGAAGCAGCGATCGCGCTTGATTTGACTGCTAACAAACTGAGACACTTGAATCGATCGGGACTGTTCAAGATGGGTTATCACGTTCGCATCGCGTCGCCCAATGGCGTGAAGATCCCTCGATATCAGTTTCACGTTGAACGCTGTTCTAAGCAGCTAGAAACCTCGCCAGAGAAGCGGAAACAGTATTAAAGCAATGCCAACAAAAGAAGAAGTAAATGCACGTCTCAAGGCGGCAAAAATCGGCATATCCGTCGAACAGAATGGCGATCGCTTGCACCTGCGCGGCATATTTCCACCTAAACCAGGTGAAACTAAGCGCAAACAACGGGAAATCACGCTGAATGTCTACGCCAATCCATCAGGATTCAAACGAGCAGAGGCAGAGGCAAGGAAGATTCGATCGCAAATTGACTTGAATCAATTTAACTGGCTCGATTGGGATGAAAAGCTGCGACTTGCAGCAGAAATAAAGACTACACGCTTTATAAGGCAATGGATCGAGCTATTTGAGGAGGATTACTTTAACCGTCGATCGCGCACTCCAAAATCTGAAACCACATGGCGAACTGACTACAAACAACCGTTCGGACAACTACCGCAAAAAGCACTGCTAACGCCTGAAATTCTGCGTCAGTCGATTCTTGAGACTGAGCCAGACACCTGCAATCGTCAACGGCGCTGCATGGCTCTGGGGCAGTTAGCAAAGTTCGCAGGCTACGAGTTCGATGCGACTGCATTAAGAGGGGATTATTCACCGAAACGCCTGAATCCGCGTGATTTGCCAACTGATAAAGACATCAGCGAATGGCGCGATCGCGTTCCTAACGAGCAGTGGCAGTACGCATTTGGCTTAATGGCTGCCTATGGATTGAGGAATCATGAGCTATTTCATATCGACTTAGAAAAGCTACGAGAAAGCCCAGTTCTCAGCCTAACTGATGACCTTAACGGAGGTGGCAAGACAGGCGCTAGGCGGATTTGGGCTTGCTACCCGGAATGGTGGGAAATGTGGCGATTGCGGGATGTGAAGCTGCTTCCCAAAGTCACAGGTAGATCAAATTCTGATTTAGGCAATCGAGTAACTCAGGCTTTCAAGCGTTACGGAATCTCGAAACCCTACAATCTTCGTCACGCTTGGGCGGTTCGGACGATCGAGTTTGATATTCCCGTCGAATTAGCAGCACAACAGATGGGACACAGCTTGAAGGTGCATTCTGAGATTTATCATCACTGGATTTCAGATGATGTGCATCAACGGGCATTCGATCGAGCAATGCAGCACCCAGACCGTCCTTTACCGCCGTGAAAAATCCCCCTAAATTCCCCCTAGATTTTGCCGATCTTTCAGAACAATTCAGGATGATTTAGTACATTTGCTCAACTGAAAAACCTTGATTTTATAAGGGTTTTAGCCTGTATCCCAGCGGTACAGGCGTTTTTCCTATGTGGTCTGAAAATCCTCGTGTCACGAGTTCAAGTCTCGTTCCTGGCATTCAGATATATCAAAGGAAAAGGCTTGAGGTAGAGCACTTCAGTGCCTTTTCATCGTATTGGCACATTGAACATTATCTACCTTCAAACCATAGATACACGCATGGTTTTTCTACAAACAAGACTTATCTATAAATGGATCTTACCCACTTTTGGTAAACTGAAGTTTCCGATCGTCTTTGCGCTTAACGAATGTGTGGGATCCTGGGCTGCTCAGATGCTTGTTTTCACCAAACATTGATACTGACTTGAAAATCCAGCACACTATGCTGCTGAGGAAGGGGCTTTTGATTGGAGAGCGACCTCATATCCCAAATTTTCTAGCCGTTCTCAAATTTTCTAGCCGTTTGACCAATCGCTTCTGGGTTGCCTATGAGCGCGCTTGGTCAACCAGCACTGCATACTCATAACCGCTTATGATTGTCAAACGACATCAGCTCAGGAGAATACAGAAACCATGACCTCAGGAACACTTCATCGTCTATCAGCTTTTACGACTGATCCGAATGGAGGCAATCCTGCTGGAGTTTGGATCGGAGAGGCTCTGCCAGAACCGGACACGATGCAGCGCATTGCGGCTGAGGTTGGCTTCTCAGAGACTGCTTTCGTTGCGCCTTCTGTTGGCGCGAATCGAACCGTTCGCTACTTTAGCCCCGAAGCCGAAGTCTCATTCTGCGGACATGCCACGATCGCGACAGGGGTCGTGCTTGGAGAAGAAAACGGAGAAGGTACTTACCAACTCTCGACCTCTGTTGGACTTGTCTCCGTTACGGTTAATCAACGAGACGGAATCTATGAAGCATCGCTGACCTCAGTTGAGCCAGAAGATATGCCTGCGTCCTCTGCATTGGTTCATGAGGCCCTTTCCGCTTTGAGATGGACACAGGCTGATCTTGACTATTCGGTTCTTCCTGCCAAAGCTTACGCTGGAGCATGGCACTTAATTCTGGCCGTTGTCGAGGCAGACCGCTTAACAAATCTCGATTATGATTTCGAGGCGCTCAAAGCGCTGATGCTGCAAGAGAATCTCACGACACTGCAATTAATTTGGCGGGAAAGCCCTGATGTCTTCCATGCTCGTAATCCTTTTCCGGTCGGTGGAATTGTCGAAGATCCAGCAACAGGTGCGGCTGCCGCAGCTTTGGGAGGATATCTACGATCGGCGAAGTTAGTCGCAGCACCAACCACGATCTTGATTCACCAGGGAGAAGCAATGGGTCGCCCTAGCCGACTTGTTGTTAGCATCCCATCTGAGGGTGGAATTGTCGTCACGGGTCAAGCGGTCAGGATTTAATCGCTCCGTCTTCATCAAGCTTAAATAAAGACCAGATGCGAAATGCAAGCAAATGCGAAATGCAAGCCTGATATTCATAAAATTCTATCTGTAGCCAGACCTTGATTCTTGATTAATATCAGCAATTTCACAGTTAGGGATGATTAGATAGTTTGCATAGTATTGCCAATGGTTCAACAAGGCGAGAATGTTGATTATCTACCGATGTCATTGGAGCGTCACAGGGAAAGAGCTGTTGCGTGTCTGATTCAGGAGTCAGCACCAGAACCCTGATCGTCCAAAGAATTGCCTATTACGAAAATAGCTGATCTTCAACGGCTGAAAGACTAATCTCTTCGTCAATATCAAATGCGTTCATTAATTAGAGCGAAATCCCCTTAAATTGACAATACCAGTCCAAAGGCGTGTAGCAACATTTAAGTTATGGACTCATGTTGCGAATTCTTCTGTAGAATAGTCCAAAATCTTAACATCTTTTTATCAAGCTGACATTGCTCGACTGAATCTACGGTTCCGACAATGCTCAACAAATCTATAAGATAACCAGGTTTGATTCGGGTTAGCCTTGGCATAGGAGAGCTGTATCTATACGATTTATGTTCTATTGTTGCGGCTAGCGAGTATGAAAATTCTATTGATAGAGGACGATTCGCTAATTGCTGAACCGCTTGTCAAAGCTTTGAGCGATCAAAACTATGTCGTAGAGGTCGCAACTGATGGACAGGTGGGATGGTCACTGCTGGAATCCTTTACCTATGACTTAGTTCTGCTAGACGTAGTATTACCGAAATTGGATGGTATTAATTTATGTCGAAAACTCCGGTCACAAGGCAATCAGACTCCAATTCTTTTGTTAACGGCTCAGAATGCTAGCACTAACAAAGTGGCGGGATTAGATGCTGGAGCAGATGACTATGTGCATAAACCCTTTAATTTGCAAGAGTTACTGGCGCGTATCCGGGCTTTACTCAGACGAGGCGGCGCTGCATTGCCTCCGTTGCTGAAGTGGCGGAATCTAGAGCTTGATCCCAGCACTTGCGAAGTGACCTGTAATGGTGAAATGGTGCGGTTAACGCCAAAAGAATATGGTCTGTTAGAGTTGTTTCTCCGCAATCCGCATCGCATCTTTAGTACGGGTGCGCTGATTGATCACATTTGGTCTTTTGAGGAAACCCCAAGCGAGGATACAATCCGCTCCCATATCAAAGGGTTACGGCAAAAACTGAAAACAGCAGGGATTTTAGGTGATCCGATCGAAACTGTTTACGGCATTGGCTATCGACTGAGATCTGCACAGGAAAAGCATAAAGAAGGCAAGGAGCAAAGGAACAAAGAGGCAAAGGATGAAGACAATAGTGAACCGACGATCGCAACACAAACGACTGCTGGGATGAGCAGCATCTGGAACGAGGTTAAAGAGACTGTTGCTCATCGGATTGCAACGGTTGAGCGGGCAGTGGCGCTGTTGCTACAAAACAAACTGAACCCAGAATTGTGGCAACAAGCTGAACAGGAGATCCACAAGTTGGCGGGATCGCTGGGGATGTTTGGTGCAGATCAAGGCTCTCGTTTAGCCCAAGAAATTGAACCGCTTTTCCAAAAGGGGCGATCGCTGAGTCATCACGAGATGCAGCACCTCTCTAAACTTGTCGCTGCTCTACGTCAGGAGTTGCAGCAATTGGACGCTGAGTATTTAACGAACGAGCAGCAAACGGTTACTTCAGTCAGTGAGCCGATTGATCAACGTCCTTGGTTACTGATTGTCAGTTCAAATTCAACACTCACCGCACCGTTACAGGAAGCATGCTCTAGCTGGGGCTTACGAGTTCAGGTTATTGCCAATCCTGTTACTGCTAGAGAGCAAATTTCTGGAACGCATCCAAATGTTGTCCTCCTTGATTTTGCTGCTGCTGCTAGCGCAAACAACTTGATGTTGTTGTCCGAACTCAGTGCTTGTACGCCGCCAGTTCCTACAGTAGTGTTAACCGAGGAGGATAAATTAATCGATCGAGTCAAGATCGCCCGCTTAGGTGGACGGTGGCTTCAACAGCCTGTCACGGCACCTCAAGTCTTAGAAGCAGTCAATCAAGCACTACAAAATGCCCGTCTGAGGCAAGCGAGAGTGCTGGTTGTAGATGATGACGCGCAAGTATTAGTGGCACTTCAGCGTTTACTCATTCCCTGGGGGCTTCACGTTTCGGTACTCGACAATCCACTTCTATTTCTAGAGGTTCTAGAAGCGAATCCGCCTGATCTGCTGATTCTGGACATTGAAATGCCACATATTAGCGGGATCGAACTCTGTCAGGTTGTTCGTAATGATTCGCGCTGGAGTGATCTGCCGATTCTATTTCTCACGGCTCACACGGATGCTGAAACTATGCATCAAGTCTTTGCTGTCGGTGCGGATGACTATGTGAGTAAACCGATCGTTGGACCAGAGCTAGTAACACGGATCTTGAATCGATTAGAGCGCACTCATTTCCTCAAGAGCTTGGCAGAGATTGATGCTCTGACGGGCATCGCAAATCGCCGCAAATCTACCACAGCATTCACTCAGTTACTTCAGTGGTGTGACCAGTGTCAGCAGTCATTTTGTTTAGCACTGCTAGAGCTAGCTGACTTGAAGAACATCAATCAGCAGTATGGTCATGCAGTTGGAGACGAAGTGTTAGCACGCTTCGGGGAATTACTGCGGCGATCGTTCTGCAATGAAGATGTTGTCGGTCGTTGGGGAGGAACAGAATTTGTTGTCGGTATGCCTGGTATGACCAAAACGGATGGAATTCAACGTATTCTTGATTTCCAGCAATCTTGGGAGCAATTTAAGTTCGAGGTGGATGGAGCTTCGCTGCAAGTCAGCCTAAATATGAAAGTTGTTCAGTATCCTCAAGATGGTGCAGATCTTCAGTTGTTGTACCAAGCGGCTCGCTCAAGCTTAAATGAGGCTAAGAATGTGACGCGCTCTGAGGAGAATCCAAAATGAAAGCGCCATTACCAGCCAACGAATCTGATAGGCTAAATGCCCTTCAACAATACAACATTCTAGATACTGTCTCTGAAGCTGCATTTGATGATTTAACTCAGCTTGCAGCATTTATCTGTGGTACGCCAATTGCTTTAATTAGTCTAATTGATGATTGTCGCCAGTGGTTCAAGTCCAGATTTGGGTTGGAGGCTACAGAAACGCCTCGTGATGTGGCATTTTGTGCTCATGCTATCTTGCAGCCTAGCGATGTGTTGATTGTTCCAGATACACTCCAGGACGATCGATTTGCGACTAATTCCCTCGTAACGGGTGAGCCTCATATCCGATTTTATGCAGGCGCACCGCTCATTACTTCAGATGGCTATTCCTTGGGCACGCTTTGTGTCATCGATCGCGTTCCTCGACAGCTTAATTCTGCTCAAATTCAAGCCCTACAAGCCTTGAGTCGTCAGGTCATTTCTCAACTAGAGTTACGACGTAATCTCGTTAGAGTGGCGCAAACAACAACCAAATTGCAGCAAGCAGAGCAAACTCGCATTCAGCTTCTTGCCCAAGAGCAAGCCGCCCGCAGCCAGATTACAGATATCCTGGAGAGCATTACTGATGCTTTTTTTGCGCTAGATCACAATTGGCGGTTTACTTATCTAAATCGGCAAGCGGAGTTGTTGTTGCAGCGAAAGCGAGAAGCATTGCTGGGCAAGGTCTTATGGGATGAGTTTCCGGAAGCGATCGGTTCAACTTTCTATCGAGAGTATCAGCGTGCTGTTGTGGAGCAGGTCAGTGTTCATTTTGAAGCATTTTATCCACCCTTAAACCATTGGAGTGAAGTTTACGCCTATCCCGCCAAAGATGGACTATCGGTCTACTTCCGAAACATCAATCAACGGAAAGAAGTAGAGCGAGCGCTCCACGAGACCCTAACATTCCAGCGAGCGATTTTAAACAGCGCCAACTACAGCATTATCTCGACCAATATTGATGGCACAATTCTTACCTTTAACACGACAGCAGAACAATGGCTCGGCTATACAGCAGCAGAGATCATTGGACAAACAACGCCCGTATTGATTCATGACTGGCAAGAAATTGTGCAGCGATCGCAGGTACTGTCACAGGAATTAGGAGAGCGAATCGATCCAGGATTTGATGTGTTTATTGCCAAGGCACGTCGCGGAACGATCGATGAGCATGAGTGGACTTACATTCGCAGAAATGGCTCGCGCTTTCCTGTGTTATTGTCAATCACAGCGCTCAAAAATGCAGAAGATCAGATTACAGGATTTTTGGGAATTGCTAGCGACATCACCGAACGGAAAGCGGCTGAAGAGCAACTTCAGAATTTAAGTAAGGCGTTAGAAAGTGCGATTGAAGCAATTGCTCGATTAGATACACAAGGACAATATGTTCAGATCAATCTTGCCTATGCTGCGATGTTAGGCTACCAGCCTGAAGAACTATTGGGAGCAAAATGGCAGCAGACAGTTCACGCGGAGGATGTTGCTGTTGTAGAGGCTGCCTATCAGCAGATGTTGGAGCATGGCAAGGCAGAAACAGAAGCGAGAGCGATTCGCAAAGATGGCACAATTCTCGATAAGCAGGTTGTGATGGTAAAAGCCTATGACCAGCAACAGCAGTTTAACGGTAACTATTGCTTTGTAAAGGATATCAGTGAGCGGCGTGAAATTGAGCGCATGAAGGATGAGTTTATTTCAATTGTGAGTCATGAACTCAGAACTCCGCTCACCTCAATTTCCGCTGCTTTGGATCTCTTAGCTGAAGGCGTTTTGCAAAATCAGCCCGAAGACGCGCAACAAATGCTGCAAATTGCTGCAAACAACACCGATCGATTAGTGCGCCTGATTAACGACATTTTGGACATTGAGCGGATTGAGTCGGGCAAAATTGTCATGACTAAACAGGTCTGCGACGCTGCTGATTTGATCAATCAATCGGTACAAGCCATTCAAGAGATTGCAGAACAAGCCGAAATCACGCTCTCGGTTGCGCCGTTAACAGTTCGTCTTTGGGCTGACCCCGATCGAATTATCCAAGTCCTGACAAACTTGCTGAGCAATGCAATCAAATTCTCCCCGCCTGGTAGCACAATTTGGTTGAGTGCAGAATTGATCACCCCTGAGGCATTAGAAGCCGACTACAACCAGAATAAAGATCAGCAAGGTTCTTCCAACTTGCTTCTTATTAAAGTCATCGATCGAGGACGCGGTATTCCATCCGATAAACTAGAATCCATCTTTGAGCGCTTTCAACAAGTTGATGCCTCAGATTCACGTCGTAAAGGAGGTACCGGATTAGGATTAGCGATCTGTCGCAGCATTCTCCAGCAGCATGAAGGACAAATCTGGGCAGAAAGTACATTAGGAATGGGCAGCACTTTCTGTTTTACCTTACCGATTCTTAATACCTCTGAAAGTTCGCAAGCTTCAAGTTTGATGTTTGACTTAGCCGATTCAGCACTAGACATCAAAACACAAACTCCACTGGTGTTGGTCTGTGATGATGATGCTTCGATTCGTAAAGTGGTGCAAGTGATGCTGGAACGGCAGGGCTACCAGGTGCTGACAGTGGCTTCGGGACAGGAAGCTGTAGAACAGGCACGTGCCCATCAACCGAATGCGATTTTGCTGAATCTGATGATGCCCGGTATGAATGGCTGGGAAACGTTGACAGTTTTGAAACAGCAATCTGAAACGCAAGCTATCCCTGTCGTCATTCTGAGTGGACTGCTACCCGATGCTAGAGAGGCACCCTATGATGGAGTTAGCGATTGGGTCGTAAAACCGCCCGATCCCAGAGTGCTCCGGCAAGCCCTCGATCGAGCCTTAGTCAATCAGAACCAACCTTTGAAAGTTCTGATCATTGAAGATGATTTGGATTTAGCGCAAGTCCTCACAACTCTATTGTCTCGCTATCAAATCGAAACCTTTCACGCTCAAACCGGACGAGATGCGATTCAACTAAGCCAGCAGGTCATTCCTGATCTGCTCGTCCTTGACTTAGGACTACCGACTGACGATGGTTTTGCCGTTGTAGACTGGCTGCGCCAGCATAATCGTCTCTGCCGAGTGCCCTTGGTGATTTATACTGCTCGCGATCTAAATGATCACGAACGGGAACGGTTAAGACTTGGGCAAACGCTATTTCTGACCAAAGGACGCATTACTCCACAAGAATTTGAGCAGCAGGTGATCAATCTACTCAACCGAATGATTCGATCGAAGACAGGAGACAGTCTCGATGACGACTAGACACATTTTGATTATTGATGATGAATATGACATTCGGGCAGTGGCTCAACTCACTTTGAAGACGGTGGGTGGCTGGGAGGTATCGAGCGCCTCTTCAGGTCACGAGGGACTTGCCAAAGCAGTGAGTGAGCAACCAGACGTGATCTTGCTCGATGTCATGATGCCTGAAATGGATGGAATCGAAACCTTTCGTGCTCTTCAAGCGAATCCAATAACTCAGGCGATTCCGGTCATTTTCATGACCGCAAAGGTGCAAGCAGCAGAGCAGCGGCGGTTTGCAGAACTAGATGTGGCAGGAATTATCACAAAACCTTTTAAGGCAATGAAACTTCCAGAGCAAATTTCCAACATCCTTGGTTGGAGTCAAGCGTGATGGCTGCCAGTTTAATTTTTCGTCTACACAAGTTCTGCACTTTTCAGATCTAACTTAGAAACTATCGGAGGTGGAAGCGAGATTCTTTTGCATCCGACGATCGTTTCTCTCAGGGCTTGACTCCCTGACCTACCGTGAACTCCCTAATCATTCGTCACTTGAGCACTCTCCTCTACCCGATTCAACAACGGCTAGAGTCGATCGAAATTTCTAATCCTCAAACAGCACGGTCACTCTGCAAAATGATCCCGGCTCGTTGCCCGTTTGAACGGCAGATCAAACTGTTTGATTACACGCTTGTTCGTATTCCACCGCTTTGTAAATTAAATCCTTTCTACGATCAAATCGTAAGTCTTCGCTTTAAATCTTTAGTCTATCTAGCAGACCATTGTGGCGAAGATGTGACGCTTTATTCCTAACTCCATTGTGAGGAAGGGGTTCTCTCTAAAACTGAGGTCCTGATGCCAACAACACATACACCCGAAGAAATTCCAGCAACGCTTCTCAAAAAGCCTTGCTACTCAGAGCATTTGACAAATGGCAACAAAAATAAATCGATTAAAATGCCACAAAATTATGAATCAGATCACGCTCGTCTAGATCACGGTCGAGTCGCGATCTTTGTTGACGGTTCAAATTTATTTTATGCTGCTTTACAGCTTGGAATTGAGATTGACTACTCAAGGCTACTGTGTCAGCTAGCTACGAACTCTCGGCTGCTGCGAGCTTTTTTCTACACAGGTGTCGATCGTACCAATGAAAAACAACAAGGCTTTTTGCTTTGGATGCGTCGTAATGGCTACCGAGTGATCACAAAGGATCTGATTCAATTGCCAGATGGCTCCAAAAAAGCGAATTTGGATGTCGAAATTGCGGTAGATATGTTAACTTTGGCGGCTCACGTTGATACTGTCATTTTAGTTAGCGGTGATGGAGATTTAGCCTATGCTGTCAATTCCATTGCTTACAAAGGTGTTCGCGTCGCTGTCGTCAGCTTACGCTCAATGACAAGTGATAGCTTGATCAATGTTGCTGATTCCTACATTGATCTTGACACAATCAAGGAGAACATTCAAAAGCCTACTGTTTCTGGCTATGCAGACTGTGTTACTAGAACCACGTAATTCAAGAAGTGCTTGCTCAATCTAGACTTTCGGTAGTGCTAGAAGACGCTCCGTTTTCTGAAGTCGAACCACAAGCAGCAATCCACCCGTATGCAGTCCCAGGAACACCGCATCCATCACACCCTCTAAAGACGGTGCATTGCTAAGCATTTGCTTCTAACTGATCCGATCTCAGATCGGCACAAGTCTAGCTCCTAGAAGCCTTGGTTTATCTACACCCTAAGCCCCACTTTGGCAAATCTCTTTTTGAAACTCAATAAACGTTCAAGAAATGCTTATAGCCATCAGTAGAATTCCATTGCATTCTGCTGCTCAATAGAGAAACAAAGCAAATGATTTCTATCAGATGGCGGGGAAGTTATGTTAAAGGTATTCGCAGACAGAGGCGGTACGTTCACTGATTTAGTCGTAGTTACAGAGGAGCAGTCAATCGTCGATCGACTCTCCCAACAGCCTGAACGTTTCCAAATCACTCCCCTCACAAATCAACAGTGGATTGTCATTTACAAGTTGCTGTCAGAGCAACCCGAACATTATCAAGACGCTGTGATTCAAGGGATACGAGACATTTTGGGATTAGCACGCGATCAACCGATTCCAGCCGGAGCCGTTGAAGTGGTGAAAATGGGAACCACGGTAGCAACCAATGCGTTGCTAGAGCGCAAAGGAGAACGTACCCTTCTCCTGATTACCAAAGGCTTTGGTGATGCGCTCTCTATTGGATATCAGAACCGTCCAAAGATTTTTGCCCGTCAGATTGTCCGATCGCAACGTCTGTATAAACGGGTGATCGAAGTGGAAGAGCGCTACACTGCTCAGGGCGAGGAGATCATTGCAATTGCGCCCCAAGAAGTGATGCGACTGACCACAGCCTTGCAGGAAGCTTACAACGATGGGTTTAGAGCTTGTGCGATCGCGTTTCTGCACGGTTACCGCTACCCCCAACACGAACAGCAAGTCGCTGAGGTTGCCCGCAGCGTCGGCTTTGAGCAAGTTTCGGTCTCTCATGAAGTGAGTCCCTTGATGAAGCTAATTCGTCGAGGTGAGACAACTGTTGTCGATGCTTATCTCTCTCCGATTCTGCGGCGGTATGTCGATCAAGTCAGAGCCGCATTACAACCGCACCCATCCGGGACGAAGCTAGAATTCATGAAATCCGATGGCGGTCTAACTGAAGCGCAACGCTTTCGGGGCAAAGATAGTATTCTCTCAGGGCCTGCGGGTGGCATTGTGGGAGCGGTCAAAACTAGCCTAGCTGCCGGATTTGACAAAATTATCGGCTTTGACATGGGAGGGACTTCCACAGATGTCTCGCACTTTAATGGCGAGTATGAACGCACCTTTGAAACCGAAGTGGCAGGGGTACGACTGTGCGCACCAATGATGTCTATCCACACAGTTGCAGCAGGGGGCGGATCGATCTTGCGATTTGATGGTTCTCGCTATCGCGTGGGACCTGAATCTGCGGGCGCACACCCCGGCCCTGCTTGCTACCGCAAAGGTGGATCGTTAACTGTGACCGATTGCAATGTGCGTCTAGGGAAGATTCAGCCCGACTTTTTTCCGCAGGTATTTGGAGCAAGCAGCAATCTCCCCCTCGATCGCACGATCGTGGAGCAAAAATTCGCCGATCTCAAAGCCGAAATCCAGACAAAAACCGGAGACAGCCGCAGCGATGAACAAGTTGCCGAGGGATTTCTCAACATTGCGATCGACACGATGGCAAATGCAATCAAAAAGATTTCCGTCCAGCGGGGCTATGATGTCACCCAATATACGCTGTGTTGTTTTGGTGGCGCGGGTGGGCAACACGCCTGCTTGATTGCTGAAGCCTTGGGAATGACAAAGATCTTCATTCATCCGTTTGCGGGAGTATTGTCGGCGTATGGCATTGGGTTAGCAGAGGTGCGGACGCTGAAAGAAAAGGCGATCGAAGCGCCGCTGACCACAGCGGAAACTCCCACATTAGCGCAAACCCTCGCCTTACTCAGTGCAGAAAGTCGAGCAGAAATCTCGGCTCAAGGCATTCCCGACGATCGCATCCAGGTCCTGCACAAAGTCCGCCTACGATACGCAGGCACAGACTCTACTTTGCTTGTAGATTTCGATCGAGCGGAGATAATGCGAACTCAGTTTGAGGAAATCTACCACCAACGCTATGGGTTTTCGATGCCGCATAAAGGCTTAATCGTAGAAGCAGTTTCGGTTGAAGCGATCGCGCAAGCCCCCTCCCTGACAGAACCGACCCTTCCCCTGGGCAGAACAGAACCCCTCAGCGCGGTCGCAACCGTTCAAATTTACACTAAAGGCGCTTGGCATGAAACTCCTATCTATCGCCGTCAGGATCTCAGACCCGGCGATCGCATCATCGGAGCCGCCTTGATCCTAGAACCCACGGGAACTAACGTGATTGAGCCAGGATGGTGTGCCGAACTGACGCAACAGAACTATCTGATTTTAAGCAAAACAGAAGCGGTGAAGGCTACATCAACCGCAGCGTCACCTGCCGCCACCACTCCTGATCCGGCGCTGCTAGAAATTTTCAACAATCTCGTTCGAGCGATCGCGGAAGAAATGGGCATTACTCTGCAAAACACGAGCTACTCCGTCAACATCAAAGAACGGCTCGACTTTTCCTGCGCAATTTTCGACCCGCACGGACAACTCGTTGCCAATGCTCCGCACATTCCAGTGCATCTCGGCTCAATGAGCGAAAGTGTCAGCAGTCTCATTCGAGCGAGAGGCAAGACGCTAAAGCCCGGTGATGCCTTTGCGTCCAACAATCCTTACAACGGCGGCACGCATTTACCCGACATCACCGTGATCACGCCAGTATTCATCGCTGGTAGTTCAACGCCCATGTTCTATGTGGCATCACGCGGACACCATGCCGATATCGGCGGCATTACCCCAGGTTCCATGCCACCCCATAGTACAACGATCGACCAGGAAGGCATTTTGCTCGACAATGTTCAGATTGTGAATCAAGGCCGCTTTCAAGAAGCCGCATTATTAGAGCGTTTGAATGCTAGTCACTATCCCGCCCGCAATCCCGCACAGAATTTAGCAGATCTCCAAGCCCAGATTGCCGCGAATGAACGAGGCGCTCAGGAACTAAGCCGGATGGTCAAACATTATGGACTGGAGACGGTACAAGCCTATATGCAGCACATTCAAACCAATGCAGAAGAATCGGTGCGACGAGTAATCGATGCGCTAAAACCAGGCAGTTTCACCTATGCAATGGACGATGGCAGCAAGATTTGCGTCAGGATTACGATCGACCCCACGACCCGTTCTGCCTGCATTGATTTCACAGGCACTTCTTCCCAGCGATCGACCAATCTTAATGCTCCCTTAGCGATCTGCAAAGCTGTAGTGCTCTATGTATTTCGGACGCTGGTTGATGATGATATTCCCCTGAATGCAGGTTGTCTCAGACCTTTAGACATCATTGTTCCAGAGGGTTGCCTGCTGAATCCTCGCCCGCCCGCAGCGGTTGTCGCAGGTAATGTGGAAACTTCGCAGGCGATCGCGAATGCGCTTTACGGGGCGCTGGGGGTAATGGCAGCTTCTCAAGGCACGATGAATAACTTCACCTTCGGCAACGAGCAGCATCAGTATTACGAAACTATCTGTGGCGGTTCTGGTGCGGGGGCAACCTTTGATGGTACCGATGCGGTGCAGACGCACATGACGAACTCGCGGCTGACCGATCCAGAAGTCTTAGAGTGGCGGTTTCCGGTGTTTGTTGAAACGTTTTCGATCCGGTCTAACAGTGGTGGAGCTGGCAAATATCGGGGCGGCAATGGAGCGATTCGCCGAATTCGGTTCCGCGAAGCTATGACTGCTGCGATCTTGTCAGGGCATCGCAAGGTGGCACCGTTTGGACTGGCGGGAGGTGCTCCCGGCGCAACGGGGCGCAATTCTGTCGTGCGCCAAGATGGTGCCGTCGAACTGCTAGACAGTAAGGCAGAAGTGTTGATGCAGCCAGGGGATGTGTTTGTGATTGAAACTCCTGGAGGCGGTGGATTTGGCGCAATGTTGCAAGAGCCGTAGGTAGACGCAATCAAACTGAAGACCTTCATCCTCACCCTCTCCTGTGGGAGAGGGTGAGGATGAAGGTGGATCGGTGATCTTATGTTTAATCAGGCTTGTCTACTTATCGTTGTGCAACTTCAACAAACAGTTCATCGTAGTCTTTCGCAAAGTTAATCCGAACATCTGCGAACTCTCCAGGGCTGACCGCTTGGCTGAGAACAGTCATGACAGTTCTTGCGGAAGTTGCCGCAGCCTCCACATCAACCCCTGCTCTTTGCGAGATCCGAGTATAGAACTCCTCGATTTTGAAGTTATCACCCATCTGTCCTTCCCGTCCGCGTAAGCATTCTGCTAACTCTGCGGGAAGTTGTGCAGCAAGATTGCTAGCTTCATCACCGAGCAGTCTTTCGCACATCGTTTCGAGCGTTGCTTTTGTTGCTTTGATTGCACTATCGCGATCGCTAAAGTGCCCGGTCTCTTTCACGGTTTTGATAAACTGGTCGTAATTCATTGCTGTAATTCCCAAAGTTTCTGTTCTTAATGTTCGTATCTATGTAGAAAGATGAATCTACATCTTGACTGAAGTTAGTAGCGGAACACTGCCGCGATCGGTGCAGGTGCAGGCATTGCATCGGGTGCAACCGCATACACTGTTCCACCATTGAGGATGGTTTGCAGTGCTGCTGCATCAAGCAAATCTTCATCTTCAGGTTGAGCTTCTTTGTGAACCTCGATTTCGTTGGTATTTGGATTGAATCTGCCCCACTTTTGCACACCCACCGCGACAAACAAGCGATCGACGCGCCCATAGTAGGCAGCAGGAACCGTTTCTTCGAGATTGGTCGAACTCAAGTCAGTGTTTGATAACTCGTGATAAGCATTAACGGCTTTCTCCTGCGCTTGGGTAAAGAAGGGTTCAACAATTTTCCAAGCTTCCGCGTGTAGTTCACCAAGTTGATCATCTTTGACATTTCCGGTAATGCCTTCTTCCATCAAATGCGGGAAAGTATTGGCTTCCCGGTAAATCGGCATTAGATACTCAACACAGGCGAGAACTAATGGCGCACGTTTTTGATTGAGGAAGTCATGCAGCGCCGCATCGATCGCGTAGAAGAACTGCCGATACCGTCGGGTGACATCATCGCGATCTGGTGAACCTTGACCATGAAACACTCCGGTTCCAGCCGACGAATTGTTATAGTTCGATGCGCCACTGGTTGTCCCGATGCGAAACTGTCCTGCCTTTTGGCTTTCGTCGTACTGAAGTAATTCATCCATGTTCTGAGGCAAGTCCGGAACCTGAACTTCACGAATATGATCGCGATCGCCCTCATACAGTTTGACGCGCTTCTGGCTCAGTTCCAAAATATAGAACGTACCATCTCCATTCAGCAGCGGCAGAATCGGCTTCAGGTGAAACTGATCGGTCACGACGACTAATTCAAACAACTCACGCGGCACCTTGAAATAATGGAAAAAACCATCTGTGACAAAGATTGCAAGTCCGCGATCTTGTTGCTCCCAAAAGTCATCTTGACTGTTGATTGCTTCCAGCATCGGACGCAAAAACTCGTTCGCCTCGTCTTCACTGAGCCCAGTCTCTTGAAGCTCTTGAACAGCTTGACGAACTAAGTTCTTAAACCGAATTTCATTTTGTCGAACTTCCGGCCCAGCGACGATCGTGGGCATATAAATCGAGACACACCAGCTTTTTGGGCGCTCGATCAATGACTTCACTTGTTCAACGGTTAAAATGCTCATAAACGCCTCCAGAAAGTAACGATGTTCGCTAGGACTGTTTCTGTTCTTTTTCCGTTGATGATTCTTGCGGGCGCTCGAATGTCGCTTCATTTACCGGAGTCACGTCTTGATCATCCCGACTGAAATCCGGTTCTGTGGGTGTATTGCCTGGATCTGAATCAATCAAACCGTTTTGGTTCGTATTGGTTTTTGTAGGGCTAGATCTATGGCTAAAAGAGTCTGGCATGATTTTTTCGCAATTAGTGTATCCCTCTATTCAATTAAGGTTTAGAGAAGCAAAATCTGTCGGAAGAAGGGTTAGTGTAAAGTTTCGTATCTATCCTGAATTCGCCTTTTGGGCCGGAGGGACTAACCCAACTACAGAGGGTAGGTCATTGGGCGCACGGCATAGTAGAGGAACCTAGAGATGAACAGTGATGACTAGTTCCATGTTTCAGCCGCGCACCCTTCTCCAGCACGTGAATCCGTTCTTAACTCAGTTCAAAACAGACCTGTGGGAGTTTGGTAATCTAGCTTGGCTATTTGCAATCATCGATCGCACCATCACTGCCTTTATCAACGGTCTCCCTTCTGCCGTTGATCTAGCGCAGATTTTTATGGTGAGTGTTCTTGCATTTGGCTGGCTGATTCTTAGCCCCGATTCCGATACGATGGCGTTAAAGCTGTACGATCGCTTCCAGCCCGTATTTTCGCAGCCTCCATCGGCTCCAGATCTCCCAACCATTGAGCGATTACAGCGATTCGGCTATCAGCAATCATTCCCGTGGCGCGGTTGGAAAGTGCATCACACCGTTTTTCCGAATCCGAAAAGCCAAGTCCCTCTGATCTTTGTGCATGGTTTTGGCGGCTCGATCGGGCATTGGCGGCAAAATATGTCTGCGCTATCGAAGGATCACAGTGTTTACGCTTTGGATTTATTAGGATTCGGCGCGTCGGATAAACCTGACATTCGCTACTCGATCGATTTGTGGGTCGATCAGGTTTATGAGTTTTGGCGCTCTTGCATTGGTCAAGGCAAGCCTGTGATCTTAGTGGGAAATTCGATCGGGTCGCTGGTTTGCTCCGTTGCAGCCGCAAGACATCCTGAAATGGTGCGGGGTGTGGCAATGATCAGCTTGCCGGATACCGCAAGTCATCATGAGACGATGCCTGCTGTGATGCGCCCGATCGTGCAGTTCCTTCAAACGATCTTCATTTCTTCTTGGCTGCTGTACCCCTTGTTTCATGTGCTGCGTCATCCTCAAGTGATTCGTCGCTGGGTCGCGGTCGCTTATGCAGGCAAAGAAGCCATTACCGATGAACTGCTCGAAATCTTGACGAAGCCAGCGCGTGAACGCGATTCAGCCCGCGCCTTCTGTGCGATTCTCAAAGCAATGGTGCACCCCAAGTTTAGTCCGAGTGTGCGATCGATTCTCAGCAACATTCGCACTCCGGTTCTACTTTTGTGGGGCAAGCAAGACCGCATGATTCCGGCTGCTTCTGCGCGTCAATTCCTTAAATACAATCCCAACTTGCAGCTTGTTGAATTAGACAATGCGGGACACTGCGCCCATGATGAATGTCCAGAGCGCGTCAATGCTGAATTAGTGAATTGGATTCAAAGCGAAATTATCAATCCAGCCCCCCGCACAAAAATCCTGATTCACGGAGCTTAGGCACGATAAAATCAAACTGATTACTTGGTTCAGTGGAACCTTTGGGAGTGGGGAAATGGCGCTAATTGTTCAGAAATATGGGGGAACATCGGTCGGAACGGTCGAACGGATTCAAGCAGTTGCACAACGAGTCAAAAAAACGGTTGAAGCTGGCAATTCTGTAGTTGTGGTCGTTTCGGCAATGGGAAAAACCACAGACGGCTTAGTGAAATTGGCAACTGAAATCTCGGCAATGCCGAACCGTCGCGAGATGGATATGCTGTTATCGACCGGAGAACAAGTGTCGATCGCGCTTCTAAGTATGGCACTCCAAGAAGCCGGACAGCCGGCGATTTCGATGACCGGCGCTCAAGTTGGGATTATCACCGAAGCGCACCACACCCGCGCCCGCATTCTGAAAATTGAAACCGATCGCATCGAGCGCCATTTACAACGCGGAGAAGTGGTGGTCGTTGCTGGATTCCAAGGCATCAGCAGCACCGAAAACTGGGAGATTACAACCCTCGGACGCGGCGGGTCGGATACTTCTGCGGTGGCGTTAGCGGCAGCATTAAAGGCAGATTTCTGCGAAATTTACACAGATGTTCCCGGTATTCTGACGGCTGATCCGCGCTTGGTCGAAGATGCTCAACTGATGAGCGAAATTACTTGTGATGAAATGCTAGAGCTTGCTAGCTTAGGCGCGAAAGTTCTGCATCCTCGTGCCGTTGAGATTGCGCGAAACTATGGAATGCCGCTGGTGGTGCGATCGAGTTGGACAGATGATCCGGGCACTTGGGTACGCTCTCCGCAACCGCAATCGCGATCGCTCGAAGGCTTGGAAATTGCGCGTCCGGTGGATGCGGTTGAATTCGATACGGATCAAGCGAAGGTGGCTCTGCTGCGGGTTCCCGATCGTCCGGGTGTGGCAGCAAAATTATTCGGTGAAATTTCCAGTCAGAAACTCGATGTTGATCTGATTATTCAATCGATTCACGAAGGCAATTCTAATGATATTGCTTTCACGGTTGTCAAAAATTCTCTCACTCGTGCCGAAGCCGTTGCCAATGCAATCATTCCAGCATTAACCGCAGGATATTCGCTCTCAGCGGAACTCGCTCCGGACGTGATGATTCAGCAAAAGATCGCGAAAGTGACGATCGCGGGTGCAGGCATGATCGGTCGTCCGGGTGTTGCCGCGCAGATGTTCTCAACTTTAGCGGATGCAGGCATCAACATTCAGATGATCTCAACCTCTGAGGTCAAAGTCAGTTGTGTGGTTGATGAGGCGGATTGCGATCGCGCGATCTCTGCACTTTGCAAAGTCTTCGAGATCTCACAATCGGGAATCAAATCGCCTGTTGCGATCGTGCCCAATTCCGCTGCAGTCCGAGGCGTGGCGCTCGATCTGAAGCAAGCACAGGTCGCCGTTCGCCACATTCCCGATCGTCCCGGTATGGCAGCGAAGATCTTCCAACTGCTGGCAGGGCAAAATATCAGCGTTGACATGATTATTCAGTCGCAGCGATGCCGCATGATTGATGGCGTGATGACGCGGGATATTGCGTTTACTGTGGCGCAAATGGACGCGGAGAATGCAAGACAAGCGCTGGAAGCCGCGCGATCGGAGATTGGGTATGGGGAAGTCGTGGTCGATAGCGCGATCGCCAAAGTCAGCATTGTGGGTTCAGGCATGGTGGGACAACCGGGAATCGCGGCGCGAATGTTTGAATCGCTTTATCAGCACAAAATTAACATTCAGATGATTGCAACCTCTGAGATTAAAGTCAGTTGTGTTGTGGCAGAAGATCAAGGTGTGATGGCACTGCAAGCGATTCACGCAGCATTTGACTTGGCGGGAACCGAGCGGATTCAGGTGTCTGCTTAGTTCTTTAGAATGCAAGCGGTATCTAGCACAGTCACATTATTGGGAGATGCGATCGCACATTTCCCAATAATGTTCTGCATCGCCGGAACTCGACCTGCCTTTAATGTGGCGATCGCACTGCTGACATTCGGCTCAAACAATCGAAACCAGCGATAACTTCTCAAATAATCGGGTGCAAACGCATTGGCATCGAGTAACCAATGTGTGAGTTTGTATTGTTGAATCAACTGTTTGGCAGGTTCTAAGCTTTCACTATATTGAGCCTCGATTAAGTCGATCGCCCGTTTTCTCATCGGCAAGTAGTAGCCCAAATGAAACGGAACCGCATACTCTTGTGCAGTGAGCGTCGATCGTAAAGACATCATCGGTAAATTATTACCATCTTCACCGAGATAAGCCGTTAGCGTCGATTTCGGAGTTGTCTTGAGAAACTCATACAATGCTGGGTGCTTACCAGCGACATAGCCTGTATTGGGAAAATCGCGCCAAGCCAAATGCGGATAGAGCAGCATCGCACCACTAAGAACAATCAGCGCTCCAATTCTCCAAGACTTCAACCGATTAAGCCCGATCGCAATCACAATTCCCGCCGCGATCGCCATCGCAATTCGCCAGCTATGCGTCGTGTAGCGGCTGGGAAAATGCAGCTTCACAAACAGGGCATGAGCCAGGAAAAACCCGATCAATCCGGTGCCTGCAAGCTGCGGCAACAAAATCCAATCCGGCTTTAACGCTTGCAATTGGGAAAAGCGATCGCGATAACGTACCAGCAACGGCAACACTAACCCCAGTCCAATCAGCGGCGGATTAAACGAAATCTGGAATCCGCTATCGGTGCCATCAAACCAGAACCGCAGCGGATTCGGATGAAAAAACGGCAACCGTCCTCCAGGCTGAAATTCTGGCATCAATCGTGCCTGAGCCGCATTCACAGTCGGCGCAAACTCCGACTGACTCAACACATACGGCAACAACAGCGCGATCGTCACTCCTAAAATGATCCATTCCATCCGCTCCGATCGTCGCTTCAACAATCCCCACGCCCCGCGCACCCCAAGCCACAGCCCGATCAACACCGCCGCCAGCGGACAGACTAATCCCATGATTGCAACACAAAGCGCCATCGCAAGCCAAGCACGTTTGACGAAATAGTACAGAAACGCAGTCAGCAACAGCGCCCAAAACGATCGCGGCGAAGCCGAAGCCAAATCATCGCGCTGCCAACAACTTTGCAACAAAATCACACTGCTGAAAAATCCAGCGATCGGCACCGGAAATAATGCCAGCGTCAACCGATAGCCGTACCACACCAGCAGCAAACTCAACCCCGCAGGCAGCAATTTACTCATCAACACAGGTGCAAGTCCAAGCTGCGTCCCGATCCAATACAGCATCCCCAATCCCCCAGGGGTGACGGAATGAAAATACTTTGCCATCCAATCCTTCGGAAACACTTCCGGATCGACAAATCGCTGCATCCCAATCAAGTAAACCCGCGCATCATCTTGAATGACGATCGGGGCTGAAAATGCCTCCCGCATCGCCAATCCCGCATAAAATACCGCAATTCCCCAGCTCAAATACAGCCAGAGAACCGAAAGATCTTTGCGAGAACCTTGAGCCTTCATGCCGCGTTACCCTGTATTGCCCTCCTCACAATACTGGACGATCGACCCACAATTATTCAGATCACCGGATAAATTAAGCACCTAAAGTTTTGAAGAGAGGTTTAAGCATCAAAGCTTCATAAGAGGTTTTAATAAAGTTCTCCGTACAATTGCTGACAAGGGTTCGGTTTTTACCGATAAAAGGATGGAGCGCTGCCTTTGGCGATGACGCTCTACCCGTAATCCCTTTCTTAATTTTTTAACTTTATGGCTGGCATTACCCAACTCCAGAAACCAGAATACGTATACTTTGGCGGGAAAATTTCCCGTTGGGAAGACGCAAATTTTCACATCTCTAGTGAAGCAGTGTTACGCGGTCTAAATGTCTTTGAAGGTCTAAAAGGCTATTGGCAACCCGACGGACGGTTTGGAATTGTGGCCATGCGGCGACATTACGAGCGCTTGCGTCGATCGGCAAAAATCCTCTACATCCCGTTCGACATGAACTATGAGGAATTTGAGAAAGCACATCACGATTTGGTGAAACTTCTCTATCAGCGCGATCGCAATATGTGGATTCGCTCCACTCTCTACGGAGATGAAGGTTTCTGGGGAGAAGGTAGCACGAGCAACCTAGTTCTGACTGCCTACCACACCCCAACGAAGCGCCCCGATCCGATCGATCTCGGTGTGACTCCATGGAAACGCGGCACCGATTTAGCGCTGCCTTGTCGCGTCAAGACCAGCACGAACTATCAAGTTGCTCGCTTGGTGAAGATCGAAGGACGCGATCGGGGTTACTCGGACATGATTATTCTCAACCAAGCTGGACGAGTTGCGGAAACTACGCAGACCTGCGTATTAGTGGTACGGGATGGTAAAGTCTTCACGCCACCCACTTGGGAAGGAGCGCTGGAAAGTATCACGGTTGACATCATTGAAAGCCTGTGTAAATCGATGGGAATTCCGTTTGAGCGTCGCCCGATCGAGCGCACCGAGCTTTTGATTGCGGATGAAGTTGCGCTGGCGGGAACGCTGGCAGAAATCACCCCTGTTCGCTCGATTGAAACGACTCAGTACGGCGAAACTCCGATTATCAATGCGATTAGCGATCGCTTTTTCGATGCAGCTTTAGGAATCGATCCGCACCCTGCGGTTGATTTTTCATTTGTTCCAGCTCAGCGTAAAACTGCATTTGCGTCGATCGAATGCACAGGTGCAGCGTGAGATTGATAGCAGTTTCCTGAGTCCAGTGTGAAAGTAGGGGGATAGGGCAAAATTTACGCCCTTTCTTCCTCCAGCACTTTTATAAATCAGTTGGACAGCAGAATTAGCATCATTCAACGAATTAGAGGCACGTTTTTTTTGTATGCTGAGTCAGCTAGACGGATTTAAGCCGATCATTAGGACTCAGATGGCATGTCGATCGTAAAAGTTCTGATTATTGCAGAAGAACCCTGGATTACGCTTGATCTCAAATATCGTTTGCAGCGCTTGGGATATAAAACTATCGTTGCATCCAAATCGTTGACCTTACAGGATGTGATCGATGCTGAGCAACCAGATCTGGTGTTGCTAGAAAAGCAAAAAGTTGAGAGTGAAACAGTTGGCGCGATCGAAGCGGCTGATCTACCTATCATTTGCTTCAACGCAGAAAGCCAGCCGTTTGAAATTCCGATCGATCTGCCCTGTCTGGCTTATCCCTATCAAGAGAACCTGCTCGACGCAGCGATTCGCGCAAACTTGCGTCACCACCGCATCCAAACCCAGTTAGCCCAGCAGTTAAGCGACAACCAGAAACAAATCGAGCTTTTGCATACCGTTGAACATGAACTCCGCGATCCGCTTAGCTCCCTGCTAATTACCTTAGATTGGATCGAGCTAATGGAACAAGCAGAACAGTCGCCCCAATCGCTGCAAAAGCTCGATCACTTAGCCCTGGCGCGAAACTCGGTACAACATATCGCTGAGCTGCTCGATCGTACTTCGCTGGTTTGCCGTTGTCAGGCTGGAAAACTGTCTTGGGAACCCGTTTGGATTGATTTAGGTGAATTTTGCCAAGACTTAATTGCTGAGATTGAGCAGCTATACAGTAATGCAAACATTGATTTTGTTTGTCTATCTGCTCACCCAATGATCGAGTTTGATGAAATGACGCTACGACAGATTCTTAGCAATTTACTGACCAATGCAGTGAAATATTCACAGGACAGTAGCCCGATCTATTTAAGCCTGACTCGCAATACTAATCATGTGATCTTCCAAGTTCAGGATCGCGGGATTGGAATTTCGGAAGCCGATCGAGCGCTAATTTTTACCCCCCTGTACCGTGGATCAAATGTTAAAGAGATTCCAGGGACAGGTATGGGATTGGCGATCGTGCATCAATTGGTGTCAGCCGCTAGAGGCAGCGTCACCGTTGAGAGCACACCGACGGTCGGCAGTACCTTCACGGTGACACTCCCACTGTCTTTATGAAAAAGTCTCATGAAAAAAGCCTTTGCAACTCTGCAAAGGCTGAATGAAAAATTAGATTGAACAGTCTACGCGGCGATCGTCACAGGTACTTCTGCACGACGAATAACCACTTGCTGATCTTCATCGACATCCGCGATCGCGGTATCTCCCGATTGAATTTGTCCCGCTAAGAAGGCTTCCGCCAAACTATCTTCAAGCAACCTAGAAATTGCACGACGCAACGGACGCGCGCCATAGCTGGGGTTGTAACCATCTACCACGACGCGCTCCTTGAAGCAATCGCTGACTTCGAGAGTAATGCCTTGCTCTGCAATTCGGACTGCGGCTTCTTGAATCATCAAGTCGGCAATCTGAACCACTTCGCTGCGAGTCAACTGACGGAAGACAATAATCTCATCGACACGGTTGAGAAACTCCGGTCGGAAATATTGCTTCAACTCGTCGTTGACTAAAGTGCGGATGCGATTGTACTGAGCTGACTCAGCCGAACCGCCACTAAACTCAAAGCCTAAGCCACTGCCACCTTTCTCGATCACTTTCGAGCCTAAGTTCGAGGTCATAATCACGAGCGTGTTCTTGAAGCTGACAGTACGACCTTTAGCATCCGTGAGCCGCCCATCATCTAAAAGTTGCAGCATCATGTTGAACACATCCGGGTGAGCTTTTTCGACTTCATCGAACAGAATCACCGTGTACGGATTACGGCGAACGGCTTCAGTCAGTTGTCCACCTTCGTCATACCCGATATATCCAGGAGGCGAACCGATCAGCTTAGAAACCGTGTGCGATTCCATGTACTCAGACATATCGAGGCGAATCATCGCATCTTCAGAACCAAATACCGCTGCTGCTAGAGCTTTCGCAAGTTCCGTTTTACCGACTCCGGTAGGCCCTGAGAAAATGAACGACGCGATCGGACGATTCGGATCTTGCAGCCCAACCCGCGATCGCTTCACGGCTCTCGCTACGGCAGTCACAGCTTCATCTTGTCCAATTACTCGCTGATGCAGCACTTCATCTAAGTGCAACAACATCGCAGATTCAGATTCAGTCAGCTTGCTCACCGGAATGTTCATCCAGGAAGAAATCACCTGCGCGATATCCTCTTCATTCACAGTCGGAAGCTCAGAGGTCGGAACATCTGTCGCTAATTGCCGTTCGAGTTCGATTTCTCGATCGCGCAATTGACCCGCTTTATCAAAGTCCTGAGCCGCTACGGTCGCTTGCTTTTCTTTCTGAACCTGCCGCAGTTCTTTCTTCAGCGCTTTTAATGCTGGATTAGTATTCCGCAACCGCACCAAAGAACCTGCTTCGTCGATTAAGTCGATCGCTTTATCCGGCATGAATC
Organism: Leptolyngbya sp. DQ-M1; assembly: GCF_039962505.1. Classification (NCBI taxonomy): domain Bacteria; kingdom Bacillati; phylum Cyanobacteriota; class Cyanophyceae; order Leptolyngbyales; family Leptolyngbyaceae; genus Leptolyngbya; species Leptolyngbya sp. DQ-M1. The sequence goes on from NZ_JAMPLJ010000002.1 coordinate 750,457, forward strand.
GATCGGTAATATAGCGATCGGCTAGCTTCGCTGCCGCTTCGACCGCTGCATCTTCGATTTGCAATTGATGGTGCTGCTCGTAACGCTCGCGCAATCCGCGCAAGATGTCGATCGTTTCTTCGACCGTCGGTTCTCCCACCATGACAGGCTGGAATCGCCGTTCTAGCGCTGCATCTTTCTCAATATGCTGGCGATATTCATCCAGCGTCGTCGCACCGATACATTGGAGTGCGCCCCGTGCTAGAGCGGGCTTCATCAAGTTTGCAGCATCCATTCCGCCGCCGGTCGAGCCTGCACCCACTAGCGTATGAATTTCATCAATCACCAAAATAATGTTGCCGGACTGCTGCACTTCATCGAGGATCTGCTTCATTCGTTCCTCAAACTCACCCCGGAAGCGCGTTCCTGCCAACAATGAACCCATATCAAGCTGCACCACTTGCTTACCTTGCAGCAAGTCGGGAACCGCTTGATCATAAATGCGTTGAGCTAATCCTTCGGCGATCGCGGTCTTACCGACTCCAGGTTCACCCACTAAAACAGGATTGTTCTTCGAGCGGCGACCCAGGATTTGAATCACGCGATCGAGTTCTTTTTGCCGTCCGATCATCGGATCGAGCTTACCTTCTGCGGCTCTTTGCGTCAGATCGGTGCCAAACTCATTCAGCGCAGGCGTTTTATTAGAAGATGCCGCTTTGCGGGGAGCGGCGGGCTTCGTTGCACCGACAAGTTCAGTTTGAGCGAGATCGACTTCAGCGCGAATCTCGTCTAGATTCAAGTTCAACTGCTTCAGTACCTTAATCGCGACACCCTGGTTATCGTCGATCAAGGACAACAGAATATGCTCCGATCGCACATAGCGCATTCCCATCATCTGGGCTTGTTGCAGCGCACGTTCAAGAATTTGGCGCGTTTTGGGCGTAAAGGGAAGTTCTCCAAACGACGAGCCAGATCCGCGACCGACAATTTTTTCCACTTCTGAGCGCCCAGCTTCGAGTGCGGCTCCCAGCTTATTTAAAACCAATGCTGCGATCGTGTCATCCTGTCTGAGCAAGCCCAGCAAAATCGCTTCTGTTCCCACGGCGTTTTGCCGAAGCCGACGGGCTTCTTCCTGAGCAAACATGATGGTCTCAATCGCCTGATCGGTGAAGTATTCAAACATCGGGCTTTCTCCACTATGCGAGGTCTGTGCTGTCGCCTTGTAAAGGGTTGTGCAGCAACAGAGAGCTACAAACTAAGTTAGTTGTAAACTTTCCTGTAGTTCTTTCACCCACTCTAGCGGGGGAATCTTGATCGCAGCGAGGGAGGATAACCGTCAAAAAGCAGAGACAACCGTACTAGGTCGGGAGATGGAGAGGAGCGAGTAGAAAAGATGATTTCTCTTCTCGCTTTCAGGCACGATCGTCTTCGGAGATGTCGGTTTCTTCGGGTTTAGTCAAGCCTTCTTTGAAGTTACGAAGGGTTTTACCAAACGTTCCACCCAGTTCAGGAATTTTCTTTGGGCCAAAAATCAGTAGGGCAACGGCGCAGATGACTCCGATTTCGACCCAGCCCAAGTTAAACATAATGTCTCTCCGATGCAATGTTTTTAATGTAGCGGTTTAGGGGACAGGTTTGATACGGGATTGATAGAGTTTGCGTGAGAATTGCCGCTTCGTTTAGGGCGATTGTGCCCCATTTGGGGCTTATCGCTGCGCGACTCCATCTTCTCTCGCGGCGCGTTGAACCGCTGCTGCAACCACGGTCGCCACTCGTTGATCAAACACCGAAGGAACGATGTGTTCACGATCGAGATCTTCCGTCTTAATCAAAGACGCGATTGCCAGCGCTGCTTGTAAATACATATTTGTAGTAAAGGCAGAAGCCCGACAATCCAGCGCACCCCGGAACACACCCGGAAACGCCAGCACATTATTAATTTGATTCGGATAGTCGCTGCGTCCGGTTGCCATCACGGCTACATCGTCTTTCACCAGTTCGGGCTGAATTTCGGGGATCGGATTCGCCATTGCAAAGACGATCGGATTAGTTGCCATCGCCCGCACCATTTCAGGCGTAACTACTCCAGGCGCACTCACTCCTAAAAAGACATCTGCTCCCTTCATCGCGTCGGCAAGCTTTCCAGATTGTTCGACCGCAAAGGCGCGTTTTTGATCGTTTAAGTCGGCACGATCGAGCGAAAGAATCCCTTTTGAGTCACACATCACAATCCGGTTTGCCCCGTTCTTTTTCAGAAGAGTGGCGATCGCCACTCCGGCTGCTCCTGCCCCGTTAATCACAATCTGCACCTCTGACATGGCTTTTTTAACTAATTTCAACGCATTCGTCAAAGCAGCAAGGGTGACGATCGCGGTTCCATGCTGGTCGTCGTGAAACACTGGAATATTTAATTCTTGCTGAAGTCGCGCCTCAATTTCAAAACAGCGAGGAGCCGCAATATCTTCCAGATTCACACCCCCAAACACCGGAGCAATTCGCTTCACTGTTTCCACGATTTCATCCGTGTCTTGAGTCGCCAAACAAATCGGAAACGCATCAATTTCTCCGAACTCCTTAAATAACATCGCCTTGCCTTCCATCACCGGCATCGATGCTTCCGCCCCCAGATTTCCCAAGCCCAAAACCGCACTGCCATCCGTGACGATCGCCACCATATTTTGCTTGATTGTCAGTTCGTAAACTCGATTCGGGTCTTGCGCGATCGCCGTACAAATCCGCCCCACACCGGGAGTGTACGCCATCGCGAGATCTGCCTGCCCTCGGAGGGGAATCTTACTAACAACACTGATTTTGCCGCCCCGGTGCAGCGTGAAGGTGCGATCATACACTTCCAGCACTTTAATATGAGGCAATTGTTTGACCGCCTGCACGATCGTTTCTGCGTGTTCGGTGCTGGCAGCATCGACTGTAATATCACGCATCGAAATATCCCGCGATTGTTCGATCAGATCAATCTGCCCCAAACTACCACCGCGCGCCGAAATCACTTGAATCACACTAGCAAGCATTCCCGGACGATTGGGAACCTGAAACCGAATCGTCAAGCTAAAACTGGAATTGGGAGTAAGAAGGTCTGACATGAGTAAAATCTGGGTGATTTGCGACTCGGCAAATCTTACCGCACTTGAGGGTCAGGAATTGTAAAAAGCGAACGACTAGGACTAGAACCCATGCCAAGTTTGTACACCGAAATCGATATTCGTGCAGCACGATCGCAAGTGTGGCAAATTCTCATTGCCAAAGAGCGCTGGAAATATTGGAATACCTTTTTATATGACTGTGATCCCTCACTGCCGTTTATTCAGGGGCGCGATGTTGCGCTCTCGCTGCTGCGCGTACCAGGAGAAGAAGAAATTCAATTTCGCCCGATCGTCACATTGGTTCAGCCTGATTACTGTCTTAAGTGGCTCTCAACGATTCCAGGTTTGCGAAACGAGCACGTTTTAGAGCTTCAGGACGTGGGCGTGAATCAAACGCGGTTTTTCTATCGACAGAATTTCTCTGGTACGCTGGCTCGGTTTTTGATGCCTTTTATTCGGCAGGATGAGCGCCAAGGCATTCAGCGAATGGCATGGGAACTGAAGCAGTACGCCGAGCATCAGAGCAAATCTGCTCTGTTCAACCGCTGAGGAGACGATCGCGCTGTGTTCTCGCTTCTAGAAAGTTCGGGTTAAAGCTGAGCGCAGTATCGAAAGACGCGATCGCCTGCTGCTGCTGTCCAATGCGGCTCAGAACGATACCGCGCCTGTACCAAACTTTGTCGCTTTCGGGATTGAGAGCCAGGGCTTGATCGTAGCTGTCGATCGCGCACTGAAGCAGTCCCAATTGATAGAGGGCGTTTCCTTGACTGTGCCAACCTTCATCGAGGTCAGGGCGGATCTTCAACACCTGCTCATAGCTCTTCAAAGCTTCCTTGTAGCGTCCTAAACGGTAAAGCAGATTGCCTTGATTGTAGTGAGCCGCAGAGAAATAAGGGCGCAAGATGAGGGCGCGGTTGTAGCTCTCGATCGCGTCCTCGAAGCGCTTCAGGTGCGTCAACACGATGCCTCGGTTGTACCAAGCTTTGGGATAACTGGGCTTGAGTTTTAGGGTTTCTTCGTAGCTGTAGAGAGCTTCGTAGATTGATCCGATCTTGAGTAAAGCGTTACCACGGTTGTACCAGACCTTGTAATTTGTGCCGCGAAGCTTGAGGGCTTGATCGTAGCAAGCGATCGCCTCCGCATGACGCTCAAGCTTAGAGAGCGCCACGCCTTGTAAATTCCAGGCGAGTTCGTGATCCGGCTTGAGCAAAATTGATTCTTTAAAGCTAGCGATCGCGCTGTCGTATTGCCGTAGTTGATAAAAAACTTTCCCGCGCTCAAACCAAGCGATCGCTGCACTCGGCTGCTGCTGCAAAAGCTGATCGAGTGCAGCGATCGCCTCGTCGTAGATTCCCGCTTTGCTAAATTGCTGCGCTTGTTGAAGGTAAATTTCAGACTGAGGATCAACAGGATCGGTCATAACAAACTAGAACGCAATGCCCGATTTAGTATGGACAGCAAAAATGCTCAACCCCCTGCTTCTCCAAAAGAAAAGCAGATGAGCCTAACCAGTTCTCATCTGCTTTCGCAATGCTTGAGGATGCAGCTGCTTTAGACTTTGAGCGGCTCTTCTTGAAGCGATCGCGCGATCGGCGTTTCGACGGGGGGTGAGGTCGTATTGGTAATCAATCGCGCTCCCCGTCCGCGAGTGATGTAGCTCCAAGTCCAGTGAATCATCACGACAAGCTTGTTATTAAACTCGATCAGGAAGTAGATGTGAGCCACAATCCAGATAAACCAAGCAATGAAACCAGACAAGTGAATTCCACCCAGGTTGGCAACGGCGGCATTCTGCCCGATCACCGCAAGGCTACCGAAATCTTTGTAGCTAAATGCAGAGAGCGATCGACCTTGTAATCTTGCTTGAATCAGTCTGGCAACGTATTTGCCTTCCTGCATGGCCACAGGTGCAACTCCTGGATAAGGCTTGCCTTCAGGATCGGCACAGTGCGCCAAATCGCCAATGATAAAGACATTCGGATGGTTCGGAACGCTTAAGTCTGAATTGACCATGACGCGACCCACCCGATCGAGCGATGCGCCTGTGCGCTCAGAAATCACGCGGCCGACACCAGATGCTTTCACCCCTGCTGCCCACAGAATCGTTTTTGCCGAGATCGTTTCGCACTGGTCGTTGTATTCGATCTTCAGCGTTTCGCCCTCGATCTGCGTCACTTTGGTTTTGGTCAGTACCGTAACACCCAATTTTGTCAGCGATTCTGCTGCTTTTGCAGACAGCTCAGCCGGGTAAGGCGGCAGTACGCGATCTAACCCTTCGATTAATAAAATCCGGGCTTCGGTCGTATCAATGCTGCGGAAATCGTGCTTGAGCGTATTGTTTGCCAGTTCGGCGATCGCGCCTGCTAACTCAACGCCCGTTGGGCCGCCGCCGACCACGACAAAGGTAAGGAGCGCTCTACGCTTTTCGGGATCGGTTTCTTTTTCTGCTGCCTCAAATGCCATGAAGATCCGGCGGCGCATTTCGATCGCGTCTTCCACGGTTTTTAAGCCGGGTGCGGTATCTTTCCACTGGTCATTGCCGAAGTAGTGATGGCTGACTCCAGTGGCAACGATTAGCGAGTCGTAAGGAATTAATCCCTGATTTGTCTTGACGTGCTGAGTTTCGGGATCGATGTCGATCGCTTCTTCCATGAGCACTTTGGCGTTTTTCTGACGGCTGAGGATCGAGCGCAGAGGCGCAGAAATGTCAGAAGGAGAGAGGCTTCCGGTAGCAACTTGGTAGAGGAGCGGCTGGAATAGATGGAAATTACGTTTATCAATCAGGGTCACATCAATATCAGCGCGGTTGAGATTTTGAGCAGCATATAAGCCCCCAAATCCACCTCCGATAATGACCACACGATGCTTGGGCAGGTTCGTCACTGGTTCCATAGGTTGTCAACAATGCTTATGTGGGCAGGCAAGGCTAGGAAGAATGCACTCGAACGGATAAAGCAGTCCGAAAAGCCAAGTGATAGGGTGATAACGTTCAACTCATCGATCTCGGTTCCTCGCTCCTCGTTCAAAAATGCCCGATCTCTACTTCAGTGTACTTAGCCTGATCGTAAATTTGTGACAGATTGTAACCGAATTTGGAAGATTTTACTATAGCGTCATAATTTGCTGATATTTGAGCGACTTTCTTCATCTCTAATTTGTGCTTTCGGTAGGTGCAGGACAAATTCAGGAGTATCTATTGCGATCGCTTAGCGTTCTAAGAATCGCTTATCTTCTGACTAATCAATAAATCCTGTTATTTTCATGGATTGTGTCGCGGGTGGATGAGGCCAAATTAGAGCGACTTTTATCGGAACATGATCCATTTAAGAAGTAGTAATGAGAGTGGAGAGTAGGGCGTAGAAATCTTTCTTGATCCCCCACTCTCATTACTACTCCCCACATTTGTCTAGAATAATCGCAGTCCCTCGATCTCTTTTTGCATGACTCAACCGCCGCTGCCCCCTCGCCGATCGCAAACCATGCTTGGCAATCTTACGCAAGCCGTGAAAACGTTGACGCGGATCAATTTCTCTAAGCTGAAGTTGAGACCGAATGCGCGTGTCCCGGAGTTGTTGGTGCAGGATGCAGATGCGCCGAAAGCGCAGGTCTTTCCGCTGCTGGGCGATCGCTATTCGGTGGGACGCAGCTCTAAATCCTGCGATATCGTGGTTCGCAATCCGGTGGTCAGCCAGGTTCATGCGGTAATCAAGCGCGATCGCAAACGGAAATTCTTGGGACTGCCGACGCGATCGAGATTTATGATTCGCGATGAAGGCTCAACGAATGGGCTGTATCGCGGCAAGCGCAAGCTGAAGTCAAAGATTCTCTACAATGGCGATATTGTGAGCTTAGGGCCACCTGAACTTGCTGCCTCCGTCCGTCTTCAATATAAAGACCCGCTGCCGTGGTATCTCAAAGCGGTGCGCTACGGTTTGTTCGGGATTAGTGGCGTGACCGCCCTAACTGCATTTGTCATTGGAATCGAATGGCAGCGATTTTCGGTCTATCCCTTACCGGAATCGGTGCAAGGCCCTGTGGTGATCAATTCACGGGATGGACAGCCGTTGCGAACCCCTAGAACCGATCGCCACATTGAAGTGGAAAACCTTTCAGGATTTTCGCCTTATCTCCCTAATGCAGTGATGGCTTCTGAAGACTCGCGGTTCTTCTGGCATTTGGGGGTTGACCCGATCGGGACTGCCCGTGCGCTATTTACCAATGTTCGAGGCGGTGAGATCCGAGAAGGAGGCAGTACGCTCACACAGCAGCTTGCCAGAAGCGTTTTGCCGGATTATGTCGGGCGACAAGATTCCGCAGGGCGCAAACTTCGAGAAGCGATCGTAGCCCTCAAGCTCGAAACGGTCTATAGCAAAAATTTCATATTAAGAACGTATCTCAATCGCGTCTATCTTGGTAGCGGAATTTATGGCTTTGAGGATGCCGCTCAGTTTTACTTTGGAAAATCGTCAAAAGATCTCAATCTCTCGGAAGCAGCAACGTTAGTGGGAATTCTGCCCGCACCAAATAGCTTTAATCCGGTAACAAACTACAAAGCGGCGATCGAATATCGCGATCGTGTCCTAGAACGGATGGCGCAGCAGGGCATGGTGGCACAAGAAGAAGCTGATCGCGCCCGACGATCGCGGATTGAGATCAGCCCCAGAGCTAGACAGGAACTGCAAAGCGCGATCGCTCCTTATTTTTACAGTGCAGTCTTTGATGAGCTTGAATCTTTACTCGGTGGCAGTCTTGCGAGTGAAGGGAATTTTATTGTCGAAACAGGACTCGATCGCCAAATGCAAGCGAGAGCTGAAACTAATTTGAGAAATAGTGTGGCGACAAGCGGCGCAAGCGCAAATTACTCACAGGGTGCGGTTGTGACGATCGACGCGAAAACAGGCGAAATTCTAGCCATGGCTGGAGGAGTTGATTATCAACAAAGCCAGTTCAACCGAGTGACGCAAGCTCTGCGGCAGCCCGGATCGACGTTTAAAATCTTTGCTTATGCGGCTGCGATCGAGCAGGGCATTTCTCCTGGAACGAGCTATTCTTGTGCGCCCTTGAACTGGGGCGGACAGACATTTGCAGGGTGCGGGGGCGGAGCGGCAGATTTTTACACCGGAGTCGCGCAGTCGTTAAACGCCGTTGCGCTCAGAGTGGCTCAAGATGTGGGATTAGACAAAGTGGTGCAAATGGCGCAGCGCATGGGTGTAAAGTCCACTCTCAAAGCGGTTCCGGGGCTGGTCTTGGGGCAAAGCGAAGTCACTCCACTAGAAATGACGAGTGCTTTTGGAGTGCTGGCAAATCAAGGAGTACGAAACCGTCCTCATACGATTAAGCGCATTCTGGATAGTGGAGACTGTAAAAATCGCCAAGACATCAATACTTGCCGTGTGATTTATCAGGCCGATCAAGATGGCGAGAATAATCAAAAGGTGATTGCGCCGGAAGTTGCGAATACGATGACGACGCTGCTGCAAGGAGTCGTACGATCGGGAACCGGACGCGGTGCCGCGATCGGGCTGGGTGAAGCCGGGAAAACGGGAACGACCAACGACAATAAAGATCTGTGGTTTATTGGCTATGTTCCGAGTCAAACGATCGTCACTGGTGTTTGGTTGGGCAATGACAATAATGCGCCCACGGATGGAAACAGTGGGCTTGCGGCGAAACTTTGGGGTGATTATATGCGGCAAGTTGTGCGGCAATAGGGCAATCAATATTAAGTCGCTATTTCTACTGACGTGATCCGACGGTATGGCAGATCGCGTGTCTTATCTCAGTTCTGGTAAGAAGAATAGGGGCTTCGATCGATCACTACCCGGTTTCATTTATAACCAGTGATTATACGGTAAGGCGGACTTCTATCTCAGGATAGATTGTCCTAAAGCTCTGTGAAACCTTTAATAATCTCAGAATTCAACCTCTGTATACAAGGGTCTGGCATCGCCACATGACAAAAACATCGGTGCAACTACGGGAATTTTCTACTACGGCAACTGCCGCAGCCTCTGATTCCGAGAGCGGACTCTGCTCTCTATTCGCTACAATTCCACCGGAGAGAATTGGTCTAAATGGTGAATATGATCATCATGGTTTAGTCAAGCGGGTGTGGCAGGCGCTTAGGGTTCGCTTTTCTGCTAGAGATCTTGAGAAATTGAGGGTCATGCAGCGAGGAAAAGTCGTTATTTTCCTGGGGAGCGTTGCATCGTTGGAAGTGTTGAAGCACTTTGTTTCGATCGCGCGAGAAATCGAAGGCGCGATCGATGTGGAGACGCACGGCGTTCGGATCAAGTAATCTCGAACTCAACACCGTAGTCTAGGCGCAAATTGCAAGTATCGTGATCCACAAGGTTGGTATCACTGAGTTCGAGATTGTAGAAATCAACGATCTCATCGTCGAAGTAGGGGCCAGCGTGCCAGGTGCCGATCTCTAGTTTGATGAAGCAGTTTCCTGGAATGCGGAAAGCTCTAAGATCCGAGAGCGCTGGACTCACGCTTTCACCTGGAGGCGCAACCACGATCAGCCATTCTTTGCCTTCTAGGGAACCGAGGCACTGAGTGCACTGCTGATGGCGCGTGATTTTGTGGAATTTCCGCCCGCGATGCTGGAGTCGCATAATGTAGAAGCGGGGAATTCCCTCTTCAAGATAGAGCTGAGCATCATCTCGATCGAAGCCTTTCCCGTCAGGTGAGGCTTGAATCAGTTGTCCAAAGGGACGAAAGGCTTCAGCGGTGATGGGTTGGGCTTGAATTGAGCGAATTGTTGACGGTTGCATGAAAATCTCTCCTGTGGTTCATCGTGAACCTTTCTTCCGGTTGACGATCGTTTTCTAAATTCTTTCTAGGATTCATGAGTTACTTCAATTTTGAGGATATGACTCATGAATAGATTAAAGCTAGTGTTAAAAGAATTTCGTCTCGCTGTATTAGCAATTCTACTGTTTGCAGTTCTGTTGCTTGCCCCGATGCAAGTCGCTCACGCGGCAGCAGATCCGTCTTATTCTCCAGGTGCGCCAGATAGCCCGAATAAGAAAGAAAAAACTCTGTACGAAGGTCGTCGGGTGGTGAGTGCAGAGGAGCAACCTGGAACTCAGAACTTGATGGGCAAGATCAAGCAAGATTTACAAAGTGACACCAGCGATCGCCCCAAAACCACCGGAGAATGGAACCGCGAAGCTCGTGAAACTTCCGGTAACTTGGGCGAACGTCTGAACCGCATTGGGAAAGAAACAGGCGAAGCGGTGAAAGATTTCGGACAAATGTATCCGGATACCGCAGAGCGTAGCGGTGATGCCCTGCAAGACAGCCTGAATCGATCGAACTAATTTAATTTTGTTTCAACAGGATGTTGACCATAGTAGGGGAGCGCTTCTGACCAATGGGGGCGCTCCCCTTTTTTCCAATTGATGAGCGCGATCGCGCTTATCCCCTCAACATAGCGTCCTTGATGCGGCTCCGCTTCAACTCGGAAATCAATCGATTGTTTTATTTGCTCCCATTCTGGGGCGGTCATCACGGCATCAGGTTGCATGACCTTTAATGTTTCATCGCGCTGATAGATTGCAGTATAAAGTTCACCTCGCTGCGCCGGCATTTGCACGGCGATCGTGCCACGGTACCCCGATTGAAGCGCGATCGCTGCTAAACTCGACACTCCAAATAATGGAATTTCTAGCTGTTGTGCAAGCGTTCGGGCGGCAACAACACCGATACGAGTGCCAGTAAATCCACCTGGGCCGATGGCGACAGCAAGAAAAGCAAGATCTTGCCAAGATTGAGGTTTGAGAAATTCGGTGAGGTGAACGTGCAGCGAACTCGATAATTCACGTCCTAAATTTTGAACGGACGATCGCTGATTGCCCTCAAAATCTGAAATCATCAATCCCAAATCAGGACTACTGGTGTGAATGGCTAAAGCATAAAGTGACATAGCTTAGAGCGACATAACTTAGAGTGACATAACTTAGTTTCGATTAATTTGTACCGAATAACAGAGACGATCGCCGCGTGAGATGGATTTACCGTGTACGATCGCACAATTCCCTTCGATATAAGCAGTGTGCTGATAAACGATGAGCGGATGTCCCAGGGGCACTTCTAATTGCTCACTGGTTTCGTCATCTGCTTGTGTACATTCAATCACAGCATCAAGCTTCTCTGTAAAAATTCCATGCTTCTCAAGCACGGTGAGGCTGAGTTGCTGCTTAAGATCTTCCGCATAAATCTCCCCTAGCTCTGGAACAATGTAAGTAATATCAACACAGCCCGGAACCCCATTGAATAGCAATACTTTCTTTTGAAAGTAGGCGATCGACACCGCCAAGATTTCCTGAACATCCTGCGGAACGGTAACTAATTCAAACACTAACGTCCGAACTGTGATCGTTACGCCTTGCTGCGCCATATCTGCTTCGAGCAACAATGGACTCGATAAAGAATGCGTGACTTTCTGCTGACTGGCGACGAACGCCCCCTTCCCTTGCTGCACGACGACTAAACCCTGCTGCATCAGATTTGCGATCGCTCGTCTTGCTGTAATCCGGCTGACTTCAAACTCCGACATTAATTGATGCTCACTCGGTAGTTGATCTCCGGGTTTATACTGACCGCTAACCATACGATCGCGTAGTTGTTTGGAGATTATCGCGTGTAGAGGAGTTCCCATGATTTAGTAGCATTCATTACAGAGTTTTGGTGATATATTGCTATTCTTGCTTGTTATAACAAGTTCAGCTTAATGGTAGGAAAAAGACGATGACTTCATCCATTTCTGAGTCTAACTTGATTGAATCCGAGTCAAAGCGCTACACACCTCTCAGTAGCGAAGCTTTGAAAGCGTTGAATACGCGATCGACCCTGAAGGGGCTGCTTCAACTTTTTGGACATTTAGCGATCTTAGGCATTAGCGGTTATCTTTGGGGCACGAATTTAGGACACAATTGGGCAATTGCAATTCCCGCCGTGATTGTTTACGGGTTTGGGTTTGCTGCGATGTTTGCTCCAATGCACGAGTGTTCACACCGGACTGCATTCGAGAACAACTTGTTGAATGATGTCGTTTGCTGGATCGCAGGTCTCTTATCTTTTTACAATGGTGCGTTCTACCGTCGCTATCACAAATGGCATCATCGCTACACCCAACTGATTGACAAAGACCCAGAACTTGGCGATCCGCTTCCTCAAACTTTAGTAGACTATCTCATTACTATGAGCGGTATTACTTGGTGGTGGGGCAAGCTGAAAACGCATTTTCGCGTTGCTTTGGGACAGTTAGAGGATTATCCCTACATCTCGGAAGAAGCTCGTGCGGGTGTAATGCTTTCAGTCCGATCGCAGTTAGCCGTGTATGCGATTGCGATCGCGGTTTCAATCTATGCTCATCAGCCTTGGTTTGTCGTCTATTGGGTGCTGCCGTTAGCCGTTGGACAGCCGATTCTGCGGATGATTCTGTTGTCGGAACATACCGGATGCACCCATGATGACAATCCGTTTACGAACACTCGATCGACCAAAACCCTATTTCCGCTTCAGTTTTTGATGTGGAATATGCCCTTTCATGCAGAACACCATCTTTATCCCTCAATTCCGTTTCATCAACTTCCCGCAGCACACCAACAGTTAAGAGAGCAGTTCACCTTCAAAGATCAAGGCTATGTTGAAGTGAACTACAACTTTGCAAAAGAGCTAGTATGACCCAATCTGCAAGTTGTTTTACGCTGAAAAACTTCCCGTTGTACTGTGGTGCAACCTTGCCCGAAGCGCAGATCGTCTATCAAACCTACGGGACGTTGAACCACGATCGTACCAATGCCATTCTCTACCCCACTTCATACGGAGCGCAGCACACCGATATCGATTGGTTAATCCGCCCCGACGGAATCTTAGATCCAAGCGAATGGTTCATTATCATTCCGAATATGCTGGGCAATGGTCTATCAACCTCGCCCAGCAATAGTGATGTTGGTTTAGAAGAACAAGGCTTTTGGTTTAGTCACTTTGACAATGTTCGTGCACAGCAACAGCTACTTCAGGAATTCTTTCAGATTGAACAACTTGCCCTGATCTATGGTTGGTCAATGGGCGCACAGCAGGCGTACCACTGGGGAGCGCTTTATCCCGATCGTGTGTTACGCATTGCTGCCCTCTGCGGTACGGCTCGAACCACCGATCACAATCGCATCTTTCTGCAAAGCTTACGAACTGCACTGACGGCTGACCCAGCTTGGACAGGAACGCGATTTGAAACAGTGCCCGATCGTGGATTTCGAGCCTTTGCCCGCATTTATGCAAGTTGGGCGGCTTCCCAGGCTTTCTATCGAGAGGGTTGCTACTATCAGCTTGGATATAGTTCGCTGGAGGACTACATCACGCGATTTTGGGAAATGAACTACCGCAAGCGCAACCCGCACAATCTTTTAGCCATGATTGATACTTGGCTGCATTGCGATGTCAGCGACAATCCAATCTACCAGGGAAATTACCTTGCGGCGATGAGTGCGATTCAGGCAAAAACATTTGTAATGCCTGCAACAACAGATTTGTACTTTACACCGGAAGATTGTGCAGCAGAAGCTGCTCTCTTGTCGAATGCAGAATATTATGCAATCGACTCGATCTGGGGTCATCGAGCGGGCAACCCCTATGACAATCCCAACGACGCAGCCTTTATCCGATCGCATATTCAAACCCTACTCCAGCACTCATTATGACGACGCTTTCCCAAATCGCTCAATCTCAAGGGATTCGCTACTTTCTGATTTCGTTTACGGATTTGTTTGGGGTGGCGCGATCGAAGCTCGTTCCGACTGAAAGCATTGATCAAATGGCAATCAGCGGAGCCGGATTTGCAGGCTTTGCCGCTTGGTTAGACATGACTCCCGCAGATCCAGATATTTTAGCCATTCCCGATCCATCCAGCTTAATTCAACTGCCTTGGCAACCCGAAGTGGCTTGGTTAGCTGCGGATTTGCACACCATTACCGGAGAGCCTTTAGAGCAAGCGCCGCGTGTTGTTTTAAAGCGAGTTCTACAACAGGCACAAGACCTCGGATACCGAGTGCGAACGGGCGTAGAATGCGAGTATTTCTTGCTCAGTCCAGAGGGTGAACAGATTGCAGATGGGCGCGATCGCCAAAGCAAGCCTTGTTACGATCAACAGTCTTTAATGCGTCAATATGAGGTCATTCGCGAAATCTGCGATGCGATGTTAGGACTCGGATGGGGCGCATATCAGAATGATCACGAAGACGGAAACGGGCAGTTCGAGATGAACTGGATGTATGCGGATGCGTTAGTGACGGCAGATCGACAAGCGTTCTTCAAATACATGGTCAAATCGATCGCAGAAAAGCATGGACTCCGAGCCACTTTCATGCCAAAACCGTTCGCCCATCTTACCGGGAATGGTTGCCACACCCATGTTTCACTCTGGGACAATGCCGGACAGGAAAATCTCTTCTACGACCCGCAAGGCGAGTTAGGACTGTCCCAACTCGGTTATCAATTCATCGCGGGTGTGCTGCATTCGGCTGAAGCCCTCTGCGCCATCACGAATCCAACCGTCAACTCTTACAAACGCATTAATGCACCTGTCACACTCTCCGGTGCAACTTGGTCTCCGAACACAGCGAGCTACAGTGGCAACAATCGCACACATACGATTCGCATTCCCGACGCTGGACGCTTTGAATTCCGTTTAGCCGATGGTGCAGCGAATCCTTATCTATTACCAGCCGCATTAATTGCAGCCGGATTAGATGGCATCGTTCAAAAACGTGATCCGGGCGTTAGACGCGATAACAATAGCTATACTGATCCGCTACCCGTGGGTGAAGCAACACCGTTACCTAAGAATCTACTCGACGCTCTGCGGTGTTTAGCATCGAATGAAATGATTACTCGATCGCTGGGTAAACCATTCGCCACTGCTTATCTCAAGCTCAAACACCAAGAATGGAATCAATTTACGAGTTGCGTCACGCCTTGGGAACTGGAAAACACTTTAGATTGCTAATTGCATTGATTGGGGCCAGCTTTTATCTGACCCTTTTATGTTTGCATCGAAATCAGCGTCTTCAAATCTTCAATCAGGCTGGTGAAAAATCTTGCTGCATCGACTTCGGTGGCAACCCAAGCATTTGCAGGTTGCTTTGCAAGATTACGATCGTCGATCAATGTTTGTCCTCGTGTCCATTCTCCCCGCGTTTCGATCTGCACTCTTGCCCGTTTCCACATCATTGTTTCTGGGTAAAACAAGTACCCTAGAGTTGCCGCATCATGCACAAGAAACCCTGAGATTCCATTTGTTTCTCGATACTCTAAGGCAGTACCAATCATGAACTCACAAAGACTGATCAAAAATTGTGCTAATTCACTGTGTGGATTGCTTTGAACGATCGACTGTGCCACTTCTCTCGTAAAGATCAGTCGTCGCGTAATATCGAGCGGAGTGATCACCAAATCACAACGACTATTCAGCACAATCTCTGCTGCTTCTGGATCAAACCAGACATTAAATTCTGCATGAGAAGTAATGTTGCCGGGACAGCTAAATGCACCGCCCATGATGATAATTTCCTTTGCTTTTCTGAGAACACCGGAGGCTTTTTTCTCTGCGGCTGCGAGATTTGTGAGTGGCGCGATCGCGACGATCGTAATTTCCCCAGGCATCGCATTCAATCGATCAATTAGAAGATCATCAGAGTGCCGAGCCATTTCATAGCTGTGAATCGCATCGGGAAGTTGCGAGGATAAATTACCCATGCCATCGTTACCGTGAATGTGTGAAGCATCATTGGGGGAATGAGCGATCGTAACTCCCCGCCCCACTTCCACCTCTGCCAATCCCCCTAAGCCTAGAATTCGACTTGCACTAGAAAATGTCTTTTCAGTCGAGACATTGCCGCCTGCAGTCGTGACCGCAATCAATTCTGCTAAACCTTGTTTCGCGAAACTTTGCAGCCAAAGCAGCACAAAAATATCATCGCCACCCGGATCGGTATCGAGAATGATTTTGGGAATGTTTGAAGATACGGGCATGATGATTGAACTCGATGATCACCTGAATTCTACTGTTAGCCTGCGAATTAGGGATTGGAATGGGTTTGCTCTATAGTTAGTGCAACTCGATACGATCGAGGGGGGCGACGTTAAGATTCAGTCTCTAAGTGAATTGGAATCGATCAATTAAGCACTACACCCGCTCATCCGAATGTTAAGAATCTTGAGAAACCTCAGATCCGTGTCACCCTTCACAGGTACATTCACAAATGGAATCATCTAACGAATAGGAAACTTTTCTTATGACAGGTTCATACGCAGCTTCATATCTGCCCTGGATTCTCATTCCCGTCGTGACCTGGTTAGTTCCCACGGTCGTCTTCGGTTTGTTGTTCTTGTACATCGAGCGCGAAGATCCAAGCGGCATCTAGCCTCTAGTTCCAAACGCATTAGCATACAAAAGCCGTCCAACATAACCCATTGGACGGCTTTTCCTATTTGAACGGTTCGATCTGCTTATAGCGACGAACCAATGCTGGTATAGGAACCGTAAAAGAACAGTCCCAAAACACCGATTGCACCCAAGCCTGCAACCGTTGCCACAAGCCACAAGGGAATTCTTCCACCAGTTTGCACAGTCTTATCCTCCTAACTCAAATGAAACAGAGTATCTAGTTGAAGAAATAGCTAGAGAACAAAATCCCCAGCGTGAAAATTAGCAAAAGACCCAAATAAAGCGAAGTCCGATTCAGCTCAACGGGCTGCTTGTTTGGGTTTGGAGAACCTTTAATTCCTGCCACAGTTCAAGCTCCTATCGTTGAATAAATTGCATTGAAGCGATCGCGCCAATGAAGAAGATCGCTGGAACTGCCAAAGTATGCACTGCTAACCAGCGAACGGTAAAAATCGGATATGAAATCGGTTCGTTCGGAGTGTTGCTTGTCATTGTTTTATAACCTCGTAGAACTAAAAACTACTTGCCAACTTGCGAGGCAAACTTATCAACCTGCTGCTTTGCTTCGGAGCGGTTGCTGACGATCGGCAACTGCTCTTGACGGGCAGTGGGATAGTATTCATTCGGGCGAGGCGTACCAAAAACGTCGTATGCCAAACCTGTGCTGACGAACAACCAACCTGCAATAAACAATGCAGGAATCGTGATGCTGTGAATCACCCAATAGCGAATGCTTGTAATAATGTCCCCAAACGGACGCTCACCAGTAGTACCTGCCATGTATTAGCTCTCTCCAGAAGTCAACGAACAAAAGCCTTATCTGTATCATACGGGACGGGAGATACCCTCACAAGGGAATCTGTGAAATTGATCCCCTGATCCTCAGTTATGCAGTTTGCGGAGTGGATTCATACTTCAATAAAGTCCCGCGCTGACCCATGATGAATCCTGTGTTTGAGTCGAAGAAAATAACTCTGTAAAGGTTTGCGGGAATGTTTTCAACATCGCGATCCTTTTGCCAAGTTTTACCGCCATCAAAGCTTGCTAAGAGATTGCCACTTCCGCCGACAACCCAGAGTTCTTCGGGAGTGCGATATCCCAAATCTAACAGCCCCCAACTGGTCGAGAATTCAGGATTTTGAGCTTCTAGCCAATCTTCTGGATTGTCTGAAGCAGTGAATTGAATTTGTCCACCTCTAGCTAACATCCACAAATGACCGTCAGGAGCAAAGCCCATGTTCTGTAGCTTGCGTGAACTGTTACGGTTGTAAGGTTGCCAAATATCTTGACCGGGCTTCCAGGTCGAGAAGAAGTTACCTGTTGAAGAAACAGCGAGGTACTTGCCATCGGGAGTGCGATCGATACTCCGCATCACCCCAAACGCCTCGGAAACAAGCGCTTTCCAGTTCTTCCCCCCATCGGTGGTGCGATAAATTGCACCCACATCGGTAGTCATCTCAGCACTGTCCTTACCCAGTGCAACAATCTTCTCCGGAGATCCGGGAAGCTTACTACTCAGTGGCAGACGTGACCACGATTTACCGGCATCGCTAGTATGCAGCAAAATCGAAGGCTGACCGGCAATCCAACCATCGTTTCCTGAGAAATGAACTGAAGTGAGGCGATATTTTTGTTCACCCAGTTCTAAAACCTTCTGCTTCCAGGTTTTACCGCCGTTTGTCGTTTCAAGCAGCGCTGAATTCGTACCCACCATCCAGCCATGATGCTTGTCACCCGTGAACCCAATATCGAGCATATTCTCCTCGATCGGCAGCGGCACCACTTGCCACGGATTATTTACAACGGCGGGTAAAAACCCTTTACAGCCAGTCGCCAGGAAGACAACCGCTAACAAAATTACAAACTGTTTCCAGGCTCTCAAAATCCGATACATCGCACTTGATCTCAGTGAATAAAGGGTTCAATCCGTTGCACTACTGCAACCCGTAAAGACTTAGAAAGAAAATAAATGCCAGAATCAGTCCGCCAAAGATGAGGAGGTTCTTTTGCCCTGGCGTTAAGGTGTTGACCCCCAACCCGTAGCTTAGATTCTGCTTGAATCCAGAAGGTGCATTCAGCGGCCCCACATTCTGAAAGCGCTTTTTCGGCACACCGCAAACTGGGCATTTCCAAGTCGACGGCAAATCCTCAAACGCCACGCCAGGGGGGATATCGTTGCGATCGTCGCCCTTCGTTGGCTCGTAGGTGTAGCCACAGGCTGCACACTCATGTCGATCGAGATCTCTCGGATCGATAGGCTTAACTTCAGGCTCTAGCGCGTTTTCTTTCGGATCAGCAGCTTCGGTACTCATGGCAAAACGTCAGGGAGTGACCCAAACCTTAAAGTGTTCGTTAATTATTATGACATTATTGCGATCTCCTCAAACATCGATCGTCTAAAGCGAAAATGTTTGGCGATCGTCATATACTCTTTCTAGAAATGACTCAGCTTCGATAGATTTCTCTTGATGAATTCGATTCAGAAGCGATCGCATCAGAGTCCTTGATTTGGGCGCGGTTTCAGCGCACGATGATATGTTGCGGCACACTATAATTAAGGTGTAAAGCGACGTAAACCAGTCCACTTTGTAGAACGAGAGGCGGCGAATACCTGTGTATGTCCTAAGCGGCTATGAATATCTATTAGGCTTCCTGCTGATTTGCAGTTTAGTTCCGGTTCTGGCTCTTCTGGCTTCTAAGCTAGTTCGCCCTAGCCGTCGAGGTCCCGAGCGTCGTACCACTTACGAGTCAGGGATGGAACCGATCGGGGGTGCATGGATTCAATTCAATATCCGTTACTATATGTTCGCTTTGGTCTTCGTGATCTTCGACGTAGAAACGGTGTTTCTGTACCCTTGGGCAGTCGCTTTCAATCGCCTCGGATTGCTGGCGTTTATTGAAGCCCTGATCTTTATTGCGATTCTAGTTGTCGGTCTGGTCTACGCTTGGCGGAAAGGAGCATTGGAATGGTCATGAATCCTGAAGCACCTGCTGTTAACAGTGGGTCACTTATCAATCCCATCGAGCGTCCAGGTGTGACGCAAGAATTATCCGAAAACGTCATTTTGACGACGGTAGACGATTTGTACAACTGGGCTAAATTATCGAGCTTGTGGCCGCTTCTGTTTGGAACGGCTTGCTGCTTTATCGAGTTTGCCGCATTGATTGGTTCTCGATTCGACTTCGATCGCTTTGGTCTGGTGCCCCGATCAAGCCCTCGCCAAGCGGATCTGATCATTACCGCAGGCACAATCACGATGAAGATGGCTCCGGCTTTGGTGCGTCTCTATGAGCAAATGCCCGAACCGAAATACGTGATCGCAATGGGTGCTTGCACGATCACAGGCGGAATGTTCAGCGCTGACTCTACGACTGCGGTTCGAGGCGTGGACAAGCTAATCCCAGTAGATATCTATTTGCCGGGATGCCCTCCACGACCGGAAGCGATCGTGGATGCGATCATCAAACTCCGCAAGAAAATTTCAAACGAGTCGATTCAAGAACGGGGTGAACTGCGGCAAACGCACCGTTACTACAGCACGACTCACAACATGCATGCTGCACCGCTCGTTCACGATGGTAAGTACCTGCAAGCGGATACCCGTATTTCACCGCCACGTGAGTTGGCAGAAGCGCTGGGTCTAGAAGTGCCTGCGGTTTTAGAAGCGGAAAAGGAGAAGAGCGATCGTGGCTGAAGAAAAACAAGCGACTGAAACAACGATCGTTGAAGCTGGCAAAACTTCAAAGTGGCTGACTCAGAACGGCTTTGATCATGAGTTCATGGGACTCGATGCCAGTGGCGTTGAAATGATTAAAGTTGAACCGGAATTGCTGATTCCGTTTTGTACCGCGCTGTATGCGAGTGGCTTTAACTGCCTTCAGTGTCAGGGTGGATACGATTTGGGTCCTGGCGATCAGTTAGTGAGTTTTTACCACCTGATTAAACTAACGGACAACGCCGATCGACCGGATGAGGTTCGGTTGAAAGTGTACTTGCCGCGTGAAGATCCGAGAGTGCCGTCTGTGTTCTGGATTTGGAAAGGTGCAGACTGGCAGGAGCGAGAAACGTTTGATATGTACGGGATTGTCTTTGAAGGACACCCAAACTTGAAACGCTTGCTGATGCCGGAAGACTGGGTAGGCTATCCACTACGGAAAGATTACATCTCCCACGACTTCTACGAACTGCAAGACGCTTACTAAATGAAAGCCTTGCTAACGTTGAAAGCTCTCCTGCATTGTCAGGGGAGCTTTTCTTTTTTAAACACGCTCTTCAACCTAGTGTTGTAAACATAAAATCCTCGTTAAGGAAATACTGTAACTTCTACGTAAAATCGAATACAAATGTTAGTATTCGCCTCAGTATAAGTTCTTGCACACTGACATAGATACGGCAGGCTTAACTATTCAATCCCTTACTCGAATACCCCGGTTTTCCTTATGATTGATGCGCTCTCAGAACGAGTGATGCGTAAGGTTCAATGGACTTTGACTATCGGCTGGCTAATTCTGATTATTTCGCTGTTTTACGATCCGATTTCGGCTCAATTAACCGCTCCTAGCAGCACTTGGAGTCCACTCCGTATCAATCAAAGCAGCTATCAATGTCCGATCACCAACGAAGAGAAATCCTCAATTGATTGGGGACAGTATTCCCCTGGAACTGCTGATTCTCGATGTCCGAGCATTCAAAACCGCTGGGTTGTAAATCATGCTTACCCCTTAGGAACACATATCTTCTGGGCAAGCGTATCGCTGGCTGCACCACTGCTGCTGATTTTCGGGCACAGTGGTTGGAGAAGAATTTGCCCACTCTCGTTTCTCTCTCAGCTTCCCAAAGCGTTAGGGTTGCAGCAAAATCGCAAAATCAAAAATGAATCTTGGCTTGGGCGGTACTACTGGGTTTTGCAGTTTGGCATTTTATACCTGGGGCTAACGCTGCGAATTCTTTTAGTCAATTCGTCTCGTCTTGGACTTGGCGTGTTTCTTCTGTTCACAATCGCATCGGCAATGCTGATAAATCTGATATTCAAAGGCAAAACCTGGTGCCACTATTTTTGCCCATTTGCACCGGTTCAGAAGATTTTGACTGGAACTGGTGGACTACTGGAAAAAACGAAGTCTACTCGTAGCTCGATTCCTCAGTCGATGTGCCGAACGATTGACTTACAGCAGCATGAAGTCAGTGCCTGCGTTGGTTGTAAAACTGCCTGCTCCGATATTGATCTCGAACGCTCCTACTGGTCTGAGTTGTTTAAGCCGGGGCGACGATTTGCTCAGTACGGCTACGTTGGATTAGTCGCTGGATTTTACGGCTATTACTTTCTGTATTCAGGCGATTGGGACTACTACTTTTCCGGCGTTTGGACGTATGAAAGCGACGTGGTTGAGCAGTGGTGGCAGCCTGGACTGTATTTACTAAAGTGGGCTGTTCCGATTCCAAAAGTGATTGCAGCACCACTGGTATTGGAGATCGCAACTGTAAGCAGTTATTGTTTAGGTGTTGGATTAGAACAACTCTATCGCCGTTGCCGTCAACAACTGGGGCATTCCATTTCCACAGAAATTGCCCGTCGTCAGTGCTATAGTGTGGCTTCTTACATTGCATTCAATCTCTTCTACTGGTTCGGTGGCAGATTATCTCTGGAAATACTGCCTGAACCATTGAGCTGGGGCACTAATATCGGAATCTTGCTTGCAAGTAGTGTATGGCTCGGTCGTGCTTTGTGGTACACAGTGCCCCCTAAGAGCAGTAAGCATGTTTCTGCGATCGCTAGCGAAACCGGAACTAGCAGAAAATCAAGTTTAGGTATCGTCGCTGCAAGTGTTGTTTCGATATCATCGCTTGCAAGACGATCGAAGCTGAAAGTGCATAAACCTGAATCCAGTTTCACTCCGGTAGCGCAACATCAAATTCATGATGTTCGAGTTGCTCAGTTGTTGAGTAGCAAGCGGTAATTAGGGTGCGATCGCAGCATCAACACATGAGCGATTGCAATACCAAAAGTGAAAAGCGGCGGGAAGTTCTAGAACCTCCCGCCGCTTCTGGTTATTGATCGTCAGAACCTATTCTGCTGCTTGCGGCAACAATTCGCGTTCTTGACCATGTAGAACCGTCACTTGTCCATTTTCATCCACGTCAACGGTTGCAGTATCGCCATCTTTCACCCGTGCTGACAGGATTTCTTCAGCTAACGAGTCTTCTAGCAGTCGCATGATCGCCCGACGTAATGGACGTGCGCCATAGCTTGGATTGTAGCCTTCATCGACCAAACGATCCTTGAATCGCTCGGTAACTTGCAGCGTAATTCCTTGCTCTTTCAAACGCTTGAACACATCGTTGAGCATGATGTCGGCAATTTCCTTGACCTCTGCCTTGTTCAACTGACGGAACACGATGATTTCATCAAGTCGGTTCAAGAACTCAGGACGGAAGTATTGCTTCAGTTCTTCGTTCACCAAGGAGCGGATGCGGTTGTACTGCGATTCCGATTCGTTCTCGGTGGAGAACTCGAATCCAAGTCCGCCGCCGCCTTTCTCAATTACCTTAGAACCAATGTTCGAGGTCATGATTAGCAGCGTGTTCTTGAAGTCTACGGTGCGTCCCTTGGCATCGGTCAAGCGACCATCTTCCAAGATTTGCAGCAGCATATTGAAGACATCGGGGTGCGCTTTTTCGATTTCATCGAATAGCACAACGGTGTAAGGTCTGCGACGAACGGCTTCGGTTAATTGACCGCCTTCGTTGTAGCCGACATATCCAGGAGGCGAACCGATCAGTTTAGAAACGGTGTGACGCTCCATGAACTCCGACATATCTAACCGGATCATCGCTTCTTCTGAACCGAAGAAGTAAGCGGCAAGCGCTTTCGTCAATTCGGTCTTACCAACTCCAGTGGGACCGGAGAAGATAAAGGATGCGATCGGTCGGTTCGGATTCTTCAAACCAACTCGCGCCCGACGAATCGCTCGCGACACGGCTTTCACTGCTTCGTCTTGACCGATCAAGCGAGTATGCAGCGTGTCTTCCATGTGCAGCAGCTTCTCGGATTCGGATTCGGTGAGCTTGTTCACCGGAACACCTGTCCAAGATGCAACAATTTGCGCGATGTCATCTTCGCCCACAACTGGGGAAGCATTTTCATCAGTGGATTCTGTCTTGCGAGTTTGTGCGATCGCTCGAATCTCTGCTTTGATCTCCATTTCTCGATCGCGCAGTTCACCTGCTCGATCAAAGTTTTGGGATCTCACTGCATCATCTTTGTCTTTCAGGACTTGACGCAGTTCGCGATCGAGTTCTTTCGCGGCTGGTGGCAATTGTGAATTGATCAACCGCACCCGCGATCCGGCTTCGTCAACCAAGTCGATCGCTTTATCCGGCAAGAATCGATCTGAGATGTAACGGTCTGAGAGTTTTGCCGCAGCTTCGAGAGCTTCGTCAGAGATCTTCAGCTTGTGGTGCTGCTCATAGCGTTCGCGCAAGCCACGGAGGATTTCGATCGTTTCATCAACCGAGGGTTCACCGACCATGACAGGCTGGAATCGACGTTCCAGGGCGGCATCTCGTTCGATGTGCTTGCGATACTCGTCGAGCGTCGTTGCACCGATACATTGCAGTTCACCACGGGCAAGGGCAGGCTTCAGGATGTTGGCGGCATCGATCGCGCCTTCTGCTGCACCCGCACCGATTAGGGTGTGAACTTCGTCGATTACCAGGATGACGTTTCCGGCAGAGCGGATTTCATCCATGATCTTTTTCAAGCGTTCCTCGAATTCACCTCGATACTTCGTGCCTGCAACCAGCAGACCGATATCGAGCGTAACCACGCGCTTATCTTCCAAGATGTCAGGAACATCATCATTGGCGATGCGCTGGGCGAGTCCTTCTGCGATCGCGGTTTTACCCACACCGGGTTCACCGATCAGAACGGGGTTATTTTTCGTCCGGCGACCGAGGATCTGGATCACTCGTTCGATTTCTTTTTGGCGACCGACCACGGGGTCGAGTTTGCCTTCGGCTGCCATTTGGGTGAGATTCGAGCCGAATTCGTCCAAAGTCGGGGTTTTGGTACGACCCTGGCTACCGCCGGAAGTGACTTCGGCGGTTTCACCGAGCATCCGAATCACTTGGGTGCGTACTTTCGAGAGGTCAACGCCAAGGTTTTCTAAAACTCTTGCAGCAACGCCTTCCCCTTCTCGGATGAGACCTAAAAGCAGGTGTTCGGTTCCAATATAGTTGTGACCGAGTTGGCGAGCTTCTTCAAGTGATAGTTCCAAGACGCGCTTTGCACGTGGGGTAAACGGAATTTCCACTGCGACAAAGCCCGATCCGCGACCGATGATTTTCTCAACTTCGATGCGAGCGTCCTTGAGGTTCACTCCCATCGACTTGAGGACTTTGGCAGCGACACCCGTTCCTTCTCCGATCAGACCCAGGAGGATCTGTTCTGTACCCACAAAGTTATGACCCAAGCGGCGTGCTTCCTCTTGGGCTAACATAATCACCTTAATGGCTTTTTCTGTGAAGCGTTCAAACATGGCGTATTTCCATCACCTGCTGCGTAGGTCTGATTCTAGCATAGTGGATCTTTCCGGTTATGACGCTTCACAACAGGGAAATGGGGAGATTACCGAACGTGTGCGATCGGTTCTCGGCTGGAAATGGTTAGATTTACGACCAAAGAGAGATTCTTATCGATTTCTTATGGTTTAGTCAAGCTAGTTTTTTCGAGACTTAGTAGAGATTCGGGATCGCTCAGTATTCGATTGTGCTGCGTGAGACGATCGCGAATCTCCAGCCACTTTTCTTTCAAAAGGCTCTGAAATTCTGCTGCTTGGAGTCCGCCGCGCCAAAGAATCAGCGCATTTTCGCCTGTGTCAGTGTAGTAGTCTTTACGCTGCCCCGCAACCTTAAACTGAAATTTCTCGTATAGGGAAATTGCGGATTGATTAGAAATTCTGACTTCTAATGTAGCGTGTTTCATCTGACGCTGACGAGCACGATCGAGTAACGCAAACAAAAGCAGTTTTCCCAATCCTTGCTGCTGATGATCAGGATGAACGGCAATAATCGTAATGTGCGCTTCGTCTACGATCGCCCAGAAGCATCCATATCCAATCAGACGATCTTCGAAGGTGATGGCGATGAGTTCGCTGTTCAGGCTATCGATTTCGCGCTGATAGCCTTCGAGCGTCCATAAACCACCGAAACAAATGCGATCGAGTTCGAGGACTTGGGGGAGGAGAGCGGAGTCGATCATTTGGAGCGTGATGCGGTTCACAAGGTTACAAGTAGCAGAACGGTTCTGATTGTATCGAAGCTTGATCTTGTTAGACTGAAACATGGTTTTGTTTCGGAGCGAAGCACGATGTCAGAGCTACTCGGAAGGATCACGATTAACCCCAAGCAATGTGGAGGTCGCCCTTGCATTCGAGGGATGAGAATTCGAGTATCAGATGTTTTGGACTTATTTGCTGCTGGATTGAGTGCTGAGCAAATTTTGGAAGAGATGCCCGATTTAGAAGCAGATGACTTAAAAGCATCTCTTTTATATGCTTCACGTAAGCTCAATCATCCAGTGTTAGTTGCATGACGATCTGGATCGATGCACACTTGTCGCCTGCGATCGCACTTTGGATCACGAATACATTTGGCATAACTGCATTCGCCTTAAGAGATGCTGGTTTGAGAGATGCTGAAGATCCTGAGATTTTCGAGGCAGCAAGAGAGCAATCCGTTATTCTGATGACAAAGGATAGTGACTTCGCTGATTTAGTAGATCGGCTGGGTTCGCCGCCGCAGGTAATTTGGCTCACCTGTGGAAATACTTCTAATACTCGATTGCAGGAGATTTTAAGCGCTGCTTTACCGCAGGCACTGGAGCTTTTACGATCGGGCGAGGCGTTAGTCGAAATAAGTGGGAATTAGCGACGTGACTAAACGATCGACGTTTGTGACATTTGCGGCGATCGTTATTACTCAGCCGAGATTTTGCATACGGCTCATGCGGTGATAACGGGAGAGCGATCGCTTAAACAGACTGAGTAAGTTCCGATCGCTCATCTCGAATCTGCTTAACAAGTAAATCTTTGTGTTGTCAATGGATCTTAAACTCAGCATCCTATTTTTCGACGATTTTCATCCTCAGCTTTTGGCTGCCCAAACTTCTGAACCAGAGCTAAAGCTGCATGATATTGCTCCAAATTACCTTGCTGTTTGTACAGTGCAGCAGCTTGTTGTAAATTAGCAGTTGCTCGCTGGCGATCACAGTAATACTTGTACATCGAGCCTCGAAAGAAAAACGGATCAGCAAGATCAGGTTTGAGTTTTGTAGCCAGATCAAAATCTATGATTGCTTTTTTCGCATCACCAAACCAGTACAAGTAGATTGCGCCTCGACCACTGTAAGCTTCTGCCAAATCAGGTTTAAGCTTAATTGCTTTCTCATAATCAGCCATTGCCTCTCTAAATGTGGATTGAATAGCTCCGACTTGCTCAAGGCTATTCATTTTCTCGTTTACATAGTCCAACTTCAGACGCGTATTGCCTCGACTGCTGTAAGCTTCAGCAAAATCAGGTTTGAGTACGATCGCTTGATTAAGATCTGCAAATGCTCTTCGGTAATCTTTGTTGCGATACCGTTCTGTCGCTCGATCAAACAATGCCTGTGCAGTCAATTGCCCTTTAGTGGCTGAGCTTTGTGACTGTGGAGGAAATGCCTCTATTGGTTTTAATGGTGTGGTGACACAAGTTACGATCGTTAAAAATGAAATGACTGTAATTTCAAGTTTGAAAGCCAATCTCGTAAAATTCATCCTTCTCGTAATTCTCAGAGAGTTGTTCCTGTAATAATTGGCAAAAAAGATCGATTAGTTTCAGATTTGCAAAAGTTCAATCACTTTCGCGATCGCTTCCGTCAACTTGTCTGGCTTTAATTGACCTGGGGTAGAGAGAATGATTGGTCGATCAGCAGTAAACAATCGATTCGGTCTGATGTTACTCGACTGCCTCAAGCCGCCGGAACTGAAATCAGAAGCCTCAAGTTGTACGGCATATTTATCTGAAATCTACTGACTGGTAATCTGACTCAAAATTAAATCATCACCGCGCAAGACTGCCAGCACCAAAGCAGGTCGCCGTTTTGCATTCGTCAAATCTGAGAACGGAAACGGCACGATAACCACATCGCCCTTCACAAATCCTGCCAAGCTTCGTCCTCCTCTGGTCTAAGCCAGTCCTTTGCCAAAGCGGACTCACTCATCGCACTGTTTCTAGTTTGTTCTGCAAATATTTCGACTTCAGAAATTGAACAAAATCTAGAACCTCTTCGAGTAAGAAGTCAGGAATTTCGTCAATCTCATGCAGCAATTGTTCTTTCGCTTGCATAGGGTTCGATCGCAGTAGGCTTCATTTCAGTCTACACAGAAGCACATAAATCACAGCATTCCTTAAGCCTCTGAGATCCGCTTGAATACACTTGCGCTTGTACACTAGAACAATGTGGCAAGATTGCCAAACTCCCCAGAATCATTGAGGACACAAAGCAAGCAATGGTAGTGACGCAAGCGCAAGTCGCGCACAATTCGGGTCGCCAGTATTTACCGGAATCCGGTTCCGATCGCTCTCCAAACCAATTTCTGATGCCGCTCACCGCTAGGGTGAACGATCGAGATCATCTCGAAATCGGCGGCTGTGATGTCACCGAATTGGTCAAACATTTCGGATCTCCGCTCTATATTTTAGATGAGGCAGGATTGAGAACGGCTTGCCAACAGTATCGTGAGGCGTTTCGCCGTTACTATCCGGCAGAAGCTCAAGTGCTATATGCCTCGAAAGCTTGGAACTGTCTCGCGGTTTGCTCGATCGTGTCGCATGAAGGTCTGGGAATCGATGTTGCAACCGGAGGCGAACTTTATACGGCGCTTCAGGTAGGGGCTGATCCCGCCAAGATTTATCTGCATGGAAATAACAAATCGATCGCTGAATTGGAATTAGCGGCGAAATCGGGCTGTACGATCGTCGTCGATAATCGCTTGGAATTGCAGCGATTGACGCAGATTGAGAGCGATCGTCCAATCCGAATTATGCTCCGTATCACACCCGGACTGGATTGTCACACGCATGAATACATCCGCACCGGACACTTAGACAGTAAATTTGGATTTGATCCAAACCACGTTGAAGAAGTGTTCCAATTCGTCAGCCAGAATCCAAGCGTTTCGCTGATTGGGCTTCATGCTCATATCGGATCGCAAATTTTTGAACTACAAGCACACCGGGATTTAGGCGGCGTGATGCTGCAATGGGTGAAAAAAGCCGCACAGCATGGGCTGACGATTTCTGAGATTAACGTTGGTGGTGGTTTGGGAATTTGCTACAACGAGAACGACGATCCGCCAAGCATTGATGAATGGGTGAGAATCGTTTGTGAATCGATGATCAAAGCGTGTGAAGCAGAGAATTTACCCCTGCCGAAGCTGCTTTGTGAACCGGGTCGATCGCTGATCGGTTCTTCTTGCATCAC
The DNA here is from genome assembly GCF_039962505.1 of Leptolyngbya sp. DQ-M1. Classification (NCBI taxonomy): domain Bacteria; kingdom Bacillati; phylum Cyanobacteriota; class Cyanophyceae; order Leptolyngbyales; family Leptolyngbyaceae; genus Leptolyngbya; species Leptolyngbya sp. DQ-M1. The sequence continues at coordinate 779,517 of NZ_JAMPLJ010000002.1, forward strand.
CGCTTACACCGTTGGCGGACGTAAAACTGTTCCGGAGATTCGCACTTATATTAGTGTTGATGGCGGAATGTCCGATAATCCGCGACCAATTACGTATCAATCAGTTTGTCGGGCAGTGATTGCGAATCGGATGTCGGATGAAGCAAAAGAAACGGTGACGATCGCTGGAAAACACTGCGAATCTGGAGATGTTTTGATCAAAGACATCACGCTGCCAGAGGCGCAACCGGGTGATATTCTCATTGTCATGGCAACGGGAGCCTACAATTACAGTATGTCATCGAACTACAACCGTCTCACTAAGCCTGCGGCGGTTCTCGTTTATGAAGGAGAAGCAAATATTATCCTAGAGCGAGAAACTTACGAAGATCTGATTCGACACGATCGAGTCCCGGACAGACTGAAATAAGGACGAAGCATGGAACCATAAAGGGTGAGGATTGGCAAAGATGGTAATTCAGTGGCAATTCTCCGCTCTAAGCTTAGAGAAAGCCTTGATTGACGTTGCTCCATCAAAGACGATCGCTCAATCCTCATCCTTGCTTCTCCTGACAACCGCTTTGCAATCTGTGCTGACCTTTGTTCTTCAAAATCTGCGATTTCTGCTTGACGTAGGACTGGTGCTGGCGCTTACCTACGTCATGTTGGTGATCATTGGGCGAGAACGGCGGACGCTGTGGATGGTGCGCGGTTTTATTGTGCTGATGCTGGCAGCAGCAATTAGTCGCCGAATGGATCTGGCGCTGCTGAGCTTTGTGCTGAATAATCTTGTCGTTGGGGCAGCAGTGGCGATGGCGTTTATTCTACAATCAGAATTTCGTCGATTTCTAGAGCAGCTTGGACGCGGGGAAATTGCACAACTGTTTCAGCCCTCGAGCCGGAGCCTGCCAGGATCAGACAGCGTGAGCGATGAGATTGTAGAGGCGGTGAAAGGGCTGTCCCAAAATCGAACTGGGGCATTGATGATTATTGAAACAGGAATTGCGATCGACGATCGAGATTTCTCAGTTCCAGGTGTTAAACTGAACGCGGAACTTTCTAAAGAACTTCTACAAACAATTTTTCAGACCACGACGCTCTTACATGATGGCGCAGTTCTAATTCGGGGGTCACGCATCATTGCCGCCGGAGTAATTCTGCCGCTGTCAGAAAAAACTGCCTCAAGACAACTCGGAACTCGTCACCGTGCCGCAATGGGAATTACGGAAAAATTGGAAAACTGTATTTGCGTTGTTGTATCTGAAGAAACGGGATCAATCTCACTCGCTGAGCGGGGAATTTTAAATCGTCCCTTAACGAGCAGTAAACTAAAGGAACTTTTGGAAGAACGGTTTTCACAGTCGGGCGATCGCGAACCCGTCTCACGCGATCTGAAAAGTCTCGGTCGTCAATTCCGGATAAAGACAGTATCCTTATTCTCGCGTTTACTGAATGAAGGTCGTGTAAAAGATCGCCGGATTCCAAACGAACGCAAGCGTGGCGACTCTTAATTCTGCTAAAACCAGATTGATTTCTCATCCCTTTCATCGGCGTTCCCCCGAAACCACAATGACTACTGCCAAGCACACGATTTTACGAGACCTGCCTGCTGATTTAGACCACGATCGCTTACCCCGCCACGTTGCAGTGATTATGGATGGGAACGGGCGCTGGGCAAAACGCCAAGGCAAGCCCCGAATTATGGGGCATCGTCGCGGTGTGGATGTGTTGAAAGATTTATTGCGCTGCTGCCGCGATTGGGGAGTTGAAGCGCTAACGGCATACGCGTTCTCAACTGAAAATTGGGGACGACCGCTTGAAGAGGTGGAATTTTTGATGACACTGTTTGAACGGGTGCTGCGTCAAGAATTGCGCGAGATGATGAAAGAAAATGTGCGGATTAAGTTCGTCGGTAATTTAGATGCGTTGCCGACGAGCTTACAAGCAGAAATTGAGCGATCGATGTTAGAAACTAAGGACAATCAAGGCATTCGCTTCACCATTGCAACGAACTACGGTGGGCGGCAAGAAATTATTAAAGCGTGTCGCTCGATCGCGGCTCAAATTCAGCAAGGGATCATTCAACCTGACGATATTGACGAAAGCTTATTCGAGCGGCATCTGTACACAGCGGGAGTTTGTGACCCAGATTTACTGATTCGGACGAGCGGTGAAATGCGATTGAGCAATTTTCTGCTGTGGCAAGCGGCTTATTCGGAGTTGTATGTCACCGATACGCTTTGGCCTGATTTCGATCGCACTGAGTTTCACCGCGCCTTGCTTTCCTATCAACAACGAGAGCGCCGATTTGGAAAGGTTGGAAATAAAATCTAGGCTATCGTCCTGCGGCCAAAATCTGTGCAGCCATTAGCGTTAAGTCCGGGAAAGTCGGGGAAGAAATACAGTCTTTCTCCCTGAACTGTCCCACTTCGCGGTACTGCTCTCTTTCCAAATACAGCACAATCACGACTTTGCGAGTCGGATCGATCAACCAATATTCAGGAATGCCACGGGCTGCATATTGAGCGCGTTTTCTTACATAATCGCGAAGGTAGTTTTCACTATTTGTATCACCGGGAGAAACGATTTCAGCCACCAGAATGGGCGGCGGCATCTCTGAGGTAATGGTGAGTTGCGATTGGGTTAGCGCAAGATGCTCTTCTCGCAAAACGACAAAATCAGGAAACCGATTTGCCGCATCTCCAGATTCGATTACAGGAACTTGAAGTTGACACGCATAAAGCTTGATGAGTCGGCGTGAGACGATTTGCGCGGTTGCAAACAGCCAAAAGAGTTCTTGCGCGATCGCAGTATTCGGTTCTGATTCTGGCGGCAATTCAACTAGCTCTCCGTCTATCCATTCGTATACCCGATCGCTGCCGTCATCATAATTGAGGTACTCTTCAAACGTGCTGAATCTCGGTTTGGCTTGCGTCATTGGGGTTAAGGTCCTGCAAAGACAGCATCCTCGATATCTTGGCGGCTGAGCGAATATTTGAACGATCGCTGAACATCGCGCCCGTTCACATTGAGATAACGCACACTCAGTTGATCGACATCAAGCATTAGTTCGGCTTGCCATCTAGGGCGCTCGATCGTCCAGCAGTGCAAGTCTTGCGGGTCTTGCTCACAGCCTTGCTCGGTTAGCCAAGCTTCGATCGCAGGCAAAGGATGGTTGTAAAGCGGAGTATCACCGGGAGGTAGAGTCATAAGAGGGATTCATTTCAGCAGATTCTATTGTCGCTCGATCTGGAGAAAGCGTGGGAGCGTTCTGGATGAATTCTACCGGCTGAACCTGTGGGCGTTGGACGGTAAGCGGCTGAAAAGCTTGATCGCCGCGAGTAATGCCGATCGTGATCGCCAAAATCAAACAGCCGACAAATGTGATTCCAAGAATAAACAGCGCAAAGACTTCTCCGGGCGAAAGCGGGCGATCGGTGGCATCTAAATAAGCAGAAGAGTTCGGTTCTGGCTTGTCAGTTTTGTGCAGGCTGGGTAACGGGCGCACCACGACTAGGCGAGAGTACCCGATCGACAGATCGTAAGCTGCGCGACGTTCAGGATTGCTTAGCGTCGCGTATGCTTCATTTAGGTACTGAAATTTTCTGAGTGCAATCGCTTGCGGTAGCTCAGTGGTATCAGGATGATAGAGCTTGCTTAATTCTCGATATGCCTGCCGAATCTCTCGCACCGAAGTCGAAGGATGCAACCCTAACAGCCCGTAGTAAGTTGACTCGATCGATGCTTTACCGCTTGAAACTGTTTTCTCCTGTGCCACTGGCTTACCCTTTCGCTAAGCGTTAGCAACTATTATTGTCGCCAGAAGCGGAAGTCTGCAAGTCGCACTCGCGCCACGCTCTGGAGAATTCATCGTCAAATCTTAACCAAACGCCAATCTGGAAATTACCTGTCCTTGGTATTAGAGCTTTAAAGTGAGAGACGGGATTTCAGCACGGGAGCAGAATTCATGATCCAATCGTTCGCAGCACCGTTGATTGAGCTACCTGATTCGCGCCTTCTTCTCGAACAGCTTTATCGGGAGCGGACTCTACAGCCATTTCGCGGCGGTCAAGGAATTCCTTTACGTTCAAATGAGCTTTGGGTGGTATGTCGAGGCGTTGTTCTTCTTAACACGCTGCACCCGACGGGAGATGAGGCGTTACTGGGAATGGCAACCCCTTCGATGCCGTTTGGCTTGCCGCTGACGTGGATTTCGCCGTATCAAGCGATCGCTTTGACCGATGTCGATTTGTTGCCCTTGACCGTTGCAGAAGTTGAGAAATCTCCGGCGCTGTGTCAAGGACTCTTTCGCCATCTCAGCCGCCGATTGCAGCAGTCTGAAGCGTTTCTCGCGCTATCGGGTTGCCGTCGCGTTGAAGAGCGATTGAAACAGTTGTTGGTTTTACTCCGGCACGAAGTTGGACAACCTGCTCAGCGCGGGACAAGGCTTCAGGTGCGATTGACTCATCAGCAGCTAGCCAATGCGATCGGTACTACCCGCGTCACCGTCACGCGCCTGATTGGACAGCTTAAACAAGAAGGCTGGCTGACGATCGATGCAAAGCGACACATTATTTTGCATCAGTAGCCTGTAATCACGCGGGCGACCTGCTGCGGCGGTTTTTTAGTTTGTGCAATCAAGGCAGATTCCATCACTGTGGCTTCGATCGGCACGATGCCGCGCTCCTCGCTGTTGAGCAGCCTTGCGGCTCGCTTAGACAAGTCGAGGACGCGATTATCAAAATAGGGACCGCGATCGTTGATCCGCACGATCACACTCTTGCCGTTGAGCCGATTTGTCACTTTGAGAAAGGTGCCGAGCGGCAGGGTGGGATGAGCGGCAGTGAGTTCGTTTTGATCGAAGATTTCGCCGTTTGCGGTTTGGCGACCGTGAAAATAAGGGCCATACCAGGATGCCATGCCCCCGATGCTGTGGTCGGTTTTTGCTAACTGGTACATCTCTATCTGCGCTTCTGCTAAAGGAATGCTGGTTTGTCCAAGCGCAACCCGGAGATTGTTCACCCACTCAATGGCTAGAAGTTCAGCAGGGCGACCGAGCCGGGAGGCAACACGATCGCTGATGGTGAAAATGGTGCGATCACCCAGTTTTGCTGCAAACTGGTTGTTGTCGAGTACGGCTTTGAGCGTTGTAGCATCAAGGTTAGGAATTTCGAGCAGTTGCGTGACCTGATCAGCTAGCATTTGCGCGGAGGCTCGATCGCGGACTGTGGCAATTTGACAACCCTTGACCCAAAGCTGAAAGCCACTGGATGCAGTTTTAGTAGTGGGACAGTGCCAAAATCCAAGCCTGGGGACGAGAGATTCTGAGTGATTTAGCGGAGTTCCGTCATCTGTCACCTCTACGATCGCGACCGATGAAGCTGTGTCTTTCGAGGGAGCAACTACTGGCAACTGTTCAAACAGAGATTGCATTGAATCAAGGAACTCGCTGAGATGATGGGAGTTCGAGCTTGAGGATAAGAGTAATTCTTCGACTGTGTTCAGCCAGCTTGATTGAGTATGATTGTGGGAGATTGATGCGGTGAGGTCAAAGTTGAGAGAGTTCTGGGCTGCGATCGCGAGGTGTGGCGAGGACGATCGCGGCAGCGTGGATTGACACACGCGGCTATGACATAGAACATGGGTGAGATATTTGGGTGTGTCTAGAAGCTTGCTTCCCAAACTGGGAATGCCGCTAAACCACGACGCGACCCACATAAGTCCAAGTATCAACATTTTAGTTTGACTTCAAAATTGTAAACAGCAATACTTTTTTGTCAGAACTTAGTATAAAGTTTTCCTGGTACAAAATGGGACTGTCCGGAGGAGATAGATCTTCTTCACATTAAAAAGTGATTTGTCTTTTAATGTATCTTCTGGCACACACTGGAGGGGGAGGAATGTCGCTACCGTTCTACATTGTGGATGTATTTGCTGAGCGTAAGTTGTCAGCGTCTCAGCTTGCCGTCTTTCCTCAAGCTGAGACGCTGACAACCGAGCAAATGCAGGCGATCGCAAAGGAAATGAACTATTCAGAAACGACGTTCATCCTGTCGGAGACACCCCAGAACGAGGGCTATCCAGTCCGCATTTTTACTCCAAATCAGGAGCTTCCCTTCGCAGGACATCCCACTTTAGGAACAGCGTTCATTTTGCAACAAGCTGTCATTCAAGAATCAGTATCTACTGTTAGCTTGAATCTGCAAGTTGGGCAAGTTCCCATTACAGTAACGTACTCCGGTGGAGTGATTGACCTACTGTGGATGCGGCAAAATACACCAACATTTGGGAAACAGCTAGAAAGAGAGCAGATCGCATCTGCCTTGGGACTGAATCTGGCACAGATTGACGATCGTACTCCGATTGAGGAAGTGTCTACAGGTCTACCATTTATTATGGTACCGCTCAAGAATTTAGCTGCCTTGCAACAAGCAAAGGTGAATCGAGACGCACTGTTTAAGCTGATCGAAACGACTGAAGCAAAGGCAATTCTGATTTTTTGCCCTGAAACTCGGAGTGCAGCGAATCATTTAAGTGTGCGCGTGTTTGTTGAAGCGATCGCAGGAACACCCGAAGATCCAGCCACCGGTAGCGCAAATGGATGTTTAGCAGCTTATCTGGTGCAGCATGATTATTTCGGTCAGAGGTCGAACGTGAAGCGCGGTGCAAGCATCGACATTCGAGTGGAGCAAGGCTACGAAATTGGGCGACCTTCATTGTTGCTGCTACAAGCGAAAAAGGAAAAGGAAGCTTTTGAAATTTCAGTAGGCGGCAAAGTTATCTTAGTTGCAAAAGGTGAGTTTGTTTAATAGAGGTGTAGATGCAAGAGACCACTGCAAGACTACGATCGCACCTCGAAGCGGTGGTGCGCGATCGCGATCCATTTTTTGCAACTCAGGGACATTTTTATGTTCAGCAATACATCCGCGAACAGTTTGCACAATGGGGAACGGTTGAATCTCATGCGTTTCAGGTTGGCAAGCGGACGCACTACAACTGGATTCTGAATCTACCAGGGCGTGAGAATACAAAGCCTCCGATTCTGATTGGCGCACATTATGATGCAGTACCAAATTCTCCGGGTGCAGATGATAATGCAACCGGTGTGGCTGTGCTGTTAGAGATGGCAAAGGCATTTTATGAACAATCAGCGCGGTATCCGATTCGATTAGTTGCCTTTGATTTAGAAGAGATTTTTACACAGTCGGATACCTTCGGGAACACACAGTATGCGATTTCATTAAACGGTGAACCGTTGCGATTGATGATTGCTTTAGAAATGTTGGGATACTGTAATCATGATCGCAATTCACAACGCTATCCCGCAGGATTAGAGCGATTTTATCCAGATCAGGGAAACTTTATCGCGTTGATTGGCAACATTCCAACAATTCCAGATTTGATTCGATTGAGTCGAGGAATTCGTCGATCGGAGGTTGGTTGTGAATGGTTGCCTGCTGGAATGCGGGGAAAGATTGTTCCGGATACTCGTAGAGGCGATCATGCTGCGTTTTGGGATCGAGGCTATCGCGCATTAATGGTTACAGATACGGCAAACTTGAGAAATCCGCACTATCACAAACCGAGCGATCGCATTGAAACAATTGATTTCGACTTTCTTACACGAGTTTGCGAAGGATTGATTCATGCAATTCGATCATTGTAGAACTCTAAATTGTTTCTAAAACTATCTTTGTCTTTAGCTATTTTCCCTATGATTAAAGGCTAATTGCCACCTACAAGGAAACACGCATGATTCACGCTTACGCAGCTAAAACAGCAGGCGGAACACTGGAACCCTTTGAATACGATCCAGGAGCGCTGAAAGATCAAGAAGTCGAAATCAATGTTGAATACTGCGGGATCTGCCACAGCGATTTGAGTATGCTCAAAAATGAATGGGGAATGAGTCAGTATCCGGCGGTTGCAGGGCATGAAGTGGTAGGAACGATCGCGGCAGTGGGCGATCAAGTAACAACACTCAAGATCGGTCAACGGGTGGGGCTGGGTTGGTTTTCACATTCATGTTTGCATTGCTCATCTTGCATGTCGGGTGATCAGAATTTGTGTGCGACTGCAGAACAAACGATCGTCGGTCGGTACGGCGGATTTGCGGACAAAGTGCGGGCGTTTGAAGAATGGGTGACTCCGCTACCCGAAGGACTCGATCCAGCCAAGGCAGGCCCGATGTTCTGTGGGGGAATTACGGTGTTTAATCCGATCGTGCAGTTTGATGTGCAGCCGACCGATAAGGTCGGGGTGATTGGTATTGGTGGGCTTGGACACATGGCGCTTCGATTTCTCAAAGCTTGGGGCTGTGAGGCGACGGCTTTCTCAACGAATCCTGATAAAGCGGCTGAAGCTCAAGAGATGGGTGCGGCTCATTTTGTGAACTCTCGCGATCCAGAAGCACTCAAAGCATTGGCGGAGTCGTTTGATTTTATTCTCTCAACTGTGAATGCAGATTTAGATTGGGGAGCTTATATCAATGCGCTGCGTCCCAAAGGGCGATTGCATTTTGTTGGAGTCGTTCCAGGTGCAATTCAGTTAGGCGCTTTTCCTTTGATTGCTGGACAGAAGTCTGTATCAGGGAGTCCGCTCGGTAGTCCAGCAACTGTAGCAAAGATGCTGGAGTTTGCGGTGCGGCATGAAATTGAACCTGTGACAGAAACCTTTGCCTTTGATCAAATCAATGAAGCATTAGCGCATTTAGAAACTGGAAAAGCGCGGTATCGCATTGTGTTGAAACGGTGACGGGTGTAGTTTAAGCGATATTTCTTTCTTTGATGAGTTCTAAACGCCTCTTAAGCCGTAGCAATATTGGTTTAGGAGGCATCAGTATTGACGATCCTATAATCTTCAAAATTGGGCAATCTTAATAGAGTTTGTGACAGTATTCAAAACCTATGCCCAAAGCAAATCGTCAAGCAGGACAGAATGTGCGTGAGCTAGCAGCAAAGAGACGAGTAAAAGCTATCACTTCTTTTGCTGAAGCAGGATTTTGTATTTTCTTACCTTTCTTTTTAGTTAGAATCACTAACAATTTCTTAAAGCAAATTCCTTCTATCAATGTTTCCCAAGCTCAAAGTTCGCTAAATTTCGCATTTATCTTTCATGTACTTTTTGCGATCGCTGCCTTAGGTTTCGCTGCTAATGGAATGTTTTGGTGGAAGCGTGCTAATCATGCTGATCAAGGTGCGAAGGGTGAGGAGGAAATTGCTCAGGAACTTTCTCAGTTAAAGCAGGAGGGCTGGGAAATTGAGTATGGTATGCGCTTAGGAAATAGATTAGGAGATGCTGATATTGTTTGTATCTCTCCTCAAAACAAAGCGTATGTGATTGATGTAAAGTCTCATCGAGGAGAAGTCACAACAGATGGAAAACAATTACTTCGATGTATAGGAAACAGAACCTATCCTTTTGAGAAGGACTTTCTCCAGCAGGCTATGAAGCAGGCTTTACAAGTAAAAAAACAAGAAAGCTTACAGTTTGTAACGCCGATCGTAGCTTTTTCTGATGCTAAAGTTTTAGTTCCAAATGGCAAGTTACAGAAAGTTTATGTTATCGAGAAAAACAGATTAACAGCATTTCTGCGCTCACTTGGTTAACAGGTAGTCTATCGCTACTGCACTCTATCCAAGCTAGTTTGCCATCGCTGCTTCATGCGACTTAGACATCAAATACTAATTGCTTTGCAGTACCGTCATCTTCGATTGATTGTTCACCAATCCCAATCATCTCAATGAGAAGTGTTCGATCGCTCGGTTGCCACTGTCCCTGTCGTGCTTCAATCTCAACAGTTAAATTGTTGACTCGATAAGTTGTGGTAGCAAACTGACCCGATTCATAGTCAAACGATCGACCATCATCCTCATACAGCGTAAATTCACCTTCACCTGGATAAACTCGCAATCGAAGCTGGTCGATCGGATGTTCATCGACATATTGCATCACAGGCTGCATTGGAATAATTGCGCCCGCTTTGACATACATTGGCATTCGTTCTAGTGGAGCATGAGCCAAGATATGTTGATTACCACTGAACTTTTCACCTGTCCACCAATCAAACCAGGTTCCCTCTGGTAGATAAACGGCGCGATATTCCACACCAGGACGATAGACGGGAGCTGCCATCAAATGTGTACCGAGCAGCACTTGATCATGAAGGTGATAAGTCTTTGAATCATTTGGATACTCATACAGCAAGGGTCGAAGGATCGGCGCACCTGTTTGTGAAGCTTGCCAGAATAAAGTGTAGAAATAAGGCAGCAATTGATAACGTAATTCAATGTATTCGCGGCAGATGGCTTCGACGCGATCGCCAAACACCCAGGGTTCATGTTGCGCTGTGGTGAGTGCCGAATGTGCCCGCATCAAAGGATAAAGCATTCCCACCTGCATCCAACGCGCAAATAGTTCTGCGGTTGCATTTCCGGCAAATCCACCAATATCAGCACCCACAAAAGGAACCCCGGATAATCCCATGTTCGATAACATTGGTAAGGATATTTCGAGATGTTCCCAAAGCGATTGATTGTCACCCATCCAAACCGAAGACCAGCGCTGAATTCCGGCAAATCCTGAGCGCGTTAAAACAAACGATCGTTCACTTGGTCGGAGCCGTTTTAAGCCTTCTGCCGAAGCACGCGCCATATTGTAGCCATACAAATTGTGTGTTTCTGCGTGGGTTCCCTGTTCTTCAGGATTGCCTTGGGGTGCATCCATTGGGAAAAAGATATATTTGCCTTCATCTCCGAAGGGTCGATCGGCAATGCAAGGTTCGTTCATGTCATTCCAAATGCCTTCAACTCCAACATCAGTTAAGGTTCGCTGCCAGTCGCCCCACCAGTGACGCACTTCGGAGCGCAAGAAATCAGGAAACACAGACTTATCAGGCCACACATAGCCCGCGACTAACTTACCGTCTGCACTTCTCACAAAACAATCTTTCTCTAAGCCTTCGTGATAGACCGGATAGTTTCCATCCGGTTCATATTTCACACCCGGATCAACGATCGTCACCGTCTTAAAGCCATTTTGCTTCAGTTCAGCAATTAGCTTTGCTGGATCAGGAAAGCGCTTTGGACTCCAGGTAAACACCCGATACCCGTGCATGTAGTCGATGTCGAGATGGATCACATCGCAGGGAATTTTGCGCGATCGAAACTCCTGGGCTAGTTCCTGCACGACATCTTCAGATTCATAGCTCCAGCGACATTGATGATAGCCGATCGACCATTTCGGCGGGAGCGGCATTCGTCCGGTGAGTTCTGTGTAGGTTTCAAGAATCTGAGCCGGAGTGGTGCCATGAATGATGTAGTAGTCTAATTCTGGACTCTGAGCTTGCATCTGCCAGGTGCCTGGTTCAGTGACACCTAAATCGAACTGACTGAGATGTGGGATGTTGAGAAAGATGCCGTAAGTTAACTGCGGTCTCAGTGCCATGAAAAATGGGATTGCCTGATACATCTCATCATCGATCGATGAGTAATCCAGCGCATCGACTGTCCAATTGGTTTTGATCTGCGATCGTTTGTCTAATAGTCCTGCCCGTTCCCCAAAGCCGTAGAAATGTTCGTCAGCTTCGATCGTTTTCCAGCAAGCAACCTGTCCCATCCGCCAAGCAATGTTTGTATCTTGTGCAAACGGTTTGCCTTCTAGATCAAAACAGCGAATGCGACAGGGAGAACGTTCAATCACGACCCGCATTTGAGCAGTTCTGATTGTGATTGTTTCCTTATCTTCGATCTCAAAGTGGACTGTTTTCCACTCTTCATCCGGTCGATTCACTGCCCACGATCGACGCGGCAGAAATTCGCCCGTTGGGGCAAGTTGCACTCGAATTAAATTCGTCGCCAAAATACTAAGTTTTAAGCAAGCCTCGCCGCAGGTGAGCAAAATTGAGCGCTCGGCAATGTCAACGCGATCGACATTACCCAACGAAATCCAGGGCTGACGAGTGGTAGGAAGCTTTCCAAAAACTTGAGGCATGATCTTGACCAGATAAACAATTTAGCCAACTAACATTAGCTAACTAACATTAGCCAACTAACAAAGATTCTGCACCATCGATCCAAACTTCTGTACCTGTGATGTGACTCGCGGCATCCGAAGCAAGAAAGAGCACCAATTCAGCCACTTGCTCGGCTCTTCCAGGTAAGCCACCATTTAAGGGCACAGTGCCATGCGGATATTCCACAGGCTCTTTGATTGTTTCGATGTGTTTTGGATGTGCAGTGTTGAAAATATTGGTTCCGATCGCACCTGGACAGATTGCATTCACCCGGATCTTATTTTTTGCGAGTTCCAGTGCAATCATCTTCATAAAGGTGACTTGGGCAGCTTTGGTACAAGCATACGCTGTTGCACCTGTGTTACTAAAGGTTCGAGTTCCATTCACGGAGGCGGTTACAATCACTGCCCCACCCTGTTTTTTTAAATATGAAACAGCATATTTGACCGTATAAAATGTTCCGTTCAAATTTGTATTGACAGTTTCATTCCATTCTTCAGGAGTAATCTCTTCAAGCGGTGCCCAAACGCCATTAATTCCAGCGTTAGCGAAAACAATATCAATCCGCCCAAATTTTTGAGCGATTTCATTCATCGCACATTCTACTTGATCCGGTTGAGAAACATCAGCCACCACTGCGATCGCACTGCCGCCCCGATGCTGAATTTTTTCAACCGTTTCCCCGATCGCGCTTGCAGACCAATCGATTCCAGCGATGATGGCACCGTGTTCAGCCAGCAATAGTGCTGACTCTCGTCCGATTCCTGATCCTGCGCCTGTAATGACTGCAACCTTACCTGTTAATGGCATAGTTTCCTCATCGAGAAGTCGTCCGCTTCTACCTTCGTTTTTATTGGCTTAAGGTTCCTCTGTCTTTAGCAGGGTTCAGAAGCATCAGGATTTAAGTTTCGCTGTACTCAAAGCGGTAGAATACAGGTTGCGTTTTTCTCCGAATGGTTATGCAACTTCAACAGCGCGGACATTTACTCACCGAGCAAGTTAATCCAGCGAGTGCAAATCTCGACCAGCTTTCGTCGATCGAGCTGGTTGATGTGTTTAACCAGGAAGATGCGAAAACGATTAGCGCGATCGCACAGGCACGAGAACCTTTAGCGAAAGCGATTGATTTAACTGCAGAAAAGTTACGTCAAGGCGGACGGTTGTTTTATGTCGGTGCAGGAACAAGCGGTCGTTTAGGCGTGTTGGATGCGGCAGAGTGTCCGCCTACTTTTTGTACATCTCCGGAAATGGTGCAAGGAATTATTGCGGGTGGCGCGGATGCTTTGGTGAGAAGTTCAGAAGGGCTAGAAGACTTGGCGGATCAAGGAGCGGCGGCGATCGTGGAGCGGCAGGTGAGTACGATCGATGTTGTGGTGGGTATTGCCGCAGGTGGGACGACTCCTTATGTTCATGGAGCTTTAGCAGAAGCAAGAAAACGCGGAGCAACCACAATTTTTATGGCTTGTGTGCCTCAAGAACAAGTTCAGATTGAGGTGGATGTTGATATTCGCTTGTTAGTCGGGGCAGAAGTGTTAGCAGGTTCTACGCGGCTAAAAGCGGGAACCGTGACCAAACTCGCATTAAATATTCTTTCAACTGGAACAATGGTGCGATTGGGTAAGGTTTACGGCAATCGCATGATTGATGTGGCGGTGACGAATACTAAACTGCACGATCGCGCCTTACGAATTCTCTGTGACCTCGCCGATTTAGATCGAGAACAAGCCGCAGCATTACTCGAAAAGAGCGATCGCTCTGTGAAGACTGCTTTGATGATGCACTGGACAGGACTTTCAAAAGCAGAGTGCGATCGCTTATTGGCTGAGCATCAAGGAAATCTAAGAGCGGCGCTAAATCAGCCTAATTGACACCCTGTAGTTTGTACTGCACCTAAGATTCGCCAGACTGCAAACACAACGATCGTGCCTGCAATTGCCACTCCACTGCGATAGAGCGTCAGCCAGAAGCCGATCGGCTTTTCATTGACAAGTTTCAAATAGCCCCAAGCTAGTGCAGACATAAAGATGCTAATCACACCTGCCCGAATTGAGCCATAACAGTCTGAGGTTGTAATCAGAAATCCACAGGAACCTAGAAATAGACACACTAAACTGACTAATGCTGCAAATGATCGAGTCATACGCCTGATAAATGTGCGATCGCACCTAGATAATCAGCGAACAATTTAGCATTGAGTGTTCCAATTGTTACAGGGTGTGATCACCATCTTTTTAGGGATCGATTACATCAGCGATCAAGCCACCATCCTCACATTTTCTTTGAGGCGATCGCTTATACCGTTGCGCTGCGGTTGTCGCTGCAAAATTTCCGCCGAGATACGATTAAGCCGACGCAAAGAAGCTCGATCGTGGTTGCTGGCGTGGTCGGGGCGCTAATTGGTGCAAAAGTGCTGGTGATGTTGCAGCACATTGATCTTTGGTGGCAGCAAAGAGGACTCTTTTAGCTGATGTTGCTAGTGATGGTTGCATTGATTAACTTTGGTTGCTATCTGTTTCTGATTACTCAGTTTCGATAGTCAGCATTTACCGCTTCCTTGCAATCTGATAGGCAGAAAGGTTGAAAAGCTGAATCTTGCCCTCGAATTGCTGGTCGATCGCACTCCGCAACCCCGAAAACAATGCTTCTCGCGTCGGTGCATCCAAAGCGATGTACGGCGAATAGCTGCTTAGAAGCTCCAAATAACGATCGACCTCATAAACCCGATCACAGGTGATCGTTTCCGTTACTGGAGCCTCAAATAGTCCTGAATCACCGATTAGCTTTCCAAGCCCTTGCAAAATCTCCTCTTGAGTGTCCTTGCCCTCATACTGGGGAGCGATCGACGGTGCGATCTGCTGATAAACCTCATCCAGTACCTGATGCACTTCACGGCTCGGCTCAAGTGACATATTCCATAGCAACACTAAAGCACCATTGTTTTGTAATGCTTCAGAGGCTTTCACATATTTGATATCAGATGCAATCCAGTGCCAAGCATTTGCCGCGAGTACAATCTGATACTTTCCAGACTCAACCTGCCACTCTTCAAAGGTCTGAGGAATAATGTTCACCTGCGGATAAGCGGCACAGTTCTGCTGAGCTAATCGGCAGAACTCCAAATTCGGCTCCACCGCATCGATCGCATATCCCAACCGAGCAAAATCTACTGTCGCCACGCCCGATCCGCAACCGACTTCCAGAATTCTCGATTCAGGCGACAACTGAGCAACCTCAACCACTCGTTGAATCAACGCTTCTGGATAGCGGGGTCGTGCTCGATCGTAGGCTTCCACAACCGGAGAATACCAAACCTTCCGCTGCTCCAGATCTTTCGTCGAATACTCGTTGAGAACTTCTACCCAGTTTGACATGATATTTAAGCAGAATGCTCCTCTTCGAGTCGGCGCTGATGCAGTTCGGGAAGCTGCCACCAAGCCAAATCCGGGCGCTCATGATGCTCTAAGTGATAGCCAAAATGGTAGCAGCTAAGAAACGACCAGAGCGGCGACCAGCTCGTACTCTGTGAACGGCTTTCATTCTGATATCCGCCTACCGGCTCACGATGCGGCAAGAAGGTTCCAAAAAAGAACAGTTGAACCGAACTCAAAATTGATGGAATCGCCCAAAACAGAGTTAGATTTGCTTCAGGAATGTGAAATAAGCGATGTGCAATGTGGAAAATTGCAACCAGTCCAAAGATGCGCGTCCAGCTCCAGTACCGCACCATGAAATAGGAATACCAGGCAAAGAAATTTTTGTGTTGACCGTCATGGAAATCAGGATCAGACTCAGAAGCAGGATGGGCATGGTGTTGCCAATGCGTCCGAATCATTTCTTTCAATGAAAACAACGCATAAACGCGGAGTGCAACTGAGCCAATAAAGTCATTCAGTTTACGATCGCTAGGAGAAACAGCGCCGTGCATCGCATCGTGAGCCGTAATGAATAATCCGGTATACAAAAATGTCTGTAGCGCGATCGCTGCAATCTTTACAAACAGCGGCATCGAGTTGACATCGGTAGTGAGCAAAATTGTCAGGCTCGCAGCCCACACACCAATAACCGAGAGCGCAACGAAGACACCACGATCGATGTCGATTCCAGAATCATGTGTAGACCGAATCGGGGCGGAACGAAAAGAAACCACGGGATAACTCCACAAACATTCAGAATGAGCGGCAAATTTCCACAGGTGCTGCTTCAACACAAACGCTTTGCAAATATTAACATTCCTAGGCGGTGTTGTAGAACTTGATCAGACAAAGACCGAGCTTTTAACAAGAAACTTTCTAAATAAGTTTTTGTTTTACCATGCAGAAACAGCAATGAAATTGCATTACATGACAGCTTAGAAACTTAACGACACAATGCTATCTCTCTGAGGGGCGAATCTCTACTCTGCCTTGAAACTTAAGCCTTTTCGCGTATCTCTAAATATTAACTAAATCTGCTTATTTCGCCGATTAACTATCAAAATCTAACGCAGGTTAGACGAATTTGATAGGATTCAAACCACACTAAAAGTACGCTTTATCTCAATGATTGTTATGGCTTCTACAGTAATTATCACAGGCGCATCTCAAGGAATTGGGAAAGCCACTGCCCTCCGCTTCGCTCAAGGTGGCTACAACCTTGTATTAGCATCCCGTAACGTCGATCGCCTCAACGCCGCTGCTCAAGAATTAAAATTAATCGCGCCCAGGGTTACGGCAATTCCAACCGATACCCGCGATGCAGACCAAGTAAAAACACTGATCGATCGAGCTATCTCTGAATACGGATCGATCGATGTGTTAGTGAATAATGCAGGCGTTTATATCTCAGGGCCTGCCGATAGTTTTACGCTCGAAGATTGGCATACGGCAATCGATACAAATCTGTGGGGATACATTCACACCATTCACGCCTTGTTACCGCATTTCCTCTCAAAAGGAAGCGGCACGATCGTCAACGTTTCATCTTCAGGGGGTAAAGTTCCTATCCCTTACCTTGTGCCTTACTCGGCCTCTAAGTTTGCTGTAACCGGACTCACTCAAAGCTTACAATCTGAACTTTCCCCCAAAGGGATTACCGTCTGTGGCATCTATCCGAATTTGATCAAGAGCGACTTCATGGAGCGGGCAATTTTTCGCGGCAAGGATGAAGAAGACGTGATCGCTCGTCGCAAGCAACTAGAGCAAGTTCTCAGCGTCCCAGTCGTCGAGAAACCAGACGATGTAGCGAAAGCAATTCTAGACGCTGTAAAACATAAAAAGACTGAAGTGATTGTTGGGTCTGCGGGAGCCTCAGTGTTCTCAAATCGACTGTTTCCAGACCTCTTACAGTGGGTGATGCGGCGGACGTTCAAAAACAGCGACAAAGATTATTAGGCTGTAACCCCAGATTCGAGCGGTCTCCAGTCTGTTAATTGTGAGACCGTTTCAAGCAGTTCTGTCAGTTGGTAAGGTTTGGTAATAAAGGTGTGAAAGCCCGCACTGACCGCCTTATTTTGCGCCTCAATCGCAACCCAAGCCGAAACCGCGATCGCAGGAATCTGACCGCCTTGCTCTGGAGGTAGGGTGCGGATCTGGCGAATTAGCTCGTAGCCATCGATATGAGGCATTGCCAAATCTGCAATCAAGATGTCAGGCTGCGATCGTAGTTTCTGCATGGCTTGATCTGCACAGAAAGCGGAAGTCACATCAACCCCGTGCATTTCAAGCAGTGTGGTTAACAGAATTACAGAGTCCAAGTCATCGTCAACAATCAGAGCGCGAAGTGGCGGGCTAGAAAGTAAATCATTCATGGGGTCTTACCGCGTATCCCTACTATAGATACTTAATTCTGAGCGGGAAATAAAGAAAATCTTAAGATATCTTATGCTTTCGTGATGTTTTGTACGATAAGCAAAAGTGCTTACTCAGACTTTATGAAAAATAGCAAGGTGGAAAAGCGGACAAGCAGTGCCATTAACCTCATCAGGCGCTTGGTATTCGAGCTAGTTTAACTCAAATCCTCCTCATGGGTCTCTATCGAGCAAGATTTAGCTTAGGTCATTCTAGCGCTCACTCAAGGTTACACAGTACACAGTTTAAGAGAATTCCTCTGTAATACAGACGTGATTCTTACGTCATCACCATTGCAACGTTGGCGTTTCTGCTGAGCATTCGCGGGCTATTCGCCTTTCAAGTGAACCTCTTTCTATGGACATACCGCAGTAGAGAAGAACTCAATTCCCCCGGTAGAGATAGTATTTGGGCGCGATCGATACAAATAATAGAAGGATTAACCCCAACCGTGCGCCTCACTCCTGTCACCATGTCGCCCTCAGAAAAGCCTCTCCTCCGTACCGAAATCGTTCAACCTCCTGCGGATCGTGCAACCGCAGACTCACAAATTGTGCAGGATGCCTCGCTCCTGCTCGTACCGATTTGTTTCGTTGCGATTTGGGCAGGCGTTGTGTGTATTATTGCCGACACCTGGAAACTCAGCCGCAAAGAAGTCAAAACCAATCGCCAGCTTGCCCAGTATCCGTGTAAGAAGTGCCAATTCTTTAATAACAATCCCTACATGAAATGTGCAGTTAATCCGCATAGCGCGATGACCCCTGCGGCAAAGGATTGTTTAGATTTTCGATCGCGCCATTCTAAGCCAGCCCAGCCCTATCATCGCTAAAACTTCTCTGTTCATTGTCAAAATTTAGAAGACTTTGCCCATACTGATCCTTGAAGCAAAGATGAAGTCTTATTGCTCTCATGGAACAATATAAATAAGGTGGTTAGTATGGGTTTTCAGACGGTTGCTCCAAGCCCGGACGCAGAACTGTTCAGTCGAGTCACGTCTTGGGTGCGGCGATCGCAACACTTGTCTGGAATTCTTGAAGCAACCGTAACTGAAATTGGTCAGTTTCTCAATTGCGATCGCGTCAAGATTTACCAGTTTCAAGCCGATGAAACCGGGCGGGTCGTTGCGGAGTGGATTCGAGAGCAGCGCTTACCGTCACTGCTCGGATTAACCTTTCCCGCAGATGATGTTCCACCCCACGCTAGGGAACTATTTGTCAAAGCGCGAGCGCGATCAATGGTGAATTTAGCCGAGCGCCAGATCGGACAGAGTGGAATCGATCCGGCAGCACCAGAGGAAATTCGCTATCGTCCGCTTGATCCTTGCCACGCGGAATATCTCACGGCAATGGGCGTTCAATCGTCTCTAGTGATTCCGATCTTGCAGGAGACAGTGCTGTGGGGATTGCTAGTCATCCATCACGTCGAGCCGCAGACGATCGCCGAAGAGCAAATTGAAGCGCTACAACTGGTGGTCGATTTGCTCACTGTTGCGATCGCGCAATCGACGCTGACCGAGAAAGCCCGCGCTAAGGCAGCCCGTGAGGCAATGCTGAATCAAATTAGTGGATTACTGCACTCGCTATCTACGATCGAACTCCAAGCTGCATTAGAGAGTACGGTTGCTGCGTTTAATGGTTCCGGGGGGCGGTTGTGGGTCTACGCCGAATCTTTGGCAGCGATTCCGCCTCGCAATCCGCAGCTTCCGAGTAATTGTGTCCGGCTATTTCAGGCAGGGAGCCAGCCAACAATGCCTGAAAATGCGCCCTTTGCACTGCTTGAAGAATATAGTGCCTGGAAAGATCGATTTCAGCATGAGCAAGCGCCCATTTGGGAGATCGTAGACCTCTATAAAGAATCAAGTTTACGGAACCTCCAGCCTGCATTCCGATTCACCAATATTCGCGGCTTATTGGTCATTCCGCTCTGGTATCGACGGCAATTGTTAGGATATCTCACTATATTTCGCGACGAGATCGAAACGGAAATTCTCTGGGCAGGAAGAGTCGATCCCGATCATCGACAACTCTACCCGCGTCAGTCGTTTGAGGTCTGGCGCGAATCTTATCGAGGAAAAATTGAGCCTTGGACGGCGACGGATTTAGAATTTGCGGGTGCGATCGCGCAGCAATTTGCAACCGCGATTCAACAATACGAGACGCATCAAAAATTGCAGGCGCTCAATGCCAGCTTGGAACTACAGGTGCAAGAACGGACTGCCCGGCTGGAGCAAGCAACCGAGCAGCAGCGCATTTTATTTAATGTCGTCACGAATATGCGGAAGTCGCTCCAGGTTGAGACGATTTTTGCAACCGTCACTCAAGAACTGCGAGGATCGCTCAGCGTCGATCGAGTTTGCATCTATCAGTTCGACTGCAGCAGCGAGTACAACTGGGGAAAAGTCATTGCCGAGGATGTCGGGACAGAGTTTCCAGCGATTCTAGGTTTGGATGTGGAAGACCGTTGCTTCGACGAGATGTATCCGCGCAATCGACAGGGGCGCGTTAGCTCGATTTCCGATGTGAATCAGGTTGAATTTCAGCCTTGTTATCGGGCCTTACTCGATCAATTTGAGATCAAAGCCAACATTGTTGCACCGCTTTTACGAGGCAATTTGCTGTGGGGCTTACTTTGCGTGCATCAATGCGATTTTCCGCGTCAGTGGACAGCTGCCGAGATTCGGTTTGTGAGTCAGGTTGCAGTGCAATTAAGCATTGGGATTGAACAAGCGGAGTTGTTGATTCAAACGCGCCAGCAGGCAAAGCAACTAAAGGACGCGCTTTCTACTTTGAAACAAACTCAGAGCCAATTAATTCAGACTGAGAAAATGTCCAGTTTAGGTCAATTGGTGGCGGGTGTTGCTCATGAAATTAACAATCCGGTTAACTTTATTCACGGGAATCTCAGCCATCTCAGCATCTATACGAACAACCTCCTGAGTATGATTGATGCGTATCAGGCATACTATCCTAATCCTGGAGCGGAGCTTTTAGACCAAGCCAGCGAGATTGATTTGGAGTTTTTGCGCGAAGACTTACCTAAGATCATTGCTTCAATGCAAGTTGGAACTGAGCGAATTCGCCAGATTGTCCTATCGCTGCGGAACTTCTCTCGGCTTGATGAAGCGGAAATGAAGGCAGTGGATATTCATGAGGGAATTGATAATACGCTAATGATCTTGCAGCATCGGCTCAAATCAGACAGCGCCTCTCGCGGGATTAAGGTGATCAAAAACTATGAAGCTTTGCCTTTAATTGAATGCTATGCCGGACAACTCAATCAGGTATTTATGAATATTCTGAGTAATGCGATCGATGCGCTCGAAGAATCGGATCAAGAAGTGCCAACACTTTGGATTACGACAAAGCGAGTTGAGGGCGATCGCGCTTTGATTTCTGTTCGGGATAGCGGCAAGGGGATGGGAGCGGAGACCCAAGCTCAAATCTTTGATCCCTTCTTTACAACAAAACCGATCGGGAGAGGAACGGGGATGGGGTTGGCAATCAGCTATGAGATTGTGGTGCAAAAACACAGAGGTTTGCTAGAGTGCCGCTCTCAATTGAATCAAGGTACCGAGTTTTGCATTGAGATTCCGATTTGCCAGAAATAAGCAAGAGCGATCGAGTTTACGATCGCTCTTGAATTTGCACTAGCCCGTTGTCCGACGAACGTGATCCAAAATTCGCTGTTTACGCTCTAGAGAGCTTGCAGGCAAAGGTTTGCTAAAGTCGTTGGTACTGCGGGATAGGTGTTCCATGATGCGCTTTTTGCGATCGTCCATCTGTGCCATGTTGTTACTCAAAGATTGCGAACGATCTTCATTCTGCCGCAATTATTCAGGGTTTTGATATTGTGGGTTTAATGGAATCGCTCTCTGACAGAGATGCCGTAAAGCCTTTGAGAGCACGCTCAATCGTTGATTGAAAGCACTTCGGCAAGACGAATCAAAGTCGATTCGTCTTGCTCAAAATTCAACTATTTCGTTCAGCTATTTCGACAGTTCGATCGATCGTTTAACCAATCCTTCTGCCGTGATGCCGTTAACTGCCATCAGTTCCCCAGCCGTTGCAGTCGTTTCACCCCGCTTCCAGGCAAACGTATCGCGCTTCGCGGTACTCCGGAGCATAATCGGCTCTAGCATTCCGCTTGCACCTCCTGTCACCCCGATCAGTGCGTCGCCACCGAACAAGGTTTCAAACGTTGCATCGTCGATAAATCCGCCATCTGGATCTGAGCAAATCTCCCAAGCGACATCACTGGCACGATACAGCCGTCGCGGATTCACCACTGACACAATTCGCACTCCAAACCCTTGCGATTCCAAAGTCGAAGCGGCAGCAAACACAGGGTTAAGCGTCATATCCCCGATCACCGCAAACACGATCGTTTTCGATCCCGTAGATTCATGCAGCACGATCGCACCCTGCTCGATCGCTTGTCGAGTCTGCTCAAACGTTGTCCGAATCGGTAACGGTGACTTACTTGCGGTAATCACAATTCCTTTATTTTTCGTCGTCAGCGCCCATTCGTAACAGGCTTGAATGCTGTTCGCATCGGGTGGGAACAACGGAAATACGTTGCCGTTTCGCATCATTGCAGCAAAATACGCTTCGATTTCGGGGCGTTGGTGTGTCCAGCCATTGCGACCTTGCTCTAATGCGCCAGCCGTAAATAAGGTAATGGTCGAAGGTGTAGAACGGCGTAATTCTGCCATCGCTTGCGTCACCGTTTGCCAAATCGGTAAACCATTGATCGCAAACGATTCATAAGAACACCACAGCGATCGACTTCCCATGAGTGCCAATCCTGCTGCCAGTCCCGCACAAGCATCTTCACTCAGCGGCTCATACACTTGACCATTCGGCGCTTGATGGTAGAGCGAATCTTCAGTCGGGTGAATAATCTTCAGCGCTTGGTTAATATTGGCGATTCCCGAAGCTTCGTTTCCGTCTGCATTGGTGACGAGAAAAGCACGATCGACCTGGCCCACATGCCCCACCAATCGACCCATTGCCGTGGTTGAAACCTTAGCATCACCCCCAACCGCATATTCTTCAAGCGGCAACTGTCCTAAGTCTGGTAGAGTGCGCTCAAATTCAGTCACGACCGTTTTACTTGCCGATCCGCCGCCGGCTCGTTCACAGTTCGATCGCACCAGTTCCCAAGCTTCTGGAGTTAGAGCACGGGCTTTCAGTGCAGCGATAATGTCTTCGTTCTCCAAAGTATGCTGTGCGTAAAGGTTGTGAGACTTCGACCCTTTAGCGTGAACCCCTGCGCCTTTAAGCTGCTTGATGATGAACACCGTTAACTGACCGCCGAGCGCTAGTGTTGCGGCTTTGTCGGCAGCAGTCAGAACGGCGTTCGCGAACTTGATGCGCTGTTCCAGCGAGAAAACGGTGCTATCAACGTAATCGCTGGGTTGATTGCGATCGTCAAAATCCTTCGCATCCACCAAGATCACATTCTCAAATCCGTTGCCCTTCCAGTATTCGATCATTTGCTCGTTGGTTTTGAGCGAGACCATGCTGTGATGCTCTTGCGAATAGCCGTTCCACACCAGCACCGGAAGGAAATTCGTCACGCCTGGAAATGCCGTATTGAAGTGCGCCATCGAACTCATGATGTACGGCTCACCCAAGCCTCCGTCGCCCACCGTGAACGGGAAAAGTTTATCGCGGTGTAACAGCGCGGCTGACATTGCGAAGTGTTGTCCCTGACCGAGCGGCCCTGCGGGCGCAAGAATGCCTGGAATAAAACCGGACAAGTGACCGAGCAAACCATGTTTTTCGCGGAAGCGATCGCGCAGTTGCTGAACGGTTTCGATGCCCATATCTTCGAGGGAGCGATCGAGGAACATAGCGCTATAAAAGCCCGGTGCGTGGTGTCCGACTTCGGTAATGATATTTTTGTGACCGAGCATCACGAATGCAGCATAGGCTTCGGCTTGGCTTGCAAACCCGCCCGGATGACCCGACGCTTTACTTGCAGTCATTTGCAGAATCAAGTAGCGCAGCGCGTCCGCAGCCAGAAGCGTTTGATAGCCTGCGGTCGGATCGGTTGGATCAGAAATAGCGGTTTGTCCGATTGCGATCGCAGACGTTTTGCCATACGTCTCAAACCCTGGCACTGTATCGCTAAAGTATTGAATGCCTTCGGTAAAGGCGGGTTTGGTAGACGTTGGATTGGGAGTCACTGCGGTCATGCTTCACCTGCTACATCTGTAAATAGGGTCTAGACACTCTATGGTACACAGGCAATGGACGCTTGAGAATAAAGTGCAGTCGTCGGTATACCATAGATTTTTATTGATGCTGATTTCGCGAAGGATAGAAAACGAAGCAGCGCTCTATGCGAAAGGTGCGATCGCATCAAAAGAAAATGCTACGCTCTCAACGGTAAAGGAGCGCGAATGTCATGTCTCAAATCTCAATTTTCCTAAAAGATCTTTTCCGATTTATGCGGGCCTATTTTATCTATTTATTGCCGTCTGTATTCATTATTTATCTAGTTTTGGAGTCCTATCAAATCGATTTTCGTCCTTATTACATTGCAGGAAAATCGGTTCTCTACGGTTTAGATCCATATATCAATCATGTGACAAAACATCCTGAGTTCTTCGTTCCTGTGAATGCAGGAGAAGCACCTATGTCGGGATTTATTTACTTACCGATCGCCGCTTTATTTTTCACACCGCTTGCCCTATTTTCTTATTCAACGGCAAAGATCATCTACAGTTCGTTTATCTTAATTCTATTGTGGCTTCTTTTATTTGAGTTAGTTCGTCGAAGCAATTTCAAAATTAAAGGAGAAGCACTACTATTTGCGATGACTTCTTTTCCTGTTCTTGCTGCATTTGAGCGAGGACAAATTGATATTCTTGTTTGCTATCTCACAATTTTAGGTTTCTTTTTACATCAGCAACATCGCCAGAGATTTCTAGCGGGGGCACTATTTGGATTAGCTTTTTGTATTAAGCTATTTCCTGCGATCGCCATTCTCTACTTCATTGCAAAACGCCAGGTTAGACTCGTTCTCTACTCATTTGCTTCGATCGTAGTTCTACTGCTTGCACCCCTACCTATCCTGGGAAACTCTATCTATACAAGCTATCTCAAACGGATGTTGCCCGGAGTATTTGGAGGAATTACAAGCGAAGTACCGATCACAGTACATGGACAAGCGGTGATTAATCGTGTTGTGATGTCAGTCGATAGCACTGGATTACGAGTTACGCATGATTTTGTGCATGGATTTATGAATCCATTTTTGCGAGGAAAGCCGATCGCATCTTTAACCGTTGGATTCATTGCCTTTTTAATTTTGATGTATTACCTAAGACGCGAATCGGCTGAACATCAGTTCTTTTCGATCGTTAATTGTATTCATCTGTTCAATCCGCAAACCTGGATTATGGGAATTGTTTGGTTTATTCCGCTGTTTGTCCACTTATTTGGAAAAGCGAATCATTTAGGAAAGTTTGTTTTAATTCTGCCGCTGTTTATGCCTCCATTTCTAAACAGCAGCGGAATGCTAGCATACGCCGTCACGCTACTCTTTGCAATTCCGCAAATGCGAGAAAAACTCCTTGCAAAAGATGACTATTATCAGTTGAATCAAGCCTAACGTGGCTGTTTCTCGGCTTGATAGATATAAAACTTGCCCATCAAGCCAACCGTTTCTAACTGAAAAGCAGGTAAATCCAGAAAAATCGGCAAATCTGGAATGATTGATCGCGTTGATAGTGTTGTGCTGTAGAGACTAAACAATCCGTAATTCTGGCGAGCAGTGCTTTGCAGAATCAGTCGTTTCACCTGTGCCTGATTCTCTTGCACAAATCGAGGACACTGACTACGAATAAATTGCGGTGCTTCTTTACATCCTTGAGTTTTAACCTGCTCTAGCGCAAATTCGCCGAAAGCTGCTTCATCAGGATTGGTCAGAACCATGAGTCCTGCAAATCCAACCACACCTAACCCCAACACACCTAGGACAATTTGAGAAGTTTTCATCACACACCACTTCGACTGTCGATCCAAGTTCTTTCGACGTTGTATCACGTTTACAAGTTCTCTGAATTTTTCATCAATCTTCGTTTCTTGTGCTATACTAAGTATCGCAATGGCGAGCGTAGCCAAGTGGTTAAGGCAGAGGATTGTGGTTCCTCCACTCGGGGGTTCGAGTCCCCTCGTTCGCCCTAGTTCTAGAGATTCCCGGTTTAGCGATGGACTAAATCGGGACTAGAACTAAGACCAAAAAAGAATATCTTGGAATCGGGTTAATCATCATCCTTATTGGGTTGTGACAAAAATCAGAATATCTGTGACAGAAATTTTGTCACAATTGTCACGGCTAGAGGGCTTGCTGGATAAGGGTTTCAGAAAGCCGTGACAAAGTCCATTTTCATTCTGTCAAAGCTAGAAGCATTGCTGCACACAGGTTTCAGCTACTTTGTGACAAAAATTGCGATTTTTTTGCTCAAAATTTCCGAGTTTTTTATCTGGAGTTGGTACAGGCTGTATCCCTAATAAAAAACTAATCTTTTATAGAAAATGTTGTCTTTTTTGTCACAGGTAAGCCCAAACCTTTGTAGGGTAAGAGTTTGGGGTATGACAAAAGTGTGATAAAACGAGACAGTATTTTTGTCACAGCTCCTAAAATGCCCACGGCGCAAGAGTTGTAGCTGTGACAAAAATTTGTCACAGCTATTCAATCTCTCCAATGACGATCGACGCTTGGCTTATTCTTCTGCTGATGCTTGGGTTAGTGGCTTGGGGGATTCTCTCGGAGCGGCGGGATTTGGGGAAGTGATCAATTGAAGGCGCGATCGCAAGTTCAATTCTTCACAACCTTTGCTGGAACAATTCTGTAGGACTAGAACATTGCAGGCTTCGGTTTGCTAAGGGTGTTTGTGTTAAATGCTGGGAAGCTAAAACAATTACGAATCACCTTGGACTCTACGCTGCCCTCTTTTTCTCATGAAGCAAACCTTACACTTCGTATCAAAAAGAACATTTTATTTGAATTTAGTATAAATTTAAACAGATCTTAAGATTCCTAGTTCCTCCTTGGGAACGTTGACAGCACGCTGTCACGGTGCTAAAGGCTCTTGCTGGTCGAATCTTGGTTCAATCCTTGGTAATTCCGGCCTTGATTGATCTAACTCATCAGCAGATTAGTCCCCCTACTCTGTTGGCTTTGACAACTTTGCTTGACTAACCCTCATGATCTACCTCCACTCAGGAATAGCTCGTCGAATAAAGCCAGGACGGCTAGTTGTGTTCCCCCTAAAACTCTTAGGAGGTTAGAATGACTTCGGTTAGTTCTCACTTTCAAAACAGTGAGCAAGATTCAAGCCAATCTTGCTCGAAGCTAGCAGCAATATCCCAGCGGTGTCTTGCTGAGTGCCAGAAAATTAATCAAGCCCTACAGCAGGAATTAAGCGCTTGTGAGCGATCGAAGACAGCATTAGAGCAGTTACTTCAGGCAATCGTTGAGCTAACCCCCTTACCAATTGCTCTGGCCTGTACAGAGAATCATCAAATTCTGCTGAAAAATGAACTCGTGCAGCCTTTATTCGGCATTCCAGATAGCGAGATTTTTGACAGGATCGAACCTGAGTATTACGCCAATCCTGCTAACCATGCTCAAATCCTGAACAAACTGCAAGACAAGGAACGGTTGATTCGCTATGAGCTTCAGCTAAAAACAGCACAGGGGGAGCTTCGAGATACGTTAGTCTCCGCTCAGACCGTTGAGTATGAGGAGCAACCGGCAATCCTCTGGATCTGGACGGACCTAACGGAGCAGAGACAGCCCAGTGAGGCACCCCTAGCACAGAAAAAGCCAGAAACGGGGCTGCAACAGAGCGAAACTCAGTTCCGAGTAATTGCGGAGGCCGCTCCCATTTCCCTCACTGTTAGCCGTGTGACGGATGGACAGCTCCTGTATGCAAATCAACAGGCTGGGCAAACCTTTGGACTTCCTTGCAACCAGTTTGTCGGACGTACAGTCCTCGGTTTTTACAACAATGCCCTTGACCATCAAGCAATAGTTCAGCGACTTCTGCAAGAGGAATATATTTCTTACTATGAAGTGCAAGCTAGAAAAGCGGACAATACCCCCTTTTGGGCTGCTGGTTCTCTTCGACTCCTGACCTGGAATGATGAACCTGCGATTTTCAGTGCTTTTTATGACATTACAGAACGTAAACAAGCCGAAATTGCTCTCCAGGCACAGGCGCACCAGCAGGCTACAGTGGCTCAATTGGGGCAACTAGCACTTGAATCGAGCAATCTCGCTCAGCTACTGGACGAAGCGGTCACTTTGATTGCTCAAGTTCTTGGAGTCACGCTGTGTGGAATTTGGCAACAGCTTTCCAATAACAGTACATTGTTGCTGCAAGCTGGCGTTGGCTGGCAAGAGGGACTCATTGGGTCTACCCTCGTTGGCACCCAGTCCAATTCCCACTTGGGGTATGCACTTCTTACACAGCAGCCTGTGCTAATCAAGGACTTTCGGACTGACACCCGATTTAGTGGTTCGCCCCTATTACATAATCACCCAGTTGTGAGCGGTGTAAGCCTTTCCATTTCTGGTCAGTCCCAGCCATTCGGTGTTTTAGGTTGCTTTACAGATAAGCTTCGCACCTTCACACCAGACGATCTTCACTTTTTACAGGCGATCACCAACATCCTGTCTAATTTCATTTCGCGCCAGCAGTCAGAAGAACGATTGCATTTGATGGAGCGGGCGATTAACGCTAGCAGTAACGGAATTGTGATCACTGATGCCAATCAACCCAATAATCCAATCATTTATGTCAATCCAGCCTTTGAAGCAATTACTGGATACAAGGCAGCTGAAGTAATCGGTCAAAATTGTCGCTTTCTTCAAAGGGGCAATTTTGACCAACCTGCACTAGCCGTATTACGCTCTGCTATCAAGGCACAGGAAGAATGCCACGTGACTTTGCGAAATCACCACAAAGATGGCACGCTCTTCTGGAATGAACTGTATGTTGCACCAGTGTTTGATGCTGCGGGATGCCTGACTCACTTTGTGGGAGTACAAACTGATATCACTGAGCGCAAAGCAGCAGAAGAATTGCTGCGGCAACAGGAGGAACAGTATCGCCGCATCGTAGAGACGGCAACCGAGGGAATTTGGATGCTGGATGCAGACAGCAATACCAGTTTTGTGAATCAACAGACCGCGACCATGCTAGGCTACAGCCCCGATGAGATGCAAGGGAAGCCTTTGTTTGCCTTTATGGATGAGGAGGGCAAGACGCTTGCCAATCTTTACTTAGAACGTCGCCGTCAGGGTGTTTGTGAAATGCACGATTTCAAGTTCCGCCGCAAAGATGGAGCAGACTTGTGGGCCATCCTTTCCACGGCTCCCTTATTTAATGAGCAAGGGAACTACATTGGTGCCTTAGGGATGCTTACCGATGTAACCGATCGAAGACGAGCCGAGATGGCTCTGCGGGAAAGTGAGCAACGACTGAATAACATTCTTGGCTCACTCGAAGATGTGGTCTGGTCCGTTTCAGCCGCAACCAGGGAAACGCTTTATCTCAATCCTGCGGCGGAGAGGATTTACGGTCGGTCAATCGCAGAATTTTTTGACAACTCGAAACTATGGCTGGAGGTAGTTCACCCAGAGGATCAAAAGCGGGTTCGGATTACTGATAAAGCTTTGCTGAAGCAGAAAGGGTATGAATTGGAGTATCGAATTCTTCGACCTGATGGTAATGTGCGTTGGCTGCATGAGCGGTGCCACGTCGTTTATGATGGAGCTCGTAAACCCATCCGGATTGATGGCATTTCCACTGATATTACAGAGCGTAAGCAGCTGGAAGCCCAATTAGTGCATGAGGCTTACCACGATGCTCTGACTGGTCTGCCTAATCGGGTGCTGTTTATGGATCGGCTGAAGCAGGCGATCGCCCGCACGAAACGTCGCTCCAACCATCGATTTGCGGTGCTCTTTGTCGATCTCGATCGCTTTAAGGTGATCAATGACAGTCTGGGGCATTTAGTGGGCGATCAATTATTGATAGAGATTGCCAAACGCCTTGCAAGCTGTCTGGGTTCCGAGCAGACGATCGCTCGTTTAGGGGGAGATGAGTTTACGATTCTACTGGAGGAGATCAAGGACGAGAAAGATGCCACTCTGGTCGCTGAACATCTGCATCAGGCATTAAAATTACCGTTCAACTTGAATGGGTATGAGGTCCTTACCACGGCAAGTATTGGGATTGCATTGAGTGGGATAGGCTATACTCAGCCTGAGAACATGTTGCGTGATGCGGATACTGCCCTTTATCACGCGAAAGGAAAAGGCAAAGCTTGTTGGGCAGTATTTAATGCAGCGATGCACAGTCAGGCGATGTCGCTGTTGCAGCTAGAGATGCCCTTGCGTCGGGCAATTGAACGACAGGAACTTCAGGTCTACTATCAACCCCTTGTCTCACTCACTACTGGTCGGATTACTGGATTTGAAGCTCTCGTGCGCTGGCTGCACCCGGAGCAAGGATTAATTTCTCCGGCTCAATTTATCCCAGTCGCAGAAGAAACCGGACTGATTGTGCCGATTGGGCAATGGGTATTGTATGAGTCTTGCCGCCAGCTTCAACGATGGCAAACCCAATTACTCACAACTGCTGGATTGACCATGAGCGTTAACCTTTCAAGTAAGCAATTCGCTCAGCCCAACTTAGTGGAACAAATTAACCAAGTTTTGCAAGAGACTGGGCTAGATCCAGGCAATTTGAAGTTGGAGATTACTGAGAGCGGTATTATGGATAATGATGGATCTATGGCTCTTCTGCAACAGCTTCAGGCACTTGGGGTGCAATTGTGCATTGATGATTTTGGTACAGGCTATTCTTCACTCAGCCGGTTACGCCAGTTGCCGATCCAAACGTTAAAGATTGATCGCTCCTTTGTTAGCGCGATGCAGGAATCAACAGCTGATGCAGAGGTTGTCCAGGCTATTATCACTCTCGCTCACAATCTGGGAATGACTGTAATTGCAGAAGGAGTTGAAACGGCAGACCAATTAGCTCAGCTAGTCCGATTACATTGTGAACAAGGGCAGGGTTATTTCTTCGCAAAGCCCCTGAATTGCCAGGCAGCAGAAGCAATGCTGATTGCTGGTTCGCAGATGTAAAGGAAGCTTCTCCACCAATATCGCTGTTGGTGTTCTGTATTCTATTACATTCTGAATAGGAGAAGTCGCGGTTGAGATCAAGCGTTTTGATCCCAGCGTTGGCAGTTGGCGTTCCTTTAACGATCGTGTTCACCGGATTAATCTGCTACTCCTATCATCCGGTGCGCGCCTTTACTAACCGATAGGAATTGGTGCGCTCGATTCTCCCCGCATGGAACAAGAGCAATTCTCTACGGCTCCGAGTGCGATTAGCTACGTCCCACCAAGGACAGAGCAGCATAACGCTCCCGTCCACCCGCCACAGATAACCTCGAACTCAACATCAGTGGTTCGTCCGCTGCCGTGAAGTGTTAGCCCTCATTCACAGACTTAGGACTACTTGGCGCTATCTCTGGCGGGATTTTTCTTTTGGATTTCCCAGGGTCAATCCTGAAAAGTTTTGTGTTCGTGACTTAATTGTGAAGCTTTAGCGTCCGGACGCTGTAGCAGGAACAAGGGAAGGCGAAGGACTCACCCTATCTCCGGGACTCTCCATATTCCTTAGGCATAATCCTTCAGGTTCCCTAGGGGGAACCTCTAAAGCAAGGCGGGAGAAAGACTGATGAAAGGCAAGATCAAAATCGTTTTGGCTGTGTTGGCACTTCCCGCAATTTGGGCACTTGGAGCCAAGACGGGTAAAGGCAAGCTGTTTCGATGGTGGCTAGTGCTGAGTCTGTATTATTCTCCTGTAACGATCCTTAAAGAGATTGCAAGAGACCCTCGCGACAGCAACAACACGACAATGATCTCGCAACCTGTGGATCGAGGGCAGCTTTTTGCCGACAGTTTTCAAGGACAGATTAAAGCATGGTCGGCAGAAGGACTCCGCACAGAATACGCTTCGGAGGTTTTCTCTGCCTGGACTAATCAGTTATTGAATCACAGTGAAACCTTTAACGCTGCTTTTAACAATGCTTGTGCTGAGCTACAGGAATTCCAAGGAGACGCAAATAAAGCAGGATCTTTAGCTCACAGCGTTAATGGATACACAAGAACCCTCGATCAGTACGTTGTGTATAACCAGATCAAGTTTGACGCTGCAAAGCAATCGGGCTGTACACCCTAGTACCTCGCTAACCTCTCAGGTCTTCCATAGGGATCGTCCTTAAGGGTTGACGCACTTGAAACACGCTAGCAAATTTCTCCCATGATGATCGAGGCTTAGCTTGTCCTTCTGCTGATGCTTGCGCTCGTATCTTGGGGAATTCTGTTGGAGCGGCGTGATTTGGGGGAGTGATCAATTGAAGGGCGCGATCGCACTTCTTGAGGATTGCTCATACCTAAAATGAGAGAGATTCTTGTGGGTACGCAGCAATGGCGAAACAGACACGCCCTCGACTATCAAGAGACACAAAAAATCTAGCGCTGCTAATTGCAATGGCTGTCCGCAAGCCTGTAGAGAGTTCAATTGGGACGACTGGACAGACAACACGAAGCCAGAACTAGATGCGGTTAAGGATTGGTTAGAG
The DNA here is from genome assembly GCF_039962505.1 of Leptolyngbya sp. DQ-M1. Taxonomy (NCBI): domain Bacteria; kingdom Bacillati; phylum Cyanobacteriota; class Cyanophyceae; order Leptolyngbyales; family Leptolyngbyaceae; genus Leptolyngbya; species Leptolyngbya sp. DQ-M1. The sequence goes on from NZ_JAMPLJ010000002.1 coordinate 812,012, forward strand.
CGCTTTGAAGTCGATTATTTTCAACGCAGGAAGCGTACACCCAAAAGCGAAACGACGTGGAAGACTGACTATAAACAGCCCTTTGGACAATTACCAGTCGATGAACCGTTAACGGCGGAATTGTTGCGATCGTTCATCCTTAAAACAGAGCCAGACACCCGCAATCGGCAACGGCGGTGCATGGCTTATGGACAGTTAGCCAAGCTTGCCGGGTTGGAACTGGATGCAACCGCATTGCGGGGGGACTATTCCGCTAAACGATTGAACCCACGCGACCTCCCAAGCGATAAAGAGATCTCAGAGTGGCGCGATCGCATCAATAAGGAGAATGAGTCTTGGGGATATGCTTTCGGGTTGATGGCTTGCTATGGTTTGCGAAATCATGAGCTATTCCATATCGACCTACAAAAGTTGCGAGATAGTCCAGTGCTAACGCTGCTGGAGGATGAAAACGGCGGAAAGACGGGCGGTAGGCGTGTTTGGGCGCTCTATCCCGAATGGTATGACCAATGGCATTTGTGGGACGTAAAGCTACTGCCACAGGTAACAGGCAAGACCAATGCAGCATTAGGAAACCGTGTGACGACTGCGTTTGCTCGATACGGTTTCCATAAGCCTTACAACCTGCGTCATGCTTGGGCGGTAAGATCGATCGACTTCTTGCCCATTGAACTTGCAGCCACTCAGATGGGACATTCGCTAAAGGTTCACTCGGAAATTTATCACCATTGGATTTCTGACGAGACACACCAACGGGCTTATGATGCCGCAATAAATAGATCAGATCGACCCTTGCCGCCTTGACGGACTAAATTTGGACTAAATAACAGCAATGGTCTGGAGTGTTTACCGATAGTTTGGTACATTCGCTCAGTTAAAAAAGCTTGATTTTATAAGGGTTTTAACCTGTATCGCCTTGGTACAGGCTTTTTCCGTTTTGGATTGTGGTTCCTCCACTCGGGGTTCGAGTCCCCTCGTTCGCCCTGGTTCTAACGATTGGCTTGAACTTGTGAGCCAAATCTGATCGAGACGAGAACAAACTGAATAACAAAAACGGCAGCATTGATTCCGTATTTGCAGCTTTTAATGGTTATTTCACCTATAAAAGCTGTAAATGCTGAGATTGATGCCGCCGTTTTTGTTGTGTGTGAGAAGCTGATTTATTTAACTAGAATGCTTATACTGCAGTTCTCACACACACCAGAATGTCTAGCAGACGATCTCCCGCTCTCCGTAACAGTTGCAAGCACTGATAAAGTTTGCGCGAAGGTTCACGCAAGCCGAACTCATCATTTGATTTTGCGTCACTATAAGTTATAGTCACATTCCCAAACGTGAGGGCAGAGACATGGCACTAGGAATCAGGTGCAGCACAGGGTTAACGGTTAT